>NZ_JBEXMY010000004.1:0-899669 GCF_040610805.1 Kribbella sp. NPDC003557
CGAACCGCCTTGGCCCGGGTCTGCGCGTCGTACTTCCTCGGCATAGATGCCACCTTCCCAACGAAGGAGGTGTGCATCAAACCCGGGGTGGTTCACTGTCGGTATGTTGACCGCCGCTTGGCTGTCTCGTCGGGTCGTGTGGGGTTGAGCGGCGGCGAGTGAGAAGGTCTCTTGTATGGCCTCGTATCTCCTTCCCGTGCTCGGTGATGGTGAGCTTGTTGAGCTCGACGCTGAGCTTGCTCGGGCCGCGGTCAGTGCGGTCGCGGTCACCGTCGTTGATCCCGGGGGTGTGCCTCGGGCGAAGTTTGTGCCGCGGGAGAGGATCGCGGAGACGCACCGGTCTGGGCTGGGGGCGGCGCCGAGTTGGCATGTCTTCTGCGTTGACAATGGGATCGCGTTCACGCCTGAGCTGGGCGTGGTTGGTGACCAGCGGCTGCGCCCCGATCTGCGCGCGTTGCGTGTGCTCGGCGGCGGGCTGGCCTGGGCGCCGGCGGAGGTGCATGAGCAGTCCGGTTCGCCCTCGCCGCTGTGCACACGTGGCCGGCTACGGGAAACGGTGGGCGAGCTGGCGGCGCTCGGCGTGACCGCGACCGTCGGTTGTGAGGTCGAGTTCGTCCTCACCGCCGCTGACGGCGCGGCGCTGACCGAGCGCCCGTGGAACTGCTACGGCCTGACCGCGGGCCTGGACCGGGAGGCCTTCCTGCTGCGGCTCCTGGACGACTGCCGAACCGCCGGGCTCGACGTCGTGCAGTGCCATGCGGAGTACGGCGACGAGCAGTACGAAATCTCCTTCTCCCCCGCAGATCCGGTCACCGCGGCCGACATGGTTGTTCTGGCGCGCATCGTGATCGGCCGCGCGGCGCGGCGCGCAGGGCTTGCTGCGTCGTTCTCGCCGGTGCCGTTCGCGGGTGGTAGCGGCAACGGGGCGCACATCCATGTCTCGCTCGATCGCGACGGTACGCCGATGCTGTCCGGCGGACCCGGACCACACGGGCTGACCGTGGAGGGCGAGTGGGCGATCGGCGGAATCGTCGCCGGGCTGCCCGGCATGGTCGGCGTACTCGCCGGCTCCGTGCTGTCGGGTCAGCGGCTGCTCCCCGGGCACTGGTCGGGCGCGTTTGTCTGCTGGGGACTGGAGAACCGCGAGGCCGCAGTGCGTCTGTGCGCGGTCGAGGCAGGCAGCGCCAACATCGAGGTCAAATGTGTCGACCCGTCAGCCAACCCGTACCTCGCGACCGCGGTGGTGCTCGGCTTGATCGCGGACGGACTGCGGCGCAGGTCCCCGCTGCCGGCCGAGGCCACCACTCATCCGGCCGACGCGCAGCACCGGACGCTGCCTACCGATCAGACGGCGGCGCTGGACGCGCTCCAGGATTCGGCTCAGGCCGAACACATCCTCGGCGCCGACCTGCTCTCCGCGCTACTTGCCGTGCGGCGCCACGAGGCGACCGCCTTCGAAGGACAGGATCCGTCGGCCGTGGCCGACCGGCTGCGGTTCGCGTGGTCGGCATGAGCGAAAGCGTCGCCGAGCTGGCCGCCGAGTTGCCGCTGATCGACCACCACTGCCACGGCGTCCGGACCGGCACCGCGACCGATGCGGAGGTGCAGCTGCTGGCCACCGAATCGGACTGGCCTGCCCCACCCGGCACGTCGGTGTTCGACAATCTGTTCGGGATCACGGTGCGCGCGGTGTGCGCGCCGCTGCTCGACCTGCCGCGGCATTGCACCGCCGAGGAATATCTTCGGCGCCGCGGCGAGCTGGGCGGAGCGGAGGTCAGCGCGCGGCTGTTGGCTGCGAGCGGCACCGAACGGTACCTGCTCGACACCGGCTTTCGGGCTTCGACGATCACGACGCCGGACGAGCTGGCGAGACTGACCGGCGCGGCTACCGAGGAGATCGTGCGCCTGGAAACACTCGCCGAGTCGATCGCGCCAGGCTGCACCGCCGCAGGGTTCGCGGACGCGTTCGACGAGGCGCTGGACACAGCCGCCGCGAACGCTGTCGGGGTCAAGTCGATCATCGCCTACCGGTACGGTCTCGACTTCGACCCCGCCCCACCGGAACCTGCTCAGGTCACCGCGGCCGCGGGCCGCTGGCTGACGGCGATCGAGGCGGGCGCACCTGCGCGTCTCGCGGAACCGACTCTGCTGAGGCATGTGCTGTGGCGGGCGGTGGAACTCCGCAAGCCGATCCAGTTGCACGTCGGGTACGGCGACCCGGACATCGTGCTGCACCGCTGCGATCCGTCCCACCTCACCGGGTTCGCGCACGCGACGCGTACGACGGGCGCTCAGCTGATGCTGCTGCACTGCTACCCGTACATCCGTCAGGCCGGGATTCTCGCGCAGCTCTTTCCGCATGTTTGGCTGGACACCAGTTGCGCAGTCAGCCATACCGGGCCGTCCAGCGAGACGCTCGTGCGTGAGTCACTGGAGATCGCGCCGCTGCACAAGGTGCTTTACGCCTCGGACGCGTTCGGCCTGCCCGAGCTGTACGCGTGCGGATCCTGGCTCTGGCGCCGAGCCGTCGGCCGGGTGCTCGACGAGTGGCTGGCCGACGATCTGATCGGCGCGGCGGACGCACGTCGCTACGTCGAAATGCTCGGTCGCGGCAACGCCGTTCGAGCCTACGGTCTGGAGTAGACAGGGTCAGCGTGGTGGGCGCAGTACTGCGAACGGATCGGTGACGGTCAGTTCGCGGGCTGCGAACTTGTAGACGGTGGCCGGGCGGCCGCCGCTTTGGCCGGGGGTGGCTCGGCGGTTGGTGGGGGCGATGACGTGTCTGCGGGTCAGGACGCGGGTGAGGTTGGTGGCGCCGAGCTCGTAGCCGAGTGCGGCGCCGAAGAGGTCGCGTAGCTCCGCGATGGTGAACTCCAGCGGGGCCAGGGCGAAGCCGATGTTCGTGTACGACAGTTTCGCGCGCAACCGCGCGACCGCGGCCTCGATGAAGAAGTGATGGTCGAACGCGGTCCGCGGCAGCTCGTCGACGGGATGCCACTGCGTGTCGGACGGAAGCTTCGGCTGCACGTCGGACGGAACCAGGCCCAGATAGCCCGTCGCCAGCACGCGGGCCCGCGGATCACGATCGATCGCACTGTGCGTGGCCAGCTGTTCGAGGTGCGCGACGTCGCGAACGTCGACCTTCGTCGCGAGGTGCCCGGTGATGGCTTCCCGGAGCCGCTCGGTGGGCTCGACCCCGCCGCCGGGAAGCGCCCAGCGGCCGCGGTACGGACCCTGTGCGCGTTTCCACAACAGCACGCACAGCCTGCCGTCGCGAACGGACATGACCACGGCGAGCACCTCGTGCGGGTAACCGGGGAAGTTAACCGGATCACCTTTCTTGGCTGTTGACACGAGGCCGATGGTAGCGTGCAGCTAGTTATCGCCTCAGAAGCGAAAACATCACAGAGAGCAGGCCGGCAGATGCAACTGACGACGGAGACGGTCCGGACCGCGGTGGCGGCCGCACTGTTCGAGGACCAGGCGGCAGACGATGTCACCACCCGATGGAGCGTCCCGGAGACGCTGGAGGTCGAGGCGACGATGATCGCCAAGCAGTCCGGTCGCGTGGCGGGCCTGACTGCCGTACAGGAGGTGTATGCCGCGGTCGATCCCACCGTGAAAGTGCGGACGGCCGTTGCCGACGGCGAGACGGTGGTCCCGGGGCAGCCGCTCGCCTGGATCAGCGGCCCGGCGCGGTCGGTCATCACCGGCGAGCGGGTGGCGCTGAACTTCGCCCAACGGATGTCGGGCATCGCGACCCTGACGTCGGCGTTCGTCGCCGCGATCGGGGCGCGCCCGGTAGCGCTCCTCGACACCCGGAAGACAGCACCCGGCCTCCGGGCCATGGACAAGTACGCCGTGAGCTGCGGCGGCGGGACCAACCACCGGCTCGACCTGTCCGCGATGGTGCTGCTCAAGGAGAACCATCTCGCCGCGGCCGGCGGGGTCCGTCAGGCGGTTCAGCGTGTCCGCAAAGGCATGGTTGCCGAGGGCGACAGCATGGCGATCGAGGTCGAAGTCACCACTGCCGAGGAGGCCCGCGAGGCGCTGGACTGCGGGGTCGAGTGGATCCTGCTGGACAACATGCCGGTCGAGCAGATGGCCCTGATCGTCGAGCGGCGCAACGCCTCCGGATCGACCACCCGGCTCGAAGCCTCCGGCAACATCACCCTGGACACCATTGCGGAGGTCGCCGCCACCGGCGTCGATGCCGTTTCGGTCGGCGCCCTGACCCACTCCCCCACCGCACTCGACATCAGTCTGCTCGTGACCCGCAACCACGGGTGAACCCATGCCCAGTTATCGCTTATCAAGCGAAAACCACCCGAAAGAAGGACCTGTGACCACGACAATCACCTGGCAGGAAGAGGTACGGCGCCTCGCCCGGGAACGCGATGCCGTGATTCTCGCCCACAACTACCAGGAACCGGCGATCCAGGACGTGGCCGACCACGTCGGCGACTCACTCGCACTGTCGCGGATCGCTGCCAGTACCGAGGCGTCCACGATCGTGTTCTGCGGCGTGCACTTCATGGCGGAGACGGCGAAACTTCTCAGCCCCGCCAAGACCGTGTTGATCCCGACGGCCCAGGCGGGCTGCTCGCTGGCGGACACCATCGACGCGGACCAGCTACGGGCCTGGAAGGCCGAGCACCCCGACGCCGTTGTTGTTGCCTACGTCAACACCAGCGCGGCGGTGAAGGCCGAGGCCGACATCTGCTGCACCTCGTCCAACGCGGTGGAGGTGGTGAACTCGATCCCGGCGGACCGGCCGGTCTTGTTCCTGCCGGATCAGTTCCTCGGCGCGCACGTCCGGCGGCAGACCGGCCGGGACAACATCGAGGTGTGGATGGGCGAGTGTCACGTGCATGCCGGGATCACCGCGGCCGACCTGCGCGCTCAGGTGGCCGCCGATCCCGCGGCCGAGGTCCTCGTGCACCCCGAGTGCGGCTGCGCGTCGTCGGCCGTCTGGCTCGCCGGCGTGGGTGATCTTCCGGCCGAGCGGACCCACATCCTGTCCACCGCCGGCATGCTGGACACCGCTCGCGGCATGACCGCGAAGACGGCACTGGTCGCGACGGAGATCGGCATGCTCCACCAGCTGCGCAAGGTCAACCGTCGGACGACGTTCCTGCCGGTGAACCCGAAGGCCTCGTGCCGCTTCATGAAGATGATCACCCCCGAGCTGCTGGTGCGGTGCCTGCGGGAAGGACGCGACGAGATCCAGCTACCGCCGGAGGTCGTCGAGCGGGCACGGCGTTCGGTCGAGCGGATGGTTGCCATCGGCAAGCCTGCGGGTGCGCGATGACACGCGCAGCCGATGTCGTTGTGATCGGCTCCGGTGTGGCAGGCCTGTCGACGGCACTCGGTCTCGCAGCGACCCGCTCGGTGATCCTGCTGAGCGCCGGCGACGGCAGCACGCCCTGGGCACAGGGCGGCATCTCGGCCGCGTACGGCGACGACGATCCACTCGACCACTGGCACGACACCGAGGTCGCGGGCGCGGGATTCTGCGATCCCCGCACTGTCCGCGCGCTGGTCGAGGAGGGACCGCAGCGGCTCGCCGAACTCATCGCTCACGGGGCGCGCTTCGACCGGAACGGCGACGGCTCACTGTCGAGGACCCTGGAAGGCGGCCACGGCCGTCCCCGGGTCGTTCACGCCGGCGGCGACGCCACCGGTGCCGAGGTCCATCGCGCGCTCCTCGCCGCCCTGCAGCGAAGCAGCGTACAGACGGTGACCGGCCGTACCGTCGGTCTGCTTCAGTCGGAGTCCGGCAGCGTGGTCGGGGTGCTCGTCGAGACGGGCACCGAGCGCACACAGATCGAGGCGCGCGCCGTCGTACTGGCCACCGGCGGTATCGGCAACGCGTACCTGGCCAGCACCAACCCCGCGTCGGTGCGTGGTGACGGGATCGCCCTGGCGCTGCGAGCCGGCGCGTCGCTGGTGGACATGGAGTTCGTCCAGTTCCACCCGACCGCGCTCCACACCGGGGAGACCAGCGGTCAGCTGCCCCTGGTCACCGAGGCTGTCCGAGGTGAGGGCGCCGTACTGCGCGACGCCCACGGCCGCCGGATCATGGCCGGACGGCATCCGCGAGCCGACCTGGCGCCGCGGGACGTCGTCGCCCGGGCGATCGAGGCGACGATGCGCCGCGACGGATCCGATCATGTCTGGCTGGATGCGACGGATGTCGCGCCGGACGTACTCCGGAAGCGGTTCCCGACCGTACTGGCCTCCTGCGCCCGCATCGGCGTCGACCTGTTGTCCGAGCAGATCCCGGTCGCGCCGGCCGAGCACTTCCTGTGCGGCGGCGTTCGGACCGATCGGAACGGCGCCACCGACGTACCCGGCCTGTACGCGGTCGGCGAGGTCGCCGCGACCGGCGTCCACGGGGCCAACCGGCTCGCCTCGAACAGCCTGCTGGAAGGACTCGTCTTCGGGCGACGCGTCGCAACGGCTCTGACCCTCGACCTGCCCGCGAGGGACCTCGGCAGGGTCCGTGAGCTCGTGCTCGGCGAGGATCCCCGACCGGAGCGGATCCGCACGATCCTCAGCAGGTACGCCGGCATCCGTCGCGACGGAGCCGGTCTGAACGCCGCCGCGGACGAGCTCGACGCCATGGGCACCGGGCCGCTCGCGACGGTGGCGCGGGCTGTCGTCGTCGCGGCGACCACACGACAGGACAGCCGCGGCTGCCACTGGCGTTCCGACCATCCGCAGACCGACGAACGATGGGACGAGCACATCGTCGTACGCCTCGGCCGAGAAGGCCGCCCGACTGCTCTCCTGGAGCAGAACCTGTTGCCTTCTCTGGAGACGTCCGCTCAGCCGTGGACGCTGCGGTAGCGCTCGGCCGCGCCCGGGTGGAGCTTCAACGGGCTGGTGCCGATGAGTGAGTTCGGATCGAGGTAGTGCGCGCCGACCGCAGCGGCGGGCACTAGCCCCGAAGCACGCTTGACGAGCACGTCGACGATCTTCGACGCGACCGCCCGCGGGACTTCGGGCCGGCAGATCAGCAGGTTCGGTACGCCGATCGTGCTGATCTCCTCGACACCGCTGTAGGTGCCGGCCGGGATCTGCGCGCGCTGGTAGACCACGCCGTACGCCGTACGCAGCGTGGACAGCCAGCGATCGAGTGGCAGCAGGCGGATCGGCACCTGAGCGGAAAGATCCGACAGCCGCCGGGTCGGGACCCCACCGGACCAGAACATCGCGTCGATCCGCCCGGCGGCAAGCGCGTCCGTGGCGTCCGACAGATGGAGGTTGGCGATCACGGGGGCGCGCTCGGCGTGCATGCCGGCTGCGATGAGCAGCCGGTTCGTGGTCAGCGCGGCGCCGGCGCCTGGCGGCCCGGAGGAAACCCGCCGGCCCACGAGGTCGGGCAACCGGCGAACGGGGCCGGCCGCGCGGACAACGCACTGTAGATAGTTCTCGTACACCCTGCCGAGGGCGACCACCTCACGGGACTGCGCCGCGGCGTCGGCGAGGCAGATTGCCAGGTCTGCCTGCCTGAGACGCAGGAGCTCGAGATTCTGCAGGCTGCCCTCGGTCGACCGCACCTCGACGGCCCGGGCGACCTTTGCAGCCGTCAGCTGGGTGGCGAGGAGCTGCGCGAACTCCAGGTAGAACCCGCCACGCTCACCGCCGGCCACCACCAGCCGATCCACCAGGGGGCGGTCAGCGCCGCAACCACCGACGAACGACGCCAGTCCGGCAGCCAGCAGAGCCCGCCGGGACAAGCGCAGCATGCCTACTCTGTCGCTCATGTCGCCGTCCGCAGGTCGACGTGCACCGCCAGGCCGTGTGGCGGCACCGCCTCGATCGTGAGCGTCCCGCCGGCCGCGCTCACCAGCTGGTCGACGATCGCCAGGCCGAGACCGCTGCCTCGCGACGACTGGTGCTGATCGGCGCGCCAGAACCGCTGCAACGCCAACTCACGTTGCTCCTGAGGAAGGCCCGGCCCGTCGTCGACGACACTCAGCCGTACGCCGTCCGCGCCTGCCTGCTCGATCCGGACGATCACCCGCGCTCCGGCGCCGGCGTACTTGATCGCGTTGTCGACGAGAGCGCCGACGATCTGGCGGAGGTCGGTCTCGCTGACCGCCACCGGCGGCACCACGGCGAGATCGGATGCCAGGTCGACACCGTTCTCGGCAGCGAGCAGCCGCCACGCTCCCACTTCACCGGGCAACACCTCGGACACCACCGACTGACCGGCCACGGCATCCGGGCGCCGGCTCTCGGCCTCGGCCAGCCTGAGCAGATCGTTGAGCAGCGCTTCGAGCCGATCGAGGTCCTGCTGGATGCCGGCGAACCGCGGGCTGGACGGATCGCGGAGCTCCGAGGCCAGGGCGTCGAGCCGGAGCCGGACGGCCGCCAGCGGGTTCCGCAGCTGGTGCGACGAATCGGCCACCATCCGGCGCTGCATCTCCAGGGATCGTGTGACCGTGGCCGCCATGTCCGCGAACGATCGGGTCAGATGGCGCAGCTCCGGCGGACCGGACAGCATCACAGCCGGGCCCGTCGTCGGTGTCTCGGCAAGACCGACGACGGCCTCCTCGAGCCGCCGGACCGGAAGAACCACCCAGCGGGTCAGCAGGATCGCCAGCTCGAGGAGGAGCAGCTCGGCGGCGATCGCCCCGGTCACGATCAGCGCCCAGTCGCGACGGACGCCGGAGATCGCCCGGCCGGCGTCGACGCGCAGCACGACTGCGCCGGCCAACTCATGCGGGGTGCCGACGGGACGGGCCAGCAGATGCCGTGGCTCGCTCCACGGCCGAACCGGGTCGAGGGTCGTCTGCGCAAGGTTCCGCGACGCGGATGCCAGGGTCTCGCGCACACCCGGATCGTTGAGGTCCAGCGAGCCAGTGGACATGAGAGGGTGTCCGCTCGGGCCCACCAGCAGCAGGTCTTCGCCGTACACCTCGGTCATCCGGGACGCTTCCGCCTGCACGGTGGCCAGGTCGCCGGCATCCCTGACCTCTCTGGCCAGTGCGGCGAGCTGGTCGAGCGTTGCGACGCGGCTGAGCAGCAGCGCCTGCGTGCGGGCCTGAGAGGTGGTCGCGAGCAGCGGCAGAACCAGTCCGGCAACGGCGACGAGCGAGAAGATCGTCAGCACGATCAGCACTCGCGTTCTCATGAGCCGAGCCGGTATCCGAAGCCGCGGATGGTGGTGATCAGGCCGGGCCTGCCGAGTTTGACGCGCAGCTGGGCAAGATGGACGTCGAGCGCCCGTGAGCTCGCCAGGAAGGCGTCGCCCCACAGCTCGTCGAGGATCACCTCGCGACTCACCGCGGCACCTGCTCGGCGTGCCAGCGCCCCGAGCAGGTCGAACTCCTTCGGAGTGAGCGCGATCTCTTGCTCGTCGACCCGGACGCGTCGAGCGGTCAGGTCGATCACGACGTCACCGGCCTCGACCACCCCGGCCGGCAATGAGCTCCGGGCGCGACGGGTGACCACCACGTCGATCCGGGCCAGCAGCTCGCCCAACCGCACGGGCTTCACCAGGTAGTCGTCCGCGCCGAGCCGCAGGCCGCGCACCACCGACCGCTCGTCACCGCGTGCGGTGACGACCAGCAGCGGGACCTCGCTGACCTGACGCAGCTTCCGCAGTACGTCCAGCCCGTCTCCGTCGGGCAGGCCGAGGTCCAGCAACACGACATCGGCCGAGCTGTGCCGAAGAAGCACGTCGGCGCCTCTGGACACCCGATGTGGTTGGTGACCGTGCGCGCCGAGGACGTCGACCAGCGCCTCACCGACGCTGTCGTCGTCCTCAGCAATCAGTATCCGCACATGGACATCCTGTCATCGCAACGGTCTCGGCGTAGAAATCCTTACGCGCACGTCTGTTGTTGGTACGCGCAGGATCGTCGGGGACTTCGTGGACGCGACCGTGCCGGACCATGTTCCTTGACACGGAGGACTCAGTTCTTCCTTCGTCGCCATGGAGGCCGTCATGCCGTCTCGTACTCTTCAACGCCCGCGTAAGGCCGGTTGGTTGGCGGTGGCGATGAGCAGTGTGCTCGCCCTCCTCGGAAGTTTGCTGGTCGTCATCGCGGCGAGGCCGGCTGCTGCCGCAACGGTGTTGGATGAAGAACAGGCGCGCGATGCCGCCGCCAGGACAGGGCGCCAGGTCGAGGTCGGCGCGCTGACCACCGAGACAGGGCAGGTGTTCGCCAATCCGGACGGCTCGTACACCCGGCACGAGTCGGCGTTGCCGGTCCGGGTCCGCGGGTCGTCCGGGTGGGTGCCGGTGCACATGACGTTGCGGGCCAGAGCGGACGGAACGGTAGCGCCGGTCGCCGGCCCTCTCGATCTGGCGTTCTCCGGCGGCGGCGATACGCCTCTGGTGCGGCTTCGCCGGGACGGCCGTGAGCTGGCTGTCGGCTGGCCGGGCAGACTGCCCCAGCCGGTGTTGTCCGGCGACACCGCGACGTACCGGGAGGTCTTTCCCGGTGTCGATCTCGTCCTGACTGCCTCGACTGCCGGCCTGTCGCAGATCCTGGTGGTCAAGAACGCGGCGGCCGCGGCGAACCCGGCGCTCGGATCGCTGCCGTATCGCCTGACAGCCAAGGGTTTGGTGGTTCGTGCCACGGCGGCCGGTCTGACCGCGACCGATCCGTCCGGCGAGGTCGTGTTCAGCGGACCCGCGCCGTACATGTGGGACTCCTCCGGTCACGGGTCCGCCGTACAGCCCGGTGGCCGGGTCACGGCAGTCGGCGCCCGGGTGGCCGGGGATCAGCTGTCACTGGTGCCGGATCGGGCGTTGCTGACCGCCAAGACCACCCGGTTCCCGGTCTACATCGACCCGTCGTGGTCCGGCAGCAAGCAGGCCTGGACCCAGGTGTGGAGCAACTACCCGACCACGTCGTTCTACAACGGAGCGAACCTCGGCACTTCGGAGAAGGTCGCCCGGGTGGGCTACGACAGCACGGACAACAAACGCACCCGTTCGTTCTTCCAGTTCGACACCAGCGGCGTGAAGTACAAGCACATCCTCAAGGCCACGCTGCAGACATTCGCGAACTGGTCGTGGTCCTGCACGGTGCGCGAGGTGCAGGTGTGGGCGACCAACCCGATCTCGTCGGCGACGACCTGGCGGAACCAGCCGACCTGGGCGTACCAGATGGAGAAGAAGAGCTTCGCGAAGGGCTTCTCGTCGTCCAGTTGCCCGGCCGGCGGGGCGGAGTTCAACGTGACCAGCCAGGTCACGAACGCCGCGGCCAACGGCTGGTCCAACGTCACGCAGGGGCTCCGGGCGTCGACGTGGGCGGAGAGCCACAACGATGCGTACTCGTGGAAGAAGTTCGCCAACAACCCGAGCATCACCATCGACTACAACACGATCCCTGACAACCCGGCCAACCTCACCACGGAAGGCTCGGCGTCGTGTGTGACGGGCGCCGATCGGCTCGTCGTGTCCACGGTGACGCCGACCCTTCGAGCGACTCTCCAGGACGCCGACAACTCGGTCCAGGCGCACTTCGAGTGGTGGACGGTCGACGGTTCGGCCCCGGTCGGTGAGTACGTCTCGCCGACCGTCGCGGGCGCGACGCCGACGGTCGTGGCGACCTCTGTTCCGTCGGGCGCCTTCGGCAACGGCGCGGTCGGCAAGTGGCGGGTGCGGGCGGAGGACGGCATCGACGTCAGCGCGTGGAGTCCGTGGTGTGAGTTCGCCGTGGATGCCACCGTGCCCGAGGCGCCGACGGCGGCGTCGTCGGGGTTCCCGGACAACGGGGCCGGTGACGCGGTGATGGGGACGAGCCTGCCCGTGACGTTCGGCGCGAACGGGGAGTCCGATGTCGTCAGGTACGAGTACGCGCTGAACGGGACCTCGACCGCGCTGAACCTGACCGCGACACCGTCGGCGCCGGGTGGCGAGGTGACGGTCTCGGTCGTGCCGGACCGGTACGTGAACTGGGTGCACGTCCGCTCGGTCGATGCCGGGGGCAACCGTTCCGCGGTGGTCACGGCAGTGTTCTACGCGGGCCCGGCGCCGGGCCCGGTCGCGGACTGGGGGCTGGACGAGACCGGTGACGGCACGGTGGCGGTCGACTCCGGGCCGGGAGGGCACAGCGCCTCCCTGGGTGGCGGCGCGTCCTGGGGTGACGGCAGGCAGGGCGGTGCCCTGACGCTCAACGGCACCACGGGGTACGCGGCGACGAGCGGGGCGGTGGTCAACACGCTGAACTCGTTGTCCGTGTCGGGCTGGGTGCGGCTGACCGACACGTCGCGCAACTCGGTGATCGCCACCCAGGTCGGGAACCAGGCCGGCGCCTTCACGTTGTACTACTCGAGCTCGTACCGGCGGTGGATCTTCAACCGCACCTCGGCCGACGTCGCCTCGCCGACCTACGTCCGGGCGATCTCCACCACGGTGCCCGCGGCGGACGGCAGGTGGGTCCACCTGGCCGGTGTGTACGACGCGCCGAACGCCCAGATCCGGCTTTACGTCAACGGTGTTCTCGAGGCCACCACGGCGTACACCACGCCGTGGAGCGCGGCCGGCGCGTTCCAGATCGGGCGGTCGAAGGTCAACGGCGTCTACGGCGAGTACTGGCCGGGTGACCTGGACCAGCTCCAGGTGTACAACCGGGTGTTGCTGCCGGGCGAGATCCAGCAGGTGGCCCGCCGCGACGGTCAGTGGCTGATGGACGAGAGCTCCGGCACGACGGCCGGGGACACCGCGGGGGCGCATCCGGCCAGTTGGTCGGCCGGCGGTGTGTCACGCGTGGCCGGCAAGACCGGCAACGCGGTGCAACTGAACGGCACCACCGGTGTGTTGACGGCGTCCGGTCCGGCGGTCCGCACCGACGGCAGCTTCACGGTGGCCGCCTGGGTGAAGCCGTCCGCGATCGGCAAGAACGAAGTCGTGATCAGTCAGGACGGCTCGCAGGTGAGCGGTTTCAGCCTGGGATACGTCTGGGACGACATGTACGGCGGTTACCGCTGGTCGGTGGCGATGCCGGTCGCGGACTCTGCGGCGGCGGAGGTGCACACGGCGGTCGGCCCGTTCGACGAGCCGGTGGCCGGCGGATGGACGCACGTCGCGGGGGTCTACGACGCGAAGGCCCAGATGCTGCGGCTGTACGTGGGCGGCCAGTTCGTGGCCGAGACGTATCACCGCAGTGCGTGGAACGCGGCCGGGGCGTCCCGCTTCGGAGCGGGGTTCACGTCGGCGGCCGGCCTCGGTGGCTTCTTCACCGGCGCCATCGACGACGTGCAGATGTACTCCGGGGTGCTCTCGGATCAGCAGATCGCTGACCTGTACCTGCCGTCCCAGCAGTAACCCACTCGTGGTCACAGAGTTCCGCCCCGCTCGATGAAAGGAGTGGCGCCATGCTGGTGCCGTTCACCGGAATAGTCACGGCCATCGCGCTCGCTACCGGCAGCCTGGTCGACGTACCCGCGGCGCACGCCGATGTCGGTGCGTCGGATGCCTGGCGGCCCGCGGCACAGACCGAGTGGTCGGTGCCTGGGCACGATGCCGCGCCGAGGTCGCGTCCGGCCGATCCGAAGGCGGCGTCCGTGCTGCGGCAGCCTCCACAGGTGAGTCGACCGGAGTCGGGTGAGGCGGAGGTCTCGCTCCCCCGCGACGGCACCACGACGCAGGCCGGCCGGTGGCCGGTTCGGGTCGGCGCCGGGCGGGTCCAAGGCGCTGCGTCGACACCCGTGAACCGTGTCCGCGTTCAGGTTCACGACCGATCGGCTGCTGAGAAGGTCGGCGCCTCGGGGATGCTGTTCAGCGTCGGTCGTACCGACCAGGTCGCGAGCAGTGGCCAGGTGAAGGTCGAGGTGGACTACTCGACGTTCCGTTCGGCGTACGGGGGTGACTGGGCAAGCCGGCTGCGGCTGGTGCGGCTGCCGGCGTGTGCCCTGACCACACCGGACAAGGCCGGGTGCTCGGACGGGCAGGTGCTGACGTCGAGTGCCAGCGGCAACAACCGGATCGCGACCGAGATCGCCGCCTCGACTGAGGCGACGGTGCTGGCGTTGACGTCGGCGCCGGCCGGCAGCGCCGGTAGCTACAAGCCGACCGCGTTGTCGGCGTCGGCGTCGTGGAACGCGGGCGGCTCGTCGGGCGCGTTCACCTGGGGTTACTCGATGGATGGCCCGGAGAGCCTCGGCGGCCCGGAACCGGATCTGGATCTGGGCTATTCGTCCGGTGACATCGACGGCCGGGTGGCGTCGACGAACAACCAGTCGTCGTGGGTCGGGGAAGGCTGGGGCCTGGACGAGGGGTTCGTCGAGCGGCGGTACACGTCGTGCTCGGACGAGGTGACGACGACACCGAAGCCGCAGGACCTGTGCTGGGAGACCGACAACGCCTACCTGGTGCTGGGTGGGACCGCGTCCGAACTGGTCCGTGACGACGCCACCGGTGTCTGGAAACTGCGCGACGACGACGGCTCGCGGCTGGAGCGGTTGACCGGCGGAGTGAACGGCGACAATGACGGCGAGCACTGGCGGCTGACGTCGCTGGACGGAACGCAGTACTACTTCGGGTTGAACCGGCTGCCGGGGTGGGCCGCGGGCAACGAGGAGACCGGTTCGGTCTGGACCGCGCCGGTGTTCGGCAACGACGCGGCTGAGCCGTGTCACGGGACGTCGTTCGCGGCGTCGTACTGCACGCAGGCGTGGCGCTGGAACCTGGACTACGTCGTCGACCCGAACGGCAACGCGATGTCGTACTTCTACGACAAGGAGACGAACTACTACGGCCGGAACCTGACCGCGACCGCCGGCACCCAGTACGTGCGCGGCGGGTACCTGAAGCGGATCGACTACGGCCAGCGGTCCACGTCGATGTACTCGGCGCCGGCTCCGATGCGGGTGTCGTTCACGGTGGACGAGCGCTGCGCGGCGGGTGCGACCTGCGGGACCGGCGACATCACGTCGGCCAATGCCGCGAACTGGCCGGACGTGCCGTACGACCAGAACTGTTCGGCGGGTAAGTCGTGCACCGGGCTGTATTCGCCGACGTTCTGGACGCGCAAGCGGCTGACGTCGGTGACGACCCAGCTGTGGGTGTCCGGGACGACCTACCGGGATGCGACGTCGTGGGCGTTGGGCTACGAGTTCCGTGACCCTGGCGACGGAACATCGCCGGCGTTGTGGCTGGCGTCGATCACCGCGACCGGCAAGGTCGGCGGGACCGCGTCGCTGCCTTCGGTGTCGTTCCAGGGTGTGCAGCTGGCCAACCGGGTGGACGCCGCGGAGGGGATTCCGCCGATGTACAAGTGGCGGCTGACCGACGTGTACGACGAGGCCGGCGGGCACATCCACGTGAACTACTCGGCGGCGGAGTGTACGGCGGGGTCGTTGCCGGCTCCGGACCAGAACACCAAGCGGTGTTTCCCGCAGTACTGGCAGGCCGACGGGTCGGAATCGTTGACGCGGGACTGGTTCCACAAGTACGTACCGGTCACGGTGCTGGAGGATGACCAGGCCGGCGTGGCCGGGACCGAGCGCACCGACTACGAGTACGTCGGCGGCGGCGCGTGGCACTACGACGACAACGAGCTGACCCCGGCGAAGTACCGCACGTGGGGACAGTGGCGCGGCTACGGCCAGGTCCGGGAGCTCCACGGCAACCCCGGCGAGACCCGCTCCCAGGAGGAGAGCCTGTACCTGCGCGGCATGGACGGCGACAAGCTCGCGAACGGCAGCACCCGCTCGGTGACCGTCAGCGACTCCCTCGGCGGCACGATCACCGATCACCCCGCGCTGGCCGGGTTCCAGCGCGAGTCCCTCACCTACACCGAGGCGGGCGGCAGCGTGCTCGAGGGCCAGATCACCGACCCGTCGATCTCCTCCCCCACCGCCACCCAGGTCACCCGCAACGGCACCATCAAGGCCTACATGGTCAACGAGGCCGCCGAACGGTCCCGCGAGGCGCTGTCGTCCGGCGGATGGCGCAACACCGAGACCCGCACCACCTACGACTCCTACGGACTCGAGGTCGAGGAGAACGACCTCGGCGACACCGCCAAGACCGGCGACGAGGAATGCACGCGCACGACGTACGCCCGCAACACCTCGTCGTACCTGATCGATCTCGAGGCCCGCGAACAGACAGTGTCCGTGGCCTGCACCGTCACACCGTCGTACCCGGCCGACGCGGTGTCGGACGACCTGACCTACTACGACGGATCCACCACGCTGGGTGCGGCGCCGACCAAGGGTGACGAGACCCTCAGCAAGGAACTCGCCTCCTACTCGGGCACCACGCCGGTGTACACCCAGGAGGGACGCACGGTCTACGACACCTACGGCCGGCCGATCGAGACCTACGACCAGCTGGACCGCAAGTCGTCGGCCACCTACACGCCTGCCAGTGGCGCGGCCGTCACCACCATCACCGTGACCAACCCGGCCGGGCATGTGACCACGACGACCGTCGAGCCCGCGTTCGGTGAGTCGGTCGCCGAGGTCGACCAGAACGGGCGGCGTACCGACACAACGCGGGACCCGCTCGGCCGGATCACCGCGGTGTGGCTGCCGGACCGGTCCAAGGCGGCCGGGAAGACCCCGAACACCAAGTACTCCTACCTCATCCGGCAGGACGCGCCGTCGGTGATCAGCACCGAGGAGGTCCGGGACGACGGCACGTACGAGGCCAGCTACGACCTGTTCGACGGGCAGTTGCGCGAACGGCAGACCCAGGACCCCGCGCCTGACGGCGGCCGGGTCGTGACCGACACGTTCTACGACTCACGCGGCCTGGAGGTGAAGTCCAACGGCGCGTACTGGAACAACGGCACCGCCGGTACGACGTTGCTGACCGGCGTGAGCGACGCGGCCGTGCCCGGCCAGGACCTGACCGTGTACGACGGCGCCGGACGCGAAACGGTGGAGATCTTCCGCTCGCACGGGTTCGAGAAGTGGCGCACCACCACCACGTACGGCGGAGACCGCATCAGCGTGGACCCGCCGGACGGCGACACGGCCACCACGTCGATCACCGATGCGGACGACGCGGTCGTGGAGCTGCGCCAGTACACCGGCGGCTCGCCGACCGGTTCCTACGACGCGACCACGTACACCTACAACAACCGCGGCGACATGGTCGCCACGACCGACCCGGCGGGCAACACCTGGGACACCACCTACGACCTGCGCGGCCGGGTCACCCAACGCGAGGACCCCGACACCGGGACGAGCAGCTTCACCTACGACAACGCCGGCCAGCTGCTCACCAGCACGGACGCGCGCGGCACCACCCTCGCGTACACCTACGACGCCATAGGCCGCCGTACTGCCATGTACGACGGGTCCACCTCCGGCACCAAGCGCGCTCAGTGGACCTACGACACACTCGTCTCAGGCACCAGCGTGAAGGGCATGCTCGCGAGCTCGACCCGCTTCGTGAACGGCAACGCCTACACCAAGTCGGTCGACGCCTACGACATCCGGTACCGGCCGCTGACCAGCACGGTCACGATTCCCGCGTCCGAGGGCGCGTTGGCCGGGTCGTACAAGACCAACACCGGCTACACCGCCACCGGGCTGCCGTCGCTGGTGTCCTACCCGGCAGCGGGTGGGCTCGCGGCGGAGACGCTGCGGTACGGCTACGACGCGGCCGGCCGGTTGCAGACGGCGAGCAGTGGCCTCGGCACGATGCTCACCGCGGCGACCTACACCCCCTACGACGAGGTCGCCCAGTCGACCCTGTCCGCCGCGGCCGGCAAGCAGCTCGTCCACACAGCGTTCTACGACGACGCGACCCGGAACCTGGACCGCGTCCTGGTCGACCGCTCCACTGCCCCCGAACACCTGGCGGACGTGAAGTACACCTACGACCCGGCCGGCAACATCACGAAGATCGCCGACACGCCCCAAGGCGGTACGAGCGATGTCCAGTGCTTCAGCTACGACTACCTGCGCCGAATCACCGAGGCATGGACCCCGGCTGCCGACTGTGCCACCCAGCCCGGAGCCGGCGCACTGGCCGGACCAGCGGCGTACTGGCAGAGCTGGAGCTACGACAAGACCGGTAACCGGCTCAGCGAGACCAATCACGACCCGGCCACCGGCGCCGCCACCACATCCAACTACACCTACCCAGCCGCCGGAGGGCCCCGGCCGCACGCGCTGGCCGGCGTCGCCACCGGCACCCGGAACGACACCTTCGCCTACGATGCCGCGGGCAACACCACCGCCCGCAACGTCGCCGGGAAGGCCCAGACGCTCACCTGGGACGCCGAAGGCAATCTGGCCACCCTCACCGAGAACGGCAAGGCCACCAGCTACCTGTACGACGCCGACGGTGAGCGGCTCATCGCCCGCGACACCGGCGGCACCACCCTGTACCTCGACAACACCGAACTCCACCTCAGTCCCACCGGCACGGTGACACCCACCCGCTTCTACGACCTCGGCAGCACCAGCGCCGTCCGCAACGAGTCGGGTCTCACCTTCACCGTTGCCGACCACAACGGCACCAACACCCTGTCGGTCAACGCCACGGACCTCAGCCAGGAGCAGCGTCGCTTCACACCGTTCGGCGTCGAACGCGGCACCAAGCCCACGACCTGGCCCGACCAGCACGGGTACGTCGACGGCGTCGACGATCCCACCGGACTCACCCACCTCGGCGCCCGCGAATACGACTCCGCCCGCGGACGCTTCATCTCCACCGACCCCGTGGCCGACTTCGACAACCCGCAACAGCTCAACGGCTACGCGTACGCCGACAACACGCCGATCACGGCCAGCGACCCCGACGGCCAATGGCGCGTCCTGCCCGGCGGCCACTACTGCGACGGCTGCGGCGGCTACAACCACGCCCCCAAGAAAAAGAAGAAGGCCGCGAAGCACAAGAAGGCTGCCAAGAAGGCCAAGCACTACTGCGACGGCTGCGACTACCAGCGCTACCTCGCGAAGAAGAAGAAGGAGAAGATCGCGGCGGCCAAGCGGGCCGCCGCCAAGAAGGCGGCCAAGAAGGCGCGCGAGAAGGCAGCAAAGCTCAAGAAGAAGAAGGCCAAGAAAGCCGCCAAGAAGCCCAAGAAGAAGGAACAGCGCAAGCGGCCGAAGAAAGGCAAGAATTCGATCCTCGGCGGCGAGAACTACACGCTGGTGAAGGTCGCCGGTACCGGATACGCGATCTGCCGGTTCATCAGGGGCACGCCGGCCAACACCTGCGCCGTCCTCGGCTCGGCTCTCGCCAAGGGGAAGACCGATGGCGGCGGGTGGTACTACGTCAAGTGGTACGTCGTCGCCCGTGGCAGCTGGACCCTCTACCGGGTCGGCGAGATCTGGAAGAAGGGCGGCGTCACCCCGAGAGGACAACTCGGCAAGGTCAAGGGCGAGTTCAGAGCCGATGGAAAGGCCATGAGACGAGGCCTCGGCTTGTGGTTGCTCTACGACATGCTCGGCGGAGACACCCGCTCACCACATCGCAACGACAAGCCCAAGCAGAAGACGAAGTGCGTGGTCTCGTGGAAGGTCTGGGGCCACAACGTCTTCAGCATCTGCTGAACCTGACCGCAAGTTCTGCCTGCACCGGCGGGGATCACCCCGCCGGTGCAGGCGTCCGTCCGGCCTCCGAACAGTGTTGTCCAGGGATTCTTCTTAAGGCGAGGTAAGGATGCGGCAGTGGGGGTTGTGAGATAGCTGCGGACTGAGGATTGTTTGCGGAAGATCATTCACAGGAGGCCCCTTATGCCGGTGTCTGTAACTGTCGATTCGGTGAGCGCCGGCCCGAGTGCGGAGGAACTGGCAGCTTTCGAGCAGGAAAGGCCGGCGCGGAGGCTGAGCCCGGTCCTGGACCGCGCTATCTCGGTGTGCTGCGCATTGGTCAGTGTCGGCGTTCTGGTGCAGGTATTCCTTCCGATTCCCGCAGGGACGCAGTTCTACCTGATGCTGTTTCTTGCCGCGGTGCTGCCGGGTGCGCTGCTGTGTTACCGCGGTTGGCGTGTGCCGGCGTTCCTGAACCCGTTCCGCGGAGATCGGCGCCGCGACGACCCGCCGGTGGCGGACTGGGTCCTGGCGTCGGTCGCGCTGGTGGTCTCGCTGTATCCGTTGCTGGACTTCGACGCGTTTCTGGAGCGGCGGCAGGCTCCGACGCAGCTCGACCTGCTGGCGGGGTCGTTGCTGCTGGTGCTGGCGCTGGAGGCCTGCCGGCGTACGACGGGCTGGGTCCTGCCGGTGGTGAGCCTGTTGTTCATCGGATACGCCTATTACGGCGGCTATTTGCCGTACACGTGGTCCTTGGCGCACCAAGGTTTCGACTTCTCGGCGATCGTGGCGCAGTTGTTCATGGGTACGGCGGGCTTTTACGGGACGCCATTGGCAGTGGCCGCGAGTTACATCGTCCTGTTCACGATCTATGGCGCCGTACTGGACGCCTCGGGTGCGGGCAAGTTCTTCATCGACGTGTCGTTCGCGGCTTTCAAACGCAGTCGCACGGCGCCCGGGCGGACCGTCACACTGGCGGGTTTCCTGCTGGGCACGGTGTCGGGTTCCGGTACGGCGACCGCGGTGTCGCTGGGCACCGTCGCCTGGCCGATCCTGCGCCGCGCGGGATATCCGTCCGAGCCGGCGGGCGGCATGCTGGCAGCGGCCGGTATCGGGGCGATCCTGTCGCCGCCCACGCTCGGCGCGGCGGCGTTCATCATCGCCGAGTATCTCCAGGTGAGCTACCTCGTGGTCCTCGGCTACGCGACGGTCCCGACGGTCTTGTACTACCTCGGCATCTTGCTGGCGATCGAGATGGACGCCCGGCGACACGGCACCGAAGCGGCCGAGCCGTCGACCCGGTCGGCGCGCCGGCTGCTGCTGCGGTTCGGATACCACTTCGTGTCGCTGTTCCTCATCATCGGCTTCATGGCGATGGACATTCCGCCGTTCAAGGCCGTCGTCTACGCGACGTTGCTGCAGATCGGGCTGTCGTTCCTGGACCGTGAGCACCGGTTGACGCCACGCCGGCTCGGCCTGGCGCTCGCGCAGGGCACCCGCTCGGTGCTGCCCGTCGTGGCGACCTGTGCCGTCGCCGGCATCATCGTCGCCGTCGTCACCCAGACCGGTCTCGGCCTGAACCTGGCCGAGATCATCGTGTCCGCGGCATCCGCGATCTCCGAGAATCACACCGTGGTGCTGATCATGACCGTCACGCTGTCGGCGTTCGCGGTCATGGTGCTCGGGTTGGCGGTGCCCGTCACCGCCTCGTTCATCATCGCCGCCGTGGTGATCGCGCCCGCCCTGTTCCAGCTCGGCGTGGCTCCGGCCGAGGCGTACATGTTCATCTTCTACTACGCCGTCCTGTCGGAGGTCTCGCCGCCCACAGCGCTCGCTGCCGTCGCGACGGCGGCGATCACCGGCGGGCGGGCGATCCCGACGATGTGGCAGGCGTGGAAGTACACGCTGCCCGCGTTCCTGGTGCCCTTCGCGTTCGTGCTGACGCCGAACGGGGCCAACCTGCTGGGTCTCGAGGGCCTGGGAGGTGCGGCGTGGACGCTGGTGGTCTCGGCGCTCGCCGTCGCCGCGCTGGCGGTGGTCACCGGCGGATGGATCGCCGTCCGGACCGGCTGGCTGGAGCGCGTCATCTGTTTCCCGGCCGCGTTGTTGTTGCTCTATCTCGCACCCACCACCATCGGCGTCGGCCTGGGACTGCTCGGGGCCGCCGTCGTCATCAACCTCGCACGGCGTCAACGCCTGCAGAACACCACAGAAGGGCCGAACCCCACATGAGACTCCGTTCTTTGTCCACTCTGGTGGTCGCACTCGCGGTGACGGTCTCGATGGCCGCCTGCGGCGGGCAACGCAAGCCCGAGCAGGGTGACGGCGCGGGAGGTGGTCGCCTCACCATCGCCACCGGTAACACCACCGGCGTGTACTACCAGCTCGGCGGTGCCCTGGCTTCACTGATCTCGGACAACCTCGAGGGTTACCGCGCCACCGCGAGCGAGACCGGCGCCTCGGTGCAGAACATCCAAGGACTGACCGCCGGGAACTACGACATCGCCTTCTCCCTGGCCGACACCGCCGCCGACGCGGTCGAGGGCAAGAACAGCTTCACCGCGCCGCAGGACGTCGTCGCGCTGGCCCGGCTGTACTCGAACTACACCCAGGTCGTCGTGCGGGCGTCGTCCGGCATCACCACGATGGCCGATCTGAAGGGCAAGCGGGTCTCCACCGGCTCGCCGAACTCCGGCACCGAGGTGATCGCGCGGCGCCTGCTCACCGCCGCCGGCGTCGACCCGGTGAAAGACGTCACGGCCCAGCGGCTCGGCCTGCCCGAGTCGGTGGACGCGATGAAGAGCGGACAGATCGACGCGCTGGTCTGGTCCGGCGGCCTGCCCACCAGCGGCATCACCGACCTCACCACGTCGATGGGCGCCAAGGTGCGCTTCATCCCTCTCGACGACGTGCTGCCCGCCCTGCAGAAGGAGCACGGCAAGGTGTACGCCGCGGGCGTGATCCCGGCCGCGACGTACAAGCAGCCGGCCGACACCCGGACGATCATCGTCCCGAACCTGCTGCTGGTCCGTAAGGACATGCCCGACGACCTGGCCGAGAAACTCACCAGCCTGCTCCTCAAGAACAAGGAAGCCCTCGTGCAGGTCAATCCCGCGGCCAAGGGGATCGAGCTCAAGAACGCCGCGATGACCGACCCGGTGCCGTTGCACGCGGGCGCGACGAAGGCCATCGACGCACTCGACTGATCCTCCACCGTCGATCGACGAGCCGTCAGAAGTAACCGCCCAAGGCTCTTTGCGCCGGAAAAGTGAGGCCCCCATGTCAACCGTGATCTGCAGAGGTGCGTCCTATTCGATCGACTCGTGGACGACGGACGACGTCAGACCGCCGGAACGTGTCGAGTACTGGATGAGCGTGATCAGCGCGGCAACCCGTTACCGGGTGGATCCGACCTGTTCGCCAGGGACCTTCCGGGGCCGGCTGCTTCGCATCGGCACGGTCGCCTACACACTCGGCCGGGTGTCGGCCGACTGTGCGCAGGGCCATCGGACCGCGGCGATGGCGTCCGAGGATCCGCACGACGTGCGCACGCTGATGGTGACGATCCGCGGGCAGTTGCTGGTCCGCCAGGATGATCAGGAGTTCCGGGTCGGCCCGGGTGCGGCGTTCCTGGCCTCGTCGAACTCGACCTTCGAGGCGAAGCTCGACCACGCCGACATCGCGCTGCTGACGATTCCCGGGGCGGAGGTGGACCACCGCCTGCGCCCCGGGGCGCGCCGGTCGGCATCCCGGTTTCTCGACATCAACCGCGGCTTGGGCCGGGTCCTCGTGGGCATGCTGGGTGAACTGTTCGCTCAGCGGGCACACCTGTCGGCAGCCGAATTCGACGCGGTCTGCGATCGGCTCGTCGATCTGCTGTGCATGCTCGCCGTCGGTGACGACCGGCCGGACACCGAGGGCGGCCTGGGCGAGGTCGAAGCGATGGTCAGACGATACGTGCGAGAGCATGCCACCGATCCAGGGCTGACCGGCGCCACGGTGGCACGTGCCCTGGGCTGGTCGCTGCGGCAGGTTCAGCTGGCCATGCAGCAGGCAGGCACGACGCCCCGGGAACTGATCCGGGAGGAACGACTCGCGCTCGTGCACGAACGCCTGCGCAGCCCTGCTCACATCGTCATCGGCGACCTCGCCCACAGCAGCGGCTTCTCCTCCAACAGCGCACTGAGCGCCGCATTCCGTCAGCGCTACGGCATCAGCCCTCGGGAGTTCAGAGCGCAGTATCTGCTGGCCGCAGGCGGCCCGCCGGGCAGACCTGAGCGGTTCGGGTTGCGTTTGAGTGCGCTCTAAGCCCTAGCGTCGCGGGCATGAACACGACAAGGGACAACAGGACCTGGATCATTACCGGCGCCAGTTCCGGGCTGGGGCTGGCGTTGGCCGAGGGTGCGTTGGCGGCCGGGGAGCGGGTTGTCGGGACGGCTCGCCGGGTTGAGCGGTTCGACACACTTGCGGCTCGGTACGGCGGCCAGTTCCTCGCGGTCGAGCACGACGTACGGGACACGTCCACGGCTGCCGACGTCGTCGAGCGCGCTCTGGACACATTCGGGCGGGTCGACGTACTGGTCAACAACGCCGGCGCCGGGCAGGTCGGCGCGGCTGAAGAGGTCACCGACGACCAGCTGCGCGACATGCTCGAGCAACACCTGTTCGGCCCCGCCGCCTACGTCCGCGCGGTACTCCCCCACCTGCGCGCCAACCGCTCCGGCGCGATCGTCCAGATGAGTAGCCAGGGCGGCCGGATGTCATTCCCCGCCGTCGGCAGCTACTCGGCCGGAAAGTTCGCTCTGGAAGGCTGGTCCGAGGCTCTCGCCGGTGAGGTCAGGCCGTTCGGCATCCGGGTGCTGATCGTCGAGCCGAGTCGCTTTCGCACCGAGTTCAACGCATCCGACGTCCTCAACACCGCCGAGCAGAACACGACGTACGACGATGTCGTCGGAGCGGTGCGCTCCAACATGGCCGAGGCCGACGGCCTGCAGGAAGGCGACCCCGAACGCGCCGCTCAGGCGATCCGCACCATCCTCGACACCCCCGACGCACCCCTGCGCCTACCTCTCGGCGCCGAAGCCGTCCGCAACCTGACCCGCGTCTACCAACGCGACCTGGACGACGTCCGGAAGTGGGCCGCAGTCAGCGAGTCGGCGGACTTCCCTGGCATGCCGCCGGCGGTCCGCGCCTTCTGAACCCGCAACACCCGCTGAACGGCAACTCGCGGTTGTTCAGTGGCGGGGTTTTGGGCGCTTGGTCGGGATGGCGGTGAGTGGGTCTTCGGGCCAGGGGTGGCGCGGGTAGCGGGCTCGTAGGTCGGCTCGGACCTGGGGGTAGCCCTGGTGCCAGAAGGAGGCGAGGTCGCTGGTGATGGCCACCGGGCGTCGTGCGGGCGACAGCAGGTGGAGCACGACCGGGACGCGGCCGTCGGCGACGGTGGGGGTGGCGGTCCAGCCGAAGACCTCCTGCAGCTTTACGGCGAGGACCGGCGGCTCGGCACCGTCGTACGCGAGTCGTATGTCGGAGCCCGACGGGACCTTCAGCCGTTCCGGTGCGAGCTCGGCGAAGCGGGTTGCTGCGGGCCAGGGCAGTAGTCGCCGGAGCGCCGACGTCACGTCGATGGTGGCGAGGTCGCGCGAGCTTCGTACGGAGGCGAGCTCGGTGCCCAGCCAGTCGTCGAGATCGGCCAGGAGCGCCTCGTCGTCGACCGCGGGCCACGGAGCGCCGAGGTGGGCGTGGCAGAACGCGAGCCGCTGCCTCAAGGCGAGTGCGGCGTCCGACCAGCGCAGTACGGACAGACCGCTGCGCCGGATCCCGTCGCGGACGGCGGCTTGGACGAGCAGCGGGTCGGGGTGGGCCAGCGGTACGTCGTTGAGCACGATCGCGCCGAGCGCCTCGACCCGCCGGGTGACGATCCGGCCGCCGTCCCAGCGGATCTGGTCGGTGGTCGAGACGAGGTCGCCGGCGACGTCGCGCGCGGTCTGCTCGTCGATCGGCGCCGCGGACCGGATCCTGGCATCGGCCCGACCAGGCGCCCGGTCCGCAGCCGCGACCGCCAGCCAGGTCGTGCTCCGCAACGCCGACCGCGGATCCAGCGCAGCCCCCGTCCCCCCAGCCATCTGATACGTCGCCGAGCCAACCCCCCGAACCCGCGCAACCCGATCCGGATAAGCCAGCCCCACCACAACCCCCACCACCAGATCATCCGGCACAAAGTGCGCGCCCCCACCGCCCGCCGGCCGTGCGACGGCATCGCCCGCCAGTCGCGCTTCGGCTGCGTCTGCTGGGTTGCCGTTCGTCGTGCCTCGGGTGAGGCGTTTTGTTTCCTCTCGCCAGCGGGCTGTGGCGGCGCGGTCGTCGCCGCGGCGGAGGGATCTCCAGCGGGCCGGGAGGTCGTCGCCGAAGTCGCGGCCGGCGTCGTCCGAGAGCATCGCGACGATCTCGCGCGCCCGGTCGGCGCCGACCCTCGGCGTACCGTCCAGCAACGCGCGCGCCAACCGTGGGTGCGCCCCGATCGCCGCCATCCGCCGTCCGCGCTCGGTGATCCGGCCGTCGTCGTCGACCGCCTCGAGGCGATGCAGCAACTCCGTGGCCGCGTTCATCGCCACCGCCGGCGGCGCCTGCAGCAACGTCAGACCGGCACCAGCAGGCGCACCCCACGCCGCGAGGTCGAGAGCGAAGGACGCCAGGTCGGCGATCTCGATCTCCGGCGCCGGATGATCGTCGAGATGGACATGGTCGGTCGCGGACCAACAGCGATACACCCGACCGGGCGCCTCCCGGCCGGCGCGCCCCGCTCGCTGCTCGGCCGACGACTTGGACACCCGGCAGGTGACCAACGCACCAAGCCCCCGCGACTGATCGGTGCGCGGCTCCCGGGCAAGCCCCGAGTCGACCACGACCCTGACCCCGGGCACAGTCAGCGAACTCTCCGCCACCGATGTCGTGACCACGATCCGGCGAGCCACGCCGGGCGCCAGCGCGCGGTCCTGCTCAGCCTTGGACTGGCGACCGAACAACGGCAGAACATTCTGACCAGCCAACCGGCGAGTCACACCGTTGATCTCGGCCTCCCCCGGCACGAACACCAGGATGTCGCCGTCGTTCTCGGCCAGTGCACGCTGCACGACGGCCGCGATGTGATCCAGCAGGCGTGGGTCGACCCGCCCGCCGGGAAGCAGCGGCACCGGGATCGGCGGCGGGGCCCACTCGACCGCCACGTCGAACAGCGCGGCAGTCGCGGTGATCACAGGCGCCGGACCGTCCACGCCCAGAGCGCGACCGAGTCTGACCGTGTCCGCCGTGGCCGAGGTCGCGACGAGCGCCAGGTCGTCGCGGAGATTCGCCCGGATGTCGAGGCAGAACGCGAGCAACAGATCGGCGTCGAGATGCCGCTCGTGGCACTCGTCGATCACGATCGCGGCGACTCCCGGCAGCTCCGGGTCCTGCTGCAGACGCCGTACGAGGAGCCCTGTCGTGACCACCTCGACCCGGAGTCCCTTGCCGCCGCTCCTTTCACCGCGCATGGCGTATCCGACCCGCCGGCCGAGCGGCTCGCCGACCAGCGACGCCAGCCGCGAGGCCGCCGCCCGGGTCGCCATCCTGCGCGGCTCGGCGACGACGATCGTGCCCCCGAGCGCGTCACCCAACGCAAGCGGCACCAACGAGGTCTTCCCCGATCCAGGCGGCGCCACCAGCACCGCCGTACCGCCCGAACGCACCGCATCGACCGTCGCAGGCAACACCGCCCGCACAGGCAGATCAGCCCCCGGCACCGACAACCCAGGCAACAACACGCCCCGACGCTATCCGACGGTTCCGTCAGCGCCGCAGGGCTTCGATGATGTGCAGGGCGGCGTCGAGCTCGACGGTGGTGGCGGCCAGGTGCAGGTCGGCCCGGTCGGCACGGTCGGCCAGGGTCAGTCCGAATCCGTGGGCATGCGGTAACAGGGCGCGGGCCGGCCCGGCCCGGTCGGCTGTCAACGGCAGTGAGAACAGGATGGGACGCTCGGCCGCCATCTGATCGAGGTCGGTGGCATCGACCTCGTCCGGGCTCGGTTCCTGCAGGATCGGCCACCCGTCGGTGAGGTTCGGGAAGATCTCGACCTGAACCCAGTCCGGAGCCGGATCGCCGTACTCCGTCCAGCGGCGAGTAATCCACTCCGGGTCGTCGTCCTCGTCGGCCGGCACCCGTCCCAGCGTCCATCCGATGCCACCGGCGGCGAGTTCCTCGCGCCATTCCCGTGCAGCGGGGAGGTTCCACGGAACCTGGACCCAGCGGGCGGCGAGACCTCGCGCGACTGCGAGTGCCGATCCGTTCTCGCGGAGCTCGACGCAGACGGCAGCCTGGTCCACGGCGTCGGCCACGGACTTCGCCGACGCCATGTCGAGGATCCGCCCGTTCGCCCGGTCGTCGACGACGAGGCCGATGACATCGGCGCCCGCCGATTCCAGCCACCGGGCTTCGGCCGGCTGCGCGACGCCGTACACCGCTATCCGCACGGCGTCATTCCTCCTCGTCCGGCGCGGGTCCACCGACCGGGACGGCCTCGCCGGCGCTCTGTGCGAGGCTGTTCGCAGCCACCGCGCGCACCAGCCAGCCCTCGAGATTACTCATGTAGAGGATTGTCGCCTTCTCGCCGGCGATCGGGACGTACGTGGCCTTGTCCACGACTTTGATGATGCCCTTGTCCGAGGTCGAGATCTTGTAGTACGACCCGCCGTGACGGCCGCCACCGGGGTGCACCTGGATCTGCGCGATCCGCCGGTCGCCCTTCACCTCGAGAATCTCGGCGAGCTTGGAACCCTTCCTGGACTGCCTGGTCACGACGTTGCGGCCGGCCAGGCGCAGAGCGTCCGCGATCTCCTGCGGGCTACGACCCCAGATGATCCTCGGGTTGGCCAGCAGGCGCTCGATCCAGCGCGCGGCGGCGACCGCGTCCTCGGCGATGACGCCGCCTCTGGACAGGACCCGGCTCAGCCGTTGCGCTGCCTTGCTCGCCTTCACCGCCTCGACGAACTTCTCCACCTTCGGCAGCGTGGCGATGACCTTCGCCACCTTCGATGCCTTGCCGATCCATTTGATGCCGGCGATCACCCCCTCGGAGAAGACCAGCAGCAGCACTTCCATGATCGCGTAGCCGATGACCCACCCGCGGAAGTGCCACCGAGCGAGCAAGCCCGGCGCGTTCCATCGCTCGAGGAAGTGGTCCAGCCACCCCTGCACCAGAGCACCCCAGTCGAGGTTCATCAGCTGCTCCCAGAGCGCTTTCGCATCCGTCAGCAGATTGCCGGTGAACAGGCTCTTCAGGATGTCCCACACCATCACCACGAGGTCCTTCAGACCGACCAGGACGTCCCACAGCGATTCCAGCGCACCATGGATCAGGCCGGCGATGAACGCGGCGCCGCCGGCGACGAACTCGGCGACCGCTTCGGCTGCGGCCTTCACCGTCTGCCAGGCCTCGTACGTGATCGAGCCCGACGGCACCTTGCCGCGCAGTGTCCGCAGGAACGCCAGGCTGGGGATCCAGATCATGAAGCCGGCGCGCGTCTGCGTCGTGTCCCAGTCGGCCTCCGCTGAAGGTTTGTAGATCCCGCGGCGGCCCTCCCCGGCGTTGACGAACACCAGACCGTTCACGAAGAAGCGATGGTCACTGCCCCATTCGGCCTCGCCGCCGTAGTAGCGCCGCGAGATGTCGAGCGCGGTCTCTCCGGGCACGATCCAGTGGATCTTCGCGTCCGGTTCGGGCAGTCCGGTCTTGATGTGTGTCTGGGCGCAATAGCCCCACCGGCCGTCGTCCGTCGTCACCAGATACCAGCCGGATTGTGCCGAGTCCACGAACACCCGGGTGTTGAACGGCAGGAGGGTGACCGTGGTCGCCTGCGGGACCGGGGCGTCCCGCAGCGTCACTCCCTCCAGCTTGTAGACGATCCCGTACTGCTTGACACTCGTCGTCGGCAGGGGTGCGGTAGCCGTTGCCTCCTGGCGCAGCACCGCACCGCGGCTCACCCGGCCGGTCGAGAACTGCACGACGTGGGCGAGTTCGTGTGCCAGCAGACGCTGGCCGGCGCGCGAGTCGGGTCGGTAGGCCCCGCGGGCGAACACGATGTCCGGCCCGATCGTGTACGCGGTCGCGCCGAGCGACGCCGCCTTGCCGGCAGCGGCCGAATCCGCATGGATACGGACGTCGCCGAAGTGGTGGCCCAGGCGGGACTCGAAGAATCGCCGCGTCCCACCATCCAGTGGCCCACTGCCACCTGAAGGCCCCGGGAGGTTGCCCGTGCGCAGTACGTCGTCAGCGACACGGTCGGCCTCGAGCTCCTCGGGATCGCCACGCGTGCTGACTCGCCAGGCGCCATCGGACTGCGGGTGCTCGGCGTGGACACGAGATGCGCGACCTCCGGCCATGCGCCCAAGCTAGTCTCGAGACGTCACTGAGCCGTCACTTCAGTCGCCGTTGGTCCGTAGGTCGTTCAGTTGGGTCTCCAGGGTCTCGAGACGGGTGCGGAGGTCGGTGAGGTCATCGGTGGTGGGGCGGGCGGGTTCTGGCGGTGGGGAGATGCGTAGGGCGTTGCGAGCCTCTGTCCACTGGCCGGCAGTGGCGAGGCGGGCACTGGTTCGGAGCGAGTCTCTTCCCTTGCGCAGCAGGGCGAGCGGGTCTTCGCCCTGGACCGCTTCCAAGAAGGCCAGCAACGTGGACGCCGGCACGCGGTCGGTCGAGTTGTCGTGGTTCGCGGTGCTGTAGCTCGCGAAGCGGTCGGTCAGGAGCTCGCAGGCGAACTTGATCAAGTGCTCACGGAGGAAAGGCAGGAGCGGGACCAGCGACAGCCAATAACCGACTGTGGGGAACGACTTGACGTACCGGCGCCGTGAGAAGTTGCAGACGCGGTAGACGGAGCCACCGCGGATCGAGATCGCGGCCAGATCCAGGTCCTTCGTGGGTGGAGCTTTCGGCGGCCGCACCAGCAGATGGTCGAATGCGCAGTCCTTCACGTACTGCGTGAAACCGCCGAGCAGGTCCCCGAAGGCTTCGACGGCCTGGCGCCGGTACTGCGTGAGCGGCGCGAGATCGAAGCTGTTCGCCCTGACGATCGAGGGATCGATGACCGTCAGCGAGTTGCTCACCAGGTTCAGTACTGTCAGCCGGCCCGGTGGGACGACGAATGGACCGAGGCGCAGCGGCGGCGGCTCGATGGTCATCGAGGTCGGAGTGACTTGCACAGGGATCCGCAGACCGTCGACCAGTGCCCCGGTACGTGTCTCGTAGACCGACGCCGTCGTGGTGTCGCTGCCGACGATGACGACGCGACCCTCGACCACGGCGAGCGAGATCGACCCGCTCGTGTCAGGGAGCGGGACCGCGTTGCGCAGCGGCTGGCCGTCCGAGCAGTTGAAACCGACCAGTGAGCGGGTCGTCCCGCGTCCTGTGACCGTGTACACCAACGTCCGGAGTACGACGTTCAGCGGCAGCTGCTGCCGCACGGTCTGGAGCGCGAGGTCGTCGGTGCCGTCGGCTTGCAACAGGATCTCGATGCCCAGGCTCGGTCCGTTCGCCGAGATGCTGATCACCCGCAGCCGGTTGTACGACGTCGCCGCCGCGCCGGCCGCTCCGCAGCTGACCACCGCGGTCCCGTCGGGTGTGATCGCCATCGGACCGACCGGGTTGAGCTGTTCGGTGCCGGGAACCGGCCCGAGGTCGTCGGGTACGTCGGCGAAGGGGATCCGCCAGACGCCCGCACCCTCGAACTCCTTCAAGCTGAACCCTGACCTGCCCGTCGCCCGGCGCCGGAGCCCGACGGCGTACACGAAGCCAGGGTCCGCGGCCGTGGTCACGAGGGTGACGAGCCGGACGCCGCAGATCGTCGCCGCCGGCCGCCAGTTGACCGTAGCGCCGGAGATCTCGCCGACCCGGAAGATCGTGTCGTTGTCGTCGCGGGTCGGCACCGCCACCGCGACCAGTTTGCCGTCGGGTGAGAAGGTCACATCCGTGACGGCCGCCGTGGTGCTCGACGCCGAGTCGCCGCGGGCCAGCTCCCGGCCGGCGATCGGGTCGATCCGCGCGACCAGCGTCTCGGTGTTGAGGTTGTAGCGGTTGACGAGCGTTCCCGGCGTCAGAGGGCTCAGCCCGCCACCTGTCGTCCAGACCTCCTCGCCGCCCGGCCGGTTCCGGACCCGGGAGTGCGAGCCCACACCGGAGACGGTGCGGATCCCGGTGAGCGAGGCCGGGTAGTCGGGATACGGCCGTGCGTCGTCGAACAAGGCGCAGAACGTCTCGCTCTGCAGCCGCTTGCGGAGCCCCGCGTAGAAATCACGGAGCAGCGCGTCCTCGGTCTCGGCCACGAAGACGTCGCCGCCCGACTTCGGATTCGCGACGTACGTCGCCAGGTTCGTCAGCGCGGTCCGCAACCGGTAGGCGCGCTGGTCGGCCACCGGGTCGCTGCCGTCGCCGGGGTTCAGTTGCCGGCGGATCCAGTTGAACGGCGACGCGATGCAGTCGTCGTAGATGTCCTTCAGCAAGGTGCCGTCGAGGAAGTCCCGCGGTGGTGTCTCCGGCTCGTACTTCTTCACGGCGACCAGTGGGCCGTTGTCGTCGCCGCGCAGGACCAGGCAGACTTCGCCGTCGCCGTCGGGATTCAGCACACCTCCGATCCCGCCGATCTCGGTGAGCACGTCGACCACCGTCGGTTCCGGCAGGTCGAGGTCGTTGCCGTCCGCATCGATCGCGCTTCCCGGCTGCACGGTGACGTGGCGCCGCAGGTCGACGTCGGCGCCGTCCCGGAACGCGGTCCGCCGTTCCTCGGTCGGCAGGACGGCATGCACCCGCTGGTCCGGCGGCGCGGTCTCGTCGCCGCAGTGCACCGCGAGACCGGACACGATCCCGTACCCGTGCAGGAGCCGGTTGTGCCGCCGCAGATCGTTCGCCCGGCACAAGGCGTCCAGCGCGTCCTGCACGGTGGCGACGGCCGGCAGGTCGCAGATCTCGTTGCTGACGGCAATGTCTTCGGCAGCGAGTGCGGTCAGCGCAGGGAACCGATCGCGCCGGTCCCGGACGACTGTCACACCGTCGACGTCGTGTCGCAAGAGGGCGATCTTCGCCGTGTGGTGCCTGACTCCGGCGGGCAGCTGGGCCACCGGCCGGCCCGACGAGTCTTCCGGCCACTCGATGCCGGCCTGTGAGCTCCGGGCCGGCACCAGCCAGTAGTCGTGCCGGTGGAAGGTCCCGCCGGCCGGGAACCGCACCTGCACACCCTTCTCCAGTCGTAGCCAGTCGTCGGTGCTCACGGTGACCGAACCGTCCCACCGCCGGACCTGCGGATTCCTGCCGAAGTCTTCGATCGTCGTCGGACCGTTCGGCGCGGTCGTCGTGTCAAGAATCAGCTGATCGCCGCGTGCGTCCTTCAGCCGGACCAAGGTTCCCGGCCGGCCGTGCAGTACGCGGGTGTCGTCGAACAGCTCGACGAGATCACCCGGACCGAATCCGAGGACCGCGTCGCGCCCGATGCTCTCCACCTGCAAGGTGCCGGCGGCGGCGTTGCCGAGCCAGCGCGTGACGACCGACCCGTTCTCACGACTCCAGACGATCACCGGGTCGCCCGCGTCGACGTCGTACAACTGGATCCGGTAGAGCTGGTTCTCGAGGCCGATGTACCCGCCGGCCGGCGTCGGCCGGCAGAGATCGACGCCGGCGGGTGGCGGTACGGCGCGCGCCGCCATCCGGCCGGTTCCTCCGGCGACCTCCGCAAGTACGGCGTCCAACTCGACCTCCTCCGGCACGTCGGTGAGATCGAGCAACCGGACCTGCCACACCACCTTGCTGCGCGTGGTCGTGTCGACGCCCAACGCAGCCTCGGCCAGCGACGGCTCATCAGCCGCGGTGATCGGTCGTTCCCACACGTCCAGGTACGCCAGGTAGGTGCCGTCGGCGAGATCCAGGACCCGGGGACCCGTGCTGACCGCCTGAGCCGTGTGCTCGGGCTCGGGCAGATCGGGCTGGGTGCAGTACGACGTCCGTCGGCGCAACCCGACCGCCTGCCCGACCGGCGCAGCGAGCGTGACTGTCCTCGAACCCGTGTCGACGGTCTCGATCCGGGCGATACCGGACGAGCCGACGACATCCATGGCCTCGACCCAGTCATGGGCCCGCAGTTCGGCGCCGTCGAGCACCAGCGACGTCACCACCACCGACGTCGTCGACGGCTGGTCCGTCACCTGGGTCACCTCGCCGTCGACCTCGCACAGCAGGCCACCGACCCATGCCCGCCCGGTCGACAACAGCAGATCGCCGTCGACGACCTCGACGCCGAATCCGCCGCCGGTCTTCGGCACGCCGGACGCTCCGACGACGTCGGCCGACTGCGCCTCGTCCCGGTACGCCGTCACGTCGACCTGTTCGTTCCAGTCCGCGTCGAGCTGGACGCGTCCTTGCTGCATACGCACGCCTGAGTAGTGCCGGTACGCCCGGAACGTCGATCGGGTCAGGTCCCCACCGTTCATGCTTCGCATCCCCTCAGCTCTCCCGCACCACCCCGGCGTCCAGACCGATCCGCAGGTACTCGTCCAGCACGGCCGCCAGGTTGGCTTCCCGCTGCGGCTCGGCCAGCTCCGCATAGGCCCCCATCGCCGAACCGTTCGACGATCCGGCCCGCAACGCGACGTCGCTGCGGCTGTCCAGTCGCGCGAACGCCGGATCGCCGTACTCGGTCGCCGTGAAGACCGGAGCAAGCCGGGCGCGGACGGCTGCGGCCTCGGCCGGATCGGTGACGGCTGCCAGTGCCAGATCCGGCTGGCAGCGGTATCTCCGCGGCGTGGCCGTCCCGCCGGCCAGATAGCTGAAGCGGAGGCAGCCCTGTTGCCGGCGTTCGACGGTGACCAGACCGTCCAGCAGGCAGTCAGTCGCGTCCAGCTGCCGCGCCACCACCGGACCGAGCACGGTCACCTCACGCAGCACCACAGGTGCACCGACCGCAGTGATCCGCTCCACCACCGACTTGGTCACCTGAAGCTCGGGTCCCTGAGCAGGAATCGTCACACCGGCGGCGATGCTGCGTTCGACCTCCACCACAAGGCGTCCGTTGTCGGTATCGGACGAGACCGGCTCTTCGACCCTCAGCTCGAGCACCGTGCAGCTCCGGACGTCGAGGCGACCAAGGTCACCCGCCGCGACTGTCACCGCTCCCTCGAGCAGGAAGCCGTCCAGCGTCAGTTCCCCCGGCACACCGTCCCCCGCGCCGCCGAGAACCGTCAGCGACCCGAGCACATGAGGCCGGCGGTCCGCAGGCACGGCGTCCGCGGGATCCAGCGCGGCCGGAAGGTCGGTCTCCGCCGCGGGCCAGCCGGCCGCGACGATCAGCAACTCGCTTCCGGAGGGCATTGTCACGTCCAGATCACCCGGGTAGCTGCGGTTGTCCAGGACAACGATGACGCCGACCGCGCCCGGCGGAACGGCGTTCCAATCGGCGACGGCCTCGGCCAGGCCGGCCAGACGGACGTCCGCGATCGGCTCCTGCGCACTGCTGACCACGCGGAACCAGGTTGCCCGGCTCAGCACATCCGCAGTTCGGGGGTCGCGCCGATCATAAGCACCCGCGCCGACTCGGCCGGGCGAGGCGACCGACGCGGTGACTTCGACGGTCGTCGGCAGCAGACCGGCGCGGAAGGCAAGCCGCCCGAGAACCGGGTCGACGGCGACCGTCAGCGGTGCAGCAGGCCGGGGCCAACCGCCCGCCGACCCAGTGAGGTCGGCCGCGGTCAGCTCGGCCCGCGGTACTGCTCGCACGCCGGTGCCCAGATCGGCGAACACCTCGACGACCGGATCGTCACCGAACCAGCGCGGCGGTCCGGGCTCTCCCCCGCGGAGCGCCTCGAGTTCGTCGTACAGCGCCCGGCGCCGCAACGGCGCCGGCACGTTGTGCTCGGCCGTCCGGCTGTCGAACGACGGCTCGGTGCTGCCCGGGTTGAACAGCGGTACGTCGAGACCGCGCGGATCGACCGTGTAGCGGCCGTCGGGAGGATCGACGACCGCGTGCGCCGTCGCCCTGCCGACCCGCTGGGGAACCAGCCGCCAGACGTGGAGTCCGATCGTTCCGATCCCGAAACGTCCGCCGGGCGGCCGCCGGACCTCGGCTGTTTGCGCAGTCGTGCCGAACGGGCCTCCGATCAGCTCCAGGTCGGCCGGCCGCCGCAGATCGGGAACCTGCAGACGATCCGGACGCGGATGTGCCAGGTACTGCGTGGTGCCGAGCCGGGTGAAGTACTCCGCGGCGGCGGTCGGCCATCCGGTCACGTCGTACCCGAGCCGTTCCAGGCCCGCAACGGTTCCCTTGCGGCGGCGGTGGTCGAGTATGTCGGCCACCAGTGCTCTCGTCCGACCGGCGCCTGGCCCGACCGGGTACAGCAGCCGGACACCCAGCAAGTCGCCGATGTACGGGACCAGGGCATCGGCGCACGTCTCGATGAACCAGTCGTCGTACAGCAGGCCGAGGTCCTTCGCCACGACATCGGCCTGCTCGCCGAGGACCTGCAGGAAGGCCTCCAGGACTCCGTCGGCATCGCGCCGTCGGTGCAGTTGCGGAAGCAACCGGATCAGCTCGTCGCGGTAGCTCATCACGACACCGTCAATCCGTTCGGCGCCATCGCGACCAATTGCGCGGGCCGCACCCGGCCGGCCGACATCCGGGCCGGAAGAGCCGGCATGTCCGTCGCGGGTTCGGTGACGTTGACCGCCTCGACGCCTGGTACGCGATGCGCGGCAAGGACGATCTCGCCCGTGGTGAGTGGCTCGGCGAGCTCGCGTCCGCCGACCGCGAGCGCAGCTTCGACCTCGACCGTGACACCAGCCAGTACGGACGCGCGGTCGTAGCCCGCAGCAACGAAAACGGTCATGGCCACCGGGACCAGCAGCAGCTCGGCGCGGTCGACGAGCAACGGCATTCGCCGGTCACCAGCGGCCCGCAGCACCGCCGCAAGGTCCTTCAGGGCCTGGTCGTCGACGTCCTGACCGGCGACGCCGGTGACCGTGACGTGCACGGCCGGCCGGCGACCGTCCCAGAGCCTGGCCGCCCGCGCCTTTCCGATGCCGGTAACCGTCCGGGCGAAGTCCTCCACGTCGAGGAGCGAGACGACCCGGTCGAGAGTGAAGAGAGGCCGGGCCGCGTTGTCCCGGACACTGTCCGCCGGTTCGGGGTCAGCCGCCAGACCGGCCGCCAGCCGGTTGGTCACCGCCTTCAATCCGAGCGGCCGGGTCATCGGCAGCGTGAGCTGCCCTGCGTCCACGCGACCCTCGAGTCCGGTGCCGATGCGATACACGGCGGTGACGTTGGCGGTCCCGGTCGGCAACCGCGACCCGGTGATTCCATCGCCGAATCCGATGGTCGTGACGCCATCAGCATCCGCGCGGGTCGTATAGACCTCGTCCTCGGGGCCGGCACCGTACAGCTGCGGTACTTCGGTCCACAGCCGACCGCCGACTCTGACCTGCAAAGTCGACACCACCGCGCCACTGGCTGCCGCGACGTAGGTCAGTGGCGACTGCGTCAGCTTGAAGCTCTGGTACGCGGTCGCCGCGTCCCCGCTGCCCAGTACCTGGGACCGGGTCTCGCCATGAGTCGCCGCCGCGACGTTCGCCTCCACCCGAACCGACTCACGGTCGTAGCATCCCGTCAGCGCGACCGCGAAGACCGCGCCGTCCACCGTCTCCGTGTCGGCGGTCGGTCCCGCGATGATCGCGAGCTCGGTATGCACCTGCGCGTCGTCGGGGGGACGGATCGTCACGACCTCGCGTGGCAGCGCAGTGACCGTGCCACGACTCGTGGGCCAGGTGATGGAGCCGTCGTCGTTGCGCACGACGGGAGCGATCACCTCGAGGATCTCGCCAGGGTGCAAGGCCACGCTGCCTCCGTGCTCCGGCGTGATCGCGAGCCCACGCACTCCGGACGCCACCTGGACCAGTGGATGCGGACCCCGGACGACGACACGCCGGCCCGCGTCGAGAGTCGGCACCGAACGGGCGAGGTCGAGCCGATCCCCCTGCACCGGTGTGGGGTCCGGCACCTCCGCGAGCGGGATGCGCTCGGAGCCGACCCACACGCTCGTCTCACGGACCTTGACGTCGAACCGCCGGCGTACCGACGGTCCGCGCACGGTGAGCCGGCTGACTCGGGAGGTGAGCGCGAAATCCGTGCGCGACTCCGCGCGCACGACCTCGATCAGGTACGGCTCCACTGTCCCTGTGCGACTGAGAACCGCCCACGATCCGGCGATCGCCGTTGGATAGAGCGCGTCCAGGTCCACGACGTTGTCCTTCTCCCCGGGCGCGACGACCTCCCAGCCGGGCCAGTCACCGGTCGGGATCGGCTCCGGCAGCGGCAGCTGGTCCCCGGCCGGCCGCGCGACCGCCCGCGGTGCCGTTTGCTTGATCAGTCGATGATCCGGCGCGTTCACGCCGAACACCCCGGCCCGGCGACGCAGCACGTACAAACCGGCGTCGACCGGATCCGGCGGCGTCGCCAGCGGTTCGATCCAGGACAACCTGGTCACGTCCAGCGCGGGCAGCAGCTCGACACCGGACAGCATGCGGAACTCCCACTCCGCCGCGGTGTCCGAGATCTCGCGTTCCCGGCCGACGAGCAGGAGCGCGTCCCCCACCGTCAGGTCGGTCCGGAGACCCGCGGCGTACGCGTCCACGGCGCCGGGGCCGAGCTCCTGGACGGAGGTGCTCCGCGCGCCCATCGCATTCCAGGCCGGCCGCGCGTCGAGGTGCTCGACTGTTTCGTAGTTCTGCGGCGTCTGCCCGGGTCCGGGCATGCTCGCGACCTTCGTCCCCGCCGGGATCGGCACCCGCGGTGGTGCGCCGATCGCGTCTTCGACCGTGAAGCTCAGCCAGGTCGCCGCGGCCCGTCCGCGGCCAGGCTGGTAGCCGACACCGTGGGCGAGCTCGTCCACCGACCAAGCTTCGGTTGCGGTCGGCAGATACGCCTCGTTCGCCAGCCGCTCGGAGTAGAACGTCAGAACGTCGAGTACAGCGGACCAGGCGTCCACCAGCGCGATCGACGGATCATCCGTCCGCCGCTCGGTGAAGCCGTCGAGCGCCGGCTGCCGTCCCAGGCGGCTCACCATGGCCGCACCGAACGTGGCCGCGGTGCCGGCCCGCCGCTGGACGGCCGGAGTGTCCGTCATCGCGCACCGACCACGGTCACGGTCAGCAGCCCGCGCTCGGGGCGGTCGGGATCGTTCGTCAGCTGGGCGATCTCGAGGTCGTGCACCCGCAGGACCCCGGCAACGAGTTCCCCGCCGGCGGGCTCGCCGTACCGCTGGAACGTCGTGGCCCGCACCGACGCCACCCCCGGGACCGCGAGCACCGTCGCGTACACCGGGCTGAGGTACACCGGTGTGCCGAACGTGAAGTTGTCGGGGTGGAACAACCCCCGCCGGCCGTCGCGCAGTACGCCGGACGACAGCACTTCGAGCACGGCGGCCGCGATATCGGCGCCGAACCGGGTCGGCCGTGCTCCGACGAGCAGCTCGAGCTCCAGCGGCACGGGCTTCGGTGCGGACACTTCGACGTCGACGCCGGCCATCCGGTAGCGATCCAGGAAGTGTTTGACGGCCTGGATGAACGGCGCATCGATCGCCGCGCCGCCGACCCGGTCGGCGGTGACGTAGGCCGTGTACCAGCTGCCGGTCCAGCGCATCCGCCCGGACGCACGCTGGATGCCGGGAAAGCGCTCCGTGGTGAGGGTTCCGTAGTCGGCCTCGGTGACGGCGCGGTCCTGCGTCCGGAAGGCACGAGGCGCGTCCGTCCGGACCTTCTCCACCGGCTCCGGGTCGACGCCACCCGTCGCGGCGAGCGGGTTGCGAACTCCCCGGACACGGTGGTCGCCGGGTTCGAGAAGCGCGATCGACTCCGGTCCGACGTTCCCGACGGTCCCGTGGCCCTGGCGGTAGCGCACCGTGTGGCGGGTCGTGGGGTCAGGGCGCCGCCCGTAGACGCCATCACCGAAGCGAAGCGTCGCCGTGCCGTCGTCCTCCGGCTCCACGACGAACTCGGCTGCATCCGGGTCGGACCCGAGGAGATCCACGACCGGGTCGTAGTCGCGGTCGCCGTCACTCACCTCGACAACCGGCCTGGCATCGCTGGGCTCGACAGCGAGCTGGCCGACCGCAGGCGCGCTGTCGTCGAAGGGCACCGCGTACGTCGGACGGCCGCCGGGCAGGGCCGGTCGCCAGCGGTCCGCGGCGTCGATCTCGTCCGTCAGCTCGACCGGTGGCATCCGGGCGCCGTGCTCGACCAGCACAACGTTGCCGCGGGCAACGCCGCAGACCACCCGTTGCCGGGGGCCGTCCCGGGTGTCGACGATCGAGCTGACCCGCAGCGGGAACGGCAGCGCGTCCTCGGGCGACCAGGTGGCTTCCACCACCTGTGTACCGTCCAGTGGGTCGACTGTCGGAGCCACTGTGACCAGTCGTACGACATGTCGATGATCACGATCCGCATCGGCCGCCCGTCCCGATGCTGGTCCGGCGATCTCTTCGAGCAGCAAGAAGTCGCCGGGCGCCAGCGTTCCGCCCGACGTCAGGGTCGCGGACGTCGCACCGGCCGGCAGCACGCACTGGTCGTCCGTCCAGGTGTAGAACTCCATCCGGTTGTTGCTCGGGTCTGCCGCCATTTCGTGCAGGGCTTCGAACGCGAACTCCCGGTCGGCCGTGCGGAACTGCCGACCGGCTTCGATCACCGCCGGCTGACTTGACTCAACCTGGACGAAGGCGCGAGCCGCGCAGCCCTCGTGCACGCGATAGCCGAGGAGGCGGGCATGTCGCCGTATCGAGACCCTGCGCCGCGCCGTGCCGAGGTAGGCCTCCATGCCGACCGCGTCCTGCTCGTAGCTCAGCCGGTCCGCCACGAAAGCGAGCAGTTCTATCAGGGTGACCTGCAGATCGGCCGGGTTGCGCTCGGTCCACTCCGGCACGGTCGCGGCGAATCGGTCCAGCATCAACTGCCGGAAACTGTCGTAGTCCTTCGCCAGATAGTCCCGCACGCGCGAGCTGTCGACGGTCGCTGGGACGTCGGGCCGGGTGCGGCAGTCGAAACGCGTCGGGCAGCCGGCCTTGAACGAGAAGGCGATCTCACTCAGCCGCGGGTCGAACCCGTCGGGCGTGCGACCGGTCACCGGGTCCACCAGCTCGAGCCGGTACGTCGAGAAGTCGCCAGGACCGGACAATGTCACGGTCAGCACGTCGCCGGACGTCGAGGTGGCGACGACGCGGATGTTCCTGACCCGGTCCCCGCCGGCAACGACGAGGTGCGTCCGATTGAGGCGGGTGCCGCCCACGGGTATCCCGTCCACCTGGCCCGGCAGCCGATGGAGGAAGTGCACTTCGAGCCGGGTCTGGCCGCCGACCACCTCGAGGTAGTCGATGCCGTTGACGGTGTCGGCGTCGCGGACCGCCTCGGCGCGGAGCTCGTCGGCACAGGCGTACGGCCTCGTCACGGCGTACTCCGGAACTCGTCGACGCGTGCCTCGTCGGTCGCCCGCACCGTGTAGGCGACGGTGACGCGCAAGATCTCTTCGTCGGCACGGACCTCGACCTTGTCGACGCTGATCAGGTCGCCGAGCCATTCGTGCAGGGCGGCCTGCACGGTGACCCGCACGGCCACGGCCAGCGGTTCGGAGTTGGGCTGGAACACCAGCTGCAGCAGGCCGCATCCGAACGTCGGTCGATTGACACGCTCGCCGGGAGCCGTGAACAGCACCTGCTCGACCAGCTGCCGGACATGGTCCTGCCGACCGGCCCGGGCGGTGCGGCCGCGGCTGTCGATCCGGAGCGGGAATGCGATGTCGCTCATGTCGCCTGGACCCGGGTCTGGAACGCCACCACCTGCAGACCGGTTCCGGTCGGCACACAGACCGCCGTGCCGCTGTTGATGAGCAGCGGCACCCCTGACGACATCACGCGCGTCGCGGCGACCACCCAGTTCGCGGTCACACACGGAGGGGGTGTGCTGGGCGGCGTCAGCGGGCAGCCGGAGATCGTGTACGGCGACGACTGACCGATCGCCGGCCGGCCGTCCACCTTGACCCTGGGCAGTGGCGTGGCCGGCTGAGCCTGACCGCCGTGCATGCACAGCACGGTGTCGCTCTGCGAGACCACGAAGGCGGCCATCAGATGACCTCGAGCGCGCCGTCGTTGACCGCGACCTTCGGTCCGGTCAGCTTGATCGAGCCGCCGCTGCCGTTGACGATCTCGAGGCCCGTCGCGCTCAGCTTCACCGACGCGCCGTCCGCCGTCTCCAGCGTGATGCCGCCGGCGCCCGGAGTGTCGTCGATCGTGATGCTGTGCCCGGCCGAGGTGACGATCATGACCTTCTGGTACGGCGGTGACAGCCACTTGCCCGGCAGTTCGGAGCTCGAGCCCCACCAGCAGCCGGACCAGATCGGATAGTCCGGGTCGCCGTGCTCGAACTCGATCCAGACGCCGGCCCCGACGTCCGGCAGTGCGAAGAACCCGAGCTGGTCGCCACCGAAGGGCGCGCAGGGCAGGGCCCAGCCGCTCGAACCGTCGCCGTACACATCAGGGACGTCGGCCTTGATCCGCATCTGCATCAGTGGGTCGTTGACGTCGTTCACGACTCCGCGGTACTTGCCCCAGAACTCCTTGGTGCTCACGGCGCCACCACCGGTGTCAGTGACGAGGTGCCCTCCCGGCTGAGCGCGAAGCTCTGGGTGTACGAGCCGACCGAGATCCGATGGGTGACGCTGCGGACGTAGTAGTAGCCGTCGTAGTCCGTGCCGGCGCCACGCAGCCCGACCAGACCACGCGCTCGCAGGATCGATCCGTACCGGGCCGTGTCGACAGACCCGGTTCCGCTGACCGCCTCGGGCGCCTTCGTCGCGGCGGCCGCCGAGGCCAGCAGCCCGAGCGCCGGCCCGGCGTTGGCCGCCGTGCGCAGCTGGGTGGTGCGCCGGACCGGCGCCGGCCGCGCCGACAGTGGCGGCAGGCGCAGGGCGGGCATCGCGGGGAGCGGGATCTTCAGCTTCAGGATCGGATCGACGACCGACCCTTCCGCGCCGACGGCCGCCAGGGAGTCGAACCCGAACGACAGGCTGCTCACGTTCTGATGGGCTCCCATACCGACGGTGAGCCGTGGCTGCGGAAGTGACGTGCGCAGCACCGGCCCCCAGTAGGCCTTGTTCACGCCGAACGTCAGCGGCTCGGTGTAGAACACGAAGCCGTTCGTGCCGGCCAGCCGTTCGATCAGCGACAGATCGGTCTCGTTCTGCTGCGGCGTGCGTTCGAGCTCGAGCGGTATGTCGGTGGTCGGGGTGACCGCGGGCACCAGACCGAGTTCCGGATACTGCCCGAGCACCTTCGCGACGATGACCGAGTCGGGCTGATTCGGATGCGGCTGGTTCCGTTCGGACAACCCCAGCAGCGAGGTGATCGTCGTGCCAGTGACGGTGAGCGTCGACTCGCCGGGCGTTCCGCTGGGCGTCAGGTCGTGGCGCTCGACGACTGCGTCGATCAGCGGCTGCGGTACGACGCCGAGCACCGCACCGATCCACACCCGCGTGCCGGGCGCCAGGGTGTCGATGATGTCGTACCGGCCGAGGCGATTCTTGGTCAGCGCGAAGCTGAGCTGGAAACCGTCCATCGAGTCGCTGTCGTTCGTGACCTCCGCCCTCCGCAGGGCAGACAGCAGGTGCGGCTGCGGAAGCGGCAGCGGATCACCGGCCCACAGCAGCAGCCGGACACCGAGTACGTTCTCGAGCACGGCCGTCACCCGCTCGGCGGCATCGCGATCGGTACCCGCCGGCCCGGCCGTTCCAGCTCGGCCGGCCGGAGTACTCCGGCGGCGTCGCAGATGCGCCAGAACTGCGTGGCATCGCCGAGATAGCGCTCGGCGAGGTGATCCAGCCGCTCCCCCGGCTCGACCGTGTGCTGGGCGAGCAGAGCGTGGTCCGCGGGCCGCGGGAGCACGCGCCGGCGGACGTACGTGAGCTCGCGCGGCTTTCCGTCGGGCCCCGGAACCGTGATCGTGGTGGTCGCGAGGGCCGCGTACCGGCTGGTCGGGCTGAACACGTCAGACCCTTCCGCCGAGGCCGGCGGTCGCGGTCGCGGTGAAGGCGTTCGCTCCGGCCATGGTCGCCATGACCTCCTTGGCGATCTGGTGCACCAGGTACAGGCCACCGCCCACGCTCGCCAGGCCGAGGTCGTCGTAGGTCAGGACGCGCAGTGCCACCGTGGCCTTGGCCTGGATGGGGTTGAGAGCCGGGTCGTACGCCTCCTCGGCCACGGTCAGATCGGTCACGCGGACCGGCAGCACCCGGCTCGGACCCCAGACCAGCAGCGCCAGCGGGGCTTCCGGTGCGATGACCTCGATCAGGCCCGCGAGCATCAGCGCCTCGTTGGCGATCACCAGAGCGGACGGCGGATAGAGCATCATCTCCAGTGACGCGAGCTGTGGCGCGATCCCGAGGCCTTCGGCGATCGGATCACCACTGGCCAGTTGGTCGGCCGCGTCGATCTCGATGTCCAGGTCGAAGGTCTCTTCCGGTGGACCGGACAGCCGCAGCGCCTCGCCCTCGGAACCGTCCGACCCGGTGGTCTTCGGCCGCAGCCGCCGGGTGACCCGCTCCGGGTTGTACTGGAACACGACGACGCCGGCCACCGGCTTCAACGGGTCAAGGCCGATCAACGCGCCCTTGAACACCTGCGGAGAACCCGAGAATCCCGTCACCCGTCCAGCGTCCCGACCGAGCCGTCACCGCCCCGTCACGAGAGTTCAGGCGTCGGACGGCGTCCGCTACAGCAGACTCCAGCGTTCCCTTGTCCGTGGTGCGGGCCTCCCGCAGAGCCTGCGCAATCGCTGCGAGCAGCGCTGCCCGTTCGACCCGTCCACCGGTGACGGTGACGTCGTGCAGCACGACTGTCCTTTCCTCGTTCACCGCGTGACCTCCTGGCGGAGCGACGACACCGGCAGTCCTGCCTTGACCGCTTCCAGCCGCGCCGCCTGGACCAGGTGGGCCATCCGGAGCGGTGTTCCTGCGTCCGCGGCGAGTACGGCTGCATTGACGGCAACGTTGCGGATGCCGCCGCCGGACAACGCGAACTTGGCCAGCTCGGGTACGTCGAGCTCTTCCGTCGGCGTGTCCACCCCGAACGCCCGCCGCCACAAGCCGGCGCGCAGCGTTTCGTCGGGAAAGGGGAACTGCACGACGTATCGGATCCGGCGCAGGAAGGCGGCGTCGATCGCCTCGGCCAGGTTGGTGGTGAGGATCGCGATCCCGCGGTAGGCGTCGAGCCGCTGCAGGAGGTACGACACTTCGACGTTCGCGTAGCGGTCGTGGCTGTCCCGGACCTCGGTGCGCTTGCCGAACAAGGCATCGGCCTCGTCGAAGAGCAGGACAGCGGCTCCGTGGTCGGCGGCGTCGAAGACCTGGCGCAGGTTCTTCTCGGTTTCGCCGATGTACTTGCTCACCACCGCGCTGAGGTCGACGCGGTAGAGATCGAGCCCGAGCTCGTGCGCGATCACCCCGGCCGCGAACGTCTTCCCGGTCCCGCTCGGCCCGGCGAACATCGCCGTGCTGCCGAGTCCGGTGGTGCGGCCCATCCGCAAGCCCCAGTCGTCGTACACCCGCACCCGATGCCGGGCATGAGCGACCAGCACCTCGAGCGTACGGCGCTGTGGCGCGGGCAGGACCAGATCGTCCCAGTGCGCGGCCGACTCGACCCGCTGCGCGTGCGCAGCCAGCCTCGGGCGGTCGACGGCCCGGCATGCCGGCCACAGCGCGGCAGTGTCACCGTCGGCTGCCGCGGCCGCGGCGCCGATCGACGCCGCGTTCAGGTCGAACGTGGCGACCAGTTCCCCGACCGGCGCGTCCGGGCCGACGGCCGCGCGCCACAGGCCGCGCTGTTCGACGGCAGTCGGCGCCGGCACCTCGATCGCCAGCGTCGGGCAGCGGGGCAGGTCGGCGGGCTGGTCCGCCGAGACCGCGATCCGTGCCCGCGCCGTGGCCACCAGCGCGTCCACGCCGGGCCATGACGGATCATCACCGCAGTCGATGACGAACGCGGTGGCGCCCAGGACGGCCTCGCGCTCCAGCAACCTCGCGAGCTCCTCCCGGGCCGGGACGGCGGCCGGGATTGCCGTTGCTTCTAGCAACGACAAACGCAGGCCGAACTCCTGCGCCGCATGGGACGCGACGGCGGCGCGGGTGCTGCGGTCCGCTCCGATCAGCACCCCCACGAGATCCCCGGTCGATCGCCACGCGTTCACCAACGAACGTACGGCAGGTCGTTGCCCAGGCGTGATCGGCGCGGTGCTCCCGACCGGGGCGACCAGACCGGCCAGCTTCGCATCGGACGTGCGCAACCCGGTCAGGTGATGGAGGACGCGTTCGTCGATGCGCAACTCGGCCGTCGTCAGCGGGCTGTGCCCGGCGACCTCGAGCAACCGCCAGCGCCGGAGGGCTCCGTCCGGCGTGAGCGCCGACCAATGCGCAGCCGGAAGCGCCGCGAGTGCGAGTCCGAACGTCGGCCAGGGCCGGGTAGGGTCACCAGCCGCTTCCGCGCACAGCGAAGCGAAGCCGGAGTCCAGTTCGATCCCTGCACACAACAGCAGAATCGCACGCTCGAACGACGACAGACCGAACGCCTCACACAGTGTCTCGAGGGCGGGCGGTGGCTCCGGCTGCCGGAGCGGTCGTCCGGTCACAGGCTCGGATCTGTGGGTGAGGGCTGCCGACACCTCCGCGAGGGCGGCGACCAGGTAGGCCTGGTTCGCGTCTGCCCAGCTCCGCTCGTCCGTGGCAGCTCCCTCGGTGCCCACAGCTGCGGCCATCAGATCGTCACCACCGGCGCCGTGATCGGCAGACCGGTCGCCGGCGTCAGTGGACTGTCGGCGCCGTCGACCTGCAGGACAACGGCGTACTGGCCACTGGCCAGATCCTTCAGCGTGACGCTCACGGTCGCCGAGTCACCAGGCCGATCGGGCACGTCGACGGTCCGGACGACGCGACCGGTCGTCGGCGCCAGCAGGCGGATCGACACGCTTTGACGTGCGCCGATGATCAGGTCGCTCGTCACCGCCAGCTGATCCCCACCGAAGGAGGCGGTGATCCGGGGCGCGAGCACAATGCCGGCGACATTGCTGGTCTCACCGGCGCGCGGTTCCGCCGGGTCCCCGACCAGCCAGCGATGGGCGACAACCACCGGCAGGAGACCGGCGTGCAGTCCGGCGGCTGACCCCAGAGCGACGGTCAGCTGGGTGGCGCTCACAGCTGTCGGTGCGAGTTCGGCGCCGCCCACGCGAACCGCCGTCTGTTCGCCGCGCAGACCGCTGCCCTCGACGACGAGTTCGCTGTCGGCGATCACCGGGGCGCCGGCGCCGGCGGAGTTGCGGACTCCGATGATCGTCGGCCGAAGGAGACCGCGAACGGTGAGCTGCTCGCTGAGGACCGGCGGCGCAGGTAAGGCGACGTCCTTCGTCTCCTCGAGGAGAACGGGCGAAGCGACGTACGTTGCCGACAGTTGGTAGGCCGTCTGGAAGAAGACCGACCACAGCTTCGTGAGCTCGTCCAGATCCATCGGATCGGGTGACAGCCGGACGAGCTCGTCGGCGGCGGCGAGATCGGTCGCGGCGAGGAACTCGTTGCGAGGCGTCGGGTCCGTTGCCTCGGCGACCACCTGATCGATCAGTGCGCGGGTGATCAGCGGGCGCGAGTGCAGCCGAGCCAGGGTCGCGCCGAGCAGCCGCTGCGGAACCAGCTCGTCGTCCTTGCCGTGGAAGGTCAGCAGGTAGTGCAACCGGGTGGCCAGACGCGGTCGATTGCGGATCGCGCCGTTCAGCTCCCGGGTCGGGAGGTCGTCGTTGCGTCGCGCCGCGTCGTCCGATGTGCGGTAAAGATAGATGTTCACGCCGGCTGTCTGGCGAGGTACGTCCGACCGGTCGGTCCACACCGTCGCGCCATGGACCGCGGCTTCGATGGCGTCGGTCAGGAGCTCCTGAACTGCGGCCGTGACCGTGGCGACCGCCAGCGAGTTGCTCACCGCCCGCTCCGCGATCGCAGGTACGCCGCGAGGTCAGGGGTCGACGTCGTACGACGTCGTGGCCCGGCTCGTGAGTCGGCTTGCGGGGCGGCGGCTTGTCGGGCGGCTTGTGCTGCGGTGGGCTTGCCCGCGGAAGGCTCCACGATCTCGATCCGCCCGATCGTCACGGTCACTCGAGGCTCCGCCTGCGCGCCGCGAGCCTGCAACCGCGGCACGGCGACCACCGGCTCGTTCCACACCAGCGAGTCCGGCTCACGAGGGTTGTCCGGGCCCTCCGGGGTGGCAGGCACTCTCTGGCGCGCATCTCCAGGATCCGCGCCGTCCGGGACCGCAGGCTTGTCCGGCATCGCACGCTTCAGCACCACGTGGTCCGCGCTGCTCGACAATCCGCGATCGACCTCTGCGCAGACCTCGTCCTCGATCCCGGCATGTTTCGCGGTCCGTGCGGCCTCGTGGTCCGAGCCGGCCGGGGCGTGGTGCCGCACGGCCGGTCCAACAGCGGCCGGAGTGGCCGATTCGGGATGTTCTTCCGGCACAGGCCGTCCGCGCGCAGGCATCTCCCGGGTGACCGTTCGAGGTGCTCCAGGCGTCTCGACCCCCGGCATCTCGCGAACACGGGTCACCGGCGGCACGCGCTGCTCCCCAGTCTCTGTCACCTGGTTCGCCGGGCGGGCCGGAACCGCGCTCGCCCCGGGCGCGTCGGCGGGCGATCGTCCTAGGTCAGGCTCATTGTCGGCGGCGGGTGTCTCGAACACTCCCGGCGGCCGCGGCCGCAGACCGGTGTCGCCCCGGGCCGAGCGCAACACCAGCCGCCTGAGGTATCCCGAATCGCTCACGGCGCGACCGCCGACAAGTACAACCGCCGCCGGAAGGGACTCAACCGGAGGATCTCCGCCTCACTCCACCCATAGGCCTGGGCCAGCGTATGTACGTCGACCGCGAGTCGCCGGGCCGCGTGCTCGACAGACGTCCACGCGAACCGCACCGGGTCCAGCGAGCTCGACCACTCCGCGCCGCACTCGGCGCACGACAGCGTCACCTGCACGTCGGCGCCCGGGTCGGCCGCCGCCATCGCCGACTCGACAGCCAGCAGGACCGGCTCCGGCAGCACAGACGATTCGACCGCGCGTCCGGCATGGTCAGCCGACACCACACACCGCGCGAGCAACGCAGTACGAAGCTCCTCGACCAGCCCTGACGGCGATAGCTGGGCGAGATCGTCACCTGTGGGCAACCTGGCAACGACTCGGTACTCGCCGCAAACCACCGACACCTGAGGCTCAGAGGCAGTTGGAGCCACCAACGCCGCCGGATCGAGTTCGACGTCGAGCTGCGACCCGCAGGACGGACACTCTGTCACCGCATCCAGCCAACGGCCGGCCGGAAGACAAGCTTGCAGCAGGGCCCGGTCACGCTCGCCGACCGGCCGGCTGCCTGCGTCGTGGCGGCCTGCCGCGCCCAGCAGCAGCAACGCACGGGCGGCCGGCGTCATCGACAGGCCGATCTCCCAGACGTCGAGCGCGTTCCCGACCTGGTGGTGGCTGGTCATGTCAAAGCCGGCTCCTCCGGCTCGGTCACCTCGAGGTCGCGTTCCCAGCCCTCGTTCTCGAGCTTGATCGTCTGGATCGCGACCGCGTTGGCGTTCGCATCCAGATCCGGCAACGCCTGGTACTCCGACACCCAGCAGCGGAACACCTTGTAGGCGAGGACCTTCTGGCCGGCCTCGTTGTAGACCTCGATGATCACGTCCTTGCGGAAGTCCCGTAGTGACGACTCGGCGCCGAGGCCGGCGCCGAAGTTCCAGACCTTGGCCGCCCAGTTCTCGAACTCGGCGTCATGGGTGACCCCGCGCTCCAGGGTGACCGCCTCGTACTCGCTGCGGCCGGCGGACTTCCGGGTGGTGCTCGGATCGCCGCCCTCGCGATGCTTGACCACCTCGGTGGTCCGTTTCAGCGCGCCGACCTTGCTGACCCCGGCGACGTACCGTCCATCCCACTTCACCCGGAACTTGAAGTTCTTGTACGGGTCGAAGCGCTGCGTGTTCACGGCGAACTGGACCATCGTGCTGCCTCTCAAGCGGCGGCCTGGCCGGCCATCTGCTGGATCTGGATGACGACGAACTCGGCCGGCTTCAGCGGCGCGAACCCGACCAAGATGTTGACGATCCCGCGATCGACGTCGCCCTGTGTCGTCGTGGTCCGGTCGCAGCGGACGAAGTACGCGTCCCGAGGAGTCGCGCCCTGGAATGCCTGCTTGCGGAACAGGTCCTGCAGGAACGCCCCGACGTTCAGCCTGATCTGCGACCACAACGGCTCGTCGTTCGGCTCGAAGACGACCCACTTGAGACCGGCGCGCAGACTCTGCTCGATGTAGAGCGCTGTACGTCGCACCGGAACGTACTTCCACTCGCTCGCGAGCAGGTCGGCGCCGACCAAGGTCCGTGCACCCCACACGACGTTCCCGACCACCGGGTACGTGCGCAAGGCGTTGACGCCGATCGGGTTCAGGCGCGCGCTGTCGGCATCGTTCACGACCGAGTTCAGGTCCGCGCCCCGCAGCGTCGCCTCGATGCCGGCCGGGGCCTTCCAGACGCCGCGGGTCGCGTCGGTCCGGGCGAAGATCCCGGCCACCGCGCCGCTCGGACCGATGTCGCGCGGCACCCCGTTCGCCAGCGGGTCCGGCATGCGCAGGCGCGGCCAGTAGATCGCAGCGTTCCTCGATCCGGCGGGGGCGTCGGTACCGGCCGCCCAGGCCGCCATCTCCGCGCCGGTGTCGGTCGCCGCGCCGGGCGGTGGGTCGACGATCAGGAACGCGAAGTTGTCCTCGCAGAACTTCGACGCCTTGTCGACGAGATCGTCCAGGTCGCCGCCGAGCGTCGCGGCCGCCGGGATACAGAGCAGGTTGAAGACAGCCGGCTCGATCCGGGTCAGCGGAGCCAGGCCCGCCTCCAGGGCGGCCGACAGCCGCGTCGCGTCGTTCGCCGTACCGTCGGCCTTCAGCACGGTGGCGTCCGCACCGCCGGTCAGCGCCCCGTAGGTCGTCGCGTCCGACGGCTCGCCCGTGGACGTGGCGGCGACGGGTTCCGGGCCCTTGGGTGTGGCCGCGATATCGGTCAGCCGGATCAGGTCCGACGCCTCGTTGACTGCCGCGATCAGCTCCGCCGCCTGCAGGTTCCGGTGGACCTCGCGGACCGCGATCGTTCCGTCGGCGCCGACCTCACCGACGACGACGTTCACCGCACCGGCGGCGCCGGCCGTCACCGCGACCCGAACGCCGTTGCCCCACGCGCCTGCGGCCGACGCGGTCACCGTCAGGGTGTCCGCGTCGTCCTCGTCCTTCAGGCTCCCGGTAGCTGCTTTGTCATCAGCCAGGCCGACACGAACGATCCATGCGGTCGCGCCGCCGTTCAGGAAGTACTGCATCACGGCGTACGACGCGCAGCTCTGAGCGTGCAGCCCGCCGAAGACGCGGGTGAACTCGTCGAAGCTGTCCACCCGCGTAGCGACGCCGACCGGTCCACGCGCGAACCAGTCGACGAACGCCGTGAAAGACGTGCTGACCCCGACGATCGGGCCGGGCCCTCCGCGCAACTCCTCGATGTAGATTCCGGGTGCGCTCAGTGTCGAGGGCATGATCTGTGTCCCATCCGCCGGTCGGCCAGTGCTCCCAGCGAACTCCGGTGCCCGTCACATTCACGTCACCGGTCCGAGGATCTCGTCGAACCAGCGCTCGACGAGCCTCAGCACCTCGTCCCGGCTCGTGACCACCTCCGTCCGCGCCGCCTTCTCCCGGGGGTCGGTGGACATGGTGAGGCGTACGCGGATCACCCCGTCCGCCTCCGTCCACAGCCGGATCACGACGAGGCCGCCGGGCCGGGAGTCCTCGATGCTCATGGACCATTCATGCGCTCCCGACCGTCACGTCGGTGTCAACATCCGGCTCCGTTGCGGCAGCATCACACTCAGTCGCTGCGACGGCTCGATGCCCAGCTCGCTCCACAGCAGGTCGCGGTACACCCGGTAGTGCTGGATCGCGTCGGACATGTTTCCCTCCGCGACGTACACGGTCATCAGCACCTCGTTCGCGGTCTCGCGCAACGGTTCGGTCCGCACCGCCTCCAGTGCCAGCCGCAGCGCGGCGTCCAGCCTCTCCTTCTCGACGAACAGCCGAGCAGCGAGCTCCAGTGCGTGCAAACGGAGCTGGCTCAGCCGCTCTCGTTCGAATACGACCCAGTCGTCGTACCAGCCGGCCAGCAACTCCGGCTGGCAGAGAGTCTTCAACGTCGAGTCGTCGACCTCCCGCCGACTCAGCACATCGTCGACGACCCGCTCCTGCTCAACAGTGTCGACCCAGGCGCCGGGGGCGAGGCACAGCCCGTCGCCGGCAGTCTCCAATATCCCTGCCGCCAGCCGGTTCATCCGCCACACTGTCGTCCGCAGACTCGCCAGAGCTTGTGTCTCCGGTACGTCCGGCCACAACGCGCCGGCCACCAGGCAGCGGTGCGAGATGCCGCGAAGCCCCAGGAACGCCGCCAGCCGCTGCAGACCGAGTGGCAACTCGATCGGTGCTCTGGCCCGCTCACAGGAGAAGCGTCCGAGCAGACGCACCCGTAGTTCATCCATAGCGCACCCCCCTGGCTCAGCCATGGCGAGTCGGACTCACCGGGAAGCGCAACGAGCGGTAAGCCTGGCCCTCCCCCACTGTGACACGATGCGCAGCACGCGCCAAGGCGTCGCCAGGCCGGAGATCACGGCGCCTTGGGGTAGGTGACGGAGACCTTCGTGAGACCGATGACGCTGTGATAGTTCAGCCGCTTGATCGTGCTCATGGTTCCCCAATCGACGTGTACACAGCCATGTGAGCTGGCGTCGACAGGACCCGCGTGGAGCGCCTCGCCCCGGTTGTAGAACACCGCGAAGCTCATGTTGCTGAGCCGGTCACCCAATGCGTCCGGTTTGCTGTACCTCTGATTCGGCCCTTCTCGTTCGGACAGCTTGAAGTCCACCCCGGCCGTCCCGGAGAAGGAGCCGCTGTTGTAGCCGGCACCCTCGATCCGCTGCACGGTGAAGTTGCCCCGGTCCGTCAGCCCCAGCCCGCTGGACCCGCCGGCTACCGGAAAGGTGAAGTCGGTGCCCTTCACCGGATTGTTGAAGTACGACGCCGTGCCCGTTCCCTTCCAGAAGCTGAAGCCGTCCGCATCCGTGTCCTTGCTCGCGAACGACACTGCGACCGACTGAATCCAGGGCTTGGTCGCCTTGTCGGTCGTCGGGTTGAACGAGTCCTCCTTCAGCCCCGCTTCGTCTTCCACCCCGAAGTTGAACGCCTTCGCGCTGCGATAGCGCCGAACCACTCCGGGGGTGCCCTGGACGACGTGCGCCAGCTCGTGCGCGAGCACCTGCCGTCCCGCCGGGCTCGTCGGAGCGTAGGAGCCGCGACCGAAGACGATGTCGTCCCCGACGGTGAACGCGGAGGCGCCGACGTCTCGGGCCGATTCGCTCGCGCTGTCGTCCGTGTGCACGCGCACCTTCGAGAAGTCGTGCCCGAACCGGCGCTCCATCCTGGCGCGGACCTCGGACGCCAAGGGCCTCCCGCTCCCGGCCAGCGCGCGGCCCACGCTCGCCGGAGCTCGCCTGGCGCCAGGCCCGGCTGTTCCCGGTGACCGCAGACCGGGCCGACGCCCGAGCCCTGTCATTGCCGCGGCGGTCTCCGCCTCGCGCTCGACGGATTCGTCGTCGGCGATGACGGGTGCGGGCTTCTTCAGCACACCTACGGCGTACCTGCGATCCATCCCTCGATCATGCGCCGACCATCGACCGACCGGCAACGGTCAGTGTGAGGGGAAGCAGGCGGCGACGGCCAGTTGGTCGACGAAGTCGTTCATCTCGTGGCCGGAATGACCCTTCACCCACTGGAAGGCGACATCGCCACGCTCGACCACCAACTCGACCAGCGGCTCCCAGAGGTCCCTGTTGGCGACCGGCTTCTTCGCCGACGTGAGCCACCCGCGCTCGAGCCACCCGGCGTACCAGCGGTCGCGGAAGCAGTTGACGACGTACGTCGAGTCCGACACCACCAGCAGCGGACCGTCGTTGGCCCGCACGGCCTCGAGCGCCGCGCGGATCTCCATCCGCTGATTCGTCGAGACGGCCTCGTGACCGGCCGCGAACTCGGTCGTCGACAGCGCCCAGGCCCACCCGCCGGGCCCGGGGTTGCCCGAGCACGCGCCGTCGGTGAACACCGTGCGCGCGCCGGCGGGAACGGTCATGTCGGCCGGGCGCGGCCGGCGAGCGCGAACTGTAGGCATCGGAACCAGATGCTACCCCGGCGCTACAGCCTGGCCGTGTCCAGCGTGATCTCGATCGTGTGTTCCCCCTGCAGTGATGCCGGTACGCCGAACTCCGTCCGCGGGCTGCCGTCGAGCTCGAACGCGCGGACGACGTTGCCCGTACCGCGAAGCGTCACCGACAGGCCGGCGTCGCGGTACCGCAACCCGCTCAGCGTGACCTCGCCCCAGCCGGCCGGGAGGGACGGCGCGAACGTGAGGCCGTGCGCGTCGAACCTCATCCCGAACAGACCGGTGTGCATCATGTCGATGAACGCCGTCGCCGACCAGGTCTGGTCCGGCTCCGAGTCCCAGCGGCGTGTCAGTACGCCGGTTGCGCCCTGGTACCCGCCCTCGACCGCACCGGTGTTCCCGTCGTAGATCTCCCAGAAACCGCCGCTGTTCCTGACGAGCTGCGCGAGCAGCGTGGTCTCGCTCGCGAACCCCTCCAGGTCGCCGCGCTCGGCCAGGCCCTTCGCCCAGAGTCCTTGCACGAGCGGCCAGACGATCCCGTTGTGCCGCCCGGGCTCCGCGCTCGAGTACCTGTCCCAGTGCGGATAGGTGTCGGGCATTCCCCACGGCATCCGCTGCGCGTTCGAGATCAGGGCACTGGCTCGAGCGTCGTCGGCGATGCCGAAGAGCAGAGCGAAGGCGAGCCCCGTACCTTCCTGATAGACGCCCGGTGTGCCGTCGGCCGTGAGCTCGTAGTTGTAGCTTCCGGTCTGCGGGTTCCAGAAGTGCTCGTTGACGGCCTGCTTGATCGCCGTCGCCTTGGCGCGATGACTGTCGGCCGGCCCGCCGAGCATGTCAGCCATCTCGGCGGCTCGGGTGTAGGCCGCGTAGTAGAGCGCGTTGGTGCTGAGGTACATGGACGAGACGACATCCGGGTACGACGTGCTCTCGCTCCCCCGCGACTCGCCGCCGTCGGCCGTCGGCGCCGGGAAGCCGGACACGCCGTCGTTGAAGAACGACGGACCGGTGAACAGGCCGTAGCGCGCATCGGGGCCGAAGACCGTCGCCTGCTCGCGGAGAGCGAGGGTGTTCGCGACGGTGGCGTACGCGCTCTGCAGGAAGTCCTTGTCGCCGGTCACCAGATAGTGGTGCCAGGCGCCGACCGTCCACACCACCTGATCCCACTGCTGGCTGTCCTGCTGCAGCCTGAGCTTGCCCTCGGCATCTTTCTCGACGACCGCCCACAACGTGTTCGCGGCCAGCGCCGGCGCCAGCAGGCTCGTCGCGTTCCAGCTGTTGATCGTCGCGTCCCTGGTCCACGGCTGCTCGTAGCCGCCGCCGGCCCGGACCATACCGACGGCCGGATCCATCAACCCGCTCCGCGCGTGGATCTCGCCGTACGGAACCGTGTTGGTGCCCAGCAGGTTCTCGAGCGCCGCCGCGTACGTCGCGCCGTACAGCGCCTGGCTCTCCGGATCGTCGAACCGCAGCGCCGGCCGCGCGTCTGTCGTGGTCATCCGCTCATTCCATCAGACCGGCCGACCACGACGGCAAGGCGCTGTCCAAGGGTTGACGGTGGGTACCGGGGGCTCGTCAGAGCCCGGTCAAGGGAGGCGGCGTGATGAGTATTGGGTTCGGGATCTTTCTGATGGCCGCGGGCGCGATCATCGCCTTCGGCCTGCGCGACCGCAGCGACGCGGTCGACCTGCCCGCCGTCGGAGTGATCCTGATGCTGGCCGGAGCGGCCGGCATCTGGCTGTCGTGGGTGATCACCAGCAAGCGCCGCCGCGTCGCGACACCGGCCCTGGACGAGTCGGTCGAGGAGGAGTACCGAGACGTCCGATCGGCGCGACGCTTCCGCGCGTACGTCGCCCGCAGACCCAGGCCCGCACCGCCGACCACGGACACGCCGGCACCCCGCACGATCAACCTCGACCCGGCCGCCAACGGCCTCCCCACCGCGCCCACAACCGCAGAACCCGCCGATGTCGCCGCCAGGAGTCATCCGGGCACACGTTAGCTTTGGTGGATGAGCCGGATCTTCGCCGTCAGTTTCGCGTCTGTGTATCCCTTGTACGTGGCGAAAGTCGAGAAGAAGGGGCGCACGAAGGCCGAGCTCGACCAGGTGATCGGGTGGCTGACCGGATTCGACGACGCGGCGTTGAAGGGTCACTTGGAAGCGGGTACGACGTTCGAGGACTTCTTCGCCGACGCGCGACTGAATCCCCGCGCGTCGTCGATCACGGGCGTCGTCTGCGGTGTGCGCGTCGAGGACATCGACGACCCGCTGATGCAGAAGATCCGCTACCTGGACAAGTTGGTCGACGAACTCGCCAAGGGCAAACCGATGACCAAGATCCTGCGGGAGTAGCCGGTCACCCGATGCCTCGGGCGGCCTCGAGGATCGTTTCGGTGACGGCTGCCGGTTGGGACAGCATGACGGCGTGTGAGGAGCCGACGGAACCGAGGGTCGCGGCGGCGCGTTCGGCCATCCAGCGCTGGCCGGCGGGCGGGATCGCGTTGTCGTGCTCCGCGATCAGTGCCCAGGACGGCTTGTCGAGCCAGGCGGGGCGGGCGGCCGCGACGCCGGTCAACGCGCTGAGCGACAGCGGCCGCTGCTCCAACGACATCAGCCGCGTCTGCTCCTCGGGGAGGTCCGCCGCGAACACCTCGGCGAAGTGATCCACCGCGATGTACAGGTCGCTGTCGGTACCACCGGGGGCGTCGGGGTTGGCGAACGGCCGCTCGAGGGTGGTGTCCGGGCCGAGGAGGCTGCCGGGGAACCGCTGCGGATCGAGGACGGTTGCGATGCTCTCGCCCTCGTCGAGGATGTACGCCGCGACGAACACGAGCGCCGCGACGTTGTCCGCACCGCGGGCGGCCTCGCCGATCACTGCCCCGCCGTACGAGTGTCCGACGAGCACCACCGGGCCTTCGATGGTCTCCAGCACGCTGCGGACAGAGCGGGCGTCACCGGCGAGCCCGCGCAGCTGATTGGGGATCGCGATGACCGGGAACTTCTCCGCGTCCAGCGCCGCGATGGTCGCCGACCAGCCGCTGGAGTCGGCGAACGCGCCATGGACGAAGGCAATCGTGGGTCGGCTGATCATCGGGCGCTCCTGGTGGTCGGGGACGGTTTCCCCGAGACTGTTCCGTCGGACCGCCGCGCGCTTGAGGACGATGACTCAATCGACGACTGCAGGCGGCTTGGACGGAAGGCACCCGGCAGCGCATGCTCTGTTCATGACGGTGACCGATGGTGGGCGGCTCTTCGGTCGCGACGAGGTACAGGACCGCCTGCGGCGCCGGCTCGACCAGGTGGACAGCGGCGGCTTCTCGATCGGTCTCACCGGCGAGCCCGGTGTCGGCAAGAGCGCGCTGCAGGCGTGGATCGCGACGTACGCGGAGAGCGCGGGCTTCACCGTACTGCGCGCCCGCGGCATCCAGTCGGAGTCGCAACTGCCGTACGCCGTACTGCACCAGGTGCTGGCGCCGGTGCTGCCGCGCATCTCCGCGATGCCGGCGCCTCAACGGCAGTCGCTGCTGGCCTGTTTCGGGCTGGTCGAGGCACCCGACGTCAACCCGTTCTTCACATCGCTCGCGGTCCTGGACCTGCTCGTCGAGTCGGCCGCCGACGCACCGGTCCTGGTCTGTCTCGACGACCTCCAGTGGATGGATCGCGCCTCGGTCGACACGCTGGCGTTCGTGGCGCGACGGATCGCCGCCGAGCGCGTGGTTCTGCTCAGTACGTCGGGATCCGAGTCGCCGCTGCTCGGCGACGATCGGACGACCGCCTGGATCCAGGTCGAGGGTCTGCCCGCGGACGCGGCGCACGATCTGCTGCGCTTCCGGGCGCCCGACCTGTCGACAGCGTTCCGTGACCGCGTCGTCGCGCAGGCCGCCGGCAACCCGCTCGCACTGATCGAGTTCGCGAGTACGCCGCCGGCCGGGGCGGACGACGAACTGCCCATGACCACGCGGCTCGAGCGCGCCTTCACCGCGCGCGCCGACGAGCTGGATCCGGTCGGCCGTGCGGTGGCGGATGTGGCCGCGTTGGACGACGGCGAGGAGGTCGACCAGGTCCTGGCCGCGGCGGCGATCGTCGCGGGCGAGGCTGTCGACCGGGACGCCGTACGGCGCGTGCTCGACGCCGGTCTCGTCACGCTGTCAGGGTCGAAGTACGCGATCGTCCATCCGCTGATCGGCTCGGCCCTTCGCCGGGCGATGACGCCCGACCGGCGTCGGCAGGTGCACTCCGCGCTGGCGACGATCCTGTCCGGCGTTCCGGACCGGGCCGTCTGGCATCGGGCCAGTTCGGTGTCCGGGCGGGACGAGGCCATGGCGGCGGAGCTCGAGCAGGCCGCGGGCGAGGCGCAACGTCGGGGAGCGTTCGCGACCGCTCTGTCCAGGCTCGAGCGAGCGGCAGCGCTCAGTCCCGACCCGCTGGACGAGGCCGGGCGGCTGATCAGCGCCGCCGAACTGGGGTATCAGCTCGGCCGGTTCGCCCAGGTCGAGCAGGTGACGTCCCGGGTCACCCGCAGCACGCTGCGCCCGCGGGACCGGTCGCGGCTCACCCGGTTGACCGGCGTCTTCCACGACGGCGCGACCAGCGAGCCGGGCGAGATCCTTCACCTGGTGCAACTGGCGCGACGAGCGTCCGGCGACGGCGACGCCGACCTGGCACTGCAACTGCTGTTCGGAGCCGCTCGCCGGGTCTGGTGGCGCGACCCGGGTGAGTCGGTACGGCGGGACATCGTCAGCGCGACACGCGAGGTCCCGGCGCCGTCCGGCGATCCCCGCGTACTGGCCGTGCTCGGCCTCGCCGACTCGCTCGAACTGAGCGCCTCGGTCATCCAGCAGCTGGACCGGACACCGCCGGAAGCCGGTGACCGCGCGGACGTCGCGGCGCTGCTCGGCATCGCGGCCTTCTGCGCCGGTGATTTCCTCCGGGCGGAGTCCTTCCTCTCGACCGCGGTCCAGGATCTGCGCGCGGACGGCCGGTTGAGCCTGCTCGCGGAGGCGCTCGCGATCCGCTCGTGGGCCGAGATCAACCTCGGCGTCTTCGACGCGGCCCGGTCGGCCGACGAGGGCATCCGGCTGGCGGACGAGACCGGCCAGCGGGTCTGGGCCGGTACGGCGCGGCTCGCGGCAGCCTTCGTCGACGCCGTCAGTGGACGCTGGGGCGCGTCGCCCGCGCTGCTCCTCCAGGCCGAACACACCGCGCTCCAGTTGCCGAACGCGAGCTCGTCCCTGCTGGCCGGCGCGCAGCTCGCCCGCGGCCTGGGGGAACTCGGCGCGGATCGACCCGGCCAGGCGTACGCAGAACTCCATCGGGTGTTCGTGCCGACCGACTCCGCCTACCAGCAGGTGCAGCAGCTCTGGACCATCAGCTACCTGGTCGAGGCCGCGACCCGCAGCGGCCGGCGTGACGAGGCGAGGAAAGCCGTCGACTTCCTCGAGGAGCAGGCACACGGCTCCTCGGCGATCGGCACCACGATCGCCTTCGAGTACTGCCGGGCCGTGCTGGCCGACGACACGGTCGCCGAAGACCAGTTTCGCCGGGCACTGGCAGGCGCCGCGCGCCCGTTCCCCTGGCACCAAGCCCGGCTACAACTCAGCTACGGCTCGTGGCTGCGCCGCCAACGACGGGTCACCGAGTCCCGGGATCCACTGCGTGCGGCCCGAACCGCCTTCGACGCACTCGGCACCAAGCCGTGGGCACTGCGAGCCGACCAGGAACTGCGAGCGACGGGCGAGCGCGGCTGGCACCCCACCGCCAGTGGACGCGAACAGCTGTCGCCACAGGAGGCCCAGATCGCTGAACTCGCAGCGCAAGGGCTGTCCAACCGGGAGATCGGCCAGCGGCTCTTCCTGTCGCACCGCACGATCGGCTCGCACCTCTACCGGCTGTTCCCCAAACTCGGGGTCACCAGCCGACAGCAGCTGGCCGGGGTACTGACGGACCGGCTGAAGGACGTGCAGTCATCCGACTGAAGCACACCGCGTCCCGGCCGTCATAGCGTCGCAGGTGCCGCGGTGCGCTCCAGCACCCGGCGGGGACGAGGGAGCCGACTGTGGGAACATCCGTGCTTTTCATCCACGGGCTGTGGCTGCACGCCACGTCGTGGGAACCGTGGCTGGCACGGTTCCGCGACGAAGGGTACGACGCGCAGGCGCCGGGCTGGCCGGGCGACGGCGAGACCGTCGAGGAGTCGCGCCGGACCCCGGAGGCGATCGCGGATCACGGGATCGACCAGGTGGTGGCGCACTTCGCCGGGATCATCGACGAGCTGCCCGAACCACCGATCCTGATCGGTCACTCGTTCGGTGGGATGATCGCCCAGAAGCTCCTCGGGCAGAACCGCGCCAAGGCGGCGATCGCCATCGACGCCGCTCAGATCAAGGGCGTCCTGCCCGTGCCGCTGTCGGCGCTGCGGGCGACGCTGCCGGTGTTCAAGAACCCGGCCAACAAGCACCGGGCCGTCTCGCTGACCGTCGAGCAGTTCAAGTTCGCCTTCGGGAACGCGGTCTCCGACGAGGAGTCGGCCCAGCTGCACAGCCGCTGGACCATTCCGGCTCCCGGCCGGCCCCTGTTCGAGGCGGCGAGCGCGAATTTCACCCCGCACTCCCCTGCCGAGGTCGACACCGCCAACCAGGACCGTGGCCCGCTCCTGCTGATCGCCAGCGGGAAGGACCACACGGTTCCCGAGTCGGTGACCCGGGCGACGCTGAAGCAGTACCGGCATTCCGATGCCGTCACGGAGCTGAAGACGTTCCCTGATCGGGGCCATTCACTGGTCATCGACGCCGGGTGGGGCGAAGTCGCGGAGACATGCCTCGCCTGGCTGCGGGGGCAGTCCCTGTGAAGCTCGGGCTGGACGGGAAGACCGCTGTGGTGACGGGCGCGAGCAAGGGCATCGGGCTCGCGGTGGCCCGGGCCCTTCGGGAGGAGGGTGCGTCCGTCGCTGCCGGGGCGCTCAACGGCAGCGACGAACTGGCCTCGCTGACGAAGGACGGTCAGGCCGTGGCGGTGCTCGGCGACCTCACCACGACGGCAGGCTGCCAGGCGCTCGTGGACGAAGCCGTCGACCGGTTCGGCGGCATCGATGTGCTCGTCAACAACGTGGGCGGGGTACGGCCGCGCACGCAGGGCTTCGAATCGGTCACGGACGCCGATTGGCAGTGGGCGCTCGAGGTCAACCTGCTCTCCGCCGTCCGCGCGACGAGGGCCGCGCTCCCCCATCTGATCCGTGCGGCGCCGTCGACGATCGTCACGATCTGCTCGGTCAACGCCTCGCTGCCCGACCCGGGCGTGATCGACTACAGCGCCGCGAAGGCCGCCCTCCGCAGCTTCTGCAAGTCTCTGTCCAAGGAACTCGGTCCCGCGGGCGTCCGCGTCAACACCGTCAGTCCGGGCCCGGTCGAGACGGCACTCTGGCTCGGTCCTGGCGGCGTAGCAGACACCCTGAGCCAGGCGCAGGGTGTAGACGCCCGAACGATCCGCGACGCGGCCGTAGCCGACACGCCGACACGCCGATTCACCCACCCGGACGAAGTAGCCCAGGTCGTCCTCCTGCTCGCCTCGTCCGCGGCCGGCAACATCACCGGCACCGACATACTGATCGACGGCGGCATGGTCACCACGATGTGAGCCAGGGGCCTACATCCGGCTACTTGGCTGGGTCGTGGCCCCAGTTCATGAGGGAGTAGCGCCAGTCGGTGTCGGTGACGTCGCCGGACGGGCGCTGCTTGCTGTGACGGTGCACGTAGCCGATGACCTTGCGCATGTGGGCGTAGTCGCTGTCGGTCAGGTCGTCCTTCTTGGTGTTCAGAAGCTCGATGATCCGGCGGCCGCTGCGGTGGCCGACGGATTCGGAGTCGCCGCCGGACTTCTGGCCCACGTCCTTCGACTCGTCCGTCCCGAGCCAGTCCTCCAGCTGCTTCGGCGTCATGTTCACGGCGTCGCGGAACTCGCGGCGGGTCGCGTCCTGGTCGGTCATCACGAGCTCCGGCGGCGCAGGGCCGATGGTTTGTGGACCGCCGTGCCGCCGGACTTCTCGCTGCGGACCAGGTACTGCGGCTCGTCCGGCGATGCGTCCACCGTGCGACCACCGGCTTCGGTGCGTTCGGTGATCTTGCGTTCCACGGTGCCGTACGCCGTACCGCCGTGGCTGTCCCACTCCACCGTGTCGCCCTTCCGGAAGTCACTCACGTCGTCTCTCCTTACCTGCGTGTCCTGCTGCGAGTCCTGAACACCAGCAGGGTCATCGTGATGATCAGCACGAAGGCGACCGCGGCGCCGACCACGACCCACGGCGTACCCGTGAAGTCGTTCGGATCCCCGTCCGCCGACCCCGGCGGGTTCGGCGCGGGCGTCGGCGACGCCGCCTCCGCCGCGCCGGCCGACAGGAGCAGCACCAACACCGGCGCGAGTACGGCGACAGCTGTCCGCGTGATCTTGCGGCACATCGATCCTCCTCGGCTCAGGTGTGGTCAGGCCCCGCGAGCGGGATGTAGCGCTAGTTCTTGCTGCCCGGATCGACGTTGCCGCGCCACGCACCGGTCTCCCGGCCGTCGCGGGTCTCGATGAATTCCTTGAAGCGCGCCATGTCGCCCTTGACCCGCCGGGACACGACGCCGGTCTTGTCGGCGACCGTTTCGGCCAGCCCGTCCGGGTCCATGTCCATCTGCGCGGTCACCCGCGTCTTGTCCTCGCCCAGCCGGTGGAACGTGATCACGCCGGCGTGTCGCGGACCGGAGTCCGACGTCCAGGCGACCCGCTCGTCCGGGTGCTGCTCGGTGATCGTGGCGTCGAACTCGCGCCGTACGCCGCCGATCGAGACGACCCAGCGGGTGTGGGTCGCGTCCAGCTGGCGGATCTCGTCGACGCCCTCCATGAAGCGTGGGAACGACTCGAACTGGGTCCACTGGTTGTACGCCGTGGTGACGTCCACGTCCACGTCCACCGATTCGGTCGTGTTGCTCATCAGGTCGTCCTCCTCGTCGGGTAGCGGCTGATGGTCACGCGGTGCCCATCCGCGGAAGCTGCAAACTTATGCACCATCGATGCGCAAGGACCGCTTCGTTCCGGGTACCGACCACGCATGAACGAACTTCCTGAGCGATTCGCCCGGCCGGCCGGCGTCGACCATGAGACCGTCGAGGCCGTCGGCGCGCTGACGCTGGCCATGGAGACCGTGATCCGGGCGCGCGGCGCGCTGTACGAGTTCCATCAACTGACCGGCAAAGCCGACAACGAACTCATCGAAGCGATTCGCCTGCTTCGCGGCGCCGGTCACGCGCACATCGCGGACGAACTCGAGAAGGAACTCGTCGGGCTCAACGTCAACGCCGGCCGATGGACCTTCCAGATCGTCGAGGACTACGAGCGGATCTACTACACGGCCTGGGACAGGCACCATCATCGGGTCGTCGACGACCTCGTCGACGGCCGTCCGCACCAACGCGAGGCCGAGATGAAGCAGGACCGAGCCACCCCCGGCGAGCCGAACCACGGCTTCTGAACCGCGACTGGGCGGTCAGGCGAGTTTGCCGGTGTCGATCAGTTGCTGGGCGACCTCGCGCAGGGTCAGTCTGGTGTCCACGGAGTCTTGTTTGAGGACCTCGAACGCGTCGTAGCCGTCCATACCCTCGCGCTCCATCAGGATGCCGGTCGCGCGTCCGACCAGCTCCCGGGCGTCCGCGGTCACGACCAGGCCGGCTTCGGGACGGGCGGCGGCGATCGCGATCGCCGCGTGGGTGCCGAGGATGTGCGCGAACGCGACATCGTCGTCGTCGAACCCGTCCCGGATGTCGCTGAACAGGCTCAGGATCACCAACGAATGCTCACCGACCAGCAGCGGCACGTGGACCAGGCTGCGGATGCCGGCCGCGAGTATCCGATCGGTCCACAGGTGCGACCAGCGCTGCTCGATCAGCACGTCCGGAACGAACTGCACCTCGTCCGTCGCGAGCGCACTGATCAGCGGCCCCTCACCGAGGTCGATCTGCACCTGGTAGAGCCCGGCCAGCTTCGCGTCGCTCAGCGCGACGATCTCGAGGCTTGCGCGCTCGCGGACCAGGACCACCGACGCGTACGTACAACCGGCCGCCTGGACGGCGAACCGGGCGACCGCATCGACGGCCGGCTCGACACACTCGACAAGACGCAGCCCGGCCGGCGGCCGATCCTCAGTCATCGCGTCACTCCGCATAGTGGCCACATGTCGTAACCAAGACGCACAGGGACCCTCGTGGCGAGAGTCCTGTTCGCGCACTATCGGTGCCCGCATCACAGCACCCCCAAACCGCTGACGCTGTCGAGATCTCTGGTTCGAGGTGTAATTCCCTGATTTCTGGGCACCGCTGCACCAACGCGGCGGTCCCGTGTCACGGGGGCCGGTTGCCGCGCGAACGGGGAACGGGGTGGACGCAGGGGCGTCGTACGAAGCGGGGGCGCCCCTGCTGCTCACCGCCGAGCGCCCGGACGACGCTCGAACCTCCGGGCACCTGCTGAAATCCTCGTGAATTGCCGCCGGCGCAGCCCGGACCTAGCTGCGCGCCTTGTGTGTACGGCGGCACAGGGAGGAGGTACAGGTCATGCCGGAGGAGACGAACAGTGGCCGGACGGGCCGGGGCCGGCCGTCGCCGCAGGACACCGGGACGATGGAGGGACAGGACCTGCTCGCCATCGAGCTAGGACACGTCGCACGTGCGCTGCAGGAGACGGACGACTCCGGGGATCTCCTGAACGAGATCGTCACAACGGCCGTGCACATGGTCCCCGGAGCTGAGCACGGATCCATCGCCGATGTCATCGCGCACCGGCGGATCCAGCACAAGGCGGCGTCCAGCGACCTGGCCCGTGGAGTCGACCTGCTGATGCAGGAGACCGGCCAGGGCCCCTGCCTCGATGCAGCCTGGGAGCACACGACCGTCCGGGTCGACGACACGTCGACGGAACAGCGCTGGCCGAGATTCGCGAAACTGGCGGCCGAAGCGGGAGTCCGCAGCATGCTGTCGATCCAGCTGTACGTGAAAGCGGACGACCTGGGCGCGCTCAACCTCTACAGCGGCCGAGCCGGTGCCTTCACCGACGAGTCCGAGCACGTCGGCCTTCTCGTCGCCGCCCACGCCGCGGTCGCCTATGCCGACGCCCAGCGCCAGGACCAGCTCGAACGGGCGATCGACACCCGCGACCTCATCGGCCGCGCCATCGGCATCACCATGGAGCGGTACCAGATTCCCGGCAATCGCGCGTTCGCCGTCCTGGCCAGGCTCAGCCAGCAATCCAACCGCAAGCTGCATGACCTCGCCGACGAACTGGTCCGGGCCACGGAGAAGCGCTACGGGTAGACCGGCGCGTGCTTACCGGCGAGTCAGCTGGGCACTGCTTGATCAGGCGGCACTGACGCCCGCGGGTGAACCTGTCGCCAGGTCGTGCACGTCGGGAACACGGCGTGCGCGACCGCCCCAGTTTTCGGCACAGCTTGACCTGCGCCGCCTCCACGGCGAAGGATGGAAGGGCTGTGCGGTGCGGTGCGTTCCAGGCGCTGCCCGTTACGGCTGGCTCAGACCGAGGGCCTGTGGATTCTTATGCCCCCGGAAGCGGTGCCACCGTGACGACTCACATCGAGCACGCGAGCAAGTTGGCCACCATCGTTCATCAGTTGCACGAGCTCGACGACGTCGAGGAAGTCGCCGCAGCCGCCGTCGAGGAAGGCGCGGCACTTCTCGGCTCCGGACACCTCAACCTGATGCTGAGCCGTCACCGGCGTCTCCAATCGGACTCAGCGTCCGACCACGCGCTGGCAACGGCCTGTGAGGCGCAGACAGATCTGGACCAAGGCCCTGCGATCGACGTTCTCCACGGGAGCGGCGCGGACTACTGCCCGGATCTGACACAGACCGGCCTCTGGCCGCTGTGGGCGCCGGTCGCCGCCGATCAGGGCTGGCGCAGCTGGCTGAGTATCGCCCTGGTCGCACGCGGCCGCCTGATCGGAGTCTTCAACTACGCGGACACCGACGCGGGAACCCTGAGCACCGACCAGAGCGACCTGCTCCGCGAACTGTCGGTCCACAGCGCGGTCGCGCTGGACTCGATCCAGACACGGGTCAACCTCGCGCGCGCCGTCGAGGCGAGATCCCACGTCGGCCAGGCGATCGGCGTCCTGATGGAGCGCTTCGGTATCACCGCCGACCAGGCGTTCGCGATCCTGCGTCGCTACTCCCAGGACCAGCAACGCAAACTCCACGACGTCGCCACCGAACTGCTCGACACCAACGAGCTTCCCGCCCCGTCCCCCACCAACCGCTCAGGCTGGACCGACCAACCACGACCCTGAACATCGGCCGGCGAGGCACCGGCCTTCGATGTGGATCGGAGGCCGGTGCAGTTCGGCGTGGGTCAGATGGGTAGCGGCTCGTAGTTGGCGCCGAACGGGGCGTCCGGCCTGGCGAACTCTCCCATCAGGGCCCGTCGCAGCGGTGTGGTGCGTTCGAGGAACTCGGGGTCGTTACTGAGGCGGTCGGCCGCGCGGACCCACGGCGGGCTGTAGACGTAGTGCGTGGTGAAGCGGTCGTAGTCGCCGTCGTGGCGGAAGGTCCGGTGCCAGACACCGTTGTGGAAGACCAGGGCGGCGCCCGCCTCGGCGCACACGACGTGGCCGATCGCGATGTCGCCCTTGGTCTTGCGGATCGAGTCAGGCAGGCCGACCCGCGAGCGGTGACTGCCGGGAATCAGCTCCATGTTGCCCGTACCGGGCACCGTCTGGTCGGTCAGCAGGTACGACACGCGCAACTGCAGCAACGGGACCGGGTAGCCCAGGTCCTTGAAGTCGAAGGCTGACGATCCGTCCTGGTGCCACCCGCCGTTCCCCGCGTGCGCCGGCTGCATGGTGTTCCAGCCGGCCTGCAGGACGAACCGGTCGCCGAGCAGACCCTGCACCTTCGGCAGCACGTCGGGGTGGTCGATGAGCCGCTCGAGCACCGGCTCGCTCTCGTAGGTCCGGCCGATCTGCCCGAACTCGCGGTCGCGGCTCTGGTGCAGACGCTGTGACACGTCGTAGGCCTCGGCGGCCTCGTCCTTGGTCAGGACGTCGGGAATCAGGAAGTAGCCCCACGACTCGAAGATGAAGCGGTCGGTCTCGGTCAGCTGACCTTTGCCGACGACAGGATCGAGCATCACTCTGCCCTCTTCTTCATGGTGTTGGACGTTCTCGGATCGGGTATGACGGCCCACCCCGGAGGCAATTCTGACGCCAGTCGTGTACCGATAAACATCCCAAAACATCGATTTCCCGCAGAATGGACACCTGTGACGATGCCCGAGCACACCGACGTTCAGCAGCTCCAACTCGAGGACGACCCGTTCGCGGGAGACTGGCCCGCCCGCTGGATCGTGGCGGCGGGGAGCGGCGACGTGGCCGGCTTCCGGCTGCGGGTCGAGTGCGCGGAGGCGGCCGAGGTCGTCGTCCACGTGTCCGCGGACGAGCGGTACGAACTATGGCTCGACGGCGACCTCGTCGGCCGCGGACCGTCACGTGGCGAGGTCGGGCACTGGGCGTTCGAGAGCTACCGGCTGCGGCTGTCCGCCGGCGGGCACTGGCTCGCGGCCCGCGTGTGGAGTCTCGGCGACGACGCTCCCCTGGCCCAGCTGAGTCTCGGCGACGGCCCGACCTTCCTCCTCGCCGCCGAGGCTGTCCGCGGCGAGCTACCCGAGCTCGGCACCGGTACGGCGACCTGGCGAGCGGCCGCACTGCCTGGCCACGGCCGCCGACCGAAAGGCGACGGGTACGGGTGCGGCGCCAGGCATGTCAGTGACGGCCGTGCGTATCCGTGGGGTTGGCAGACCGGTGCGGACAACCTCGCCTGGTCCACAGCCGAGACCGGACGTGAGGCGGCGCGGTTGCTGGTGCCGTCCAGCCTGCCCGCACCGGCGCAGCGCTGGGCCGAGGGCGCCCGGATCCGCCTGGTCGCGGAGCATCCCGCGGGCGAGCCGACGCACGATCGCGTCGTCGATCCGGCGGACAACCTCGACGGCGAGGCCCGCGACTGGCAACGGCTCCTCGACGGTACGGCGCTGGTGCTGCCGCCCCGGACGTGCCGGCGCGTGCTCATCGACCTCGACCAGTACGTCTGTGCGTACCCCGTGCTCGACCTCGCCGGCGGACGTGACGCCGCAGTGCGGGTGCACTGGCAGGAGTCCCTCTACGAGACCGAGCCCGGAGCAGGCAAGGGCCATCGCGATGTCGTCGCGGGCAAGCTGTTCGGCCGGCCCGGGCTCGAGGCAGACGGTATCGGTGACCTCTTCATCGCCGGCGGCGGTCACGAGCAGCACAGCACGCTGTGGTGGCAATCCGGCCGGTACGTCGAGGTCCTCGTCACCACCGCGGCCGAACCGCTCACGATCACCGGCCTGCGATTCCGCGAGACCCACTATCCGTACGAGGACCGCAGCCACTTCACCGCCAGTGACCCGCGCCTGGCGCAGGTCGGCGTACTCGCGTTCCGGACGCTGCAGGCCTGCAGTCACGAGACGACCATGGACTGCCCCTACTACGAGCAGCTTCAGTACGCCGGCGACACCCGGCTGCAATGCCTGATCGCCTATGCCACCACCGGCGACGACGCCCTCGCCCGGCAGGCACTGCGCGCGTTCGCTCACAGCCAGGGTGACGACGGGTTGGTCAAGTCCCGGACACCGTCCCGGCAGTCGTCGCCGATCCCGCCGTTCACGCTGTGGTGGGTCGCGATGGTGCACGACTTCGCGCTGTGGCGCGGCGACCTGGCGTTCGTCACCGAGTTGATGCCCGCTGTCCGTGCGGCCGTCGAAGCTCACCTCCGGACGGTCGACGACCGCGGGATCTTCCACGCCCTGCACGGCTGGAACTTCACGGACTGGGTGCCGGGCTGGGACGCCGGCACTCCGCCCGGGATCGTCCAGGACGGGGAACAACACCCTGACTGGCCGGGCCCCGGGCGCGGTGTGTCGGCAGTGCTGCAACTGCAGCTGGCACTGGTGGCGCGACAGGTCGCCGACCTGGAGTCCTGGGTCGGCGAGTCCGACGCCTCCGCCCGGTACTCACAGCTGACCGACCAGCTCCTCGAGGCCGCCGACGAGACCTTCTACGACACCGATCGCAGGCTGTACGCCGACGACCTCGACCACACCGCCTTCAGCGAACACGCGCAAGCCCTGGCCCTGCTCGCGGGGGCGAAGTACGGCGACACGGCTGTCCGGACCATGCTCCAGGAACCACCCGAGGCGCTGGCGCGAACCACTGTGTACTTCGACCACTACCTGTTCGAGGCGCTGCATTCGATCGGGCGGACCGACGTGCTGCTCGCCCGGCTCGAGCTCTGGTTCGGGCTGCTGGAGCAGGGCCTGCGCACAGTGATCGAACACCCCGAACCGACCCGCAGCGACTGCCACGCGTGGGGCGCACATCCGCTGTACCACTATGTCGCGACGCTGCTCGGTGTCCGGCCGACAGCCCCGGGCATGGCGTCCGTGACAGTCGCTCCGCAACTCGGCGGCCTCGAGTGGGCCCAGGCTTCCGTACCGACCCCGCACGGCCCGCTGGAGGTCAGAGCCGAGACCGGCAGACCAGCCGATGTCAGCGCCCCGCCAGAGATCACCGTGACGATCGCACCGACACGCTGATATCTCAGCTCCAGGTGATCCCGGTCGCGGCTGATGTGATCAGCGCCAGGCGCGGCGGGTGGTCGGGAGGCCGGGGGCTGGGTCGAAGGTGACATTGTCGGTGGCGACCGGGGTGCCGGATTCGGTGGTGAAGGTGACGTTGACCAGTTCGCCGGAGTCCTTGGCGTGCCGGAGGACGGTCGGGCCTTGCTCGCGAGGGACGTGGACGTCGCCCCATTGCTGGAGGGCGGCGAGGACCAGCTTGAGGTCCTCGCCCGCGGGGGTCAGGTGGTACGACGAGCGGGTGCGTTCGCCCTGCTCCCGGTACTCGCGCTTCTCCAGGAGGCCGGCGTCCACGAGGTCGTTGAGGTGATTGGTGAGGATGTTGGGCGCGATGCCGAGGTAGTCGCGGAAGTCCGCGAACCGGGTGGTGCCGAGGTGTGCCTCGCGGAGGATCAGGAAGGTCCAGCGATCGCGCAGGTACTCCAGGGTTCGGGCGATCGAGCAGGCCGGCTGGGTTGTCATGCGCCCTCCTTGCGAGTGAGTACGAAGGTGGCCGCCAGGACCAGGAGGGCCAGCGTACCGATCACCGTGACGCCGAGAGCCAACGCCGTACTCAGGCCTGCGGCGGTTGCCACGACACCGAGCGTCAGCGCCGTCGCGCCCTGCAGGATGTAGGCGACGAGGTAGACGGCCGACACGGTCGCGCCACGGTGGTGAGCCGGCGCGTGCGCAGCGATCAGGCCGAGTCCGCCGGCGAACAGCAGCGCGTACGCCGTGCCGCCGACGGCGGTCGTGGCGACGAAGAACGGGAGCGAGTGCACGGTCGCGGCCAGCTCGAGCAGGACCAGGTCGACGATCGTCAGGACGGCGCCGAGCGGGACGAGGCGGCGCGGCGCGAAGCGGCGGCCGACGATCGCGGTCGTCCCGGTGGCGACCGAGAAGATCGCGAGCAGCAGGCCGATGACGAAGATGTTGCCGGTGCCGACCAGGTCACGAACGATCTGGGCGCCGAGGGCAAGGAAGACCGAGCCGAACGCGTAGGCAGCGGTCACCGAGAGCGCCGCGGCCAGGTACAGCAGTCGGATGCCTCGGGCAACGGTCACGCCACGTGGACGCCAGCGCCCCTGAGCCTCGTCCTTGGTGTGGCGCGGCATTCCCCAGACCGCGGCGAACACACCCGCGACGACGGCGAGCAGGACCCAGAAGTCCAGGTGCAGCGGAGCCGGCGCGTACTCGATCAGTCCCCCGCCGACGATCGTCGCCAGAGCCAGCCCGGCCGCGGTGGCGGCCGTCGTCACCGAAGCGGCTCGTGCCGCGCGACCGCGGGCGCTGAACTCCACAGCTGCCGCAGTCGCCGGGGCCAAGGCCAGACCAACACCGGCGCCCATGAACGCGCGGCCGGCATACACCCAGGCCACGGACGGGGCGAGCGCGAAGAGCAGTACGCCGACGAGCATGGCGCCGACGCCGTACAGCATGGTGGCGCGCCGGCCGATGTAGTCCGAGAGCTGGCCGAACAGCAGCAGGACCACGACCAGGACGACCGGGTACACCGCGAAGATCGCGGTCGTCGCCGTCGGCGTCAGATGCCAGGTCTTGGCGTAGAGCGGGTACGACGTCGTGGGAGCCGCGCTCGTCCACAGACTGATCCCCGCCACCGCCGCGGCGGTCCAGAAGCTACCGCGCCGGCCGAGCACGCGAGGCGACCGGGAGCCGGCCGAAACAGGAAGATCAAGGGTGGTCATGCCGAGGTGTCCTTCCGAGCTGAGTTGCGCGATGAAACTCAGAACGCCTGGATAGCTCTCGGCAATCCAGCTGACGGTGTGACCTCGGTCACACGACGCGGGTCAGGCCGGGTCCGGCCGCACCCCGGTCAGCTCGGCGGTGCGGGTCCACAGGCGCGCGCGGAGTGCCTTGTCCTGGGCCCGTGGATCGATGCGGGCCGGGCCGACCCCGCGGAAGAACTCGCCGAACTTGCTCGGCCCGTAGTAGTCGCCACCCCGGACGTCGGGCGCGGTCGCGGCGTACAGCAGCGGCAGCGTGCCTTCGGGCACGGACTGGGACAGCGCCTTGGTCAGCGCGTTCAGCGGCCGCGCGAACGCGCCGAGACCCTGGTTGCGGGCGCCCGCGGCGCCGACCTCCGTGCCGGTGAATCCGGGGTGGGCGGCGACGCTGACCACCGGTGAAGCCTCGTTGTGCAGGCGTTCCTGGAGTTCCAGCGCGAACATCAGGCAGGCCAGCTTGGACTGGGAGTAGCCATACGCCATCCGGAACCGCCGGTGATCGAAGTTCGGGTCCTCGACGTCGAACCCCTTGCCGCGGTGGGCGATGCTGGACATGGTCACGACGCGGGCCGACTTCCCCGCGCGGAGTGCGGGCATCAGCAACCAGGTCAGCGCGGCATGCCCCAGGTAGTTGGTGGCGAGGATCGACTCGTGTCCCTGAGCGGTACGCCGGAACCGGCCGGCCGGGATGCCCGCGTTGTTGATCAGCAGGTCGACGCGCTCTCCCGTACGGTCGTGGATCTCCGCGGCGGCCCTTCGTACCGAGTCCAGGTCCGCGACGTCCGCCAGTACGAGCTCGCCGCCGACCGCGGCCGCGGCGCGCTCCCCGCGCTCACGGGACCGGCAGGCGAGGATCACCCGTGCCCCTTTGGCCGCGAGCACGGTCGCCGCGCGCAACCCCAGCCCCGAGTTCGCGCCGGTGACCACGACCGTACGGCCTTCCTGGTCGAGGATGTCGTCGTCGCCCCAAGTCAGCATCGCTGAATGCTAGCGCTGTAAAAGGGCACCCCAGCCGCCCTAGGCCGACGTCGCCGCGCCCTCGGCCAGTCGGTTGGCGATCTCGCGGCGGGAGGCGATGCCGAGTTTCGAGAAGACCTTGCGCAGGTGCCAGTCGATGGTGTGCGGGCTGAGGAACAGGCGCGCGGCGATCTCGTGGTTGGTGAGCCCGTCGCCGGCGAGGCGGGCGATCTGGGACTCCTGGGCGGTGAGTGCGGTCTGTGCCGCGACGGTGGGCTCGCGGATCGTCGCGCCTGTCGCCTGCAGTTCGCGGCGGGCGCGCTCGGCGAACGCGTCGGCGCCGAACTGGCGGAGCAGGTCGTGGGCGATCGTGAGCTGCGTCCGCGCGTCGACGGCGCGGTCCTCCCGCCGCAGCCACTCGCCGTACAGGAGATGGGTCCGGGCCAGGTTGAGGCGGACGCGGGTGCGTCCGAGTCGCTCGATCGCCTCGCGGTACCGGTCCTCGGCGGCCGTCCCCTCGCTGAGCAGGGCGCGTGCGCACGCCTCGGCACCGAGCGCCCAGTCCGTACCGCTGGCCCGCGCCGTCTCCGAGAGCTGGTCCAGAGCGTTGTACGCCGCCCCTGGCGAGCCGCTGCGTACGGCCGCCTCGATCAGCTCGGCGAGTGCCCATCGCGGAGCGCCGAACTCCTCCTGGTACCGCGCTGCGCGGCCGGCCGCGCTCATCGCCTCCTCGTACTGGGCCAGGCCGTTGCAGAGCACCGCATGGTGGCAGTTCGCGACCGTCACTCCGAGGCCCTGACCGTGGAGCGACCCTTCCTTGACAGTGCCGTCGATCAGCGCGCGTGCGTCACGCGCCTGACCACGCGCCGCGGCCAGCGCCAGCGCCCCGAAGGGTGGCTGGACGGTGCCGGTCGCCGTACTCACCGTTCGCACTTCCTCGACCACCGCGGCCGCCGCCGCCAGCTCACCGGCGAACACCAGCACGACCGCCGACGAGTCCAGCGCCAGCGGCAGGCCGCTGAGCGCGCCTGTCCGGCGGGTGAGCTCGACATGGCGCGTCGTGACCGTCTGCCAGCGCTCGAGATCCCACAGGTCCGCCGCGATGACTCCCGCCAGCAGGAGCCACCGCAGCGACTCCTGCACCGGAAGGTCGTCGGCCGAGAAGGCCGTGAGCGCGCTCTCGATCATCGGCACCGAGGCGGTGAAACCGTCGGTCAGACGGATCGCCAACGCGTCGAGCAACTCGTCCGCGGCACCTGGCGGTTGCGACGGCGGCGGCGCACCACGCGCCGCCGCCCCGACCTCCGACCATCCCGGGCTGCGCGCGAGATGGCCGTTGAAGATGACTGCCGAGACCGCCTCCAGGTAGGTCTCACGAGCCGAAGCCGCGTCGAGCTTCTCGAGCCGGCGCGCCGCGGCGAGCAGTGGCGCGGGAGCGTCCAGGCCCCGGCCCTGCGCGAAGGCCAGACCGGCCCGCAGTACGTCGATGCCCGCGCGCGTCAGCTCGTCGGGCGGGTCGGCGCTCGCTGTCACCAGCAGATTCGTCGCCGGCTCGAACGCCCCGGCCCGGAACTTCGCCGAGGCCGCGGCCAGCGCGCGGGACGACCGCCGGCCGGGATCCTCGGTCAGCTCGGCCGCGCGTTCCAGGAACGCGGCCACGGCTGCCGCGCCGCCGCGTGCCTGGGCACGGACGGCCGACCGCTCGAGCTCGGCCGCCACGTCCTCGTCGGGGCCCGGCGCGGCCTGCGCCCGGTGCCAGGCCCGCCGATCGGGATCCACCTCCGGATCGATCGAGTCCGCCAGCGCGCGATGTGCCGCCCGGCGATCGCTCCCGGACGCGGCCCGGTACGTCGCCGAGCGCACCAGCGGATGCCGGAACCGGACGTCGGAGCTCACCGACAGCAGGTCCGCCGCGTTCGCGAGGGCCGCGCCGACGTCGATGCCGAGCCGCTCGGCCGCCCGTCGCAACAGCCCGGCGTCACCGACCGGCTCGACGGCCGCGACGACCATCAGCGATCGGGTCCCGACCGGGAGCGACCGGATCCGGCGGACGAACTCCCCCTCGATCTGGCTCTCCAGCAGCCGCGTGTCCGGGGCCGCGACGCCGCCGGCCACTCCCGCCTCCGCCCAGCTGTGCGGCAGTTCGAGAAGGGCCAGCGGGTTGCCGCCGGCCTCGGCCACGATGCGGTCGCGTACCCGCGCGTCGAGCGGACCGGTGACGACCGAGTCCAGAAGCCGTCGGGCGTCCCGGTCGCGCAGGCCCTTGACCGGCAGCTCGGGGAGGCCTGCCAGCGATTGGTGCGCTGCTGGTTCCCGGACGGCCAGCAGCAGTACGACGGACTCCGCGAGCAGCCGGCGGCCGACGAAACCCAACGTCAGGGCCGACGCCTGGTCCAGCCACTGCGCGTCGTCGACGACGCAGAGCAGCGGCTGGTCGCCTCCGGCCTGCGCGAGCAGCCCGAGCGCGGCGAGGCCGACGAGGAACCGGTCGGGAGCGATTCCCGGCCGGACGCCGAACGCGGCGCCGAGCGCATCGCGCTGCGGCCCCGGGAGATGATCCAGCCCGGCCAGCAGCGGAGAGCAGAGCTGGTGCAGGCCGGCGTACGAGAGCTCCATGTCCGACTGGATCCCGGCCGCGCGCACCAGGCGGTATCCGTCCGACCGCTCGAGCACGTAGCGCAGGAGTGCGGTCTTGCCGATCCCGGCCTCTCCGCGCAGGACCAGAGCCGCGCTCCGTCCCACCCTGGCGCCTCGCAGGAGGTCGTCAAGGGCTCGGCATTCGTTGCGCCGCCCGATCAGTGCGGCGTTGTGCGGGCCAGGTCCCACCGGTCGAGCGTACCCGCAATCGCCTCCGGGCCGGTACGACCACGAGGCCCGTAGTTGCACCGGGCACGTAGTTGCCAGGCCCACGTGGTCGGCCACGGGTGCTCGGGGGCGCGAAACCAGGGACGGCGGCGGGAGCGTGATGGGTGGGGGGATTTCGCGCACCACCGGCCGGAACGCGAGGAGGGCCAGGAGCATGAGCGTCGGAATCGAACCATCCACACGGCAGGACGGGCTGCGGCCCTGGCAGGTGATCGAGGGTGCGCCCGAGCCCGAACTCGCCGAGGCGCTCGCCGTGTTCCTCGGTGAGCGGCGGCGACTGACCGCGATCGCGTCGAGGATCCTGCGGAACCGCAGCGAGGCGGAGGATGTTGTCCAGGAGGTCTGGCTGCGCTGGCAGCAGACCGACCTGACGACGGTCGGCAACGCACGGGCACTTCTGGTGACCATGACGACCCGCAGAGCCATCAACGTCAAACGATCGGCCAGGCGTCGCCGTGAGACGTACGGCCCGGCGGCCCCGGACGTCGCGGATCCGAACGCGAATCCGGTGGCCAGGATCGAGCAGGGCGAGGCTCTCGAGGAAGCGGTCGCGCTCGTCCTCACGCGGCTCACCGCGAACGAACGCGCGGCCTACATCCTCCGGGAGCTGTTCGACTATCCGTACGACCGGATCGGGGTGCTGCTGCGCCTCAGCCCGGTCTACACCCGCCAGCTGGTGTGCCGCGCTCGGCGGCATCTCGCCACCGACCGGCCCGGGGTCGTGAGCCCGGCCCACCACCGCCGGTTCCTGCGGACGTTCCTCGACGCGACCCGCGGCGGCAACCTCACCGGCCTCGAGGATCTGCTGAGTGGACGCACGGCAACGCCATGTCTCACCGAGTGACTCCCGACGGCCTTCGCCGCTTCGTCGAGCAGTTCGCCGACGACCATCCGCCCCTGTCGCTCGGCGCCGCGGATCTGACGATTCATCGTCCGGATCTCGTCCGGCAGCGGTACGGCGCGGTCTTCCACTACCTTGCCCGCGTCGAGCTCGATGTGGAGCGCAACGTGCTCGAGTTGCGGGCCCTGATGCCCGACGCCACCGCCACGGACAAGTTCTTCTACGAGGACGTCTGGTCACCGCAGGAGCTCCAACACGGCGTCTTGCTGGACGCGGTCCAGCAACGCTGCGGGCTCACCCCGGTGACCGCGGACGTCAACGTGAGCGCCAGGATCCAGCTGCTCGGGCTGCTGTCGCACCTGCCGGGCATGCTCGGCGTCGTCCGGCTGCTCTACTACCTGACCGGTGCCGCCACCGAACGCTCAGCCGTGGTGGCCTACTCGCGCCTGGTCGACGGGCTCCGGCACCTGGGCGAGCACGCGATCGCCGAGACCGTCGTCGCGCCGATCAAGCGCCAGGAACCGGGCCACTTCGCGTTCTACCGGCTGTCGGCCGAGGTCCTGGTCGGTGCGGAAGGGCTGCGTGACTGGCAGCTCCAGCTCGCGCGGATCCTGCGCCGGCGATCGTTCAAGCCGGTCGGTGTGAACAACCGCCGGCAGCTGGCGGACTTCGGTGACGTGGCCCGCGCACTCGGCCTCGACCGGGATCTCCTGGAGGTCGCCCGGCAGGTCAGTCTGGTGGAACGCGAGCTCCTCTGGGCCCGGCACGCCGGCCTCCAGGTGCCGCAGTACATCTTGTCCGCGCTGCGCAACGCGATCGAGCTGTCAGGCCTCCGCGACGCCGGCCTGAAGATCTGACCGCGGTGCGGCGCAGTACTCCCTGATCAGGTCGATCACCGTGCCGGTGGTGCGATCGAGGTGGCTGCGTCTGTCCGGCAGGGTGGCCGTCGGGCTGATGTAGCTGCGTGGGCCGACGTGCGTCGCCGGCTCGAGCGTCCGGACGGTGACCTTCCCGGCCCGGACGGCGCGGTTCCAGCCGCTGCCGCGGAACAGCCGCCACCGCTGCGGGAAGATCCAGGTCCCGACCCGCTCGATACGATCCTTCGAGCTCGTCAGCCGGTACACGTGGTCGACCCGCGACAGGTCGTTGGCGCCGTTGTGGAAACCGCCGAGCATGATCACCAGCACACGCGCGCCCAGCGCGCGATGGATCTCGTCGACAGCGCCCGTGGAGACCTGGGCGCCACCGCTGTAGCTGAGGAGCACCACCGGGATGTCACTGCCGTCCCGGTATCCGGCCAGCCGGAGCTGCACGACGATCTGCTGACCGACGGCCCGGTTGTACAGCGGACGGTACCGGCGGTCGGCCGCCACGAAGGTCTGCATGACGTTGTGCAGGAACAGCAGCAGACCAGCCCGGCGACGCAGCCACGCCCACACGGGCCGGTCCGCGAGCGGCGCGGCCAACGGCGAGTAGGGCTGCACCTGGCCGAGCACGCGCAGCTCCGGAGCCCCGGCGATCACGGCCTGGACGAGCTGGCCGCCGTCGCGGGTGTCACGGAACTGCCGCTTCCCGATGCCGTCGAGATAGACCAGGTACGCCGAGGGCGGGCGATCGGGCGCCGCGCCGCGCGCGTACGGCAGGCCGTCCGGCAGCTCGGTCGTCGAGACCCGCCAGCCGACGCTGTACGCGAGTAACTCGTACCGGGCCAGGACGCCCTCGACGATCAGCACCAGTCCGATCCCACCGAGCAACAGCACGACGCTGTTCATGCGAACGACTCCCCTACCCGGAAGGCCAGTACTCTCGCGACAAGCCGTCGAACCAGCTCGACCGCACTCGCCAGGCCGAACCCGGCGACAGCCAGACAGCACGCGGCTGCCGGCCAGCTCAGGCCACTGGCGTCTGCCAACGGACCGGTCAGCGTGGCACCCACCGCGACCAGTAGCAGCAGGTGAAGCAACGGACCGAGCCACGGAAAGGCCAGCACGCCCGCGAGCACCAACGGTGCGATGAGGCCCGGTGTCCAAACCAGTCCGGCGGCGTCGGGCACCGGGTCGGACTGCAGTGCCTCGGCCAGCGCCCAGGCGGTCCGCGGCCAGAGCGCGATCACGGCGCTCTCGATCAGCGTGCCGGTCAGGAGCAAGCCGACGACCACGGGCCGGGACATCCCGGGGCGGCGGGACACCAGCGGCAGGACACGTCCGGTCGCCTCGGAGAGTCCGGCGATCAGCAGCAACACCAGAACCGGCGACATCGGTCACGCTCGCCGCGAGGGATCGGCAGGTGTTTCGAGGTCACCGCGCCCGGCCGCGCGCAGGTACCGCTCGAGCTCGTCGGCGGCCCGGCGGAACCCGCCCGCGTCGCGCTCCGCGTCCTGCAGGGCCAACGCCGCCTTCCGGAACCCGGGCTCGTCGAGAAGTCGTCGCGCGAGTGTCCGTACGGCGTCCTCGGTGATCTCCTCGTTCCGGATCGTCAGCCCCGCGCCGAGCTGCACCACCCGGCCGGCCACCAACGGCTGGTCGGCGCCCTGCGGAACCAGCAGCATCGGAACCCCGGCGTACATCGCCTCGTTGACGCCGTTCATGCCGCCGTGCGTGACGAACAGGGACGCACGGGCCAGCACCTCCGGCTGCGGCACCGAGCGACGGGCGAGGACGTTCGCGGGCAACGGACCGAGCGCCGACGGATCGGTCTGCCCGGTTGCGACGACGACGGTGTCGGCCAGCGGCGCGAGCGCGGCCGCGACTGTCCCGAGCAACTGCGGATCCGCCTTGAACACGGTGCCCAGTGAGAGGTAGGCGACGCGGCCCCGCAGCCGGTCGATGGGGAACGACGGGTCGGGCGGGCGTGCCCCGATACTCGGGCCGACGAAACGGAACGAGTCGTCGAACTCCTCGGCCCCGGGCTGGAACGTCTTGGACGTGTAGACGAGGTTGAGCGGCTGGCGGATGTTGCCCAGGTCAACCAATCGCAGGCCGCCGGCGTCGAAGCGCCGCCGCAGGACCCACCGGGATCGCACGTAGCGCTTGACGTGCAGCGGGTTCGCCGCCGCTGCGCGCAGCAAGCTCCGCGACGCCCCGGTCGGACTGGGTGCGTGGCGGTTGAAGGCGAAGGTCGTGAACGACGACGCCGCAGGCACTGCGAGTTCCCGGGCCGCGATCGCACCCCACAGGCACGCCGAGTCGTGGACCACAAGATCGGGCCGTACCGCGCGCAGGTCGTCGATCACGCCGGGCAGCACCTGTACGGCGGTGTGCGCGAGCCCTTCGAGCAACGCGATCGGCGTCGGCGGATCCGGCAGGGACTGCTCGCCGCCGGCGTAGTAGTGGACCGTGGCGCCGGCGCGTTCCACCTCCGGACCGAAGGCCGGTGAGGTGTGATAGCTGACCGCGTGGCCGCGCCGGACCAGGTCGGCCACGATCGGCAGGGTCGGGTTGACCCGGCCGTGCATCGCGATGTTGAGGAAGGCGATTGTGCTCACTGGCTGGTTCCTGTCTCGGCGCGAGCCGGCGACGACTCGCGATCGGGGTCGGCTCGGTACAGGCCGGGGCCGTCGACCTCGAGCCCGTCGAGAAAGCGCTCCGCGGTCGCCATCGCGGTGCTGATCAGCCGTTGCGAATGGCTGAAGTCCCACGGCGCGGGCCACTTGTCGATGCCGGTCGGCAGCACGACGGCCGGGATGTGCGCGGACACGTCCTGCAGATCACACTCGATCTGGTGGTGCACCTGCAGGACGGCGGACCGCCAGGCGATCGCACCGGCGCGCCGATGCGGTGATGCCGGCGGCAACGGCCAGCTCGACGGCCCGGTCGACAGGACCAGCACACTGGCCGCGCCGGCCGCGTAGGCGGCGCGCACCGGCACGTAGGCGATCAGCCCGCCGTCCACGAGCGTCCGGCCGTCCCGGACCACCGGCGGCAGTACGCCGGGGATGGCGGAGCTCGCCAGCAACGCCGACTCGAGGTCGCCCTGATCCATCCGCACCTCCGCACCGGAGGCGAGATCCATCGCCACGGCGGTGAACGGAACCGGCAGATCGCCGATCCGTGCCGGCAGCTCGGCAGCCGAGATCAACCGGCGCAGGCCACGGTCGGAGAACAGACTCGCCCGCGAGGACAGATAGCCGAGCGGGAACACCTCCCGCCGGCGCAGATGGATCCACAGCTCGTCCAGCCGCGCGGCCGCGGAATCGGGACGGGCGGCCGCGATCGCGCCGGTGAGAGCGCCGACCGACGTACCGACGATCAGGTCCGGGACGAATCCGCGCCGTTCCAGCGCGTGCCCGATCCCGACATGGGCCGCGCCGAGCACGCCGCCGCCGCCCAGGACCGCGGCGACCGGGCGCGGCAGCGTCGCCAAACCTCCACTGATCATGTCCCGCATGGCCCACCTCGTGGCGCTGACTGACTCCTCACAGGGAAAGACCGGGTAGCGCCCCGCCGTGTGACACACGACGCCCCGAAGTCGCCGGTGCGGACCTGTCACAACCGCCGATGTGCCGGTGTCTTTAAGGCTGCACCTGGAGCGAAGGAGTTGCCATGACAAAGAAGACCGACGTCGTCGTGGTCGGCGGCGGCTACGCCGGCGTGATGGCGGCGAACCGCCTGACCCGGCGGCACGACGTGAACGTGACGCTGATCAACCCCCGTCCCGAGTTCGTCGAGCGGATCCGCCTGCACCAGCTCGTCACCGGATCGGACGACGCCGTGGTCGACTACCGGAAGGTTCTCGCCGGCGGCGTCACACTGGTGGTCGACACCGTGACGCGGATCGACGCGGCAGGACGCCGGGTGACGCTGGACAGCGGCGGCGAACTCGGGTACGACTACCTGATCTACGCCGTCGGCAGCGGGAGCCCCGTGCCCGATGTGCCCGGCGCGGCGGAGCACGCCTACCGGATCTCCGTCCTGGAAGAAGCGGAGCGACTGCAGCCGGTCGTCGACGCCGCACCTGGCTCGGCAACCCTGACCGTGGTGGGAGCCGGACCGACCGGCCTCGAGACCGCGTCCGAACTGGCCGAGCAAGGGCGCAAGGTCACGCTGGTCTGCGGGAAGACCCTCGGGCCGTACCTGCACCCGCGGGCCCGGCGAGCGGTCGCCAAGCGGTTCGCCAAGCTCGGCATGACCGTCGTCGAAGGGCCTGACGCTACGGTGACGGGCGTGACGGCGGACGCCGTCCAGCTGGCCGACGGCCGCGAACTCCCGAGCGACGTGACCATCTGGACCGCGGGATTCGGCGTCCCGGATCTGGCGGCCCGCAGCGGGCTGAGTACCGATGCGATCGGGCGGTTGCTCACGGACGAAACCCTGACGAGCATCGACGACCCGCGAGTGATCGGTACCGGGGACTCGGTGGCACCGTCGGACCTGCCCGTGCGGATGAGTTGCCAGTCCGCGGTCCAGATCGGTCCCCAGGCCGCCGAGACCGTGCTCAGCCGGATCGCCGGGAAACAGCCCGAGAACTTCGAGGTCGGATTCTTCGGCGAGTGCATCAGCCTGGGACGGCGCGCGGGCGTCGTGCAGTTCGCCCGCAAGGACGACAGCGTCTCGAGGGTGTACCACGAAGGCACCAAGTCGATGGCGATGCTCAAGGAGGCCGTGTGCTGGAGCACGGTCTGGCAGCTGCGCCAGGAGGCGCGCAAGCCCGGCCAGCTCGACCTGTGGTTCAAGGACCGGCAACGCCCGAAGCGGCTCCAGGCCAAGAACGCCAAGGATTCCAAGGATTCCAAGTCCGCCCAGACCGCCGAGACCGCCGAGGCGCCGGTGGACGCCGGCCCCGCAGCCTGAGGAGAACTGCCCGGATGAGCGACGACCAGGCCGCCGCGACCGAGACCTTCGTTGCCCTGCGCAACCTGCTGTTCACGGTCGCGTACGAGATCCTCGGATCGGCCGTCGATGCGGAGGACGTGCTCCAGGAGACCTGGCTGCGCTGGGCGAAGGTCGACCTGGACGAGGTGCGGGATCCGCGCGCGTACCTGATCCGGATCACCACCCGCCAGGCGCTCAACCGGCTGCGCACCCTGCAACGCCGCCGCGAGGCGTACGTCGGTCCGTGGCTGCCGGAACCGTTGCTCACCGCACCGGACGCGGCCGACGATCTCGAGCTGGCCGAGAGCGTGTCGATGGCGATGATGCTGGTCCTCGAGACGCTCTCGCCGACCGAGCGGGCCGTCTTCGTCCTGCGCGAGGCGTTCGAGCTCGGGTACGACGAGATCGCGGCCGCCATCGGCAAGACACCGGCGGCGGTGCGGCAGATCGCCCATCGCGCGCGGCGGCACGTCGACGCGCGCCGACCGCACCGGACCGCCACGCCGAGCGAGGGCGAGGCGGTGGTGAAGGCCTTCCAGCGCGCGGTCGAGGCCAGTGATCTCGAAGAGCTGATGCAGCTGCTCGCGCCCGACGTGGTCGCGGTCAGCGACGGCGGCGGGCTCAAGCTGAACGCGATGCAGCCGATCGTCGGTGTCGAGAAGGTGATCCGGATGTTCCTCGGCAGCATGCAGAAAATCGGCGGGACGCTCACCACCCGCCCGACACAGATCAACGGGAACCCGGCGCTGCTGTTCAGCTTCGACGGCCGGCTCGACGGTGTCGTCGCGCTGCGGATCGAGGACCGGCGCATCGCCGGCATCTACTACGTCCGCAACCCGGAGAAGCTGTCCCGCCTCGAGCGCGAGACCTCGCTCACCCTGCGCTGAGCGACTCGGCGGCCGTCGCGAGGGAGCGGATCGCCGGGTCGACCTCGTTGTCGGCGAGGTTGCCGTAGCCGAGCACGAGGCCGGCTTCGCGGCCGTCGGCGTGGACTCGGTAGTCGGCCAGCGCAACGACGCGGGTCCCGGCGTCCCGGGCCGCGAGCGTGAGCCGGCCCGTGTCGAGGCTTGCCGGTTGGGTCAGCGTGAGATGAAGCCCGGCCGCCGCCCCGCCGATCGTCCACGTCGGCAGCTCCCGTCGTACCGCCGCGAGGACCTGGTCCCGGCGGCGCTTGTACCGGCGCTGCATGGCCCGCAGATGCCGGTCGTAGGCGCCGGCGGCCATGAGTTCCGCGAACGTCGCCTGGTCCAGCGTCGACGGGCAGTGGCCGGACGATCGTTCCAGCAGCTCCCGCCACCGGCCCTGGGCCACGAGCCAGCCGATCCCGATCGCCGGGCTCAGCGTCTTGCTCACCGAGCCGAGCAGGACGACGTGCTCGGGCGCCATCCCCTGCAGCGTGCCGACCGGGCTGCGGTCGTACCGGAACTCGGCGTCGTAGTCGTCCTCGAGGATCACGCCGTCGTTCCGCCGGGCCCACTCGATCAGCTCCAGCCGGCGCTGCGGTGCGAGCACGACGCCGGTCGGGAACTGATGGGCCGCGGTGACGAGCACGGCCCGTGCGTCGTCCCGCCGGGCGAGGCACGCGACGTCGAGGCCGTGCTGGTCGACCGGTATCGGCTCGGTCCGCAGGCCCGTCGACTCGATCACCGCACGCAGCCGCGTCCAGCCCGGGTCCTCGACCGCGATGCGATCGATCCCGAGCTCGCGCAGGCCCGTGCAGAGCTGGCGGACGCTCGCGCTCACGCCGCTGCGGATCACGACGTCCTCGGCGGTCGCGATCGCGCCGCGACTGCGCTGGAGGTAGTCGGACATCAACTCGCGCAACGGCGGGTAGCCCTGTTCGTCCGGATAGCCGAGGCTCGCGGTCGGCACCGTCCCCGCGGCCGCGCGCGCCGCCTCGGCCCACCGTGTGCGCGGGAACGCCCGCAGGTCGGGAGCGCCCGGCGCCAGGTCGAACCTGTACGTCGAGACGCGGGCCGCGGTCGTACTCCGGACCGGCCGGCGACTCCGGCCCGACCAGCTGACCCAGGTCCCGGACCCGACGCGGGTGGCCAGGTAGCCCTCGGTCACGAGCTGTCCGTACGCCTGCGTGACGGCCCAGCGCGAGCAGCCCAGCTGCGCGGCCAGTTCGCGGCTGGGTGGCAGCACCGTCCCGCTCGACACCCGTCCTGATCGGATGGCCTCACGCAACGCGCGCTCGACCTGCCGGTGCAGCTTCCCGGAACCGTCGAGCGTCAGGACGACAGTCCAGGCCGTGCGCGTGGACTGCCTCGCCATGACCACAGATCCTAGTCACGACGCCGGAAGGCCGGTACGGCGCGTCGCCGTACCGGCCCGGGGTCAGCGCTGGAAGTTGCGGAGCAGGTCGTACGGATAGACCGGCGGCTTCTCGCTGACCGCCGTCAGACGGTCGAGCTGGTCTTCGCTCAGCGACCAGCCGACGGCACCGATGTTGTCGACGTAGTGCTCGAGCGTGCGCGGTCCGATGATCGGAGCGGTGACAGGCTCGGTCTGGATCAGCCACCGCAGCGCCACCTGCGCCACGCTCCGTCCGGTCGTGGCCGCGATGTCGTGCAGCGCGTCGAGGACGTTCCAGGTCCGCTCGTTGTTGTAGTAGTCCCATGCCTCCAGCAGGCCACGGTCCGCCGCGGCCGCCACCCTGCTGTCCGCCGGCGGCGCCTCCATCCCGCGGTGGAACCGGCCCGCCAGCCATCCCGCACGCAGCGGGCTCCACGGCATGACGCCGAGACCCTCGTTGCGGCAGATCGCCAGGAGCTCCCACTCGGCCTCACGGTCGAGCAGGTTGTAGAGCGGCTGCAACGCGCTGTACCGGTTCGGCCCCGCGAGGTCGATCGCCTTCTGCAGCTGCCAGCCGGTGACGTTGCTCGCCCCGAGGTACCGGACCTTGCCCGACGTGACGAGAGTGTCGAGCGTCGCCAGCGTCTCCTCGAGCGGCGTCGCGGTGTCCCAGACATGCGTGTAGTACAGGTCGATGTAGTCGGTGCCGAGGCGCCGCAGGCTCGCTTCCACGGCGGACAGGATGTGCTTGCGGCTCAGCCCGTCGTCGTTCGGACCGTCGCCCATCGCGCCGTACACCTTGGTCGCGATCACGAAGGCGTCGCGGTCGCGGCCCTTGAGCCAGCGGCCGAGGACCGCCTCGGACTCCCCCGCGTTGTACACGTCGGCCGTGTCGATGAAGGTGCCGCCGGCGTCGGCGAACTCGTCGAGGATCCGGACGCTGGTCTGCTCGTCGGTCGGTCCGCCGAAGTGCATCGCGCCGAGACAGACCTCGCTGACCTTCAGTCCTGTCTTCCCGAGATTGCGGTACTCCATGAATCGATCCAGTCCTTTGCCCTGTTGGTCGTTGCGCACCGCCAATCTAGGCGCGAGCCGGTCGGAATCCACGCCCAATCGGCCGGTGGAATCACGGACCAATTCAGCCGGCGGCCGTGCGCATCGTCACCGTGAGCCGCGCGCCGCCGGTGGGTGGCTCGGCGGCGGTGAGGGTGCTGTGATGCCGGTGCGCGATCTCCCGGGCGATGGCCAGGCCGAGCCCGGCTCCGCCGGCATCTCGGGTGCGGGCCTCGTCCAGGCGGGTGAACCGCTCGAACACCCGTTCGCGGTCGGCCGGCGGGATACCGGGGCCGTCGTCGTCGACGTGCAGTACGACGTGCTCGGGCCCCTGCTCGATCCGCACGGTGACGCTGGTCCGGGCGTGCCGTACGGCGTTGTCGAGCAGGTTGCGGAGCAGCCTCTCCAGCTGCCTGGGGTCGCCGTTCACCATCGCTGACTGGGCCGACTCGAAGTGCAGCCCAGGCCCCTCGTCGATTCGCCGTGCGACCTGGCGGCGAGCCAGTTCGGCCAGGTCGACCGGCTGCAGGGTGCTTGACGCGTCGGCGTCGAGCCGGGCCATCAGGAGCAGGTCGTCGGCGAGTTGCTGGAGCCGGTGGATCTCCTCGACGGCGGTGCTGTTCACCTGCGGCCAGTCCGCCCGGTCGGGATGCTCGCCTGCCACCTCCAGGGTGGTCCGCAGCGTGGCGATCGGGCTGCGGAGTTCGTGGGCGGCGTCGGCGACGAAGCCGCGCTGCTGCTCGGCGGCCGCCTCCAGCCGCGCGAGCGTGTCGTTCAGCGTGGTCGCCAGCCGTGCGACCGCGTCCCCGGTCGCGGGAATCGGCAGGCGCTCGTGCAGGTTCCGCTGACTGATCGCCGCGGCCCGCGCCCGCATCCGGTCGACCGGCCGGAGCGCCAGCCGCGTGCCGACGTACGTGCCGACCATGATCAGCAGGACCGCCAGCGGCAGCGTTCGCTCGAGCACCCGGTCCACCTCGGCCGCCGCGTCCTCGGCCTCGAACGGCAGCACGAAGACCGACACCACCACGACCCTGTTCGGATCGCCTTTCAGCAGGACAGCGCGGGCCGGGACGACCTCCCGGTCCACCCACAGGCGCCGCCCGGCCATCCTGGCGGCGACGGCACAGTCGCCCTGCGGCGCGAGGGCGCAGTGCGAGTCGGGGGCGAGACCGCGAACGGTCACGAACCTGCTGTCCTTCAGGTTGTGGCGGTCCGGGCCGGGCGCGACAGGATCCGGTCCGAGCGCGACCGGATCCGCTCCGAGCGCACGGATGACGAAGCTCGAGTCCACGACCTTGCCGGCGTCGTCGACAACCTCGAACACCGCGTTGGTGTGCGGCGCGGCGAGGCTTCCGGCGACCGGTTGGAGGGTTCGGTAGCCGTACATGTTCGCGATCAGCTGCTGCCGGTCGGTGTCCGCCTGATCCCGGAGGTCGTGGTAGCGCGAGGTGTAGATCTGGTGATGGATCCAGAACGCGAAGCCGATGGCCAGCACCGCGGCGACCAGTCCAGCGACCAAGGCGGCACGGACGGCGGTCGACAGGCGGAGCTCACGCATGGGTACTGCCGGTGAGCCGGTAACCCATGCCGCGCACGGTCTGCAGGGTGTTCCGGCCGAACGGCTGGTCGATCTTGCGCCGCAGGGCACTGACATGGACCTCGACCACATTCACGTCACCGTCGTAGTGGGCGTCCCAGACCTGTTCGAGGATCTCCCGCTTGGTGACCACCACGTCGCGCCGCCGCGCCAGACACTCGAGGATCGCGAACTCCCGCGCCGTCAGGTCGATCGCCTCCGCACCCCGCCGGCAGGTCCTGGCGGCCGGATCGATGACCAGGTCGCCGACCTCCAGTTCGACCCGGACCGCGCCGCTGCGCCGCAGGAGTGCGCGCAGCCGGGCCACCAGGACAACGTACGAGAACGGCTTGGTCAGGTAGTCGTCGGCGCCGGTGTCCAGCCCTTCGGCCTGGTCGTACTCGCCGTCCTTCGCGGTCAGCATCATGATCGGTGTCGCGTCGCCGCCGCGGCGCAGGCTCTCGCAGACGCGGTAGCCGTTCAGGCCGGGCAGCATGACGTCGAGGATGATCGCGGCGTACACGTTCTCCTCCGCCGCCCAGAGCGCCTCGGGACCGCTGTGCACGACGTCGACGGTGAAGCCGTGCGACTCCAGTCCCCACTGCAGCGCCGCGGCGAGCCGGCGCTCGTCCTCAACCACCAGTAGCCGCACCGTCCAAGGATCACATACCCGGCGCCGCATCCTGAAGAAGTCTTCAGGTTGCTTCAGGCCCCCTTCGGGACGCCGAACCCATACTCCCCCGCATGCTCCTCGCCCATCGCCGGCCCGCGCGCCGGTTCGCGCGTTCGCTGGCAGCCGTCGCGGAACGTCGCGCCGGCGCCCGGCCGTCCGCTGCTCTGGCCGCCGGGTTCGCGGCCGCCTACACCTGGTTCGCGGTGCAGCGGCACTGGTCGTACCGCTCGGGTGGTTTCGACCTCGGCATCTTCGACCAGGCCGTGCGGAGCTACGCGCACGGCCGGCTGCCGGTGTCGACGATCCGGGACCCGCAACTGATCCTGCTCGGCGACCATTTCCATCCGATCCTGGTCGTACTCGCCCCGTTCTACCGGCTCTTCCCGACAGCCGAGACGCTGCTGGTCGCGCAGGCGCTGCTGTTCGCGGCTTCGGTCTTTCCCATCACCCGACTCGCGTGTACGGCGCTCGGCAGCAGGATCGGACTGGTCGTCGGAGCGTGCTACGGCCTGTCGTGGGGTCTGCTGAACGCGATCACCTTCGACTTCCACGAGATCGCGTTCGCCGTACCGCTGGTCGCGTTCGCGGTGACCGAACTGCTCCACGGCCGGCCGGGACGCGCCGTCGCGATCGCTGCTCCTCTCGTCCTGGTCAAGGAGGACCTCGGCCTGACGCTGGCCGTGCTCGGCCTCCTGATCGCCCTGCGCCCCGGCACCCGCCGGCTCGGGCTGCTCACCGCCGCCGGGGGCACCGCGGCGTCGCTGCTCAGCGTGTTCGTGATCATCCCGGCGTTCAGTGCCTACGGCAACTACAGGTATCTGGGAGCGGGTGGGCTGCGCGCGCCGGAGGCCGCGCTCTCCGGCGACTTCCTCTCGTCGGGGAAACTTCATTTGGTGCTGCTGCTTCTGCTGCCGACGCTGTTCATCGCGCTCCGATCGCCCCTGGTGCTGTTGCTTCTGCCGACCTTGGGGTGGCGCCTGATGAGCACGTACATCCTCTATTGGATCCCGACTTTTCACTATGACGCCGTACTCATGCCGATCCTCTTCTGCGCGCTGATCCACGGCCTGGTGCTTTTCAAGCCGCGGCTGCGCGGCGTTCTGCCTGCCGTGGCCGCCGCGCTGACGGTGACCTGCGTGACGCTGTTCCTGCAGTCCTCGGCCGCGAACGGCCCCGGGCATCGCTCGGAGTTCACCGCCGCTGCCGACCGGCTGATCGCCAGGATCCCGGACGGGGCCACGGTGAGTACGACGGACTCGATCGCGCCGCACTTGTCGTCCCGGACCGACGTGTACCTGCTCAAGGCGAAACGTCCGACCGAGTGGACGCTGGCGCCGTACGACGATCCGCACCTGGCGCCGCACCCGGACGATCTGGTCGTCCGGGACGGCGACCTGGTCCTGCTCCGGCGCAACGCGGAAGGAGGAACATGGACGCGGTCGCGGTGATCGTGCCCTGCTACAACGAGGCGGCCGCGGTGCGGAAGGTGGTCACGGAGGTCCGCGACTCGTTGCCTACGGCGCACATCTACGTGTACGACAACAACTCGACCGACGACACGGCCGCGATCGCCGTTGCCGCGGGGGCGACCGTCCGGCACGTCGCGCGCCGCGGCAAGGGCAACGTGATCCGCCGCGCGTTCGCCGACATCGAGGCCGAGGTCTATCTGCTGATCGACGGCGACGACACCTACGAGGCCGCCCGTGCGGCCGAACTGGTGGACGTCCTGCTCGCCGGACCGTACGACCACGTCGTCGGCGTCCGGCGGCACGCGGACGCCGCGGCGTACCGGCCGGGCCACACGCTCGGGAACCGGATGCTGACCGGGGCCGTCGGCGCGTTGTTCGGCCGCGACATCACCGACATGCTCAGCGGCTACCGGGCCTTCTCGCGGCGGTACGTGAAGTCGTTCCCCGCGCTGGCCCAGGAGTTCGAGATCGAAACGGAGCTCACGATTCACACACTGCACCTGCGGGTCCCGGTCGCCGAGGTCGAGGTCGGCTACAAGGAACGGCCGCCCGGCGGCGAGAGCAAACTGCGGACGTATCGTGACGGGCTGCGGATCCTGCGCTGGATCCTGCAACTCGCGCGACTGGAACGGCCGGCGTTGTTCCACGGCATCCTCGCGGCGATCCTCGGTACGGCGGCGTTGGTGCTCGGCGCTCCCGTCGTCCTCGACTTCCTCCGGACCGGGCTGGTGCCGCGTTTCCCGACCGCGATCCTGGCGTCGTCCGTCGGCCTGGCGGCGATCCTCGTGCTCGTGCTCGGCTATCTGCTCGACGCGGTCTGCCGGAGCCGGCAGGAGGCCGCACGGCTCAGCTATCTGAGACATCCGGCGCCTTCGCAGGCTCCGGCGCCGGCCGGGACCGACTCGTGAGGCGGCACTGGCCGGCGCCGGTCGCGGCCGTCCTCGCCGGTCTGACCTTCGTGGCGAGCGGGATCCTGCGCCACACCTATCCGTTCGGCGATCGTCCGCGGAGCACCAACGACCTCGGTCAGCAGATCGTGCCGATGTACGCGCACTACCGCGACGTGCTGACCGGCCACGGCGGTGATCTGTTCTTCAACTGGTCGAGCGGATTCGGGGTGCCGTTCCTCGGCGACTTCATGGCGTACGTCGGTTCCACGCTGTCGTGGATCACCGTGCTGTTCCCGCGGGACCGGGTCGACCTGGTGTTGTTCCTGGTCGACGTCCTGGCGATCGGGCTCGCGGCCGGCGCGATGACGGCGTACCTGCGGTATCTGCGTCCGGGCCCGGCCTGGGTGGCGGTGATCGCGGGGGTGTCGTACGGCGCGTGCGGGTGGGCGATCGACGACGCGGCGTACATGAGCGTCTGGCTGAACGGGCTCGTCGCGTTCCCGGTGCTGTGCTTGTTGTGCGAGTGGATCCTGCGGCGGCGATCGGCGGTGTCGATGATGGTGACGCCTGTCGTGGTCGCGCTGCTGTGGACGTCGCACTTCTATACCGTCTACATGGCGTTGATCGGCGCGGCGCTCGTCGTGGTGGCGCGTCTGCTGGCGTACGACGCGACCGTGTCGTGGCGGCATCGGCTGACCGGTGGCGTGCGGTGCATCGTTGCCGTCAGCCTCGGAACCGGGCTGGCGGCTCCGTTGCTGCTGCCGACGTTCGAGGCCGTGCGGGCCGCGCGGCCCAGCCCGGATGTCGTGTTCCAGCCGGTGCTTCCGCTCAACTTCCTGGCCCGGTTGCTGCCCGGCAGTGAGGGGGTCGGCACGACGCCGGGGCTCGCTGTCGGCACGGTCATGCTGCTGCTGGCGGTGAGTCTCCCGTTCAACCGGTTGGTCCCGGCCCGCGAACGGATCGTGTGGACCGCGACGGTCGTGCTCGCGATGCTCAGCCTGCAGTTCCGGATCACGCACGAGATCTGGCACGGTTTCGACGCGCCGAACGGGAGCCCGTACCGGCAGGCGTTCGTCGTGGCCGGGTTGCTGGTCGTCGTCGGCTGGATCTCCCTGTCCGCCGGGATCCGGTCCGTGCTGACGGTCGCTGCGCCGATCGGTGCTGTGCTGCTGCTGTACTTCGTGTCGCGGGACATCCGCAGTTCGACGCGGGTGACGCATCTCGTAGTACCCGTGATGGTGGTCGTCGCGCTCGGGGTGTGGGTGCTGAATCGATGGCCTCGTTGGGTACGGCGTGGCGCGGTGGCGGTGCTCGTTGCCGCGGTGTTCGTCGAGGTCACGCTGTCGTCGGCGGCGATCGACGAGCGCCGGAGCAAGATCCTGAGCGCGAAGGCGCCGTGGGGCGACGAGCACACCGCGCTGCGCTCGCTGGTGACGTCCGCGGCGGACTGGCCGACGTACCGCACGGCACCCGGTGCGGAGCAGACCGTCAACGATCCGATGCTGATCGGCGGGCAGGGGCCGCAGTACTACTCGAGCACGATGCCTGACAGGGTCTCGCAGCAATTGCTGGACCTCGGGTTCGGGTACAGCTCGTACGGCCGGGCCGTGGTCGATCCGCGGAACCCGGTGGTCGACGCGATCTTCGCGATCCGGTCGCGCGTCGTGGTCGATCCCGGGGCGCGGCTGGAGCGGTCCGACGTACCGCCGGTGGTCACCGTTCGACCGGCTACGGCCTGGTCGTCGAGTGATCCCGGTCCGTTCGGTGCGCAGGAGTCGGCGCTCGGCGCGGACGTGTACACCGTGCCGAGCGTGCGCACCGAGAAGGGCCGGGCGACCGTGTTGCTCGCGTCCTGCGCGCCCGGCTCCGAGATCTGGTTCGCGGCTCCCGACCTCGTCGGCACGGTTCTGGTGCCCGGCCGCGGCTGGGTCGTCAACCTGTCCGCGCGAGTGAAGTCCCCGGGCCTCTACGCCGGCGCACCGATGCTCCGCGCCGGCACGGTAGGCGCGAGCGGCATCGCCGCCGTACCGATCCGCCCCGGCCCGCGCGCGACCCTCCCCGCAACCCCCATCGGCTGCCTCGACCCGGCCAAACTCAAGTCCGCCGTCCGCTCCCTGACCCCACCCACCCCACCCAAGGTGAAGGCCACCGGCCACACCATCACCATCCACCTCACCCCGAGCACCACCGCGACCACGCTCGTCATCAGCACAATCCGAACCAAAGGCTGGCACTGCTCCCCCAACGCCACCCCCGACAACCGCGCAGGCCTCATCGCCGTGCCACTCCCCCCGGGCACCTCCGACCTGTCCTGCACCTACCACCCACCCGGCCTGAGCCAGGGCCTGACAATCGGAGCAATCACCGCCCTGGGACTCCTGCTGGCCGCAGTAGCTCTGGCCCGGGTACGCCGGACCAGAGCTGCGCGGTAGGTCAGGAAGAGGTTTGAATGGCGTCGTCGAAGATTCGCTCCGAGCTCGCGCAGTACGCGTAGGACCCCGAGACCGGCCGCTTCCACGCGCCGAACCGCACGGTCACCGCTCCGGTGCTCGTGTGGCAGTACGCCACCGCACGATAGGTACCTGTCCCCCCATCACACGTAGCCATCGCGTAGTTCGCCCAGGAACCGGGGACCCACGAGCTGCAGCCGTACAGCGCGACCGACTCGGCAGCCTGGGCCGGCACCGTGATCAGACCGCTCGCAACCGCCATCGTTCCAGCACCAACACATCCCACAAGAAGCCGTCGCATCTGTCCTCCTGGTCGAGCCGAATGGTGGCCACGACGCTAGACAGCCGTCCTTTCACTTGCCTTTCACTCGCAGAGTGCGGGTGGTTCGACGTCGAGGGCGCGGAGGGCGGTGGCGTAGCGGGTGATGTTGCGGAGTTTGACGGATTCGTAGCCGCGGATGAGGTCCGGGAGGTCGGCGAGTTGGACTGCGCGGTCGTAGGACTCGGCGGTCAGGGTGGCTGTCACATCGGTCATCAGGGTGCGGTAGTGGTCGCGCAGGGTGCGCTCGAGTGTGCGGAGGTGGGCGTAGCCGAAGAGGTCGGCGCGGGTGCCGCGCAGCGGCTTCAGCTTCGCGAGGATGCGCAGGGTGGCGTGTGACTTCGGGCCGAAGGTCAGCTTCTTCTTGCGGCCCAGCGCACGCAGGACCGGCGGGTGCAGCTTGAACGAGACCGCGCCGCCCGGGAAGGACTCGCCGGTCGAGTCGAGGAACGCCGGGTCCGTGAGCAGGCGGGCGACCTCGTACTCGTCCTTGTACGCCGTCAGCTTGAACAGGTTGCGGGCCACCGCCTCGCTGAGCCGGGTGTCCGCGGTGACGGCCTGCTCGGCGGCCGCGACCCGCGCGACGAAGTCGACGTACGAGTTCGCGAGCCCCACGTTCTGGTACGCGACGAGATCAGCGGCGCGCCGGGAGACCAGGCGCAACACCTCGCCCTGCAGACCGGACGCCGCAACCGACGCCGGTACGACGGGACTCGCCACCGCGGCCGGCTTCGTCCCAGCGGCGCTGAACGCGGCCGGGTCGGCGACCGCCACACGGCCCCAGGTGAACGCGGCGATGTTCGCGGCCACCGCGGTGCCGTTGATGCTGATCGCTTCCTCGATCGCCGCGGCGGGCAGCCGGAGCGCGCCGGTCTGGTACGCGGCACCGACCAGCAGGAAGTTCGCCGCGATCGTGTTGCCGAAGATCCGGTCCGCGGCCTCGAGCGCGTCGAAGTCGAACAGTTCCGCGCTCGCGGTCCGCACCCGCTCCAGCAGCCCGGCCTCGTCCGGGTGCTGGACGGCCGGGTCGTACACCATCGCCCCGGTCGCGGTGCGACTCGTCGAAACCACCGTCCGGCTCACCGCACGGTTGCCGTAGGCAAGGTTCCGGTCCTCGGCGAGCGTCAGCAGGTCGAAGCCGAGCAGGCAGTCCGCCGACCCGGGCGTGAGCCGGTTGGCCGGCTCGAGCTCCCCGTCCGCGAACCGCAGATGACCGGTGACCGGTCCCGCCTTCTGGCTCAGCCCGGTCTGGTCGAGCGACTCGACGGCGTACCCGGCACGATGCGCGGCGGTCGCGAGGACCTGGTTGACCGTGACGATGCCGGTGCCGCCGATGCCGGCCAGGAAGACGTTCTGGGTGGCGGTGACGCGGTCCTCGGCGCTGCTCGGCGCGACCGGCGGCGGCGCCGGGAACGACGCCTTCTTCCGCGTCACCTTCCGGGTACGACGGGAGGCCGTCTCGACGACCACGAACGACGGGCAGTCGCCGTCGAGGCAGCTGTAGTCGGTGTTGCAGGACGTCTGCTCGATGCGGGTCTTGCGGCCGTACTCGGTCTCGACCGGCTGCACCGAGAGGCAGTTGCTCTTCACGCCGCAGTCGCCACAGCCCTCGCACACCGCCTCGTTGATCACGACGCGCTGCGTACGAGCGGGAAGGCTGCCACGCTTGCGCTGACGCCGCGCGTCGGCGGCGCAGTGCTGGTCGTAGATCAGCACCGTCACACCGGGCACCTCGCGCAACATCCTCTGCGCCTCGTCGAGACGGTCGCGGCTCCACAGCAGCGTGCCGGGCGCCAGGTCGCGACGGCGGTACCGGTCCGGCTCGTCGGCGCAGACGACGATCTTGCGCACACCCTCGACGGACAGCTTGCGGGTCAGCTGCGGCACGGTCAGCGCACCCTCGGCGTCCTGCGCACCGGTCATCGCGACGACGTCGTTGTAGAGCACCTTGTAGGTGATGTTCACCCCGGCCGCGATACAGGCCTGGACGGCGAGCTGCCCGGAGTGGAAGAAGGTGCCGTCGCCGACGTTCTGGAACATGTGGCCGGCGTCGGTGAACCACGCCTGGCCGATCCACTGGGCGCCCTCGCCGCCCATCTGGGTGACGCCGGTGACGGCGCTGTCCTGCCGGTCGGAGATCGTGACCATGGCGTGGCAGCCGATCCCGCCACCGCCCATCGACCCCTCGGGGAGCGCGGTGGAGCGGTTGTGCGGGCAGCCGCTGCAGAAGTACGCCGAGCGGCTCGTCGACAGCAACGGGAGCGGGGTCCGCGGCGCCGGGGGCGGTGTGATGGCGACCAGGTCCTGCAGCAGGGACCGCAGCGGCGCGAGCAGCCGGCCCGACGTGAGCTCGCCGTCGGCGGGAATCAGCGGCCGGCCGCCGGTGTCACGCTTGCCGACGATCTGCGGCGCGTCCGGCGTACCGTAGAGGATCTCCCGGAGCTGGGTCTCGACGAACGCGGTCTTGTCCTCGACCACGACGATCCGGTCCAGCCCCTCGGCGAACGAGCGCACGGTGCCGGGCGCGACCGGGCTCATCAGCCCGAGCCGCAACACCCGGACGCCGGCCCGCGCGAGTGCCTCGTCCGTGACGCCGAGGTCCTTCATCGCCTGCCGCATCGAGTCGTAACAGCTGCCCGAGGCGACGAATCCCACCCGCGCGTGCACCGGGTCGACGTCGACCACGTCGAGGCCGTTCTCGACCGCGTACGCGCGGACCAGCTCGGTGCGGGGCCCGACCAGATCGGCTTCGGCGCGCACGATCGCGTCGGGCCGGACGACCATCGGGCGCTGCTGGTAGGTGTAGGGCTTGCCGTCCCACTCGATCGCCGGCATCACCGGGAGGACGTCGCCGGCGGCCGCGTCGACCGCCCAGGCGCCGTCGGCGACGTCCGCGACGATCTTGAGCGCGACGACGCAGCCCGTCACCCGCGACAGCTCGATCGCGTGCAGGCCGAGCGTCACGATCTCGGCCGCGTTCCGCGGGAACAGCACCGGGATCCCCAGCGCGGCCAGCGACCGCTCGCTGACCGCCGGTACGGTCGAGGACTTCGAGGCGGGGTCGTCGCCGACCAGCAGGACGGCGCCACCGCGCGGGTTCACGCCGTACATGTTGGCGTGCCGCAGCGCGTCGGTCGCTCGGTCCACGCCGGGCCCCTTGCCGTACCAGAAGCCGGTGACGCCGTCGTGCGTACCGGTGCCGAGCGGCAATTCGATCTGGCTGCCCCACACCGAGGTCGCGGCGAGCTCCTCGTTCAGGCCGGGCACGAACCGGATGTCGTTCTCGTCGAGCACGTCCCGCATCCCCGCGAGCAGCCGGTCGAGTCCGCCGAGCGGGCTGCCCTGGTAGCCGGACACGAACGACGCCGTCCGCATCCCGCGGCGCCGATCGAGCGCGCGGTGCTCGACCAGCAGCCGAGCGATCGCCTGGACACCGGTCAGCAACGTCGGCGGTCCGGACGGACGGAACCGGTCGTCGAGGTCGTACGGCGGCGCAGCGGCGAGTCGCTCCGCAGTGATCTCGGCAGGGGCGATGGCGGTCATCGGCTCTCCAGGGGTCCGCGGCAGTTCCCCAGAGAGTGCGGGCTGGGTGGGCCGGGTCACAAGACTTGTCGTCGAGTTTGGCGACGATCCGCAATCCCCGCCACGCTGCCTCCGGCATCGGCGCAACAAATGGTCTCTCCGGAGTAGAGTTCGTTGCGTGCCCGAGCAAGCCAGCCTGGACGACACCGACCGCGCGATCCTCGACCTGCTCCGCGACAACGCCCGCCGTCCGCTGCGCGAGATCGCGACCGCGGTCGGCCTCACCGTCGCGCCGGTCCAGCGCCGGATCACCCGGCTGGAGAAACTCGGCGTCATCGAGCGCTACACCGTGCAGATCAACCACGGCCGGATCGCCGGCGGTATCGAGGCGATGACCGAGCTGCACTTCGCCGACGACCTCGACCTCGCCCAGATCATGGAGTTCGTCGCCCAGGTCCCCGAGGTCAAGGAGGTCCTCACCCTGGCCGGCGACCCGGACGCCCTGGTCCGCATCCAGGTCGAGGGCGTGGAGGACCTGCGCCGCGTCGTCAGCTCGTTGCGCTCCGCCGAGGCCATCGCCAGCACCAAGACACTCGTGGTTCTCGAGCAGTGGACCCGCCGCGGCTGACCACGCAGCCTGTCCCGCGCTTCAGGCCCCGCGGCCGGCCGTCGAGCTCGAGGTGGCGGCGGGATCCTGGTCGTCCGGGATCCAGCGCAGGAGGTCACCGGGCTGACAGTCGAGCACCTCGCACAGCGCGGCCAGCGTGCTGAACCGGACGGCCTTCGCGCGGCCGTTCTTCAGCACGGCCAGGTTCGCCGGGGTGATGCCGACGCGCTCCGCGAGCGTACCGACGGCCATCTTGCGGCGCGCGAGCATCACGTCGACGTCGACGACGATCGGCATCAGATGACCTCGTCGAGCTCGGCCCGGAGCTGCTGCGCCTCGTTGTCGGTGGCAACGGCCTGGACGAGCAGCATCCGCAGCACGTAGACGACCAGCGCGACACCGGCCACGACCACCGACAGCCCGCAGACCAGGCCGACGACGCCCGGCGCGACCGCCTCGCCCGGCGCCAGGGTGACCGCCAGACCGAAGATGAGCAGTGACGCGGCGGCGATCGCGCCGATCACGATGTCGACGTACCGGAAGGCGCCGCGGGAGAACACCGTGCCACGCCCGACCATCGTCAGCAGCCGCCAGACGCAGACCGCCGTCACCTGCAACGTCACGATGGCCAGCACCACGATCACGATCACCGGGACCCGCACCGCGGCGGGCGCGTCGTCGAGGTCCGTCCACAGCAGCGGCACCATCACGCCCTGCACGACCAGCGATCCCAGCAGCGCGACCGCCAGCACGGCCCGCAACGCGAGCACAGCAACTCGTCCCATTCCAACCCCCTTGACCGACCAACGATATAAATCTATCGACAGTCGATAGCCGCCGCAAGGCTCACAGGTCGAGCGGGTTCGCTGCCATCCGTGTCGTGAGGCCGGACCCGACGGCCCGGGCCGCGGAGCTGCCGGGCTTGCGGGCGGCCTGGGCCTGGAAGCAGGCAAGGAACTCGGTGGCGAGGCCCGAGCGGGGATACCGGTCCAGGATCTCGGCGCGGAAGGCCGGGGTGAAGTCGTCGAGGTCCCTGCCCACGATGTCGACCGCCGCGGCCCGCGACAGCAGGTGGCCCTCGACGTCGTCGGCCGGATCCACCTCGGGCCACATGTGCCGGACGATGACCTCGCCGAGGCGTTCGCGGCGTTCGCCCGGCCAGCCCGCACCGGCGGCGAACACCCGGGCGACATGGCCGCCGGCCTCCTCGAAGGACATGGTGTGGCTGTCGAACACCGGCACCAGGCTGATGTCGTGGAACATCGCCGCGACGAACAGCAGCTCGGCGTCGTACCGGAGGCCGTGCTCGTCACCGTACGTCGCTCCCCAGAGATAGACGCGGTGTGAGTGACTGAGCATGGTCGCGGACAGGTAGGTCGCGGCCACGTCGAGGGCCGCCGACGAGGCGGCCGTGTCAGGAATCCCGATCATGATTCGACGGTACGGCGCGGCAGGCCCGCGTCGCCGGTCCAATCCACTGCCGCTCCGGTGGGCCACCCGGACCCGAATTGGCCCATCGTCACCGGTGCCGAATGGCCGTCCGGTCGTGGGCCGGGAGCGCGTAGCGTCGGAATCGACGCAAGCCCGACGACTACCCCCGAGGATCATCATGCGAGCCATCACGGCCCGGGACCGCGCGGCGGGTGTGGACGGATTGGCGCTGGCCGATCTGCCCTACCCCCACGCGTCCGAGAACGACGTCATCGTCCGAGTCCACGCGGCGGGCTTCACCCGTGGCGAGCTCGACTGGCCGGGAACGTGGACGGACCGCGCCGGTCACGACCGCGCGCCGTCCGTGCCCGGCCACGAGCTGTCAGGCGTGGTCGCCGAGCTCGGCTACGGCACCACCGGTCTCACCGTCGGCCAGTCCGTCTTCGGCCTGGCCGACTGGACCCGCAACGGCTCGCTCGCCGAGTACACGGCCGTCGAGGCCCGTAACCTCGCGCCGCTGCCGGCCGGCGTCGACCACGTAGCGGCCGCCGCGCTGCCGATCTCCGGCCTGACGGCGTGGCAGGCGCTGTTCGACCACGCCGACCTGAAGGCCGGGCAGACCGTCCTGGTCCACGGCGTCGGCGGCGCCGTCGGGACCATCGCCGTCCAGTTGGCTCGCGAGGCCGGAGCCCACGTGATCGGCACCGGCCGGGCCTCCGACCAGGACGCTGCCCGCGATCTCGGCGTCCAGAGGTTCCTCGACCTGGACAGCGATCGGCTGGAGGACGCCGGCGGCGTCGACGTGGTGCTCGACGTGATCGGCGGCGAGATCCGCGACCGCTCCACCGCGCTGATCCGCCCGGGCGGCACCCTGGTCACGATCGCCGATCCGCCCACGGTGCAGCCGTCCGGCGGCCGGGCGATCTTCTTCGTCGTCGAGCCGGACCGCGGGCAGTTGACCCAGCTCGCCGACCGCCTCCGCGACGGCCGGATCGTCCCCCTCGTCAGCACCGTCCGCGACCTGGCCGACGCCCCGGCCGCCTTCGCGCCGGGCGTCCGCGGCCGAACCATCGTGACCGTGGCGGCCGACTGAGGTCTGCGATTGCGGACCCGCCCCCTCCCCTGAACTTCGACGGGCCCGCAATCGGACTGTGGGGCAGCGATCACGCGACGGCGGACCGGTGCCGGCGGCGGCAGGCCAAGGTGCTGAGAATCCTGCGTTTGCGCTCGATCACGGCGTTGAGTTGCTCACGGTCGGCGTGCCGGCGCGCAGTTCGCAACTCGTCCTCGACCTCGTGCAGGGCGAGCAACAGTTCACGAACGGTGCGGGGATCGGAATCGCGCATGACACCCCTCGGCATGCTCGAAAGAAATTCGGCGCCCGGGCTGTCTGAGGCTGAACCACTATGACCGGACGAACGTGTTCCCGGCAAGCCCCGTCCGGAAGTTTCTTCTGCTGCTGGACGATCCCGGCCGGTCGGTGCTATTCAGAAATGGTCCGAGGGAAATGCCATGAACGATTCCAGCTCCGCGCCGAGATCCACACCGGCCTCAGGGCCGGACGGACTGGCCCGCGATCTCAGCGAACTGGCCCGTGACCTGCACCGCGCCGAGGCGCCGGACGCTGTGCTGCGGGAGGCGGTGCAGGCCGCCGTCGAGCTGGTGCCGGGCGCGCAGGACGGCTCGGCGACCACGATCGTGGTCGGCAAACTCGTGTCCCACAAGGCCGAATCCGGCACCCTGCCGATGCGCGTCGACGCCCTGATGTCGGAGCTCGGCGAAGGCCCGTGCCTGGACGCGTTGCGCGAACACAAGCCGCTGGTCCGGGTCGACGACATGCGCACGGAATCGCGCTGGCCGCGCCTCGCGCCCCGGGCCGCGGAACTCGGCGCACTCAGCGTGCTGACCTTCCCGTTGTACTACAAGGACGACAACCTCTCGGCGCTCAATCTGTACGCCGGCAACGCGCACGCCTTCACCGAGGAGTCCGAGCAGATCGGCTGCCTGATCGCCGTCCACGCCGCGGTGGCCTACGCGGGCGCCCAACGCACGGAGAACCTCCTGGCCGCCCTGGAAACCCGCGACCAGATAGGCCAGGCGGTCGGCCTCCTGATGGAGCGCTACTCGATCTCCTCCGACCGCGCCTTCAACACCCTCGTCCGCTTCAGCCGCCAGACCAACCGCAAACTCCGCGACGTAGCCCTCGAACTCATCACCGACGCCGAGGCAGGCTCCATCAGGTAAGTGATTGACTCATAGCCCGTCGGGCACAGGTCCCGGGTGCGGACCCCTTTCCTGCGCCTGGTGCTGCCCGGCGTCGCGATGATCGCGGTCACGTTCGGCCTGGCGCGGTACGGCTACGGACTCCTGCTGCCGCAGATGCAGGCCGACCTCGGGATCACCTCCCACACCGCCGGCCTGATCGCGTCGGGCGCCTACGCGTCGTACCTGAGCACCAACATCGCCGTCATCTGGATGACCGTCCGGCTGGGCTCCCGGTGGCCGATCGCGCTCGCGGCGGTCCTCGCAGCCGCCGGTATGACGGTCGTCGCGGTGGCACAGACCTCCACTGGTGCGGCAGTCGGCGTCATCATCGCCGGCGCGGCCGCCGGCCTGGCGTTCCCGCCGTACGCCGACATCGTCGATCAGGAGGCACCGGCCTCGCGGCGCGCGCAGGCGTGGTCGACGATCAGCTCGGGCACCGGCTGGGGTGTCGCGATCGCGGGGCCGGTCGCGGTCGGGTTCGGGGAGAACTGGAGGTTCGCCTGGCTCGCGTTCGTCGTCCTCGCGGTCGCCGCCGGGATCGCCGCGACGGCGTTGGCACCGGCGAGGATCCGGCACGAAGGACGAGCGCGACCGCCGCAGCTGAGCTGGACCTGGTTCGTGTGCCCGAAGTCGCGACCGTTGCTGCTGTCATCGGTGCTTGTCGGCGCCGGAAGTGCCGTCTGGTGGACGTTCAGCGTCGAGGCGCTCCGATCGGCCGGGCTGTCGTCCGGCCAGGCCCGCTTCGCCTACGCCTTGTGCGGAGCGGCGTCGATCATCGCCTCGTGGAGCGGTTCGGCCGTCCATCGCATCGGTCTTCGCAACTGCTATCTCAGTGCCTGCGCAGTGCTCGCGATCGCGTTGACACTCGTCGCCCTCGGCACCAGTCAGTTCGCCGCCGTGCTCGCCGCGGCCGTGATGTTCGGAGCGTCGTACGGCGCGGTCGTCGCGAGCCAAGGCATCTGGAGTGCCCAGGTCTTCGCGTCCCGGCCCTCGGCCGGTCTCGCCGCCGTCAACACCGCCCTGACCCTCGGCACCATCAGCGGACCGGCCGCCGCCGGACTGGCCATTCAACCGGTCGGGTACACCACGACCTTGCTCGCCGCAGCTGCCCTTGCCGGCGTCGCAGTCTTCTTCTGCCCTCCGTCCGCCCACCGCAGAAGGGTTCTCGCCGCCCATCAGTGCCGCGCGGCACCCGTGCGAGACTGACCCGCGCCGCCCCTCAGAGCGCAGGTCAGTCTCCGTTCGGAGTCAGGAGGAACGGCGTACGGCCTGGGCCAGTTGCTCCTTCGTCATCTTCGAGCGGCCCTTGACGCCCAGGCGCTTCGCGTCGGCGTACAGCTCCTCTTTCGACGGCGCGCGACCTGTCGGCCGTGCGTTGCCGGGCCGGCTGGGCGTGAGGCCGATGCGCGGTTCCGGGTCCGGTTCGGTGAGCTTCTGGGCGACGTCCTTCAAACCGGTCTTGACGTTCTCGACCTGTCGTTCGAGCTTGTCGCCCAGTGACTTCTTGGGCATGATCTCTCCTTCTTTTCGAGCTGTACGGCGTACCGCCCCGCGTCAGACGATGCCGTCGCTCCGCGGCGGAGGCGGCGGCGTGGACCTGCGAGCTCCGCCCAGCGGCTCGCCAGGCAGGCCGACCGTCGACGACTCCCCCGGCTCCGTGTGCCACTGGGTGCGTTCCGCGTCGTCGCGGCCGCGCGGGTACGTATGCTCGCGCGCCCGGGCGTTCGGAAGGTCCTCCTCGGCCCGGTCGAGCCACCGGTCCCAGCGCCGCTGCATCGGCCGGATCATCCCGCCGCCCATCCCGACGACGATGACGCCGCCGACCGTCGCGAGGACCGCGACCAGGACCGGAGTGGTCACCGCGGTGGCGACACCGATCTGGTTCAGCGCCGCGATCACGCCGAGCGCGATCACGAAGATCTGCACGATCCTCGCGATCAGCTGTCCGTAACTCAACGCCGACAGTGCGCTCCCGACCAGGTCGCGCAAGGCGTTGGCGATCGCCGCGGCGACCACGACGATCACGATCGCCACCACCGCTCTCGGCAGCCAGCCGACGATCGCCGCCAGCAGGTCACTGACCGGGTTCGGGCCGAAGACGCCGAACGCGAACTGCAAGGCGATCAGCAGCACCGCGTAGTAGACGAGCGCGGCGATCAATCCGCTGGCGTCGTACTTGGACTGTGCGAGGGCGCGTCCGACACCGCCGCGCTCGACGGCGCGGTCGAACCCCACGCGGGACAGTACGACGTCGACGAGTTTGCGCAGCGCCGCCGCGATCAGCCATCCGATGAACAGGATGACGAGGAACAGCACGAACTTCGGCAGGAAGGTGATCACCGCGCCCACCGCGTCGTTCCATGATTGGGTCAGATCCATTGTCCTGTTTCCTTCCGCTCAGTCCGTCTCGAGCTTGTCCGGGAGGACGACGTTCATCAGCCAGCTGACCACCGTGATGATCAGCGCGCCGATCAGCGCCGTGCCGAAGCCGTTCACCTCGAACGGGATGTCGAGGCCGTCGCTGATCCAGGACGTGATCAGCAGCATCAACGCGTTGATGACGAAGATCAGCAGGCCGAGGGTGAGCACGATGAACGGCAGCGACAGGATCGTCGCCAGCGGCTTGATCAGCGCGTTCACCAGTCCGAAGATCGCGGCCACCACGATCAGCGTGACGATCTTGGCGGCGGTGCTCGAGCCGCTCAGCACGATGCCGTTCAGCATCCAGGCGGCGACGGCCAGCGCCACCGCGTTCACGACCAGTCTCATGACGAGCTTCATCGTCAGCCTCCGACCGCACCGGCCAGGCGGCCGGTCATCTTCTTCAGCTTCTTGCCGGCCTTCTTGCCGCCCTTGCGCACCCGTTTGCCCACGCGTTCGGCATCGCCGGACAGGTCACCGCGCGCCCGCAGGCCGAGACGCTTCCGCACGCCGCGTTTCACCTCAGGCGCCGACGGCACCAGCAGTTGTACGCCGTACCCGTACAGGCGCAGCCCGAGCGCCATCAGGGGCAGGCCGAGCGGCAGCAGCACGATCGTCACGCACAGCACCGCCGCGAGAATCATCACCACCGTCGCGAGCAGCCAGACCAGCGCCGCGCCGAGTCCTCGAAGTACCTTCATCATCACCACATCCAGACCTATTCCGGCAGGAGTGAACCGAGCGGGCCGAGATCGATGTTGAGATCGGACGCGCTCAGGCCGAACTGCTCGCGCAGCGCGGTCATGGCTTCCTCGAGCCGCATCAGGCCGAGCCCCAGTTCCTCGACCTGAGCCGTGCTCAGGTCGCCCTGGTCCATCCGGCGGATCGCCTGCCGTTCCATCAGCTGGCGGACCAGTTCGACGATCGTCAGCACGAGCTTGAACAGCTCGCGTTCGACGGTGTCGGCGTTCGCCTCGATCCGGTCGGTCAGCGGCAGCAGCGGGTCAGTCATGCATCCCCATCTCCTCGCGGACGGAGCCGATCACGGCCGAGAGCTGGATCCGCACCAGATCGACCTCGGCCAGCGACACGACGATGTCGCCGGTGATCACGACGCCCTTGCCGAGCAATCGGTCGAGCAGGTCGACCAGGCTCGGTTCGGCCGCTGTCGCCGGGTACGACTGGACGGTCATGACTTGTCCAGCACCGCGAAGGAGTACGGCGGCCAGGGCCCGTTCACCTCGACGTCGAGCGACGGGTACCGGGTGCGGATCGCGTCCACCAACTCGAAGAAGTCCGTGCTGCGGTCGTCGTCGACGAGGAACGCGACGTTCAGCGCCATCGTCTCCCGGCGCCCGCTGAGGCGCTGGTCCTGTGCCGAGAGCCGCCGGGTCGCGGCGGCCGCGGGCACGAGGTCCCAGAACAGCTGGTCGGCCAGCAGTTGCTGCTCGGTCACGGCCTCGCGCTGTTCCCGGATCTCGGCGCGACGCCGTTCCAGGTAGGCGATGCCGGACCCGGCCGGTGCGGACGGCACCGACGCGCCCGGCTGCACGCGGCAGAAAGCCTTCACGCTCCACTCGCTGCGCCGGTCGACGCGGTCGAGTGCGCGGACGAGGTCGTCGTACAACTCCTCCAGCCGGTCGCGCGCCGCGTCGTCGGACCGGTAGATCGTGACGAGCCGGAACGGCGCGAGCGCCGTCGTGATCGCCGCCACCCGCCGGACGATCTCGTCGTGCCGGCGGGCGGTCTGCTCGACCCAGGCGAGATTCTCGAGATTGCGGCGCAGGGCGGCCTCGCCGAACTCGCCGAGGTCCACACTGCTCACCACGGCGGTCAGCTCCCGGTGGCCGATCACCCGGACCGGCGCGTCGCCGACGCCTTCCAATCCGTTGAGCAGTTCCTCGTCGATGGTCCGGCCCACGGCGTAGACGTACGTTCCTGTCTCACTCACGGTCGCGCTCCAGCTCCTCCAGCCGCTCGCGGAGCTCGCGGTTCTCGTCGGCCAGTTGCTGGGCGTCGACGGACAGCATCGGATCGCGTTTCCACCAGTCGATGCCCATTTCCATCGCCTTGTCCACCGAGACCACCAGCAGCCGGATCTTCACGGTCAGCAGCTCGATGTCGAGCAGGTTCACCCGGATGTCGCCGGCGATGATGATGCCCTTGTCGAGCACCCGCTCGAGGATGTCGGCCAGGCCCTCCGGACGCGGCGCCGGCGAGCTGAACCCGTACCGGTCCATCCCCGGGCGGCGGGAGGAGATCGTCGGTTCGCTCATCGCCCTACTCCTGGATCCGTCCGCGGACGTAGCGGTCCGCGCGCCGGTAGCCGGTGACCGCACCGTCCTCGCCGACCTCGACCTCGTACACCGCGAGGATGTCCGTCGTCGCCGGGATCCGGCGCGCCTCGACCACCTGGACCTGGACCAGCCAGCCCTCGTCCCGCTTCTCGACCGCGACGATCGACTCGGGGGTGTGGCCGATCAGTTCCGCGAGCTCCCGCGCGGCCGAGACCGCGACCGTCCGCAAGGACTGCGGCCTGGGCTTGGGCTCGGCCTCTGGCTCCGGGCGTGGTTTGGCCTCTGGCTCGGACCGTGGTTTGGGCTGTGGTTTGGGCTGTGGTTTGGCCCGGGTCTGGGTCGTCTTGCGCGTGGTTGCCATCGATGATCAGGTCTCCTCGCGTCGTGCGTAGAGCCGGCTCACCAGTTCGTCCTCCCAGATCGCGGCCTGCTCCGGGTCGAGCTGCCCGCTCTCCCGCAGTACGTCGATCTGCTCCAGCTGCAGCCGGATCCGGGCCGGGTCGTAGTACTCGGCCTCGGCCTGGCGGCGAATCTGCTCGGCCAGCGCGATCGTGGCCCGAACCGGTGCGAGCGGCAGGGTCAGCAGGTTCGTCATCAGGCCCATCACTGCTCCGCATCCACGAAGTCGTACGGCGCCGTCGGGCCGATCAGCTTCAGCCGTGCCCGGCCGGCGAACCTCTCGGCCAGGTCCTCGACGGCCCGCTCGAACTCCGCGCGCCGGCTGTCCTCGACCAGCACGGCGACGTCGAGCAGCCGGTCGATCCCGGCGCTCTCCCGGATGTTCAGGGCGGCCACGTGCCGGTCGAGCTCGGTGAGCAGGGCTCGCCCGTCGTCGGCGCTCTTCACTTCCAGCGCCCTGGCCACCAGCTCGCCGAGCCGGACCCGGGCGCCGTACGTCGACTCGTCCTCGCGGTCGCGCGTCAGCTCCCGGAGCCGCGCGATCTCCGGGTTCTCGGCCACGACCTCACCGAGCACCTGCTGCTCCTCGTACCGGGCCCGGACGGTGAACTGCACGCGGCCGGTGAGCTCCTGGAGCATCGCCCGGAAGCGGTCGTGCTCGGGTTCCAGCAGTTCGCTGGTGACGGCGTCCTGGTCCTGCAGCACCGACCCGAAGCGCACCGGAACCACAGGTCCCAGCCCTGCCAGTGTGTCGAGGACGCGGCCGTGGGCCAGCAGATCCGAGCGGCCGGCGAGCGTGCCGTCGCTGTCCATCGGGCTGATCACGGCCGCCACGTCGCCGTACGGCGCGACGCCGACGACCTGGTCGCCGACACCCCGCAGATCCGCCGGTACGACGACGTCCGCCGCGACGATTCCGTACACGTAGCATCCGAGGCCGATCTGGCCCGGCGTGGTCACGGTCACTCCTCAGTCCTCCGGCGACGGGCGGCGGCGGCCTTCTTGGCCGGGCGACGGCGGCGCGGACGGGCTTCCTCCGGCTCCTCGTCCTCGTCCTCGTCGCCCCGCTCGAGCTGGCGATCGTCGTCGTCGGACCCGAACAGTGCCTCCTTGGCGCCGGTGAGCAGGCCCTTCGACTTGCCCTGCGCCGTGCTTTCGGTCATGTCCTGGATGACCTCGGGAAGGTCTTTGCCCTTCTCGTACAGGTCCAGGCGGTTCGTGGCCTCCGCGAAGTGCAGGTAGGTGTCGACGCTGGCGACGACGATGCGTGCGTCGATCGTCAGCAGCTCGATCCCCACCAGGGAGACCCGGACGTAGGCATCGATCACGAGCCCCTTGTCGAGGATGCTGTCGATGACGTCCGCGAGACTGCTCGGGGCAGGCCGGTCCAGGTAGCCGCCGGACCGGCGTTGGCCGTTGGCCGCGATGGTCATGAGTCTTCCTTCCGATCGGCTCGCTCAGCTCGCCCGGCGGCGAGGCCGCGACTCAGGCTCTTCCTCGTCGTCCTCGTACTCGTCCTCGGGCAGGTCTTCCTCGTCGTCGTACTCGTCCTCGCCGTACTCGGCGTCCTCGTCCTCTTCGCCCTCGTCGTCCTCGTACTCGTCCTCGGGCAGGTCTTCCTCGTCGCCCTCGTCCTCGTACTCGTCGGCCGGCTCTTCGTCCTCGTCGTACTCGTCGTCCTCGTACTCGTCCGCGGGCTCTTCCTCGTCCTCGTCGTACTCGTCGCCCTCGTCCGCTTCCTCGTCCTCGTACTCGTCCGTGGGCTCTTCCTCGTCCTCGTCGCCCTCGTCCTCGTACTCTTCCTCGTCCTCGTCGTACTCGTCGGCCGGCTCTTCGTCGTCCTCGTACTCGTCGTCGTCCTCGTACTCTTCCTCGCCCTCGTCGTCGTACTCGTCCTCGTCGTACTCGTCGCCGGACTCGTCCTCGTCCTCGGAGCCTTCCGACACCCGGCCCTTGTGGATCTCGCCGCGCCAGCCCTCGACCTCGTCGGGGTGCAGGATCACGTCGGTCATCACGTGCCGCTGGAAGTGCTTCAGCTCGACCCGCGCCCGGCGGCCCTGGGCGCGCCAGATGTTGCCGACCCGCTCGAACAGGCCCTGCGGGTAGTACTCGAGGACCACCAGCACCCGGGTCAGGTTCGAGGCGAGTTCGTGGAACGTGACGGTGCCGTCGACGTGGCCCTTCTCGCCCTTCGAGCGCCAGACGATCTTCTCGTCCGGCACCTGCTCGAGGATGCTCGCCTCCCAGGTGCGGTGCGACCACAGGATCTTCGCCTTGAAGTCGAGCTTCTCGTCGGTCTTCTGCTCGACCTTCTCGACCTTCTTCATGAATCCGGAGAAGTCCTGGAACTGCGTCCACTGGTTGTACGCGACGTCGATCGGTACCCCGACGTCGATCGACTCGATGATCGTCGTCGCCTTCAGCGGGTTCTTGCCGCCGGAGCCGCCGGATCCCCCGCCGAGCATCTCCGCCGCCTTGTCCTTGGCTCCCATCACTCCGCCCTTCAACGCACCCAGCAGGGGCGACCCGCCGGTCGCCGCCGCCTTGCCTCCCTCGGCCAGCGCCTTACTCGCGACGCCACCGTTGGACGCCACGTCGGTGAGCCGGTCGGTGAGACTGGAGATCTTGTCCGTCGCGGCTTCGGCCGTGCGCTCCGCGGCGGCCGAGAGCGCCCCCTGGAGTTCGCTCTTCAGCCGGTCGACCGGGAGCTCGTCGAGGATCGACAGGAAGCCGTTCTGCTCCTCGTCGCGCGATCGTTCGGCCATCATCGGTCACCCACGCTTCCGAGCCGACGAGCCGCTCGTGGACCGGCTCGCGCTCTTCTTGGCCGCGGTCTTCTTCGCGGCGGTCTTCTTGGCCGCGGCCTTCTTCGCCGGCGCCTTCTTGGCGGCCGACTTCTTGGCGGGCGGCGCGGTCTTCTTCGCCGTGGCCTTCTTCGCGGCCGACTTCTTGGCGGGTGCCGGGCTCTTCCGCGCCGCGGTCTTCCGCGCCGTCGAACTCCGCGTACCCGACGCCGAGCCGTTGCTGCTCGCCGCGCGGGCAGCAGTCCGCTTGCGGGCGGGCCGCGAGCCCTCGCCGGACGAGGAACGCTCGCCGGAACCCCGCTCTGCGGAGCTCCTGTTCTCGGAACCCCTGCTCCCGGAGCCGCTGTCCTCGGAGCCGCTGTCCTCGGAGCCACTGTCGCTCGCGCCGCGATCGGACCCGCCGTCGCTCGATCCGCTGCTGTCCTCGTCGCTGCGGCGGCGACGGCCACGGGCACCTTCACTCCGGCGGCCGCTCGGGCGGCTACTGCGGCGACCCGGGCGCCTGCGACGCCTCGGCCGCTCCTCGTCCTGCCCGGCGTCCTCGCCAGTGTCCTGATCCGAATCCTCGTCCGCGGCCTGTCCGTTGCCGGCCGACAGCATCCGGTCGGTCCGGTCCCTGATCGAGTCGCTGACCCGGTTCAGCCGGTTGCTCGCCGCGGCCACGGCTGCTTCGCGGCCCGCCGTGACGAGTCTGCCGCGCACCTGGTCGGACAGCTTCGACAACTCGGGATTCTGCTCCACGACCTCGGCGAGTTGCTTCACGATGGCGCGTGGATCGGTGGCGATCCGCTTACCGGCCAGCAGTCCGCCGACCGTGATCGCCAGCTTGAGCTTCTTGGTACGTCCGAGCAGGTAGCCGCTCGCGACGGCGGCCGCCACCTTGGCGGTGGTATTCATGGATTCTCCCTACAGTGGTACCGCCCGCGGCGGCTTCTCAAAAACGTGGCCTGAGGCAACGAACGGTGTGGCTGTCACTCCGTGAGCGCGGCGATCCGGCGCAGGATGGGCAGGCTCGGATACTTCTCGTCGCGCATCCGGCGCACCAGCAGCCGTACGTACATGTCCACCTCGTCCGGGCGGAGCTGCGCCTCGATCATGTCCAGCATCGACACCGACGGGTACCGATCCTCGGCGATCTTGTCGAACAACAGGTCGAGCAGCACCTCGCGTGCGTCGCGCGGCTTGCGTTCTTCAGGCATTCTCACTCCCCGTGCGTCACAGGTCGTCGATGTCGCGACGTTCGTGGACGGTGGTCCGGGTCGCCCTGGTCCGCTGGTTGGCGAACATCAGGACCACCGCGAGGCCGATCGCGCCGGCGCCCATCAGCACATACCCGACGACAGTCAGGTCGACGCCGCTGAGCCGGTCCGAAACCCCGAACGCCAGAATTCCGCCCACCGCGAGCAGGAACACGGACATTCCGATTCCCATGAATCCTCCTAACGAGCCACCCCGTTCCGAAAATGCGATAGCCCAGCGGTACCCACGCGAAATGCTGCAAAACGATCACAACCCTGCATACTTTCCGCGTCGGACCGAATGCATTACGCGTCGGTTCAAATAAACGACCACTTGAAATGCACGGTTCAAATCGGTGCTCGGGAATGCGGGCAGCACGGATGGGTACCGGGCGGCATTCTGTTCGACCGGTGGAGGGACGACGATGCGTTTCCCCTGGTCCCGGCACTGCGAATGCGTCGCCGACCTGGCGGCGTACTGCGTCCGCCCGGGCTGCACCCGCAACGCCACCCACGCCGACCCGCTCGCGATCTCCCGCGCCGGCGACCTGATCGAGGAACTCACCTGCTGCCGGCACCACCACCGCCCCGGCGTTCATACGTCCTGAATTCCAGGTGTTTCCGGGCTGAATACGCACCGCAAAAACAATGACCGCCCGGCCTTTCGGCGGGGCGGTCACGAGATAACTGCGGCTTGGGTGGGGGACGACGTGGCGGCCGCCGGTGGGACGTGAACCCGCGGAGTCGGCGCATGGACTCGCGCGTGGCACCCGGGGGCCGCCACATCGCGCTTCGGTCGGCCGGGACCGGGCCCGGCCGGGTCAGGCGTTGATCTGGCGCGGACGGTCGGCGCCGGTGACCGCGATCCGCCGCGGCTTGGCCTGTTCCGCGATCGGGATCCTCAGCGTCAGCACGCCGGCCTCGTAGCCGGCTTCGATCTTGTCGGTGTCCAGCGTCTCGCCGAGGAACAGCTGGCGCGAGAACACGCCGAGCGGCCGTTCGGCCACCTGCATCTCGACATCCTCGGGCAGCTCCGGCGGACGTCGCTCCGCCTTCACCGTCAACACGTTGCGCTCGACGTCCAGCTCGATCGCATCCGGCGCGACACCGGGGAGATCGAAGGCGATCACGTACTCGTCGCCGACGCGGTACGCGTCCAGCGGCATCGGACTCGGCCGCGACCACGTGCCTTGACTCCCCGCAGCACCGAAGAACTGCTGTGTCAGGCGGTCGAGCTCCCGGAAGGGATCTGTGCGCATCAACATCTGTCCTGCACCTCCTGATCGTCGCTGGGGATCGGTGGCGTCAACACGCATTCCTGTTCTAACATGTCATCGAATCGATGACAAGATCAGTGGTCAGCAATCCGTTGACGAATGAGGATGCGATGGACGACCGATTCGACGGGCTCGAGCTGCTCGGCAACCCCGGGGCACTCGAGGACGCCGACGCCGCGGAGGTTCTCGGCACGCTCACGACACTGCACCGCCTGCGCGAGTACCTCGATCAGTGGGAGCCGGTGCTCGTGGACGCGGCGCGGGCGCGCGGCGTGACCTGGGCGGAGATCGCGCCGACCCTCGGGCTGGCGAGCCGGCAGGCGGCGGAGCGGCGCTACCTGCGGCTGAAGCCCCACACCGCCGACCAACCGGGCACCACCCGCGAGCGCCGCGTCCAGGCTGCGCGGGATCGTCGGTCGGGTGACCGCGCCGTCGCCGGCTGGGCCCGCGACAACGCCGGGGCGCTGCGCCAACTCGCCGGACAGGTCACCGCGCTGCCGTCCGACAGCAGCAATCCGTCCGCGGCCGACGCGGCGCCCGCGATCGACCGCCTCCGCGACGCGCTCGGCGGCGACGACGTCGCCGAGCTGATCCAGCCGCTGGCCGCCGCCGGCCGAAAGCTCCGCGAGAGCCATCCGGACCTCGCGGACGAGATCTCCACCGTCACCCGGACCGCCGACACGGTCCGGACCACCGATCTCGCCCGCCGCACACCGGCGGACGACTGACCTCCAGCTGCTACCGCGGAGCGACCGGTTCGAGCGGCACGAAGGGATGGTTCTGCCAGAGGGCACGGGAGGCTTCTTCGGGGTAGGTGGTGACGGCCGGTGGGACGTCGAAGAGGCGGGTACGGCGGTGGGCGGTGTCGTACGGTGGCCAGCCGGGATCGCCGTGGGTGGCGAAGGCTGTCCACGCCGTGCGGAACTGGGCGGAGAGGTCGAACGCCTCCGCGGGCGGCGGATCGCCGATCAGCATCGCGGGCCCGCCGCTGCTGAGGTTGCCGAAGACCAGCGGTACGTCGAGGCCGTGGCAGGCGCCGAGCACCGGGGCCGGCCAGGTCAGCTCGTAGAGGTGTGCCCGGCCGCCGCCGGCGACCTGTGCCTCGACCAGGTGAAGGCTCGGCATCCGGAACAGCCAGTCCGCGTTGACCAGCTCGTACAGCTGCTCGTCGGTCGCGGCCGGGTACGCCTCCCGGTACCGGCGAGGATCCGGCGCGAGCATCCGCAGCGCGGTCTCGGTCTGCTCGTGGGTGACCTGGCCGAGGACACCGTCGATCAGGCTGAACAGCCGATGCTCGTCCCGGGTGTGGCCGGCGAGCAGGTCGACGTCCCGCCCGGCGCCGGCGGCCAGCGCCTGCCACGGCGTCACCGGCAGAACGTTGCCGTCGACAACTGGTGCGAACGGGATCGGCCGGTGCGTGATCGGCCCCCACCGCTCGCGCCACCGGCCCATCTCCGGCAGGATCGCATCGCCCACCGCGGGCAGCATCGCCGCAGGTACGTCGGCCAGCGCCGCGGCCGTCGGCGCGACACCCACCTGGCCGGCCAGGGCGGCCGCGATCTCAGCGGCCAGCTCGGCGGAGAAGAACGTGCCCGGCACACTCTGGGCGATCGCCCGGCGGAAGAGTCCGGCGGCGCTGGGCATCGCGAGCAGCGCCGCGACCGATCCGCCGCCCGCCGACTCCCCGAAGATCGTCACCCGGTCCGGATCGCCGCCGAAGGCGCGGATGTTGGCCCGCACCCACCGCAGCGCGGCGACCTGGTCGAGCAGCCCCCGGTTGGCCGGCGCCCCGCCGAGCTGCGCGAACCCCTCGATCCCGAGCCGGTAGTTGACGGTCACGACGACGACACCGCCCGCGACCAGGTGCGCGGCGTCGTACTCCGGCAGGCTGGAGTTGCCCAGTGCGTATCCACCGCCGGGAATCCACACCATCACCGGCAGCCCACCGGCGAGGTCCGGCGTCCACACGTTGAGCGTCAGCCAGTCGTCGCCGGTTGTGTCCGGTGCCGATCCCAGCAGACCCGACTGCGGTGGTGGCGGACCGTACGCCGTCGCCGGCCGGACGCCCTCCCACGCGAGCACCGGTCGCGGTGCCTGGAACCGGAGCCGGCCGACCGGCGCCTCGGCGTACGGGATGCCGCGGAACACCAGCAGCTCGTCCGTACCGCTGCCGCGAAGGACGCCGCTCGCCGTACGGACGTCCACGTCACTGCGCGTGTCGCCGGCCACCCGCCGAGCATCACAACACCTGTCCATGCAGAGCAAACCAATAAGGAGCAGTCGCGTTTGCCGCCGAACAGCTTTAGCCTCTGGACAGGAGGGGGCGCGATGATCGGTGGTGGGTCGTACGCACTGCGCGGCCGGCGGCCGGAGCTTGCCCGATTCAAGCGTCTCGTGGCCGACCTCCGCGCCGGGCACGGCCAGGTCCTGCTCGTCCGCGGCGAAGCAGGTATCGGCAAGTCGGCGCTGCTCGACCATCTCGCCCGGACCGCCGACGGCTGCGTCGTCGCCCGCGCGTCCGGTGTCGAGTCCGAGATGGAGCTGCCGTTCGCCGGGCTGCATCAGCTGTGCGCGCCGATGCTCGACCTCGCCGACCGCCTTCCGCACCCGCAGCGTGAGGCGCTGGAAGTGGCCTTCGGCGTCCGGGCGGGCGCCGCTCCGGACCGGTTCGTTGTCGGCGCGGCAACGTTGACCCTGCTCTCGGAAGTGGCGGCCGACCGTCCGCTGCTGTGCATCGTCGACGACGCGCAGTGGCTCGACCAGGCGTCGGCCCAGGCGCTGACCTTCGCCGCGCGGCGGCTGTTCGCCGATCGGATCGGCGTGGTGTTCGCTGCCCGGCAGCCGGTCACCCGGCCCGAATGGCGCGGGCTGCCAGAGCTGGTGATCCGCGGCCTCGCGGACCACGATGCCCGGGCGCTGCTGGCCGCGGTGGTGCCCGGCCGGATCGACGAGCACGTGCGGGACCGGATCGTGGCCGAGACCCGCGGCAATCCGCTCGCTCTCCTCGAACTCCCGCGCGGCCTCAGCCCGGCCGAGCTCGCCGGCGGATTCGAACGGCCGGACGCCCAGCCCCTGGCGAGTCAGCTCGAGCAGAACTTCGCCCACCGCATCTCGGCACTCCCCGCGCAGTCCCGACGACTGCTGTTGACCGCGGCGGCGGAGCCGGTCGGGGACATCGGCCTCCTGCAGCGCGCACTGGCTGTCCTCGACGTACCGATCGGTGCGGCCGGTCCGGCCGAGGAGGCAGGGCTGATCGAGCTCGGGGCCACGGTCCGCTTCCGGCATCCGCTGGTGCGCTCCGCCGCGTACCGGGAAGCGTCGCCGGCCGACCGCCGGGCGGCACATCAGGCGCTCGCCGACGCCACCGATCCGGATCTCGATCCCGACCGGCGGGCCTGGCACCGCGCGAACGGCGCACTCGGCCCGGACGAGGTCATCGCCGGCGAGCTGATCGCGTCCGCGGATCGTGCCCTTCGCCGCGGCGGGATCGCGGCCAGCGCCGCGTTCCTGCACCGCGCGACAGACCTCACCCCGGACCCCACCGTCCGGGCCGACCGGGCGCTGGCCGCCGCGCAGGCAGCACTGGGCGCCGGCGCCTTCGAGACCGCGCTGAAGCTGCTCGTGATCGCCGACGAGGACCCGGCCAACGAGCTCCGGCAGGCACAGGCCGAGCTGCTCCGGGCGCAGATCACGTTCGTCACCGGTCACGGCATGGAAGCGCCCCGGCTGCTCCTCGACAGCGCGCGCCGGCTCGAGCCGCTCGACGCCGGCCTGGCCCGCGACACCTACCTCGACGCGCTCATGGCCGCCATGCTCGCCGGCCGGCTCAGCGGTGACGTCGATCTCCCGGTAGTCGCGCAGGCGGCCCGGGCCGCGCCGGTTCCCCCGATCCCGGACAAGCGGGACGTGCTGCTGGAGACGCTGGCGCGGTTCTTCTCCGACGACTTCCCGGCCGCGGTGCCGCTCGGCCGGGAGGTGATCGAGTCGTTCTCCGGACGCAACGGGTCCGACGACTACGCCGACCTGCGGTGGCTGTGGCTGGCCGGGCTGGTGGCGATCAACCTCTGGGACGACGCGGGCTGGGACGTCCTGACCGCGCGGCACGTCCGGGTCGCGCGCGACGTCGGCGACCTCACGCAGCTCCCACTCGTGCTCGGCCCGCGGCTGGTCATCGACCTGTTCGCCGGGGACTTCGCGGTCGCGGAGTCGATGGTCCGCGAGATCGAGATGGTCCGCGAGGCGACGTACGCCGTCGCCGCCCGGTACGAGGCGATCACCCTGGCCGCCTGGCGTGGCCAAGCCGATCTGGCCGGCCGGCTCATCGACGCGAGCCTGACGGATGCGCGAGCGCGCGGCGAAGGCGGCGGTGTCGCGTCCCATCTGTGGGCTCGCGCCCTGCTGATGAACAGCCTCGGCCAGTACCAGGACGCGCTCGCCGCGGCGGAGGAGGCCACGGCGTACCCGATCGAGTACGGCGTCTCGAACTGGGCGTGGAGCGAACTGGTGGAGTCGGCGGTGCACACCGGCCGTCCGGAGGTGGCGGCGAAGGCTGTGGAGCGCCTGGCCCTGTTGGCGGAAACCAGCGCGACGGACTGGGGCCTGGGCGTCCTCTCCCGTTCACGCGCACTACTCGCCGTCGGCGACGTCGCCGAGTCGCACTACCAGGAAGCCATCGACCTTCTCAGCCGGACGCGGCTCCGGATGGAACTCGCGCGGGCCCACTTGCTGTACGGCGAGTGGCTCCGCCGGGAGGGACGGCGACGGGACGCGCGCGGGCAGCTCCGCACGGCGTACGAGATGTTCTCCGAGCCTGGCGCGGACGCGTTCGCGGAGCGGTCGCGCCGGGAGCTTGCCGCCACCGGGGAGACCGTCAACCACCGTGCCGAGCAACCGCGTGAGGCGCTCACCGCGCAGGAGGCGCTGATCGCCGAGCTCGCCGCCTCCGGGCTGACCAACCCCGAGATCGGCGCCCAGATGTTCCTCAGCCGGCACACCGTCGAGTGGCATCTCCGCAAGGTCTTCACCAAGCTCGGCATCACTTCACGACGCCAGCTACAGTCCGCGCTCCCCCGGTCCACGAACGGCGGCCCGGTCTCCTGAAGGCCTCGGGTCATCTGACCAACAGGTCCTGCTGCCAGCTGTCGACCAGGCGAACGAAGGCTTCCGGGCGGTCGTGGTGGAGGAAGTGGCCGGTGCCCGGCCAGACGACGACGCGGGATCCGGGCGGCAGGTCACAGGTGACGTCCCAGGCCGCCATCGACCGCGTCGGCCGGATGCACAACACCGGTTGCGTCAGGCGGCCAAGGACTTCCGCGGCGGCCGGGCGGGCTCCGAAGGCATCAGGCTCGGTGTACATCCCCGCGTAGCTCGCCGCCAGCACCTGCCCCGGCGTACGCGACAACTGCTCGCGAACGCCGGTCGTCAGCTCCCCCAACTGCCGTACGGCGGCGGCCGCGCCGTCGCGCCGGAGCTCCGCCAGCCGCCGCTCGAACGTCGCGGCCTCCACCTCGTCCGCGCCGTACGCCGGATCGACGACCACCAGCGCGCGCACCAGGTCGGGATGATCCAGCGCCAGCCGTACGACGATCTGACCGCCCATCGAATGACCGACCGCGACCACCGGCCCGAGACCCGATGAGCGCACCAGCGCGGCAAGGTCGGCGGCGTAGTCCGCGGGACGATACCCGGCGGCCGGCACCGGGGACCGGCCGTGCCCGCGCAGGTCGGCCGTCAGGACCCGGCGGCCCGCGAACCGGACGGGCTCCCACGCCCGGCCGTCCCCACCCCAGCCGTGCACCAGCAGGATCGCGTCGCCGACGTCGCCGGTCACGACACTGTGGAGGGTTTCGACATCGGGCAGCATGAATGGCAGCATAGTTAACGTTTTCTATCCGCTGCCACGGCAGAAAGTTTCGATCCGCGAGGAGCGCGTCCAGGTGGCCCGAACGACCTCCGGCCGACGGCCGACCGTCAAGGACGTCGCCGCGTCCGCCGGCGTCAGTGCCACCACCGTCTCCCGGGTGCTCGGCGGCAGCTACCCGGTGAGCGCCTCGACCCGCAACCGGGTGATGCGGGCGGTCCGCGAGCTCGACTACGTCATCAACGCCCAGGCCCGGGCCCTCGTCGGCGGCTCGACCCGCACGGTCGCGTTCATCGTCCGCGACCTGGTCGGCCCGCTGTTCGCGTACATCGGGCAGGGTGTCGAACTGCAGGCGACCGCGGAGGGCAGGGTCTGTCTCGTCTGCACCCATCACGGCGACCCCGATCGTGAGCTCGAACTGATCGAGCTGATGCGCCAGCAGGGCGCCGAGGCGGTCGTCCTGGTCGGCGGCGGGCTGCGGACGGAATCGCACGTCCGCCGGATGGCGGAGATCGCACACTCGCTCGACCGCGCCGGTTCGCGGCTCGTGCTGTGCGGCCGGCCGCCGATCGGCGCGGACGTCCCGGCCACCGTCGTCGAGTACGACAACGAGGGCGGCGCCTTCGCGGTCACCGACTACCTGATCTCGCTCGGGCACCGCCGGATCGCGTTCGTCGGCGCCGGTGAACGCGAGCACACCACGACCGGGGCGCGCCTCAGCGGGTTCCTCGACGCGCACGCCACCCGGGGGCTCGCGGTCGACGAGGAACTGGTTGTCGACGGCAACTACGACCGCGAGTCCGGGTACCGGCAGACCAGGATGCTCCTGGACCGCGGGGCCGCGATGACAGCTGTCGTCGCCGTCACGGACGTGGTGGCCAGCGGTGTGCTGGCCGCCCTGCGGGACGCCGGAGTCCGCGTGCCGGACGACGTCTCGGTCGTCGGGTACGACGACATCCCGCTCAGCGCCGATCTGAACCCGGCGCTGACGACGGTGCATCTTCCGTACGAGGAGCTCGGGCGGGCCGCCGTACGGCTCGCGCTGCACCGCGACGAGTACGCGCTCGACCAGCACCTCAAGCTCGGCACCCATGTGGTCATCCGGTCGTCCACCGCGAAGAGGGAGTCATGACAGAGTCAACGCCGGGGCGCCGCCGGCCTTCGACCGGCCCGACGCTCGCCGACGTGGCGGCCCACGCCGGCCTCTCCCCCGCGACGGTGTCCCGGGTCCTGGCCGACAACTACCCCGTCTCGCGGTCGGCACGCCAACGCGTGCTCAACGCGGTCCGGGAGCTGAACTACTCGGCGAACACGCACGCGCGAGCGCTCGCGGCCGGGGCCCGGTCGAAGACGATCGCGTTCATCCTCGCCGACGTCCGCGGGCAGTCCTTCGCCGATGCCGCGCACGGCGTCGAGCAGGAGGCCGCGAAGCAGGGCTGGCTGAGCCTGATCGGCACCACCCAGGGCGACGCGGACCGGGAGCTGGCCCTCGTCCAGCTGATGCGCGAGCAGCGGGCCGGTGCGGTCGTGCTGATCGGCGGCATCATGGAGGGCGCCGCCGAGTACCGCCAGAAGCTGACCGAGCTGGCACGGTCGCTGCACGCGGCCGGGTCGCTGCTGGTGTTGTGCGGTCGGCCGTCGCTCGGGGACGACGTACCCGCCGCGGTGATCGAGTACGACAACGAGAACGGCGCGTACGCGCTGACGAGTCATCTGCTGTCGCAGGGCCATCGGCGCATCCTGTTCCTGGCCGGGCCGGAGCGGCAGACCACCAGCAACGAGCGGCTCGCGGGTCATCGCCGGGCGCTGTCCGACTTCGGCGTACCGGACGCGCCGGAACTGGTCGAGCACGGCGTCTTCACCCGCGCGTCGGGCTACCAGGCGATGCGGCGCCGGCTGGCCGCGGGGGTGGACTTCACCGCTGTCTTCGCGGCCACCGACGTCGTGGCCGCCGGGGTGTACGCCGCCGCGGCCGAGCAGCGGCTGACGATCCCCGACGACCTGTCCGTCGTGGGGTACGACGACGTCGAGCTCGCCCAGGACCTCCGCCCCCGGCTGACCACGGTGCACGTGCCGTACGAGGACCTCGGGCGGACGGCGGCGCAGATCGCCGTCGCCGACCAGCACCTGCAGCCGGGCTGGACCGGCGACCACCGGCTCTTCAAGACCCACGTGGTGATCCGCAACTCGGTCACCCGGCCGGAATCACCCCGCCAGGTCGACGGGAACCGCGGCTGATCCGTCCAGTACGACGGCCAGCGCCGGCCCGACCGTGTTCTCGGCGCCTGGCCCGACCTGCACGCACGGGATCTCGTGCGCCGCGAGGTAGCCGAGCTGGGCGTCGGTGAACTCGGCGCCCAGCCCGATCACGCCGCGGGTGCCGCGCGCGAACACCTGCTCCAGCCAGACCCGGGGCACCCGCGACCCCGGGGCGACCGTCGTGACGACGACGGCCAGCCCGGGCTCCCGGACACGCTCGGCGAGGCCGGCGAGAACCTCGCCGGCCCAGCTCCGCCCCGCACCGGCCACGACGACGTCGACCAGCGCCGACTCCTCCCGCCGTACGCCGGTCGCGGCGTTCTCCACCGGGTACCCGAACCGCCGTAGCGCCTCGCGCACCCGGGCCCGGGTCGCCGGCGCGACGTCCGGGTAGGCCCGTAGCACCTTGGACACCGTCGACACCGAGACGCCGGCTTCACGGGCGACGACGGCGAGCTTCCTGCGTGGGGCGGTCATCGGCGCTCACTGGCCCTTGAGGTACGCGTTCGCCTGCTTCTCCAGCTCCGCCTGGAGCTCTGCCAGTCCGGCCTTCTCGACCGCCTTCTTCAGCGCGTCGAGCCCCTTGTCCACGTCGACCGCGCCGATCCACAGCGGGTTGCCGTACTGCGTCATCGCCGCGCTGACCTGGCTGTCCTGCCGCTTCACCGGCGTCACGTCCGGGACGAACGACGCGTACGGGTCGACGGTGAAGTTGTTGTAGTCCTGCGCCCAGTCGAACCACGCCTCCTCGGTCGGCGTGATGTCCTTGATCTTCAGCTCGAGCTTCTGCCGCCAGCACAGGGCGTACCCGGGGAAGCCGTACTGCGAGAGCTGCTGGAACTTGTCCTCGCCGACCGGCTTCCAGTCCGTGCCCTCGATGCCGTAGCTGAGCAGGTCGTGGTTCTCCTTGATCGAGACCCAGTCCTCCAGCTGCATCGCGCGTTCGTTGCTCTTGCCCTTGACGTTGAGGACGACGAAGTTGTCGGCCTGGAAGGTCTGGTTCGGCTTCGCGCTCCGGCCGCCGCCCAGCGGCATGACGTTCGCGATCTGCGCGCTCGGCACCGCCTTGCGGAGCGGGGTCAGCGACTGCGACGACAGCCCGTCGGTCATCGCCCACCGGGTCGCGATCCGGCCGGACTCGAACTGGGTGCCGATCGTCGAGGAGTCGACGTTCAGCGCGTCCTTGTTGATGATGCCGTCCAGGTAGTACTTGCGCACCCGCCGCAGGGCGTCGACGACCCCGGGCGCCTCCCAGAACGGGATCGGGTGCGCCGAGCCGGTGGTCTTCCCGTCCTGCGCCAGGTAGAACGGGAACGAGCCGCCGCTGAACGACTGCACGCTGACGTGCGGGTTCTCCCAGTCGTGCTGGTTCAGCCAGCCGACCGGCGCGAACGCGACCAGCAGCTTGGGCATGTTGGAGGAGATGCCGACCGGCGTGACCTTCTCCTTCTGCTTCACGTCGTACCAGAACTTCTCCAGCTGGTCGAACGCCGTGATCTCGCCGATGCCGAGCTTGTCGGCCAGGTCCTGGCGGACGGTGAAGTGGTGGAACCGGGCGGCCGAGTTCACCTGCGGGATCCCGTACAGCTTGCCCGACCACTTGTTCTGCTCGAGCAGCTGCGGGTCGAGCGTCTTGCTCAGGTTCGGGTACTTGCCGATCAGGTCGCCGACCGGGACCAGCGACTTGCTCGCGACCAGCTGGATCATGTTCAGCCAGCGGGCCTGCAGCGCGGTGTCGAAGGTGTCGCCGGCGGTGAACTTGAGCAACGACTGCTGCTGGTAGTTCGACCAGGCGACGAACTGCGGCGCGATCGTGAAGCCGAGGTCGTTCTTCAGCTTCTCGTTGACCTTGGCCAGGACGGTGTCCCAGCCCGGCTTCGCGTCCCCCGGGAGCAGCACGGTGAGGGTGTCGGCGGTGCTCTTGGTGCCGGACGACGAGTCGCCGCAGCCGTTCAGCCCGAGAAGGGCCGCGATGGACAGGCCGCCGCTCGCGGCCAGAAAGCCGCGCCTGCTGAGACCGGCGGGAGATGTGGCGGGCACGATGCCTCCTGAAAGTAGTGCCTGAGGTGAGGGAGGGAGCCGTCAGCCCTTGGTGGCTCCGAGGGTGATGCCTTTGACGAAGTAGCGCTGCGCGAACGGATACGCGAGCAGGATCGGGCCGATGGTCACGACCGTCAGGGCGAGCCGGAGCTGGTAGACCGGCGTCGACTGCTCCGCGGCGGTCGGCAGCATCTGCGAGAACGACACGTTCGAGATCAGGTTCTGCAGCAACAGCGGGAGCGGGTACTTGTGGATGTCCGACATGAACAGCAGCGCGGTGAACCATTCGTTCCAGTAGTGCACCGCGTAGAACAGGCCCACCACCGCGAGGATCGGCTTCGACAGCGGCAGCCCGATCCGGAAGAAGATCTGCATCTCCCCGGCCCCGTCGACGCGCGCGGAGTCGAGGATCTCCTCCGGCAGCTGGCGGAACGCCGACACCTGGATGAACACCAGGAAAGGTGCCACCAGCAACGGAAGGATGACGGCGAAGTAGCTGTTCTGGAGCTTCAGGTACTGCGTGACGAGCAGGTACAGCGGGACGAGCCCGCCGGTGAACAGCATCGGGATGTAGGCGAACACCGACAGCGGCCTGCTGATGTAGGGCAGCCGGCGCGCGATCACCCAGCTCAGTCCGGACGTGCAGGCGAGCGCCAGCGCCGTACCGACGAGGGTGATGAACACGCTCGCGGCGTACGCGCTCAGCAGCGTCGGGCCGGTGAAGATCAGGTCGTACGCCGCGGTGGAGAAGGGGCGCGGGACGATGCTGTAGCCGGTCGTCGCGAGCGTCTGCTCGTCGGTGAACGACCCGGACACGATCATCCAGAACGGCACCAGGCAGACGATCATGAACGCGGTCACGCCGATCGCGCTGATCACGGTGAACGCCTCCGGCCGCCGCCGGCGGCGGGTCGCCGTCCGCGCGGACGTCTTGGCCAGGCTCGAGGTCAGGGCCTCGGTAGCAGCAGGGGTCACAGCAGGCTCGTTTCCTTCGAGTACTTGCGCTGGATCAGCACCGCCGTCGCGACCAGGACGAAGCCGACGACCGACTGGAACAGGCCGATCGCGGCCGTGGTGCCGAAGTCGCCGATCTGGCGCAGCGAACGGAAGACATAGGTGTCGATGACGTCGGTGGTCGGGAACAACGTGCCGTTGTCGCCGACGATCGCGTAGATCGTGCCGAAGTCGCCGTAGAAGATCCGGCCGACTCCGAGCACGAGCAGCACCGCGGCCGTCGGTTTCAGCAGCGGCAGCGTGATCCGCAGCGCCATCTGGGCCCGGCTGGCGCCGTCGATCTGACCGGCCTCGTAGACGTCCTCGGGAATCGACGTGATCGCGGCCAGGAAGATGACGCTCAGGTAGCCGCCGAGCTGCCAGACCTTCACGACCGTGAGGATCCACGGCCACGGCCCGGGCTCGGTGTACCAGCTGACCGTCGGCAGACCGAAGCCCGCGAGCGCGTCGTTGACCGCGCCACCGGAGCCGGCGGGGCCGGACAGCAGCACCTGGAGCATGATCGCGATCACGACCGGCGACACGAAGTACGGGAAGAAGATCGTGGACTGCGCGACCCGCTTGAAGTACCGGCCGCGGAGCTCGTTGAGCATGATCGCGAGCGTCACGCCGGCCGCCAGGGTCGCGGCCAGGAACAGCACGTTCAGCAGCAGCGTGTTCACCAGGATCCGCTGGGCGTCGCCGGAGCTGAAGAAGTACCGGAAGTTGTCCAGGCCGTTCCACGGGCTGCCGAAGATTCCCTTGCTGATGTCGAACTCCTTGAAGGCCACCACCAGGCCGGCCATCGGCGCGTAGCTGAAGACCAGGAAGAACGCCACGGCCGGCAGGGCCAGCACCCCCAGCCACAAGTTGCCCCGCAGCGTCGCACGACGGCGTGCGGCGCTCCGCCCGGGGCCGGTCGACCGGTCGGTCACGGCGATCTCCTCTCTGCGAACCTGCACGATATAGAAAGCGCTTTCCATCTGGCCGTGACCGTAGCCGTGGCCATCGGAGGGTGTCAAGGGCTGAACCGGGTAGGAATCGTTGTCCTGCCGGGTCAGGCGCCGCGGTCGAGGTCGGCGAGCGCGACCGGGTGCCGGAGCGGCTCTCCGGCCAGGAACCGCGCGAGTTCGTCCGCGACGCAGGCCCCGAGCCGGGCCAGCTCGTTGCCGTGCGATCCGGCGACGTGCGGCGTCACGAAGGCGTTCGGCAGGTGGAACAGCGGCGACTCGGGCGGCAGCGGTTCGGGGTCGGTGACGTCGAGGACGGCCGAGAGCCGACCCGACCGCAACTCCTCGATCAGCGCGTCCGTGTCGACGAGCTGCCCGCGGGCGGTGTTGACGAGGGTGGCGCCGTCCGGCATCAGTGCGAGCTCCGCGCGGCCGAGCATCCGATACGTCTCGGCCGTCGACGGCGCGTGCACGCTGACCACGTCGCTGGACGTGAGCAACGTCCGCAGGTCGACCAGGGGTACGTCGAGATCGGCGGCGTACGGGTCGTACACCCGCAGGTCGACGTCGAACGGCCGCAACAGGTCGATCACCTGCCGCCCGATCCGCGAGGCTCCGATGATGCCCACGCTGCGCCGGTAGTTCCCCACGCCTGGATGGATGAATCCCAGTTCGAAGAAGCGTTCCCGGCGATAGCGCTCGCGGAAGCCGAACGCGCCCTTGCCGGCCAGCAGGATCGCGGCGAGCGCGTACTCGGCGACCGGTACGGCGTTGGCGGCGGCGGCCGACGAGACCGCGATGCCGCGCTCCCACACCTCCGGGCACAGGTGGCCCTTCACGCTGCCGGCCGCGTGCAGCACCGCCCGGAGCTTCGGCATCGCGTCGAGTGCCGGTCCGTCGATCGCCGGGCACCCCCAGCCGGTGACCAGGATCTCGGTGTCCGCGAGCCGGGCGCCGAGCCGCGGATCGTCCAGGCGGTCGACGACCAGGGCCGGATCGAACTCCACGAGCTCACCGAGCCGGCGGTGGACGAGGTCCGGGAACAGCGACGGCCAGTGCTCCGCGGACATGGCGACGACGGCCGTCGGTCGATCGGACACGGTACCTCCAGGGGTCGGAGCGCCCATCGAGAGCGCTTTCTTCCGGCAGGCGGGATCTGCGCCTCAGCGTGGCATAGCAAACGTTGTCTTTGGGGTTCGGAAATTTTCGGAGTGCGCTGCGTTCTTGGCCCCGCACGGCCGTGATGCCAGGCTCCGATCGCGCCGAGACCGACGACCTGGGAGTGCAGCGATGCCTGATCCGGACCGAGTTCCCCCGCCCCGCCGCCGCTTCGCCTGGCTGGGCGCCACCACGGTGATCGCAGTCCTGTGCGGCCTGCTCGGCACACCGTCCGCTCAAGCGCAGCAAGTGGCGTACCCGCTGCCGGCCATCAACCGGGTGACCTCGGCGGCAGGGTTCGTCCATCCCGGCATCGCCGTCAGCGCGTCGTCGCTGGAACGGGCCCGCGCGCAGGTGCGGCAGGGCGCCGAGCCGTGGGCGTCGTACTACGCCGCGATGATCGCGACGTCGTACGCGTCGGCGACGTTCAGCTCGAAGAACGCCGGCCCGGGCACCGACCAGCCCGCGAACACCGCGTTCAACTCGCAAGGCGTCCAGTCGCTGTTCATCGACGACGCGTTCCGCGCCTACACTCAGGCGATCCAGTACGTCGTCACCGGCGACCCGGCGTACCGCGAGAACGGGCTGCGGCTGGTCCGGATCTGGAGTCACATGGATCCGGCGAAGTACGCGTACTACCCGGACGCGCACATCCACAGCGGGCCGCCGCTGATGCGGATGCTCGCCGCCGCGGAGATCCTCCGCTACACGAGCGTGAACCCCGGGTCCACCGGCTACGACCTGCGCTGGAACGCCGACGACACCGCGAACCTGGCCACCAACCTCGTGGGGCCGATGACCCAGACGTTCCTGTATCGCAACCGCAACTTCATGAACCAGCACAGCTACTCACTCGTCGGTGCGATCGCCGGCTACATCTTCACCGACAACCTTCCCCGCTACCGCGAGGCGGTCGAGTGGTTCTCGGTCAACGCCACCAACCCGGACGACGACACGAACGGCGCGCTGAGCAAGGTGATGCCCGTCATCGCCGCCGACGACCCGCGCAATCCGTACCACCGCACGTTCGTGCAGCTCCAGGAGATGGGCCGGGACCAGGCCCACGCCTGGGACGACGTCACGATGCTGACTCAGCTGGCCCGGGTCGTCGACGTGCAGGGAACCCGCCTCGATCCGGTGCGGGGTACGCCGTCGACGCGGCGCGACGCGGTCTCGCCGTACGTGTTCGGCGGCTACCGGCTGCTGCGTGGGTCCGAGCCGTTCTTCGCGTTCATGATGGGCAAGGACATTCCCTGGATCGACACCACCCAGCGCGGCGGCGTGCTCTCGCAGGCTTATCGCGGGCGGCTGTTCGACCCGACCAACGAGCTCTACCACGTCTACAAGGACCTGCTCGGGCCGGCGATCTCCGCGGTCGCGCCGAGCATCACCGAGTTCGCGACGACGCAGGACGGCGGGCCGCGGTTCTTCTGGGGCACGTCGGCGTACAACTACTGGAACAGCAACCCGGACTTCAACCCTGACGCCTGGCTGTCCTTCCCCGCATCGGCCGCCTCTCCCCCGGTGCAGCAGGACGCGTTGGTGCAGGCGGAGACTCGCACCGTGCCGGTCACGCCGGGGACCTCTGTACGGCGGGAGGACGAGCGCACGTTCGTGCGGATGAAGACCCGAGCCACCCTCGCGGTGCGCACCCTGCTGTACGCCGACCGGACCGGGTACAGCCCCGTCGGTGTCCTGATCCGGACCAACGGAACGGCGACGCTGCAGATCCGCAAGGAACGAACGCTCGCTCCGTACGCCACCGTGACGCTTCCGAACACGCACGGGCTGTGGCGCTACATCGCCTACGACATGAGCACCGCCAAGCTCCGGGGCAGCGCCGGCGGCGAGAACCTCGCGTACTACACGATCCTCAGCTCGCCGACCGTCGACGTGGACCTCGATGCCGTCAACCTGCAGGCCAAGACACAACTCAGTCCTCCGCAATTCCAGCAGGGCGACGACGTCCACCTGCTCGCCGTCGCGGGTGAACCGCTAACGGCCCCACTGCCGGCCACGGATCAGGACCCCCTGACGTACGCGGCCGGTACGACGCTGCCCACCGGGGCGAGCCTCGACAGTGGCACTGGCACGCTCGCCTGGACACCCACAACAGAGCAGCTCGGTCGGCACCATGTCCTTGTGGTGGCGTCCGACGCCGCGACAGATGCCGTACTACGGGTCCGGCTGACCGTCAGCCCGGATCGCCGTACCGCGATCGACGCGGCGCTGGAGGGCTACGAGCCCGCCGCCGAGTACGTCGAGGCGACGAAGAACGCCGTCGAGGGTGCGAAGTCGCTCGCGGAGTCGCACGTGGACAGCGCCGATGCGGCGGCGTTCGCCAAGGATCTCGCCGCCGTCCAGGCCGCGGTCGCCGGGCTGGAGAAGCTGACACCGGCCATGCCGGACGACGGGTCGTTCGACTACTGGGGACGGGCCACCTCGGCGGCGCTGTCCCAGGTTGCCCTGGGCAACCTGCTCGACGGTGACTTCAACACCTTCTCGGGCGACCTGCGGGCGCCGGCGGTCATCGACTACGGGACCGGGTTCCGGATCCGCTCCGACGCGTTCGGGTTGCAGGCCCGCTACAACTTCGCCAACCGGTCCCAGGGCGCCAACGTGTACGGCTCGAACGACGGCCGGACCTGGACCCTGCTGACCTCCCGCGAGACCACCGACACCTCGGGCAACGGTTTCGCGCTCGAGCGGATCCCGGTCCGCGCCGAGGTCAAGAACCTGAGCTTCCGGTTCCTGAAGCTCCAGGTCGACCACCCGGGCGTACCGACCGATCCGGCGTACCCGGGCCTGTCGAGCTTCAGCGAGTTCCGGATCTACGGCGAACGCGTCGAGATGAGTACGGCGCTGACCTCGGTCTCGATCGCGTCGAGCAACAGTGACCCGAAGGTCGCGCAGAACGGCGACAAGGTCACGCTGACCCTGGCAGCCACCGAGCCGCTGAGCACGGTGACGGCAACCGTCGAGGGCGCCGACGCACAGGTCGAGCGCTCCGACGCGACACATTGGACGGCGTCCGTGACGCTTCCGGACAACGTGGCGTACGGGCGCGCGCTTCGCTTCACGGTCGACTACACGACGGCCACCGGACACACCGGCGCGACGATCGTCGACACGACCGACGGCACCGCGCTCCAACTCTGGAACAGCGCTGTTCGCACGGTCGCGGTCAACCAGAGCTGGGTGACCGCGTCCAGCCCGGCCTTCCCCGGCGTCGGCACTCCCGAGGCGAACGGCTGGCGGATGTTCGACGGCGACCTCAACACCTTCACCGACACCACCAGCGGCAACGGCTGGGTGACAGTGACGCCGCCCACCGGTACGACCCTCGACTTCGACACCGTCCGGGTCCGTCCCCGGAGCAACCTCCCGGCCCGCGCCAACGGCACGCTCGTGCAAGGCTCCGCGGACGGCGGCGCCACCTGGACGACGCTCGCCACGATCACCGGCATCACCGACGGGAACCAGTGGTACGCCTTCCCGCTCGCGGCCCCGGCCGCGCAGCCGATGCTCCGGATCTATGACGGCCACGGCGGCTTCACCAACCTCGCCGAGGTCCAGCTCCTCGACGCCCCCTGATCCGCGGAGGAACCCAGCGTGAACCCACGACCCAGCCGCCGTACCGTCCTGCTCGCCACCGGCGGATCGCTCGTCGCCACCCAACTCTCCTTCCAGCCGGCGCAGGCCGCGACCACCGGCTTCGCCCACCCAGGCATCCTGCACAGCGCGGCGGATCTCGGCCGGATGCGCGCCGCGGTCGCCGGCCGGCAGGCGCCGCAGTACGACGGCTTCCTCGCGCTCGCCGCGCACCCCAGATCGTCGTACGACTACGTGGTCCGCAACACCGGTCACATCACCTCGTGGGGTCGTGGCCCGGCCAACTTCATGGCCGAAGCGGTCAGCGACTCGTGCGCGGCGTACCAGAACGCGCTGATGTGGTCCGTGACCGGCGACGTCCGGTACGCCGACAAGGCGCGCGACATCCTCGACGCCTGGTCGGGGAGCCTCGAAGCGATCACCGGCGCGGACGGTCAACTCGGCTCCGGCCTGCAGGGCTTCAAGTTCGTCAACGCGGCCGAGCTGCTCTGCCACACCGGCTACACCGGCTGGCCGGCGGCGGCCGTCGACCGGTGCCGCGAATCGTTCCGCAAGGTCTGGTACCGCTCGTTCGCCGGCAATGCCCTGTTCGCCAACGGCAACTGGGACGTTGCCGCGCTGCAGACGATCATCGCGATCGCGGTGTTCTGCGACGACCGGGTGATGTTCGAGAACGCCGTCCGGTACGCCGTCGCGGGCGCGGGGAACGGGCGGATCGAGCACATCGTGGTCGAGGCGACCGGCCAGGGCCAGGAAAGCGGACGCAGTCAGGCGTACGCGCAACTCGCGCTCGGCCTGCTCGCCGACACCGCCGCGGTCGCCTGGAACCAGGGCGTCGACCTCTTCGGGCACAGCGACGACCGTCTGCTCAAGGGGTTCGAGTACACCGCCCGTTACAACCTCGGCGACGACGGTGTGCCGTTCGGGCCCGACCTCGACCGCACCGGCAAGTACCTCAAGACGGTCATTGCCACGGGCAACCGTGGACAGTTCCAGCCGATCTACGAGCTTGCCTACGGCCACTACGTCGGGCGACGCGGGCTACGGGCGCCGTACCTGGAGCAGGTCGTGTTCCGCAACGGCAGCCGCTTCGTGGAAGGCACGAACGACGACCACCCGGGCTGGGGCACGCTCACCCACGCGCAGGAACCCGGCGCGACGTCGGCGCCGGACGCCCCACCCGGAACGCCGTACGGCCTCACCGCACAGGCCGATCCGGCCGGCGTCGCACTGCGCTGGGCGGGATCCGTCGAGCCGCTGAGCTGTACGAACGCGGCGAGCTACACCGTCAAGCGCTCGACCGGCGACGCGTTCACAACGATCGCGGGCGGGGTCACCAGCACCTCCTACACAGACACCACAGCGCGTCCGGGCCGGACGTACTACTACACGGTCGAGGCGACGAACGCCGCCGGCACCAGCGCGGCCTCGCTGCCCGTGGCGGCCGAGCGGTCACCGTTGGCCGGCCGCGACATCGGACCGGTGCGACGCACGGGCAGGACCGATTTCGACGGCCGCACCTTCGTCCTCGAGGCCGCGGGCGCGGACATCGGCGGGACGCGGGACAGCTTCCGGTTCGCGTACGTGCCGATGACCGGCGACGGCGTCGTCACGGCCCGCGTCGTCCATCCGGTGAGTTCGCAATACGCGAGCGTCGGTGTGATGATGCGGCGCTCGCTCGAGCCCGGGTCCGCGCACGCGTCCATGCTGATCAAGGGTCTCCCGCTGCACACGTGGAGCGGAGTATGGACCGTCCGGCCCGACACCGACGCGCCGACGACGGGCACCGGAAGCACGCTGGTCCCGCCGTCACAGCAGGTCGCGATCACGTCGGACGCCGGATTCCCGATCTCGAACCTCGGCACGCTGCCCCGGTCCGCGACGCCGCTCGAGGCGCCGTACGTCGAGGCGGCGAGCGACGGCTACCGGCTGCGCAGACCGTACTGGGTCCGGCTCGTTCGCAAGGGCACGACCTTCACCGGCCTCATCTCCCCCGACGGCACGACCTGGACCGAGGTCGGCTCGTCGAAGCTCCAGCTCGGCGCCCGCCTGTACGTCGGGATCGCCGCGTGCTCGACGCTCGACACGACGTACGCCGAGACGACCACGGCCGCGTTCGACAACGTCACCGTGCCGGGCTGGTCGGTCCGCCGGCCGGACCCGATCGCCGGTCCGCTCACGGCGACGAGCGCCGCGAGTGCGATCGAGCTGGCCTGGACCGATCCGGACGTCTCGGCCTCGTACGCGATCCACCGCAGCGCGGGCGGCCGGTACCAGGTGATCGCGAGCGACGTGTCCGGGTCCGGCGTCGAGGCCCGCTATCGCGACGCGACCGGCGTACCGGGGACGACCTATCGCTACGTTGTCACGAAGACCAACGTCGCGGGGGGCGGCGAAGTCTCGGCGGAGGCCCGCGCGGTGATGCCGACCCCGGCCGCGCCCGCCATCACCAGCGCGACCGTCGCGTACGCCAACGCACGCAGACCGTTCCGCTACCGCATCGCGGCCACGAACGATCCGGCGACCTACTGCGCGAACGCCCTCCCCCGCGGGCTCTCCGTCGACCCCCGAACCGGCGTCATCTCCGGCACTCCCGTCGAGCAAGGCACCTTCACGATCACGATCGCCGCGACCAACGCCACGGCCACCGCCACCGCGCAGGTCACGCTGACCGTCGCCGCCCCGCCACCCGAGCCGTGGTCGTACCGCGACATCGGCGACTACGTCCTGGACGAGCGCGAGCTCGGCACGTACAGCGCGGTCGCGATCCGTGCGCCCGGCATCACGAGCCACGCCGACGGGAGGTTCACGGTCCGGGGCGCCGGCTCGGACCTCAACTTGATCAACCAGGGCATGACCGCGCAGTACGCCTCCGTGCCGCTCATCGGCGACCACACCATCACCGCGCGCATCGTGAGCAGCGACCCCGGCGGCCGGGTCGGACTCGTCATGGCCAAGTCGTTGTCGCCGTTCGACCAGCTGGCCGGTGTGATCGTGACCGGCGACAAGACGCAGTTCGTACGACGCCTGCGCGTGGCGACCGGTCTCGTCACGACCGAGGCCGGCAGCGCCGTCTGGCTGCGGCTCCGGAGGGCCGGCGCGACGTTCGCAGCCGAGACCTCCCCCGACGGCCAGAGCTGGACGCCGCTCGGTGAGCCCGCCGCGATCGCGGGCTTCGGCGACGCGCCGTACCACGCCGGTCTGGCGGTCGTGTCCCGCAATCCGTTCGTCCTCAACACCACCGTGTTCGACAACGTCTCGATCAGCTGAGGAGCGCCCCACCGATGAATCCAGACATCACCCGACGCCGGCTGCTGCAGGCCACCGGCGCGAGCATCGCCGCCGGTTACGTCACCACCCGGGTCAGCACGGCGACCGCCACGCCCACGGCCCCGGCCGTGGTCACCTACCCGATTCCGGACGGGATCACGCAGGCCTCGACGTTCGAGGTCAAGGTCCGCACCGGCCCCGGTCCGTGGCAGCCGGTGGCGACCTACTCGGTCAACCTGAAGCAGATCAACGCCACCACCGGCGCCGGCCAGGTGCTGAAGTCCTCACTCGCGTACTTCGACTTCGACGGCGCGGTCGAGGTGATGGTCAGGTACACCAAGGGCACCGTCGACACCGCCCGGATCCGGCCGCTGTCGTACGGCATAGAGCCGCGGATCGAGGACGACACGCTCCGGTTCACCCTCACCGGGCCACGCAAGATCGTGGTCGAGGTGAACGGCGAGATCTTCGACTGCCTGCATCTGCTCACCCGCCCGGTCGAGACCTCGGTCCCGGCCCCGGACGACCCGGACGTCATCTACTTCGGCCCCGGCGTCCACACGACCGCGACCGGTCAGCTGGTCGTCCCGAGCGGCAAGACCGTCTACCTGGCCGGCGGCGCCGTGCTGAAGACGTCGGTGATCTTCAGCAACGTCACCGACGCCCGCTTGCGCGGTCGCGGCGTCATCTACGGCACCGCCGGCGGCGGCTGCACCATCGTGAGCTCGAAGAACATCAGCGTCGACGGCATCTCGATGCTCAACCTGACCACCGGGTACGCCATCACGGCCGGCATGTCCGACCAGGTCTCGATCACCGACTTCGGCTACTTCAGCGCCGGACAGTGGGGTGACGGGATCGACATCTTCTCCAGCAGCGAGGTGCTGATCGACCGCTCGTTCCTGCGCTGCTCCGACGACTGCATCGCGCTCTACACGCACCGCTGGGACTACTACGGCGACACCCGCAACGTCACCGTCTCGAACTCCAGCCTCTGGGCCGACGTGGCACACCCGGTCAACGTCGGGACGCACGGCAACACCGCCGACCCCGAGGTGCTGGAGAACCTCACGATCAGCAACGTCGACATCCTCGACCACCGCGAACCGCAGAAGTGGTACCAGGGCTGCATCGCGCTCAACCCCGGCGACAGCAACCTGGTCCGCAACGTCCGGATCGAGAACGTCCGGGTCGAGGACTTCCGCTGGGGACAGTTCCTGCACCTGCGCGTCGCCTACAACAAGTCCTACAACACCTCGCCCGGCCGCGGCATCGACGGCGTGTACGTCAAGAACCTCACCTACACCGGCCGGAACGCCGAGACCGCGATGATGCTCGGGTACGACGAGGCGCGCGGCATCAACGACGTGACGTTCCAGAACCTCGTCGTCAACGGCACCGTGATGGCGTCGACGATGCGCAAACCCGGCTGGTTCGCGGTCGCCGACATGGCGAACGTGCACGTCAACGAACACGTGACGAACCTGCGCTGGCTGGACGCGGCCACGGCCCCGACGACGGCGCCACCGGCGATCACGACCCCGGGCAACGCGGCGGTCACGGCCGGCGCACCCGTCGTACTCACGATCACCGCAACCGGCTTCCCGACCGGCTTCGGCGCCCAGGGCCTGCCCGCCGGCCTGACCGTCGACGCGACCACCGGCGTCATCTCCGGCGTCCCGACGACCCCCGGGACCCACAACGTCGCCCTGACCGTGACGAACGCGGCCGGCACCACCACGAAGAGCCTCATCCTCACTGTGTCCTGACACCACCGCCCCGAAGGAGAAGGATGAAAGACAGGGAGATCGATCGACGCACACTGCTGAAAGTCGCCGGAGGTGCGGCCGCGGCCGCGGCCGGCGTCCTCGGGCTCGGCCGGAGCGCGGATGCCGCGCCCGCGACGTTCACCCACCCGGGTGGCCTGCACAACTGGGGTGACCTGAACCGGGCGAAGGTTCGGGTCGCGGCCGGTGACGACCCCTGGCTGTCCGGATGGAACCGGCTGGTCGCGAACGGGCACGCCCAGTCGACCTGGCGGCCGAACCCGCAGGCGACCATCGTCCGCGGTGGCACCGGCGAGAACTACGGCATCCTCTACAACGACATCCACGCCGCCTACCAGAACGCGCTGCGCTGGTGGGTGCAGGGTTCGACGGCGCACGGCGACTGCGCGCGGGACATCCTGAACGCCTGGTCCGCCACGCTCACCACGGTGACCGGTAACGCGGACCGGTTCCTGGCGGCCGGCATCTACGGATACCAGTTCGCGAACGTGGCCGAGCTGATGCGCGGCTACTCCGGCTTCGACCTGACCCGGTTCAAGACCATGATGCTGAACGTCTTCTATCCGCTGAACAACTCGTTCCTGCTGAACCACAACGATGCGTGCATCACCAACTACTGGGCCAACTGGGACCTGTGCACGATGAACTCGATCCTTGCCATCGGCATCCTCTGCGACGACGCCGCGAAGTACGACCAGGCGGTGAACTACTACAAGTTCGGCGCCGGCAACGGCTCGATCCGGCACGCGATCCCGTTCGTGTACGACGACCAGGGGCTGGCGCAGTGGCAGGAATCCGGGCGCGACCAGGGCCACACGCTGATGGGCATCGGGCAGCTGGGCGCGTTCTGCGAGATGGCGTGGAACCAGGGCGAGGACCTGTACGGCTACGACAACAACCGTTTCCTGAAGGCCGCGCAGTACGTCGCGAAGTACAACCTCGGCGAGGACGTGCCGTTCACCACGTACACCTGGGGCACCGGGCAGAACTGCGCACACCAGGAGCACACCGTGATCTCGAGCGCGAGCCGCGGCCAGCTCCGGCCGGTCTGGGAGATCCTGCACTACCACTACACCCGGCGGAAGTACCTCTCGGTCCCGTACATCTCGGCGATGGCCGCACAGGTCCGTCCCGAGGGCGGTGGTGGCGACTACGGCCCGAACAGCGGCGGTTTCGACCAGACCGGCTTCGGCACGCTGGCGTACGCCAAGTAGATTGCGAGGTATGAGTAGCCTGCGTGTGCTGTTCCTCGGCGGGACCGGAATCATCAGCTCGGCCTGTTCGTGGCGAGCGATCGAGTCGGGCCTCGACCTGACGATCGTCAACCGCGGCAAGACCGCCAGCCGTCCGGTCCCGCCGGAGGCGCGGGTGATCACCGCCGATATCGACGACCCGGCGACGCTCGCCGAGATCGCCGGGCAGGACTTCGACGTCGTGGTCGACTGGATCGCGTTCACCCCCGATCACGTGCGCGCCCGGACCGGCGCGCTACGCGGGCACGTCGGCCAGTACGTCTTCATCAGCTCGGCCTCGGCGTACCAGACGCCGCCGGCCCGGTTGCCGATCACCGAGTCGACGCCGCTGCGGAACCCCTACTGGCAGTACTCGCGCAACAAGATCGCCTGCGAGGACCTGCTCACCGGGCTGTACCGCGACGAGGGCTACCCGGTCACGGTGATCCGGCCGTCGCACACGTACGACCGCACGCTGGTCCCCTTCGACGGCGGCTGGACGATCGTCGAGCGGATGCGCCGCGGCCTGCCGGTCGTCGTCCACGGTGACGGTACCTCGCTGTGGACCCTGACGCACCACCGCGACTTCGCCCGCGGCCTGGTCCCGCTGCTCGGCCACCCCCGCACGCTCGGCGACACCTTCCAGATCACGTCCGACGACATCCTGACCTGGGACCAGATCGCACACACCCTCGCCGCTGCGGCCGGTACGTCGGCGCAGATCGTCCACGTCCCCTCGGACGCCATCGCCGCCGTCCACCCGGGCTGGGGCGACGGCCTCCTCGGCGACAAGACCCACTCGGCGGTCTTCGACAACAGCAAGCTCCGCAGCGTGGTCCCCGACTACGTCGCCACCATTCCCTTCGAGGCCGGCGCCCGCGAAATCATCGCCTGGCACGACGAGGACCCGGCCCGCCGCCACGTCGACCCGGCCGTCGACGAGGCGATGGACACTCTGATCGCCCGCTACCGCCCCTGACCGTCAGCCGGCCAGATCGATCGCGAGGCAGTTCGCGACATCGACCGGTGCGGTGTCGGGGAGGCGGACCACGAGTACGCCGTGGGCCTGCTCGAACGGGACCGGCCCGTGGCCGAGCAACCGGACACCGGTCACGGTCTCGTGGCCGGTCAGGCTCCGGACGACTGCTCGCCGGTCGTCCGGCCAGGCCAGCATGAACGCGTACAGGGTGTCGTCGCGCCGGGTGAACCGGAAGTCGGAGCTCGTCCAGCTCACCCGGTCCTCGGTGAAACCCTTGATGACGACGGTCGACGGTCCCTCGCCGAACACCCGGAACGGCCGGGTGCCGTAGATCCCCTCCCCGCAGATCCGCGTCCACGCGCCGAGATCGTCCAGGAGCTGGGAGCACTCGACGTCGATCGTGCCGTCGGGCAGCTGCGGGACGTTGAGCAGCAGGTTCCCGTTCTTCGCCACGATGTCGACGAGCATCTCGATCACGTGGCCGGCCGTCTTGTAGACGTCGCGGACGTTGTAGAACCAGTCACCGACCGACGTGTCGGTCTGCCACGGTGCCGGGTTGATACCGGGTGTCTGGCTCCGCTCGATGTCCATCACGCCGACCGCGCTCACCTCGGGCCGGCGGTCCTTCTGCTGGTACACGGCGCGGGGGTTGGTGTTGTAGAGGCGGGCGACCGCGCGGAGGCCAGGTGTGTAGTCCACCTCACCGAACGGCAGCGGCCCGTCGGAGTACAGCAGGTCCGGCTGATAGCGGTCGATCATCTCGGTCACGGCCTCGAGCCAGTGCCGGTGCCACGCGGGATCGTCGGTGTACCAGGGATCCGGCACCTCGGGGCCTTCGGTGGCCTTCATCCAGGTGAACGACGCGCCGTGGTGCTCGGTCAGCCCGAACGGTAGCCCGCGCCGGTCGGCGGCCGCCTTCCACAGCCCCACGATGTCCTTGCCCGGTCCGACCTTCACCGAGTTCCAGGGGTTGACGGCCGAGTCGTAGTTGAAGAAGTTGTCGTGGTGCACGGCCTGCGCCACGAAGTACCGGGCACCGGCGGCCGCGAACCGGTCCATCAGCTCCTCGGGGTCGAAGCGCTCCGCCTTCCACAGCCTGACGACGTCCTCGTAGCCGAACCGCGACGGGTGCCCATAGGTCCGCAGGTGATAGCGGTACTGGTCGCTGCCCTCGCGGTACATGTGCCGCGCGTACCAGTCGCCGTACCGGGGCACCGACTGCGGTCCCCAGTGCGACCAGATGCCGAGCTTGGCGTCGCGGAACCAGTCAGGGCATTCGAACGTGGTCAGAGAGTCGAAGGTTGCGTCGAACGACACAGGTTGCTCCTCGTCAGGGGTGAGGGACCGGCCGGAGTGCCCCGGCCGGTCCGCGGAGGTGCTACTTGTTGGGCATCTTGTCGTAGGCGGCCTGCTGGATCTCCAGGTAGCGCTTCAGGCCGAGGCCGTCGAGGCCCTTGACGTAGCCGTCCCAGTCGGTGTCCAGGTTCTTCGAACCGGTGACGAACTGGAGCGCGTTCTGCTGCACGTAGTTGTCGATGTTGGTCTGCAGCGTCGCCATCTCGTTGGCCAGCGTCGGCTCGATCCACACCTTCCAGTACGGGTAGATCTTGGACTTGTCCTCCTTGCCCGCGTAGAGCTTGGTCGCCTCGTACAACCGCCGCTCGTAACCCGCCGGCGAGTACACATCGGTCGCGATCGCCTCGGAGTTCCGGTACTTCGCGTTGTTGTTGTACTGCGCGAGCGCCTGCCAGCCCGAGTTCGGCGGCTTCGCCCCCGGCTTCTGCTGGATCTGTGCGTACAGCGGTTTCAGCGACTTGTCGAGCGCGACGTCACCGGCCTGCGGCTTCCGCCAGGTCTTGCCCTCGGTGCCCCAGAACGCGTTGATCTCGCCCTCTTCGGTGAACATGTAGTCGAGCAGTTTGATCGCCTGGATCTGCTCCTCCGGTGTCGCCTTGTTGGTCAGCACGAAGGTCGCGCCGGGCGCGCTCGGGAAGTTGTAGCCGGTGAAGTTCGCGCCGCTCGGCCCGGTCAGCGGCGGTACGGCGTCGTACTGCTTGTCCCGTCCGTCCGGCGAGCCGGTGTTGACGAAGATCCCCGGGTGCAGCACGGTCGCGGAGCCGAGCACGACCGTGCCGGCCTTGTTGCCCTGCTGCGCCAGCGCGTCGGGGTTCTGGGTGAACGCGCCGCGGTCGATCAGGCCTTCCTTGTACAGCGAGTTCAGGTACCGCAGGCCTTCACGCCAGCCGTCCTTGTTCGCCTGGATGTCGACCTTGCCGTCGTTCAGCACGAGCGTCGAGTTGTTGTTGCCGCTGGTGCCCTGCGGGTCGTAGATGAACGCGTTCATGAAGTACGGGATCAGGACGTCCCGGACGTCCGCGCTGAGCGGGATCTCGTCGGCCTTGCCGTTGCCGTTCGGGTCCTGGGTCTTGAACGCCTGCAGCACCTTGCGCATGTCCTCGGTGGTCTTCGGCTGCTCGAGACCGAGCTTCTTCAGCCACGCCGAGTTCATCCAGAGCTTGTCCTGGTAGGTGCAGTGGAAGCAGTCCACCCACTGCGGCATGCCGTAGATCTTGCCGTCCGGCGCGGTCGCCATCGCCTTCCACTCGGGCGTGGAGTCGAGGGCCTTCTTGATGTTCGGCGCGTACTGGTCGATGAGCTGGTTGAGGGGGATGACGACGCCCTGGTTGGACAGCTTCAGCAGGTCGGCCTGGGTGAACTGGTCGACCCACGGGATCAGCAGGTACAGGTCCGGGTAGTCGCCGCTGGCCAGCGAGATCTGCCGCTTCTCCTTGGCCGGGCCGCCGTCGAACGTCGTGTTCTGCCACTTGATCGTGATGTTGAACTTCTCCTTCACCGCCTTGGTGAAGTCGTTCGTGGCCAGGTTCCAGTCGGCCGACTGGGGTGCGAAGACGTCGAGGGTGACGCCGGGATTCCCGGTGATCGTGGGCAGCGGTTTGGCCTGCTCGTCGCTCGAGCTGCCACCGGAACACGCCGCCAGGGCGAGTGCCAGGAGACTCGTGCCGACGATCGCGGCACGCCTCCGCCTTCTGAACTGTACAGACATAGGTCCCTCACAGGGGTCGAGGTGGTGATGCGGAGGATCAGCCCTTCACGGCGCCGATCATGATTCCCTTGGTGAAGTAGCGCGCGACGAACGGATAGATGAGCAGCACCGGCACGCTCGCGACCACGATCAGCGAGTACTTGAGCAGGTCGGCCAGTTGCTGGCGTTGCAGCAGGACGGAGGCGTCGACCGCCCCACCGCCGGTCGTGTTCAGGATCAGGATGTTGCGCAGCACCAGCTGCAACGGGAACAGATCCGGGTTCTTCAGGTAGATCAGGGCGTCGAAGTACGAGTTCCACTGCATGATCGCGTACATCAGCGCGACCACCGCGATCATCGGCTTGGCCAGCGGGATCACCACCGACCACAGGAACCGCAGGTCGCCGCAGCCGTCCAGCTGTGCGGCCTCGACCAGTTCCTCCGGGATCGCCGTCCGGAAGTAGGTCCGGGCGATGATCACCTGCCAGACCCCGATCGCCTGCGGGATGATCAGCGCCCACCGGGTGTCCAGCAGACCGGCCGACTGCACCACCAGGTACGTCGGGATCAGCCCGCCGGTGAACAGCATGGTGAACAGGATCAGCGTCATCACGACGTTGCGGCCGACGAGCGTCCGGCGGGACATCGGGTAGGCGATCGCGATCGTCAGTGTGACGCTGACGATCGTGCCGACCACCGTGTAGAACAACGAGTTCAGGTAGCCCTGGACGATCTGCGGGTTCTCGAAGACGGCGTGGTAACCGCGCAGCGAGAACTCCACCGGCCAGAACAGCACCCGGCCCGACGACACCGCCTCCGGACTGCTGAACGAACTCGCCACGATGTAAAGCAGCGGCAGCAACACCACAGCCAGGAAGACGAGCAGCAGCAGATAGACACAGAACAGGAACATCCGGTCGGTCCGCGACTCCCGGATCCGCCGGGCCCGGGCCGCCCGGCGTTCGTTCCGCTTGGTCGACCTGGTGGGCCGGCCGGGCATGGTGCGCGCTTCGGCTTGGATGGTCATGACCACAATCCGTTCCCGGTGATCCGCTTGGCCACCGCGTTGACCCCGAGCAGCAGGACCAGGTTGATCACCGAGTTGAACAGCCCGATCGCGGTCGCGGAGCTGAAGTCCGCGTTCAGCAGACCGGTCTTGTAGACATAGGTGGCGATGATCTCGGATTCGCTCAGGTTGAGGGGGTTCTGCAGCAGGAAGGCCTTCTCGAAACCGATCGCCATGATGTTGCCGACAGCAAGCACGAGGATGATGACCGCGGTCGGCATGATGCCGGGCAGGTCGACGTGCCGGATCCGCTGCAGCCGGCTCGCGCCGTCGATCCGGGCCGACTCGTGCAGCGCCGGGTCGATGCCGGCCAGGGCGGCCAGGTAGATCACCGCGGAGTACCCAGTGGTCTGCCACACGTCGGACCAGACATAGATATGCCGGAAGTAGTCAGGGTTCCCGAGGAAGTCGATCGACGGGACGCCGAAGAACCCGAGGCCCTCGTTGACGATGCCGAGGCGCGGGGACAGCACCAGGATCGTCATCGACACGACGACCACGGTGGAGATGAAGTACGGCGCGTACGTCACCAGCTGCACGGTCCGCTTGAACAGGCCGGTCCGGATCTCGTTCAGCGCCAGCGCGAGGATGATCGCAATCGGGAAGCTGGCCGCGACGGTGTAGACCGAGAGCAGGAAGGTGTTCTTCACCAGGGTCCAGAACACCGGATTGTGGAAGAACAGCTCGAAGTTCTGCCAGCCCACCCACGGGCTCCCCCAGATGCCCTTGACCACGTTGAAGCTCTTGAACGCCAGCACGGCGTTCGACATCGGGATGTACTTGAAGACCGCGAACCAGACCAGCGGCACGACCATCAGCAGATACAGGGTCCAGTGCCGGCGGAAGCTGCGCCGCAGGCCCTGGATGCCCGGGCGCTCCCGGCGCCGCCGTTTCCTGGACCGGGACGGTGTCTCGCCGGCCGGTGGCCGGATTGTCGTCAGGGTTGCCATGTCTCCTCCTCGTCCACGCCGGCGATCAACTCGAGCTCACGCGATGACCGACACCGGCCGTCAGCCTGACCCGCACCCGGCTACCGCCGCGGCGGACGACGCACTCCTGGTCACGGTCGGCGGTCAGAACGGCCTCGATCCCGTGCGGTGTCCAGGCGATGTCGACCGCCACGCCGCCCCGCGCCCGCAGGCCGGTCACCCGTCCGGTGGTCCAGGCCGCAGGCAGCGCCGGCAGCAGTTCGATCTCACCGGCGTGGCTCTGCAGGAGCATCTCGGCGATCCCCGCGGTGGCACCGAAGTTGCCGTCGATCTGGAACGGCGGATGGGCGCAGAACAGGTTCGGGTAGACCCCCGCGCCACTTCCCGGCCGCCCCCTGGCGGAGTCGTCGGCCGGCTTCAGGAAGGCCTGGACCATGCGATGGGCGGCGGCGGCATCGCGCAGGCGGGCCCGCAGACAGATCTTCCACGCCAACGACCACCCGGTCGCCTCGTCACCGCGCAGGTCGAGCGTCCGTGCGGCGGCAGCCGCGAGTTCCGGCGTGCTGTCCGGTGTGATCGCCTCTCCCGGGAACAGGCCGACCAAATGCGACGTGTGCCGATGGTGGGGATCCTCCTCCGGCAGGTCGGCGGCCCACTCCTGCAATTGCCCCCGCGCGCCGATCGACGGATCAGGCAGCCGCTTGCGCGCAGTGGAGATCTCGACGACGAGCGGATCCACGACCTCGAGCAGCTCCGCCGCCTGCTCGACCCGGGCGAACAGGTCCGAGATCAGCGCGAGATCCATCGTCGACGACTCGGTGACCGATGCGGGCTGCCCGTCGGGCGCGATGTAGTCGTTCTCCGGCGACGTCGAGGGCGACGTGCCGAGACTGCCGTCGGGCATCTCGACCAGCCAGTCGAGGCAGAACTCCGCGGCGCCCCGCAGCACCCGCCACGACCCGCCGAGGAATTCCAGGTCGCCGGTGAACTCGTAGTGGTCCCAGAGGTGCCGGGCGAGCCAGGCGCCCGCGAGCGGCCAGTTCGACCAGCGGGGATCACCCTCGACCGGCGGGGTCCAGTACCAGGCATCGGTGTTGTGATGCGCGGTCCAGCCCCCGCAGCCGTACCGTTCGCGGGCGGTAGTACGGCCGGCTTCGGCGAGATGATCGATAAACCTGAGCAGGGGTTCGTGGCATTCCGGCAGGTTGGTGGTCTCGGCCGGCCAGTAGTTCATCTCGGTGTTGATGTTCACCGTGTAGTTCGAGCTCCACGGCGGCCGGAGGATGTCGTTCCAGATCCCTTGCAGCGTGGTCGGCAGACCGCCCGGCCGGGAGCTCGCGACCATCAGATAGCGCCCGTAGTTGAAGACCAGCGCGGCCAGGGCGGGGTCGTCACCGGCGCGGCTGATCCGCTGATCGGTGGGCAGGCCGGAGTCGGCGGTCCCCGGCAGGTCGAGTGCCGCGCGGCGGTACAGCGTCCGGTGGTCCTGCTGGTGATCGGCCAGCAGCCCGTCGTACGCGCGATCGAGTGCCGCGAGCACGATCTCATCCGCTGCGGACCAGCACTCCTCCGCGGTCGTCGAGCTGCCGTAGCCCGTGGCGGTCGAGAGAATCAGCGTGATCTCGGTCGCGCCGGAGATCCTGAGTCCGGCGTCGCCGGACCGGATCTCGCCGTCGCTGGTGGCACGCAGGGCGATCGCGGCGGCCATCCCGCGGTCCGCGCCGTCGGAGTACCGGATCGGCTCCGGCACGTCGCGATGCGGAGGGGCCACGTCGGCCGGCGCCCGGACAAGCAGTCCGAGCCCGTTCGCGACGGCGTGCGGACGGGACCTCAACTGCGACGTCAGCCGGCAGCTCAGCCCCAGCACCGGCTCGGACGCGGTCAGTCTCTGGACAAGGACGCCGTCCGGCGCGCTGACGAAGACCTCCTGCCTGACCGTCACTCCTCCGGCCTCGTACGCCGCCGTCGCCGTCGCGGCGTCGAGGTCGAGTTCCCTCCGGTACCGCGTGACGTCGCCGGCCGCGGGGACGACGCCGTCGAGGGAAACCTCGAGCAGGAGATCGCCGAGCGGCAGGTACGCCTGCGAGTAGCCGGAGTGGAAGCCGCAGGACAACTCGTGCGCCCGGCGGATGTCACCGGCGCGCAAGGCGTCGCGCACCGCCTGCACCGCGTCGGCACCGACCGCGCCGAGCGGAGCCGACAGCAACCGCGCGGTCTCGGGACCGCCCGACCACAGGGTTTCGTCGTTCAGTGCGATCCGGTCGGTGCCGATGCCGCCGAAGCACATCGCACCGATCCGGCCGTTGCCGAGCGGCAACGCCTCCAGCCAGGTGTCCGCCGGGCGGTCGTAGTGCAACCGCCGGGTGCCGGACGAGTCCGGGCTCACCAGGTGCCCCATACACGATCCTCCGTCAAGGAGAGGAGATTGATCCTATGAATTGCCGGGATCGTAGCGCTGTGCTCGGCAGTGGTCCATACTGAACGCCAACCAAAAGGCAGAAAGATCCCATCTATCTCTGACAGTGAGGGCCGCCATGCCGCGCATCACCTCGGTGGAGGTTGTCGATGTCCGCTTCCCGACGTCCCTGACCCGGGACGGCTCGGACGCGATGAACAAGGACGGCGACTACTCGGCGGCGTACGTCGTGCTGCACACCGACGACCCGGCTTTGTCCGGGTACGGGTTCACGTTCACGATCGGGCGCGGCAACGACCTGTGCGCCGCCGCGGCCGCCCAGCGCGGCGCCGCGCTCGTGGGCCGCGAGGTCGACGAGCTCCGCGCCGACCTCGGCGGGATCTACCGGGAGCTGCAGTCCGACAGCCAGTTGCGCTGGCTGGGTCCGGACAAGGGGGTCGTCCACCTCGCGCTCGCGGCGGTGATGAACGCGGTCTGGGACCTCGCCGCGCGACGGGCCGGCGTACCGCTGTGGCGGTTGCTGTCGGAGATGTCGCCGGAGCAACTCGTCGCGGCCGCCGACCTCCGCTACCTGTCCGACGTGCTCACTCCCGAGCAGGCGGTCGCGCTGCTGGCCGGGCAGGAAGAGGGCCGCAAGCAGCGGATCGCGGAACTGGAGGCCACCGGCTACCCGTGCTACACGACGTCGGCCGGCTGGCTCGGGTACTCCGACGCCAAGCTGCGCAGGCTCTGCGAGGAAGCCGTTGCCTCCGGCTACAAACACGTCAAGCTCAAGGTCGGCGCGAACCTGGCCGACGACATCCGGCGCTGCGGGATCGCCCGCGAGGTGCTCGGGCCGGACGGTCACCTGATGATCGACGCGAACCAGGTGTGGGACGTCCCGGAGGCGATCGAGTGGGTCCGGGCACTGGCCGGGTTCGACCCGCTGTGGATCGAGGAGCCGACCAGTCCCGACGACGTCCTCGGTCACGCCGCGATCCGCAAGGCGGTGGCGCCGATCGGCGTCGCCACCGGCGAGCACGGCATGAACCGGGTGCTGTTCAAGCAGATGTTCCAGGCCGGCGCGATCGACTACTGCCAGCTCGACGCGGCGCGTCTCGGCAGCGTGAACGAAGTACTCGCGGTCTACCTGCTGGCCGCCTGCTTCGACGTGCCGGTCTGCCCGCACGCGGGCGGCGTCGGCCTGTGTGAACTCGTGCAGCATCTGGCGGTCTTCGACTACGTCGCCGTGTCGGGCAGCCTCGACGGACGCGTGACCGAGTACGTGGACCATTTGCACGAACACTTCGTCGAGCCGTGCGTGGTCCGGAACGGCTCGTACGTCCTGCCGGACGCGCCCGGTTACAGTGCCGAGATGCACACCGAGTCAGTCGAGATGTACCGGTTCCCGGACGGCGCCTACTGGGCGGCGCGCGCGGAGACGGATCCGCTGCCATGACGTCCGGGAAGCTGGCCGAGCAGCCACGGACCCCCGGCGTCTCGCAGACCGACGTCGTGGTGCAGGGCATCCGCCAGATGATCATCGAGGGGCGCCTGCGGCCCGGCGCCCGGCTACCGGTCGAGAAGGATCTCGCGGCGGCGCTCGGGGTGTCGCGGAACCCGTTGCGCGAAGGGGTCCGCGCGCTGTCCGTGATGGGTGTCCTCGAGACGCGGCAGGGCGACGGTACCTACGTCACCAAACTGGATCCCTCGATGCTGCTCGCCCCGATCGGCTTCGTCGTCGACCTGCACGACGGCACCGGAACGACCCACCTGCACTCGGTGCGCCGCATCCTCGAGACCGAGGCGGCCGCCCTGGCGGCACGGCAGGTCGGCCCCGGCGAACTCGAGGCCGCGGCGGAGCTGCTGCGCGCCAACGAAGCCGAACTGGCGCACGACCAGCCCAACCACGAAACGGTCATCGAGAACGACATCGCGTTCCACCGGATCATCGCGGAGGCGTCCGGCAACCCGGTGCTGGCCGCCCTGATCGACGCGCTGGGCGGCCGCACCATGCGGGACCGGCTCCGTCGGTCGATCTCCCAGCCGGGCGCCGACGAGACCGCCCACCGGGAACATCTCTCGATCCTCGCCGCCCTCACCGCCCACGACCCCGACCGGGCCCGCACCCGGATGTCCGCCCACCTGCTCACGGTCGAGGACTACCTCCTCGAAAGAGACGTCGTGACGACCACCACGGAATGAGATCCGCGTGAACCTGCTGCGCTGGAGTACTGCTGAGCTGACTCTGATCTTCACGCTCGACGACGGGCCGGTGCGGCTGGTCGCCGTACGGGAAGCCGATCAGCCTGTGCCGGAGACGAGTCAGGCGCTGGTCGAGGCCTCGGCTGTCGGGTCCGGGCGGTCGCCGAGCAGCAACCGGCATGTCGAGACAGTGCTCGGTCAGCGGCTGCGGTACGTGAGCCACGAGGACTCCGGCAGCACCTTGCGCATCGTGCAGGAGGACGCGGACTCCGGGCTGCGCGTCACCAGTGTGTTCGAGGGCGGAGCCGGGGTGCGCGCGTGGTCGGAGGCGTCGATCGCCGGTTCCGGTTCGCTCGAGCTGACGTTCCTGTCGTCGCTGGCCGTCGGCCTCGCGTCGGTCGAGGCCGAGCTGTACTCCGCGGCCAACAGCTGGATGGCCGAGAGCAGATGGTCGTCCGGGACGCTCCGGGCCGGGGCGCTCGCCGACATCGTGAGCGAAGGCCATCGGCACGTCGCGCGGACGCGGCATGCGGTGACCAACTTCGGCTCGTGGTCCTGCGGCGAGCACCTGCCGATCGGCGTACTCGTCGACCGGAGTACGCCGTACGCGCTCGGCTGGCAGGTCGAGCACAACGGGCCGTGGCACTACGAGATCGGCGAGAGTCGGCACGGTGGCTACCTATTGCTGAGTGGCCCGACCGATCAGGAACACCAATGGAGCGTGACGCTCACCGAGGACGCACCGTTCACCTCGGTGCCGGTCTCACTCGTCGCCGGGACCGACCGCGACACCACGTTCGCCGCGCTCACCCGCCAGCGACGCGCCGTCCGTCGGACGCGGCCCGTCGACGACCGGATGCCGGTGATCTTCAACGACTACATGAACACGCTGCTCGGCGACCCGACCACGGAGAAACTCCTGCCGCTGATCGACGCGGCCGCCGACGCCGGCGCGGACTACTTCTGCATCGACGCCGGCTGGTACGCCGAGGGCGACTGGTGGAACACCGTCGGCGCCTGGCAGCCCTCGACGACCCGCTTCCCGAACGGTCTCGGCGAGGTGATCGACCGGATCCGCTCGCACGCGATGGTGCCCGGCCTCTGGCTGGAACCCGAGGTGATCGGCGTCCGGTCGCCGATCGCCCACGAACTGCCCGACGACGCCTTCCTCACCCGGCGCGGCATCCGCGTCGCCGACTCCGGCCGGTACCTGCTCGACCTGCGGCACCCGGCCGCGCGCAAGCATCTCGACGACACCGTCGACCGGCTGGTCGCGGAGTTCGGCGTCGGCTTCTTCAAGTTCGACAACAACACCATGACCGGACCCGGAACCGACAAGGGCGGTACGTCGCCGGGCCACGGGCTGCTCGAACACCAGCGCGCGCTGCTGGACTGGCTCGACGGACTCCACACCCGTCATCCGGACCTGCTGATCGAGAACTGCGCCTCCGGCGCGATGCGGATGGACTACGCGATGCTGTCCCGCCTGCACCTGCAGTCGACCTCGGACCAGGAAGATCCGTTGCTCTACGCACCGATCACCGCGGCCGCGCCCGCCGCCGTACTGCCGGAGCAGGCCGGTCACTGGGCCTACCCGATCACCGGAACCACCCGCGAGCAGTTCACCTTCGCGCTCGTCAACGGCATCCCCGGCCGGCTGTACCTGTCCGGCCACCTCAACCGGATGACGGCGCCGGAACTCGACCTGGTCCGGTCCGCACTCGCGGCGCACCGGGAGATCCTCAAGGACCTCGACTCGCTCGTCCCCAGCTGGCCTCTCGGCCTGCCCGGCTGGACCGACGAGTGGATCGCCCTCGCCCTCGACGGCCCGAGTGCGACGTACCTGACGTTGTGGCATCGCGGTCCTGGCCCGGCCACGATCAGTCTCCCGATCCGCCGGGCCACGATCACGCCGCACTTCCCCGGTGACGACGACACCTGGACCTATACCTGGGCCGACGACGTACTCACCGTGACCACCGACGTCGCCGAGCCGTCCGCGCGCGTCCTCCGGCTGACGCCCTAGGACGCTGTCAGGGCCTCGGTCATCCGGCGGCGGGCTTGGTAGTAGTGGTCCGGGTCGAGCACCGGCCGGTCGAAACGCAGGGTGCGGCCGGGGTCGGCGATGTCGTGCGCGGCCTCGGCGCCCTGGGAGGCGCGCACCGCCTGGAGCGCGCGGTGGTCCCACATCGCCTGGGCGAACACGCGGTGCCGGATCGACGGCCACGGCGTACCGTCCGGGCCCGGGTAGACCACGAACGGATCTCCGGACGGGAACGCGCCGCCGGCCGAGGTGTCCGCGAACGGGTCGATCCGGCGGAGCGCGTGCCAGGTGTACCAGAAGTTGAATCCCCAATGGAGAAAGCCGTCCACGCCCGACGCGAACAGCTGGTGCCCGATCGCGCGGTTGCGCGCCGAGGGCATCCCGATGAAGCGGTTCGCGACGTCGCGGTCCTGGCTGACGCAGTAATACACCCAGAGGCGTTCCGGTCGCTCGGCCAGGAACGGTTCGACATGGTCCGTGGCGACAACCGGTACGGCGACTGCGCCGGACGTGTAGAACGAGTGCTCGCTGAGGGCGTCGACGACCGTCCAGCCCTTCAGGAGATCGGAGACGACTGCCTTCGCGGCGAGGTAGCCGGCGAGACCTTCCTCGCCGGAGGGCTCGTCCGACACGTGGAACACCACGTGCTCGCGATCCCACTCCTCGTCGAGCACGGCCTGCAGCGCCGGCAGCAGCGCCTCCATCAGCTCGCGGTACCGCGCGTCGGTGGCCGCGACGTCCCAGCCGAACGCGCGCTCGCCGTTCACCACGATGCCGGGCGTGGCCTTCGCGCCCCACTGGGTGAACAGATGCGCGACCTCGACCCCGGTGATCCCGGTACGCCGGCAGATGCCGAGCCACCGGCGCAGCCGCTCGAAACCGAAACGGTAACCGTCGTCGGTCGCGGTGATCTCGATCAGCTGCACCACGGTGCGGTACGTGCCGATCGCGGTGTCGAGCGGCGGCGTCCAGACCGGCGCGAGCAGCGAGGTCGCGCCCATTTCCGCCGCCGACGCCATGAAGCGCTCGACGACGGCCCAGTGCTCCTCGCCGAAGACCTCGAGGCCGTAGTGATCCGCGAGCGCGTCGACGTGCAGCCAGTGGCTCGACACGATGTCGAGCGGCGGCAGCTGGATCCCGGTGAGCTCGACGGTGACGGGCACGCGGTGCAGTTCGGAGCCGTCAGGCGCGACGATCACGATCGTCAACTCGTGGACGCCGCCCCGCGCCTGATCGGTCGTTGCGACGTCGAACCAGAGGGCTCCCCAACTGCCGAAGCGCACCGGGACCTCGCCGTTCGGCAGCGGGCGCAGGAGGTCCGGGTAGAGGCCGGGCTCATCGTACTCGTAACCGTCGTCATGCCCGGGGAGCGCGACGAACGAGCACGGCACGAGCTCCACACACGACACGGCGACCAGGTCGGCCGCTGCGCCCTCGACCCGCACCTGCAGCGGACTCGGGTTGCGGAACGCAGGGTCGAGCGGCGGACGGTAGGCCAGCTGGAAGGACGCCGGCTCCCCGAGGAACGCCTGGAACCGCGTCTCCGCGGACACCGGACGCGGCTCCCGGACCGGGTGCACCTTGGCCAGCGCATCGCAGAGCACGAACTCCCACTTCGCGGTCACTCCGGACCACTCCTCTCCCGATCCTGCGTATTCGTGGAACCAATGATGCAGATTCGCGCATCAACGCACAACGCCCGGTCCGCGCACCGAACCACTCCCGCGTTTGCCCACCGCGCGCCGGGGCACCGCTCGCACACGTCGAGTTCGAGGAGCTGACCATGGCTACCGTCTCCCCCGGGGACCGGAACGACCTGATCGGTCTGATCATGAGCGACCATCGGGCGGTCGAGGGGGTCTTCGCCGAACTGATCGCCGGCGCGGGTGACGCGCAGCACCGGCGCGCCCTGGCCGACCACCTGACGACCGAACTGGTCCGGCACTCGGTGTCCGAGGAGCTGTACCTGTACCCGGCCGCCCGTCGGGCACTGCCGGACGGGGACCAGGTCGCCGACCGTGAGATCGAGGAACACGCCGACGTCGAGCGGATCCTCAAGGAGCTGGAAGGCGTCGAGCCGGCCGATCGCCTGTTCGACGACCTGATCGGGAAGCTGTACGTCGACGTCCAGGACCATGTCACGCAGGAGGAACGCGATCTGCTCCCCCGGCTCCGGGAGGTGTGCGATCCCGGCGAGCTGCAGGAGCTCGGCGAGCTGGTAGCCCGTACCAAGGCGGCGGCACCTACGCGACCGCACCCGTCCGCGCCGGACCGCCCGCCGCGCGATCGCGTCCTCGCTTCCGGTACCGGGATGATCGACAGGCTTCGCGACGCGCTGACCGGCGGCAACCCCCGCTGACGCCCGGGCTGACGCGCCGCTGATCCCGGTGGCTGTGGTCGCGCAGGTCGGCGATGCATGATGAACGGGTGGACGAGAACTCTGGCGACGTCGCCCCGACCGCGGAGACCTTCGCGCAGCTGGCGATGGAGATGCACGACGCCGAGGGCGTGGAGGAGACCGTTCAGGCCGTCGTCGATTTCGCTCTGCACGCTCTCAACTGCGACTACGCCGGCGTGGCGCTGCGCACGAGCGGCGGCCGTCCGGAGATCCCGGCGGTCACCGACCCGGTGGTCGCCGAGATCTACAACTTCCAGCTGGCCGGTGCGGACGGAGCGCTGGTGCAGTGCATGCGCGACCGGGCGACCGTCCGCGTTCCCGACACCGTGCACGAGACCCGCTGGCCCGAGTGGTCACGCAAGGTTCTCGAGCTCGGGGTCCACAGCGTGCTCGACGTACCGCTGTGGGACGGCGGCGGCACGGTCGGCGTCCTGGGCCTGTACAGCAAGCAGACCGACGCGTTCGGGACCGACGAGGAGGCGATCGCGTACATCCTCGCCCGGCACGCGGCGGTGGCGGTCGCGACCGCACGGCGCGAGGAACACCTCTCGGTCGCCGTCGACGCCCGCAAGCTGGTCGGCCAGGCGATGGGCATCCTGATGGAGCGCTACAACCTGAGCGGCGACCAGGCCTTCCAGGTCCTGCGACGCTACTCGCAGGACACCAACACCAAACTCCGCGAGGTCGCCCAGCAACTCATCAACAACCGCCGCCTCCCCCACACCTGAGATGGCCACGGATCGAGGCCTGCTGGTCTGTGTCGGGGATCTTGTCGAGGATGTGGTGGTGTGGGCGGCGGAGACCGCGCGGGTGGGGACCGACAACGTGGCGCGGGTGTGTCGGGCGCGGGGTGGGGCGGCCGCCAATGTCGCTGCTTTCGCAGCCAGTTCGGGGACGCCGGTGCGGTTCGTCGGGCGGGTGGGTGCCGACCTCGTCGGCGAGGCACTGATCCGGGGACTGGCCGCCGCAGGCGTTGACGCCAAGGTCCAGAAACAAGGTCGGACCGGGACCATCGTCATCCTCGTGGATCCGCAGGGCGAACGGACGATGTACCCCGATCGTGCGGCCGCGGCGGAGCTGGCCGACGTGCCTGACGGCTGGCTGTCCGGTGCCGGCGCGGTGCACCTGTCTGCGTACTCCCTCGCGGGTCCCTCGCTGTCCGTTCTGCGCCGAGCGTCGCAGCTCGCCCGGAGCGACGGTGCGGTGCTGACCGTCGACGCGTCCTCGGTCGCCCTCATCGAGGCGATCGGCCCGGCCCGGTTCCGCGACCTGATCAGGTCGCTCCGTCCGACGTACCTCTTCGCGAACGGCGTCGAGGCCGACGCCGGTTCTCTGCGCGATCTCGCAACCTCCGGTACGACGGTTGTCGTCAAGAACGGCGTCGAACCCACCGAGCTTCACTTCGACGGCATGCTGTCCGCCACCGTGCCCGTCCCGCCCGCGAGCGACGTGCGCGACACGACCGGCGCCGGTGACGCCTTCGCCGCCGGCTTCCTCACCGCCGTACTCGATGACGCGGACGCCGTCGCAGCGGTCGCGGCCGGTCATACGCTTGCCCAGCGGGTCCTGGCCGAACCAGGCGCGGCGCTGTCCCCGAAGACCGAGATGAACGGAGCCACAGGTGATTGAGCCGATCCTGTCCGACGACGTGGCGCGCGCACTGTCCGGCGGGCGCGCGGTCGTGGCGCTCGAGTCGACGATCTTCTCGAACCTCGGTCTGCCCGCCCCGGCGAACGCCGACGCGCTCGAACTGTGCAAACAGGCAGTCGTCGGCAACGGCGCCGTACCGGCCGTGGCCGCGATCCTCGACGGCCGGCCGCAGCTCGGGCTGTCCTCGGACGAGGAGAAGCGCGTCCTCAACGGCACCCGCAAGGTCGCCGAACGCGATCTCCCGGTCGCGCTCGCACAGGGCTGGGACGTCGGCGTCACGACGGTGTCGGCCACCGTCTCCCTGGCCCACGCCGCCGGTGTCTCGGTGTTCGCGACCGGCGGTATCGGCGGCGTGCATCGCGGCGCCGAGCTGACCGGCGACGTCTCGGCCGATCTCGATGCCCTCGCCAACCATCCGGTCATCACCGTCTGCGCCGGCGCCAAGGCATTCCTCGACCTGCCGCGGACGCTGGAGTATCTCGAGACCGCGGGCGTGCCGGTCCTCGGCTGGCGGCACGACTGGTTCCCCGCGTTCTACACCCGGTCGAGCGGCTTGCCCGTCCCGCACCGCGTCGACGACGAGCGCACGGTCTGCGACGTCCTGCGGTACCGGTCGCGGCCGCACACCGGCGTACTGCTGACCGTGCCGATCCCCGTCGACGACGAGATCCCGGCGGCACGCATCGACGCCGGGATGACCGCCGCGCTGGAGGCGAGCGCACAGGCCGGCATCACCGGCCCGGCCGTCACGCCGTACGTACTCGCGAGGATCGAGCGGGAGACCGACGGCCGCAGCATCCCGGCCAACCTCGCACTGGCCCGCAACAACGCCGCCGTCGCGGCCCGGGTCGCCGTCGCCCTGACTCGGCAGTAGCCGGCCGGAGGAATCAGGTTGTCCGCAAGGGCCTTCGCCATCGTGTGTGGCGGCCGGACTTCGTGGGTACCGGCGCGTAGACGTATGAGGGAAGGCCGGCCGATGGAGTTCGATCAGGTGACGTACAAGCGGGACGACGAGAGTTCCGGTGAGCGCCTCGATCGGCACTGGAGCGAGCTGCTGCAGGAACTGCGGCTCGCCCAGACGGGGACACAGATCCTGTTCGCCTTCCTGCTGGGGATCGCGTTCCAGAGCCAGTTCCACTCGGCGGACGCGTTCACGCACGTGATGTACGCCGCCACGCTGGTCGCGGCGGCGCTGGCCGCCGCGTTCTTCCTCGCGCCGGTCGCGCTCCACCGCGCGCTGTACGGGCTGGGCCTGCGTGACCGCCTGGTCACTGTGACGGATAGGCTCGCACGCGCCGGTATGACGCTGCTCGTCGCGTCGATGTCCGGCGGCGTACTGATCGCGCTGGACGTCGTACTCCCCCGGCCGCTCGCGGGGGTGACGGTCGGTGGCGTGCTGATCGTGTTCGTGTCCTTGTGGCTCGTCCTGCCGGCGTACGTCAAGCACAAAGCACCGGAGAAGCGGAACTGACCCCACGGAGACGCAGTGGATCGCGCGGCGGTACTCGGACGGCTCGCCAGGCTGGTTGCGGCCGGTGACCGGCGGCAGCAGTTCGCGATCCGGCTGTGCGACGCGGGCCGTCGGCTCGTCGGCGGTCAGGGCAGCTCGATCAGCATCAACAGCGGCGACACCGAGGCGCGGATGACGCTGGCCGCGACCGACCAGGTGGCGGCGCAGCTCGAAAGCCTGCAGGACATCCTCGGCGAAGGTCCGTGCCGAGAGGCGTACCGGCAGGACGAGGCGATCGTGACGGACCTGGACGATGCCGTCAGCACCTTGTGGCCGGAGTTCACCCGCTCGGCCCTCGAGACCGCGGGCGGAGTCACCTTGCACTGCTTCCCGATGCGCGCGGCGAGCCGTCCGTTCGGCGTCTACGCCGTCTACGCGTACGACGACCTCAGCGAGCCGGACGACGTCGTACAGTTCCTGGCCGACGTCGTGGGTATCGCCGTACTGCAGGACGCTTCCGCCCCTCGTCCGGACGACATCTGGTCGGCCCGCTCGGTCGTCTACCAGGCCACCGGCATGGTGTCGGTGCAACTGCAGGTGACCCCCGCCGACGCTCTCGCCATGCTCCGCGCCCACGCGTTCGCCCACGACGCAACCCTGGACGAGATCGCCGAACACGTCGTGGCCCGCCGCATCGACTTCCGGACCCGCTGACCGCGTCCGAGATGCGTGGTTGCCCCCGTGACCGGGCACCGGCAAGGTCATGACTGTGAAGCTGAACGAGAAAGCCTTCGAGCACGCGAAATCCCTGGTACGCAAGGGACAGACGGCCAAGGACGAGCGGGACGACTGGAGTGAGCACGCCCCGACCGCGGCCGAGCAGAACGCGTACCTGGACAAGCACGGCTGGCAGGACTACGGCTTGTGGTTCCTCGGGGTCGACACCGAGATGGACGAGGACACCAAGGGGCACTACGAGTTCCCGTACGGCGACTTCCGGCGGGTGCACCGCTGTGGCGTGATCAGCGCCGAGTCCCGCGCCGCGCAGTACGACCACCCCGACATCCAGCACGCCCTCGAGCAGATCCACGCGTTGCTCGACGGCGACCACAGCTGAACCGCCTGAACCGGCAGGCGCGCCACCCCCACCAGGAGCGTGGGGGTGACGCGGAGGCCGACGTCGGTCAGGTGAACAGGCTGACGCCACCCGGGCCGACGAGCAGGCCGAGGACGATCAGTGCGGCGCCCCACAGCATCTGGCCGCGGAACAGCGACACGATTCCGGACACGACGAGGATCACAGCGATGATCCACAGAATGAACTCCATGGCCCTTCCCTTTCCGACACCGGGTAGGCACCCGGCAGTTGAAATCCCCGTGCGACCTTTCGGTGCCCGCGCGATCCGGGCGCAAACCTGACCGTTTCGGCCGCGGACCGGCGGACACCGGACCGGTATGCCGACACTCCTGCCGACCGCCTCCGCGCCGGACAGCGGCCGGATCCTGCGCGACGTCCTCGGCCCGGTCGTGGCCCGGGGAGCGATCCTGCGCAGACCCCGTCTGGGCGCGCTGGCCGAGACGCTGCGCGTCGACGACCGTGCGCTGCGTTGCGTCCGACGGCTCCGTCGCACGTACGGCGACGGCCCCGTACTGTTCCGCGTCCCCGGTCGCACGCTCGCGCTTGTCCTCGCCCCGGACGACGTCCACCGACTGCTCGCCGAGACACCTGACCCGTTCGCCGCCGCGACCGGGGAGAAGGTCGGCGCCCTCAGGCATTTCCAGCCGCACGCGGTGTTGGTGACCGATCCCCCGCTCCGCGCCGCGCGCCGGGAGCTGAACGAGCAGGCCCTCGACACCCACAGCCCCGTGCATCGCCACGGTCATCGGTTCGTCGAGGTGGTCCGCGAGGAGCTCGGCGACCTGCACGCGACCCTCGGCTGGACCGACTTCCGCGAGATCTGGTCGCGGACGGTACGCCGGATCGTGCTCGGCGACGGAGCCCGGGACGACGTGGAGCTCACAGCGCACCTCGACCAGCTCCGTGCCGACGCGAACTGGGCGCAGTTCGGCCGGGGCCACGACCAGCTCCGCAGCCGTTTCCTCGCCGCGCTGTCGCAGTACGTCGACAAGGCCGAACCGGGGAGCCTGGTCGATGCCCTCGACCACCGGCCGGGAACGCTCGACCCGGCAGGTCAGGTGCCGCACTGGCTGTTCGCGTTCGACGCCGCGGGCATCGCGCTCTGGCGCCTCCTCGCGGTCCTCGGCACGCATCCGTCGGCGCTCGGGACCATCGTCTCCGAAGCTCGCCACCCGGAGGCTTCGCCGCTGCTGGCCGAGGCCGGAGCCGCCGTGCAGGAATCCCTCAGGCTCTGGCCGACCACCTTGGTGATACTGCGTCAGTCGTCGGCGGACACCGAGTGGCGCGGGCGATCCGCACCGGCCGGTACCGAGTTCGTGATCGTCAGCTCGGTGTTCCACCGCGACGACGAGGCACTCGACTTCGCGGACCGCTTCGAGCCGGGCGCCTGGCTGGACGGCCGGACCGACGGCGGGTGGCCGATCATCCCGTTCAGCGAGGGTCCGGCCGAGTGCCCCGGGCGGAACGTCGTCCTGCTCACCGCGAGCACCGCGGTCAGTCACATCGCCGACCGCTACGACCTCGACGTCGATCCCACCACCCGGGCGAAGCTCGGCGGCGTCCTGCCCCGCACGTTCAACCATGCCCCGGTCCGCATCGGATTCTGGCCGCGGGCAACCAACTGAGGAGTCATCGATGGGACAGGTTGTTGTGGTGACCGGAGCCAGCGCCGGCGTCGGCCGGGCGACCGCGGTCGCGTTCGCCCGGCGCGGCGCCAAGGTCGCGCTCCTGGCGCGCGGCGAGGCCGGCCTGGAGGGCGCCGCACGCGACGTGACCGAGGCCGGCGGTACGCCGTTGCCGATCCCGGTCGACGTCGCCGACCACGCCGGGGTCGAGGCTGCCGCGGATCAGGTCGAGAAGGAGCTCGGCCCGATCGACGTCTGGGTGAACGTTGCCTTCACCTCGGTGTTCGCGCCGTTCCTGGAGATCGAGCCGAGCGAATTCAAGCGGGCCACCGAGGTCACCTACCTCGGGTACGTCTACGGGACCCGGGCCGCGCTCCGGCGGATGAAGCCGCGCGACCACGGCACGATCGTGCAGATCGGCTCGGCGCTCGCCTACCGCGGGATCCCGCTGCAATCGGTGTACTGCGGGGCGAAGCACGCGATCCAGGGCTTCCACGACTCGCTGCGCTGCGAGCTGCTGCACGACAAGTCCCAGGTGCGCGTCACCATGGTCCAGCTTCCGGCCGTCAACACCCCGCAGTTCTCCTGGGTCCTGTCCCGCCTGCCGAAGCATCCGCAGCCGGTGCCGCCGATCTTCCAGCCCGAGGTCGCCGCGGACGCGATCGTGTACGCGGCCGACCACCCGCGCCGGCGCGAGTACTGGGTCGGCGCGCCGACGGCGGCGACCCTGATCGCGAACAAGTTCGTGCCCGGGCTGCTGGACCACTACCTCGGGCGTACCGGCTACAAGTCGCAGCAGACGGACATGCCCAACGAACAGGCCGCGAACCTGTGGGGACCGGCCGACGACCGCAGTCGCGACTACGGCGCACACGGTGCCTTCGACAACAAATCGTCCGGGCGCAGCTATCAGGTCTGGGCGTCGAGGCACCGGGGCCTGATCGGCGCGGTGGCCGCCGGTGCCACGGCGGCGACCATGTACTTCGCCCGCGGCCGGCGCTAGGTGATTGGAGAACGGCGCGGCCGGGCACCCGAGGGGTAAGCGACGACGCGGAGGTGCGCGTGAAGATCGGATATTTCCTGTCCAGCGAGGAGTACACGCCGGCAGAGCTGATCGAGCAGGCGCGGATGGCCGAGGAGGCCGGGTTCGACGGCTTGTGGATCAGCGATCACTTCCACCCGTGGAACGACGAGCAGGGCGAGAGTGCGTTCGTCTGGTCGACGATCGGCGCGATCTCGCGGGTGTGCGAGTTGCCGGTGACGACCGCGGTCACCTGTCCGACCGTGCGGATCCACCCGGCCGTGATCGCCCAGGCGGCGGCGACCAGCGCGGTGCTGCTGAACGGGCGGTTCACGCTCGGCGTCGGGACCGGCGAGGCGCTGAACGAGCACATCCTCGGATCGGTGTGGCCGACCCTCGACGTCCGCCTGGAGATGCTCGAGGAGGCCGTCGAGATCATGCGCCGGCTGTGGACCGAGGACGGCTTCGTCAACCACCACGGCAAGCACTACACCGTCGACACCGCGCGGATCTACACCCGGCCGCAGGAGCCGTTGCCGATCTACATGTCCGGATTCGGGCCTGAGGCAACCGATGTCGCGGCGCGGATCGCGGACGGGTACATCACCACGGCGCCGGACCGGGACCTGCTCCGGCGGTTCCGCGACCACGGCGGCCTCGACAAGCCGGCGCAGGCCGGATTCAAGGTCAGCTACGCGCCGACCGAGGACGAGGGCGTCGAGCAGGCCCACCGGATCTGGCGCAATTCGGGTCTGCCCGGAGAGCTCGCCCAGGTTCTTCCGTCGCCGCGGCACTTCGAACAGGCCAGTGAACTGGTCACGAAGGAGTCCACGGCGCGGTCGGTCGCCTGCGGGCCGAAGGCCGAGACACACGTCGAGGCGTTCACGCCATATGTCGATGCCGGGTTCAACGAGGTGTACGTGGCGAACATGGGCCCGCACAGCGTCGACATGATGAATCTCTACCGTACCGAGGTCCTGCCCGAACTCCGTCTCCGCAAGGAGCAATCCCATGAATAGTCACCAAGCCTGGACCACCGTCGACGTCGCGCCGAACATCCTGTTCGACCGGCTGTCCGACCTCGAGCACCTCCCCGACTACCTGCCCTGGCTGACCTCGCTGCGCCGTACCGAATCGACGCCGGTCGAGGCCCAGGGCCCCGAGGCGCGCCGCCCGCACCAGGCCGTCCACGAGGAGGTCGACGTCACGGCCGGCGACGGCCACCGCGAAGGCTGGATCGACGTCCTCGACGAGGACCGCATCCTGCGGTGGCGGGTCGACGGACCGCACGCGTACCACGGCGAGCTGGCCGTGGACTTCGTCGCCGACGGTACGTCGAAACTCACTGTCCAGCTGGAAACCACCGCGAGCACTGACATCGACCGCGAACTCCAGCAGGCACTGTCCGACATCAAGACCTCGTTCGAGCAGAACCCGCCGACCGAACAAGCGTGAGACGTTCCGGCGCGGGTTACTCGGGGATCTTGTAGAAGCGGCGGGCGGTGGTCGAGTAGATCTGTTCGCGGTCGGGCGCTGACAGGTCGGCGAGGGCGGCGGACAGGCCGGCGAAGACCTGGTCGTAGCCGCCGGCCGCCGTTGAGATCGGCCAGTCGCCGCCGTACATCAGGCGGGCGGGGCCGAAGACGTCGAGGGCGCGGTCGACGAAGGGCTGGATCGACTCGCGGTCCTCGGGGTAGAGACCGGAGAGTTTCGCGTGCACCAGCGGGTTCTCGGCGGCGGTCTCGATCAGGCTCCACCACGGCTCATGCCCGGTCTCGCCGATCGGAGGCTTCGCGAGGTGGTCGATGACGATCCGCAGGCCGGGGTGCCGCTCCGACAGGGTCGGGACGTGCTCGAGATGCCGGGGCAGGACGGCGACGTAGTCGAACGTCACGTCCGCGCGCTCCAGGACGCCGAGGCCCTCGTCGACCTCGGGCCGCAGGATCCAGTCCGGGTCCGGGATGTCGTGGATCAGGTTGCGGATCCCCACCACGCGAGGATCCTTGCGTAGCTGGGCGAGGCGATCCGCCGCGGCATCCGGCCGGTCGAGCGGCACGTACGCCACCACGGCCACGACCTCGGGATGCCGATCGGCCACCTCCAGCATCAGGTCGGTGTCGCCGTCATGGTCGTCGGACTGCACCAGCACCGTCGCATCGACGCCGTTGCGGACCAACTGCGGCTGCAGCTCCTCGAAGGTGAACGTCCGGTTCCACTGCGGCACGTGTGGTCCGAGCCACGGGTACGGCGAACGGTCCAGGTCCCACACGTGCTGGTGGGCGTCGATGATCATGACTGACCTCGCTTGTCGACCAGGTAGAGATGGGTAAGGACCAGCACGGTCTCCCCGCGCTGGTTGGTCACGCTGACCTGCTCGTGAACATAACCGTGCGTCTCGGGCGTGCGCTTGTGGTCGGACTTCTCGCTGATGACCGCGGTCACCGTGATGGTGTCGCCGATGAACACCGGCTTGATGAACCGGATCTTGTCGTAGCCGTAGGACATCGACCGCGGGTTGATGTCGCCCGCGGTCATCCCGACGGCGACCGACAGGATGAGCGTGCCGTGCGCGATCCGCTGCCCGGCCGGCTGCGTCGCCATCCACTCGGCGTCCATGTGGTGCGGGAAGAAGTCGCCGGTCTGACCGGCGTGCAGCACGATGTCGGCCTCGGTGATCGTCCGCCCGACGGTCGTCCGGGTCTCCCCGATCTCGTGGTCCTCGAACCAGCGGTCGGCAACCTTCATCGATCCCCCAGCAGTCGTTCGGCCAGTGCGTTCGCGCGCCGGACCAGGTCCGCGTCGGTCGACTCGCCGCGCAGGGTCGCGGTGACCCAGGGCGAGACGACGTCCTGGAACTCCATGTAGCCCGCGGTTCGCGGCCGCACCCACGCGCCTTCCAACGTCTGCCGGGTGCTGCGGAAGAAGTCCCACGAGTCCTCGTTCAGCCTGTCGTCGTCCCACGACGACGCGTACCCGGGCTGACCGCCGGCGTCGTAGTACACACCGGCCTGGACCTCCGGCGACGCGAGCCACACGGCGTACGCACGAGCCGCGTCGAGTTCCTCGGTGTACGCCGAAACCGCGATCCCCGCCCCGCCCAGCTGCGATCCGGCGACGCCACGCGGCCCGGCCGGGATGTCGACGTACTTGAGCCGGTGTGGCCGGAAGCCGCGACGCGAGTAATTCGTGTACCCGTACGCCAGCGGCGCATAGGACCACCGCTCCTCCCCCGCCAGCGCCTCCGCGACCTCGATCGGGTTGGCCTCCAGACACCAGTCCGGCACGCGCTGCGCGAGCCGGTGCATCAGGTCGAGTACGGCGCCCGCGTCGTCCTCGGCGAGGAAGCGTCCGGGCTCGGCCGCGACCGGTGTGCCGCGGTTGGCCGCGAGCGTGCACAGTGTCGAGTACGCGTCGATCGGCTTCGCGGGCCACAGCACCCGGCCTTCGCCGGCCAGTTCGAGGACGCCGTCCCAGTCGGTCGGCGGCGCCGGCAGCAGATCCGGCCGGTGGACGGCGACCTGCGCGGCGGAGTCGGTGGCGAGACCGTACTGGTGCCCGTCGTAGGCGTACGACGCATGACTGTTGCCCACGGCATCGGCCGCGAGCGCTGCCAGCTCCTCGTCGTGCCCGGCGCCGTCCAGCGGCGCCAGCAGACCGGCCGCCAGCGGGACGTGCGGATGGTCGATGACGAGCAGGTCGTAGCGGGCGGCGAGGCCCGCGATCGGCTCGTCGGCGAAGGCCTGCAGCGAGCGGTACTCCCACTGGACGTCGACGCCCGTCCGGCGGGCGTACTCCTTGGCCGCCGCGACCTGGCAGTCGTACCCGCGGGGATGCTCCCAGGTCATCCCTCGCAAGGTGGTCATGCGCTCTCCTCCACGTCGACGAGGTCGTGCTCGCCCAACCGAGGCGCCGGCCGCTCGCTGGTCAGCCGCTCGCCGTCGATCCGGATCGGGCTGCGGGTCGTGGTCAGGTCGAGACCGTCACGACGGAGCTGCTGCGTCATCGCGATCGCCCGGAAACCGTCGTGCTCGACCAGTTCGTCCAGAGTCAGGACCGGCGCGCACCAGACATCCTCGGCGTCCAGAACGGCGAGCCACTCGTCCCGCGTCCGGGTACTCAACCGCTGTGAGAGCAGCTCCTCGATCTCCTCCTGCCGGTCCCACCACGACTGCGGATCGGTCATCGCGGCGACCTCCGGCAGGTCGAGCAGCCGGCCGATCGTCGGCACCGGGTTCATCGCGATCGCGAGATAGCCGTCGCTGGTCGGATAGATGCCGTACGGCGCCGGCAGGAACGCGTGCGCCGACCGGATCCCCTTGCGCCGTACCTCGATCGACGGGTCATTGAGCCGCGTCGTCAGCAGCTCGAACTCGAGGTCGAGCAGGGCCTCCAGCAGGCTGGTCTGCGCGTGTCCACCTCGGCCGGTGCGGAAGCGGCGTACCAGCAGGGCGGTGATCCCCTGCGCGAGGTGACAGCTGGCCAGATGGTCGGCGACGGCCAGCCCGACAGGCATCGGTGGATCGTCGCGGGAGCCGTTCAGCCAGGGCAGTCCGGCGATCGATTGGGCGAGGAGGTCCTGTCCGGGGCGGTCCTTGAACGGGCCGGTGTCGCCGTACCCGCTGACGCTGCCGTACACGATGCCAGGGTTGATCCGGCGGACCGTCTCGTAGTCCAGGCCGAGGCGTTCCATCACACCCGGGCGGAAGTTCGAGACGACCACGTCGGCCGTCGCGACCAGCGCACGGACCCGCGCCAGGCCGGCCGGATCCTTCAGGTCAGCGACGATGCTCTCCTTGTTCCGGTTCATCGCGTGGAACGACATGCTGTCGCCGTCCACCGTCCGGCCCGCGAACGCCAGCTGCCGGCCCGCGTCACCGCTGCCGGGGCGCTCGATCTTGATGACCCGCGCGCCCAGGTCGGCCAGGCGCAACGCCGCGACCGGCCCGGCCAGGAACTGGCTGAAGTCGAGCACGGTGACCCCGGACAGGGGTAGTTCGGTCACTCGTGGGTCCTCTCAGGTCGTAGTTCAGGCAGTTCAGGTCTCGTACGGCGGCGGCTCGCCACCGCTCGCGGCGGACGTGTGGGCCGCCTCGACGACCGCCATCGTGTGGAAGACGTCCTCCACCGACGTCGGCAGCGACGGGATCGAGCCGTCGAGGTAGCGCTGCACCACGCCCATCGAGCCGATGAACGCGTCCGGGAACCACGAGCCGTCGAACGGCACCGGTCGCCAGCCGTCGGCCGGCCGGTCGTCGGTGACCAGCTCGAGCCGGTCCTCGCCCCCGCGCGGGTAGTCCAGCAGGAGCCCGAGCTGCACCCGTACGGCGCCCTTGGTGCCTTCCCACTTGATGAAGCTCTCCTCGTACCGCTCACCGAAGTGGTGATCGTGGTTCGTCGACACCACGACCCGCAGCGGGCGGTCGCCGTACGTCAGGGCGATGTCGGAGCGGCTGTTCGCGTGGGACTTCCCGGGATGCCGGAGTGTCACCGCGGACACGCCGGTCGGATCGCCGAGGAACGAGCGGACCAGGTCCAGGTAGTGGACACTGTGCATGTTGATCTCGAGCCGGTCGAGCGCGAGGACGTACGGGAACATCTCCCACGGCGTCCGGACCGAGACCCGGATCTCCAGGTCGTACAGCTCGCCGATGGTGCCGTCGGCAATCAACTTGCGCGCGACGGCGACGTACGGCGCGAACCGCAGCTGGGTGTTGACCGCCGCGACCAGCCCTTTGCGACGGCAGACCTCGCGGGTCCGGACGCCTTCCGCGAGGTGGTTGCCGAGCGGCTTCTGGAGCAGTACGGCGGCCCCGTCCGGCAGCTGTTCGAGGACCTCGACGTGCGCCTCGGGCGGGAGAGCGACGTCGTACACCGCGTCGGCGGGCGCGGCCGCGACGGCTGCGGCAACGTCGGCGTACGCCTCAGGTACGCCGTACTTGTCGGCGAGCGTCTGTGCGCGGTCCAGCTGGAGGTCGGTGATGCCGGCGACCGGGAACCCGGCCTTGCTGTACGCGGGCAGGTGGGCGTCGCGGACGATTCCGCCGGCCCCGACGATCACGATCGGGCGTGGGTTCGCCGGCCGCTCCAGGGTGTAGCCGGGGTGCGGGGCGAACTCGGGCAGGCCGGTCATCAGCCCTTCACCGCCCCGACCGTCTCACCGCGGATCAGGAACCGCTGGGCCCCGAGGAACACGGCCAGCAGCGGCAGCATCGAGATGAACGTCGCCAGCGCCAACTGGGGCATGTAGAGCTTCACGTCCAGCCCGGCGGCCACGGTCGGGTTGAACAACGGGCTCGCTCCGATCAGTTGCTGCAGACCGATCGACACGGTCTGGTTCTTCTGGTTCGACGACAGCAGGGCGAGCGGCAGGAAGAAGTTCGTCCAGTTCGCGACGAACGCGAAGAAGGCGACCAGGACGACGACCTGCTTGGAGATCCGCAGCCCGATCCACCAGAAGACCGAGACCTCGCCCAGCCCGTCCAGGCGGGCGGCTTCGACGAGCTCCTTCGGCATCGTGGTCAGGTAGTGGATGTAGGACAGGTACACGCCGAACGGGAAGAAGCCCATGATCAGCGCCACCGGCCAGAGCTGCCCGACCGCGCCGACCGCGTTCACCTCGAGGAACAGCGGGATCACCAGCACCGTGTTCGGCATCACCATCGTCACGAGGGTGACCAGCAAGACGGCCCGCCGGGCGCGGAACCGCAGCCGGGCCATCGCATAGCCGGCCGGCAGCGCCGCGACGACGGCGAGGATCGCACCGCCGCCGGCGACGATCAGCGAGTTCGTCAGCCAGCGGGAGAACAGGCCGCCTTCCGGCCCGAAGCCGTTGACCTGCGACCAGCTGTACCGGACGTTGCTCCAGGCAATGTCCCCGAGGCCGAGGAATCCGCCGCTGCCGGCCTCGACGCCGTCGTTCGACCGGAAGGCCATCGCGACGAAGCCCGCGATCGGCAGCAGGAAGATCGCGGCGACGAACAGCATCGACACGACACGGGCCAGCCGGCCCGGGCTCCAGTTCTCGATCATCAGTCGTCCTCCTCGCCGAACAGCCCGCTGCGGAACACGATCAGCAGGCCGATGCCGAGGGTGATCACCAGCAGGATCAGCGACATCGCCGCCGCGGCCGGGAAGTTGTAGTTGCTGAAGGCGAACGCGTACCCGAGCTGGGTCGGCGTCCACTGGTCGGGCAGGGCGTTGCTCGCGACCTGGTCCAGCAGTTGCGGTTCGAGGAAGAGCTGGAAGCCGTACGCGAGGTTCATCAGCGCGGCGTACCCGATCCACGGCCGGATGATCGGCAGCTTGACGTGCCAGGCGAGCTGCCAGGCGTTCGCGCCGTCCAGCGCGGCCGCCTCGAAGAGCTCGTCGGGGATGCCGTTCAGCCCGCCGTTCACGACCACGATCCAGGAGCCGACGCCCTGGAAGAACATCATCGCGGTGAGGATGAACGGCAGCTGCCCGGGCGCGGCGACCGCCTGCTTGATCGTGTCGACGCCGATCGCGTGCCAGAACCCCTCGATCGGCGACTGGCCCGGATTGAGCAGGTACACCCAGAGGACGAAGTTCGCGATCCCGGCCAGTGCGCCGGGGATGTAGTACACGAACCGCATCGCCGAGCCGAACCGGCCGGGACTGGCGTGGATCAGCAGTGCCAGCCCGACGATGCCGATCATCATGATCGGCAGCCAGATCACCAGCGTCGCCAGGACGTTCTGGAAGGTGTCGACGAAACGGTAATCGGTGAACACCGTCTTGAAGCTCGTGACGCCGCCGAACCCGGTGCTCGGGTCCAGCGGTGTCGGCGGCTTCTCCAGGGCGGTCTTGACGGCGTACCCCACCGGGACGATGCCGCCGACCAGCAGCAGGACGACGTACGGCGACAGCAAGAGCCAGGCGCCGCGGGCCTCACTCGACCTGGACGCCTTCGACCGCTGGGGACCCGGCACCCGGACGTCGGTGTCGCGCTCGTCGATCAGGGCGGTTGTCATCCGGTGCCCCTACTTGACCGTGTAGCCCATGGCCTTGGCCTGCTTGAGGAGCTCGTCGTTGAACCCGGTCCAGGCCTGGTCGACGGTCTTCCCCGAGGCCAGGCCGGCGGCCATCGTCTCGGTCCAGACGCTGCCGGTGTTGTAGAGCAGGTAGGAGTGGTCCGGCTGGACGGCCGCGTTCGCGCCCTTCATCGCGGCGAACGTCGTCGCGTTGTCGGCGAAGTACTTGCCCTTGGTCTGCTTGGCGATCCACGCGTCCTGGGCCGGGCCGTAGGCCGGCAGACCGGTGGACAGCTCGACCTGCCACTTGGGGTCGGTGGCAACGAACTTCGCGAAGGTGAGCGTGTTCTCCAGTTGCTTGCCGGTGATGTGGCGCGAGAAGCCCCACAGGCCGCCGCCCTCGTTGCCGGTGGCCGGCTTGTCCTCGCCCTGCCAGGGCAGCGGCGCGACGCCCGTCATCTGGCCGGCCGGGATCTTCCAGGACTGCCGGAACAGGTAGTCGCCCCACCAGGCGGCGCCCGGGCTCATCACGAGGTCCTTGCCGGCCTTGGCGGCGTCCGCGTCGAAGATGCCGAGGGTCGACACCGCCTTGGCCTGCACGAGTTTCGCCAGCAGCTCCTTCGCCCGCACGCACTTCGCGTCGCTCAGGTCGACGTGCACCTCGGTCTCGGACTTGCGCGCGTTCGTCGGGCAGCCGGAGGCCCACAGGTACCGGTCGGGCGCGTACGCGTCGCCGGTGAAGCCGCTGAGCTTGCCCGGGTGCTCCTTCGCGATCCGCACCGCCAGGTCGCCGTACTCCTCCCAGGTCTTCGGGACCTGGTAGCCGTACTGGGTGAAGAACGCCTTGTTGTACCAGAAGATGTCCGGCGCGGCGTCGTTTCGCAGGCAGCGGATCTTGCCGTCGATCTTGCACGGCGCGATCACCGCGTCCTCGTAGCCCTTGATCACGTCGGGCACCAGGTCGGTGAGATCGGCGGTGTAGTTGACCTGGGCCCCCGACGCCCAGGCGATGTCGTCGTTCGACGGGAAGAAGATCGCGTCCGGCCAGCCCTTGCCGGCCTGGTTGAACTGCGCGAACTGCTGCTGCAGCGACTTGCCGCCGACGGTGCCGTCGATCTGGTTCAGCGTCACCTTGATCTCGGGATGCGCCTGCTGGAAGGCCTTCGCGGCCGGCACCCGCGGCGGGTCGACCCAGACGGTGATCGCGCCACCGGAGTCGGTCTGCTTGACATCCGCGCCGGCGCCGCCGGCCGACGAGCCGCACGCGGTCAGCAGCGCCGCCGCGCAGGCGAGGGTCGCGGCGGCCAGCGTGCGCACGGTTCCGGGACGAGAACCGGGTGACTTCATGACGGACTCCTTCGGGTGCCACCAGCTGCTCAAACGTTGGAGCAGAACGCTAGACCGGGGCGCCGGATCTGGTCAATCGTTTGAGCACGGACTTTTGCGCAACCGCGACACAATCCCGCGCGGTTCAGTTCGGGTGGGATCAGCTGGTACGGCGTGGAGCCGCCGTGGACTCGCGGACGACGAGCTCCGGCGGCGGGTCGGTGACCACCTCGTCGGAGGTCTCCCCCGTCTCGATCCGCCGGATCACGCTGCGCACCGCGGTACGTCCGACGGTGTAGAACTGCATCTTGACCGCGGTCAACGGCGGCCAGGTGTTCTCGGCGGTCCACGAGTCGTGCACGGTCACCACGGACAGGTCGTCCGGCACCCGGATCCCCGCCCGGCGCGCCTCCCCCAGCAGGCCGACGGCAGCGTTGACGTTGGCCACCACGATCCCTGTCGGTCTCGGGTCCAGCGCCATCAGCCGGTGCAGCGCCGTCCGCCCGTTGTCCACGGTGTAGCCGACCCTGGTCTCGTACTCCTTCGGCACCCGCACGCCGGCCGTTTCGAGCGCGAGCTTGTACCCCGTACGGCGCCGCTTGGCAGTGAAGGACCGCGGCAACCCGTTCGCGAACGCGATCCGCTCGTGCCCCAGCTCGAGCAGGTGCTGCGTCGCGATCAGCGCACCGCGGTGATCGTCCAGGGTCACCGAGCCGACGTGGTCGGGACTGGACGAGTTCACCAGCACGATCGGCGCCTGCGTGGTCAGCAGGTCCCGCAGACCCGCAGGCAGCACGGCGTCACCGACCTGCAGCGCCATACCGTCCACGCGGCCTTCACCGATCAGGCGCGCGATCACCTCACCACCGGGCCGTACGTCGTCCGAGCGCCCGAGCAGGACGGTGTACCCGCGCTCGGTGGCCTCGTCCTCGGCGCCGTGCATGAGCTCGGTGAACAGCGCGTTGGTGATGTCCGGCACGACCAACCCGACGACCTGCGTCCGCGCGGACTTGAGCGCCCGCCCAGCGAAGTTCGGGCGGTACTGCAACTCCCGCGCCGCGTCGACGATCCGCTGCCGGGTCGCCGCACTCACCCGCGAATCCGGCGCGTCGCTCAGCACCCGGGACACCGCGGAGATCGACACGCCGGCACGGGCAGCAACATCACCCAGGGTCGCCATGGGCCACACCCTACTGATCGATCGGCGCGCCGACGGTGAACGGGGCCGCACCGTCGCGCAGCCTTCCCTGGGCTCCCAACCGCGGGGCGGCCCGGCCGGTCCGAAGGACCTGGCCGTCGATCCGGATCGGGCTACGCGTGGTCGTCAACCGCAGCGTCTCACCACCCGGCTCGACCGGCTCCCGCTCGACGACCTGCGTCATCCCGATCGCGCTGAATTCCGCCGACGCGATCAGCTCGTCCAGCGTGCGCAACGGCGCGCAATCAACTCCCTCAGCACGCAGCATCTGGACCCAGTCCGCGGTACGTCCCGCCGCCAGCCGCTCCGCGACCCAGTCGAATCCGACTGCTCCGTGGTCGCCCTGGAGGGCGCGGAGCAGCCTGTCGGGGTGCGTCGGCCCGATGGCCAGGTGGCCGTCGGCCGTGGCGTAGAGGGCGGACGGCACCAATGCGTCTCGGGCGGGCAGGTCGGTTGCCGGCCGGTTGAGGCGGGCGGTGAGGCGGGCGGACTGCAGATCGAGCATGCCCTCGAGGAGACTTGTCTCGATCAGGCCCCCGCGGCCGGTGCGCAACTTGCGGACGAGCAGGGCCGTGACGCCCTCGGCGAGGTGGCAGCTCATCAGGTGGTCGGCCAGTGAGAGTCCGACGGTCACGGGACGATCGCCGCCGCCGACCCGGGCGAGCGCCGACACGGATTGGGCGAGCAGGTCCTGTCCCGGGCGGTTGGCCCACGGGCCGTCGGCGCCGTACCCGGACGCGGCCGCGTACACGAGACCCGGATTCAGCGCCCGCGCCGACGTGTAGTCGAGCCCCAGCCGCTCCATGACTCCCGGCCGGAAGTTGTGGATCAGTACGTCGGCACGCGCGACGAGCCGCCGCACCTGCTCGAGCTCGCCCGGGTCCTTGAGGTCGGCAACGACGGCCTCCTTGTTCCGGTTCATCGCGTGGAACGAGACCGTGTCCTCGTCGGCCCACCGTCCCGCGAACGCCAGCGTCCGGCCGATCTCACCCGTCACCGGCCGCTCGATCTTGATCACCCGGGCCCCGAGATCGGCGAGCCGCAGCGCCGCCACCGGCCCCGCCAGGAACTGACTGAGGTCCAGCACCACGACACCGGCCAGCGGAAGGTCCGCGTCCTCCACCCCGTCCCCCGTTCCGAGCTGCTCAATCGTTTGCGCAAACGATAGGCCACGCACTCCCCCACCTTCAACCGAGCGATGGGTGACATCTGGTCACTCTCGGTAGCCGTCGGCCGAAAATCTAGCCAGGGAGCGGGTCGACGGGCGTAGTGTCTGCACAGAGCGCATCGTGCGAGGGGGGCCAGACCGTGAGCGATCCAGCAGCGACCCGTTCCGAGTATCCCGACCACATCGACGCCGCGGTCCTGAAGGTGGCCGGCGTCGTGGTGCTGGGCGCGATCATGTCGATCCTCGACATCACCGTGGTCAACGTCGCGCTGCCGACGTTCCAGGACGAGTTCGGCACACCCGAGAGTCCGGTCGCCTACTCGACGGTCGCCTGGACCGTCACGGCGTACACGCTCGCGCTGGCGACGGTGATCCCGTTGACCGGCTGGGCCGCCGACCGGTTCGGCACCAAGCGGCTGTACATGATGGCGATCCTCCTGTTCACCCTCGGTTCCGCGCTCTGCGCCACCGCGACCAGCATCAACATGCTGATCGGCTTCCGGGTGCTGCAGGGTCTCGGCGGCGGCATGCTGATGCCGCTCGGCATGACGATCATGACGCGGGCCGCCGGGCCGCACCGGATGGGCCGGCTGATGGCCATCCTCGGCGTCCCGATGCTGCTCGGCCCGATCCTCGGCCCGATCCTCGGCGGCTGGCTGATCCAGGTGGCGAGCTGGCACTGGATCTTCCTGATCAACGTCCCGCTCGGCGTGATCGCGCTCGTCTACGCGTGGTTCGCGTTGCAGCGGGACACGCCGCACCGCTCCGAGACCCTCGACGTCGTGGGCGTCCTGCTGATGTCGCCGGGGCTGGCGTTGTTCCTGTTCGGCGTCTCGTCGCTGCCCGCCGAGAACGGTGACTTCGGTGCGCCGCGGGTCTGGGTCTCGATCCTGGTCGGGCTGCTGCTGATGGGGGCGTTCGTGTGGCACTCGTTCCGGCCCGAACATCCGCTGCTCGACCTGAGGCTGTTCAAGAGCCGCAACCTCACGGTGTCGATCGTGACGATGTTCCTGTTCGCGGCCGCCTTCTTCGGCGGGCTGCTGCTGGTGCCGACGTACTTCCAGCAGATCCGCGGCGAGTCGACGCTGCAGGCCGGTCTGCTGGTCGCGCCGCAGGGGCTCGGTGCGATGGTGACGATGCCGATCGCGGGACGGCTGGTCGACAAGGTGCCGGTGGGCCGGATCGTGCCCTTCGGACTCGCCCTGATCGTGATCGGCATGTTCGGGCTGACCCAGCTCACCGCGACGACGCCGTACGGCATCATCATCGTGATGCTGGTCGTGATGGGCTTCGGGATGGGCGGCACGATGATGCCGCTGTTCACCTCGGCGCTGCGGACGCTCGCCGGGCCCCAGGTCGCGCGCGGCTCGACGCTGCTCAACATCACCCAGCAGATCGCGTCCTCGGTCGGTGTCGCGACGATGTCGGTCATCCTCACCAACCACCTCAACGACTCGCCGATCATCCCCGGGACGGACCAGATCCCCGGGCTGGGCGACGGGCTCCGCGAGACCGAGGCCGCCATCCTGGCCAACACCCGCCCGGTGATCATCGCCGCGCTGCACCTGGATCCGGCCGCGCTCGCCCGCGGCCTCGCCGACGCGGCGGCCGCGTTCTCGAGCACGTTCTGGGTGGCGTGGGTGCTGGTCCTGCTGACCCTGATCCCGGCACTGATGCTGCCCCGCAAACGCGAGGAGACCCACCTGACCGAGGGCAGCGCGGTCATCGAGTAGCCGTCGCCGTTCTCGCACCACGGTCCGGGAGATCGCACGGATTGTCCGACGTCCCCGGTAGGGTCCTGGCGTGGATATTGGGGAGCGGATTCAGGAACTCGCCGAGCGCATCGTCGTGCTGCGGGACGCCTACTACCAGGGGACGCCGACGGTCGCCGACGCTGAGTACGACGCGATCGAGGACGAGTTGCGCACGCTCCTCGCCGCCCACCCGGAGCTGACCCCCGACCCGAACCCGCTGGACCAGGTCGGCGCCCCCGCGGTGCTGCACGCGCCGGTGCGGCACTCGCGGCCGATGCTGTCGCTGGAGAAGGCCACCCGCCCCGAGCAGGTCGAGGCGTTCTTCGCCCGCTTCCCCGGCCAGTCGGTGGTCGTGATGCCGAAGCTCGACGGCCTGTCCCTGGCGCTCGTCTACGAGAACGGTCGCCTCGCCCGGGCGGTCACCCGCGGCGACGGCACGACCGGCGACGACGTGACCCCGCTCGTGCGCGCGCTCGCCGACGGCGTCCCCGACCGGCTCGACATCCCGGACCGGACCGAGGTGCGCGGCGAGGCGGTCATGTTGCGCTCCACCTTCGCCGCCTACAACGCGGCGCACCCGGACAAGCCGCTGATCAACCCGCGGAACGCGGCGGCCGGCACGCTGCGCGCGAAGGATGCCGCCACCGTCGCCGAGCGGCGCCTGCAGTTCCTCGCGTTCGATCTGCTCAGCGACCAGGCCGAGGCCGATCTCGAGCGCGCCCTGCAGACCATGGGCTTCACCGTGGCCGACATGCGCCACTGCGACGACGCCGCCGCGGCGCAGGCGGTGATCACCACGATCGAGCAGCAACGCAACGAGCTCGACTACGACCTCGACGGCGCCGTCCTGCGGCTCGCCGACCGGGACGCCTTCGCGGCCGCCGGCACCCGGTCGAGTTCGCCCCGCGGCGCGCTGGCGTTCAAGTTCGCCGCCGAGGAGAAGACCACCCTGCTCGCCGACGTGGTCTGGGACGTCGGCAAGACCGGCAAGATCGCGCCGGTCGCCTGGCTCGAGCCGGTCTTCGTCGGTGGTACGACGGTCACCCGCGCCACCCTCGCGAACCAGGAGGTGATCCGCGCCCGCGACATCAAGATCGGCGACACGGTGCTGGTCCGCCGGGCCGGCGACGTGATCCCGTTCGTGGCCGGTGTGCTCGACGCGTCGAAGCGCACCGGGCAGGAGCGCGACATCGTGCCGCCCAGCACCTGCCCGTCGTGCGAGCAGCCGCTGACCGAGCAGGGCAACAGCCGCGAGCTGTTCTGCACCAACGTCTCCTGCCCGGCCCAGACGGTGCGGCGGCTGATCCACTGGGCGTCCCGCGCGGCGGCCGACATCGACGCGATCGGCGGCGTCTGGATCGAGCGCCTGGCCGAGGCCGGGATCCTGGAGAACCCGTCGGACTTCTACCGGCTGACCGCCGAGGGGCTGCTGGAGTTCGACCGGATCGGCGAGATCTCGGCCGCGCGGATGATCGAGTCGATCGACACCAGCCGGCAGGTCGGCCTCCGGCGCGCGCTGATCGGCCTCGCGATCCCGATGGCGTCCGAGGGCACCGCGGCCCGGTTGTGCCGGGCCGGGTTCGGCTCGCTCGAAGAGGTCGCCGACGCGGGGGTCGACGGCCTGGTCGCCGTGGACGACATCGGCCCGAAGGTCGCCGCCTCGCTGATCGAGCACCTCACCCGCCTGCGCCCCGAGCTCGAGCGGCTCCGGGCCGCTGGCGTCTCGCTCGACGTCCGCGAGGAGGACCTGCCGCCGGTCGTCGCGGCCGGCGCGCCGCTGGCCGGCAAGACCGTCGTCGTCACCGGTGCGATCAGCGACCCGCGCTCGGGTGAGAAGGTCGCGCGGCCCGCCTTCCAGCGACTGTGCGAGCGGGCCGGTGCGAGCATCGCGTCGTCGGTCTCGGCGAGCACCGACCTGCTCATCACCGGCGCCGACGTCGGCGCGTCCAAACTCACCAAGGCCGAGAAGCTCGGCGTCACCGTCGTCGACCAGTCCGAGATCTGGCAACAGCTCCAGGCCGCCGATCTGCTGCGCTGATCGCGTCGTGTCCACTTCCTGACAGCACGCTGGCGTCCGGCGCGCGGCAGCGGACAGGGTGGAGATATGACGACCAGCAAGGACGACGAGCTGACGGGCTTCCAGGAGCAGGCGCCGTACGACGAATCGATCGATCTGCGCACCGATTTCGTCATGGCCTACGGCCTCAACGACAGTACGCCGGAGCGCATCGCCCGCTGGCGCGCGGCGGGCTACCGGGTGCACCTGATGACCGGGATCTCCTGGGGGACGTACCAGGACTACCTCGACGGGCGGTGGGACGGCGCCGGCCACTGGGACGACGCGCAGACCGCGGGCGACGGGTCGCCGATCCTGCACGGCGAGAGCACCGACATCCCGTACATGGTGCCGACCTTCACCTTCACCGAGTACCTGCTGCACAAGCTCCGGCCGATCATCGAGCTCGGCGTCGAGGGCATCCATCTCGAGGAGCCGGAGTTCTGGGCGCGGGCCGGCTACTCGGAATCGTTCAAGCGCGAGTGGCAGGCGTTCTTCGACGAGCCGTGGCAGCCGCCGCACAGCACGCCGGAGGCGCACTTCCGCTCCGGGCAGCTCAAGCAGCACCTGCTCTCCCGCAGCCTCGACCGGGTCACCTCGGTGCTCCGGGACGAGGCGCTGCAGCAGGGCCGCCAGGTGCGCTTCTACGTCCCCACACACAGCCTTCTGAACTACACGCAATGGCAGATCATCAGCCCCGAATCGCGGCTGCGGACCCTGCCGTCGATCGACGGCGCGATCGCGCAGGTGTGGACCGGCACGTCCCGGACCCCGAACGTGTACGCCGGGAAGGTCGCCGAGCGCACGTTCGAGACGGCCTACCTGGAGTACGGCATCGCGCAGGACCTGACCCGTGGCACGGACCGGCGGATGTGGTTCCTGCACGACCCGATCGAGGACCACCCGGACCGCACCTGGGAGGACTACCTCGCCAACTATCAGCGCACCCTCGTCGCGTCGCTGCTGCATCCCGGCGTCTCGCGGTACGAGGTGGCGCCGTGGCCGCACCGGATCTTCAACCGTCCGTACCTGCGGGAGGGATCGACCGAGCGCGAACTCATCCCGCCGGACACCGCGACCAGCTACCTGATCGCGATGAACAGCCTGCGCGATCTCGACCAGCCCGACGTGCGCTGGTCCCAGGAGGGCCCGCGGATCGGGATCGCGCTGTCGGACACCGCCATGTTCCAACGCTGGGCGCCGGGTGGTGAGAGCGGCCACTACGACGGCCTGCAGAACGCGTTGGCGCTGGAGGGTCGCGAACAGCTGCACTTCTCCGACTTCTACGGACTGGCGCTGCCGGCGCTGTTCGAGGGGCAGCGGGTCTGCCCGGTCCAGCTGGAGAACGTCATCGATACCCCGGACGCGCTGGACGACGTCGACGTCCTCGTTCTCAGCTACGAGTTCCAGAAGCCGCTGGCGCCGGGCATCCACTACGCGCTCGCCGGGTGGGTCGACCGCGGCGGCAGCCTGCTGTACGTCGGCGACGGCGCGGACCCGTACCACGAGATCCGCTCGTGGTGGACCGGGCGGTACGACACGTGCGCCGATCATCTGGCCGAGGCGCTCGGGGCGGACCGCTCGCGCGACGGCGTGCAGGATGCCGGTCAGGGGCGGGTGCGATTCATCGCGTCCCGGCCGGCCGACTTCACCGCATCGCCCGAGCGCGCGGCCGAGCTGGTCGGGGCGATCCGCGAGCTGGCCGAAGCGGGCGGGCACAGCTGGAAGTCGAGCAACTGGCTGTCGGTGCAGCGCGGTCCGTACCTGATCGGCGCCGTGCTGGAGGAGGCCGGCGGCTCACAGGTCGTCGAAGGCACCTACCTCGACCTGCTCGACCCGCGCCTGCCGCTGGTGCGGCACCGGGAACTCGGCCCCGGGCAGTTGGCGTGGCTGCGCGACCTCACGTACGACGACGAGGCGGTCCTGGCGTCAGCGGGCCGGATCGTCGACTGGGAGCAGGACCAGAGCGGCATCCGGTTCAGCTGCGAAGCGCCGCGCGGCGTACAGGTCACGACCGCTCTGCGCGTGCCGTCCGAGCCCGAGGTGGTAGGCGGCATCACCGAGACGAAGTACGACGACGGCATCCTGTGGCTTCAGCACCCGGGTGACCCCGCCGGCACCCGCATCGAGCTCAGCTTTCCGCAGCCCTGACGGGTGCGGACGCGCGCTCGGCCGGACGGCCTCCGGTGGAGGTCGTCCGGCCGGGCGGATGATCGCCTCGGTCCCCGGTCAGAGGTTGTGCAGCTTGTGGAACGGGGCCATGACCCGCAGGAGATGGCCCTTCCCGAGGTCCACCACCACTGCTTCGGTGCCCTCGACCGCAGCGATGCGGCCGATGCCTTCCTTGTCGTGGGAAACCCGGCCACCGACTTCGAACGTCTTGATCGGTGCGGCCACCGGCTGCTTGAAGGGACTTGTGGCTAGGCGGCGCTTCGCGCGTGATGTCTCCATTTGCCCCCAGTATGCGCCAGCCGGCGCCGTCTTGCCGACCTACGGGGTGTGGCGCAGGACCACGGTCGCCTGGGTGGTGCCGCGGGGCAGGCGGACGGTGCCGGTGGCCTGGTCGACGACGGCGCCCTTGGTCGAGACCTGGGCGATGTTGTCGCGCAGCGCCGGCAGTTCGAGGCTGTAACCGGTCGGCTTCGAAGTGTCACCGGTGAGCCGGAGCGTCACCGTCCTGCCGGACGTGGTGAGCTGGTAGCCGATGCGGCCTCCGGTGACCGGGTAGCTGTTCAGCGCGATCCTCTGCCGGTTGCCGATCCACTCGTCCGGTACGCCGCGGCCGATGACCACCGTGCCGTCCGACTTCTCCGCGATCAGCGAGTCGAACAGCACCTTCGTGGCCGTGGACTGGCCCCACATGTGCTGGTTCGAACCGCCGCCGCCCCGGGCGTGGTCGATGTCCCACGGCGAGTCCGCGCTCGGGTAGTCGACGCCTTCCCACCAGCCGAACGGCCCGCTCATCGTCTTGTCGATCATGTACTGGTACGACTTGATCCCGAGGTCGCGGTACTGCTCACCGCGCAGCGCCGCGCTGCCGTACCCGGCGTTGTACGCGCTGGAGAAGTACCCGTGCGGATAGCCGCCGAAGTTGTAGATCGTGTCCGAGACGTCCTTGCGCCGCTCGAAGCCGTGCGTGTACGTGGCGTCGATCTTGTCGAACATCGTCCCGTGCTGGTCGGCGCCGAACAGGTACCCGTCCCAGGCCCAGCGCCCGAACAGGAACATCGACGCCCAGTTCGCGTCCCGCGGGTCCTTGCGCGGCCCGGTCTCGTTCGGCTCCACCATCGAGATCGGGATGTAGTCGAGGTCGTACTGCTTCATGGTCTGCTCGATGCGCGCGGTCGCCACCTTCAGCAGGTCGTCGTACTCCGCCTTCGCCCACGCGGCCTCCGCGGTCTCGCCGAGCGCCGTCGCGAGGTAGCGGTACGTCGTGAGTCCGGTCAGCGCCGACCAGTTGTCGATCGTCCAGTAGCCGTGCGAGTCGATCGCGTCGGTCTGCTTGATGATGCCGGTGCCGCCGTCGATCCGGTCGGTCTCGATCGTGTGGGTGTTCTTCTTGATCGTCTCGAACCGGCTGCGGAGGAAGTCCTTGTCGCCGGTGCGCTGCAGATACAGGGCGTACGGCCAGCTGTACTTCCACTTCGCGTCGTCGTACTGCAGCTGCGCCGGCAGCGTCGACAGGTAGTCGCGCGCGTAGGTGAAGTCGCCGATCGTCAGCAGCGTCGACACGATGCCGATCGTGTCGTGGTCGAACATCTCGTCGTACCCGTTCTCGCCGACGTGCAGCTCCTTGGCGCCGTTGACGTCGTCGCGGATGATCAGCGTGTAGATGTATCCGGCCTTGTAGGCGTTGATCAGCCGCTTGTCGGGCAGGTCGGTGATGTCCGCGATCGCCGAGAGCCGGCTGTTCCAGTACTGCCGCATGTGGCCGTAGTGCTGGTCGAAACCGCCGAGCTGCTGCAGTTGCGCCCCCGACACCCAGTCGTACGTGCCGCCGAACCGGTCAGCGGCCACCGCGTAGTCGCGGACGACGGTCTGCCCGGCGCCGATCGTGGTGGCCGACGTGTCGTTGAGCGGCGTCAGCAGGCTGGACACCCGCGGCAGGCGGGCCGGCGCCGAGGTCGTGTTGGTGACCGTCATCCGCGAGTACGCGACCTCGAAGCGGTTGCCGTCGACAACGACGAGGTCGGCGAAGTTCTCGACCTTGATGCCGAGACCGTCCTTGGCGTACTCGCTGACGAACGCGGGCAGGTAGCCCTCGGCGTTGGACCACTTGATCTTGCCCGGGATGTTCGGGACGCCGAACGTGATCATCGCGTCGCCCCGGCTGCGCAGCCGGTAGCTGCCGTCGATGAAGGCGATCGGCGCGTTCAGGTCGCCTTCCCAGCCGAACGACGAAGTGAGTCCGGGGTTCGTGACGTAGGTGTACTGCGCGTTCGCCGCCGACGAGACCGCCTCGTCGAAGGCCGCCTTCAGGAACGCGTACGCGAGCCGTAGCTCGTCTGCCTGCGCTCCGCCGTCGGCAAGGGTCGCCGTCGCCGCGGCGATCTCGTTGTCCAGCTGCTGTTGCGCGGACTCGCTCGCCGCGTACACGTCCGCCGCCGCGGCCTGGTCGAGCATGTTCTGCACCAGAGCCCGGTAGTTGCCGGCCGAAGCCAGCGTCACGCCCGCGAGCGTGACGTTGCCGGAGGCATGCGTCTTGCGGGTCAGCTGAGCGCTGACACGGGCCGACTGCCCCGGCTCGAGGTTCAGCTCGAACACCCGGGTGACCGACGGGTCGGTGCTGACCAGTTCGGTGCTCACGTACGTCGGCGTCGACGCACCGTCGAGGTAGACCGAGATCTTCGCCGCGGCACGCCAGACGCCGGAGACGAAGTGCAGGGTACGCCGTTCCGCCGCGGCCGGGACCGTGAGGTCGTAGCCGTACGGATCGGTGAGGTCCACGCCCGTGTTCGCGCCGTCGGCGAAGAAGATGCCGCCGTGCCGGGTGCCGGGCTCGGACGCGGTCGGCGTACCGTCGGTCCACGCATAGCTCACGGGGTTGTCGCTCTGCGATCCGATCGCTCCCCCGGACTGCCGATTGGCGACCGCGAGCACCGGCGCACCGGCCCGGCGGTTGATCGTCGATCCGTCGAGATGCATCCAGTCGCCGACACCCTCGGCCGTCAGGTTCAGCGACACCGGCGTGGCGGTCGCGGAGAACCCGGTGCCCAGCGTCGAGAGCGCCGCGGCCGCCAAGGACAAGTTGCCGGCGGCATTGAGTTTGCTCGCGAACCGGCCGGTCACCACGACGCCCTGACCCGGCCGGATCGTGACGGTGTACCGCTTGACGGCGGCGGTGCCGCTCGCGGTGATCTGTGTGGTGTAGGCACTGCTGCCGTCGGTCGCGGTCACGGTCACCGATCCACGCGCCTGCCAGATCCCACCCACGAACACCAGGCGTCGTGGCGAGTCCGCGGCCGGGACGGTGATCCGGTACCCGGCGTCGTGGGCGGTCGTGTCGCCGACGGTCGTCGTGTCGTAGTTGAAGACGCCGCCGGTCGTCACGCCGCTCGCGGGCGACGCACCGTCCGACCACCCGAAGGAGACCGGGCTGTCGTCGAGCGTCGTCCGCCCGCCGGCCGGGTTCAGGTCGTCGACGGTGAGCGCCTGCGGTACGCCGGCCTTGCGGTCGATGCCGGTACCCGTCAGGTGGACCCAGTCGAGATCGCCGTACGACGTCAGGTCCATGGCTCCGCCGACGCCACGGCCGTTCGGGAGGTTCTCGACGCCGACCACGAACGGGCCGGCCGGCAGGGTGGCCGCCGGAGCGGCCGGGGCGGAGATCACTGCGGTCACCACGAGTGCCGCGGCGGCGACCGCCGCGAGCATTCTGGTTCCGTGCCTCATCTTGTGTCCCTTCAGGAGGTTGGCACAGCGGACGTGCGGGGCCCGGGGAGGCTGGATCCGCGAACCACCAGCTCCGGCTCGAGCAGCACGTGCTGCGGCTCACGGGGATCGCCGGCCATCAGGTTGTCGATGGCCTGGATCAGTTGCCGTCCGACCTCGTCGATCGGTTGGCGCAGGGTGGTCAGTCCGGGACTGACCAGGGCGGCGGTCGGCGAGTCGTCGTACCCGGTGATCGCGACGTCGGCTCCCGGTCGCAGGCCGCGCTCGTGCAGGGCGCGCATCACGCCGAGCGCGAGCGTGTCGGACCCGCAGACCAGGGCGGTCGCGGGACGGGACGCGTCGAGCATCCGGTGCGCGGCCTGCCGGCCGGCCTCGAGCGAGTCGACCACCGCCGCCTGCAGGTCGGTCTCCAGCTCGCGGTCGCGACAGGCGTCGAGCCACCCTTCGCGGCGGTCCTGGCCGAGCTCGGACTCCGCGACCCAGCCGATATGGCCGATCCGCCGGTGCCCTTGGGCCGCCACGTGCTCGGTCGCCGCCCGCGTCCCGGCGCGGCCGTCGACGTCGACCCAGGCCAGGCTCTCGTCGCCGTCCCAGGAGCGGCCGAACGACGCGAACGGCACGCCCCACGAACGCAGCGCCGCGACCCGGTCGTCGTGGTGATGCGTCTCGGCCAGCACGAACGCGTCGATGGACGTCTTCTTCAGCAGCTCCCGGTACGCCTTGATCTCGCCGGCCGGGCCGTCCTCGGCGTGGCACAGGATGAGGTGGTACCCGGCCTCGACCGCGGCGGCGTTGAGCACGTACAGGAAGTCGTCCATCAGCAGTGACGCCTTGTCCGGGCGGGACGGCCGCATCTTGAAGGCGATCAGCGACGAGCTCCGGTTGCGCAGCGCCCGGGCGGACAGGTTCGGCTCGTACCCGAGCTCCTCGACCGCGGCCAGGATCCGCTTCCGCGTCTCCGGCGCCACCCGGTCGGGGTTGTTCAGCGCGTTCGACACCGACTGTGCCGACACTCCCGCCCGCTGCGCGACCTGCACCAGCGTGACGTGACCGTGCGGAACCGGCCCACGGTTCGTGTGCTGCATCGGCACCCCAGGGATATTAACGTTAAAAAGATTGCCTGCAAGCTACTGAGTCGCGAGCGGCATCGTCAAGACCTCGGGCGCCTCGACCGGTTTTAACGCTAACCAAAGCGCCGATTCCCGGGCGGGAATTGTCCGGGCGGCCCGGTGATCGCGACGATCGGCGGCATGAACTCGGAGGCGAAGGTCGGCGTCTTGCTGCCGACGGTGAGAGCGCAGTGGACCGCCGGCGACGACCCACGGCAGGTGGTCCGGCTGGCGGTCGAGGCCGAGCGGCTGGGGTACGACTCGGTGTGGGCCAACGACTCGGTGCTGACGCCGCGGATCGAGGCGCTGACGGCCTTGACCGCGGCGGCCGCGGTGACCGAGCGCGTGACGGTCGGTACGGCGACCTTGATGCCGGTCACCCGGCGCCCGGTGAACGCGGCGCACAGCCTGGCGTCGCTCGACCTGCTGTCGGGCGGACGGCTGGTGGTCGGCGTCGGCGCGGGATTCCCCGGGCGCTTCGGCGTACCACTGCATCGGTTGTCGGAGGTTCCGTGGGAGCGGAGGTTCGCGCGGCTCGACGAGACCGTCGCGCTCTGGCGGCGGCTGTGGAGCGCGGACGGGCCGGTGACGTTCCACGGCGACGTGCTGCAGCTGGACGACGTACCGCCGACGATCCGGCCGCACACGACGGGCGGACCACCGATCTGGCTCGGCGGATCGACCCCGGCCGCACTGGAACGGACCGGCCGGCTGTACGACGGCTGGCTCCCCTATCCCCCACGCGCCGACGACTACGCCACCGGCCTGAAGGTCGTGCAACAGGCCGGTCGCACCGTCACGCCCGCGCTGTTCGTGTCGGTCGCGATCACCGACTCGCTGCCCGAGGGCGAGGCGCGTCTCACCGGCTATGCCCGCACCAATTACGGCATGGACCTCGAAGACCTCCGGCAGATCCAGGCCGTCGTCGCCGGCCCCCCGTCCCACGTCGTTGAATACCTCCAGGCGTACGTCGACGCCGGCGCCACGCACCTCGTCTGCAGGCTCGCCGCCGCCGGCCTCGATGATTACCGCCGACAACTCGAACTGCTCGCGGCTACTGTCAACGCATGAGCGAACTTGTGGTGCATGCGCCGATCGTCGCGGTGACCGTGTATCCCGATCGGGCGCGGATCACACGGCGCGGGCGGGTGGTGGTGCCGGCCGGGGATCAGACCGTGTACGTCGAGCCGCTGCCGCTGTTGCTGCAGGACGACTCGGTGCGGGTGTCCGGGCGTGGGCCGGCGACCGTGCTCGGGGTGGACGTGGCGACGCGGCACCACCCGCAGGCGCCGGACGAGACGGTCGCCGAACTCGAGCGGCAGCGGCGTCAGGCGCAGGACGAGATCGCCGCGCTGACCGACGCGGACGACGTCCAGGTCCAGCTCGAGACCTTCCTTGCGCAGCTGGCCAAGCGGGCCGGTGGAAGTTTCGCGCGGACGCTGGCGTCGGGTGACGCGACCGCCGAGCTCGGCGGGTTCACCGAGTCGCTCGCGAGCCGGCTGGCCGCCGTACGGGCGACGCGCCGGGAGCTGACCGTGCAGCGCCGGGACGTCGAGGACCGTCTCGCCGCGGTCGGCCGGCGACTCGCCGCGCTCTCCGAACAACGCGTACCCGACCGGCGTTCCGCGGCCGTCACGCTGGAGGCGGAGTCCGAGGCAGAGGTCGAGATCGAGCTCTCGTACGTCGTGCCCGCGGCCGGGTGGAGCAGCTCGTACGACGTGCGTCTCCGCGGCGATCAGCTGACACTCAACTGGTACGGCCTGGTCACCCAGGCCACCGGCGAGGACTGGCCGGAGTGCGACCTGACGCTCTCGACGGCACGGCCGACCGTGACGGCGAAGGTGCCCGAGCTCGACCCGTGGTTCCTCGACCGCTCTCATCCTCCGGTGCCCGTCGCTGCTGCCCCGCTGAGCCGCGGCATGGCGAGGACGGACGCCTTCGCTGAGACCCTCCAGGCCGCCGCTCCGGCGTTCGTCGAGCAGCAAGCAGCCGTCGAGCAGGGCGTGACGGCGGCCAGTTACACCCCGCCGCGCCCGGTCGCCGTCCCCGCGGACGGCGCGACCCACCGCGCGACCATCGCCGCGATCGAGCTCGACGCGGCGCTGGACTACATCACGGCCCCGGTGCGGTCCACCGACGTCCACCTACGCGCCACCGTGGTGAACTCGTCCGCCCACACGCTCCCGGCCGGGAAGGCCGCGGTCTTCCACGACGCGGATTTCGTCGGCTCGGCCGCGCTGCCGCTGTGGGCTCCCGGCGAGGACGTCGAACTCGCGCTCGGCCTGGACGACCGCGTCCGGGTCGAGCGGAAGCTGGTCCGGCGGGATGCGACCAAGGCGACCCTCGGCTCGACGCGGCGACGGCAGGTCGAGTACGAGACCAAGATCGAGAACCACACCCCGCGGGCCGCCCGGATCACGGTCCTCGACCAGTTCCCGGTCGCCCGCGACCACGAGATCACCGTCAAGCGCCTGACCGCCGAGCCCGAACCGGCCGAGACCACCGACCTGGGCGTCGTCACCTGGAAGCTGGACCTCGGGCCCGGTGCGACGGCCACCGTCAGGTTCGCGTTCCGGGTCGACTCCGCCAAGGCGGTCGACCTCACCGGCTGGCGCGAATGATCAGGTGATCTCCAGGTTGGCCATCATGCCCATGTCCTCGTGCTCGGCGTTGTGACAGTGGAAGAGGTAGCGGCCGCGGTACCCGTCGAAGCGGGTGATGATCTCGGCGGACTCCCCCGGGCGCAGCGACACCGTGTCCTTGAGCCCGGCATCGTGCGGAAGCGGTGCGCGGCCGCCGCGTGACAGGATCCGGAAGCCGACCAGGTGCAGGTGCACCGGATGGTGGACGTCGGCAACCAACCGCCAGATCTCCACGTCGCCGAGCCGGGCGGTGACGTCGGTCCGGTCCGGAGCGAACGGCCTGCCGCCGATCAGCCAGCCGTGGCCGTCGCCCATCTGCCCGGCGCGGAACGAGAAGTCCCGCACCCGCACGGCCTCCGATCGTTGCCACTGCGGCAGGTCGTCGGACAGCACGTCCGGGATCCGGCTCGGGTCGGCGGCCTTCCGTACGACGTGGAACGCCATCACGTCGCGGGTCCGGCCGGTGCCCGAGCGATTCACGATGCGGACCCGGCTGCCGACAGGGATCCGGCCGAAGTCGAGGATCACGTCGTACCGCTCGGCCGGGGCGATCGGCAGGTTGCGATGCGTCACGGGGGTGTGGAGCAGGCCCTGGTCGGCGCCGATCTGGACGAGGTCGAGCCGGCGTCCGTCGTCGAGGACCGCCTCGAGGTCGTAGTGTCGCGCGTTCGAGGCGTTCAGGATCCGCAGCCGGTAGCGCGCCGCGTCGACCTCGTGCACCGGCCAGGGTGCGCCGTTCACCAGGACGACATCGCCCAGAACCCCTGCCAGATAAGGCTCTTCCACGCCGGGCCGCGTCATCAACGACGGATCGATCGAGGGATACGTCAACGAACCGTCGGCCGCGAAGGCCCGGTCCGCGATCATCAGCGGCAGTTCGCGCGAACCTGACGGCAGGCCGAGCGAATCCTCGGCGTCGTCGCGGACGAGCTGCATCCCGGCGAGGCCGCGCCAGACCGCCGGCGCGGTGAAGTCCATCCGGTGATCGTGGTACCAGAGCATCGTCGGCCGCTGGCCCAACGGGAAGGTGTACTCCCGTGTGACATCGCTCGTCACCGCCCGCGGATCGTGCATGCCGTGGCTCAGGTGTCCCCATCCGGCCGGCAGCACGAGGTCGGTCGGGTACCCGTCGGACGCCGCCGGCGTCCGCCCGCCGTGCAGGTGGACGACGGTCGGCACCGGCAATTCGTTGCGATGGGCAACCGTGATCGCGTGTCCCCGGCGCGACTCGATCGTCGGGCCGGGGAACGTGCCGCCGTACGTCCACACCTTGGTCGGCACACCGGGCAGGATCTCGGCGGTGACCTCGCGCTGCACGATCTCGTACCGGTCGGCGCCGGACAGCACCGGCGGGATCGGCAACGGGACCTGGAAGGCGGGCGGCAACGGTACGTCGCTCCGCAGCTCGGCTCCCGTCGACGCGGGCCGCCGCGACAGTGCGGCCGCGCTCGACAACCCGCCCGCTGCCACCAGTCCCAACGCTCCGCCGATGCCCAGCACCTGACGTCTACTCATCCGCTCACGCATGCGCGGCCTCCCGCCGTACGACCGGTTGCCGCCAGACCGCGATGAACAGCACGACGACGGCGGCGACCGTCAGCACGCCCAGCGGGAGGTGCAACCACAGCGCGCCGTCCTGTCCCGCGAAGTACTGCATGGTCTCGGCCGCCACCACTCCCAGCGAAGCGACGAACGGCCAGACCTGCCGCAGCCGCACCCACACGACAAGCGCGGCGATCACCTGCAGATAGCCGATCGACGTGACGATGTCCGCGCCGGCCGCATGCAGGCGCAGCCCGTCGAAATCGCCGCTCAGGTAGACGCCGGCGAACACCGGCTGACCGAAGACCGCCACCAGATGCGCGCTCACCAGGCCGCGCAGAACCCAACCACTGACCATGCGGCGACACTATGATTCACGCGTTATGAGCGTCCAAGACCAATATCGCTATCTCGTTATGACGGAAGGGTCATGATGGACCTGACCATGCTCCGCCAGTTCGCGGTCGTCGCGCGCCTGGAACACCTCAGCCGCGCGGCCGACGAGCTTCACGTCGCCCAGCCGTCGCTAAGCCGCACGATCGCGCGACTGGAGAGCGAGCTCGGCACGCCGCTGTTCGACCGGGCCAACCGACTCCGGCTGAACCCGGCCGGCGCCTTGTTCCGCGGGTACGTCGAGCGTGCGCTCGGCGAGCTCGACGCCGGTCGGCGCGCGGTGGCGGAGGCGACCGAACAAGGCTCGGGCAGCGTGCGGCTCGCGGCGGAGACCTTCCTCGCGCTCACCGAGCCGATCGCGACCTTCAAGCGCGAGCACCCGGCCATCGAGATCGAGCTTCAGCAGATGTCCGCGGTGGACATGCCGCGACGACTGCGCGCCCAGGACATCGACTTCTGCGTCGCGTCGCAGCCGGTGCCGGGCGCCGGCCTGGAGTCGGCCGTGCTGCTCGACGAGGCCATGCTCGTCGTGACGCCGCTCGACCATCCGCTGGCCGGCCGTGCGTCGGTGTCGGTGGCGGATCTGGTCGACGAGCCGTTCGTCATCGCCCGCAAGGGACAGTGGCAACGCCGCCTGCTCGACCGGCTGTTCGCCGAGACCGGCGTGACACCGCGGATCGTCTGTGAGAGCGACGAGGCGGCCGCGATCCAGGAACTGATCCGGTCCGGTCTCGGCATCGGCTTCAACCCGGTGTTCGCCCGTCGCGCGATCCCCAGCTATCCGGTCGCGGCCGTTCCGGTCGCGCATCCCGAGTGCCGCCGTACGCTCACCCTGCTGTGGAACGCCGACGCGCACCTGTCCGCCGCGGCGCAGCTCATGCGCGCGGCGATCACCGGGTGGGACTGGCCGTCAGAGTGAGCCCGACAGCCAGGACCAGGCGACCTCGAACTTCTTCTCCAGCCGGAGACGGACCGCCTCGGCAACTAGTTGCTCGAGGCGCGCACCGACGACCGGGACGGAAGCCGTCACGTGCAGATCGAAGGCCTGCGTGGTCCCCCGGCCTTCCGGGATGATCCGCGTCGTGCCGCTGAGCTTCACCGGTACGCCGGTCACCGCTCCGTCGACGTCGGCCAGTCGCGCGCCGTCGATGCCGGCCCGGTGCCAGAGCTTGGACTGCTCCAGCTCCAAGGTGTTCCCGACGAACCGCCGGGCCACGACCGGTACGTCGGACAGTTGCGTCTGCCAGTGGAACTGCACCGCCAGGTCGTCGCCGTCGTCTCCCACCACCACGTCGTACGACCGCGCCTGGAGCCGCTCGAACACCTGCTCCTGGAACGTGATGTCGGTGATCATCGCGAACACCTCCTCCGGAGAGGCGTCGTACGACGTGGCGAGAGACAGATCCATGCGCCCATCTTGCAGGTGTTTCGGCGACTGTGTGGACAGGTGGTGACACGGTGGGCGACATTCGGTAACCTTTTCGTGATGTTCACGGCGTAGCTGACTGAGAACGGGGCTTAGGAAGCGCATGGCCATCAACCACTTCGCACCGGGCGGTGCGTAACCGAGACATGTCCATCCATATGTCCGCACACACCGCCACACCTTCCGACGATTCCGACGACGAGGACGAACTGATCAGGCTCGCGCAAGCGGGCGACGGAGCGGCCTTCGGGCGGCTCTACGATCGGTACCTGCCGTCGATCTACCGGTACACCTACTCCAAGACCTCGTCGCGCAGTGCGGCCGAGGATCTGACCAGCGAGACGTTCCTGCGGGCGTTCCGTGCGATCGCGCGCCGGCCGCGGGCGCGGCTGAACTTCGCGGCCTGGCTGGTGACCATCGCCCGGAACGTGGTGATCGACCATCACCGCTCCGGCTGGAGCCGGCTGGCGATCGTCACCGACGAGGTCGACCCGCAGGTCGACGACGCCATCGGGCCGGAGCAGGCCGCGCTGGCGTCGGTGAGTGAGGCGTCGCTGCGCGGCGCGCTCACCCACCTGCCCGACGACCAGCGTGAATGCCTGCTGCTGCGGTTCTTCGCCGGTCTGTCGATCAGCGAGACCGCCGCCGCGATGGACCGCACCGACGGCGCGATCAAACAACTCCAGTTCCGTGCCACGAACCGGCTGCGGCGCGTGCTGCAGGAAGTGTGAACACCCTCCGAACACGGCAGCGCAGTGCTTGCGCGGCCTTCTACCTTCCGGTAGGAAAGGGCGGGTGCCATCCGGCTCACGACCGCCCCGCCGGACAGCTTGTGCGGCACCGGGCGGTCGGAAACTCATATCTCACGGGGAGATAGCGCATGAGCAATCCGTACGAAGAGCAAGGCAACGACAGCGAGTACGGCGAGCAGGGCGGTCGCGAGGATTCCGGCAACAGCTACGAATCCGGTGACCGGGGCAACGAGTTCGGCGGGGATTCCGGCGGAGGGGAATCCAGCGGCGACCACGGCCAACGCGAAGAGTCCGGCAACAGCTACGGCTCCAACGAAGAGTCGGGAAGCAACTACGGCTCCGGCTCGGGCGAGGAGTCGGGCGGCGGTTACGGGCAGTCCGACGCGGACGACGGCGGCAGCAACGACAACAGCAACTACGGAAACTGAACGGGGAACACGGACATGGGCGTTTTCGACAACCTCAAGGACGCGGCCGAAGGCCTGAAGGACAAGGCGGCCGACCTGGTCGACGGCCACGGCGACAAGGTGTCCGACGGCCTCGACAAGGCCGGCGACTTCGTCGACGAGGAGACCGGCGGCCAGTACGGCGACAAGATCGACCAGGGCGTCGGCGTGGCCAAGGACCAGCTCGACGGCCTCGACGGCCAGAACGACGACATCCCTGACAACCAGGGCTGATCAAAAGTCAGCACGCTGAGGCGGTCGTGGGCACACCCCACGACCGCCTCACGGCTTGTCGGGGCTGTTAGTCCTCGGGTTCTTCGGTGGTGGCGAGGTGGATGAGGCGTTCGGCGACCTGGGCGCAGCGTTCTTCGGCGCGGCCGCGGGACGAGCCGGTGAAGCGTAGGCGGGCGGTGGCGGTGAGCGGGTCGGCGCGGACCTCGATCAGTGCGCCGCCGGGCCGGGGCTGGACGTTCACCGCGATCCGGACCCAGCCGCCCAGCCCGCTGCGCAGCCGGACCACCAGTTCGTGATCGGGTCGCCAGGTCTCGACGACCGCGACGACCAGCTGCCGGTTGTGGGCGTGGCGGGCGCGCGGCTCGCGGCCGTCGTCGCGCTCGATGACACTGCCGACCTGTGGCCAGTTCGCCGCGGCGCGCAGCTCGGGCGGTACGGCGATCATCCAGTCGGCGAAGGTTGCCGGGTCACGGATCACGGTCATGACGGCGTCGACGTCGACGGCGCCGAACCGCCAGGCCATCACCATCGAATCCGCTTCCCCAGTCCACTCCGCGTGCGTACTCCCGTGTCTACCAGTAGGCAGCGCCACCGGGGCGTACGCACCGCTGTAGCGGACGTCACATCGGCGTCGAACTTTTCTCCCGCCGCCCGACTCCAATGCGGTACGACGGAGGCTGGGGTGCCTCCGCGTACAGGGGAGGACGATCCAGATGTTTCGTAAGACCGTAGGTCTGGCTTCGGCCGGCGTGCTCGCGATGGGTCTCGGGGCGGCCATGGTGCCGTCGGCGCAGGCCAGGCCTGCCGCGGCGGAGAGCACGACGGCCACGACCGCGGCGTGCGCGCTGCGGCTCGGCTCGGTGACGTCGACCGGTGCGTTCACCAGCCGGATGATCAACGCGACCGCGCCGATCACGATCGGCGGGGTCCGCGGGACGGCCGGGGTGTTCTCGGCCAACCAGGTACAGAAGATCAGCACGTTCACCGGTACGCCGGTCGGCACCAGCGGCGAGGCCCGGTCCGGCCTCACCGTGATGTCCGGCGCGCTGTACTCGAGCTCGTTCGTCGTCGACGGCCAGAGCCAGCTCGACCCGCACTACCCGCACAACAACCTGCGGATCGGCGGCGGCTGGTCCAACTACCGCTGGATCGAGCAGTCGGTCCTGCAGCCCGCGAACGCCGGGCAACCGGCCCGCACGCTGCTGTACGGCCAGCGCACCGACGGCATCACGCTGCGCTGGATCTCCGAGGGCGCGGGCTGGCGCAGCACCGGCGGCGCCGGCGGGCTCAGCACCGTCAAGGGCATCGCGCTGATCGGCCGCTCCGCCACCTCGGAGACGTTCCTCGCCAACACGCGCGGCGGCTCGCTGGTGACGGTCACCTGGCCGACGAAGTACAACGCCGGCCCGACCAGCCGGGTCGTCCGGAGCTCGACCTGGCAGGGCTTCGAGCAGCTGATCGCGACCAAGTGCGGCGCGACCGGCACGCTGCTGCTCGGGATCGACCGGGACACCAAGTCCGGTTACCTGTACGCCGTTGGTCACGCCAACGGAACCGGCACCGTGATCAAGAGCCTGGGCAAGGTCCCGCTGACCTTCTCCGACCCGCAGTACTTCCGGATCGCCCCGAAGTACGACGTGCTCAACGGCGGCTGAGCGATCTCCCCGACGCCGTCCCCCGAGCGCCCGCGCCTGGCGGACGGCGTTCCCATGCCGTCCACGTGGGGGACGCCGCCGGTGGACCGCTGAGCGGCGACGGTATGCTGGTGCGAGTTCGACCGGCGGTGGGGCTCGCCGGCTCCAACTGTCGCCGTCCGGCGGCCAACAGTCCCTACCTGAGGAACCTCGTGGCGCCGTGCCGCGAGGTCGATTCCGGTAGGAGGACTGTCTGTGGAGCACCACCCCGTCACCCCCTTGCCCAAGGGGCCCGTCGACCCCGACGTCGACCTGCGGATCGACGGCCGCGCGGGGCGCGCGCACGACCCGGTGATCCTGGGCGTCATCGCCGTCGGCGGAGCGATCGGCGCCACGTCCCGGTACCTGGTCGGGCTCGGCTGGCCGACGCCGGCGGGCGGCTTCCCGGTGGCCACGCTGGTCATCAACGTGGTCGGCTGTGCCCTGATCGGAATCCTGATGGTGCTGGTGTCCGACGTCTTCACCCGGCAGCGGCTGCTGCGTCCGTTCCTCGGCACCGGCGTCCTCGGCGGGTTCACCACGTTCTCGACGTACGCAGTCGACATCCAGCGCCTCGTCACCGGCGGTCACGCCGGGACCGCGCTGGTCTATCTCGCGGTGACGATCGCCGGTGCGCTGCTCGCGGTCCGCGCAACGGTGTCCGCGACCCGTGCGCTGATCGTCCGGAGGACCCGATGACGCGGCTGCTGCTGGTGATCGCGGGCGGCATGGTCGGGGCGCCGCTGCGGTACGTCGCCGACCGTGCGGTCCAGGCCCGGCACGACTCGCTGTTCCCGTGGGGCACGTTCAGCGTGAACGTGCTGGGATCGCTCGTCCTGGGTTTCCTGGCCGGCGCCGCGGCCGCGCTCCCCCACGACGTCCAGCTCTTGGTCGGCACCGGGTTCTGCGGCGCGCTGACGACGTACTCGACGTTCTCCTACGAGACCATCCGCCTCTCCGAGGACCGGGCGCGGTTCCTCGCGATCGCCAACGTCATCGCGAGCATCGTGGCCGGTCTCGGCAGCGTGTTCCTGGGCGCGGCCGTCAGCGAGGCGATCTGGGGCTAGCGGTCCCGGGTCGCGATGCCCGGGTAGTCCAGCACCAGCCCCGACGCGTCGAAGACCAACTCGCACGCGAAGTCGAACGTCGCGGACTCGTAGTGGAAGACGTGACGCTGCTCGTCCGAGCTCGTCAGCGTGTACCGCTGCTCGAGCCGCAGGACGGTCAGGTCGTCGGCCCGGACGAACGCGGCCGGTACGTCGAGGGCCGCGCCGGGGACGAACGGCAGCCGGTGCACCGGGAGCGTGTTCGTGACCGCCGACGACTCGAAGTCGACGTCGCGGCAGCCGTCAAGGTCCGGCCGCGCGACACCGTCCACGACCCAGCGGTCCGCGGCGGAGCGGGTCAGCACGACCTCGTGATCACCGGTGACCGTCGAGTTCACCGCCTTCACGGCCTCGGTCGCCCAGTCGGCGCCGACCGTGATGTCGTACCCGACGAACCAGGTCGAGTCGTCCTCGCGGGCCGCCGTCCGGCCGCGCAACCGGCCCGGGGCCGCGAACAGCACCTCGAATCCGGCCCGCGCGCCGCGGTGCGTCCACGAGGCGGCGGCGGGCAGGGCGCGCAGGTCCATGTCCAGACTTTATCGGGACATGATGGACTTATCAGGTGACTGTCGATCTGGCGCCGGGATACTCGAGCGAGCACTACGACGCGATGCAACCGGTGAATCTCCTGCACGACGAGGTGCGGCAGCGGCGCGAGACGGGGTACGACGTCGACGAGCTGGTGCGTGAGGCCAACCGGACCGACCCGGCCGACCGGCAGGCGGTGCTCGACCTGGTGGACCGGCTGTCACTGGCCGCGCGTCTGCCCGGCTGGCAGTACGTCGAGCCGGACGACCTCGCCGACATCGAGGAGACCCTGACCGCCGTCCCGGAGGCGATACCGGTGCCGGAGACCGAGCTCGCGGACAAGATCCACGCCGCGTGGCTCGGGCGGATCGCGGGCTGCAACGTCGGGAAGCCCGTCGAGTCCGGCAACTACTGGACGTCGGACCGGATCCGCGCGTACCTGACGCTCGCGGACGCCTATCCGCTGCGGGACTACGTGCCGGTGCTGGACCCGATGCCGGACGGGTTCCGGCTGACGGACTGCTGGCCGGAGACCACCCGCGGCAACGTGCAGGGGTCCGCGCGCGACGACGACATCGACTACGCGATCCTCGCGCTGCACCTGCTCGAGACCCACGGCGCCGCGTTGCGCCCCGAGCACGTCGGCGTGGCGTGGACACGGCTGTTTCCGATCGGGCAGGTGTTCACGGCCGAGCGTGCGGCGTACCTGAACCTGGTCAACGGGTTCACGGTGCCCGAGGTCGCGCGGCGACGGAACCCGTACCGGGAGTGGATCGGGGCACAGATCCGCGGCGACGTCTTCGGGTACGTGCACGCCGGCGACCCGTGGTCGGCCGCCAGGCTCTCGTACCAGGACGCCGCGCTGTCCCACGTCGGGAACGGGATCTACGGCGAGATGTGGGCGGCGGCGCTGGTCGCGGCCGCGTTCACGGCGTCCTCCCCGCGGGAGGTCGTCGAGCGGGCGTCGGCCGTCGTACCGCCACGGTCACGGCTGGCCGAGGCGCTGCGGGACGTCCTTGAACTCGCCGCGTCGGGCAGCACCTGGGAGGCCGCGCTCCGGGCGATCCAGGAACGCTACGGGCACTACTCGTGGGTGCACACCATCAACAACGCGGCGATCGTCGCCGCCGCGCTGCTGTGGTCGGACGGCGACTACGCGACCGGCGTCGGCCGGGTGGTGATGAGCGGCTGGGACACCGATTCGAACGGCGCGACCGTCGGGTCCGTCCTCGGCGTCCTCACGGGTACGAAGCACCTGCCCGAGCACCTCGTCGCGCCGTTGGAGGACCGCACCCGCTCCGCCCTCTTCGGCTTCGACAACTCCCGGATCTCCGACCTCGCCGACCGCACCGTGCGCCTCGCCGTCCGGGGACCGGAGTGATGCTCGACCGGTCCGAGTCCGCGCTGGGCATCGTCCTCCGCTCACGGTTCTACCGCTCCGCGTTCCTGTCGCTGCTGATCGCGGGTGTGGGTCTGTCCGCCGCGACGCCACAACTGACGCTGTTCCTGGTGCGCGAGCTGCACACACCGCTCCCGGTCGCCGGGCTGTACTACGTGACGAACCTGGCCGCCCCGGTCGCCGGCTTCCTGGTCGGGCGATGGTCGGACCGCACCCAGGACCGGCTGTTGTGGTTCCGGATCTGCTCGGTGATCGGCGCGGCCGGCTGGCTCGCGATGGCGTCGGCGACCGCGGTCTGGATGCCGTTCGTGATCAGCGCGCTCGCGCTGAGCGTGGCCGGCGGCTCGATGGCGCAGCTGTTCGCGGCCTGCCGCGACGAGTTGAGCCGGCATCCGACCCGGGCCGAGAACCGGGTGGTCGCGACCATCCGGATGGCGTTCACCACCGGGTGGATCCTCGGGCCGGTGTTCGGCAGCTGGTTCGGCGGCGTCTTCGGCCTGCGGACGTTGCTGGTGGCAACGGCTGTCTGCGTGTTCGCGCAGATGATCCCGCTCGGCCGGCAACGCGTCGAGCGGTACGACGAGCCGGGCCGGGAGGCGTCGTCCGAGCGCCGCCGGATCGACCACATGATGCCGCTGCTGGTGTTCACCGCGGTCTGTGTGCTGGCGATGACCGGCGACACGATCAAGTTCGGTTACCTGCCGATCTACATGGCCGAGGAACTGCACGTGTCGGACTCGATGCGCGGCGCGGTGATCGGCATCCAGCCGCTGCTCGAACTTCTCCTGCTCCCCGTGGTCGCGCGGCTCGCCGACCGGTACGGCGCGATCCGGGCGATGACGGCCGGCGCCGTGCTCGGGCTGGCGGGCAATCTCGCCTACGCGCTGAGTACGTCGGTGGTCGGACTGTTCGTCGGCCAGGCGCTGACCGCCGGGCTGTGGGCCTGTGTCGGCGCCCTCGGCGTCTCGATCGCGCAGCGGCTCTACCCCGAGGGTGTGGGGACCGCGTCCGGAATCTTCCTGAGCGCGATCCCCCTCGGATCGGCGATCGGCGGCACGATCGGCGGGATCGGCGTGGCCGCGATCGGCCTGCCGCACGTGTTCTTCATCCCGGCCTGCCTGACCGCGCTCGCGATCGTCGCCTTCGTCGTCCTCGGCAATCGTGAGAACAGCTGACCCGGCGGGTCAGTCCTTGAAAGCGTCCTTGACCTTCTCGCCGGCCTGCTTCAGGTCCGCCTTGGTCTTCTCGGCGCGGCCTTCGGCCTGCAGGTCCCGGTTGTCGGTGGCGTCGCCGGTCGCTTCCTTGACCTTGCCCTTCGCGGACTCCGCCGCGTTCTCGACCTTGTTCTTCTTGCTCATCGTCGTCTCCCGTCTTCTCCTACGAGCCGCCCGGTACCCGGCCCGCGGCCCGGCGAATCACACCAGATAGCGGTCCCCCGGGCGAACGATCCGCAGCCAGCGGCAGCCGTACGGCGCGAGGTCGAGCGACAGCACACCGTCGTCGCCGACGGTCGTCGTACCGGTGGTCAGCAGGTCGACCGCCCGCAGCCCCAGGCCGTTGCCGGCGACGGCCAGGTCGACCCGGGTCGCGTCCGGCGCGAAGTTGTGCACGGCAACGATCGTGCCGTCCTCGTGGTCCGAGCGGTGCGCGAACACCGACCGTACGCCGCTGTCCAGGACGGTGCAGCTGCCCCAGGACAACTCGGGCGACTCGCGGTACCTCCGGATGAGCAGCTTCATCCAGTTGAACAGGGAGTCGGGATCGTGGCGCTGGGCCGCGACGTTCACCTTGTCCGGGCCCAGCTCGCCCTCGACCATCGGGGCCGGCAGCCGCGCGGGATCGGCCGTCGAGAAGCCGCCGTTGGCGTCGGCGGTCCACTGCATCGGCGTCCGGACCGCGTGCCGGTCCTCGGCGGCCAGGTTCTCCCCCATCCCGATCTCCTCGCCGTAGAACAGCACCGGCGTACCCGGCAGCGAGAACAGCAGGCTGTAGACCATCCGGAGCCGCTCCTGGTCGTTGCCCAGCATCGGCGGCAGCCGGCGCCGCAGTCCGCGCCCGTACAACTGCATGTTCTCGTCCGGGCCGAACGCGTCGAACACCTCCTGCCGCTCGGCGTCGGACAGCTTGTCCAGGGTCAGCTCGTCGTGGTTGCGGACGAACGTCCCCCACTGCGACTCCTCCGGCGGATCGGGCCGCTCGCGCAACGCCTGCACGAGTTCGGCCGGGTCGTTGCGGGCCAGCGACAGGTAGAGCCGTTGCATGCCGATGAAGTCGAAACACATCGTCAGCTCGTCGCCGTCCTCGTCGCCGAAGAAGCGCCGGACGTCGGGATACGGCAGGTTGACCTCGCCGAGCAGGATCGACGAGCCGTGCCGCCGGTGCAGGAACGCGCACAGGTCCCGGAGGAAGTCGTGCGGATCCGGCAGCCCGGCCGCGTCCGCGGCACCGGCCGTGTCGAGCAGGAACGGCACCGCGTCCACGCGGAACCCGGACAGCCCCAGCTCCGACCAGAAGCCGACCACTCGCTCGATCTCCTCGCGCACCTCACGATTCGCGATGTCGAGATCAGGCTGGAACTTGCGGAACCGGTGCAGGTAGTACTGACCCGCCTCCTCGTCGTACTGCCACAGGCTGGTCTCCTGGCCCGGGAAGACGACGCCTTTGTCCGCGTCCGGCGGCGGCTCGTCCCGCCACACGTACCAGCCGCGGTACGGCGACTCGCGCGACGCCCCCGCACTGCGGAACCACGGGTGCTGGTCCGAGGTGTGGTTCACCACCAGATCGGCCATCACCCGGATGCCGCGGTCCTGTGCCAGCCGGATCAGCTCGACCAGGTCGCCGTGCGTCCCGAGCCGCGGGTCGACGCCGTAGAAGTCGGTGATGTCGTAGCCGTCGTCGCGGTCCGGGGTCGGGTAGAACGGCATCAGCCACAGGCAGGTCACACCGAGCTCGGCCAGGTGGTCGATCCGCTGGCATACCCCGCGCAGATCACCCCGCCCGTCACCGTCGGTGTCGAAGAAGGTCTCGACGTCGAGGCAGTAGATCACCGCGTTCTTCCACCAGACGTCGGCCGTTTCCGTCAGCCGCATATCGCGCCGGTACCCGCCGGGTGCCGACGTACACGTCCGGGTTCGTCAGCGGTAGTGCCGGTGGAGGTTGTCGGCCTTCGAGGGGCCGGCCGTCCACTCGGCGATCCACGGGCCGGTGCCCTCGGACGGGTCGACGATGCCGGTTTCGAGCCAGGTGTAGGCGCCGGCGAGAACTCTCGCGGCGGTTCGGCGGTCGGTGTCGTCGGTGTTCGACCAGAGGGCGTCGAACAATCGCTCCACCCGGACCCTCGACTGCTCGCAGAAGGCGCCCGCCAGCTCGTACGCCGTTTCGCCCTGCGCCCGGTCTGTTGTTCTGAGCGTGTCGGCGTAGGAACAGGCGGCGGCCATCGCGAACAGCTCGGCGCCGATGTCCACGATCCGGCCCAGGAAACCCTGCCGGTATTCGAGTTTCGCCTGCCAGCGCGCCATCCCGTAGAACGTCTGCCGGGCCAGCTTGCGAGCCGACCGCTCGACGTAGCGCAGGTGCTTGGCGAGCGGGCCGAACTCGCCGTACGAACGGGGCACGGATCCCTTGCCGACGGCGAGTTGCGGCAGCCACTTCGCGTAGAAGCCGCTCGCCCCGACCGCCGCGCGCGCCTTGTCCTGGAGACCTGCGTCGGCCGACGCGAGATCGCCTGCCGCGGCCAGGTGCGCATCGACGGCCTCGCGGGCGATCAGCAGGTGCATGATCTCGGTCGATCCCTCGAAGATCCGGTTGATCCGCAGGTCGCGCAGCACCTGCTCGGCCGGTACGGCGCGTTCGCCGCGGGCCGCCAGCGAGTCCGCGGTCTCGTAGCCGCGTCCGCCGCGGATCTGCACCAGCTCGTCGGCGATCTTCCACGCCATCTCGCTCGCCCACAGCTTCGCCAGCGCGGCCTCGATCCGGATGTCCTTACCGCCCGCGTCGGCCAGCCGCGCGGACAGCGCGAGCACCGACTCGAGTCCGAACGTGGTCGCGGCGACGAACGAGATCTTCTCCGCGACGGCGGCGTGCTCCCCGACCGGCCGTCCCCACTGGACCCGCGCCGCGGACCATTCACGGGCGATCTTCAGGCACCACTTGCCGGCCGCGGTGCACGTCGCGGGGATGGACAGCCGGCCGGTGTTCAAGGTGGTCAGAGCGATGCGCAGGCCGTCGCCCTCCCGCCCGAGCCGGTTCCCGGCCGGGACACGGACCTGGTGGAACCGCGTCACGCCGTTCTCGATCCCGCGCAGTCCCATGAACGCGTTGCGGTTCTCGACGGTGATGCCGGGCGCGTCCGCCTCCACCACGAACGCGCTGATCCCGCCGCGTTGTCCGTCGTGTTCCGGAACTCGGGCCATCACCACGACCAGCTCGGCGATGACGCCGTTCGTCGTCCACAGCTTCACGCCGTCCAGCAGGTACGCCGTACCGTCGTCGGTCGGCGTCGCGGTCGACGCGAGCCGCGCCGGGTCCGAGCCGACGTCCGGCTCGGTCAGCAGGAACGCGGTGACGGCTCCGGCGGCGCAGCGCGGCAGGAACTCCTGCTTCTGCTCGTCGGTCCCGAACTGCTTGACCGGCTCGGGCACGCCGATCGACTGGTGCGCCGAGACCAGCGCGCCGAGGCTGGGATGGACCGAGGCGATCAGCATCAGGGCCTCGCCGTAGTACGTCATCGGCAGGCCGAGACCGCCGTACGCCGTGGGGATCTTGATCCCGAACACGCCGAGCTCGGCCAGGCCTCGGAGGTACTCGTCCGGGATCTTCGCGTCGCGTTCGATCAGCGCGCCGTCCAGCGTCTCGCAGTACGCCCGGAGCCGCGCGAGGAACTCGTCGCCGCGCGCGGTCTCCTCGGCGGTCCCGACGCGCGGCTGCGGATGGATCAGCGACAGGTCGAAGTCGCCCAGGTACAGCTTCTTGGCGAAGCTCGGCCTCGTCCACTCGGTCTCCCGCGCCGCCTCGGCAACCGACCGCGCCTCCCGCTCGCTGACCTGCGCCATGCTGCCTCCCTCCGATCTACCCGCTGGTACCCGGCGGGCTCAGGGACCAATCAGACATGGACGGCGAGCGCCGCGACGAGCACCGAGAGCGCCACGCCGCCCAGGATGATCAAGGCAACGATCAGCAGCGGGCTCTCGTCGGACGGTGGCCCGTGATCGCCGACCTGGTCGAGCCGGTCAAGGTCGGGTCCCCAGCCGAACGGGCCCGACCACCGTTGCTCGCCGTGGGCGGCTCCTGGCAACGGGTGACGGCCGTAGGTCGGCATGGATCCATCGGGCAGTGCGGGCGGCGGATGACGAAGCTCCGCCTGCTCCTCGTCAGGCACGTGTCCTCCCGGCACAGCCGCCGTTCCTCACGGTCTCCCCACCGCGGCAGCTGACCGTTCCCACTCTATCCATCCGACGTCTAGGCGGGAGTGGCCAATTCCTGCCATTCTCGTTCTCGTTCCTTTCCGCCCTGAATTAAGTTTCGAAGGAGCAATCGATGCAGGACTCCGCCCCACCCCGCCGCGGCCTGCGCAGGACGCTCGGCGTCGTGCTCGGCACCGCCGCACTGACCGTCACGTCGGCCGCGCTGGCGTACGCCGCCCCGCCGCCGCACCTGCCGCAGAACGCCGGCGGCTACGAGCAGTCGTTCTCACCGGCGTACGACTACGACACCGACGGCTGCTACGCCACACCCGCGATCGGACCCGACGGCACGCTCAACCCGGGCCTGAACCCGACCGGCGCCGTGAACGGCAACTGCCGTGACCAGTCCGACCTCGACAACTCCCAGACCTACGCCCGCTCGAAGTGCAACAACGGCTGGTGCGCGATCGTCTACGCCAGCTACTTCGAGAAGGACCAGGCCGTCCCCGGCAGCAGCCTCGGCGGCCACCGGCACGACTGGGAGCACGTGATCTCCTGGGTGAACCAGTCCGCCAACCAGGTCGAGTACGTGACCACGACCCAGCACTCGAGCCAGGTCACCTACACCCGCTCGCAGGTCCGCTTCGACGGCTCGCACCCGAAGGTCGTCTACCACAAGGACGGCGCCGGCACGCACTTCTTCCGGCTCGCCAACAGCAACGACGAGCCGCCCGAGAACCACTACCACGACTGGCGCTACCCGCCGCTCGTCGACTGGAACGGCTACCCCAGTACGGCGCTGCGGGACACGCTGATGACCGCCGACTTCGGCTCCGCGACGATCAAGATCACCGACAAGGACGACCGGTTCCGCAATCTGCTGAACGCTTCCAAGCCGTCGGGGATCCCGTTCGACCCCTGGGCCTGACCGTCCGGCCGGCGTGCGCGCTCAGTCCCGGGCGCGCACGCCCCCGGTCAGCGACTCGGCGATCAGGTCGATCATCGCGGTGTGGCGTTTGACGGCCGTGTCGGCCTGCCCGAGCGCGACCGTGTCGAGGAAGACCCGGGCGACCACCAGTTCCGCGGCCGCCTGCACCCGCTCGGGTTCGGCCACGACGTCGTCGGCGCCGGACAGGACGTCGGCGATCGTGTCGGTCGCCTCGGCGAACAGCTCGGCCGCCCGGGACGCGATCTCCGGCCGCCCCTGCGCCTCGCGGAACACGATGATCCGGGCCGCGCGGTCGTTCTCCAGCTCCTCGGCCATCGCCGCGACGATCGCGCGCAACCGCCGCCGGACCGTCCGGCCGCGTGCCGCGGACCGCAGGACCTCGCTCGGCGCCGGGCGCTCCTGCACCACCGCGAGCAGCAGGTCGAGCTTGGTGGCGAAGTGGTAGAACACCAGCCCCGACGGCACGCCGGCCTCGGTCGCGATCCGGGCCGTCGAGGTCGCGTCGTACCCGTGCTCGGCGAACAGCCGCTCGGCGTTCTCGATGATGAGCTGCCGCTTCGACGGCCGCCCGGTCGGACGTCCCGGGTGTCGCGTGGGATGGCGCGCGTGCGCGTGGGTGGTCATGAGCCTGCTGGTTGGGCCGCCGGCCAGACCTCGCCTCTCCGCTCGGCAGCGAGCACGGCGGCCCGCTTGAGGGACTTGAACACGTAGTCCGGCACCCGCAGCCCGCGCCGGTGCGCGAACATCAGCTCGTACTCGGCGCGGCCGACCTGGCGCGCGTACTCGCGCAGCTCCGCCTCGCCGCCGTCGCTCATCTTCAGCCTGTCCATCACGTCCCCGAAATCAGCCACCTGCCGCTTGTTGTAGGCACCGACTACTTCGAACGTACGCTTCCGCAGGCCGCGCGTCAGCCATTTCTGCCACCCCGACAACTGGTCCCACAGCTGCTGGGCGGCCATCTGGTAGTACGCGAAGTGCCCCGGCTCCTGGCGGCGGATCGGCGTGACCACCGTCGCGGCGATGGCGCGCTCGCCGAGCTCGACCAGCCCGGCGTGAAGCTTGTTGTAGGCAAGGACCGCGGAGCGCTCGGTGGCCAGCCCGGTCAGGTAGTAGAGCATCCGGCTGATGTCCTGCACGCCCGGCATCCGGCCGAGCGCACCGAGCAGCTTCAGGCTGAACGACACCTGGTCCAGGTTCGCCTCGTGCGGGTCGACACCGATCAGCTGCTGCAGCTTGTCCAGGATCTGCCCGTGCCGGGTCTCCTGCGGCATCCACACGTCGGCGTAGAAGTGCCGGTCGACCTCGGGTGGATCGGGCAGCAGGATGTTGAGCTCCAGCACGTTCCGCTCGACCTCGAGCTCGACCCGGGTCATGTAGGCCAGGACCGGCCCGAAGCGGTCGGCGAGCAGGCCGGGCTTCTTCATCGTGTAGTCGACACTGCCGAGCTCGATCGGCGGATGCTCCTCGCCCAGCCGATCGACGTGGTCGGCGAGCCGGGAGTCTTCGCGCCGGCGACCACGCCGGCGCGGAACGGTCAGATCGCTCAACGACATAAGGCGGCACCTCGCTCGTTCGTCGGGGATGCCAACGTGATCCCCCAAGGCAAGGCTAACAAAGTAACTGACTGATCAGTCAGTCAGAGCGCCACCAGTTCTGTGACCCCGGCAACACGACGGCGGGTGGCGGTCCCGAGGACCGCCACCCGCCGCAATGCTTTGTATTACTGGGCAATCTATTTGGCGACGGAATACCGGAGCGCGTCGTTGCGCAGCACGTCGCCGTTGACCTTGACGATGCGCACCACGTGTTGCGCGTTCTTCAGTCCGGTCGCGGAGAACACCGTCTTGTTCGTCACCCGGGCATCGCCGTGCAGGTGCACCCGGCGGACCAGCTTGCCGTCGACGTACACGTCCGCGTCGCCCTGGTCCGGGGCGAGCGCCGTACTCCAGTCCACGCCGGTGCCGGTGAACGTGAGGCTGACCGCCGCACCGTCGGCCTTGGTGGCGTGGATGTCGTCGCGGTAGTCACCGCGGAACCGGACGTCGAGCGCCGCGTTGCCGACCGGCAGGGTCGCGAGGTACGCCTTGCTGATCGTCACCAGGTTGCCGTTGACGGTGTAGTCGGCGCCCTTCACCAGGTCCTTGCCCGCGTTCGCGATGCCGTCCAGTTCGCCCGGGTCACGCCCGAGCTGGACGCTGACGTCGACCGGCGCGCCCTTGTCGAACGTCGCGGTGTCCGGGGTGAGCAGGCTCTCCTGCCGGATGTTCAGCTTGTCGAGCAGCATGAACTGGCCGGACTTCTTCACACCGCGGATCGTGTGGCTGCCGTTCGGCAGGTCCGAGACGCTGTACACGACCTGCTGGGGTTTGTTGTGCCCCTGGGCCGGATCCAGGTAGGTGCTCACGGTCTGCTTGAACTCGCCGTCGATGTAGATGTCGACGTCGCCCTGCCCCGGATCGGTCTCGGTCACGTAGTCGACGCCGGTACCGACGAAGCTGTACGAGAACGAGTCCCCGTTCCCCTCCGTCCACTGCACGTCGTCCTGGTAGTCACCCAGCCCGCGGCCGCCGCTGTAGTTCCAGTTGCCCTGGTAGACGATCTGCGAGTTGTTGTTGTTGATCTCGACCGTCCTGGTGCCGACGTCCGCCGTAGCAGTCGCTGTCGCCGCCGTCGCCGCCTGGTCGGTGTCGCCGGCCGGTGCCAGCTTCTTCGCGAGCGCACCCTGCGGCTCGGTCGCCTGCTTCGCCTGCGGGGCGCCGGCGGACGAGTCCGTCACGCCGACGGTCAGGGCCTGCGAGACCGCGGGAACCTCGTAGTTCTTGTTGCGCTCCCACACTCCGTCGTACGCGACCCGCGGGTCGTCGTCGTTGACGGTGATCGCGGCGCCCTTCTGCGGCGTGACCTTCAGCAGCCGGACGCCGTGGATCGGGACGTCCTTCGCGGTGTAGCCGGAAGCGAACGTGCCGAGGTCCTTGCGGGCCCACAGGTCGCGCACCGCCGCGGCGCCGTTCAGGCCGAGGTCGGAGAAGTTCACGGTCATGTCGGCGTCGGTCTGGCCGAGGTTGAACAGGGCAACGGTGTACGAGCTGTCCGGGTTGAGCGCGAACCACACCTGGCGGTTGGTCTTCATGGACAGCGGATGCGCGGGACGGCCGGCCTGGTTGACCGCGATCACCTCGCGGTTGGTCAGCAGCTCGAGACCGTACGAGTCCAGCCGGGTCATGTCGTTGCCGACGTACATCGGCGCCGCGGACACCGCCCACAGCGTGGCCGCTGTCCGCCGTTCGTCCTTGGTGAGACCGTCCATCTGGCCGTTGCCGACGTCGAGCGAGTCGAGGTCGTTCCAGCCGCCCGGCCCCGCGTGCCGCCACCACTCGGCGAGCTTCGGGAACAGCCGGTTGATGTTCGGCCAGGCGGTGAGCGCCGTACCGGTGCAGTAGCACTCGACGTCCCACTCGATCCGCCAGCCGTTGGCGTACTGCTTCCAGGTGTCGGCGTAGTTGATGTCCAGCGCCCAGGACAGCTCGAGCCAGATGTTGCGCCGCTTCAGCGCCTGCGACCACGCCTTCACGTCGTCACGGGCGTCCACCGACAGGTCGCTGATGCCCGAACCCGGCGTCACGCTGTCGAACTTGAGGAAGTCCAGGCCCCACGAGCCGAACAGGTCGGCGATCGAGTCGATGTACTTCTGCGCGCACGGCTTCGAGAAGTCGATGCGGTAGCCGATGCCCCAGTAGTCGCCCTTCTGCAGCGGCTGCACCGGCAGGTCGGCGGTCGTGCACCCCGGGGCGTTGTAGATCGGCAGCTTGGCGTCGATGACGGCCTTGCTGATGCCGGGGATCGTGTAGAGACCGACCTTCTGGCCGTTGGCGTGGATGTGGTCGATGACCGCCTGCAGGCCGTTCGGGTACAGCTTCGCGCTCGGCTTCGGCCGGCCGTACTCGTCGATGCCGTCGTTCCAGCCGGCGTCGATGTTGATGTATTCGTACCCGTACGGCTGCAGCTTCGCGTGCATCGCGTCGGACTGGGCGATCAGCTGATCCGCCGTGATCCAGCTGCCGCCGTTCGGGTTGTAGACCTGCATGCTGTAGCTGCTCCAGCCCATGTACGGCTTGAGCGCCTTGTCCCCCGCCGGCCCGGACAGCCCGGTCGCGGCGACGGTGGCGCTGGTCGGTGCTGGTGCTGCCGGTGATGCTGGTGCTGCTGTCGACGTACTCAAACCTGTCGGCAGCAGCCCAGCGACTACGAGCCCCGCAAGCGCGGCTCGCAACACCCTGCTCCGAACGGATCTGGTCATGGCGGTGACCTCTTCCCAAGAGAACTTCTCAGAAACCGAATCGGATAGGATATTGGAACTATTACTTAACCTTGTCAAGATTCTGTGCGAAAGTGGCACAGTGATGACGGGCCGCGAAGTCCGTCGAGACCTGCGCCGCCGGGAGCTCCAGCGACAGGACCTTGCCGTACGACGGCCAGTGAACCGCGGCTGTCGACGGGCTGCCGGTTGCCGCGAACTTGACCCAGGCCGCGCGCATCGTGTCCGCGAGCTTGGTCTGCTCGGCGTTCAGCGGGACCGGGAAGGGGGCGTTCGGAAGGTCGAACAGGTACCACATCTCGGAGCCGTGGGTGGCCACGTCAACGAGGCCTGCCGGAGCGAAGAGGAAGGGGGCCGTGTCGTCGTTGAACTCGTAGCCGTAGGTCGGTACGTGGCGCGCGGTCCAGGTGTTGACCTGATCCACACCGCAGGCGAAGGTCGCGTCGCCGATCAACGTGCCGAACGCCTTGTCAGGTGTCGGGTAGGCCGACAGCGGGTAGTCGGCGGCGATGGCTGCGGCTTGGGTCGGCGTGATCCGCAGAGCGGAGGCGATGTTGGACTGGTAGTTGTCCGCGGTGACCGGGCTCGTGTAGGCGACGTTGTAGCCGCGGCTGACCACGCGGCCGCCCAGTGTGAAGAGGGCCTCCTCGTCGTGGTTGCTGCCGTTCAGGATCGTCACGTGGTTGAACCGGCCGGCCGCGAGCGCGGTCCCGATCGACTCCTTCAGCACCGCGCCGTCGACCACGCCGGGGATCAGCGCGGTCGCCGTGGAGATGTTGTCGACGAGCGTCTGCACGGGAGCCTTGCGCAGGCAGTCCGCGGACTGATCGGCGCAGCCGACCTTCGTGGCGAACTCCTTGCCGAAGGCCTCCGCCTTCGCCAGCGGCTCCTGCTCCAGCGCGAACGCTCCGCTCTCCACGATCGCCCGCTGGAACAGACCCTTCGAGCTGCGGGACGTGACGTGCGCGAGCACCGACAGCCCGCCCGCCGACTCACCGGCGATCGTGACATTGTGCGGGTCCCCGCCGAACCGTCCGATGTTGCGCTGCACCCAGCGCAACGCGGCCTGCTGGTCCATCAGCCCGTAGTTGCCGGCCGCTCCCCCCGATTCCAGCGCCGGGTGGGCGAGGAATCCCAGGGCGCCGAGCCGGTAGTTGACGGTCACGACGACCGCTCCGGCCTTCGCCAGCTTCGTGCCGTCGTAGTTCGAGCCGCTGTCGCCGGTCAGTCCGCCGCCGTGGATCCACACCAGCACCGGCTTCTTGACGACCGGGTGCAGCGCCGGTGTCGTGACGTTCAGGAACAGGCAGTCCTCGGAGAGGGCGGCGCTCGGCGGAGCGACCACGCTCGGCGCCTGCGGACAGCTCGCGCCGTACGAGGTGGCGTCGCGGACGCCGTACCAGCCGGCGGCCGGCTGCGGCGGGCGCCAGCGCAGGTTCCCGGTCGGTGCGGCGGCGTACGGCACACCCCGGAACGACGACGTGCCGTCGGCGGACAGGCCGCGCACGGCGCCCTTGTCGGTGGCAACGACCGGACTTGCCTCGGAGGTCGAGATGGCAGTGGAAGCGGTGGTGGAGCTGGCGTCGGCCGCGCCGGCGGCGGTCAGTGCGCCGGCGCCGACCGCCAGCACCGCGGCCGCGGCGCCGAGCAGGACGCGCGGGCGCCGGGAACGGATGATTCTCATGCGTCGTGTACCTCGTTCGTCAGGGGGTAGCGGGCCTCGATCGCCCGGAGGGTGCCGGCGAATGCCTTGCCCAGGACCTGCTTGCCGACCAGCGCGAACAGGGCGCCGACCAGGCGGCCCTTCACGTTCTTGCCGTCCCGGACCACGACCGCGTCGATCGCGGTCGTGCCGTCGGCACGCTCGGTGAGCGTGTAGGTGTGGCCGGACGCGCCGCCCCAGTGGCTGGAGTCGGTCGTCGTCAGGACGATGTGCCGCGGGTCGGACCAGTCGTAGCTGAGTCGCTCCCACACACCGCCGGCACCCTCGGTGACATCGGCGTACCCCGGTCCCTGACTGTGGACGCGGAGGTAGTCGTCGTGGCTGTTGGCGAAGAGTTCCGCGCGGCCGGGCCCGAAGTCGGTCAGCCCCGCGACGAACTGCTCAGGCTTCAGCGTGGTCACCGCGCTGAAGTGGATGGTGGTCATGGATCCGTTCCTATGCTCGAGAGTGAATCGCTACTGCCTTCACTCTCCAGCCCGTCGACCACCCGTCGCCCCAGGGTAAGTCCCTGGTCCCGTGGTGACAGCCGCGCGGCTAGGCGGCGGACTCCCGCTCCGCCTGCCAGTCGGCCGGACCGTCGGAACCGGCGCCGTACTCCTCCAGCGGCACCTCGTCGGCCCGCCAAGCAGCCACCACGGGCTCGACGATCTCCCAGCACCGCTCGGCCACGTCACCGCGCACCGACAGCAGCGGGTCACCGCGCAGGATGCCGTTCAGCACCTCGCCGTACGGGAGCACCGCCGACGACGGCAGCGTCGCGTCCAGGAACACCTGGCCCATCGTGTACGGGCCGTCGACGCCGAGCGCCGGGACGGACAGCGACAGCTCGCCCGGATTCAGGCCGATGCGCAGCGTTTCGCCGTCGCGGCCGCCGTGCAGGCCCGACGGGAGATGCCGCAGGGGCTTGAACTTGATCACGATCTCCTTGCGCGCGGCACCGAGCGCCTTGCCCGAGCGCAGCGTGAACGGGACACCGGCCCACCGGTTCGTCCCCACCTCGACCGTCACCTCGGCCAGCGTCTCGGTCGCCCGGTCCCGGTCGACGCCCGCTTCGTCGGCGTACGACGGAACGACGCGACCGTCGGCGACGCCCGCGGTGTACCGGGCGCGCCGGCTCGCCTCGATCGCCGAGCCGCCGTACAGATGGGTGCTGCGGAGCGCGCGGGCCATCTCGCTGCGGACCTCGACGGCGTCCATCGTGGCTGGGGCGTCCATCGCCAGCAGCGCGAGGACGAGCAGCAGGTGGCTCTGGATCATGTCCACCAGGGCGCCCGCGTTGTCGTAGTACTGGGCGCGGCCCTCGAGGCCGAGCGTCTCGTCGTACACGATCTCGACGCTCTCGATGTGTTCGGCGTTCCAGACCGGCTCGAAGAGGCGGTTGGCGAACCGCAGGCCGATCAGGTTCAGCACCGCGGTGCGGCCGAGGAAGTGGTCGACGCGGTGCACGTTCTCCTCGGGGACGAGGTCGCCGACGAGCTTGTTCAGCGCGGCGGCGGAGGCGGCGTCGGTGCCGAACGGCTTCTCGAACGCCAGCTCGGTGCCGTCGGGGAGGTCGGCCTCCTGCAGCTTCGCGACGATCTCGGTCGTCACGGCCGGCGGCAGCGAGAAGTACAGCACCGGGGCCGGCCCGGCGAGCTCCAGCAGCGCGCGCAGGTGCGCGGCGTCCGTCGGGTCGCCGGCGACGTACTGCGTGGTCGCCAGGGTGTCGGCCGCGGCGGGGCTCAGCTCGCTTCCGAACGCGGACCGGACGCGGTCCGTCCACTCGTCCGCGGCGAGCGGCGAGCGGCCGGTGCCGATGATCCGCACGCTGGAGGCGCGCGGCCCGGCGAGCAGACTGCCCAGGCCGGGCAGCAGCAACCGCGAGCTCAGGTCGCCGCTGGCACCGAAGATGACGACGGTTCGTTGACTCAACACGGTCAAACTCAACCATGTCAGGGGCAACCGCATTCCCTACCCGGCGGTTGTCTCAACGGGTGGGTACGGCGCCTCGGCGAGGCCGAGGTTGCGCCAGACGAACCGCGGCACCCGGCCGAGGAAGCCGCGCAGGTACGCCGAGCAGAACGCGATCGCGGGCTGGCTGTGTTCCCCCGGCGAGAACCAGACCCAGTCCTCCTCGATCCGGAACGGCGCGCCCGGCGTCGCCATCAGGTACTCCATCTGGCGCGGATGGATCACGTCGTACGCGAACTTCGTGTCCGCCGCGTTGACCGCGAACCGCTCGTTGAACGCGTTGCTCTCGAAGCCGATGCCCTTGCGCAGCCCACGCTGCGCGACGCTCAGCGGCGGCATCCGGATCGGCAACTGGAACCCGAGGATCGGTTCGGAATGGTGGTCGGTCACGGTCCGGGTCTGCGAGTTGCCGTTGCTGTCGGTGTACGTCTCGGTGTGCGACGTCTTCCAGTGGTGCTCGAACGCGACGAACGGCGGACCGTCGCCGTCCCGGCCGCGGATCACGTCCTCGGTGCGGTGACCGTAACCGCCGCGATTGACCGGCGTGTACTGCAGCAGGCTGTCGTCGACCCCGACCCAGTACCACTCCGGGTGGTGGTAGAACCTCAGCCGCGGCTCCGGCTCCGGCTGGACCCAGTGGTCGAGCGGTGTCGCGTCGATCGCCGCCGCGATCGCGCCGAGCTGGTCCAGCCAGGGACCGAGCTGCTCGATCTCCTTCCGGGGCGGGTTCAGCACGACGACCTGGTCGCCGTCGACACCGAGGTTCACGCCCGGCTGACCGGCGGCCATCGCGTTGAGCTGGACACACAGCTGCGGGGTCATCACCTCGTGCGCGAACGCCGGGTCCATCGCGCCGACCTGCCACCCCGGCCCGAGCTGCGCCGGGGCGGCCACGCCGTGCGCGAGGACGCCGTACCGGGGCGCGGTCTCGCCGCCGGTGATCCACAGCTCGGGGAGCCGGCGCGACAGGGTCACCATGCCGACCCAGCCGGACCAGTACGCCGACTTGTACTCGATCACCTGGAAGGGCCGGCCGGCGGCGGTCAGCCCGGTGATCTGATCGTCGGGTTTGCGCGCGAAACCGAGACCGAACGGCGGGTTGCTCAGCCGGGCGACCGCGTCGAACGTCGGGCTGTTGACGAACGCCCAGCCGCGCTGACGGATCGAGCCGATGTACTGCTGCCGGCGGACGAGCGCGACGATCCCCCAGGCGATCGCGGCCACCACCAGCAGCAGCGCGATCGCCATCAGGATGATCAGTCCGCTCACGTCCGCTCTCCCCCGCTCCGCTCCGTCCGGCTGCCTGCACGATAGCGTCGCGGTGGGATCAGGCCAGGGCGTCCGGCAGCGGTTCGGCGTGGATGATCTGCAGGCGGCTGACGGCCCGGGTGAGGACGACGTACAGGCGGTGCAGGCCGCGGGGCTCGGCGGCCACGATGTGCGCCGGCTCGGCGACCACGACCGCGTCGAACTCCAGGCCCTTGGCCAGCGTGGCCGGCACGCAGACCAGCCGGACGGTGTCGATCTCGTCCTCGGTCTCGCCGAGCATGGCCGTTTCGAGCCCGGCCGCGGTGATGGCATCCCGCAGTCCGGCGACCTGGTCGTCCGCCGCGATCAGCGCCACCGAACCTTCACCGGCGAGCGCGGCCCGGCACTCGGCGACCACCTGGTCGGCGAACGTCGACGCGTCGGCGGTCACGATGCCCAGCGCGTCGGCAACCGTCCGGACGCCGCTCGGGGTGCCGAGCGTCGGCGCGATCGCCGGCAGCAGCTTGGCCGCGAAGTTGATGATCTGGGCCGGCACCCGGAACCCGCGGTCGAGCTCGGCCACCACGCCGTCGCTCTTGCCGAGATGACCGAGCACCCGGTCCCACGATCCGGCGGCCCACGGCGTCGTCGCCTGCGCGAGATCGCCGAGCACCGTCGCCGAGCCCGTGCGGCAGCGCCGGCCGAGTGCTCGCAGCTGCATCGCCGACAGGTCCTGGGCCTCGTCCAGCACCAGGTGCCCGAGCGATCCGGTCCGCCGCTCGATCAGGTCCTCGAGCTCGTCGAGCAGGACCGTGTCCGCGAACGACCACTTCGCCGACTTCCACGAGCGCGGCGGCTTCGTCCACACCAGCGCGGCCCGTTCCTCGTCCGTCAGCTCCGGGGCCGCCGCGGCCAGGAAGTCGGCGTCCGAGAGCAGGCGGTGCAGGATCTGCTCGGGGACGACGCGGGGCCAGACCGCGTCCAGCACGTCCTTCACGGGCTTGGAACGTGCGACCGCGTTCTGCACGCGATCGTCGGGCGACTCGGCCCGCTCCTCCATCCGGACCAGCACGACGTGCGCGATCCGCTGCGCGAGAGCGTTCCGGCCGGGCGCGTACCGGGTCGACTCGCGCAGGTCCGACACGATGTCGACGACCTCGTAGTCGTGCACCCGGTAGCGCCGGGAGCCCTTGCTGTACAGGACTCCCTCGGTCGGCGTCCCGACGTACGACCACAGGGCGCGGCGCAGGACGCCGGCCATCCGCGCGTCACCCTTCAGGGCCTCGGCGGCCGGCTGGTCCGTCGCCGCGAACGGGCGAGTGAGCAGCTCGTCGATCGTGATCTGCCGGACGTCGACCTCACCCAGTGCGGGCAGGACCTTGCGGATGTAGGACAGGAACGACCGGTTCGGGCCGACGATCACGACGCCGCCGCGGCCGAGCCGGTCCCGTTCGGTGTAGAGCAGGTAGGCGACGCGGTGCAGACCGACTGCGGTCTTCCCGGTGCCGGGCGCACCCTGCACGCACACGCTGGGGTGCAGCGGGGCGCGGACCAGGTCGTCCTGCTCGGGCTGGATGGTGGCCACGATGTCGCGCATCGGGCCGGTGCGCGGACGCTCGATCTCGGACCGCAGGAACTTGTCCGCCTGGTCCGAATCGACGGCCCCGGTCAGCGGCTCGTCCTCGAAGCCGGTCAGCTCGGCGTGGTCGGAGAACCCGTAGCGGCGGCGCATCAGCACGCGTCGCCGGTCGGTCTGGGTCGCCCGGTAGAAGGGCACCGACACCGGCGCGCGCCAGTCGATCACCAGCGGGACGCCGGTCCCGTCGTGGACGTGGCGGCGGCCGATGTAGATCTGGTCCAGGTCCTCGATCGTGCCGTGCTCGTAGTCGAGCCGGCCGAAGAACAGGGGTACGTCGGGCAGGTCTAGGAGCGCGTGGGTGCGCCGCTCCTTGGCCCGCTGGTTGGCCTCGTTGGTGAAGCGTTCGTCGTTGTCCTCGCCGCCGATGACCTGGACCTCACGGTCCACGACCTCGGCGTACATACCGCGCAGGGCGGTGCGGGCTTGGGAGAGATAGGCGCGTTCGGCCTCTAGTTCCGGTTCGACCATCGTCGAGGAGCCTCGAATCGTGAGCTGGGTCCCGCCCCGGAGCAGATCCATCCGGTTCGATTCGATCCCGAAAAAGACAGGCGAGCGACGCTACCAGCAGCTCTCGGTCGTCACCACCGATTTATTTCATCCAGGCGGGCACGTGCTCCGGGTCCCGGGGAAACGTGGACAGGTCCTCGGCGTAGATGCCTTCGTCGACCGGGATCGACCAGGCCGGCCGGTTGTCGTAGTCGAAGTCGGTCGCGAAGTGCCCGGTGGAGGTGACGGTCAGCTTCGCCGTCAACCACGCGCCCTTGCCCGGCTGGTACATCTCCCGCCGCAGCTCCTCGAACTGGTCCTCGAGCCCTTCCGGCAGCGGATCCAGTTGCGCACCGTCGACGTCGGCGTCCAGCTCGGCGTACGACGTCGTGGCGCGGTACACCGCGGACACCTGCTGCCACTGCGCGGGCAGGTCCGCCACCAGCGCGCGGGCGATGGTGTCGATGACAGCGATCTCGCTCATCCAGTTCCTCGGGCCGTCGGCTTGGTCTCTCTGAAGATACGCCTCGGCGATCGTTCGCCCTGACTGCGCGACACCACGGTCCGGCTCGACGGCCGCAGCGTCGTCCCGTTCGCGTGCTTGACGTCGATCGCGGCGTGCACCTGGACGCCGGCGACCCGCATCGCCTGCCAGGTCTGTTCCATCCGGCGCCAGTTCTCGCTGCCCCTGACCGCACGATTCTGCTCCTGCGACTGCGCGGTCAGGTTGATCGACTCCCCCGGCCCGTCGAACACCGTCGCGAACAGGTGCCCGCCGTCGTCGGTCCGCTGCCGGTCGGGCACGCCGGCCTCCCGCTGCGCCTCGACGTTGCGGCGCTCGTCGTTCTCCGCAGTGGGCAGCCGGCCGAGCCAGCCTTCGGCATGCGAGACCCGGCCGTGGTCGTCGGTGACGTACAGGTACCGCTCGTCGACCACGTACACGGCCGACGGCTCCGGCTCCATCAGCGAGTTGTTCCAGTCGCCGATGTGTCCCGACTCCTCCTTGTGCACCGGCAGCCGGGCGTACCGCTCCGGGACGACCGGTACGTCGTCCGGGCCGTAACCGACCGCGCGGACGTCGGCCGGATCGGCGGGTTGCTCGATCCGGGCCGACGCCCGCGACGGTTGGTCAGGCATGCGCTCTTTGTACCGGCCGAAGGTGTCAGCCGTCGTTCTCGGCGGCCGGGATCACCGCGCCGGGAACGTTCTGCGGCGCGAAGATCTGGGCCTCACCCGGGTAGGGCAGGGACCAGCTGTGCGCCTCGTACCAGTTGTAGTGGTTCATCTGGGCCGGGTTCGCGAAGTCGGCCCGGGCGTTCGGACCGGTGGTGCGCTGCTGGTCCTTCCACGCCGACCACTGCGCCGCCATCGACTCCATGCCGGCCGGTACGGACACCGCCGGGGCGGCCGCGACGGTCGGGTTCTGCGCCGCCGGCACGTCGAGACCGCAGGACGGCGGGGTCTTCAGGCCGTCGGTCAGCGCGACCCGGTTGGGCAGCGCCGTGAACGGCGTGAAGTCCGGCTTGGGGGTGAAGGCACCGAACATCGGAGTGGCCGCGGTGTCCTTCTGGTTCATCGGCTTCATCCCGAGGATCTGCTCGATGGTCCGGATCATCGTGATCTGGGTGTAGTAGTGGCTGTCCACCGCACCGTGCTGCGCGTACGGGCTGATGATCTGGATCGGCGCCCGGTGCCCGTCGACGTGGTCGAGACCGGCCTGCGAGTCGTCCTCGACGACGAAGATCGCCGAGTCCTTCCAGTACTTGCTGTGGGTGATCTCGTCGACGATCCGGCCGGTGGCCAGGTCGTTGTCCGCGACCTGCGCCGGACCGTTGGCCGGACCACCGGTGTGGTCGTTGGACAACCAGAACATGTTCAGGTTCGCCGGGCCGTTCTTGCGGAAGTCCTTGCGCCAGATCTCGGTCTTGTAGATGTCCGGGACGCTCGTGTCGAACTGCGGGAAGCCCTGCACCGACACGTCGTTCAGCGACGGGATCGCCGAGCCGGTCGTGATCGGGTACTTGGTGTCCGCCCCGGTCGCGATCATGTTCTTGGTGTCGCAATAGTAGTTCTGCCAGGTGCCGTCGGCCGGCTTCTGCTCGATCGACAGGAACTCGCCGTAGTTCTTCACGGTCTTCCCGGCCGCCTGCACACCGGTCCACAGGAAGCCGCTCTTCTGGTGGCCGAGGGCATCGTTCTCGGTGTCGTAGCTGCGCAGGTACTCACCGGCCGAGGACTCGGTGTACTCCGGGTTGTCGGCCTGCATCAGCCAGTTGTGGCCCTCGGCGGAGTTCGTGCCGATGTCGTAGGTGTTGTCGTACAACCCGAACTGCCGGGCCAGCGCGTGCTGGTTCGGCGTGACGTTCTCGCCGTACTGCGTCAGCGCCGCGTCGCCGTTGCCCTCCGGCATGTCGCCGTACACCTGGTCGTACGTCCGGTTCTCCTTGACGATCAGGAACACGTGCTTGATCGTCGACGGGTCACCGAGCTTCGCCGGGACCGGCACCGGGTTGCGGTGCCCCTGACCAGTGTCAGAACCGGTCGCGACCTGCGCCGAGCCCTTCGTCCAGCCGTTCTGGTCGAAGACGGTCTGCGTGTACTTCTTGATCGCGTGGTCGTCCGGCAGCTGGAACTTGGTCAGGCTCGACGTGGTGTCGTGGGTGCCGTGACCGGCAGCGGTGGTCTCGCGACGGGCGTCGACCCCGCGGGTGTTGGACACCACGATGTCCTTGCCCACCTGCGCGAGCTCCGCCGGGAAGTAGTCGGTCGGCAGCAGGCCGACGTAGCTGACCGGCTCGAGCGGGTTGCGGTACTTGTAGACCGCGACCGCGTTCGCACGGCCGAGCGACACCAGCAGGTGACCGTCGTCGGTGAGCGTGACGCCGTCCGGCTCGTAGCCGACCGAGGCTTCCGCCCAGGGCTGCGTCGCGATGGTCTGGACGACCTTGTCCCGCTTGGTGTCGATCACGGACACCGAGTTGGTGGCGGTGTTGGTGACGAACACGGCGCCGTTCTTGGCGTAGATCGCCGTCGGGTGCAGGCCGACGTCGATACTGGCCGGCGCGGCCGACGGGTTCGACAGGTCGATCACGCTGACCGTACCGGTGGTGGTGATCGCGTTCCGGTTGGACACGACATCGGTGCCGTACGAGTTGACCGTCAGGTCGCCGGGCTTGGCCGTGCGGCCGCCCTCGTTGCTGACGTACAGCTTGGTGCCGACCATCACCATGTCACGCGGCGCGTTGCCGGTCGCCCAGCTCTGCTTGATCGCGCCGGTCGCGGTGTCGATCGCGACCACCTTGTTCTGGCCGTTCACCGCGGAGTACACGGTCGAGCTGTCCGCGGAGAACACCGCCTCGGCCGCCAGCGAATGCTTCGCGCCGTCGGCCGGGATCGCGACGAACGCCGGGTTCGCCAGCGTGCCGTCCGAATTCACGGTGAACTTCCGGTAGCCGTCGGTCTGCCCGAGCCAGACCTGCTTGCCGTCCGGCGAGTACGTCGGGCCTTCCTGGCCGACGTCGTTGCCGGGGATCTTCAGGTCCGCGGCGGCGTTGTTGCCGACGTACTGCTGGACCTTCCAGTTCTTCAGGTCGATGATCGCCAGCGCCATCCCACCGTCGGTCACGGAGGCGGCCAGGTGGCTGCCGTCCGGGCTGACGGTGGACGACATGATCTTGCCCTTCTGGAGGACGAGCCGGTCGCCGAGCGGCTTGATGTACTGGTCGGCGGCGACGACCTGGCCCTTGTCGGTCACCTGCCCGACCTGGTCGTGACCGAAGCCGGTCGTCGAGGCGACAGCGGTACCGGCCAGCGTCACCGCGACGGCCGTCGTACCGGCTGTCACCAGTGGTACCCTGCGCCGGAGGGGACCGGACGATCTCTTTTCGTCACGCCTGCGGCGTGTTACCTGCATGGGTGCTATCCCTTCGGGTTGACAGGTAGCAGTTCGATGTTGCCGTCGAACTGCCACAGGGGGTTCGGTTCGTCCCCGGACGGGGTGCGGACCAGGAAGAAGCCGTTCACTTCTTTCGGTCCGTCCCCGTCGGCCACGTACCGACCGAGTGGGTTGATGTCGAGCTGGTAGATCGCCGAGCCGGCCGCGGCCACGCCGGGGATGTGCCAGCTGACGACGCAGCGCCAGTCGTTGCCGGGTCCGCGCGCCGCGACCTGGTCGCCGCCCTTGGTGCACTCGGCGCCTGCTTGCAGCTGGTCCTCGGTGACGTCGGCGCGGTTCAGCTGTTTGGTCTGCAGCCGGTACAGGTGCGCGAACTCGACCGCGACCGCCCGCTGCACCTTGTCCTGGTCGATGCCCGATCCGAAGCCGGTCACCGGGGCCACGGCCGCCGTCGTCACGCCGAGCAGTACGACGAGAGGCAGCAGGCCGGCCGTCAGCGCGAGCCGGCCCGATCCGTCGTGGGTCGGGTTGGTGAAGTCACGGCGGACGAACAGGAAGTAGGCGAGACCGGTCGCCACGAGAGCCCAGACCAGGCTGACGATCACGCCGATCAGCAGCGGGCCGAGCTGCGCCGGGCTGGTGAACAAGCCGTTCCAGCTGATGAACGCGTAGCCCGGCAGCGCCAGGCGGAAGGCCACCGGAACCGGGAGCTGCTGGACGATCTGCATCGCGAGCGCGACCACGGCCGGGAGCAGCAGGCCCATCGGCGAGCGGCCGAGCGCGACCGAACCGAGTAGCCCGATCGCCGCCAGCGCGAGGGTCGGCGCGAGCGCGCACAACCAGGCGAGGAAGACGGTGCCGACCGCACTGCCCGGCGACAGCAGGTGGCCGTCGAGGCCGATCAGTTGCCGGTTGCCGACGACCAGCAGACCGCTGATCGTGCTCGACACCACCAGGCCGATCACCAGTACGAGGATCACGGTCAGGCTGGACAGCGCCTTCGACACGAAGATCCGGCGCGGCGAGCGGACCGCGACCAGCAGATGCCGCCAGGTGCCGAGGCGGTCCTCGGACGCGAACACGTCACCGGCGATCAGCGACGTCAGCAGCGGCAGCGCCCACGAGCCGGAGAAGCCCAGCAGAACAAGGGGTCCGGCCCAGCCGGTGGCGTGCATCCACCGGCCGAACAACGTGTCGACCGGCAGCGAGGCCTGCTGGCTGACCACGGCGACGAAGAGCGCCGGCGCCAGCCAGCACGCGACGATCAGCACGCGGACGCGCCACTGCGTGAGCAGCTTGACGAGCTCGAACCGGTAGCCGCGGAGAATGGGTACACGACGGACCGCGGGGGTCTCGGGGGTCTCGGATGTCTCGGGGGCAGCCGCGGTGGCTGTCATCAGTTGGTCTCCTGCTGCTCGGTGAGGGCGAGGAACGCGGCCTCGAGGGGCGACACCACCGGCGCGAGTTCGCGGACGGCGATGTCGTCGCGGACCAGCCGCTTCACGAACTCGTCCAGCGTCGGCACGGACGCCGAGACCACAAGGACCTCGACACCGTCCTGTACGGCGTCCTGCGCGCGGAGGCGGAGACCCGCCGTACCGATGGCGTGGCGCCGGGCGGCCGTCGGGTCGGAGGTACGGATCCGGTAGTCGAGCTCGCTGGTCTCCGAGGCCAGCTTGCTGATCGGGCCCGAGAACGCGACGCGCCCGGTCGACAGGATCGTCACCTCGGAGCAGAGCGCCTCGACGTCGTCCATGCGGTGGCTCGACAGCATCACCGCCGTACCGTCCGCGGCGAGCCGGGTGAGGACGCCGTACACGTGCTTCTTGCCGGCGGGGTCGAGGCCGTTGGACGGCTCGTCGAGGATGAGCAGCCGCGGCTTCGTGAGCAACGCCGCGGCGAGGCCGAGGCGCTGGCGCATGCCGAGCGAGAAGCCGCGCACCCGGTCGTCGGCCACGTCGGTCAGCCCGACCTGGTCGATGGCGTCGTCGATGTCCATCGTGTTGTCGCCCGTGTTGTCGCCGCGGAGAGCTGCCAGGGCGGCGAGGTTCTGCCGGGCGGTCATCGCGGGGTACAGGCCGGGGCCGTCGACGAAGCCGGCGACGCCTTCAGGGACGGCGAGGGCGCGGCCGACCGGCGTACCGAGGATCTCCAGGGCGCCGCGGTCGGGAACGGCGAGACCGAGCAGGAGCCCGAGGAGCGTGGTCTTGCCGGCTCCGTTCGGTCCGACCAGGCCGTGGATCTGGCCGGGGGCGACGTCGAGGTCTACACCGTCGAGCGCGACGACCTCACCGAAATACTTGGTGATGTCGCGGGCACGGACAGTGGGCGGGGCGTCCATGGTTAATACATTAGAAAGCAATGTACGGCGAAGTGAAGACCGAAGGTTAACTATTGGCGAACTGGGAGGAACTCCTTTCAGCTCGGCTCTCAGCGGCCTCTCAGTCTCGCTGCTCCGGATCGACGTACTGGAAGGTCGGACCAGCTGTCGTGTGGTCGTCCTCGCTCAGCTGCATCAGTTTCAGGGCTTCGGATTTGAGCCCGAACATCGCGCGGACCGCGTCCCGGATCAGGGCCGGCTCACCGGTGAACGCCTGCTCCAGCAGGAACAGTAGCGTGCAATAGGTGTTGTCGAACTGCTCCTGCGCGGCGCGGATCTGTGCGTTGTCCGAGCGGTGCGGGTTCACCTGCATCGGCGAGACGCCGGTCAGGTCGACCGTCACCGGCTCGCCGGTCGGACCGGACTGTGGGGTGTCGCCGCGCTGGTAGCGGCGGCCGAGCTTCAGTTCCTGGAACCGGTAGTAGTGCGCGACCTCGTCACGATCCGGGTGGAAGATGTCGTGATCGCCGTCCCAGACCTCGCCCCGCGACGTACCTTCACCCTGCTCGACGATCTCGTCCAGCGCGGCCAGTGCGGACGCGAGGTCGGTGACCGGCTGCAGCGTGCCGCCGGTGTGGTGGAACGGGCCGGCCGTCACCTGGCGGGCTTGGTCGCCGGAGAACAGCTTGTCCTCGCCGAGCGTCTCAGCCAGGTACCGCAGGCCGTCTTCGATCGCGTCGTAGAACTGTCCGATGGTTTCGTAGTCGTCGCCCTCGGCCGGAGAGCTGGGCGCTTCGGGCTTCTCCAGACGCAGGAACATTTCCAGCGCATCCGGACCGAACGGCAACAGCGACAGGTCGATCGAGCTGTGCGGGAGTTGGCGCGGATACCCGGGAAGCAGCTCCGGCCGGTCGAGCCGCGGTTCGCCACCGACGGCGTTCAGCAGGTTGGACACCAGCGAGAGATGAATCATCTCCTCGACGAACACGCTGCTCACCAGCTCGACCGCGTCCAGGTTTCGCGCCGGGTCCAGTGAGTACAGGGCACACAGATACGGCGGGAGCGTCGCGTGCTCGAGCTCGATCGCCCACTGCAGGTGCTCGTGGAGACTGTCCAGGGTCTCGATGCGCTGGTTCATACCTGAAGAGACAGACCAACCCCCTCCCCTGTGACCGTCACACCGGGTCTTCCTGCCTGGTCTCTCAGTACAGACCGATCAACCGGAAGGTGAACCCCGATGACCGACACGACCGAGCACCGGTCCACTGCCTGGCAGACCGCCCTGACAATGCTGCAGGAGGTCGAGCCGCCGTACGTCCCCGAGGGCTTCCACGTGATGACCGTCGACATCGAGTACCCACCCGGCGACCCCGGCGCCCCACCCCACCGCCACTCCGGCCCCGCCTTCGGCTACGTCGTATCCGGCGAGATGCTCTTCGAACTAGAGGGCGAACCACCCCGCGTCATCAAGACCGGCGAGGCGTTCTGGGAACCCGGCGGCGACATCATCCACTACCAGGACGGCAACAACCGCTCCGACATCCCGCTGAAGTTCACCGTCACCATGCTGTGCGCCCCTCACCAGGAAATGTTCACCCTGGTCCCAGAAGCCGAACTAACCCAACGAGCCAACCGCCGCGCCCAAAGAGCTTGAGAGTGGTGGCCGGCGTCGCCGGTCAGCCGTCAATTTGTCGGCCCGACGAGAGCGTGTCACTGGGCTGCTCGGCCAGGTGTTTCGGGTTCTTGACGACCGGCCGCAGGGCTCGGCCCCTTCGGTAGACCACCTACCGAGGGGGCTGCTGGGGGCGCGCGCCGTGCCTTGTGCTGTACCGGCAGGTCGCGCTGTTTCTGTACCTGTTGCTGTCCTCGGACGCCGACAACGTGTGCGGTGTCGCCTTCGGGACCCGCAACCCCGGCCAGATGAACTCCCGCAGCGGCTATCGCACGGCGAGCTCGACACCCGGATCGGCGCGCCGGATCTCGCGGTCCCCACCTGCGCGAAGGGACCTACTTCCTCGACTGACTGCTGGAACGGCGCCGGCGCACTGAGGCGGCGCTCACGAACGTCGTGGCGACATGTGACCTGCTCGGTGTGTCGACACGGCGGATGGACCACCTGGGCACTCAGGCAGTCCTCCACGTCCTTGCTCAGCCTCCGGCCCTCTCACCGGCCGGCTGACCGCCCCGCGGCACCGCACAGCCTGGCCCGGCGCCCCGCAGCGCCGTACGACGCGAGCGCCCCGCGGCGCCGCACGGCGTGCCTCGGCGTCCGGCAATCCCCACGGCCTTGCCCAACCTCCACCTCCCACCAGCCCCGCTAAGCGCCCGCGGCACCGCACAACCTGGCCCGGCGCCCCGCAGCGCCACACGACGCGAGCATCCCACGGCGCCGCACGACGTCCCTCGGCGTCCAGCAATCCCCCACGGCCTCGCCCAACCTCCACCTCCCACCAGCCCGGCTGAGCGCCCGCGGCACCACACAGCCTGGCCCGGCGCCCCGCAGCGCCGTACGACGTGAGCGTCCCACGGCGCCGCACGGCGTGCCTCGGCGTCCGGCCTCGGCGTCCGGCGATCCCCCACGGCCTTGCCCAACCTCCGCCTCCCACCAGCCCGGCTGAGCGCCCCCGGCACCGCACAACCTGGCTCGGCGTCCGGCGGCGCCGTACGACGTGAGCGTCCCGCGGTGCAGTACGGCGTGGCTGAGCGTCCGGCGGCGCCGAGCGTCGTGCTGCGGCGACGGCGGGGCCCAGCTCGGGCGGGTGACTGGACGACCCCGCTGGCGATGTGGATATGCCAGTGGCCGTTGTGCAGCTCGGCGTGGTGGCGGCGGCAGGGCAGAGTCAGGTTGCCGATCTTGGTCTCGTGCCGTCAATCCAAACGTTGTTGTATTGCCCGGCATCAACCGGTTGCCGCGAAGGCAGCCGCTTGCTCCAAAGCGGCATGGTCCGCCCGCCACCGCGACCGGGCCGCGCTGGTCTCTCCGGCGGCTGGTGGATGGACGTCCGGCAGTGCCCTACATCCGGGCTGCGCGTCCGGCGGTCCCGCACGATCTGGCTCAGCATCCGGCGGTGCCGTGCATCCAGGCAGGGCATCCGGGGGTGCCGTAGGTCGTGGCTGAGTGTCCGGCGGCGCCGTACGGCGTGGCTGAGTGTCCGGCGGGGCCGTACGGCGTCGCTGGGCATCCGGCGGCACCGTACGGCTTGGCTGGGCATCCGGCAGCCCTGATCGTCGTGCTGCGGCGGCGGCCGGCGGGTCCGTGGCCCAGCTCGGGCGGGCGACGTGGACGACGCCGTCGAGGATGGTGATGCGCCAGTGACCGCGGTGGACGTCGGTGTGATGGCGGCGACAGAGCAGAGCCAGGTTGGCGACCTTGGTGTCGCCGCCGTCGATCCAGGAGACCAGGTGGTGGGCGTCGCACATGATCGGCGGCGCTCCGCAGACCACGCAGCCGCGGTCGCGGGCGTCCAGGGCGCGCCGCATCGCCTTGGTGACCAGGCGCTCGCGGCGCCCGACATCCAGCGGCTCAGAGTTCGAACCCAGCACCAGCGGGATCACGTTCGCGTCGCACGCCAGCCGCCGGATCGTGGCGGCCGACAGCCCACCGCTGTAGACGGTCCGCCCGATCGCGTCCGCGGTCGCGGCCTTCAGGTCCTCGAAGTCGATCGTCACCGTGATGTTCGCCTTCGCGCCGTACCCGGCCACCCGACGATCCTTCCCCACGCTGCCAGCACTGCCAGCACTGCCAGCACTGCCTGCGTTGCCCGCATTGCCCGTACTGCCAGCACTGCCCGTACTGCCCGCATTGCCTGCGCTGCCAGCGCTGCCCGTGGCGGGTGCAGCTGCTGTGGGTGCGGTGGGTGTGGTGGGTGTGGTGGGTCGCGTGGTGTCCCATGCGGCGGCGGCGATGCTGAGGGCGGTGGACAGGGCGTCGGCCTGGCGTTTGTCGCGGGGTCTCGGGTCGGGTTCGCCGTCGACGGTCTTGTGCGGGCGGGCGCCGGCGTGCACGACCGCGCGCAGGAGTTCGGCGTTCTCGTTGGCCAAGAACCCGGTGAGCTTCACCCCGTTGTCGGCGGCCGACAGTGTCAGGGACTCGCGGGCGTAGGCCTTGTGTTCTTCGGGTTCGGGGCCGTCGGAGTCGAGCAGGTCGGCGATCTCCTTGGCGGCGGTGCGCAGTTCGCCGGGTGACAGGTGACCTGCCAGGGCGACCAGCTGTTCCGCGGCCGCGTCCAGGTGTTCCACCGGGACCCGCGACCTCACCCGGTCGAGCCCGAACACGATCGCGGCCGCCTGCGCCGGCCGCAGCAACCATCCACCCCCAGAGCCTCCGCCCGCCGCGTCGGTGCTGTCGGTGCTGTCGGTGCTGTCGGTGCTGTCGGTGCTGTCGGTGCCGTCGGTGGCGGTTGTGCCGGCGTCAGGTACGTCGGACGTCGCGCTGGAGGCGGTCTGCTCGAGGGCGGTCGACACGGCCGGGTAGTGCGTGGCGGTTTGGGTGAGGCGGAGGGTGCGGCGGGCGGTGGCGGCGTCCAGGCGGTAGCGGAAGCGCAGGAGCTCGGCGGTGTCGCGGGCTCCGAGCTCCTCGGCGTACCCGGTGGTCTCGATCGCGGCGATCACGCTCAGCCGGTAGGACTCCAGACGGGCGAGCTCGGCCTCGAGCGTGTCGAGGGTGGACAGCAGTTCGCTGCCACCCATCGACCACGCCGGCCGCCCGCCCAGGAGTTCCATGGCATCGACTCTAGACGGTCCCACCGACAGTTTCTGAGCCGGAATCCCCTTATTTTGTGGGCAATTCGGGGGCCCACACCAGTAAACACCACGCGCACCCTCGGGGGCTGGGCGTCATCCGCCGTGGGCGCCAGCACTTGCTCCGTACGCCGCACGGTTCACATCATCGACACAGCTCCAGACCTGCGCCTGATCCTGGCTGATCGCCGCTGGCCACCGGCCCGCAGGGTTGAGTGGCAGGATGATTCGGCAGCTGACGACATCCTCAGGGCCACCCGGTCTGGAGCTGCCGCCTGGCCGGTTGAACAGGCAGACCGCGGTGGGATGGGTACCCAAAGGGCCGACGCGTCAGAAGTCGCCTCGGCCCACGTTTCGCGACACCGACCAGCAAACGGTGCTTCAAGCCGAGTTCATGCTCCTGGCATCTTCTTCCACCCACCCTTGTGAGGGCGAGCACCAGGTAGGTGCTTCAAGACGAGCTCACGCTCCCGCATGCTGCTTCGAACCCAGTCAGGCGAGTGATTCACACCTCGAACTGGGTGCCTGACGCACCGGCTGATCAGCTGAGGTGTGGTCGGCTCGTACGCAGAAAGCAGATGCGTCGCCACCCTCGGGCCGGTCCTCCGGGTGGTGCAGCATGTCGCCACCTGAGTCGGCGAGCGCCAGCGGGTTGTGCTGGTCCGGCAGGGTAAGCCCGAACCAGATGGTTCCTCGAAGGTCGCCGGCCTGACTCCGTAGTCCTGGAGCACCGCCGACTGCAGCCGACCCCTGGCAGGCACCCAACGTCGCTCTGTCGCCCTTGCTTTGGCGCCCGTCGAAGAGTTACCAGACCGCCAGCCAACTTCCTGGTGCTGGAGCGCCGCCGGCTGCAGGCGGGCACCCAAGTGCGTCAGCGGTAGGCGCGGGCTTGGAGTTCGAAGAGTTCGGCGTAGCGGGCGTTGGCGGAGAGGAGGGCTTCGTGGGTGCCGAATTCTTCTATGCGGCCGTTGTGCATGACGACGATCAGGTCGGCCATGCGGACGGTGGAGAAGCGGTGGGAGACGAGGACGGTGATGCCGCCGGTTTCGGCGGCGGCTATCTTGGCGGCTGCGGCGTACTGCTCGTAGAGGCGGTGCTCGGCCTCGGGGTCCAGGGCCGCGGTGGGTTCGTCCAGCAGGAGGAGTAGCGGGCGTTCGCGCATGAAGGCTCGCGCCAGGGCGAGCCGCTGCCACTGGCCGCCGGAGAGTTCGACGCCGTCGGTGAACTTCTTGCCCAGCTGGGAATCCAGCCCGCGCGGCAACCCGGCGACCACCGACGCCGCGTCGCCGCGCAGAACGGCGGCCCGTACGGCGGCCTCGTCGTCGGCCCGCTCCACGTCGCCGATGCCGACGACCTCGCGCGCGGTGAGTTCGAACTTCACGAAGTCCTGGAACCCCGCCGACAGTTGCGACCGCCACGCGTCCGGCTGGATCGTCGCGAGGTCCACCCCGTCGACCAGGATCCGCCCGGTCGTCGGGTCGTACATCCGCGCGAGGAGTTTGACCAGCGTCGTCTTGCCGGCGCCGTTCTCCCCCACCAGCGCGACCGCCGACCCGGCCGGCACGCTCAGATTGATCCCGCTCAGCACGGCCGATTCCGAACCAGGGTAGGAGAACCCGACGTCCCGCAACTCGATCCCCGAGGTCAGCCGCTCGGGTGCCGGCGTCTGGCTCGAGCGCCACGAGTTCTGCTTCGCGTACTCACGCAGCCAGTCGTAGCGGCTGAAGCTCCGCACGACCTCGCCGACCCAGTACACGTTCTGCGCGATACCGCCGGTCATCTGGTCCACCTGCGGCGCGAGCAGCAGCACGAGCACGACATCCCCCGCGTCGGACTGCCCGTTCCGCGCGCGGACGACGACCCAGACGACGGCCGCGGCGTACGCGATCCCGAACACCAACCGCACCGAGCCGTCGACCTTCCCGCCCCACCGGGCCGCGGCGACGCGCCGCTCGAAGCGCTCCGTCTGCAACGCGAAAATCCTGTCCAGCAAGACCTTCCCGAGCCCGAACACCCGCAGCTCCAGCGCCGTCCGCGGATCCTTCGCGACCTCGATCAGCTTGTCGACCAGGCGCTCCTGCGGCAGCGAGTCCTCCCAGGCCTCCTGCTGCCGGGTGCTGCTCAGGTACGCCGACCAGATCCGCGCGCCGCCCAGCAACGGCAGCACGAGCAGCAACGGATGCACCGACCCGAGCAGCGTCAGTACGGTCGCCGTGTTCGTGACGGTGGCGAACGCCCAGAGCAGGACCTCGGCGCCGACACCCATCCGCCACGCCCGCTCCCGCACCAGCTCGAGCCGGTCGGCGACGTCCGGACGCTCGTGATGGGACAGGCCCGGGATCCCTGCGGTCACGTCCAGCAGGTCGGCGTGCACGCGGCCGGCCATCCGCTCCTGTGCGGTGTCCTGCAGCGGCCAGCCGAGTCCGTCCGCGAGGAACGACACCGCGAGACCGCCGATGATGATGCCGATGCCGAGCGCGATCGTGCCCGAGTCGTCGGACGCGATCCCGTCGACCAGCCGGCTCACGCCGTACGTCTGGGCCGGTGCGGTGATCGCGCGGGCGGCGACCAGCACGGTCGAGATCGCCATCAGCCACGGCGCCGCGCGGAACGACGTGCTCAGCCACAGCCACAGGATCCGCGGTGTGCGTCCCCGGTCAGACATCGATCGCCTCCGATCCGGTCACGTACCGCTCGGCCTGCAGCCGGAACATCCCGGCGTACTCGCCGTCGCGGGCGAGCAACTCCTCGTGCGTCCCGTCCTCGACGATCCGCCCGTCCGACAGCACGCAGATCCGGTCGGCGTTGCGCACCACCGAGAACCGGTGCGAGATGATCAGCGACGCCACACCCGTGGTGAGCTCGAGGTACCGCTCGACGAGCTCGGCCTCGGCCCGGACGTCGAGCGCCGCCGCCGGCTCGTCCAGCACCAGCACCCCCGCGCCCGCGTGCACCGCGAACAACGCGCGGGCCAGCGCGATCCGCTGCCACTCGCCGCCGGACAGGTCGACGCCGCCGTCGAACGTCTTGTCCAGCACGGTGTCCCAGCCTTTCGGCAGACCACGGACGACGTCGTCGATACCGGACTCGCGCGCGACCCTGGCCAGGTTGAGCTCGTCACCGGCGCGCTCCACCGCGCCGAACACCACGTTGTCCGTGACCGGCAGCGGGAACCGGAGGAAGTCCTGCACGATCGCGGCCACCCGCCGCTGCCACGCCGTGAGGTCGAGGCCGGCCAGGTCGACACCGTCGACGAGGATCCGGCCGCTCGTCGGCTGGTACGCACCGCCGAGGAGTTTGACCAGCGTGGACTTGCCGGCGCCGTTGACCCCGACCAGCGCCAGCGCCTCGTGTGCGTTGATCGTGAGGTCGAGCTCGCGCAGGACGTCGACGTCCGAGCCCGGGTAGTGGAAGCTGACCTTCTCGAAGCGGATCTCGCGGGCCGGCATCGTCTCGATCCGGTGCTCGGTCGTGGCGACCGGCTCCGGGTGCCGCTCGGCGATCGTGTCCGGCAGGTCGCGCATCGCCCGGTACGCCGACAGGCCGCGGCGGACCTGCACCACGCCGAACCCGTTGTTCGCCTGGCCGATGGCGAGGATCGCGGGCAGCGTCGTCGCGACCTGGGTGAGCGGGAGCGAACCGTTCATCGCGGCGCGGCCGACCGCGAGGATCGCGACGCCGTTGGCCAGCAGGTGCACGCCGCCGATCAGCAGCGACCACTTCGCGTTCGTCCGCCGGCGGGCCCACACCGGGAGGTAGCCCGTGGTCCAGTCCCGCACATACCGCTCGACGAGCCAGCGGTGCAGGCCGAAGACGCGCAGCTCCTTCGGGGCGTCGCGCATGCCGAGGTTGAACAGGTACTGCGCCCGGCGCTGCTCCTCGGTGTTGCCCCACCAGACGTCGATCTCACGCTCGACCAGGCGGCCGCCGTACCACTCCAGGAGCAGCGTGACCGCGACCAGCATCGCGGCCACCCACCACCGGAACATCGCGCCGACGATCAGCGCGGAACCGATCAGCGTCACCCGGCTGGCGAGCAGCCACGGCATCTGGCTCATCCCTTGGGCGAGGTGGAACCCGCCCTTGCCCTTCGCCCGCTCCTGCACGTCCAGCACCTCGGCGTCCTCGAGGTGCGCGATCCGGCGCGGCCGGAGCAGCGGCTCGGTGATCCGCGCGCCGATCGCGCGGACCAGGCCGGCGTCCATCGTCAGCGAGGCGACATGCTGCAGCGCCGGCGACAGGCTGTCGACGACGAAGACCGCCAGCAGTGCGCCGAGCAGCCAGCTGAACTCGCCGAGCGGCATGGCGTCCGGGCGTCCTTCGACGACACCCGGGACCGCCCCCACGACTTGGCCGGTCAGCAACGTGACCGCCATCCCCAGCAACGAGCCGAGGACGGCCAGACCCATCGTCAGAAGGGTGCTCCCAGGTGCAACACGAACCCCGTACCGCAGCAATGTCAGCACTCGACCGACCGTAACCGCCCCCACCGACAGAACGCATCCGAGTTTCCGGTCAGGCCCGCAAACCTCAGAGGATGCCGCGGTCCGCGAAGGCCTTCTGTACGACGCTCGCCTGGCTCGGGCCGTACAACGAGCGGGCTGTCGCGACCGTAGCGCGGGCGGCGTCGGCGAAACTCGTGTCCGGGGCGAAGTCGAACTGGGCGTCGACGATGATCCGGTCCGCGACTGCCGGGCCGAGGGCCGTGCGGATCTGGAACAGGGCCTGCGACCAGATCTCACCGTCCGCGTGCACCTCGCCGACCACGCTCTCCGGGTAGTGCTTGCCGGCGTCGAGGCGGCGCAGGCAGTGCGGCACCGTCGACGTGTACGACGTCGCGTCCCAGTCCATCACGCACGCCAGCGGCGCCTTGACGGGTACGCCGTACTTCTTCGCCACCCAGTCGCCGACGGTCACCGCGAAGTAGTCGCCGAACGCCTCGCCGATCGACCCGGCCTCGAGCGACGTACCGAACCCCGGCACCTGCGCGTCGTGCACGGCGTGACCGGTCTCGTGGACGATCACCTCGCCGTCCTCGGCGTCGTCGACGCCGCCCTTGCCGAGCGTGATGGTGTCGTGCTTGTCCCACGAGAACGAGTTGTCGACGCCGTACTGGTCGACCTTGTAGTCCTGGCTCTCCGCGTTCACCGGCGGCAGGGTGCTCCCGAAGCCGAGCGACTGCAGGTACTTCTGCGCCTCGGTCCCCCAGAAGTACGCCATCACCTGCTCGAACTGGTCGTCGTGCCGGTCGTAGAAGTAGGTGCCGTTCGTGGTGTACGCCGGTGTCCCGGTGGTACTACGGACGTTCGCCCAGGTCCCGCTCAGGTACCCCGAGCCGTCCAGGTCGGTCAGCGTCACCTCGTAGTAGTCGCCACGCGGCACCGCCGCCGCCGAGTCCTTCTGGTCGGTCAGCGACTCGTCACCGCTCGACTGCACCGGGTTCGGGATGAAGACCAGCGCCTTCGCCGTCGTGGCGCCGGTCGGCGGTTTCGCGTCGGCGGCGGAGGCGGTCAGGGCCGCCAGGGTCAGCACGGCAGCGGAGGTCAGGGCAACGGATGTTCTCCAGGTCTTCGACCGCATGGCTCGCTCCGGATCGTTCGCAGGGGACTGCACTGGGACTTCCTAGGGAAGTGCCCCCACAAGGTAGATGCCGATCAGCTGCGGTGGAAGATCTCGGTTATCCGGTGATCGGGGCCGCGTGGGCCTCGGGGTAGCCGGCGGCGGCGAGGCGGTCGAGGGTTCGTTGCAGGACGGCGGTGTCCTCGAGGGTGCGGACCTCGGTGATCCTGCCCCACCTGATCCGCAGGAACTGGTGCACGACGTTCTCGTACGTCGACCCGTCGACGACGTTGACGTGCACGGTGACCGCGGTCGCGACCTGCGTGTTCCACGGCCACCCGCCGACGATCACGTCCCGGACGTCGAACCGCGTCCCGGGCAGCAGCCGGAAGCAGCGCTCCCACCAGCGCCGCAGCGCTTCAGGTGTTCGCCGCTCGCCGCCGAGCGCATGGTCGCCGTAGAACCGGTACGTGAACGACGGCGCCATCCCGGCCACCATCGCCTCCCAGTTCCCCGCGCTGATCTGCGCGAACGCGTTCCGCACCTGCCGCGCCACGATCCGGTGGTAGATCCCCATGCCCCCACCGTAGGGCCAGTGAGTTCAATAACGCAACTGACTACACTCGGGGCATGCGGAACACCAGCTTCGCCCCGATGCACTGCTCGCTCGCCCAGTCCCTGGAGCTGATCGGCGACTGGTGGACGCCGCTGGTGCTGCGCGACCTCTACCTCGGCCTGAACCGCTTCGACCAGTTCGTCGCCGACCTCGGCATCTCCCGCAACCTGCTGACCGACCGCCTCGCCACACTCGTCGACGGCGGCCTGGTACGACGGACGCCGTACCAGCAGAACCCGGTGCGCTACAGCTACGAGCTGACCGAGGCGGGGCGGGAGCTCGTACCGATCCTGATGGCGCTGACCGCCTGGGGCGACCGCTGGGCGACTCCCCCGGCGGGCCAGCCGATCCGGTTCACGCACGCGACCTGCGGCAAGCTCACGACGCCCACGGTCTGCTGCTCGGAGTGCGGCGAGGCGCTGGACATGGCCGACGTCGAGCCGTCGCCGGGACCGGGCGGGCGGACGGCGCCCGGTACGGCGTTGATCGCGAGCGTGCTAGGACTCGAGCCGGAGGCGTAGCAGCTCGGCCAGCGGCATCGACTCGCCGTCGCGGGCGCCCTGGCCGACGATCAGCGGCGGGTCGGACGGCTGGACCCGCACGCCGGCGACGCGGGACTTGAGGCTGGCGGGCACGCCGAGGATGTAGAAGTTGCCGTCGACGTCCACGGCGAGTGAACGGTTGCGGCGCAGGTACCACCCGGTGAGATCGGTGCGGTAGCTGGCGTTCGACCCGACGACCTGGGCCCGCAACGGCTCGGGCTGCTCGCCGCGCTCCTGCATCGTCGCGACGAAGCCGGCCAGCAGCTCACGCGCCTGCGCGGCCTCGGCGGCTCGCTTGCGTTCCAGCGCGGCGCCGTGCTCGGCGGCCGCCTGCCGTCGTTCCTCGCGCCAGCTCGTCACGCTCTCAATCTATCCTCAATCAATACAGAGGCAGAACGGGTGTCCGGCCGGGTCCAGGAAGACGCGGAACGACGTACCGGGCTGGTGGTCCGGCTTGGTGGCGCCGATCGCGAGGACCTCCGGTTCGGCCTCGTCGAGGTCGCGGACCATGACGTCGAGATGCAGCTGCTGCGGGACGTCCTGGGTCGGCCAGGTCGGCGGTTTGAAGTCGGACACCTGCTGGAAGGAGATGCAGTTGCTGCCGTCCTCCGGGCGGATCTCCGCCCAGCCTTCGCGGGACTCGACCTTCCAGCCGAGCAGTTCACCGTAGAACTGCGCGAGCCGGGTGGAGTCCGGACAGTCCAGGACGAACGCCGGGTACATTGCGATAGCCATGGCTCGCACACTAGCCGCGGTTGCGGACGTTCTGCGTCCGGTTATGCGGCCGAGTTTCCGACCAATGTCTGCCAGGCCCGGTCGACACCGGCCGCGAGGCAGCCGGCCACCACGGTCTCGGTGCCGAGCACGCTCGCCTTCACCTCGGGCATCACCGGCGCGAGCTGGCGTAGCTGCTTGGTGACGGCCTCGAGGAATCCGGGCGCCTGCCCGATACCGCCGCCCAGCACGACCAGGTCCGGATCGACGACAGTGATCACCGTGCAGACCGCCTTCGCAACCAGCAACGCCTCTTCGGCGACCACCGCGGCGGCGAGTACGTCGCCCCGCGCCGCGGCCGCGAACACCTTTTCGGCCGTCGTGGCGCCGCGGACACCTGCCCGACGTGCCGCCCGGACGACGGCGGCCGCCGACGCGGAGGCGTCGAACCCGCCGCGCTTGCGGGCGTCGCGCGGGTCACTGCCGCTCCCTTCGGTGAACGGCAGGTACCCGATCTCCCCGGCCACCCCGTGCGAACCGTGCCGGAGCTTGCCGTCGAGCACCAGGCCCATGCCGATACCGGTGCCGACGCTCACGAAGGCGAAGCTGTCGACGTCCCGCCCGTGGCCGTGCACCCGCTCGGCGATCGCGGCGGCGTCGACGTCGTTCTCGATCATCAGCGAGGGCCCGAACCGCTCGCGCAGCGCGGCCAGCGTCGCCGGCGAGTCCCAGCCGGACAGCCTGCCGGTCAGGGTCAGCGCGTCGAGCCGGGGATCGTAGACACCCGGACTGCCGAGCACGGTCTGCGTGAGTTGCCCGACCTCGATCCCGGCCTCGGCGGCCAGCGTCGCCGTCAGGTGCTCGAGCTCCTCGATCCGCGCCATCGCGTCGCCGGCCTTGGTCCGCACACTCAGCCTGCTCCGCACGGTGCCCGCGAGGTCCGCGATCCCGCCGCGCAGGTACTCCCGCCCGACGTCGAGGCCGAGCACGAACCCGGCCTCGGGCCGCACCTCGTACAGACTGGCCGCCGGCCCCGGGACGCCGGTGCGCTGACCCGTCACGTGCACCAGACCGGTCCGTTCGAGCGAGCCCAGCGCCGCGGACACCGTCGGTTTCGACAGACCGGTGCGCCCGGCGAGCTCGGTCCGCGAGATCGGCCCGGACCGCCTGATGTGGTCGAGCAGCACCTGCTCGTTGATCTCGCGAATCAGCTGTGGTCGCGCCCCGCCGGCGACAACTGTCACGTCGACCCCCTCGCTCGCTAACAACTCGGCCAACAAGTCGTAGTTAAGGCTTGTGGTGCGCTGGTTGTTAAGTTAGTTTCCTATCGATTCTATTGGTCGGCGCGAGGAGGTGCCACCCCGTGGTTTCGACACCGGTCGTCCTCGGGCTGGACTTCGGCGGGACGAAGATCGCTCTCGCCGTCGGTGACCTCACCGGCCGCCGTCTGGGCGGCACGGTCATCGACAGCCGGGACGGATCCGGTGACGCCGCCGAGGCACTCACCCGGAGCCTCGCCGCGGCCCACGAGCTCCTCGCCCCCGGCCAGGAGCTGGCCGGGGTCGGCGCCGCCACGCTGGGTATCCCGTACGACGACCGCGTCGAACTGGCTCCCACCTTCCCGGGCTGGGGCGAGCTGCCCTTCGGGCGGCTGGTGCGGGAGGCCTTCCCCGGCGTACCGGTCCGGCTGGCGACCGACGTGAAGGCGGCCGCGGAGGCCGAGCTGCGCTGGGGTGCGCTGGCCGGCTGCGACCCGGCGCTGTACGTCAATCTCGGCACCGGTCTGGCGGTCGCGATCGTTGCCGGCGGCACCGTGATCACCGGCGCGCACGGCGCGTCCGGCGAGATCGGCTACAACCTGCGCTCCCCCGCCGACGTGTACGCCGGCGGCGACGGGCGCACGATCCTGGAACACGTCGTCAGCGGCCAGGCGCTCGAGACCACCGGCACCGCCCGGCTCGGGCGACCGGTCACGGCCGCCGACGTCTTCACGATGGCGCGGACCCGCCCGGACGCCGCCGTCCTCACCGACGAGTTCGTCCGGGAGCTGGCGATGCACCTCGCCAACCTGGCCATCGCCGTCGATCCGGCCCGGATCGTCGTCGGCGGCGGGCTGGTGCGGTCCTGGGACCAGCTCGGACCCGGCCTGCGTCGCGCCCTCGACGCGGCCGTCCCGTTTCCACCGGAGCTCTCGGTGGCACGGTTCCCGACGGAGGCACCGCTGATCGGGGCGCTCGCCCTGGGCGTCGAGGCCGCAGGTGCCGTCCTCGGCGCGGAAGCATTCGCATGAGCAGGATTCCAGTAGCGAAAGGCAGAAGACGATGAGGGGCATCACACGCATCGCCGTCGCCGCCCTGGCGGTCGGCGCACTGACCGCCGGATGCGGCGGTGGCGACAAGCCGATCGGGAACGCGGCGTCGTCCAACCCGTCGTCGTCGAGCAGCGGCGGCAACGCGGGCGGCAGCACCGGCGAGCACAAGAAGGGCGGCACCGTCACGATCGCCAACGTCGGCGGGCAGACCTGGCCGTGCCAGTTCAACCCGTTCAACCCGGCGGTCAACCAGGTCGCGCTCGGCTTCGTCTACGAGCCGCTGACGTTCGTGAACGTGCTGAAGGCCGGCGCCACCACACCGATGCTGGCGACCGGATTCAGCTGGTCGCCGGCGAAGGACTCGATCGTCTTCACGATCCGCGACGGCGTGAAGTGGAGCGACGGCCAGCCGTTCAGCGCCGACGACGTCGTCTACACCTTCAACCGGATGAAGGAGCAGCCCGCGCTCGACCTGTACTCGCTGTGGACCGGCGCCGGCCTGACCAGCGTCACCGCCGCCGGCAACAAGGTCACGCTGAAGTTCAAGTCCGCGGCCGAGCCGTACTTCTTCAACTTCGCCGGCCAGGTCGGCATCGTGCCGAAGCACATCTGGTCGACCGGCGAGGCCGCCTCGAAGCCCGCCACCTGGACGAACACCAAGCCGATCGGCACCGGGCCGTTCACCGTCGAGTCGTGCAGCCCCAACAACATCTCGTACGTCGCCAACGGCAGCTACTGGCAGCCGGGCAAGCCGTACGTCGAGAAGGTGCAGTACCCGGCGTACCTGGACAACAACCCGGCCAACCTCGACCTGGCCAGCGGCAAGGCGCAGTGGGGCGGCCAGTACATCCCGAACATCGACAACTTCTACAAGGCGAAGTCGCCGGAGAACAACTACTGGTTCCCGCCGACCGCGAACGTCGCGCTGGTCCCGAACAACGACCCGTCCCGGCCGGCGACCAGCAAGCTCGAGGTCCGGCAGGCGATCGCGTACGCGCTCGACCGCGAGCAGATCTCGAAGATCGGTGAGAGCGGGTACCAGCCGGCCGCGAACCAGACCGGTGTGGTCACGCCGACGTTCGACAAGTACTTCGACAAGGACGCGCTGGCCGCGGCCGGGTACGACAAGCCGAACCCGGACAAGGCGAAGCAGTTGCTGCAGACCGCCGGGTACTCGGAGTCGAACCCGCTGAAGCTGAACGTCATCACGGTCACCGGCTACACCGACTGGGACGCGTCCCTGGCTGTCGTGAAGCAGCAGTTGGCGAAGGTCGGGATCGAGCTGACGATCCAGGACCTGCAGCAGCAGTCGTACAACCAGAAGCTGTACACCGGTGACTACGACCTCGCGTACTCCAGCCTGTCCGGCGGCCCGACGCCGTACTACGAGCTGCGGCAGCTGCTGTACTCGAAGAACTCGGCGCCGATCGGCAAGCAGGCGAACAGCAACTACTCGCGCTACATGAAGCCGGAGGTGGACAAGCTGTTCGACCAGTACGCCGCCGCGGACCCGGACACGCAGGTCAAGCTGATCAAGCAGATCTCGTCGTACATGATCAAGGACGTGCCGCTCATCCCGACCACCGAGTCGGTCGACTGGTACCAGTACAACACCAAGGACCTGCAGGGCTGGCCGACCCAGGACGACCCGTACGCGCAGCCCGCGCCGTACAACATCCCCGACGTCGGCCAGGTGCTGACCAACCTGTACTCGAAGTCCGCCCAGAAGTAGTGAGGATCTGACAAGCGTGAGCACGAGGAGCTGGTGGGAGTGCGATACCTGATACGACGCCTCGGGTTCTTCGTGCTCACGCTGTGGGCGGCGATGACGCTGAACTTCTTCATCCCGCGGATGATGCCGGGCAGCCCCGAGGAAGCACTGCGGCAACGGCTGAGCAAGGGCGGCGCGGTGGTCACGCCCGAGCAGTTGCGGACGGTCCTGGCCGAGTTCGGATTCGACCCGGACAAGAACATCGTCCTGCAGTACGGCGAGTACCTGAGGTCGATGGTCACCGGGCACTGGGGCGTGTCGATCGGCAGCAGTCTCGGCGTCCCGGTGACGACGCTGATCGGCGACGCGCTGCCGTGGACGCTCGGGCTGGTCGGTATCGCGACCGTGCTCGCGTTCGTGATCGGCACGCTGATCGGCACCGTGGCCGGCTGGCGGCGCGGCGGCCTGATCGACGGGATCGTGCCGCCGGTGTTCATCGTCACCTCGGCGCTGCCGTACTTCTGGGTGGCGCTGCTGCTGATCTCGCTGTTCGCGATCGGCAGCAACCCGATCCTGCCGAACGACTTCAACTACGACCAGGGCCTGACGCCGGCGTTCACCGGCGAGTTCGCCTGGAGCGTGGTCAAGCACGGCATCCTGCCGGCCGCGACGATCCTGATCACCGCGGTCGGCGGCTGGATCCTCACCATGCGGAACAACATGGTGACCACGCTGGCCGAGGACTACGTCCGGATGGCCCGCGCGAAGGGCATCCCGAACCGCAAGATCATGTTCGGGTACGCCGGGCGGAACGCGTTCCTGCCCAACCTGTCCGGGTTCGCGATGTCGCTGGGTTTCGTGATCTCCGGGACGATCCTGGTCGAGTACGTCTTCAACTATCCCGGGCTCGGCTACATGTTCTACAACGCGACGGTGAGCACCGACTACCCGTTGCTGCAGGCCCTTTTCCTCCTGGTCACGCTGGCGGTGCTGATCTGTGTCCTGCTCTGCGACTTCGCGGTGTTCCTGCTCGACCCCCGAGCCCGGACGAAGGGGTAGCCGATGAGTGCAGTTGTCGCCGGTGCGTCGGCTCCGGTCTCGGGTGCGGCCCGCCGCCCGCGTGGTGGTCTGTTCCGCGCCATCCTGCGCAACCGCAAGGCCATGGTGGGGGCGGGTCTGCTGCTCCTCTTCATCCTGCTCGCCGCCTTCCCGGCGCTGTTCGTGCCGGGGGCGCACCACGATCCACAGGCGATCGGCGACCTGCCGCTGCAGAAGCCGTCCGCCGAGCATTGGCTCGGTACGACGGGACTCGGGCAGGACGTGTACGCCCAGCTGATCTACAGCACCCGGGAATCGCTGGTGATCGCCGTGGTCGCCGGCCTCGGCGCCACGATCCTGTCGGTGCTGATCGGCGTCTCGGCGGCGTACCTCGGCGGGTTCGCGGACGACGGGCTGTCGATGCTGACCGACATCTTCCTGGTGCTGCCGACGTTCCCGCTGATCATCGTGCTGGCGACGTACGCCGGCAAGGGCAACCTGACCGTGATCATCATCGTGCTGATCCTGACCGGCTGGTCGTACGGCGCCCGGCAGATGCGGGCGCAGGCGCTGTCGCTGCGGAACCGGGACTTCCTGGAATCGGCGCGGGTCAGGGGCGAGCGGCGCTCGTACATCATCGTGGTCGAGGTGCTGCCGACGATGATCTCGCTGATCGTCGCGAACTTCCTCGGCGCCGCGCTGTACGCAGTGCTGACCGCCGCCGGCCTGCAGTTCCTCGGGCTCGGTGATCCCAACTCGCTGAGCTGGGGCACGATGCTCTACTGGGCGCAGAACCAGGGCGCCCTGGTGAACGGCCTGCCCGCGTGGGCGCTCTCGCCGGGCCTGGCGGTCGCGCTGCTCGGTGTGTCGTTCGCCCTGCTCAACTACGCGTTCGACGAGATCAGCAACCCCGCGCTGCGGCCGGTTCGGAGGCGACGTGCACGGCAACACTGAGAGCAGGCAGCTTCTCGAGGTCCGGGACCTGACCGTCTCGTACGACACCGGGGACCGCCCGGTCGTCGCGGTCGATCAGGTCGACCTCGACGTCCATGCCGGCGAGTTCGTCGGCATCGTCGGCGAGTCCGGCTGCGGCAAGTCGACGCTGCTGTTCGCGATCGCGCAGCTGCTGTCGTCGCCGGCCGCGATCACCGGCGGCAGCGTGACCTTCCAGGGGCAGAACCTGGTGACGATGACCGAGAAGCAACTGTCCGCGTTGCGGTGGCGCGACTTCTCGGTCGTGATGCAGAGCGCGATGAACGCCCTGAACCCGGTGAAGAGCATCGGGGCGCAGTTCCACGACGCGATCATGGCGCACGACGAGACGGTCGACGACAACCGCCCGGCCGAGGTGCTGCGGCTCGTCGGCATCGACCCGATCCACCTTCGCAGTTACCCGCATCAGCTGAGCGGTGGCATGCGACAGCGGGCGATGATCGCGATGGCGCTGCTGTTCACCCCCGATCTGATCATCATGGACGAGCCGACGTCCGCGCTCGACGTGGTCGCGCAGCGGTCGCTGATGGTGCAGATCAAGGAGCTGCAGAAGCAGCTCGGGTTCGCGGTCGTCTTCGTCACGCACGACATGTCGCTGGTCAGCCACTTCTCGGACAAGCTGGTGGTGATGTACGCCGGGCAGGTCGTCGAGTTCGGCGACACCCGGGCGGTGTTCGACGCGCCGCAGCACCCGTACAGCGCCGGGCTGCTCGACGCGTTCCCGTCGATCCGCGGGCCGAAGGTGCCGCTGACGGGGATCCCGGGCAGTCCGCCGAACCTGGCCGATCCGCCGCCGGGCTGCCGGTTCCAGCCGCGGTGCCCGAAGGCGTTCGAGGACTGCCCGAAGATCGCCCCGGACCTGTACCAGGTGGGCGGCGGCGGACAGGCTCGTTGCCTGTTGCACGTACCTGATCTCGTTCGGGAGGCGCAGTGACCACCGCCGACATCTCCCCCGCGGAGACCGCGTCCACGGCCGAGGCACCGTTGCTCGAGGCCAAGGGGCTGACGCGGCACTTCCGGGTCGGGCGCGGGTTCTCGCCGCAGCTGCTGCACGCGGTCGACGACGTGAACTTCTCGATCGGCCGGCAGGAGATCGTCGCGCTCGCCGGCGAGAGCGGGAGCGGCAAGAGCACGATCGCGCGGCTGCTGGCCGGGGTGTACCGGCCGACCGGCGGCGAGATCTTCTACCAGGGACGGGCGATGTCGACGTACCGCTCCCGCAAGGACCAGCTGTCGTACCGCGGTGACGTACCGATGGTGTTCCAGGACCCGTTCAGCTCGCTGAACCCGGCGTTCCGGGTGTCGCACGGTGTGCTGCGGTCGCTGAAGCTGCACCGGCGGTCGCTGTCGCGGGCGGAGCGGTTCGCGGAGGCCGAGCGGGTCATCGAGGCGGTCGGGCTGTCGCCGGCCGGTGAGATCATGCACCGGTACCCGTACGAGCTGAGTGGTGGCCAGCGGCAACGGATCGGGTTCGCGCAGGCGCTCGCGCACAAGCCGAAGCTGATCCTCGCCGACGAGCCGGTGTCGATGCTGGACGTGTCGATCCGGATCGGGCTGCTGAACCTGATGGCGGAACTGCGCAGCTCCGAAGGGGTCTCGTTCCTCTACATCACCCACGACATCGCGAGCGCGCGGTACGTCGCCGACCGGTTGATGATCATGTACGCCGGGCACGTGGTCGAGACCGGTCCGACCGAGTCGGTCCTGCAGAACCCGAAGCACCCGTACACCGATCTCCTGCTGGGCGCCGTCCCCGACCCGCGAGCCCCGCTCACGACCGGCATCGAGGGCGACACCGGCGAACCCCCGAAGGTCATCGACCCCACCCCCGGCTGCCGCTTCCGCTGGCGCTGTCCCCTGGCCATCGACCGCTGCCACCAGGAAACCCCGGTCCTCCGCACCCTCGGCGAGAACCACCAGGCCGCCTGCCACGTCGCCACACCCGACACCACCTCGCCTGGTGACTCCTCGGCCGGCTAGCTGACGGTCACCTCCAGCGTGACACCAGGTACGACGGCCGCCGGCCGGCCGAGTGTGACGACCGCTCGGTTGCCGACAGCAACGACTCGGGCGGGCACCACGGCATGCCCGAGCTTGACCTCGACGTGGTGAGCCGGCTTGGTGGTTTCGAAGGACAGGGTGTTGAGGGTCAGGCGGCCGTAGCGGATCTCGATCGAGGCGGAGAGGTTGCCGGGCGTGCGGCGCTGGCGGTACGAGCCCCAGCCTTCCGCTGCGGTGAACGCGGAGCGGAAGTTCTCCGGGTGGATGCGGGGCGCGAAGCCGAGGTGACCGCGGGGGCCGTGGTACTCGTAGCCGCAGGCGGCGAGGTAGACGCCGTAGCCCATCATCGCGCGGGCGTAGTGGTCGCTGGCCTCGATCTCGTTGTAGGGGTTGCGTTTCTCCGCGGAGTACCGCTCGTACATCGCCCGGGTGACGGCCAGCGCCTCCGCGGTCAGGCCCTCGGCGAACAGATGGGCCGCGAACTGGTACTCCTGCCCGGTCCAGACCTCGTTGAAGTACATCAGCCCGCGCGTCTCGGACGACCCGCCGTGCGGCCAGGTCGCCATGATCACGCCGCTCTCCCCCTCGGTCGTGTACACCCGCCCGACGCCGATCCCCGGCGGCCGGTACGTGCCCGGCTCGGCGCGGAAGTTGGACTCGTACAGGCGGCGCAACGCCGTCCGCGCCTGGTCCGCCGGGAACACCCGCGGCAGCCCGAGCTGCGCCGCGTACGTCTGCCCGTACATCTGGTCGACGAACAGCCCCCGGTTGCTGTTCTCCGCCGTCGGATGCGCCGGGTCGACCTTCTGCACGTAGTACCCGTACTCCTCGTTCCACAAGTTCTTGGAGAGGTACGCCGACCCGCGCTCGGCGATCGCCGCGTACCGGGCAGCGCTCGCAGCATCGCCGACCTCGCCGGCCATCGCGGCGGCCGCCCGGAGCGCGGCGACGTACAGCCCGCTGATCCACGGGACCTCGCCGAACCACTCGGTGTCGAGCGTGTTCCACTGACTGCCGCGGAAGATCCCGTCCTCGTCCGGCCCGTCCCGGTGCGTCACCAGGAACTCGACCGCCGTCCGCACCCGCGGCCAGACGCGGCGCAGGAACGCCGAGTCCTTGCTCATCTGGTGCTCGCGATAGATCCGCAGGATCGTCCCGGTCTGCCCGTCCGCGAACGACGTCGACGCGTCGCCGGCCTCGCCGCGGTTGCCGATCTCGCCGGTCGGCCGGAACGCGATCCCGAGGTCGACCCGCTCCCGGGTGTCACGTTCCAGGTCGGGGAACAGCCGGCCGATCGCCTGCGCGTAGTTCCACACGTGCTCGCAGGTCCCGGCGCAGCAGTACGTCCCTTCCCAGGCGTAGAAGCGGCCGTCGTCCCAGCGATAGCAGGTGCTCGTCGCGATCGTGGACGCGGTGGCCAGGGTCCGCTCGAGGAACCAGTGCGGCAGCGTCGAGTCGTCGTACCAGGTCTTCACCCACAGCTTGGTGTCGCGCTCGAGACGCTCGACATGCACGGCCAGATACGACACGACGTCGCGCGCGGAGTCGAACCGGGTCGCGTAATGCCGACGGAACGTCGAGGCGCCGACGAGCTCGGCGAACAGCTCGCGCTCGGGGTTCGGGAAGAACCATCCGTACGCGAACCGGAGCGTCCGCGACTCCCCCGGCTGCAACGTCACCGTCACGGCGACGGTCCCGGCCTGCGGCCCGACTGAATCCGCCGGCGCCGAGCCCGAGTCGAAGAGCGCGTCGGCGGAGGACCAGTCGGCGATCGACGGCCGCACCACCCCGCCCGGCGTCAGCGCGGCGAGCGCGAACGTGCCGCCGTCGGGGCGGTCCGCCACCGGCTGCCGGCGGATCGGGCGGTCGCTGAACAGGATCCGGTCCACGTTCACGTGACCCCAGCCGCCGGTGTTGCTGTCGACGATCTGGAGGTGCGCCGTCTTCCCGGCGTAGGCGCCGACGTCCAGCGACACCGCGGTCAGCGGCTCGATGTCCGTGCCCGCCGCCGACGCCACGACCTGCCCGTCGACCACGACGTTCAGGCAGGTCTCGCCCTTGTGATGCCCGCCGCCGACCCAGGCCGTGACGAACCGCCGCTCGACCACGAAGTCCCGGCTCGTCAGCGTGCCCGTGGACCGGTCCGGGTCGCCGGTGCCGCGGAAGTTGTACGACGTGACGAACCGCCCGCTCACGTTCAGCTCGGTCCGCACCCCGAACGGCCGGCGGAAGCCCTCGGGCGTCTCGGCCGCGGTCACCGGGCCCGCGCCGAACGCCTCACCCGTCACGGTCCAGCCGTCGTACGCCGGCCGGTCCCAGGTCTCGAACACGATGTCCGGCCGGTCGGTGAACACGATCGCGTCACAGCTGAGGTGACCCCACGCCCCCGTGGACGCGTCGACGATCTCGATCCGCGCCGTCCGCCCCGCGTACGCGCCGACGTCGAGCATCTGCGCGACCAACGGCTCGCTCTCGTCCCCTGTCGCGGACGCCACCACCTGCCCGTCGACGACCACGTTCACGCACGTCTCTCCGGGATGTCGCCCGCCGCTGACGCCGACCGCGACGTACCGGCGCTCGATCGTGAACTCCCGGCTGGTCAGCTTCCCGACAGGCCCGTCGTACCCGCCGCCGCGGAAGTCGTACGACGTCACGAACCGGGTCCCGGACACGTTCAGATCGCCGAACCGTTTCATCAGGTTCGGTACGTCGAGGGGCCGCACCGGGCCCGCACCGAACGCGTCGCCGGTGACGGTCCACCCGTCGTACGTGTCCTTCTCCCAGTCCTCGAAGACGATGTCGTCCTGCTCCGACTCGTCGTCGACGGCGCCGAACTCGAGACCGCCCCGGAAGCCGCGCGCCCGCAGGGTGGTGGGCTGGCGGAAGCGGCTCTCGATGCAGACCGGGTTCTCGGCGTACCCGAGCAGCGTCGCGCGGACCGGGGCCGACGTGGTGTTCCGCAGCGTGAACGCCATGACCGTCGCGGGCAGCGTCGAGTCCAGCGTGGCCAGCGGGACGAACGGCGAGAAGGCCTCCAGCCGCACGGACACCGGGCTGTCCGGGTCGGCGTACCCGACCCGGCCGATCGGGTACGAACCGGTGAACTCCACGTCGGCGAACCCGGTCGCGTCGACGCGGCGCGTCGTGGTCCGGCCGCGGGACGTCGTCCGGAGCGCGAAGCCCTGGCCGAACTGCGCGGCGCCGGGCTGGTCGGCGGACAAGGGATCGGCGTAGTTGTGCCCGGAGAAGTCGGCGCCGCCGAGCGGGAACGACGTCGGGTTGAAGATGTCCCACGCCCACAGCCGCCCGTCGCCGGCCAGGTAGACCTGTCCGGTCGTACCGCCGCTGACCGGCATCCCGATCCGCGGCAGCGCGGCGCCGGTGTACGACGTCGGTGTACCGCGGTCGAACAGCACCGCGTGGGAACGCTGTGGCGGCGCTGCGAGGGCGGCGACCGCCTGACCGGGAACGGCGAGCGCACCGACCGCGGTGGCGCCGAGAGCGATGAAGGTACGGCGACTCAGGTGGGCCCGGGGACAGTCGCCGGCACAGGATCTGCTGGCACAACCGGGCGGCGTTTCCTGCGGGGTCATTCGGTTCTCCTTGACGGGCGGGTGCGGGAGAAATCGATTTCCGACACCGTAGCCAGCGATCGGGACGAGGTCAACGGGTCCCAGCTGCCGGAATATTGTTCGACGCATATCGAACATGGTCGTAGGGTGGCCGGCATGCCCCTGGAACACCGCCGGCCGGTCGTCGCGCTCGCGCTGATCGCCTCGTTCATGGTCTTCGTCGACAGCACGATCGTGAACGTCACCCTCGCCCAGCTCGCGACCCACCTGAGCGCCTCCCGCGCCGAGCTCGAGTGGTCGCTGAACGCCTACACGTTGTCGTTCGCCGCGCTGATGCTCGGCGCCGGCGCGATCGCGGACACGCTCGGCGCGAAGCGGGCCTTCCTCACCGGCTTGCTCGTGTTCACGCTGTCGTCGGCGGTCTGCGCGGCGGCCGGTTCGATGCTGATGCTGAACCTCGCCCGGCTGGTCCAGGGCGCGGGCTCGGCCCTGCTGCTGCCGAGCGCGCTGGTCCTCGCGACCGCCTCCGCGACCGACGAGCACGCCCGCCACCGCCTGGTCAGCTGGTGGGCCGCGGCCGGTGGTGCCGGGATGGCGGCCGGTCCGCTGCTCGGCGGCGGCCTGGTCGCGCTCGCGGACTGGCGCGCCGTTTTCGCGGTCAATGTCGTGATCGGGATTCCCGCCGCGCTCTGGGCCTGGCGTTCGATGCCGTCGGTCGAACGACGCTTCCGCCGACTCGACGTCGGCGGGATGGGGACCGCGACCGCGTTCATCGGCGGGCTGGTGTTCGCGCTGATCGAGGCTCCGGCGCGCGGCTGGCTGGATCCGGCCGTCATCGGTGCGGTCGCGATCACCATTGCGGGCCTGGTGGGTTTCGTCCTGGTCGAGCGATCCGTCCGGTCGCCCCTGCTGCCATTGAAGCTGTACGCCGAGCGCGGCTTCGCGACCGCGGCGTTGCAGGGCACGCTGCTGAACTTCGCCTTCTACGGCGTGCTCTTCACGATGAGCCTGCTGCTCCAGCAAGGACGGCAGCTCAGCGCACTGGTCACCGGCCTGCTGTTCCTGCCGCTGACCGGACTGATCTCGATCGCCAACCTCTGCTCCGCGCCGCTCACCCGCCGCCTCGGCAGACCGGCCGTGCTCGCGATCGGCCAGGCGGTGCTGACCGTCGCGCTGCTCGCCCTGGCCTGGGCGAGCTCGTCGCCGGCCGTGTGGCCGATGGTGCTCGCACTGGTCCCGATCGGGTTCAGCTCCGGGTTGCTCGTCCCGACCATGACCGCACAGTCGATCGCCGCGGTCGAGCCCGGTCTGCACGGTGCCGCGTCGGCCGCCTTCAACACGTCCCGGCAGATCGGCGCGGCGATCGGTGTGGCGACGTTCGGCCCGCTGCTGGGCGCCGCGCACAATCTCGCGAGCGGCTTCGTCACCTGCGCGCTGGTGGCCGCCGCGGCGAGCCTCGCGGGCCTGTGCGTCACCGCGTTCGGCCGGCGGACGCCGGTTCTCGTACCCTCTACGGACGCAACCAATCGGGGGGCACGGAGCGTCTAGTGGGTGGAGGAGGGGGCGAGTGACGCAGCCGACCAGGCGGTTGGGTAGGACCGTCGCGCTGACGCTTGCCTGCGTCCTGGTCTGCGGCATCGCCTTCGCCGGCGCGGTCTTCGTCCTGATGCCGGGCGCCCGCCACCGCGGTACGACGGCCTCCGCCGACGGGCCGCTGACCCCGGGCAGCCCGCCGCCGAGCCCGAAGCCCAGCCCCCGGCCGTCCGTGCCCGACACAACCTCGAGCGAAGAGCCGCTGCCGGGCGTCGACACCCCGGCCACTCCCCCACCGTCGACGCCGGTCGCGAACACCGGCACCTACGAGTGCCCCGGGTTCAGCGGTATCCAGTCCGGCGTCCCGCTGCCGATGCTGCTGCAGGACACGTTCGCGTGGGGCGACGACCCGCCGTACAAGGTCGGCAACGGCAGCGGCGACATCAACTGGCGCTCCAACCCGTACCAGAAACCGAGCTGGTACATGTGGCTGCACTCGCTGCGCTGGCTGGGCAACGGCATCGAGGCGGGGCAGCGCGGCGACCGCAAGGCGTTGCGGCATGTGCTGGCGATCATCCGCGACTGGGTGCGGGACAACCCGTACACCTGGAAGGGCGACGTCGGCGCGTGGGAGGCCACGATGCACCGCACGAACGTGCTGCTGTGCGCTCGCCAGGCCGTTCTGACCGGGATGCGCGTCAGCTCGCTGCCGGCGCAGTACGCCTGGCTCGACAAGGCGCTCGTGGACCACGCGCAGTTCATGATCGTGAACTGGAGCGGGCCGTCGAACCACGGGACGGACGAGAGCATCGCGCTGTTCGGGGTGGGCTGCACGCTGAAGCGCCCGGAGCTGAAGAAGCTGGCCGTGGACCGGCTGACGCAGGCGATCACGACGGCGATCGATCCGCAGGGGTCGACGAACGAGCAGTCGGTCGGGTACGCGATGTTCAACTACCTGCTGTGGGGTCGCGCGACGACGACGCTGCAGCGCTGTGGAGCCAACCCGGGGCAGGTGATCGCCCAGCGGCGGGCGGCGTTGTCGGAGTGGCTCGCGCTGGCGACCAAGTCGACCGGTGAGCTGCAGCAGGTCGGTGACGCCGTCCGGCAGAAGCCGACCGGCGCGGCCGGGACAGCGCTCGACTACGTGGCCACGCTCGGGAAGCGCGGCACGAAACCGTCCAAGCGGGTCGCGGTCTTCGACGCCGGCTATGTCTTCGGCCGGACAGGGTGGGGCGAGACGCGGCCGTTCGGGCAGGAGTCGACGTACAGCATCCGGTACGGCGCCGCACGGACCCTGCACGGCCACGACGACCACATGTCGATCACCTACTCGTCCCACGGGCAGGACGTGCTGATCGACCCGGGCCACTCCGGGTACCAGCTCGACAAGTGGCAGGCGTGGTCGAAGAGCCAGGCCGCGCACAACGTGATGAGCATCCCGTCGGCGGAGACGGTGAGTGTGCAGACCCAGCTGCTCCGCGCGTCGATCACGCCGACCTGGGAGTCGTACTCGCTCGCCGACTCGCCCGCGCCGGGCGTGACCCGCAAGCGCGACGTCCTCGTCCTCAAGGATCCGGACCTGATCATCACGCTCGACCGTGGGCAGGCGACGAGCTCCCAGCGGTACGAGACGCTCTGGCACCTCGCGCCCAACCAGAAGGTGACGGTCCAGTCGCCGACCACCGCGATCGCCACCGGCGGCAAGGCGAAGACCTACCTGCTGCAGATCCCCTACCAGCAGCAGCCGCCCGGCGACGGCATCAAAGTCGTCCAGGGTCAGCAGGACCCGGTCCAGGGCTGGTACTACCCCGACATCTTCCACCGCGAGCCGGCCCCGGTCGTCAAGTTCAGCCGCAACGGAAACGCCGCAACGGTCCTCTCCGCGATCGTCCCCGCCGCCTCCACCGAGACCGTCACCTACAAGACCCGCACCGCCAGCGGCATGTTCTTCGTCGACCTGACCGTTGGATCCCGCAAGACCACGATCCGCATCCAGCAGGACGGCCGCCTCACCCGCATCGGCTGATCACCGTTTGGTACCCGACGGGCCGGATACCGGACACCCGATGGGTGTCGGACTCGCACTGGCGTCCGCGCTGTGCTTCGGGCTGTCGGACTTCGCGGCCGGACTGGCCGCCCGCCGCCTGCACAGCGCGGTCGTCGTCCTGCTCGGTCAGATCTGCGGAGTCGTCCTGGTCACGCTGACGGCCCTGTTCGTGGCCGCACCGGGCGTCACGCCGACGGATCTCGCCTGGGGTGCGGTGTCCGGGATCGGGACCGGCCTCGGTGCCGCGTTCCTGTTCCAGGCGATGAAGGTCGGCCGGTTCAGCCTCGTCGTGCCGCTGAGTGATGTCGCCGGCGTGGCGATCCCGGTGGTGATCGGCGTGGCGCTGCTGCACGACCACCTGCACTGGTGGGCCTGGGCCGGATTCGCGATCGCCGCACCTGCGATCTGGCTGATGACGAGCCGCCGCGGACCACGCAACGGTACGACGGCGGGCGCGGGGTGGGCATTGCTGTCCGGCGCCGCGTTCGCACTGCAGTACGTCGCCCTCGCACGCGCCGACGAAGCCGCGGGGCTGTGGCCGCTGGCGTTCAACCGGCTGGTGGCCGTGCTGACGGTCGCGCCGATCGCCGTACGGCGTGAGCGGCTGCGGATGGCCGGCCGGACGGCGATGCTCGCGGTCGCGTCCGGGGTGCTCGGGACGTGCGCGATCGGCGCGTTCCTGCTCGCCTCCCGCGAGCAGGCGCTCTCGGTCGCGGTCGTGCTGACCTCGCTCTATCCTGCCGTCACCGTGCTGCTCGGCCTGACCGTGCTGCACGAACGCCTGACCGTTCGGCAGGTGGCCGGGCTGCTGTGCGCCGCGGCGACCGTGGTCCTGGTCTCGCTCTGAGCAGCGCGGTCACAACCGCGGCGGCTGCTCGGTCTTTCCTGTGGATTCGGATCTTCGGGAGGTAGTGGATGAGCAGGCATCCGGCGGCACGCGACCATTGTCTGAGCCTGGTGCGCAGCGTGGATCGGCCGACTGGCGGGGCGCGGTACGGGCGGATGTTTCCGGGGCTGGAGCCGCTGGGGGCGGATCCGCAGGTGCTGATGCGGGCAGGCGCGGACGGCGGGATCTGTGACGCCGCCGCGGTGCTCGATCCCGGCAGCGGCGGGGACGACGCGGACCAGGCGGCCGGGTGGCCGTTCTTCGGGCAGTTGCTGGCGCACGACACGACCGCGGACCGCTCACCGATCGCGGGCGGCGTCGAGACCGGCGCGTTGCGGAACGCGCGCTCGCCGCGGCTCAACCTCGAGATGCTGTACGCCGACGGGCCGATCGGCTCGCCGTACCTGTTCGACCTGCACGACCCGGCGAAATTCCTGCTGGCCGGGGACGACGTGCCGCGGAACCCGCAGGGCGTGGCGCTGATCGGTGACCCGCGCAACGACGTCCACCTGTTCTCACTGACGCTGCACGTGGCGTTGCTGCGGGCCCACAACCGGATCGTCGACTGGCTGCGGGCGAGCGGCATCCCCGAGCAGGAGGTGTTCGAGCGGGCGCGGATCACCCTCACCTGGCACTACCAGTGGGTCGTGGTGCACGACTTCCTGCCGCGGCTGGTCGGGCGGCCGCTGGTGGACGAGGTGCTGACCGACGGCGGGACGTGGTTCACGCCGGAGCCGCTGCAGGCGTTCATCCCGTTGGAGTTCGCGGACGCGGCGTACCGCTACGGGCACGGCCAGATCCGGCACACGTACCGGCTGGTCGAGGGTGGACCCGAAGTGCCGCTGTTCCCCGATCTGGTCGGCTTCGGCCCGCCTCGGCAGCGGCTCGATCTCACGCAGGTGTTCGACGTCCCCGGCCATCCGCCGGCGCAACGCGCGAAGCGGCTCGACGGCCGGCTGCCCGCGAGCCTGATCGGACTGCCCGAGCAGGTCACCGGCGCCGTCGACGAGACGGCCTACAAGTCCCTCGCGGTGCGCGACCTGCTCCGCGGCGGCACCACCGGTCTGCCCAGCGGCGAGGAGGTCGCCAAGCTGCTCGACGTACCGCCGCTCGCCGACGGCACCTGGCCGGGCGGTACGCCGCTGTGGTTCTACATCCTGAAGGAGTCCGAGTACCTCGGCGACGGCGACCGCCTCGGACCGGTGGGCGGCCGGATCGTCGCCGAAGTACTGATCGGACTGCTGCGGGCGGACCCGGCGAGCTATCTGAGTCTCGAGCCCGGCTGGCAGCCGACGCTGCCGGCCGCCGGCGAGACGTTCGGGCTGACCGACCTGCTCATCCCGGACGGCTCGCGCTGAGGCTGCGGGACGGCGTCGACGTCCGAGCCTCGGTCTGGAACGCCTCCCGCGGACTCTGGACCGAGGCCAGCGACACGATGTCGCGGCCGTAGAAGAACGACACCAGCCAGATCGACAGCACCCGCATCTTCCGGTCCCAGGTCGGGACCGCCAGCACGTGGTAGCCGCGGTGCATCAGCCAGGCCGGCAGGCCCTTGATGACGAGCCGCTTGTACTGGAAGATCCCGTGGCCGAGGCCGAGGGTCGCGATCACGCCCAGGCTGTTGTGCCGGTAGTTCTTCGGCGCCCGCCCGCGCAGCGACCGCAGCAGGTTCTTGGCCAGCAGCTTCCCCTGCCGTACGGCGTTCTGCGCGTTCGGCACCGTGTAGGCGCCCTTGACCGGCGACGCCAGGTCGGGCACGGCCGCGTCGTCACCGGCGGCCCAGGCGTCGGTGATCACCTCGGCGTCGGTGCCGATCCGCAGGTCCGCCCGGACCTGGACCAGGCCGCGCTCGTTGTGCGGCAGGTCGGTGTGGTTGCGCAGCAGCCGGGTCGCGGCGTTGCCCGCCGTCCAGACGATCAGCTCCGAGTCGAACTCGGACCCGTCCGACAGCACCACGTGACCGTCGTCGGCCGACTGCATCGTGGTGTTCAGGTGCACGACCGCGCCGCGCTTCTCGAGCATCTTCACCACCCACTCGCCCGGCCGGTCGGTCACCTCCGGCAGGATCCGCGGGGTCGCCTCGACGAGATGGAACCCGAGCTCGTCCGCGGACAGCTCCGGGTACTTCTTCAGCAGCGCGCGAGCCAGCGACAGCAGCTCCGCGAACCCTTCGACGCCGGAGAACCCGCCGCCGACGAACGTGACCGTCAGCAGCTTGCGCCGCTCCGGCCCCGGTGGCAGCCCGGCCGCCTCGTCGAAGGCGGTGAACAGCCGGTCCCGGATCGCCACGGCCTCCTCGACGTGCTTCATCCCGATCGCCCGCTCCGCCACGCCCGGTACGTCGAACGTCCGCGTCACCGCGCCGGCGGTCACCGCGATCACGTCGTACGTCATCTGGTAGTCCGGCCCGTCCGCCGGGTGGATCGTCACGGTCCTGTCCGCGTGCGAGATGTTCGTGACCATGCCGGCCACGAGCTTGGTGTGCCGCAGGTTGCGCCGCAGCGACACCGCCGCGTGCCGGGCCTCGACGGACCCGGCGACCACCTCGGGCAGGAACGGCTGGTACGTCATGTACGGCCGCGGGTCGACCACGACCACCTCGGCCTCGCCGCGCCGCAGCTTCTTCTCCAGCCGCCACGCCGTGTAGAACCCGGCATACCCGCCGCCCACCACCAGGATCCTGCGCACCGCACTCTCCGTCCGTCGACTTTCCCACAAGTAAGACACCCGGCCACGGCCGGATGTGACATCTACGGGCGGAGCTGTTTGCGGGAGGTGATCCCCAGCTTGGCGAAGACCTTGCGCAGATGCCACTCGACAGTGTGCTGGCTGAGGAACATCTGTGCACCGATCTCGGCATTCGTCAGCCCCGCGCCGGCCAGCTCGGCGATCCGCGCCTCCTGCGCGGTCAGCGAGTCCCGGCCCGAGGTGTCCGCCGCCCGGCGTTCGTCCAGCACCTCGCCGGTCGCCGCGAGCTCCCGCGCCGCCCGCTCCGCGAACGCGCCGGCGCCGGCCTCCGAGAACAGCTTGTACGCCATCCGCAGCTGGCCGCGCGCGTCCTGCCGGCGTCCTTCCCGCCGCAGCCACTCGCCGTACACCAGGTGTGTGCGCGCCAGGTCCATCCGCATCCGCGTCCGGCTCAGCCGCTCGATCCCTTCCTGGTACGCCGCCTCGGCCGCACGGCCGTCCGATCGCAGACCGGTCGCGCGGGCCAGGATCCCGAGGCCCCAGTCCGTCCCCGTCGCCTCGGCCTGTTCCTTCAGCCGGGCGTACCCCTCCGCCGCGTCGTCCGGCCGACCCGCGCGCGACGCCGCCTCGATCAGCTCCGGCAGGGCCCAGCTCGCCGCGCCGAGCTCCGCCGGATAGGCGGTCGCCGCGAGACCTGAGGCCAGCGCGGTCGGGTACTGCGCCTGGCCGTTGTGCAGCAAGGCGTTGGCCATGTGTGCGAACGACACCGCACCGCCCTCGCCGCGCGTGGCCGAGTCGTCCAGGCTGGCGGCGATCAACGCCGCCGCGTCGGTCTGTCCACGCCACGCCGCCAGGCAGATCTCGCCGTACGACGCCAGGTCCGCGCCGGTCGCGTCGTGGATGGTCCGCACCTCGGCGAGCAGCGCGGCGCCCGCGGTGAGCTCGCCGCCGAACAGGCTCAGCATCACGCGGTGGTGGAGGACGAGCGGCAACTGGTTGAGATCGCCGACGTCGCGGGCGATCCGGAGGTGCCGGGCGGTGAGCAGGTCCCAGTTGCGGTCGTCCCACAGGTTCACGGCCAGCACCGCGGTCAGCCACATCCAGGTGAGGTCGTCCGTCTCCGCCGTCCCGTTCTCCGCCTCGAACGCGCTCATCGCAGCCCGGGCCGGCGCGACCATGGCCGGGTAGCCGTCCGCGAACAGCGTGGCGACCGCGTCGTACAGCAGGTCACGTTTGCGCGGTTCCGCCAGCCGCGGCACGGCCTTGGCGGCGCGGGCGACGTACGCGATCCCGTGGTCCCGGCCGAAGCGGCCGGCGAACTGGGCCGCGGCGAGGGCGTTCAGATAGGTGTCCCGCGCCAGGCCGAGGTCGAGCGGTTCGAGCCGCCGGGCGGCGTCGAGCAGCAGCGGCGGCGCTTCCAGACTGTGCCCGGACGCGAAGGTCACCTGGGCACGCATCAGGTTCACGCGCGCCTGGTGCAGGTCGTCGACCGGCCCCTGGCCGGCGGTGTTCAGCAGTCGCAGCGCGGTCTCGAACGCGCCCGCCGCCAGGCTCGCCTGCGCCGCGGCCAGGGCACGGACCGAGCGCATCGCAGGATCCGGCGTCAGCTCGGTCGCGCGCTGCAGGAACGCGGACGAGGCCGCCATCCCGCCGCGGCGCTGCGCCCGGTCGGCCGAGCTCACCAACTCGGCGGCGACGTCCTCGTCCGGGCCGTCGGCGCCCTGGGCGCGATGCCAGGCGCGGCGGTCGGGATCGAGCTCCGGGTCGATCGCCTCCGCGAGGGCCTGGTGCGCGGCGCGCCGGTCCGCCGGATCCGCGGCGCGGTACGTCGCCGAGCGGACCAGCGGGTGCCGGAACCGGACCCGGGCCGCGATATCGATCAACCCGGCTGCCTCGGCAGAAGCCACCGCGCTCATAGGTACGCCGAGCAGGGCCACGGCGCGCACCAGCAGCGGTACGTCGCCGACCGGCTCGGCGGCCGCGGTCAGCAGCAGCCGCTGCGTGTCCCGCGGGAGCGTCTGGACGCGGAGCGCGAAGTTCTGCTCGATCTGGCTCGCGAGCGGCCGGGTGTCCGGTCGCTCGAACCCGCCGGCCAGTTGCGCGGCGGTCAGCCCGCGCGGCAGCTCCATCAGCGCGAGCGGGTTGCCCCGGGTCTCGGCCACGATCCGGTCGCGCACCGGCGCGTCGAGCCGCCCGGGGACGACGGAGTCGAGCAGCGAACCGGCGTACTCGTCGGCCAGCCCTCCGACCGCCAGCTCCGGGAACCCGCTCCACTCCGGTCCGGTCACCGGCTCGCGCAGCGAGAACACCAGACCGATCCGGTCCGCGAACAGCCGGCGCCCGACGAAGGTCAGCGTCTGGACCGAGGCCTGGTCGAGCCATTGCGCGTCGTCGACGACACACAGCAGCGGCTCCCGATCGGAAGCCGCTGACAGCAGACTCAGCGTCGCCGCACCGATCAGGAACCGGTCCGGCGGTCCCCCGCTGCTCAGACCGAACGCGACCTCCAAGGCTCCGCGCTGCGGACCCGGCAGCCGGTCGCTGAGACCGAGCATCGGCAGACACAACTGGTGCAGGCCGGCGAACGGGACTTCCATCTCCGACTCGACCCCGGACGCGCGCGCGACCCGGCAGCCGTCGGCCCGTGCGGCGACGTACTCGAGCAGCGCCGACTTGCCGATGCCGGCCTCGCCGCGCACGACGAGCACCTGCCCCTCACCGGAGCGCACCCCGGCGACCACGTGGTCCAGGCGTGCGCATTCCGCTCGCCGCCCGCGTAATCGCTCCCACCCCACCCGTCAGAGGCTACGTGGGAACAGCGATACGGGTACAGAACCCCCGAGTACCGCAACCGCCCGGTCACACGGCTTCCTGCGCCAGCCGGTCGCGGGCGCGCTTGACGAGCTGCCGCGCGTTCGGCGTACCGATGCGGAGCGTCTCGGCGATGTCCCGGTACGGGTACCCGAAGCCTTCCCGCAGGACGTACGTCGCCCGCTCGGCCGGCGAGAGCCGGTCCTTCAGCAGCTGGACGGCGACCGCGAACGCCTCCTGGTCCTCGGCATGCGCCTGCGGATCGGGCCCGGTCGCCACGCGCTCGTCGGGTAGCCAGGGCCCGACCGTCGTCTCGTGCCGGCGCCGCGCCGACTGCACCAGGTTGATCGCCAGCCGCGACACCGTGGTCGCCAGGAACGCCTGCGGGTCGGCGACCCCCGACCGGTCCGTCCGCTGCCAGCGCACCCAGACGTCCTGCACGAGCTCCTCGGCCTCGTGCGGATTGCCGACGATCCGGCGCGCGATCCGGAACAACCGCGGCCGGGCCTGCAGGAACTCGTCCAACCCCGCCGTACTCACGATCCGGCCTCCTGACGCTGGGGAACACTGTCAGCGTCGGCCGTCGACCACGGGGTCCGCGCCCTGGAGACCCCATGGTCGAGTTCGTGGTCGGGTTCGTGGCCGCGTGCGTGGCCACGGGTGGTCAGGCGTTCATGGCGTCCAGGATGGTGGCCGTGACGGCCTCCGGCTGGGACACGCTGAGGGCGTGCGAGGCGCCGGCGATCTCGCGGGTGTCCTTGGCGCCGGCGCGGTCGGCGAGGAACCGGTGCAGCGCCACCGGGATGTTCAGGTCCTGGTCACTGAACACGAACCAGGACGGGATCGTCTGCCACGCGGGCGTGGCCGTGGGCAGCGGCGCGGTCAGCGCGGCCTCGGTGGCCGGCCGCTGGGTCGCGGCCATCAGCGCGGCCTGCTCGGCGGGGACGTCGGCGCAGAACTGCTGACGGAACACGTCCGTACGGATCGCGAGCTCGTTGCCGCCGGTGCTCACCGGGTACGCGTTCAGTGCCGCGCCGAGCGTGCTGCCCGGGAACATCAGCGACAGCTGGAACGCGGTCTCGCCGTGGTCCGGTGCGAACGCGCAGACGTACACGAGCGCCTGCACGGCGTCGTTGCCGGCGGCGGCCTGCGTGATCACCATGCCGCCGTACGAGTGCGCGACCAGGACCACCGGCTTGCCGATCCCGGCGATCACGTCGCGGACGTACTGCGCGTCGCCTTCGAGGCTGCGCAGCGGGTTGGCGACCGCGACGGTCTCGATCGACCGCGCCCGCAGCCGCTCGACGACGCCGTTCCAGCTGGCCGACTCGGCGAACGCACCGTGCACCAGGACGACGACCGGATTCTCACTCATGGGGATCTCCTCTTGTCTCGGGTACTGGGTGAGACCGGACAGACAGCCGGGGTGTGACCGGGGAGACAGTCACAGAACGCCACTCTGCGTTGTCCTGGTGAGTGAGAGCATCCGCGGCGCACGAAGGAGAACAGATGAGCATCACCGAGCAGCAGATCGCCACGTCGGTCCTGGTGATCGGAACCGGTGGTGCCGGCCTCCGGGCGGCGATCGAGCTGGCCGAGCAGGGCGTCGAGGTTCTCGCCCTCGGCAAACGCCCGCGCTCCGACGCGCACACCTCACTGGCGGCCGGCGGCATCAACGCGGCACTGGCGACGATGGACCCGGCCGACACCTGGCAGCAGCACGCGGCCGACACCCTGCAGGAGAGCTACCTGCTCGCGAACCCGGTGACCGTGCAGGTCGTCGCGCAGGGCGCGGCCCGCGGGATCGAGGACCTCGAACGCTGGGGGATGCCGTTCGCGCGCGAGGCCGACGGGCGGATCTCGCAGCGGTTCTTCGGCGCGCACACCTACCGCCGGACCGCGTTCGCCGGCGACTACACCGGGCTGGAGATCCAGCGCACGCTGATCAACCGCGCGGTCCAGCTCGGCGTACCGATCCTGGACACCGTCTACGTCACCCGGATCCTGGTGAAGGACAACACGGTCTTCGGCGCGTACGGGTTCGACCTGACCACGGGCCGGCGGTATGTCATCCACGCCGACGCGGTGATCCTGGCCGCGGGCGGTCACACCCGGATCTGGCGGCGGACGTCGTCACGGCGCGACGAGAACACCGGCGACGCGTTCCGGCTGGCCGTGCTGGCGGGCGGGCGGCTGCGCGATCCCGAACTGGTGCAGTTCCACCCGTCCGGGCTGATCGAGCCCGAGAACGCGGCCGGCACGCTCGTCTCCGAGGCGGCCCGCGGCGAGGGCGGCCAGTTGCGCAACGCGCTCGGCGAGCGGTTCATGGCCCGGTACGACGCGGAGCGGATGGAGCTGTCGACACGGGACCGGGTCGCGCTGGCGGAGTACACCGAGATCGCGGAAGGCCGCGGGACGCAGAACGGCGGCGTCTGGCTGGACGTGTCGCACCTGCCCCGCGAGACGATCATGCGGCGGCTGCCGCGGGTCTACCAGACGCTGCTCGAGCTGCAGATGCTCGACATCACCAGGCAGCCGATCGAGATCGCGCCGACCGCGCACTACTCGATGGGCGGGGTCTGGGTCCGTCCCGAGGACCACGGCACCGGCGTCGACGGGTTGTGGGCGATCGGCGAGGCGGCCAGCGGGTTGCACGGCGCGAACCGGCTCGGCGGCAACTCGCTGATCGAGCTGCTCGTCTTCGGGCGGATCGTCGCCGAGGAAGCCGCGAAGTACTCGATCGGCCGGCAGGCCCAGCTGCGCTCCGCGGATGCCGTCGCCGAGGCCCGGGCCGAGGTCGACCAACTGCTGACGAACGACGGCCCGGAGAACGTCCGCGCCCTGCAGCGTGCGCTGCGCGACACGATGACGGCGCGGGCCGGTGTCGTCCGCGACGAGGCGGGTCTGGAGGCCGGCCTCGCGGAGCTCGCGGACGTCGAGGAACGGATCACGCAGATCGGCGTCCACCCGGACATCGCCGGCTTCCAGGACCTGGCCCACGCCTTCGACCTGAAGGCGTCGGCGCTGGCCGCGCGGGCGACGCTGGATGCGGCGCTCGTACGACGGGAGACCCGCGGCTGCCACAACCGGTCGGACTACCCGGACCTCGACGAGTCGCTCCAGGTCAACCTCGTCTGGTCCGGTCCGGGCGCGATCGACCAGGAGCCGATCCCGCCGATCCCGGACGAGCTGCGCACGCTGATGCGGCACGTCTCGTCCGACGGCAAGCTGGTGGAATGACCGCGCCGGCGATGGTCGCCGAGTTCGACGACGTGGCCGCCTGGACCGCGGAGGCCGTCGAGCACCTCGGGGACCAGCACGCGATCCCGGCGGCCTGCCGCGGCAGTTCGAGCCCGGCCGCGCTGGCCTGGCTCGCCGAGGCGTGCGAATTGTCGCCGGGCGACCGGCTCCTCGACGTCGGCGCGGGCTCCGGCGGCCCCGCGGCCTGGGCGGCCCGGCGGTTCGGCGTACGTCCCGTGCTGCTGGATCCGATGCCCTCCGCGGGCCGCGCCGCGTCCCGGCTGTTCGGCCTGCCGGTCGTCACCGCCGACGGCCGGCACCTCCCGCTGCGCGACGGGTCGATCGAGGTCGCCTGGTGCCTCGGCGTCCTGTGCACGGTCGAGGACAAGGCCGCCGTACTGCGGGAGATCCACCGCGTCCTCGGACCGCGCGCGTCCCTCGGCCTGCTCGTCGTGGTCGCGAACCGTCCCGTCCCGGAACCGCCCGACGGTAACCACTTCCCCACCCAGGCCGAACTCACCGCCGTCCTCGACCACACCGGCTTCGACCTCGTCGAGCAGACCGAACGCCCCGCCGCCGTTCCCCTGTCCTGGACCCGCCGAGCCGCCGAGGTCACCGCCCACATCACCGCCCGCTACCGAACCCACCCCGCCTACACCCTCGCCACCCGCCAGGACACCCGCCTCACCCACCTCTTCGCCAACGGCCACCTGACCCTGCAACTACTTCACGCGGTCAGGCGCTAGCAGGCCGAGCAGGAGTGCGAGGGGTGGCCAGTCGGTGCGGCCGCGGCGGATCAGGGCGTGGGCTCGCATTCGGGGCTCGGGGTCGTGGAGGCGGCGGAGGGAGAGGCCGGTCGCTCGCGGGTAGGAGGCGGGGAGGAGGGCGACGCCGAGGCCGGCGAGGATCATCTCCTGGACGAGCCGCAGACTGTCGGCGCGTTGGGTGACGCGGGGTTCGAAGCCGGCCAGGGCGGCGATGGTGCGGACGACCTGTGCGTCGGCGGTGTGCCGGGAGTTCACGATCCAGTCGCTGTCGGCGTACGCGCCGATGACGTCGACCGCCGTACCCGTCGTACGCCGGGAGCGTGACGGGACGGCGAGGCTCCAGCTGTTCTCCCACAGCGGGACGGCTTGCACCGCGGCGTCATGTGGCGCGGGCGCGAGGTTGTAGTCGTAGGTGAGCGCGAGGTCGACCTGATCGCGTTCGAGCAGTGCGATCGCCTCGGGTGGTTCGTGCTCCTGGATCTCCACCCGGACGGCGGACGGCAGCCGCGGTACGACGGGCAGCAGCGTGTCGCGGATCGCGGTGTGGAAGGCGGCTACGCGGACGGTGCCGGCCGGTTCGGCGGACGGGTCGAGGTCGGCTCGGGCTGCCTCGTGGGCGGCGAGGATGTGGACGGCGTGCTCGGCCAGCCGGCGGCCTGCCGGGGTGAGACGGACGCGGCGGCCGTCGGGCTCCAGCAGCGGTGTGCCGACCTCCTGGGCGAGCGCCGCGATCTGTTGCGAGACGGTCGAGGTGGTGACGCCGAGCACGTCGGAGACGGCGCGCATCGAGCCCAGGCGCGACAGGGCGAGCAGGAGCTCGAGCCGGCGGACGTCCATTCACTGATCATGAACGATATATCCAGGATTCTCACGTGGACGCGAACGAAATCCCCGGCTTCACTGGACGGTATGCGCACACGTGAGACCGGTATCGCCTTCGCCGTGCTGTCGATGACGATGGTCCAACTGGGGCTGGCCGCCTCGGTCGGGCTGTTCGACCGGGTCGGGCCCGAGGGTGCTGCCTGGCTGCGTCTGGTGTGCGCCGGGCTGATCGTGCTGGTGCTGTTCCGGCCGCGGCCGAGCTCGTTCGATCGCAACGCGTTCCTCGCGGCGGTCGGCCTCGGCGTCGCCACGGCCGGCGTGACGCTGTTGTTCATGGCCGCCGCGGCTCGTCTCCCGCTCGGCACGGCGAGTGCGCTGGAGTTCCTCGGCCCGCTGTCGGTCGCCGTACTGCGAAGTCGCGGGCGACTGGTCTGGCCGGCGCTGGCGTTCGCGGGCGTCCTGCTCCTGACGCAGCCGTGGCACGGGTCGGTCGACGGGCCCGGCGTACTGTTCGCGCTCGGCGCGGCGGTGTGCTGGGCGGCGTACATCGTCCTGACCCAGCGCGTGGGCAGCAACGTCACCGGTCTTCAGGGGATGGGCGTGTCGCTCCCGGTCGCCGCGGTCGTCGCGACGGCCGCCGCCGGACCCGCGACGATCCCGGTCATGACGTGGCAACTGGCGGTCGTCGGTTTCGGGCTGGCGCTGCTGCTGCCGGTCATCCCGTTCAGCCTGGAGTACTTGGCACTCCGCCGCCTGGACGCCGGGGTCTTCGGAACCCTGATGAGCCTCGAACCGGCCCTGGCACTGCTGATCGGCTGGCTACTCCTCAGCCAATCCCCCACCCTTCTCCAGGCCTTCGGCATCGCCTGCGTGATCGCCGCCGGTATCGGAGCGGAAAAAGCAGTCCGCCATCGCCCCGAGCAGACAAAGCACGACCACCCCGACAACACCGTGATACCACTGCCAGCCGACGCCTAGCCCGACGAACCCGTCGACCACCATCACGGCCGCCCCGGAGCCGGCACCTGCCAACAGCAACACCACACCGGCCAGCAACACCCTCCGCGGTACGCCGAACCCGCGCACCGTCGCCACCGCGAGGGCCGCGCCGACCAAGCCGGTGATCGCGGCGAAAGCCTGCGCCGGCGCCGGGTCCAGGAAGTACGCGTCCTGCTCCGCGGCCGTCACGACCGGGCCGGTCGGGAAGCCCAACCGGCCCTCGACCGCGAACACCGCTTTGCCGACGGCATACCCGACCATCAGCACGGCAACGCCGTACGCCGGTAATTTCCGCATAGCCCGACCGTAGGAGTTCGCCCGGCGAACGGACTCCCTCCTACGGGTGATCGCTGTCCCCCACCTGAGCTAGGCGGCTGTGCGGGCTCTCGCTACTTCCTGGCCGCGGATGGTTTCCGGGTAGCGGTCCAGCATCTGCTGGAGTTCGCGGGCGTCGACGTTCGCGCCGAAGGGTTCGGTGCCCGGCTCCAGACGCTTGCCCTCGGCAAGTGGTCCGGCGAGGACCGGGTCGAAGCCGAGGGCGTCGACGATCTTCGCGACCTGCTCGGCGTCGGCCGGCTCGCCGGCGACGGCGATGGCCTTGCGATGCGCGGCGTGGGCGCCTTCGTCGAGGTCGTGGTAGCCCATGTGGTTGAAGGCCTTGACGACGCGCGACTCCGGCAGGAAGCGCTGGACGATCTCCGACGAGGACGTCCGCGGATCGGTGAGGTCGTCGCGGATGCCGTCGACCTCCCACCAGTAGTTCATCGCGTCGACGACCAGCTTGCCGCGCAGCGCCTCGACCGGGATCGTCCGGTGCTTGCCGAGCGGCAGCGCGAGGATCACCACGTCGGCCTCGGCGGCCGCCTGTTCCGCGGTCACCGCCACGGCGCCCGGCGTCACCACCTCGACGATCAGCGCGATCCTCGACACGTCACCCGACCCGGCGATCAGCACCCGGTACCCGGCCGCGACGGCGAGCCGCGCCAGCACCGTCCCGACCTTGCCGGCGCCGAGGATCCCGATCGTCGTCATGCGGACTCCGCCAGGATCTCGCGCACCAGCGGGACGACCTTGGTGCCGTACAGCTCGACGGCCTTCAGCCGTGCGCTCGACGGCAGCGGACCACCCGAGTAGATCAGGTCGAACCGCTCGACCCCGAGCGCCTTGACCGCGCCCGCGATCCGGCGCGCGACGGTCTCCGGCGAACCGACGTACATCGATCCGTGCAGCACCTCGGACTCGAACTCCTCCCGCTTCAGCGGCGGCCAGCCGCGCAGCGCGCCGATCCGGTCCCGCATCACCTTGTACGGCGCGTAGTAGATCTCCTTCGCCTGCTCGTCGGTCTCCGCGACGAACCCCGGCGAGTGCATCCCGACCGGGTGCGCGACGGTCCCGAACTGCTGGGCCGCCCGCTGGTAGAGGTCGATGTACGGCGCGAACCGGTCCGGCGACCCGCCGATGATCGCGAGCATCAGCGGCAGGCCGTAGTACGCCGTCCGCACCACGGACTGCGGCGACCCGCCGACCCCGACCCAGGTCGTCAGCCGGCCGGACTCGGTCTTCGGGTAGACCTCGATGTTGTCCAGCGCCGCCCGCACGGTGCCTTCCCAGCTCACCGGCTTCTCGTCGAGCAGCCGCACGAACAGCTGCAGCTTCTCCTCGAACAGCTTGTCGTAGTCCGCGAGGTCGTACCCGAACAGCGGGAACGACTCGGTGAACGAGCCGCGCCCGAGGATCACCTCGGCGCGCCCGTTCGACAGCGCGTCGACGGTCGAGAACCGCTGGAACACCCGGACCGGGTCGTCCGAGCTCAGCACGGTCACCCCGGATCCGAGCCGGATGTTCGAGGTCTGCGTCGCGATCCCGGCCAGCACCGTCTCCGGCGTCGAGATCGAGAACTCCGGCCGGTGGTGCTCACCGAGCGCGATCGCGTCCACGCCGATCTGGTCGGCCAGGACGGCCTCGTCGACCACCTGCCGGATCGCGGCCGCGGCCGTCACCGGCGCACCGCTGTCGTCCACCGGGATGTCACCGAAAGTATCGAGTCCGAAGGCCAGTTCGGCCATCTCCGCACGCTCCTGTCCACTCACGCACCAAGTCTAGGTTGACATGTCAACATCAGACCGGCCGGGGTTCATTCCCGCGGGCGCCAGTGCCGGAGCTTGTCCGGGTTCAGCACGATCCACACGGCCGACACCTTCGGGCCGGTGACCTTCAGGCTGATCACCGCGACCACCCGGCCGACGGCCCGCAGGACGACGCCCGGCTGCCCGTTGACCGCCTCCACAGTCAGCACCGTCTCCGGACCGACCAGTGCGGTGACGCAGCGCGCGACCTGGTCGGCGCCGTGCACCGGGTCCGGCGCCGCGACCACCCGGCCGCCGCCGTCGCTGACCGCGACCACCTCCGCCGCGAGCACGCTGCGCAGCGCCCCGGCACTCCCGGCCCGGCAGGCCGTCGCGAACCGGTGCACGACGGCATGATCGCCTCGCCTGAACAACTTCGCCTCCTGCTCAAGCGACCGCGGTGAGCTTCGCCGGGTTCATCTGCCACAACACCTCGTCGATCCCTTCGGCGGACGCGGTCACCGTGCAGACCGCGAACACCTCGCCGTCGCGGCGCAGCATCGCCGCCGCGCGGCCGTTCGCCGTACCGAACTCCACCTCGACACCGACCCAGAACCGGGTGTGGAACGACCGGTAGTACTTCGCCACCCGCGACCGGCCGACCACCGGGAACTTCGACGCCCGGGCCGCGCCGCCGCCGTCGGAGTAGCTGATCGCGTCCTTGGCCAGCAACTGCTCCAGTACGGCGAGATCGCCCGACCGCGCCGCCGCGACGAACGCCGTCAGCAAGGTCTTCTGCTGGTCCCCGCTGACCTCGGTCCGGCGTTCCGCCCGGATCCGCTTGCGGGCCCGACTGACGAGCTGCCGTACGGCGGCCTCGCTCGTCTGCAGCATCGCGGCCAGCTCGTCGTACGGGTAGTCGAACGCCTCCCGCAGGATGTACGCCGCCCGCTCGGTCGGCGACAGCCGTTCGAGCACGAGGAGGACCGCGAAGCTCAGCGCCTCCCCGTGCTCGGCGCCGAGGTACGGATCGGCGCTGGTGTCGACCGGTTCGGGCAGCCACGGCCCGATGTAGGTCTCCCGGCGCGCCCGCGCGGACTGGCTGGCGTTGATCGCGAGCCGGGTGACCGCCGTCGACAGGTACGCGACCGGGCTCTGCACCGCGTCGCGGTCGGCGGCCTGCCAGCGCAGCCACACCTCCTGGACCAGGTCCTCGGCCTCGGTGTGGCTGCCCAGCATCCGGTACGCGATCCCCATCAGACGCGGCCGCACCTGGTTGAAGACCGCGACCGCGTCGTCCAGATCCTCAGTCATCTGCTGGAGGATACGGCCCGGGATCTCCCTCCAGCGCCTCGATCGCGCTGTGCAGGCTGTTCAGGTCGGCGGCCTCGGCCTGCACCTCGAACGGGTCCATCAGCCACTCCGCCGGCGACTCCTCCTCGGGCGGCGTCCCGGCCGCGTTCAGCCGGATGTCCGCCTCCACCTCCACATCGAGCTCACGGAGGAACTCCGACTCCGACGCGCCGTTCATCGGGCCGCGTACCAGTCGGCGTAGTGCAGCTCGCCCAGCGTGGCCTCGCCGAGCGGGACCAGGCTGCGCTCGGTGAGCTCGGAGCCGAAGTACGTCGCGTGCGGGTCGGAGACCACCTCGCGGGGGTCGCCGCTCTCGGCCAGCGCCTTGCGGATGAACTCGTCCATCCGGACCTCGTCCGGCCCGGCGATGTCGATCCGCCGGTTCAGCGGCTCGCCGACCGCGGTCCGGCCGAGGATCCTGGCGACGTCCTCGGCGGCGATCGGCTGCCAGGCGACCGGCGCGATGTGCACCTTCCCGTCCTCCTGGGTTCCGGAGTCGGCGGTCGCCGGCACGAACTCGAAGAACTGGGTCGCGTGCACCAGCGAGTACGGGATGCCCGAGGCCTTGATGAGCTCCTCCTGGGCGATCTTCGCGGCGAAGTAGGCGTTGTCCGGCATCCGCTCGGTGCCGACGATCGAGATGCCCACGTGGTGCCGGACGCCGGCCTCGTCCTCGGCCTGCAGCACGTTCGCGGTGGACGTCCTGAAGAACTCCATCACCGGCCCGGCCTCGAACGACGGCGAGTTGGCCACGTCGACGACCACGTCCGCGCCCTTCAGTACGTCCGCCAGCCCCTCACCGGTGATCGTGTTGACGCCGGTGCTCGGTGCGGCCGCGACCGCCTCGTGGCCGTGCTCGGTGAGCTTCGCCACCAGCTTCGTGCCGATCAGGCCGGTGCCGCCGATCACGACGATCTTCATCGCAGATCCCTTTCGATTGTCCTGAGCTGTCATCAGGTAAGACAGGGCACCCCCGGCGCTTGTGACAGTCACATCGGCGGCCGCTGCCCTGTCTTATCAGTGCTGTCTTGTCTGTGACGTCATACGAGAGGAGAGGCAGTTGCCCAACGCCACGGTCCGCATCCGGGTGCGGATGACGGCGCGGCCGATCGACGAGCCGCACCGGGTCGCCAGTCAGCTCGAACTGCTCTTCGACCTGACCTTCGTGGTCGCGGTCGCCGCGATCACCGAGCAGTTCGCGCACACGATCGCCGAGGGGCACGCGGGCGACGGCGTGCTGCCGTTCCTGCAGGTGTTCTTCGCGATCTGGTGGGCGTGGATGAACTTCACCTGGTTCGCGTCGTCGTACGACACCGACGACGTCACCTACCGGCTGCTCACCATGGTGCAGATGGCCGGCGTGCTGCTGCTCGCCGCCGGCGTCCCGGCCGCGGCGGACCACGGCGACTACCTGATGATCACCTCGGGCTACCTGGTGATGCGGCTCGGGCTCATCTCGCTGTGGCTGCGCGCGGGGATCGAGGACCCGGCGTCGCGGCGGACGGCGTTCCGCTACGCGATCGGGATCGGGGCACTGCAGATCGGCTGGTTCGGCCGGCTGTACCTCGCCAACACCGGCGCGTCCGACGCCGTACTGCTCGTTGCCTTCCTCGCGCTGGCGGTCCTGGAGCTGTCGGTGCCGCTGTGGGCCGAGCGGCCGCGGGCGACGCACTGGCATCCGCACCACATCGCGGAACGGTACGGCCTGTTCACGATCATCCTGCTGGGCGAGGCGGTGCTGGCCGCGTCCAACGCCGTACGCCGGGCCGTGGCGGAGACCGATGTCAGCGCCGAGCTGATCGCTGTCGCGGGCTGTGGGCTGGTGATCCTGTTCGCGCTGTGGTGGCTGTACTTCCTGCATCCGGCCGGTCCGCGGCTTGAGGACCGGCGGAACCGCTCGTACCGCTGGGGTTACGGCCACTACGGCCTGTTCGCCTCGCTCGCCGCGCTCGGCGCCGGCCTCGAGGTCGCCGTCGAGCAGACCGGCCACGAGCTCCACCTGTCCCCCACCGGAGCGAGCTACGCGGTCGCCGTACCGGCCGCGTCGTTCATCGCTTTGCTCTGGGCTGTGCACCGGGTCATCGCCGACGTGTCCCGGGTTCACCTCGGTACGGCGGTGACGGGCGTCGCCGTACTGCTCGCGCTGCCGCTCGCGACACCGGCGATCGGCTCGATCGCGGACCTTGCCCTGATGGCCGCGACCTGCGTCACCGTCGTCGCGGTGGCCTCGTGGGACGCTAGGCAGTCAGCGCGGACAGTGTCTTCAGCGTCGACCGGATGACGTCGGCGATCGGCACGTCGTCCGGCGCGGTGATCCAGCGCTCGAACGACACCCGGAACACCGCGACCCCGGTCTCGGCCGCCAGCGCGGCGACGTCCGGGTCGACGCCACGCGCGAGCAGACCTTCGGTGAGCGACGTCGTCATCGACGCCATCTTGATCAGCTCGCGCTCGCGCAGCTCCGGCGTCGACGCGATCACGGCGGCCCGGCGGCGCGAGTAGTCCCGGCGGGTGCCGTCGAAGAACTCGGCCGAGGCCAGCACCGCGGCGGTCACGGCCTCCATCGGGGACGCGTCCGCGGGCGCCGCGGCGAGCGCCGCGACCATGTCCTGCCCGAGCAGTTCGGATCCGGCGAACAGCACCTCGCGCTTGTCCGCGAAGTGCCGGAAGAAGGTCCGCGCGGTGACGCCGGCCCGGTCGGCGATCTCGGCGACGGTCGTGCCGTCGTACCCGCGCTCGGCGTACAGCGCCATCGCCGCTTCGCGCAGCCGCCCGGCCGCGTCCGGTTCCCACCGTGCCATGGCCTCGATCCTAGCCGATGTCATCCAGTGACATCAGGGTGTAGCATCGGTGATGTCAGTCAGTGACATCACTGGAAGGATTCCCGCAATGCGTATTTTCGTCACCGGAGCGTCAGGCCACGTCGGCTCGGCGCTGGTCCCGGAACTCCTGCACAACGGTCACCAGGTCCTCGGCCTGGCCCGCTCCGACGAGTCGGCGAAACGGCTCACCGACCGGGGCGCCGAGGTCGTCCGCGGCGACCTCGACGATCTCGACCGGCTCAGCACGGCGGCGGCCGCCGCGGACGGCGTCGTCCACCTGGCGTTCCGGCACGACCTGATGGTCGCCGGCGATCTGGCCGGCGCGGCCGAGTCGGACCTCGCCGCGCTGCGGACGATCGGCGACGCCCTGGCCGGCACCGGGAAGCCGCTGGTCAGCACATCGGGCACCGGCATGCTCGCCGGCGTCGTGAAGGACCGTCCGGGGACCGAGGCCGACTTCAGCGACGCGGGCGGCTACCGCATCGACGCGGAGAATCTCGTCGTCTCGCTGGCGGACCGAGGCGTCCGGTCGTCGATCGTCCGGCTCCCCCAGGTGCACAGCGAGCTCGACCACAACGGCTTCGTACCGTCGCTGATCAGGTTCGCCCGCCGCAACGGCTTCGCGGCGTACGTCGGCGACGGGTCGAACCGCTGGCCGGCCGTGCACACGCTGGACGCCGCCCGGCTCTACCGCCTGGCGCTCGAGTCGGCGCCGGCGGGTTCCCGCCTGCACGCCGTCCAGGACGAGGGCGTCACGTTCCGGACCATCGCCGACGCGATCGGACGCGGCCTGCAGTTGCCGACCCGCTCGATCACTCCCGAGCAGGCTCCGGAGTACCTCGGATTCCTGGCGGCCTTCGCCGCGATGGACAACCCGGCCACCGCGGCGCTGACCACCGAGCTGCTCGACTGGCACCCGACCCAGCCGACCCTGCTCGACGACCTCGCCAAGCCGTTCTACTTCGAGGAGGACCAGACCTTGAACACCTCCCGGTGACCTTGGACAAGTCATGACCTGTCCAAGGTCCCGGCGACGTGTGGCTGGTTACACCTTGAGGACCGGCGCGACGGTCTTGGACTTCGAGCCCTCGTACGCCGCGAGCAGGATGCCGAGGACGGCGATGCCTTCCTCCTCGGTGTGCAGCGGACGCTGCTTGCCGGCCAGCGAGTCGGCGAAGTGGCCGATCTCGGCGACGAACGTGTCGACCGGTTCGAACGTGAAGGTCTCGGTCTCGCCCGACCGGAGGCGGTAGGACAGCGTCGTACCGTCGCTGGTCAGTGAGCCGAGCTCGCCGACGGCCGAGAACCGCTCGGTGCCTTCGGCCGGCTGGTACGCCCAGCTGGTCACCAGTTGGCCGACGACCCCGTTGTCGAACCGGATCAGGACCTGGGCGGAGTCCTCGCCCTCCATGAACTTCAACCGGTGCGTGGAGAGCATCGCGGTCGCCTCGACCGGCAGCCCGCCGGCGAGGTGCAGCATCAGATAGGTGGGGTGGTACCCGGTGTCAATGAGCTCGCCACCACCGCTCGTCCTACTGCTCGCCCGCCAGCCCATCGACGACGGATCGAAGTCGTTGTAGAAGCTGTCCGTCGTCCGGACCTCGTACACCGTGCCGATCGCCCCGGCCTGCAGCAACTCCCGGGCCTTCGCGACCGCGGGCATGAACAGCTGGTTGTGCGCACACATCAGCGTCACGCCGTTCTCGGTCACCGCCTTGCGGACGTCCGCGGCCTCCTCGGCGGACAGGCACAGCGGCTTCTCGCACAGGATGTGCTTGCCCGCCTCGGCCGCCGCGACGATCGCGTCCCGGTGCAGGTGGTGCGGCAGGCAGATGTCGACCGCGTCCAGCTCCTCGGTGGCGAGCATCTCCCGGTAGTCCGTGTAGACCGCGGCGTCCAGCTCCTCGCCGCGCTTCTTCGCCGTCTCCTCGACCGCGTCCGCCACCGCGGTGACGGCGATCCGGTCCGCGTGCGCCCGGTACCCCTTGATGTGTGCCGAGGCGATCCCGCCGGCACCGATCAAACCGACCTTGATCATCCGCAGGTCCTCTCAGCTGTAGGAAATCACTCGGTTGGACTCGGCCGCCGCGTTCGCCGCCACCACCAGGCGCGTCAGCTCCACGGCGCGTTCGATGTTCTCGTCGGCCCGGGTGTCGTGGACGATGTGGTCGACCCACTGCGCGAACGGATCCGGCGAGTGGTCGGGCACCTCGACCTGCTCGCCGTTCACCAGGAGCACGTTCCCGCGATCGGTGTAGGTGAGCGTGCCCTCGGTCCCGAACAGCTCGATCGTGAACGGGTTGTTGCTCGCGAACCCCGCCTCGATCACGCCGATCTTCTGGTCGCCGTACCCGGCCACCACGACCGCGTTGTCCTCGAGCCCGCGCCCGGCCACCGACCGGTACGTCGCGCTCACGGTGTCCGGCGTCGCGCCGAGGAACAGCTGGGTCAGGTACACCGGGTGGCAGCCGAGGTCGGTGAGCGCGCCGCCGATCGCCGCCTTCGGCTCGAAGAACCGCTGCGGCAGCCAGCCCTCCTTGCCGTCGCGCGGGATCGCGCCGTCGTGCGAGAGCCTGACCCGGCCGTAGGTCAGCTGTCCGAGCGTGCCCTTGTCGAGCACCTCCCGGATCGCGGTCGTGTACCCGTGCGCGAGCCGCGGCAGCGAGACCGTCAGCTTGACGCCGGCGGCATCGGTGGCGGCCACGATCTCCTCGGCCTCGGCGACCGTCGGCGCGAGCACCTTCTCGGTGTAGATGTGCTTACCGGCCCGGGCGGCCTTGACCATGATGTCGCGATGCACGTCGGTCGGCGTCGTGATCACCACGCCGTCCAGGTCCTCGCGCGCCAGCAGCGCGTCGAGGTCGCCGGTGAACTCCACGCCGAACTGGCCGGCGCCGGACCGGCCGCGCTCGGCGTCGTCGTCCCAGACGGCCACCAGCTCCGTCCCGGGGTGCGCCTGGGCCTGCCTGGAGTAGTCGCCGGCATGGACGTGCCAGAAGCTGAGCGTCGCGATCTTCAGCGGATTGGACACGCTGGTCCTCCTCAGTGGAAGCCTTCGGAAACGTTTCGGATCGAGCGTCGGCAGATCACGGTACAACGTTGTCAGGAGTGCGCAACAGACTTCCGGCGCGCCCGTTCACACGGTGAGACCCGCGCGCAATCGGGATGCTTATAGTTATCCAGGACTCCACGAATAAGTGAGGTGGCAGATGAGCGAGGAACCGGTCGGCGGGGACCTCTCGCGGCTGCGCCAGCTCAACGCCGCCGCCGTCCTGCGGGCATTGCGCGGGGATCAGCCGCTGACACTGACCGAGTTGTCGAAGCGAACAGGTCTGTCGCGCGCTTCGACCGAGGACGTGGCGCGGGACCTGCTCGGGCGCGGCTGGCTGACCGAGGTCGCGCCGGCGTCCGGGTCCGTCGGGCGGCCCGCGCGGCGGTACCGGTTCAACGCGGGTGCCGGCCGATTACTGGGGATCGACATCGGCGGCCACAAGGCGCTCGCCCTGGTCACCGATCTGGACGGCGAGGTGATCAGCCAGGCGCGGCTCGAGGTCGACGCCGGGGTCGGCCGCCGCGCGCGGCTGGGGGCGCTGGACCGGTGCGTGACGAAAGCGCTGGCGGGCGCCGGCGACGGGCAGATCTGGGCGACCGGGGTCGCGACCACCGGTCTCGTCGACGGGACCGGGAAGGTGATGCTCTCGGACTCGCTGCCGGAGTGGAGCGGGGTCGACCTGGCCGCGCACGTCCGGCGCCTGGTCCCGGGCCCGGTCCGCGTGGAGAACGACTGCAAGCTCGCCGCGCTCGCGGAGACCTGGCGCGGGGTCGCCCGGTTCGCCAAGGACGTGGTCTTCCTGCTGGCCGGCCTGCGCACCGGCGCCGGGCTGATCATCGACGGCAAGCTCCACCGCGGCTTCGCCAACTGGTCCGGCGAGATCGGCGCCCTCCCCGCCGCCGGCTGGTTGCAGGCCCCGACACACCTCACCGCGTGGCTCGAGAAGGCTGGCCGAACGGCAGCGGCCCCCGGCGCACCGGAGGTAGACGGGTTCGAGCGGGTGTTCGTGGCTGCCCGGGCGGGCGATCAGGAGGCCCAGGCGGCGGTCGAGGAGTACGTGCGTGACCTGGCGGTGGGCGCGTCGGCGCTGGTGCTGACGCTGGATCCGCAGCTGGTCGTCATCGGCGGCGGATTCTCCCGGTCGGCGGACGTGATGGTGGAGCCGTTGCGGCGCGAGCTGGACCGGTGGTGCCTGCGGACCCCGGAGATCCGGGTGTCGGCGTTCGCCGACGAGGGCGTCGCGCTCGGCGCCGTCCGGCTGGCGCTCGACGAGGTCGAGTCGACCATCACGACCGAGCTCAGGCCTTGACATAATTTTCCTGGACTCCATGATTATCCCCATCGCCACGCCCAGCGAGAGGAAGCATCATGATGCGTCCGTTCCGTCTGCTCACCGTCGTCGCCACCGCGGGTGCCCTGCTGGCCGCGGTGCTGACGTCCCCGGCCCAGGCCACCATCAGCGGCGCGACCGCGACCAATACCGCGACCACCGTCACCTACCGCTTCTCCTACACCGGCACCCCGCAGTTCCTCCGGGTGTACGTCGACACCGACCGCAACCCGTCGACCGGGTTCGCCCAGGCCGGCACCGGCGCCGACTACCTGCTCGAGAACGGCAGCCTGTACCAGCACACCGGCACCGGCTGGAGCTGGACGCTGGTCCGGGCGGTCACCTTCAGCACCACCGGCGGGGTCGCGCAGTGGACGACCGCACGCGCCGACCTGGGTGAGACCGCCACACCGAACGACGCCGACCTGATCTTCCAGGCGGAAGCTCCGCTGGAGACGTCCGCGAAGTACACGCAGGTCTACACCGGAACCAGCGGCGGAGTGACCTACACGCCGTCGACCGAGAACTTCGCCAACCCCGAACGCGGCTTCTATCACCACACCGGCGACTGCGACAAAGCCGACTTCTCCCAGTCCACCCTGCAGAGCTACCGCACCAGCCAAGGCATCTCGCTGGTGATGTGCGTCTTCTACCTGGCCGAGTACAAGAACGGCCCGATCGCGCAGGCTGCGCTCGACCAACTGCAGCAACAGCTCAACACCGTGCGCGCGGCCGGCCTCAAGATGGTCCTGCGCTTCGCGTACACGACGTCCACCAGCGGCGACGACGCGACGAAGGACCGTGTCCTGGCGCACCTCGACCAGCTGGCGCCGTACCTCGCGGCCGGCAAGGACGTGATCGCCGTCGTCCAGGCGGGGCTGATCGGCGCCTGGGGCGAGTGGTACTACACGCAGAACTTCGGCAACGCCGGCGTGGTGACGGCAACGGACTGGGCGAACCGCAAGGCGGTCACCGACAAGCTGCTCAGCGTCGTGCCGTCGACCCGGATGATCCAGCTGCGGACACCGAAGTTCAAGCGCACCCTGTACTCGACCTCCCCGGTCCAGCCCGGCGACGCATACAGCGGCTCGACCCTGTCCCGCATCGGCCACCACAACGACTGCTTCCTCGCCAGCGCCGACGACTTCGGCACGTACGAGAACCCGTCCGTCGAGTACCCGTACCTGCAGGCGGACACGACGTACGTCGCGATGGGCGGCGAGACCTGCGCCGTGAACGCGCCGCGCTCCCAGTGCCCCACCGCGACCGGGGAGCTCGCGCAGTTCCACTGGTCGTACCTCAACACCGACTACGAGCCCAACGTCCTGAACTCGTGGAACTCCGGTGGCTGCCTGACGACCGTCAGCAAGAATCTCGGGTACCGCTTCCGCCTCGAGTCCGGGACGTATCCGGCCACGGCCTCACCCGGCGGCAGCCTGCCGGTGTCCTTCACCGTCCACAACGACGGCTACGCGACGCCGTTCAACCCCCGCACGCTCGAACTGGTCCTGCGGAACACCGCGACCGGCAGCACCTACAAGCTCCCGATGACGTCGGACCCGCGCCGCTGGACCGCGGGTGCGTCGACCACGGTGTCGCAGACCCTCACCGTGCCCACCAGTCTTCCGGCAGGTTCGTACACGCTGCTGCTCAACCTGCCGGATCCGCTTCTGTCCACTCGCCCCGAGTACTCCGTCCGCCTCGCGAACCAGGGCACCTGGGACGCGGCGACCGGGATGAACTCGCTCCTGCACACCGTCAGCATCAGCTAGGAGACGACATGAGACGAAGGCTCGCTGCAGCCGTCTGCGCGATCGGCCTGCTGCTCCCCGCGCAGCAGGCGCTCGCAGCACCGACCAGCACGCACACCTACACGACCAGCGACGACGTGATCGCCAACCCCGAGCGCGGCTTCTACCACCACACCGAGACGCATTACCGGGCCGACGGCACCGGGTACGTGCCGCTCGACCTCACCACCCTTCGCAACTTCCGCACCCAGGAGAACGTCACCCAGATCCTGCGCGTGTTCTACCTGGAGAAGTTCGCGAGCCAGGACGTGCTCGACAAGCAGTACCTCGACCTGGTCCGGGCCGACTTCCGGACCGCCCGCGCGGCCGGCATCAAGGTGATCGTCCGGTTCGCGTACGCGCTGCCCGGGGCGGGCTGGCCGCCGCCGACGCCGTACGGCGATGCACCGGTCGCCCGCGTGCTCAAGCACATCCAGCAGCTCACGCCGGTGCTGCGCGAGAACGCCGACGTGATCGAACTCGTCCAGTCCGGCTTCGTCGGCCTGTGGGGCGAGGGCTACTACACGGATCACTTCAGCGACCCGCAGGACCCGAGCCAGGTCTCGGACCAGAACTGGGCCGACCGCAAGGCCGTCACCGACGCCTTGCTGAAGGCGCTGCCGAAGGACCGGATGATCCAGGTGCGCACGCCGTACATGAAGCAGCGGATGTACGGCGTACCGACCGGGACCGAGGGCGCGCTGACCGCCGAGCAGGCGTACGACGGTTCGCCGCTGGCCAGGATCGGGCATCACAACGACTGCTTCCTGGCCAGCCCGGACGACTTCGGCACCTACCTGAGCGACCCGGTCGAGCTGGACAAGGACTTCGTTGCCCAGGACACCAACTATCTGCCGGAGGGCGGCGAGACGTGTGCGGTGAACCCGCCGCGCTCGGAGTGGGACTCGGCCGCCGCGGAGATGGCCCGGCTGCACGTGTCCTTCCTGAACACCGACTACAACAAGGACGTGCTGGGCAGCTGGGGCACGAACATCGAGGTGGCCAAGCAGAAGCTCGGCTACCGGTTCGCGCTCGACCAGAGCACGGTCACGACCCGGCGCGGAAAGGTCGAGGTCGACCTGCGGCTGCGCAACGACGGCTGGGCCGCGCCGTACAACCCGCGCAAGGTCCAGCTGATCCTCCAGAGCGCCAAGCACACCTACAAGGTCGACGTCCCCGCCGACCCGCGCCGGTGGGGAGCCGGTACGACGACCGACCTCAGCTGGAAGGTCGCCGCACCGCCCGTGCCCGGCAAGTACAAGTTGTCGCTGAACCTGCCGGACCCGCGTCTGTCCACGCACCCCGAGTACTCGATCCGCCTGGCGAACGACGGCACCTGGCAGCCGAGCACCGGTTACAACGATCTCCAGCAGACCGTGACTGTCGGATAGGCCCCACACGGTCTGTTCGGTGCGCCCGGAGACCTGCATCCGGGCGCACCACGTCGATCAGGCAAGCGCCCCGGCGAAGTAGCCGGTGAGCTTGCTGACCGCCGGTGTCACGTACTCGTCCCGGTCGTACAGATCGACGTGCGTGGCGTCGTCGATCCAGGCGAACTCCTTCGGGCCGCGCGCCTTCTGGAACGCCTCGACACTCATCCAGGCGGTGACGGCGTTGCGGCCGGCGATCATCAGCAGTGGACGCGGTGCGATCAGTTCCACCGCGTGGAAGGCGTCGAAGGTCGCGATCCGGTCGACGCTGGTCCACGGGAGGATCTTGGTCGACCGTTCGTGGCAGCCGCGGGGCGTGCAGTAGTACTCCCACCCCTCGTACACGTGCTGCCCGCCGGCCCGGGCCGCGTCCTCGGTTTCCGGGAAGAGGCTGAAGGTCTGGACGTCCGCGCCGCCCGCCTCCGCCGTACGAGCAGCCGCCGCGGCGGCCAGCAGCCCCTCGAACACAGCCGGATCCTGCGTGCCGTCGGCGCCGACACGGAACTGCCGCGCGATGTCGGCCGCGCTCACGGTGGCGAGCGCCTTGATGCGCGGATCGGTCGCCGTGGCGACGAGACCGTATCCGCCGGACGCACAGATGCCCAGGAGGCCGATGCGCTCGGGGTCGACCTCCTCCCGCGTCGTCAGGTACGAGACGGCGGCCTTCAGGTCCTCGACGCGGTGCGCCGGGTCCTCGAGTCCGCGCGGCAGGCCCGCACTCTCACCCTGGTACGCCGCGTCGTAGGCCAGGGTCACGAAACCCTGTTCGGCCAGCCGCCGCGCGTACAGTCCGGCCGCCTGCTCCTTGACGCCGGTGCCCGGGTGACCGACCACGATCGCCGGCCGCGGGCCGTCGCCGTCCGGAACGTAGAGGTTTCCGGCGATCGTCAGGCCGCCGCTGATGAAGTTCACGTTGGTTCGCATGTCTCCAAGCTCGCGTCCGCGCAGCCTGTGTTCCAGGGAGGGTTCTGCCTAGGCAAGCCAGTACCAGGCACGCAGTACGGCGACCCCGCACACTAGGAGGCATGGACAACGAGCTCGGCGAATTCCTCCGGTCCCGACGCGCCGCCCTGGAGCCGGCGCAGGCCGGGCTGCCGGACGACGGACGGCTGCGGCGCGTGCCGGGGCTGCGCCGCGAGGAGCTCGCCCAGATCGCCCACGTGAGCGTCGACTACATCGTCAGGCTCGAACAGGGCCGCACCCGGCGCGTTTCCCGCCCCGTCCTGGACGCCCTCGCGGACGCGTTGCAGCTCGCCCCGGACGAGCGGGCGTACCTGTTCACTGTCGCCGACGTCACGCCTGCCTCGTCACGCCGGCCGGTCCAGCCCGACGTTGCACCTCAGCTCAGGCAACTTCTCGACCGCATGCACGACGTACCGGCGATGGTCCTGCACCGCGGCATGGCCGTCCTCGCCTGGAACCAGGGCGCCGCCGCGCTCCTCACCGACTTCGGCGCGCTGCCCCCGGCGCACCGCAACCTGATCCGGCTCACGTTCCTCGACGAGCGCGTGCGGGCTCTGTACGACGACTGGCCGCGGGCCGCCCGGGACTGCGTCGCCGTCCTGCGGATGGAAGCCGGCCGCACACCGAACGATCCCGCGATCAGGTCGCTGGTCGGTGAGCTGAGCGTGCAGGACCCGGACTTCCGCACCTGGTGGGCGTCCCACCAGGTGCGCGGCCCGCGGCAGCTGGTCAAGACCTACAACCATCCGGCCGCGGGCAAGCTCACCCTCGACGTGCAGCAGTTCACCGTCGACACCCATCCGGAGCAGTTGCTCGTCGCCTACACCGCCGAGCCCGGCACCCCGTCGTACGACGGGCTCCAGTTCCTGCTCCAGTGGTCGGGGGCGCCGGTTCGCTAGGTGCGCGAGCCGTGGGTGAGCCCGGCCGCGGCGTAGGCGTCGGCCTCGTCGAGGGTTTCGTGTTCGAGCAGCTGCTCGGCGATCGAGTCCAGTCTCGGACGGTTCTCACGGAGCAGGCGGCGGGCCTCGGCGTAGCACTGCTCGATCAGCCGCCGGACCTCGTCGTCGACGGTGTTCAGCAGCTCGTCGGAGACCCCCGCCATCCGGGCGTCGCCCTCGGACGGAAGGACCGAGACCGGGCCGATCGCCTCGGACATACCCCAGCGGCCGACCATCGACCGGGCGATCCGGGTCGCGGTCTCCAGGTCGCTCTCCGCGCCGGTGGTGACCACGCCGAGCACCTCCTGCTCGGCCGCCATCCCGCCGAGGGCGCCGATGATCCGGCCGCGCAGGTAGTCCACGTCGTACCCGTAGCGGTCCGACTCCGGCGTCGACAGCGTCACGCCGAGCGCCCGGCCGCGCGGGATGATCGACACCTTCCGGACCGGGTCCGCGCCCTTCTGGATCATGCCGAGCAGCGCGTGTCCGCCCTCGTGGTACGCCGTCCGCCGCCGCTCCTCCTCCGGCATCACCACGTTGCGCGCCGTCCCGAGCTGGACCTTCTCCAGTGCGTCGGTCAGGTCCCGCTGGGTGATCTGCGACTCGCCCTGCCGGGCCGCTGCGAGCGCGGCCTCGTTCAGCAGGTTGGCGAGGTCGGCGCCGGTCATGCCGGGCGTGGACCGCGACAGCGCCGCCAGATCGGCGTCGGCCGCGAGCGGCTTGCCGCGCGCGTGCACCTTGAGGATCGCCTCGCGGCCCGGCTGGTCCGGCGCGTGCACGGTGATCGTCCGGTCGAAGCGTCCGGGCCGCAGCAGCGCCGGGTCGAGGACGTCGGCGCGGTTGGTCGCCGCGAGCACGACGACGCCCTCGGTGCCGGAGAAGCCGTCCATCTCGGTGAGGATCTGGTTCAGCGTCTGCTCGCCCTCGTCGTGCCCGCCGACCGAGCGGGCGCCGCCGCGGGCGCGGCCGATGGTGTCGATCTCGTCGATGAAGATGATCGCCGGCGCCACCTTGCGCGCCTCGCCGAACAGCTCCCGCACCCGGCTCGCGCCGACGCCCACGATCATCTCGATGAACTCCGAGGCGCTGGCGGAGAAGAACGGCACGCCGGCCTCGCCGGCGGTCGCCCGCGCGAGCAGCGTCTTGCCGGTGCCGGGCGCGCCGGCCAGCAGCACACCCTTCGGCGCCCGCGCACCGAGCCGCCGGTACTTCTCGGGATCCTTCAGGTAGTCGACGACCTCCTCGATCTCGGCCTCGACCTCGTCGATCCCGGCGACGTCGGAGAACGTCACCCGGACGGTGCTCGGGTCGATCGGCTTCTTCTGCCGGCCGCCGCCGCCGAGCAGGCCGCCCAGGCCGCCGCCGGCCCGGCTGCGCCGGATCAGCCAGAAGTAGAACGCCGCGATCAGGATGAACGGGCCGAGCGAGATCAGCAGGTTCCACAGCACACCGCGCTGCGCGACCACCGGCGTCGCCCGGACCGTGGCGCCGCCCTTCTGCAGGTCGCCGTACAGGTTGTCGTTGGCGAACGTCGGCCGCTCCGTGGTGAACTTCGTGTAGGTCTCGCCGCTCTTGCCCGGCACCTCCGCGGCTTCCTTCAACCGGCCCTCGATGGTGTCGCCGCGGGAGAAGATCTCGGCCACGTTCTGCTTCTGCACCTGTGCGGTGAAGTCGGTGTAGGCGATCGTCTGTTCGCCGCCGGCCATCTGGTCCTGCATCGTGGTGAGCAGGAAGAGCACCAGGTACCCGCCGACGATCCACGCGACCCACCGCCACCACCGCGGCCGGCGAGGCTTGTCGTCGTCGCCGTGCCCGGCCGGCAGCCCCTCGGTCCGCCACGGCTTGTGCGGCGGCCGCTGCGCACCGTCGCTCTTGCGATCAGCCTGGTCGGGGCCGGACTCGTTCGTCGCCGGCGGCTCCTTCTCGCTCATGAAGCCAAACATAGGACCTGAATCGGCTGCGACCCAGCAACAACTCGTACTCTGGCCCATGGCCACACCGTTGATCCTCGACTGCGACCCGGGCCACGACGACGCGCTGGCGATCCTGCTCGCGGTCGCCGATCCGGCCATCGACCTGCTCGCGGTGACGACCGTGGCCGGCAACCAGACCGTCGACAAGTGCACGGTGAACGCGCGTCGCGTGCTCTCCTTGGCCGGGGTGTCCGATGTGCCCGTCGCGCGGGGTGCCGACCGGCCGCTGGTGCGGCGGTTGCGGATCGCCGACGACGTCCACGGCACGACCGGGCTCGACGGTTCGGCGTTCATGGGCGAGCCGTCGGTGCCGGAGTCGCCGTACTCGGCGCACGAGGTGCTGGTCGACGTACTGCGGTCCCGGCCGGCGACGGTCGTGGCGACCGGGGCGTTGACGAACATTGCTCGGCTGCTGGTGGACGAGCCCGGACTCGCGGCGAACATCACCGAGATCGTGTGGATGGGCGGGTCCACGGAGCGCGGCAACATCGCGCCGCTGGCCGAGGCGAACGCGTTCGTGGATCCGGAGGCGGCGGATCTGGTGGTGCGGTCGGGGATTCCGTTCACGATGTGCGGGCTGAACGTGACGCACCAGGCGCTGGTGACGGACGACGTCCTGGCCCGGCTGGAACGGATCGGGACGCCGCTGGCACGGATCTGCGGCGAGTGGATGACGTTCTTCGCGTCGACGTACCGTGACCTGTTCGGCTTCGAGGCGCCGCCGCTGCACGACCCGGTCGCGGTGGCGCGGGTCGTCGACCCCGCGATCGTCCGGTGCGTCGAGGCCAACCTCGTCGTCGAAACCACCGGCGAGTGGACCGCCGGCGCCACAGTCGTGGACCTGGACGGCTACACCGGCCGCCCGCCGAACGCCCGGATCGCCGTCGCCCTTGACCAAGAAGCCTTCTGGAACAGACTCCTCACCGCGATCGCTGCCCTCCCCTGATCCGTCTGCTCACAGCGGAACCCCCTTCACGCCCGCGGCCGACTGCCCCAAGGTGGATGTGTCGAGGAGGACAGATGAGCACCAAGAACCGACCGACCACCAGCGCCCTGAAACACCCCGGCGCGGCCGCACTACCCCATACCGGCGCAGGCCTGCCGGGCCGGCCCCGCGCGGGCGTGCTGGGCGCGGGGGTTCCGGGGACGCCAGGCCCTGGGGTGCCCGGGCCGGGCCGGCCCTGGCCCGAGATTCCCGGGGTGCCTGACGTGCCGGGGCAACCGGAGCGGGCGCCACAGCCGATTCTGCCGTCCTGGTACGAGCCGACGGCGATCACGCTGGAGCGGGAGTTGGCTGACCGGCTGCTGGCGGAGCGGGTGATCCTGGTGGGCGGGCGGCTGGACGACGCGCTGGCGAACCATGTCGCCTCGCAGCTGCTCCTACTGGGTGCCCAGAGCAACGACCCGATCAAGCTCCACCTGTCCGCGACCGACGCCGACCTGGACGCCGCCCTGTCCGTGGCCGCCGCGATGGACCTGATCACCGCCCCGGTCCACGTCGTCGCCCGTGGCACCGTCCGCGGCGCCGCGATCGCCGTACTCGCCGCCGCACCACAGCGCGAGGCCCACCGCCACGCCACGTTCGTCCTGTCCGCACCCCACTTCACCGCCGACGGCACCGCCGACGAACTCGCCGCCCTCGCCGAAGAACACGAACACCAGACCGCCCGCCTCCGCGACCTCGTCGCCCAGGCCACCGCCCGCCCCGCCGACGAGATCGCCGCGGACCTCGACCCCGGCCGAGTCCTCGACGCCCAGCAAGCCCAGGCCTACGGCCTCATCACCCGCATCCTCTGACGACACGGCAGCTCGACAGTACGTATGCGTCTACTACCCGCGCTCGCACGCCGGGCGACCTGCCCGGTCGCCCGCCAGTGGGCGTATACGTACTGTCGTCCTGCAGAGGTTCAGATGGTGAGGACCAGGCGGCCGGCAGTGTTGCTGGTGGATTGGCGCGTCCAGGCGGTGCTGACCTCGGCGAGCGTGACGGTCTCGTAGGCGACCTTGATCGCCCCGACGGCGGCGTGCTGGAGTACGGCGGTCAGGGCGTCGCGACGCTGGTCCGTGGTGAGGGCGTTGTTCGTGTAGCCGAGCACACTCGCCGACCGGCTCCGCAGTAAGGACGACGAGAACACCGCCTCATCACCGGACGAACCCCCGAGGTTCACCAGCCGTCCGCCTGGGGCCAGCACCCGCGAGGCGGCGGTGGCGGCGACCCCGAACACCGGGTCGATCACCACGTCGTACGCCGGTTCGCCCAGCCGCTTCGTCAGCTCGTCGACATCGGCGCTCAGCGCAACCACTTCGTCCGCACCCGCCGCCAAGGCACGCTCCCGCGACGCGTCCGACCGTACGACGGCCACGACCCGCGACGCCCCGAGCACCCGCGCGGCCCCGATCGCCACCTGCCCGACCGCGCCGCCACCGCCCAGCACCAGCACCCGCTCCCCCGCCTGCATCCCGGCCCGCGCCGTCAGCGTCATCCAGCCCGCGACCCCGGACAACCCGATCGCGGCCACTGCCGCGTCGAGCACCGGCACGTCCAGCGCCACCAGATCCACGTCCGGTACGGCGGCCCGCTCCGCGAAGCTCCCGTCGCCGGCCGTCATCCCGGCCGAGGTCGCGAAGAACACGCGAGTACCGGCGGGGACGCTCGACGACTCCTCCACCACGCCGACGCCTTGCACGCCCGGTACGTACGGAAGCGCCGGCGGGCCGAAGTACGACGTACCGGAAGCGCACAGCAGGTCGAGCGGGACGATCGGCGCCGCGGTCACCCGGACGATCGAGAAACCTTCACCGGCGACCGGGTCGGGGTGTTCGGCATGCGACGGCGGTTCGCCGTGGGTGTGCAGGACTGCGGCGCGCACGCGGACTCCTCAGGTAGCGATATCGGGATACGGCAACGCGTACTGCTGCCGCAGCGCGCGGCCGTACGCCTTCTGGTACTCCAGCGGGCCGTGATCCCGCTCGAACATCGCGATGAACAAGGTCAGCGTAAGGAACGGATGCGCACCCAGGCCGAACAGGGCGAGGTGGTCGTGCTCACGCAGCGCCTTCCGCTCGTCGTCGGTGAACGCGAGCCAGGTCGACTTCTCCGCGACCGCGCAGTTGAGGATCTCGTTCGCCTTCTCCTGCTCCCACCAGTCCACCGTGCCGGCGGGATCCTCCCGGTACCGCTCCACCAGGTCCGGGTCCCGGTCGACGGTGTAGAGGAACTTGTTCAGCAAGTACTTGCTCATGCCGGCACTCCGTTCGGGTACCAGGTGAAATACGCCTCCATCGTATGGAACAGGTCGAGCGAGTCGACATGGTCCGCCTTCGCCCCGGCGCCCGCGACACCCATCATCAGCATGAAGTCCATGAAGCCGTGCGTCGCGTTGCCCGGCAGGTGCAGGCTGTCCAGCGTCACCTCGGACAGGCACCCGTCGAGGTCCCCGCTCGCGATCCAGTCCACCGCCTTGCGGTCGAACTCCGGGTCCGGGCCGTGCTCGCCGAACTGCCGCGGCCCGCCCAGCTCGAGCGACAGGTGCCCGGTGCCGATGATCGCGACCCGTTTGTCGATCGGCCACGACTCCACCAGTTGCCGGATCGTCCGGCCGAGCTCGACGAACCGGCCGGGGCGCGGCAGCGGGGGCGCGAAGATGTTGGTGTAGATCGGCACGATCGGCAGGTCCGCGTCCGGACGCAGCGTGATGATCGGGCAGGTGATGCTGTGGTCGATCCGCAGTTCGTTGCTGAAGGCAAGGTCGAAGCCGGCGTCCAGGCCGTTGCGCAGGATGTGCCCGGCGAGCTGCTCGTCGCCGGCCAGCCGCATCCGGGGCAGGCCGAACTCGCGCTCCTCGTTGTACCAGTTGGCGTCGAAGTACGGCGCCTTGCCGACCAGGAACTGCGGCATGTTGTCGAGCCACAGCTGGTGGAAGTGGTCGCTGCCGACCATCACCAGGATGTCCGGCCGCGCCTTCGTCAGGGTCTCCCGGAAGGCCTCGATCTTCGCGACCCACTCATCGGCGAACGGCGGGCGGTCGGCGCCGGTGGCGGTGCTCGCCCGGTAGTAGAACGGATGGTGTGTGGAGGCGATCACCGCGGCGACTGTGGCCATGTGGTGCTCCTTCAGGGTTCGACGTACACGGCGTTGCGATCGACGGTCAGGTAGGCGTCCATGCCGATGGGCCTGCGGCGCTCCTCGGCCAACTGGCCGAGCAGTCCGGCGGCTCTGGCCAGCAGGGCGAAGCCGCGCAGCATCTCCACCGGCAGGCCGAGGTCCGCGAGTGCGGCGCCGCACACTCCGGCGCCGTTGAGCGGCAACTTGCGTCCCAGCACCTGCTCGTGCACCCGCCCGATCGCCTGGAAGAGCTTGAGATGCGGCCCTTCGAGCCCTTCCTCGCGGGCGATGCCGATCAGCACAGGCGTCCGAGGGTCCTCCACTTTGTGCACCGGGTGCCCGAGCCCGGGGATGTAGGTCCCGCGGGCCTTGGACTGCCGAACCAGTTCCAACGCAAGCGCATCCCACCCGGCCTCGTCCTCCGGGGCGGCGGCGGTGTCCAGGCTCTGGTGCAGGAAGGTGGCGCAGTCTTCCGTGACGCCGAGGAAGCGGGATCCCCCGCCCAGCAGACCTGCTGCGAGGGCGCCCTGCAGCGAGTCCGGGGCCGACAGGTACGTCAGCCGGGCGGCTATGGCAGTGGGGGTGAAGCCGTGGTCGGCGAGGGCGACGAGGACCGACTCGAACACCCGGGTCTCGGACGGCGTCGGCCGGCGGAGCGCGACCAGCCAGAAGGCGAGCTCGCCGAAGCCGACCTTCCCCATCAGGTCCTTGGTCAGGTCCTGGCCGAGCAGGCGGATCTCGTCCGCCGTCGACGTCCCCAGAGAAGTAGGAAAAGTCATGCGGACAACCACTTCCTCAGCTCGGCGCCGTGTTCGTCCAGCTCGGGCGGCGGCAGCCGGTACGACGCCGCGCTGCCGGAGAACGTGATCGGGTTGCGTACCGTCGGGATGTCCCCGACCGTCACCACCGGGTCGAGCCCGATGTCCTCGGCGAACGCGACCCCGGCGTCCACGGTGTTGATCGGTCCGCACGGCACCCCGGCGGCGATGATGTCGCGGAACCACTCCAGCTTGGTCCGCGTCATCAACCGTTCCACGAGCAACGGCCGGAGCTCCTCCCGACGCGCCGTCCGCTTCTCGTTCCGGTCGAACCGCGGGTCGTCGGCCAGCTCCGGCACGCCGAGCACCTCGACCAGCTTGCGGAACTGCCCGTTGTTCCCGGCCGTGATGATGAGGTCCCCGTCGGCGCACGGCAGCGGCTCGTACGGGAACAGGCTCGGATGGCTGTTCCCCATCCGCAGCGGTACGACGCCGCCCGCGACGTACGCGCTCGACTGGTTGACCAGCCCGGACAGCGCCGACGACAGCAGGTTCACCTCGACGTGCTGCCCACGCCCGGTCTCGTGCCGCAGGTTCAACGCCGACAGCACCCCGATCGTCGCGTGCATCCCGGCCATCACGTCGAACACCGAGATCCCCGCCCGGTACGGCTCGCCCGACGGGTCGCCGGTCAGGCTCATCAACCCGGAGATCGCCTGCACGATCAGGTCGTACCCGGGCAGCGCGGCGCCGCCGGGCCCGGACCCGAACCCGCTGATCGACGCGTACACCAGCCTCGGGTTGCCGGCGGCAACGGTCTCGTAGTCGAGCCCGAACCGGGCCAGCCCGCCGGGCCGGAAGTTCTCCACCAGCACGTCCGCGCGCCGCGCCAGCTCCTGCGCCGCGGCGAGGTCGGACGGATCCTTCAGGTCGAGCGCGATCGACCGCTTGTTCCGGTTCACCGCGAGGTAGTACGTCGAGACGCCGTCGCGGACCGGCGGCTGCCAGGACCGGGTGTCGTCACCGCCGGGCGACTCCACCTTCACCACGTCGGCGCCGAGGTCGGCGAGCAGCATGGTCGCGTACGGACCGGCCAGGATCCGGGAGAAGTCGGCCACCAGCACCCCGGACAGTGGACCCTTCACCTGACCTCCCGGATCTACGGACACCTGTCCGCATCAGTCTCGATCTCCCTGTACGACCTGTCAACAGGCTCTTGACACCATCAGGCAGCGCTCAGATAGTGAGGCTGACCGCCCCAGTGACCGTCATACGGACGTATGTCCGGGCAACTTGTTGGAGGCATCGATGACCACAGTGCTGTTGCGGGGCGGGACCGTGCTGACGATGGACGACCACCACACGGTGGTCCAGGACGGCGATGTGCTGATCGAGGGCGACACGATCACGGCCGTCGGGCAGCCGGGGCAACGCCTCGACGTCCCCGAGGGCACCCAGGTCGTCGACGCGTCCGGCGGCATCGTGATGCCGGGGATGATCGACACCCACCGGCACATGTGGCAGACCGCGATGCGCGCGTACGGCGCCGACTGGACGCTCACCCAGTACTTCGTCTGGTACTACCTCGAGCACGGCAAGACCTTCCGGCCCGAGGACATCCACGCCGGCAACCTGACCTCGGCCTGGGAGTCGCTGGAGGCCGGCGTCACCACCACCGTCGACTGGTCGCACGGGCTGCAGAGCGTCGACCACGCCGAGGCCGCCGTGGACGCGCTGAAGGCCGTGCCCGGACGGTTTGTCCTTGCCTACGGCAACATCCAGGCCGGGCCGTGGGAGTGGACGGCCGATCCGTCCGTGCGCGCGTTCCTCGAGCGCCTGCGCGACGACGACCGGATCGGCCTGCAGCTGGCGTTCGACGTCACCGGCGACCCGGCGTTCCCGGAGCGGGCCGCGTTCGAGGTCGCCCGCGAGCTCGGCCTCGGCGTCACCACGCACGCCGGCGTCTGGGGCGCGACCAACGACAACGGCATCAAGCTGATGCACGAGAACGGCTTCATGACGCCGCAGAACATCTACGTGCACGCGGCGACCCTGACCACCGACTCGTACCAGCGGATCGCCGCGACCGGCGGCTCGATCTCGGTCTCCACCGAGTCGGAGCAGAGCGCCGGCCAGGGCTACCCGCCGACCTGGCAGGTCCGCCGCCACAACATCCCGGTGTCGCTGTCGCAGGACACCAGCGTGTGGTGGAGCGGCGATCTGTTCAGTGCCATGCGGACCACACTCGGCGCCGACCGGGCCCGCGAGCACCTGGAGGCGCACATGAAGGGCGCCACCGTGACGCACAGCCACCTGCGCGCCGAGCACGTCGTCGACTGGGCCACCCGCGGCGGCGCCCGGGCCCTCGGCCGCGACGACCTCGGCAGCCTCGAGACCGGCAAGAAGGCGGACGTCATCCTGATCAAGAACGACGCCTCACCGGTGTCGTTCCCGCTGATCAACCCGTACGGCCAGGTGGCGTTCCAGGCGCAGCGCGGCGACGTCCACACCGTGATCGTCGACGGCCGCGTGGTCAAGCACGAGCACCAGCTGGTCGGCTGCGACCTGCCCGCCGTACGACGGGAGGTCGAGGCGACCGTCGACTACTTGCGCTCGGCGCTCGGCGAGGAGGCCTGGCGGAGCGGGATGAACCCGGAGCTGCCGAAGGGCGAGGTGCTGGACAACCCGTACCAGTACACCGACTACAAGTCCGACTCCACCCGCGAGGCACGTGGCACCATCTTCGGTGAGCGGTAGCCGACCAACCAGGAGGAACCAGATGGCAGGGCGTGGCGCGGGCCCGGACTTCGTCGAGTCGCTGGCTCGCGGGCTGGACGTGCTCGCCTGCTTCGACGCGGACCATCGCACGATGTCGCTCAGCGAGGTCGCGGCCGCGGCCTCGCTCGCCCGGCCGACCGCGCGGCGGTTGCTGCTGACGCTGGAGGAGCTGGGCTTCGTCCGCACCGTCGGCGGCGCCTTCCAGCTCACCCCCAAGGTGCTGACGCTGGGGATGGCGTACGTCGGTTCGCTCGGCCTGTGGGACATCGCGAAACCGCATCTCGAAGCACTCGTCGCGCGCACCGGCGAGTCGTCGTCGATGGCGCAGCTCGACGGTTCCGACATCGTGTACGTCGCTCGCGTGTCGGTGCCGAAGCTGATCGCGCTGCGCGTCGACATCGGCACCCGGTTCCCGGCCGCGCAGACGTCGCAGGGCAAGGTGCTGCTCTCGGCGCTGTCCCCCGACGAGCTGGCCGACGTCCTCGCCCAACCGAGCCGCGCCGGACTCCCGCCGTACATCGGGCGGACCGCGGACCAACTGCGCGACGAACTGACCGGGATCCGGGCCCGCGGATGGGCACTCGCGGACGAGGAACTCGCCCCGGGGGTCCGCTCGGTCGCCGCGCCGGTGCGCGACGGCAACGGCACCGTGCGGGCCGCGATGAACGTGACGGTGCACGCGGCCGAGACCTCGGTCGACACGCTGCTGCACGACCACTTGCCGCTGCTCCTGCGGACAGCCGGCGACGTCAGTGCGGAGTGGGCGCTGTGGCAGTCCAGGCCACACGTCGAGATCGAGCAGCGCGACGAAACGACTGCTTGAATGGAAGCATGACTGTTCTCGACTCGCCCATCCCCCGGTTCCATCTCGCGATGCCGGTCGACGACCTGGACGCGGCGCGGCACTTCTACGGCGAGGTCCTCGGCCTCGAACAGGGCCGCAGCTCGCAGACCTGGATCGACTGGAACCTGCGCGGCCACCAGTTCGTCACGCACGTCGCACCCGAGCGGGCGCAGCGGATCCACAATCCGGTCGACGGCCACGACGTCCCGGTGCCGCACTTCGGGCTGATCCTGACCGTCGAGGAGTTCCGGACGTTCGCCGAGCGACTGAAGGCGGCCGGCACCGAATTCGTCATCGAGCCGTACGTGCGGTTCCAGGGACAGACCGGCGAGCAGTGGACGATGTTCTTCCTCGACCCGGCCGGGAACGCCCTGGAGTTCAAGGCGTTCGCGGACGACTCGCAGGTGTTCGCGGCCTGAGGCCATTCACAGCCGCTCACAGCCGCTGACAGCCGCTGACGGCTAGGGCGTGATCCACCCGGTCAGGATCGTCGTACCGGACCCGGTCTGGCACACCAGCCGGTACGGCGTGGTCGGCGGCGGGCCGAGCACGAAGAAGCCGAGCTCGTCGATCTCCGCGGTGGCCAGCTTGCCGCCGTCGCCGCGGGCCGTGACCGTGCCGACGTCGGGCGGGTCGAGCTGTCCGAGCACGGCGTCCGGCGTCAGTTCGAGCTCGACCGTCCAGCCGTCCGAGGCGAACGTGAGCGACCGCAGGATCGCACTCTCCGAGCGGATCGCCAGCGCGTCCAGCGGATCCTGCGCGGAGTCGTAGGTGAGCGCCGCCAGTTCGGCGTCGATGGTCCGCCACGCGAACGCTGCCTTACCGGCCTCGACGAACGCCGGCGGTACGTCCTCCGCGGAGGCCAACGCCTCACGCAAGGCCTCGATCAACTTCTCGTCGTCGTGCCACTCGGGATCCATCACGGGTCTCACCTCCCCACTCACTCGTCGGTCCGTCCGGGGCCGTCCGCCGCCAGCATGGCCAGCGCGGGCGTCTGCCGCAGCCTGCTCAGGCACCGCGCCCGGTTCGGCCCGATGCTGCCGATCGGCAGACTCAGTCGCTTGCTGATCTCGTCGTACGGCGCCGGCGGGTCCTGCATCAGCAACGACAGCAACTGCTGGCATTTCCGCGAGAGCTCGCCGAACGCGGTCCGCAGGATCGCGCCGCGTTCGTGCCGCAGGACTTCTTCCTCGGCGATCGCCTGCTCGGGAATGTCGGGCGACTGCACGAGGTCGACCGGCTCGACCCGGCTGGTCGCGCGGATCAGCCGGAAGCACTCGCGTTGCGTCGTGGTCGCGATCCAGCCCGGCAGCGCGGCCGGCTCCCGCAGACCGGGCAGGTGCTCGACCAGCCGCAGCCACACGCTCTGGCCGATGTCGTCGATGTCCGGCTGGGTCAGGCGATATCGCCTGCACACCGAATAAACGAGCGGCGCGTATCTCTCCACCAGCTCGTCCCAAGCGTTCTTCTCGCCGTCCCTGGCCCGGATGACCAGGTCGACGACTGTCGGATCGTCCCGCATGCCGTCCCCCTTTCCTCCGGACCGCTCTCTTACTGATACAGAGCGGTTCGGACCACTGCTGATACATCACGCGCCGAGCGCGACGAACGACCGGCCGGCGGCGTCGGCGACCGGGTCACCTCCTGTCCCGTGACGCGCCGTGGTGAACGCGGCGGCCAGTGACCGGCCGGCCCGCAGGTTGTCGTGCAGCGCGAGCATCAAGGGAGCGGTCGCCGGGTCGTTCACCGGTACGACGCTCGCGAGGATGCCGGCCGCGCCCAGCGGGATCAGGCTGCTGCTCAACCCGAGCAGCTCGTCCGCGCCGACCGGTTTCGCCAGGCCGGAGTCGCAGCTCGACAGCACCATCCGGTACGGCGCCCTGCGCAGCCGCTCGAAGTCGTACACGGTCAAGGGCCCGTCGTCGAGCCGCAACGACGAGAACAGCGGACTGTCCGAGCGGAACGTGCCGTGCGCCGCGATGTGCGCGATCCAGGCGCCGTCGAGCTCGCGCAGTACGTTCTCCGCGGTGGCGTCGCCGTCGGCCAGGACCGTCGCGTCCGGGTACTCCTTGGCCAGCCGCAACACTTCGGCGCGACCTGCGGACAACCCGGGCCCGAGCACCAGCACGACCCGCCGGTCCGCGGGCGGCCGCAACTTCCGCGCCCGCAACCAGGTCGCCGCCGACGGCACCACGTTCACGGACCGATCGGCCAGCGCCGGCACCAGTCCCCAGGGCAACGCCTGCAAACGTCCCGGCGGCACCACAACCATCGGCCGATCCCCCAGCAGCTCCTGCGCACTCCCGAGAATCGCTTGCCCCAGCCGGGCGCCCAGCACCTCGAGCGACGGTCCACCCTGCGGCCGGCCATGCGGATGACCATTCGGATGGCCATGCGGACGCGTATGGGCCAGCCGCCGCAGACGGAACCTGGACCGCTCGACCTCCAGCGCGGCCGCGGCCATCGGACCGACCTCGTGCCTGCTGATCCGCCCGTCCCGCACCACCACCGCGTGCAGCACGCCACCAACCTCGACCAGCTCGACGAGGACGGTCTCCCCCAACGCCTCGACCAACTCGTCGACGTCGAACCGCGACACACCACCTGAATCCCCACCAGCAGCACGCAATGCCCGGTCGCGAACAGCCTTCTCGAGGCGTCGGCGTTCCTTGTCCAGCGAAGGATCCGGTGACGCGTCCAAGCGCCGTACGACGTCGCGCAGGGCGGCGAGTTCGCCGACCAACTGCTCGTCGTCGGGCGGCCGGACCGGTGGGACGCCGAGGGCCGTCGCGCGCCACCGCTCAGCCCAGCTCAGCAGCCGGCGCGGATCGTCGCGCCGCAACGCGTCCCGCAGCGCCAGCTCCGCCAGCTCGGCGCCCTGACCGGTCGCCAGCGCGCGCAGCTCGGTCGCCCCCATCGCCAATCGGTGCTCGTCCAGCGCGTCCAGCCCGCGGGCGCACGCCGACAACATCCCGCGCACCTCGCCCCGGGCCTCGGCGCGCAACGCCTTCCCCAACCAGGCAGCGCTCCGCGCGATCGGCGGCGCGTCCTTGCTGTGCCGTCCGGCCAGCTCCAGTTGACGATCCGCCGCCCGCGAACGCCCCGCGGCCAACGCGAGCCGTCCCGCCAGCAGATGCGCGCCCGAAGCCTCGGATGCACCCAGCGCATCCAGCCGGGCCGCCACCGCACTCACGCGGCGCAGCAGCCGCTCGCCGCGCTCACCCGACTGGTACCGAGCCTCGAGCAGCACCATCGACGAACGCACCGACCACCACTCCCGCCGCTGCGCCGAGAACAACCGCCGGGCCTGCTCCGCCCGCTCCCGCGCCGCCGCCGGATCACCGGCCGCCAACGCCGCGGTCGCCGCCGCGAACCACAGCTCGCCGCGCTTGGTCGCCGCACCACCCTCGGCCGCGATCGCGTGGTCCATCTCAGTCAGTGCCTCCGCGCTGAGACCGGCCGCCAGTAGGACGCCGCACCGATCGATCGCGAGGTCCGGCCAGACGACACCGACGGCCGCGAACCGCCGGCCGGCTTCGTCCAGATACCGCAGGGCCGCCGGCAGGTCGCCCCGCGAATACGCGACCAGTCCCCGGTTCTGCCGGGCTTCGGCGTACTCGAACTCCTGCCCCGTCGCGGCGTACAACTTCTCCGCGACCGCGAAATCCGCGTCCGCCCGTTTCGTCCCGCCCAGCGCGAGCTGGATGAATCCGCGATAGTTGCGCGACCGCGCCTCCCAGACCTGGTCGCCCGACCGCCGCAGCCGCGTGATCGCCGACCGCAGGTCGTCGAGCGCCTCACGGTGCCGCCCGAGCACCAGCAGTACGTCGGCCCGCCGCAGCAGCACCCGCCCGGTCAGGGCGCCGCGGCTGAGGTCGACAGCGCGGTCGAGGCGCGCCAGCCCCTCCCGGCTGCGGCCGGCCCGGCCGAGCGTCGCGCCCAACGTGGCAAGGACATCCGCCTCCCGCTCCGACCGCCCGGACTGCTCGGCCAGCCGCAGCGCGGTCCGCAGCTCGCGGACCGCCTTCGTCACGTCGCCGAGCTGCCGCAGACCGATGCCCCAGGCCTGATGCGCGATCGAGGCCTCGACCTGCGCCGGATCACCGGCCAGCAGCGTCCGCGCGGAAGCGATCGCGTCGTGCGGGCGCGACAAAGCGAGCGGCAGCAGATTTTCTGCTGCCTCAGCACTCCCCCCTGCCGATGGCACTCTGTAATCATATCGACCATTCATGCATCTGGGGGAAGGAAAGAAATGGCGGATCAAACGAGTGAGAGAAAATACATCTCTCAGATCGAACTGATTCTGGAGGCTTTCGGGCGCGAGGTCGCGGTCTGGCCGGAGGACTGGGAGAAACGGCCGGAGGGGGCCGACTATCTGTACCGGACCGGGGTCGTCCTGGTCCGCGACGAGGACGTCCCGCGCGTGGTCGAGCTGTTCCGCGGCGGCCGGCCCGCGGAGGGCGGGATCGGGGGCGTCACCCGGCTGCTGCTGCCGGACGAGGTGCCACCGGAGGCGCCCGAGGACCGGTCGCCGACGCAGCGGTTCCTGAAGTACGCCGACCTGCGGCTCGGCCGCGGCGTGGTCACGCCGGAGCACCTGTTCTACGTGACGCCGAGCGTCAGCCCGTGCCCGGCGACCGAGCCCGAGGAGGTGCCGCCCGGGATCCCGCCGGACCCGGTGCTGCCCACGCCGTTCCTGACCGCGGGCGCCGCGGACGGTCGCGGCGTCAAGGTCGTCGTCCTCGACGTGGGCTGGTCGGACGCGCCGGCGGCGTACTGGTTGGCCGGGGTGACCGGCGATCCGGAGAACGCGTTCGACGGCTCCGGGCGGATCCGGCCGTACGCCGGGCACGGGACCTTCATCGCCGGCGTCCTGCGGGCGATCGCGCGCAACGTGGAGGTCGTGGTGAAGAGCTACTTCACCACCGCGGGGGCGATGTGGGAGTTCGATCTCGCGCAGGCGCTGGACGAGGTGCTCGACCTGGCGCCGGACATCATCAGCCTGTCGGCCGGGACCCGGACCCGGTTCGACCTGCCGGCGCTCGGCCTGGACGTGTTCATCCGGACCCGGCTGAACCGCGTCAACGGCCTCACGCTGGTCGCCGCGGCGGGCAACGAGTCGTCCAGGGACTACTTCTGGCCGGCCGCGTTCCCGGAGGCCGTCGGCGTCGGCGCGCTCGCCGAGAACGGGCGCGACCGGGCGTCGTTCAGCAACTTCGGCGGCTGGGTCGACGTCTACGCACCGGGCGAGCACCTGGTGAACGCGTTCCTGACCGGCGACTACGAGTGCACCGAGCCGCCGAACACCGGCCAGCTGCGCTCGTTCCAGGGCATGGCCCGCTGGAGCGGTACGTCGTTCGCGACGCCGCTGGTGGCCGGCCTGATCGCCGGCCGGATGTCGGTCACCGGTGAGAACGCGAAACAGGCGGCCGACGCGCTGCTGGCGTTCGCCCTCACGCAGCCGGAGCCGGGCGTGGGTCCGGTCCTGCACGCCGGCGACGCACTCGGGTCCCTCGGCGCGCCCTGAGCCATATCCTGAGAGGCGCCTTGACAGCGCCGACGCGGTGCGGACCTCCGGCCTGACCAACCGGACCACCGCACCGCGTCAGCCTCCCCCTCTGCGCGCCCTCGTCCCGTCCTCCCCCCTGCGACGGCCCGAGGGCTTGCCCCCATTTCTGCGGAGTCACCCTCGGTGCGGGTTGATACACCCCGCATTCAGGAAAGTTTTCAACGAGCGGGCGGCTGCGGCTGCTCACAAAGGAACGGCGCCCGGTGGCCGCCGGAGTGGTAGTGGTACTGCTTGCCGCCGGCCTCCAGCACGGTCCGGTTCCCGGGCACCAGGGCCTGGGTGTAGTGCATACCCGGCTCCGGGCAGCCGAGGCTGCCGTCCGGCCAGGTCACGTCCTCCGAGCTGACCACGGTGACGTCGGCGGCCGCGACACCGAGCCGCTTCACGAGGTCGGCCTTCGCCTGGTCGGCGACACCGCGACCCGGGCTAGCGGATGCGGAACCGCTACTGCTGCTACTGCTGCTCGGGGTCATCGACGGTTGTCCTCCTGTCGGGGCTTCATTGCCACATGCAACCAGAAGCACGGCTGCCGCCACCATGCCCACCACCATGCCCACCACCCTGCCGACCACAGGGCCTGCCACGGTCGTCACACTGCGCATCACCATCACCTCCCACAGTAGACGTCCGGCCGGGACGATTCGTTGCGGATCGTTTGTTCAAGTTCTGTTTGCCGTGCGTCAGTCCACGGCGTGAAGTATCTCGACTGCTCGGGAACCGCCTTTTCCAAGGAGTCAGACCCATGTCAGTCGATCGTCGTTCCGTCCTCCGCGGCGCCGCCGCCGGTGCCGCCGGGGTCGGGTTCACCACCGTCGGGGCCGTCCCGACGCTCGCCGAGGCCGCGCCGGCCTCGCACGGCGACCGTTCGCCGTTCCCTCAGCACAAGCCGTTCCCGCCGCTGCTGGACGACCCGAAGGGCATCCTCGCGCTGCCGCCCGGCTTCCGGTACAAGATCGTCACCCAGGCCGGCGAGACCAAGCTCGCCAGCGGGCAGGCGACACCGAACGCGCACGACGGGACCGCGGTGTTCAGCACCGGGAACAAGTACCTGCTGATCCAGAACCACGAGATCAGCGCCGACAGCGCCCTCGGCGTGCCGCAGATCCCGGGCACCGTGTACGACAGCGGCGTCGGCGCTGCCGGCGGCTGCACGGTGATCAGCGTCGACCGCGACGGCACCAACCGCGGTGAGTGGGTCGGCATCTCCGGCACCCTGACCAACTGCGCCGGCGGCCCGACGCCGTGGGGCACCTGGATGACGTGCGAGGAGACCGAGAACAAGGCCAACGGCACCACCCGGCTGAAGGACCACGGCTACGTCTTCGAGGTCTGGAGCGACGGCAAGACCGCGCACCCGGTGCCGCTGAAGGCGCTCGGCCGGTACGCCCACGAGGCGCTCGCGATCGACGAGGACCGGACCCACATCTACCTGTCCGAGGACGCCTCCGGCCCGAACGGCACCTTCTACCGCTGGTCCGCGCCGCGCGGCTACAAGCTCGGCCCGAGCAGCTGGAAGGACCTGCAGAACAAGGACTTCGGCACCCTGGAGGCGCTCGCCATCCTCGGTGACGACGGCAAGCCGATCCCGGACGTCGCGTACCTGACCTCGGCGCAGCTGCTGCGCCCGTTCCGGGTCGCGTGGGTGCCGGTGCCGGACCGCGACGGCGCGACGACCTCGGTGCGCAAGCAGTTCACCGACGGCCAGATCACCCGCGGCAAGAAGTTCGAGGGCGTCTTCGGCACCGAGCAGGGCGTGTACGTCGTGAACTCGTACGCCGAGTCCGGCACCGCCGACCTGCCCGCCGACGCGGTCCCGCACGACGGCATGGTCTGGTTCTACAACTACGCCGAGCGGACCATCCAGCTGGTCACGTACTTCCCGGAGAACGCCGCCGCGAACTCGCTCACGTCGAAGTTCCAGGACCTCAACTTCGACGGTCCGGACAACGTCACCGTGACGCCGTGGGGCTCGCTGATCCTCGCCGAGGACGGCCAGGCCGCGAGCCACGTCCTGAGCGCGACGCCCGGCGGCCCGACGTACGCCATCGCCCGCAACATGCTGAACGACTCCGAGTTCACCGGCCCGACGTTCTCCGCCGACGGCAAGGTCCTCTTCGTCAACATCCAGACCCCGGGCATCACCCTGGCCATCACCGGCCCGTGGCGCGACTACCTCGACTGAGCCCCTCGAGCAACACAGCCGGGCGTTCGTCGGGGCCGATGCGCACCTGGTTCATCAAGTAGGAGAAGGCGATCTCGCGGCGCGGCCAGGCGCCGTGTCGCGAGCCGCCGGCTCCGGCGTGGCCGAAGGCGTCGGGGGCGTCGCCCATCCGGCCGTCGCCGGTCTGCAGTTCGAAGCCCGCGCCGTACCTCATCGGGCTCCCCCAGGTCGGCTCGGTCCCGCGCCGGATCTCCCGGCGCCCGAGTTCGACGGTCTCCGGGGTCAGGACGCGGGACCCTTCCACGTCGCCGACCAGCGACGCGTAGAACCGGGCCATCCCGCGGGCCGTGGCGTACCCGCCGACCGCGGCCAAGCCGGCGGTACGGTACTCGGGGCTGTTCCAGATCTTCTCCGAGCCCGGGATCCACAGCGGATTCGGCCGGTTCAGCTCGGTCCACGGCCCGTCGACGAGGACGCCGTCCGGCGCCACCATCGTCGCGGCCCGGCCGTGCAGTTCCTCGGGAAGCCCGATCCACACCTCGAGTCCGAGCGGCCGCGCGAACTCGTCCGCGAAGAACCGGCCGACGGTCCGCCCGTCCACCCGGCGCACCAGCTCGTCCAGCAACCAGCCCCACGTGACGGCGTGATACATGAACCCGGCACGGGCATCCGTCGCCGGAGGCTGCGCGGCCAGGTGTGCCGCCATCGCCTCGTGGTCGAGCAGATCGGCGTACCCGGCCTCGACCCACGGCAACCGCGCCTGGTGGGAGAGCACCTCGGCGATCGTGACCGCTTCCTTGCCCTGAGCACCGAACTCCGGCCAGTAGCGGGCGAGCGGATCGTCCAGCCGGAGCTGCCCGCGCTGCATCAGCAGCAGGACGCACGCGCTGGTGAGGCCCTTCGTGCCGGAGAACATCAGGTGCACGGTGTCGCGATCCCAGGCCCGGCCGGTGTCCGGGTCCGCCGTACCTCCCCACAGGTCGACCACGAGCTCACCCCGGTGGTACGCCGCGAACGCCGCGCCCACCTCGCCGCGCTCGGTGAAGTTCTGCCCGAAAGCCTCGGCCACGTCCTCGAAACCCGCTGCTGTCCACATGAACGATGATGGTACCGATCGTTCTTAACTTGGTCCAGCTCGGTAAGGTGGACCCCGGAGGTGGTGACGCGATGCCGGTCAAGGCTGGGGAACGGCTGGACCCGGAGGCGACGAAGGCCCGGATCCTGAAGGCGGCGGCGGACGTGTTCGGCCGGCGCGGGATCCACGCGACCGGGATCAGCGACATCGTCGAGGCGGCCGGCGCGTCCAAGCTCACCATCTACCGGAACTTCGGCTCCAAGGAGGGACTGGTCGAGGCCGTTCTCACCGACCGCACGCACCGGGTCCGCGCCTGGCACGACCAGGCCGTCGAGGCGGCGGCGCCCGGCCGGGACCGGATCCTCGCGGTGTTCGACCTGGTCGCGACGTGGTACGCCGAGGCCGGGTTCCGCGGTTGCGCCATGATGAACGCCGCCACCGAGGACCGCGGGCAGGACGGGGCGCCACGGCGGCTCGCGCAGGACCATCTCGCCTTCTACCGCGACCTGTTCGAGCGACTGTTGTCCGAGGCCGGAGCCCTGGACCCCAGGACCACGGCGCGGCAGCTGGTCGTCGTACTCGAAGGTGCGACGCTGATCAGCGCGGTGGACCAGGATCCCGGACTGGGCACGGAGGCCCGGGTCATCGTCGAGACCCTGCTGGACGCGGCATTCTGAGCAGGACGGCGACGCACACGACTCCCGCCCCGGCGGCCACCAGGAAGGCCGCGCGGAACCCGGCCCGCTCGGCGACGAGCCCGCCGAACGGACCCGCGACCAGCACCCCGAGATCCCAGAACGACGTCATCACTCCCATCGACACACCGGGACGCAGCCCGCGCACGCGATCCAAGGTCATCGACACACACGCCGGGTAGATCAGCGCCAGCCCGACCCCGGCCGACGCGACGAACACCAGCGCTCCGACAGGACTGCGAGCCAGCGCGATCCCGGCCAGCGCGACGATCTCCACCGCAACAGTCCAGGTAGCGACCACGCGCCCGCCGAATCGATCGACCAGCGGGCTGCCGGCGAACCGCACCACCAGGAAAGCTCCGGCGAACACCGCCAGCGCACTGCCGTCGACGCCGATCGCATCCGCCCGCAGTCGCAACACCAGCAGCGCGGCCACGGTGCCGTAGCAGTACGCCGCCAGCCCGATGATTGCCCCAGGCAAAGGAACGCCGGGCGGCACCAGATCCCGGACCCCGCGGATCCGGACCAGCGGTTCGACCGGGCCGGAGTCGCGACGGGTGGTCAGCACCAGCACCGCCGACGCCAGGGACAACCCGACAACCACCCACCAGACCGCACCTGCCGGGGCGCCACCGAACGCCGGCGCCATGATCGCGGACGCGATGACCGGCCCGCCCGCCAACCCACCCCACATCGACAGTCCGAACCAACCCGCCAGCCGGCCACGCTGCGCCGGTCGCACACCCGACAGCACCCACGGCAACGCGGCCGAGAACAGCGCCGCCTCCCCCGCGCCCATCACCAGCCGCGCGACCAGCAGCACCCCAAGATCCGGCGCCAGCAGTTGCCCGAAGCCACCGATCGCCGCCAGCACTCCCCCGGCCAGGACGACCGGCCGCGACCACCCCGCGTCCGCGAGCCACCCCGCGAACGGCCGTCCGCAGGCCGTCGCGAGGAACGCGATCCCGATCGCGGTCGCACTCGCCAGAGCCCCACCGCCGTACCGGTCCGGCACGTCGGCCGGCAACACCTGCAGCGCCGCCCCGAACGCGAGATACCCGCACAAGACCGCGACCCACAACCGCCGTACCGGAACCACCATGGACTGATGGTACCGATCGTTACTATCTATTGTCGACGTGGTCGAACATCTGGTCGACGAGGGTGCTGATGTGCGGGTCGTCGACCGTGTAGAAGTGCTGCCGGCCGTGGCGGCGGACCTTGATCAGGCCGGCGATGCGGAGCTTGGCGAGGTGCTGGCTGGCGGTGGCGATCGGTACGCCGGCCTGGGCCGCCAGGGTACCTACGTCGTGCTCCCCCCGGGCGGCGAGCCAGACCAGGTGCAGCCGGACGGGCGGCACCAGCAGGCTGAACGTCCGGGCCGCCGCGGCCAGCTGCGCCGCGGTCGGCTCGGAGGTGTGCATCTCAGTAGATGTTCGAGGGCCGCACCATGCCCTCGGCCAGGTCACCGAAGCCGGGAGCCAGGATCGCGCCCGGGTGCGTGAGGACCTCTTCGACCACCGCGGTCTCGGTGGTGATCAGCAGCGCCGCGATCGACGCCGCACTCTCCAGCGCCGCGCGGGTGACCTTCAGCGGGTCCATCACGCCTTCGTCGAACATGTCGTCGTAGTGCCCGGTCAGCGCGTTGAACCCGTGGCCCAGCGGCAGGCTCGCGACCTTCGCGACGACCTCGTCGCCGTCGTACCCGGCGTTGATCGCGATCCACCGCAGCGGCTCGGGCAGCGCGCGACGGACGACCTCGCGGCCGATCGCGTCGTCACCGGTGAGCTCGACCCGCGACACCGCCTCCTGCGCCTGGACGAGCGCTGTACCGCCGCCGGCCACGACGCCCTCCTCGACCGCCGCGCGGGTGGCCGCCAGCGAGTCCTCGACCCGCAGCATCCGCTCCTTGAGCTCGACGCTCGTCGCGCCGCCGACGCGGATCACCGCCACCCGCCCGGACAGCCGCGCCATCCGCAGCTGCAGGCTGTCCCGGTCGGCATCGATCCGGGCCCGCTCGAACTGGGTCTCGAGCTGCCGCAACCGCGCCTCGACCAGCGCCGGGTCACCGTGCCCGCCGACGATCGTCGTACTCGCCTCGCTGATCGTGATCCGGTCGCACGTCCCGAGGTGCTCCATCGCCACCTCGGCCAGCTCGAGCCCGGTGTCCTGGGCGATCACGTGGCCGCCGAGCGCCACCGCGAGATCCTCCAGCTCGGCGATCCGGCGGTGCCCGAACCCGGGCGCCCGGACGACCACCGACCGCATGGTGCCGTGCATGTTGCCGCCGACCAGGAACTGCAGCGCCGGGCCGGTGACGTCCTCGGCGAGCACCACCAGCGGCCGGTCGGCCCGCTTGGCCACCTCGACCGTCGGCATGATGTCCTGCACCTGGCTGATCTTCCGGTTGGTGAGCAGCACGACCGGCCGCTCGTGAACGGCCTCCATCCGCTCCTTGTCGGTGACCATGTACGCCGACGTGTAGCCGTGGTCGAACTCGATGCCGTCGACGACCTCGACCGACATCCCGAGCTCGTCGGACTCCTCGGTGGTGACGACCCCGGTGCGCCCGACCCGCTCGACGGCGGTCGCGATCACCTCGCCGATCGACTCGTCGTCACCGGCGGCCATCGTCGCGATGTGCCGCAGGTCCTGCCCGCCGCCGACCTCGGCCGCCCAGGACCGCAGCGTCGCCACCACGACCGGTACGGTCTGCTCGATGCCGCGGCGGACCCGCATCGGGTTGGCGCCCGCGTCGACGGCCCGCAGCCCTTCGCGGACCATCGCCTGGGCGAGCACCGTCGCGGTCGTCGTCCCGTCGCCGACCACGCCGTTGGTCTTCATCGCGACTTCCTTGACCAGCTGGGCGCCCATGTTCGCGAACGGTTCGCGCAGCTGGATCTCACGGGCGATCGTCACCCCGTCGTTGGTGATCGTCGGCGGCCCGGTGAGCTTCTCCAGGACCGCGTTGCGGCCCTTCGGCCCCAGCGTCACCTTCACCGCGTCGGCCAGGGCGTTCACCCCGGACTCGAGCAGCCGTCGTGCTTCCTCGTCGAACCGCAGTTCCTTGGCCATCGTCGGGCCGCCCTTCGGGTTATGGGATGAGAATCGCCCGGCCGCGGACCAGGCCGCGGTCGAGGTCGTCGATCGCCCGCTGGAAGTCGGCGAGCGGGTACTTGCTGGTGTGCAGGGTGACCTTGCCCTGCGCGGCGAGAACCATCAGCTCCTGCAGGTCGGTGTAGGAGCCGACCAGGTTGCCGACGAAGTTGATCTCGGTCGAGATGATGTCGATCGTCGGGACGTCGAGGTTCTCGCCGTAGCCGACGACGAAGTAGTTGCCGGCCCGGCGCAGCATCGCCACGCCCTCCGCGGTGGAGCCGCCCTCGCCGACGAAGTCGATCACCGCCTCGGCGCCGCGGCCGCCGGTGAGCTCCAGGACCTGCTGCACCTGGGTGCCGTCGGCAACGATTCCGTGGTCGGCGCCGATCGAGATCGCCAGCTCGACCGCGGCCGGGTTGCGGTCGACGACGACCAGCGTGGCCGCCGAGATCGCCTTCAGCACCTGGATCCCGATGTGCCCGAGACCGCCGGCCCCGATCATCAGGCAGACGTCGCCCGGGTGCAGCGCCCGCGCGGCCTTGCGCACCGCGTGGTACGCCGTCAGCCCCGCGTCCGCGAGCGCCGCGACGTCGGCGGGTTCGAGGCTGTCGTCGATCCGGACCACGCTGCGGGCGGTCGTGCGGAGGTACTCGGCGTACCCGCCGTTGGTGTCGATCCCCGGGAAGCTGCTGTTCTCGCAGTGCACGTCGTCGCCGCGCCGGCAGGCCCGGCAGAGCCCGCAGGTGATCAGCGGGTGCAGGATCACCTTGTCGCCGGGCTTCACGTTCGTCACGGCGTCGCCGGTCGCGTGCACCCAGCCGGCGTTCTCGTGCCCGATCGTGTACGGCAGCGCGACGCCGGACTTCTCGGCCCACTGTCCTTCGAGGATGTGCAGATCGGTCCGGCACACCCCCGCCCCGCCGACCCGCACGATCACGTCGAGCGGGCCCTCGATCTTCGGCTCCGGTAGGTCGCCGAGCTGGAGGTCGGTGTGATACCCGACCACTTGAACCGCTCTCATGGTGTGCTCCCATATCTCGTCGCCAGCAGTCCACGGCAGAAGTGCGCGTTGCCTTCCATCGAGATCCGCACCGACTTCGCGAACCGCAGCCTGAGCGGGACGTCCGCGGCCGCGAGTGCCGCACCGGTCTCGTCCACGACCAGCAGGCCGCCCGGGTCCGTGCCGAGCCCGACCGCGGCCCGGCGCCGGAGCAAGGCGTCCTTGTGCGCGCCTTCCGGTACGTCGGCGAGCGTGACCAGGTGCAGATCGTCCACCGTCACATCGGTGGTCCTGAGCAGGTGCTCGGCGCACCGTTCCATCGCCGCCGTGTGCGCCTTCTCCCGGAAGATCCGCCGCAGGTCCTCCAGGCTCTCCTCCGCCTCGACGCCGAAGGTGCCGACGTACCCGGCGTCCGCGGCCAGGCCGGCGTTGATCTTGTCCGAGTCGTGGTGGTCGTCCAGCTGCACCTCGACCCCGCGCAGGCCCTCGACCCGGCGCAGGGCGTCGACCGCGTCGGACGCCATCAGGTAGGCGAAGTTCGGCGAGCAGAACGACGTCGGCAACCGCAGGTGCACGGTCACGCGGCTGTTCTCGATCCGGACCGAGCGGACGAAACCGAGGTCGGTGATCGGCTCGTCCAGCTCGGGGTCCGTCACGTCCGACAGGGCCGCCAGGACCCTGTCGGACAGTGACGTCGCGGTGCCGGCGACCGCGATCATGGCCGGGCGCCCGCCGCGACCTCGACGGTCGCGTCGCCGGCTTCGGTAGGCAACCGCAGTTCAGCCGGTACGTCCAGGTCGTACAGCTTGGCCGCGTTGAGGCCGAGGATCTTCTTCTTCTGCGCCGTGGTGATCGGCGCGTACTCGGTCAGGTCCTCGGGGATCTGGAAGTCGACGAACTTCTCCACCAGCCACTTCGGCGTCCACAGCGCGTAGTCGCTGGAGAAGAAGATCTTGTCCTCGCCGATCCAGTAGAGCAGCTCCCCGATGATCTGGGCGAAGTACTTCGGCCGGGTGTGGATGAACGGCATCGCCACCGCCAGCCCGCCGTACACGTTGGACTCCTGGGTGGCGATCCAGCAGAAGTCCTCCAGCCGGGGCAGGCCGACGTGCTCGACGACGAAGTTCAGGTCGAGGTAGTCGGTCGCGACCTTGTCGATGTCGGCGACGTCGAACGCGTCCCGGTCCAGCGGCCGGATCGTGGGGCCCTTGTGGATGTGGATGTTGTGGATCCCGAGCTCGAGACACTCCTCGAGGTACCGCCGCGACCACGGGTCGTCGAGCTTGTAGCCGCGCGAGTCACCGTGCCACTCGGCGGTGTAGAGCTTGACGCCCTTCAGGTTCATCCGCTCCGCGTCCCGGCGGAGTTGCTCCAGGCCCGCTTCCCCGTTGCGCGGATCGTAGGCGTGGTTGTACGTCAGCTTGTCCGGATGCTCCTGCGCCAGTCCGAAGGCCTCCTCGGTCTGCCCGAACCCGTTCGTGTAGAACTCACCGAGGATCGCCGGCTGGAAGATCGCGTGGTCGACGTAGCCGTCGTCGAACAGGTCCTTCATCAGCCGCTGGCCGCCGTAGTACGTGTAGGTGTCGTAGTCCCACAGGACCTCTTCCGGGCTGAGGTTCTTGTGGTAGTCGTAGAAGCAGTCGATGAACTGCTTGCCGTGGATGTTCTTGTGGTTCGACGCCCGCCCGTCCCACAGGGCGATGTGCGCGTCGACCACGAAGTAGTTCTCGCCGTCCTTGCTGTACATGCGCGTCTCCTAGTGGACGGTGAGGTCGAAGCCGATGTACTCCGCGGCGTCCTCCGGGCTCGCGAACAGCAGCGTCCGCTCGTCGAGGTGGACCATCCGGCCGTAGTGCGTCGAGCTGATCTCCTCGAACACCGAGCCGTCGAACTCCGACCCGAGCGCGTCGGTCAGCTCGGCGTAGTCGAAGTCGAGGACGCCGGTGCCGTCGACCCGGATCATCGACGGGTACTCGGTCAGCTCGACGCCGTCCTTGGCGCCCATCACCCGGGCCACCACCCGGCCGATCGGCGTGTTCATCAGCGTCACACCGCACTTGTTGGAGAACTCGGTGGCGGATCCGAACTGCATGCTCACTGGTCCAGCTCCTTCGGAGTGTCGAGCCCGAGGTCGTCGAGCAGGGAACGGAACTTCTGCTTGGCCGCGTCCAGGCTGACCGCGAACGTGACGGACTTGTCGGCCGGCTGCGACCAGATCGGCTGCAGCGCGTGCGCGGCGTCGAGGCACCGCGGCACCCAGAGCGCGAGCCACTCGCCGAACAGCGCCTTGTTGGCCTCGCCGAACTCGGGGTCGCGGGTCAGCAGCCGGAACAGGCTGCGGGTGTAGCCGAGGTCGCGGTCGTAGTCGTGCTCGCCGGTACCGACGATGGTCGGCGTGATGTAGTCGCCGTTGCGGGCCGCGATCTGCATCACGAGCTCGGTCCGGAACAGCGAGCCGACCAGCTGCTCGAACACGATGTTGGTGGCGAACAGCAGCTGGCACCAGTCGCCGACGGCGGTCAGCCGCTCGACCACCTCGCGGGTCGGCTGCCACTCGGGCGCGTCCTTCCAGACCTCCTTGTGCGCGCTGCCGTCGAACGGTACGTCGGCCTCGGCGAGGTCGAGGTTGAACAGGGCCAGGTCCTGCGCGAACCGCATCTTGTGCGCGGCGTTGACCGCGACCGCGGTGTTGATCATGTTCGTCGGGCCGGACCGCTGGATGCTGGTGAAGACGTGCAGCGCCAGGCCGTTCTCGGCGTGCATCCAGGCGCCGAGGTTGCGCTCGATGAACTTCAGCCAGGCCGGGTTCCAGCTGTCGTACGCCCTGGCCCGCTTGGCGTTCTGCAGGCACAGGTCGACCTGCCGGACGACCGCGGAGTTGTTCCGGTAGATGGTCTGGTTCCACTCCTCGTTCGGGTCGAGGAAGGCGTGCCAGTTCGACGACTTCGCGGCCGTCCACTCCTTGGGGTAGCCGCCCGGGCCGTCGCCGAAGCCGTAGATCCAGCCCTGCGTCAGGTGCCGGTCCGGGTCCGGCTGGACGTCGACGGTGACGTCCTCGTACATCGTGGCGCGCAGCTTGGCCGGCTTGTAGTAGTTGTAGCTGCGGCTGGTCGAGCTGGGGAACTCCAGCGCGCCGGCCTCGGAGTCGGTGAACTCGATCCTCGGGAAACTGCGTGGCTTGGTCTGCGTCATCTCAGACTCCCTGAGTAGCTGGGCTGGTGAATTTGTCGTAGAAGACCTGGTCCTTCGGTACGCCGTGGTTGTCGAGCAGCGCGAGCGCGGCGTCGACCATCGGCGGCGGGCCGCACAGGTACGCCTCGCACTTGCCGAGCTGCGGCTCGCGGCGCTCGACCACGTCGGTGACATTGCCGGTCTCGAACGCCCCGTCGGCGGTCTCCGACAGGCAGGCCACGAACTCGAAGTCGGCCAGCGCCGCTCCCAGCTCGCGGATCGCGTCCAGGTAGAACAGGTCGGCCGCCGTCCGGGCCCCGTAGTAGAACCGGACCGGACGGGTGCTGCCGGTCGCGCCGAGGTGCCGCAGGATGGACAGGATCGGCGCCATCCCGGCACCGCCGGCGATGCAGACGACCGGCAGCACGTGGCCGTCCTTCAGCGTCGACGAGCCGTACGGTCCGGTCATCGACAGCTCGTCGCCGACCGCGAGGCCGTCGTCGAGCAGCCCGGAGAACCGGCCGCCCGGGTACTTCTTGATCAGGAACTCGATCTCGTTCGCGGGGGTGGTAGCCATCGAGAACGACCGGTGCTCGTCGGTACCGGGGATGGTGAGGTCGACGTACTGCCCGGGCTTGAAGTCGAACTCCCCGTCCGGTGTCAGCCGCAGCGACACGATGTCCCGGGTGACCGGCTCGATCGCCGCGACCGTCGTGGTCACGGTCCGGATCGGGATGCCGCCGAGCAGTTCGTCCTCGTCGAAGTTGAGCAGCTCGATCGTGCAGTCGCTGAACGCGTGCGACTTGCACAGCAGCACGTACCCCTCGGCGACCTCGGCGTCGTTGCAGGCGAACGTCGAGTACCGCTCCATCTGGATGTCACCGTCGAGCAGGTACGACTTGCAGGCGGAGCACTGCCCCTCGCGGCAGCCGTGCATCAGGTGGATGCCCTGCCGGAACGCGGCGTCGAGGATCTTCTCGTCCTCGTCGACCTCCATCTCGATCCCGACCGGCTCGAACTGGATACGGTGCTTGTCTGCCATGGTCAGTCCTCAGGCGACCTTCGTGCCGTTGGCGCGGTACGCCGCGACGTGGGCCTCGCGGTCGGCGTCGGACATCTCGTTCAGCAGCACGTTCGGGCTGTTGAACGTGTTGCCGCGGACGTCGTCGAGGGTCCACATCTTCTTCGGGTCCAGGTCGAGGTGCGGCTGCCCGATCAGGGTCTTGCCGTCGTCGCGGACGTACCCGAGGTCGGAGACGATGTCGGCCAGGTCCTTGCCGTGGTGCAGGGTCTCCCACTCGCGGAATCCGGTCAGGCGGCCCATGTTCGGCGTCGGCCGGCCGTCGTACTCGCCGCGGAAGGCGACCGCGTCGGTCCAGTAGCAGGTCTCCGAGCAGTATGTGCGCCACTGGTCGTCGACCTTCTCGACCACCATGTCCTCGCGGATCAGCGCCGGCACCATGCAGGTCCAGCAACGGTGCGGGTACTGGTAGCCGACGTCCTCGAAGGCGATCGGCTTGTTCCGGCCCGGGTACGCGAGGCGGTTGTAGTTCTCCCACCACTTGCCGTACTTCGAGTACCAGCCGGGGTACTTGCCCTCGAACCACTCGAAGTCCGCGTCCGTCATCGCGTCGATCCGCCAGTAGTTCACCGGCCAGCCGGTGGCGAAGAACCGGGCCACCTCGTGCACGTAGCCCTTGGTGGTGATCCGGTTCCACGCTTCCTCGACCAGGTCGTGCGGAATCGTGAGCCCGTACTTCTCCAGCGGCAGCAGGTAGCTGCGGTAGTAGTCGTCGTAGATCCAGCGGCGCCACATCTCCGCATAGCTCTCACGATCCTTGCGGCGGTCCTTCGTGCCGTACTCGATGAACGTGCCGATGGCCGCGTCCACGACACAGTGGTTGTTCCACCACGCGTAGCGCAGGTCGCGCTCGAGCAGCGGGCGGTTGCGTTCGTCGGCGAGCGCCATCAGCAGGATCGAGTACCCGTTGCTGATGTGCCGCGACTCGTCGGACTGCACCGAGTGGAAGACGGTCGGCAGCAGGTAGTCGCCGTTCGCGGCCGCCTCGTCCGGCATCGCGACGAACAGCGTGTTGGTGAACGCGGTCTCGGCGACCACGGTCAGGTAGATGTTCGCGGCGGTGATCGCGTCACCGGTGATGAACCCCTCGCCGAACTGCCGGCCGATGGTGCCCGCGTAGTTGTTCGCGAACGCCTTCTCGGTCATGTCGAAACCGGCCGGGTCGATGTAGTTGTTCATGTACAGCTTCTTCAGGTTCATCTGGATCGTCGAGTGCCGGACCTCGTCGATCATCTGCACCGCGAGCCCGTTGTGGATCTCCGGGTTCGGGACCGCGTCGATGGCCATCGGCATCGCCCGCGCCGCGGAGATCTCCGGGAACGGGATGATGCTCAGGAACAGCTTCTGCCACTCCAGCCAGCGCTGCTGGACCTGGCGGAACATGTTGCCGCGGATGGCGCCGTCCATGGCGCCGTACACCCGGTTGTCCTTCTCCTCCTCCATCGGGAAGTACGACCGCATGATCTGCTTCAGCGGGTCCTTCTTCGGCGCCTTCTCGAACGTGTAGTCGGTGCCGAACCGGGTCGCCGGGGTCGCGAACGTCGGCTCCCACGAGAGCTCGGTGATCTTGGCGTGCGCCTTGGTGAGACTCTGCCTGCTCATTTGTCTGCCTCCTGCGTAGGCGAGCTGATTGCAGAGATGAAAGCGGTCCGGCGCAGGGGGTGCTGTCTCAATGTGAGATACCGGTCACACTGTTGCGGAACTACCTTGGGCAGTGTTCGCTGGCTGTTCTTCGGCGCGAGGAGGTTGCAGATGGCATCCAGCCGATCGGTGCGTGACTCGATCCTGATGTCCTGGCAGCGCTCGGAGGCGTCGCTGGTCGACGCCGACCAGCCGTCACCGGCGTACTTCGCCGGGATCGACGTCGACACCACGCTCACCCGCGCCGCCCGGCCGGTCATCGACGCGCTCGCCTCGGAGCTCACCAACGAGCCGGTGTGCATCATCCTCACCGACGCCAAAGGCATCGTCCTGGACCGTCGCGGCGGCGATCCGTCGCTGATCCGCCGCCTGGACGCGGTCGACCTGTCCCCCGGGTTCACCTACGCCGAGTCCGCGGTGGGGACGAACGGGATCGGCACCGCGCTCGAGGTCGGCGGCCCGATCCTGGTGCTCGGGCCGGACCACTACAGCGGTGTCCTGCGCCGGTTCGCCTGTGCCGGCGCGCCGATCACGCACCCGGTCACCGGCGGGCAGCTCGGCGTCCTCGACATCACCACCCAGGCCCAGAACTCGAACGCGGTGCTGTTGTCGTTCGCCAAGCTCGCGGCCCGGCGGATCCAGGAGCGGATCGTCGAGGAGGCGAACGCGCTCGACCAGGCGCTGCTGAGCGACTACTACGCGGCCTGCCGGCACTCCGGCGGATCGGTCATCGCGCTCGGCGACGAGGTGTTCATGATCAACGCGCACGCCCAGGCGCACTTCGACTCGGTCGACCAGGCCGCGCTGATCGACCGCACCCGCGACGCCCGCGGCGGGACCAGGCCGTGCACGTTCATCGCCGACCTGCCGAGCGGGATCACCGCGCGGCTCGCGTACCAGCCGACCTTCCTGGGCGACAGGCTGGCCGGCGGCGTCGTCCAGGTCCGCGAGCAGCGGGCCGGGCTCAAGAGCGCGGGCGGCTCGGCGCGGGTGCCGACGCTGCCAGGTGTGATCGGTACGAGCGCGTTGTGGCGGCACACCACACAGGAGGTGCTCGAGTCCGCCGGCCGGGCGGAGTGGATCGTCACCGAAGGCGAGCCGGGCACCGGCAAGCTGACCCTGCTGCGCGCGGTGCACCACTACTCCCGGCCCGGCAACCGCCTGGCGATCGTCGACGCGGACGATCCCGGACTCGTCAACGCCGTCGCGAGTGAGCTCGAGTCAGGCTCGGATCTCATCCTCCGGCACGCGCACCGGCTGTCCACCGAAGCCATTCACGCCCTCGTCGACGTCTTCCAGGGCGTCCGCGACAGCCTGGCCGAGGACCAGTGGATCGCGCTGACGGTCGCCACCGGTCAGTCCGGCGCGCGGGACGAGCTCGACACCCAGCTCCTGCGGTTCTTCCCGCGCACGGTCGCCGTCCCGCCGCTGCGGCATCACCTGGACGACGTCCAGGCCCTCGTACCGCACCTGCTCGCGCGGACCGGAGTCGCCGGCGTGACCCTGTCCCAGGGCGCGATCAACCAGCTGATGCGGCTGCCGTGGCCCGGCAACGTGACTCATCTGCGCACGGTGCTCGCCGAGGTGGCACGGCGGCGCCGGTCGGGTGTCGTGGAGCTCGACGGCCTGCCCGCCGAGTGCCGGGCGACGACACGCCGGCACCTGACCCGGCTCGAGGCCCTCGAGCGGGACGCGATCGTGGACGCGCTCGCCGCGCACCCGGGCGACAAGGCCGCCGCCGCGGCCGCGCTCGGCATGTCGCGGGCGACGATCTACCGCAAGATCCGCGACTACGCGATCGTCACCTGACCCGGTCGAGCAGGACGACCTCGCAGTCGTAGTGCTGGGACGCGGTCATCTCGCCGCGGAACCAGAGCAGCGGGACGCGGCCCGGGTCGCCGGGGGCAACGATCGGACGGAGGTTGTCGACGGTCGAGTTCTCGGTCACCGGCGTCCACGTCCAGGTGGCCCCGGCATCCGTCGTCCGGCCGTGGAAGATCTCGTGGTGCTTCAGCGCGCTGCCGTCGCGTGGGTCGATCGGCGTCGAGGCGTACAGCGAGTCGAGGTCGTACGGGTCGATGGCGACCAGACCCGTGTAGTCGTTCTCGTGGACGAGGAGACCGTGGCCGGCCTTGGCCAACTGGCGGACCTGCCAGGTGCCGCCGGTCAGGCGTGCGTAGAAGAATCGGTGGTCAGGCACCGGATGCTCCCGCGCGAACGCGTCCTCCGGCTTCTCCGGCACGTCGTGACGGGCCAGCAGGATCGCCGCGAGCTCGTCGCCGACGCGGCGGATGTCGACCGTCCAGCAGTGTGTCATCGGCTCGCCGTCCCAGACCGAGTCCGCGGCGAGGAGCGTGGTCAGTTCCACCTGCGACGGCGCGTCGGCGTCGAGCGCGTGGGGATCCACGACGGTCCCGTCGGCGCGGTGCAGCGCGCCGGCTTCCAGGTAGCCGTGGTAGATCGAGTTGTTGTAGTCGCGTGGATGGTGGTCGGTCGTGATCAGGTCGACGCGCGCCGGCGTCGAGACGTAGCGGGTGTAGCCGTTGACGTAGCCGACCTTGGGGCGGGTGAAGAGCTTCCCGGCGTACGTCCAGGTGTCGCCCTCGTCGTCGGACACCAGCGCGCACGGGTCGTCGTTGACGGCTCTCGCGAAGCAGTACAGGCGGCCGTCGAGCTCGTGCAGATTGGAGTACGTGACGCCGCGGCCGCCGGTGAACTCGCTCCAGTCGAAGGTCTGCTCCGGGCCCCACGTGCGCGGATCACCCGGCTCGCTGATCCGCCACCGGGTCAGGTTGTCGGTCTTGTGTTTGGTGTAGACCGCCAGCCAGCGCCCGTCCCGGCGCCGCCACAACGCCGGTACGTCGTGGTCGTCGGCCTCGAAGCGCTCGTGCAGTACGACGACGTCGGCCGCGCCGGACCGCAGGTCCACCACGGTCAGCTCGACGTTGCCCGCCCGGCCGTCACCCCCGGGCCCCTCCGGCGCCGCGATCGATCCGGCCACCAGCACACCGCCGTCCGGATCCACCACCGCCCGCTCGTCCTGGAACCAGCACCAAGCACCGTTGTCGTTGATCACCCGAGCCGTCTCCATGGACAGTCAGTCTGGCAGCTTCCGCACGCCATGGGTAAGCGTTTGCCAGTATGTGGTCAGATCGTTCGGCGCAACTCCGCCAGCAGACCGAGCTGCTGGTCGGCGTCCTCGGCGGAGTCCCAGAAGACGTGGTCCGCGCCGGACCCCGAGAGCCGGCCGAGATCCTCGAGCACCTGCTCGACGCTGCCGGTCAGCGGCGCCCGGTCGTCGACCGGCGAGGCGCTCAGCCCGCCGTTCACCCGCACGACGACCGGCAGCGTCGACAGGTCGTGACCCGCCTTCGCGGCCGCCGTGCGGAACGTGGCGATCGCCCCGTCGAACATCTCCCACGTCATCATGATCAGGTTCAGCCCGACGCCCGTCCGGCCGGCCCGCTCGATCGCCGTCGGCGCCATCGCGCCGGCGAGCAGCCGGACACCGCCCGGAGCGGCCGGTTTCGGGCCGACCCAGGACGAGGCGATCTTGTAGAACGCGCCGTCGTGTGTCACCGGGTCGGGGCCCCAGACCGCGCGCACCGCGCTGATGTGCTCCTCCATCCGCGCCCCACGCCGCTCGGTCGGGACGCCGGCCGCCTCGAACTCGGCGACCATCCAGCCGACCCCGACCCCGGCCAGCAGCCGGCCGCCGCACAGCTGGTCGAGCGTCGCGAGCCGGCGCGCGAGCACGATCGGGCTGTGCAGCAGCAGGTCGAGCACACTCGTCCCCAACGTGATCGTGCTGGTGCGCGCGGCGACGTACGCCAACGTCTCGAGCGGGTCGTACACGCTGCGGTAGCTGTCCGGGAGCAGCGTCGGCTCGGTGCTGCCGATGCCGATCGCGCCGTCGACCGGGCTCATCAGCCGCTCGAACGTCCAGATCGAGTCCAGGCCGATCCGCTCGGCCTCCTCGGCCACCCGGGCGATCACCGCGGGGCTCGTCCCGGCCCCGGAGGTCGGCAGTCCCATCCCAAGTTTCATCTCAGCTCCTGTCGTCACCGCCCATCTCACCGCGGCACGCTTTCAAACCGCTGTCACGGGCCGCGTGCGACGATCGGAGTATGCCGATCGATCAGCATCCTCTGCTCGCGTTCCTGCTCACCACGACGATCGCGATGATCACGCCGGGACCGGACATGCTGTTCATCCTCGGCTGCGGGATGCGCAGCGGACCGCGGGCCGGTCTGCTCGCCACGGCCGGCGTGGCGACCAGCGAGGCGGTGCACGTCGCGGTCGCGGCGGCCGGGCTGGCCGCGTTGTTCGCGGCGGTGCCGGTCGCGTTCACCACGGTGCGGATCGCCGGCGCGGCGTACCTGGTCTACCTCGGCGTCCAGATGATCCGGCACCGCAACGACCCCGTCGACGACACGCCGGCCGGCCAGGCCGCGATGTCCGGGCGGAAGGCGTACCTCGCCGGGCTGACCACGAACCTGCTGAACCCGAAGATGGTCACGTTCACGATCGCGTTCCTGCCGCAGTTCGTGGTGCCGGCGCACGGGCACGTGTGGCTGCAGTTCGCGGTGCTCGGCGCGATCCTGATCGTGCTGGAGTTCCTCGTCGACGGGACGGTCGGCCTGCTGGCCGGGCGAATCGGCGCCTGGCTGCGCACCCGGCGCACCGCCCGGCGCCGGATCGACACCGCCACCGGCGGCATCTTCATCGGCCTCGGCGTCCGCCTGGCGCTGCTGCGCTAGCGGTCGCCCGTCCCCACAAGATGGTTGTAGAGACAATCATCGGGATGGCAGGATGGCGGCGTGCGCACACGGTGGCTGGACGAGACGGAGATGACCGCCTGGGTGCGGCTGGCCGCCGTCCTCGAGCTGCTGCCGGGCGTTCTCGACTCGCAGCTGCGGCGGGACGCGGAGCTGACCCACTACGAGTACTACGTGATGGCGATGCTGTCCGAGGCGCCGAAGCGGACGCTGCGGATGACCGCGCTCGCGCAGCGGACGAACGCCACGCTCCCCCGGCTGTCGCATGTCGTGAAGCGGCTGGAGGGCCGTGAACTGGTCGAGCGGTTCCCGTGCCCGGAGGACGCCCGGGCCACCAACGCACGGCTGACCGCGACCGGCTGGAAGAAGCTCAGGGCGACCGCGCCCGGCCATGTCGAGACGGTCCGGCAGCACGTGATCGACGTCCTCACCCCGGAGCAGATCTCGCAGCTGGCCGGGATCGCCGGGGCGATCCTGGAATCGGTCGACCCCGACGGCAACCTCAGCGCCGTGTATCGCCGCTGAGGTCCAGCAGCACCTTCGACGCGACCGTCCGGTCGGTCGCCAGGTCGAACGCCGCTTGCGCCTCGTCGAGCGGGAACGCGTGCGTGACGATCGGGTCGACGGGCAGCCCGCCGGCCAGCAGCGCGATCGCGGTGTCGAACTCGTGGTCGAACCGGAACGCACCGGTCAGCGTGAGCTCACGCGTCATCAGCAGGCTCCCGGCGAACGCGGTGTCGCCGCCCGGCAGCGATCCGACCTGCACGACGGTGCCGCCGCGCCGCACCCGCTCCAGGCAGGTCCGCAGGCCGCCCGCCGTACCGGATGCCTCGATCGCGACGTCGATCTCCTCCGGCCAGTCCGTCGTACCGGGGTGGATCGTCTGCGTCGCACCCACCTGCGCCGCCAGCGCCAGCGGGGCCTCGTGCAGATCCGTGACGACGACCTCGACCGCACCGGCCTGGCGGAGCGCCGCGGCCACCAGCAGGCCGATCGGCCCCGCGCCGGTGACCAGCGCCCGCTTCCCCTGCACGGCCCCGTCGCCGGCCTGCCGCACGGCGTGGATCGCGACCGACAACGGCTCCGCGAGGACGGCGGTCCGCAGCTCGAGGTCGGCCGGCAGCACCCGGACCTGTTCGGCCGGGACGATCAGTTCCTGGACGAACCCGCCCTGGATGTGCGGATCCCGGGCCGCGCTGCCCAGGTAGTTGCTGTAGGCACAGATGTTCCGGCGGTCCCGGACGCATTCGGCGCACCCGCCGCACGGTGTCGCCGGGTGGATACCCACCGGCGTACCGGCCGGGAGATCGCCCGCGCTGATCCGCCCGACCACCTCGTGCCCGAGCACCAACGGCTCCCGGATCCGGAAGTTCCCGACGCCGCCGTCGTGGTAGTAGTGCAGGTCCGACCCGCAGATCCCGCCGTACTCGATCCGCACCGCGACCTGCCCCGCACCGGGCTCGACGGCCGCCCGCTCCTCGACCCGCAGGTCCCCCGCGGCATGCACCACACAGGCGTACACGTCATCCACCGTCCCGGTAATCGCTCTCCACCCCGACCCTATCCGCCCGCGCCGCCGGGCGGATGCGGTGTATCGCGGGGTGGTCCTCGATCCTCCGTCCGGGTAGGGGCGAACCAACTTGGGGGGGAAACGTATGGCGACGACGTACAAGATCCATCCGGCGATCGGCATCGCGCGGGTCGGGAACAGCCCGGACGAGTTCTTCGTCGGGCCGGAGCGGCTCGGCGAGCGGCCGGAACCGGCGGGTGGGTTCAAGGACGCGCAGTGCCGGGTGAAGCGGCAGGCGGCGCGGTTCCGGATCTTCGCGCATCACGACGACGGCAGTGTCGAGGAGCTGACCGACGCCACCGCCGAGATCTCGTGGACCGTGCACCTGGTGAACGCCAAGGCCGCGCACCCGAACCGCGGCAACAGCGAGCCCGCCGGTCAGCTCACGATCGACCCCGGCCCGCGGACACTGACCGGGCCGGACCAGCGGGAACTGTTCGACACCGGCACGATCGACTTCTCCGGCGAGCCGTCGGTGACGGTGCCGCTCGGCGAGATCCGCAGCGACGACGACAACCACCTGCTCGTCCTCGGCGGGCACGGGACCTCCGCGTCGCCGGCCGGCAACGTGATCGGCAGCTTCTGGGGCAACGCCGGATGGTACGACGACGTGTCGGACGGGCCCGTGACCGCGACGATCACGCTGCGGGCGGACAACTCGACGCCGGCGGTCGAAGGCGCCTGGGCGATCGTCGCGCCGCCCAAGTTCGCGCCGCACCAGGACAGCGTGACGACGCTCTACGACCGGGTCCTGCAACGGATGATCGACGTCGGGCTCGCCGCGGCGCCCACCACCACGTCGTACACGAACGACGTGTACCCGATCCTGCAGCGCGCCCGCGACATGCGCTGGGTGGAAGGGATCTTCGGCGCGCACAGCTGGCCGGACCCGGTCACCGCGCAGCCGCTCGTCGACGCGATCTTCGCGCGGCTGCGGCCGCCGGGCGACATGCCCCGGCTCAACGGCGGCGACTCCGCGCTGACGCCGACGCAGTACGCGCACATGCAACGCTGGCAGGCCGGCAACTACGCCGCGGACTGGACCGGCGTACCGCCGCCGCAAACCGACCTGACCCCGGACGGTATGGACCGCGCCGCGCTCGAAGCCTGTGTCGGGGGCGCGTTCTTCCCCGGGATCGAGGCCGGCGGGCTGTCGGCCGGAGACCGGCCGATCATCGAGACGTCGTACGCCGAGGCGTTCCGGATCGACCCGGCCGTCGCCGCCGGCACGATCAGCCAGGCGATGGCGCTGCCGTGGCAGGCCGACTTCAAGGCCTGCGGTGACAACTGGTGGCCGGTCCCCCGGCCCAACGACGTCATCGCCCAGGACGCCGGCAGCCCCGCCCGCTGGGACCGCGACGTCGCCAGCATGGACGACATGGTGACGCTGTGGCACACGCTCGGGTTCGTCGTCGAGCAGGGGTCCGAGCACGTCGAGGTCGAGCACTGCGACGAGGCGTCGATCACGCTGCTCACCCCCGAGCTGCGGTTCGTCGACGTACCGCAGGGGCCGATGGGCATGGTCCGCGAGGCCGCGCTGGCGATCACTTTCGAGGTGCTGTCGCCGGGGTCCGCGGTCACGCTCGACTACGCGCCCGGAGGTGCGCCGGCGCATCCGCAACTGGTCGCCGCCACCACCTCGGTCACCGTCGGCCCGACCGCGCCGAACGGCGTCGCCACCGCTCGGCTGTGGGTCGTGTACCGCACCGGCGCGGCGCCGTCGTCGATCCCGCCGCAGGTCCTCACGGTCCAGGAGGCCGCATCCGGTCAGACCTGGCAGGTGACCGTGACCGGCAACACGGTCCCGCGGACGACGGCCGCGACCGCTCTGGTGCTGGACCGCTCCGGCAGCATGAGCGAGGACCGCGGCGACGGCCAGAGCAAGCACGTCGCGCTCCAGCAGGCCGCGAACATCTTCGTCGACCTGATGCTCGAAGGCGACGGCGTCGGCATCGTCCGCTACAACGAGGACGCGCAGCCGCTGCAGTCCGTCCTCGAACTCGGCGCGGGCGGTCTGTCCGACCTGAACCGCAGCGCGACCCACGACACGATCAACGGCACCGGGCTCGATCCGCAGGGCGCGACGTCGATCGGCGACGGCATCTTCGAGGGCCGCGGCCTGCTCGACGCGGCACCGCCGTACGACGTGAAGTCGCTGGTCGTCCTCACCGACGGCATCGAGAACAGCCCGCGCTTCATCTCCGACGTCGCCGCGCAGATCAACGAGCGCACGTACGCCGTCGGACTCGGGCAGCCGCAGAACATCAGCGTCCCGGCGCTGCAGACCATCTCCGGAAACAACGGCGGGTACCTGCTGGTGACCGGCGCGATCACCACCGACAACAGGTTCCTGCTGCAGAAGTACTTCCTGCAGGTGCTGGCCGGGATCAGCAACGCCGAGGTGGTGCTCGACCCGGACGGTGAACTGACGGTCGGCGCGGTGCACCGCATCCCGTTCCAGCTGTCCGACGGGGACTCGGGCGTGGACGTCGTCCTGCTGACGCCGCGGCCGGACGCCGTCGACTTCCGGCTCCAGACGCCGAACGGCCTGCTGATCGAACCGTGGCGGGCGCAGTCCGAGCCGGCGATGCGGTACGTGACCGGCGACGGCGTCGCGTACTACCGGCTCACACTGCCCGTCCAGCTCCGGCCGAACCGGTTCGACCAGGCAGGGACCTGGCACGCGCTGCTGACCATCGGCCGGCCACACACCGGGAGGACCCCAGATGACTCCGACGGCGTCGACCTGTCGATCCTTCGCGGCCGCGCGCATCCGGCCGTGCACGCTGCTCCGCCCGCGCGGCGTCCGTTCGAGTTCGAGCGCGCGTTCGCGGTGGCTCAGGAGCCCGTCGCCGGGGAGCAGCCCGGGCGGCGCGGTCTTCCGTACAGCCTGGTGGTGCACTCCTACTCGAACGTGTCGTTGCGCGCCGCGGCCGACCAGCGATCCTTCGAGCCCGGCGCCTCGGTGACGATCAACGCTTCGCTCACCCAGTCCGGTGTGCCGGTGTCCGGGGATCCCTCTGTCTGGGCCGACGTGACACGCCCGGACGGGTCGATCGTGACGCTCGTGCTCGATCCGTTCGCGGCTGGGGAGTTCGAGACGAGCTTCGGTACGACGGTCCCGGGCGTCTACCGGATCCGCGTACGCGCTCGCGGCCGGACACGCATCGGGCGGCCGTTCACGCGGGAACGCACGCTCACCGCGGCGGTCTGGCGCGGCGGTGACAACCCGCCACCGACCGGCGGTGGTGGCGACTCCTGCTGCTGCGAATTGCTGTCCTGTGTGCTCAAAGGCTTCGACGACAAGCTGATCGAGCGGTTGCGGCGCCTCGGTTTCGACCTCGACGCGATCCGCAAGTGCGGCTGCTGACATGGTCCCGACGTACGACGTCGTTGTCGCCGGCGGTGGACCCGCCGGCGCAGCGACCGCGTTGCGGCTGGCGCGCGCCGGGCACAGCGTCGCGTTGCTGGAGCGCAGCCGTTTCGAGCGGCCGCGCGTCGGCGAGACGCTTGCCCCCAGCATCCAGCCGCTGCTGCGGGAGCTCGGCCTGTGGTCGCGTTTTGTTGCCGCAGGCCACCTTCCGTCGTGGGGGACGCGGAGCCTGTGGTCCGGGCCGGCCGCCGAGCATTCGCACCTGATGAGCGGCTACGACTCGGGGTGGCACGTCGACCGCCTGACCTTCGACCGGATGCTCTTCGACGCGGCCGGCGAGGCGGGCGTGTCGACGTACCTCGGTTCGTCGCTCAGCTCCTGCGCGTACGACGGGACGTGGCGACTCGCCTGCTCCGACGGCAGCCGGCTGAGCGCCCGAGCCCTGATCGACGCGACCGGCCGCTCGGCCACGATCGGCCGCTCACTCGGCGCCCGCCGCATCGCCTTCGACCGGCTGGTCGGGATCACCACGCGCTGGGACGGTGTCGAGGTGGCGAACGAGCAGTACCTGCTGATCGAGGCGGCTGCCCACGGCTGGTGGTACACCGCACCGCTGCCGGACAACGCCCTGATCGCCATGCTCATCACAGACACCGACCTCAGCCGCCACTACCACCTGGCCACGTCCACCGGCTGGACCAGCCACCTCGACACCACCACCGCAACCGCCCACCGTCTACACACCGCCGGCGCGCTCCCGCCAGACCCCGGCGGCACCGCACCGACCGCTTCGTCGGCGCACTCCACCGCCCCGCGACCGTCGTGCTCCGGCGGTCCTGCGCCGCGGGTCTACTCGGCGGCCAGCCAGCGGTTGATCCGGCCGGACGACTTCCGGCCGTGGCTTGCCGTCGGCGACGCCGCGCTCGCCGTCGACCCCGTCTCAGGCAGCGGCGTGCCCCGTGCGCTCCGTACCGCCGAGGCCGCCGCCGAGGCCGTCACTCGCCTGCTGGCCCACCCCACCGACCCCGGGCCGATCACCACGTACGAGTCCGACCGCAACACCGAATGCACCACCTACCTGACCACCCGCGCCACCTACTACAACGCGGCCGCCCACCACCCCACGCCCTTCTGGACCCGCCGCCAGACCCCTGTTCCCCGAGTCGTGGAATACGGCTGACAACCTGTTCGTCGAGTCGTGGGATGTGGCTGTGGAAAGCGACCACGATCCACGACTCGGCATTCCCGCCACGAACCAATTGCCACGACTCGGCGTGCGAGGGTGGATCAGCGGAAGTCGCGGGATCTGGTGCGGGCTGCCAGCGGGAGGTGCTGGAGGTGCTCGGCGGAGAGGTTGGTGACTTCGCCGGCGCGTTCTACCCGGCCGCGGACGATCAGAGCGGCGGCGTTGCGGGCCACGGCGGCGTGGTGGTGCCAGCAGCCGACGGTGATGACGATGTTGGCCATGCCGGTCTCGTCCTCGAGGTTCATGAACGTGACGCCGGAGGCGGTGGCGGGGCGCTGCCGGTGGGTGACGACGCCGGCCACCCGGACGCGGGCGCCGTCGGGGGCGGCGCGCAGCTCGGCCGCCGACAGGATGCCGTCGGCGCGCAACTGCTCGCGGACGCGTTGCATCGGGTGGCTGGTGGTGGTGATCGACGTGGACCACAGGTCGGCCATGTCGGCCTCGATGTCGCTCATCCCGGGCAGGGTCGGCGGCGGGCCGGCCGCGGTGATGCCGGCCAGCTGGCCGGGGCGCTCCTCGGCGGCGCGGCCCGCCTCCCACAACGCCTGCCGCCGGTCGAGGCCGAAGCAGTCGAACGCGCCGGCGGTCGCCAGCGCCTCGACCTGGGCCGCGGTGATCCCGGTACGCCGGACCAGGTCGGCCATCTCCGTGAACGGCCCGCCCCGCTCCCGCTCCTCGACGATCAGCTTCGCGCCCTTCTCCCCCACGGTGCGTACTTCGGCCAGCCCGAGCCGGACCGCGAACGCGCCGTCCCGCCGATGCACCGTGGTGTCGAACGGCGCCTTCGGGTCGAACGGCCCCACCACCGGCTGCGGATCCGCCAGGCACGAGTCGAGACCGGTCGGCCCGGTCAGCTCCTGCCCCTCGACCAGGAACTCGAGCCCCGCGTCGACACCGGAGAGATGCAGGTGCGGGCGCCGTACCTCGACACCATGCCGGCGGGCGTCGGCGACCAGGGACTGCGGCGAGTAGAAACCCATCGGCTGCGCCCGGAGCAGCGCGGCCAGGAACGCGGCCGGGTAGTGCAGCCGCAGCCAGGTGCTGGAGTAGACCAGCAGCGCGAAGCTGATCGAGTGCGACTCGGCGAACCCGAAGTTCGCGAACGCCTCGATCTTGGCGTAGATCTCGTCGGCCAGGTCCCCGGTGATCCCGTTGCCCGCCATCCCGGCGTACAGCTTGTCCTTCAGCGACGAGATCTTCTCGATGCCGCGCTTGGACCCCATCGCGCGGCGCAGCAGGTCGGCCTCGTCGCCGTCGATCTCGCCGACCGCCATCGCCATCTGCATCAGCTGCTCCTGGAACAGCGGCACGCCCATGGTCCGCTCCAGCACCGGCCGCAGCTTCGGGTGCAGGTAGGTGACCGGCTCCTCCCCGGTCCGGCGGCGGATGTACGGGTGCACGGCGCCGCCCTGGATCGGGCCGGGCCGGATCAGCGCGATCTCGGTGACCAGGTCGTAGAACCGCCGCGGTTTCAGCCGGGGCAGCGTCGCCATCTGCGCGCGGGACTCGACCTGGAACACGCCCACCGAGTCCGCCCGGCAGAGCTGGTCATAAACCCCGGCCTCTTCCCGGGGGATCGTGTGCAGCTCCCACGACTCCCCGATCTGCTCACGGACCATGTCCAGGCAGTACTGCAGCGCGGCCAGCATGCCGAGCCCGAGCAGGTCGAACTTCACCAGCCCCATCCAGGCGCAGTCGTCCTTGTCCCACTGCAGGACCGTCCGGTTCTCCATCCGGGCGTGCTCGATCGGCACCACCTCGCCGACCGGGCGCTCGGTCAGCACCATGCCGCCGGAGTGGATCCCGAGGTGCCGCGGGAACTTCAGCAGCTCGGTCGCCATCGCCACCACCTGCGGCGGGATGTCGTGCTCGGTCGAGGTGATCTCCGGGCTCCAGCCGTCCACCTGCTTCGACCACGCGTCCTGCTGACCGACGGAGTAGCCGAGCGCCTTGGCCATGTCCCGGACGGCGGACTTCGGCCGGTACGAGATCACGTTCGCCACCTGGGCGGCGTTGTGCCGGCCGTACTTGGAGTAGACGTGCTGGATCACCTCCTCGCGGCGCCCGGAGTCGAAGTCGACGTCGATGTCCGGCTCCTCGGCGCGCGTCGTGGCCAGGAACCGCTCGAACGGCAGGTTGTAGAGGATGCTGTCCACCGCGGTGATCCCGAGCGCGTAGCAGACCGCGGAGTTCGCCGCCGAGCCCCGGCCCTGGCAGAGGATCCCGTGGTCGTGGGCGAACCGGACGATGTCCTCGACGATCAGGAAGTACCCCGGGAAGCCCTTCTCCTCGATGACGTCGAGCTCCCGCTCCAGTCGCTCGTACGCATCCGGGCGCTGCTCGCGGGTCCCGTACCGCTTCGCGGCCCCGCGGAACGTCAGCTCCCGCAGCCACGACATCGGGTCATGACCATCCGGTACGTCGCGCAGCGGCAGCTTCGGCTTCGCCCGGGCGAGGTCGAACGCGAGCTGGTCCGCCAGCGTCACCGAGCGCGCCACCGCCCCGTCGTACCGCTGGAAGCGGGCGGTCATCTCCGCGCCGGAGCGCACGAACGCCATCCCGCTCGACGGCAGCCAGCCGTCCATCGCGTCCAGGTCGCGGCGGGCCCGCACGGCGGCCAGCGCGGCCGCCAGCTTGTGCTGGGCCGGGGTCGCGTAGTGAACGTTGTTCGTGGCAACTACCGGGAGGCCGCGGTCGGCGGCCAGGCCGGCCAGGACCCGGTTCCGCGTGGTGTCGGCGGGGAGGTGGTGGTCGATCAGCTCGACGACCACCCGGTCCTTGCCGAACAGCGCCGTCAGCCGGTCCAGCTCACGCCCAGCCGCGGCCGGGCCGTCGGCCCGGCCGCCGAGCTCGAGCGCCTGCCGGACCAGGCCTTTACGGCAGCCGGTCAGGATCACCCAGCTACCAGCGCCTTTGTCGGCCAGCCGCTCCAACGAGTAGACCGGTTTGCCCTTCTCCCCGCCTTTCAACTGCGCCTCGGTGATCTCGCCGGCCAGCCTGTGGTACCCCTCCTGCCCTTCGGCCAGCACCAGCAGGTGACTGCCCTCCGGATCGGCGACCCCGTTCTGCGGGCCGGTCAGCCCCAGCGACAGCTCGGTGCCGAACACGGTCGGCAGCGAGTACGCCGCCGCGGCCTCGGCGAACCGCGCCGCGCCGTAGAACCCGTCGTGATCGGTCAGCGCCAGCGCGTGCAGCCCCTGCCGAACGGCGGCCTCGACCAGGTCCTCGGGCTGGGAGGCACCGTCCAGGAAGGAGAAGTTCGAGTGCACGTGGAGCTCGGCATACGGCACCGCGTGCTCCGGGCGGACAGCCAGCCCCTTCGAAGGCACATACGGCCCGCGATGCTGGGACCAGGCAGGACTGTCCCCGCCGTCCGCCGTCACCGGACGACCACCATGGCTGCCCGGACGCGAGCGATCCGACAACTTACGCTCGAGCTCCGACCACTTGATCGGCGGATTGTTGTAACCCACGCGACCATATTAGAACATATGTTCCCCTAGGTCCTCGGTTGCTGCAGCGCGTCGAACACATCCCGGACGAAGTAGGTGTCTGCCAGCGCATCGTGGATCGCGTAGGACGACTGGTCGATGCCGATGGTTGCCGACATCTCGCCGACCTCCGCGGTCGGCGGGTGCTTCGTGTGGCCCAGCAGTTGGCTGATGACGCAGACGAGGCGGAAGTCCCACGGCACGTCCGCCGCGTCGTCGGCGACCAAGCCGTTGAGGTGCATCAGATGCAGTACGTCGGTGGCATCCATCCACGGCGCGGCCCCGACCCACAACGGCTCGTCCGCGGTCAGCTCGACCATGAGCTCCGCGACGTCCCGGCCACTGCACACATCCTGTTCGGATCCGTTCAGCGACGGGTGACGATGGAAGCGGCTGATCTCCAGCGCCCGCTCCGTCGCGGCCGACAGGTCCAGCTCGTCCAGCCGGATGAACCGGTTGTACGCCGTCTCCCGCCCGTCGTCCTCGCGGCGGATCACCGCCAGCTGCCAGATCTGCCGGCCACCTGGGAGCCACGGCTCCCGGACACTCGTGGTTTCCAGGTCGACGAAGAGAATCGGCATCCTGCAATCCAACCAAAGCGATACCGTGGCGGCATGTTGAGGCAGGTTGCGGAGGGTGTGCTGGTCCACCGGAGCGAGTTGCTCCAGAACAACACCGTCGTCGTGCAGGGCACCGCGGGTGCGCTGCTCGTCGACCCGGGCATCACGGGTGCCGAGATGGGCTGTCTCGCCGACGACCTGCGGGCGATGGGTCGACCCGTCGTCGCCGGCTTCTCGACGCATCCCGACTGGGATCACACCCTCTGGCATCCCGACTTCGGCGACGCACCCCGCTACGCCACCGCTCGAGGCGCGGCCTTCCTGCACGAGCTCCTGTCCGACGCCGGCTGGAAGGACCGCGTGGCCGAGGGGTTGCCGCCGGAGATCGCCGACGAGATTCCGCTGGACCTGTTCGGCCGCGTCACCGCCCTGCCGGCCGGAACCACGAGGTTTCCGTGGGACGGACCCGAGATCCGGATCATCGAGCATCCGGCGCACGCCCAGGGCCATGCGGCGCTGCTGGTCGAGGAGCCCGGCGTCCTGATCGCCGGCGACATGCTGTCCGACATCCTGATGCCGTTCCCCGACCCGGCGGCCGCGGATCCGCTGGCGGATTACCTCGCCGGACTGCAACTCCTCGAGGAGGTCGCGGACTCCGTTCAGGTCGTCGTCCCCGGGCACGGCTCCGCCGGCGCGGCCGATCAGGTCCGGCCGCGGATCGCCCTGGACCGGGAGTACGTGCAGGCCTTGCAGGACGGCCGTCTCGCCGACGACCCGCGGATCGGCGCGTCGGCCACCTACGGCACGGACTGGCTGCCCGCCGTGGCGGACTGGCATCTGCAGCAGTTCGGCCGGAAAACCGATTGACCGGCACCACGGCCGCACTGATACCGTGCCGTCGTCCGTGACAATCACACCAGGAGGTGAGGCCCCGATGAACGCTGTAGCGCAGTGGGTGCTCCCCCTCTCGTGGTCACGGGCGGGCGATTGACGTAGGTGTCGTCGGGAGCACCGCAGAAGCTCCCGAAGGGAAACACCTATGAACTCTTTGCCTTTCAGTCCGGGCGTCGGCACGGTGACGATCACCCGCGTCGCGGACAACCAGTGGCACGCGATCGAGAACGATCTCGTCGTCGGCCGCGGTCACGCGTCCCGGCGGCTCGACGGCCGGACCTTCCTCAGCATCGACACCTGGCGGGACCCCGTCTTCGACCGGCTCGCCGCGGCGATGCTGGCCGACCGGGCGGAGCCGCTGTACACGGTGGTCGACGAGACCGACCGTGACCTCACGGCCAACTGGGAACGCGCCGGACTCAGGATCTGGCGCTGCGAGTCGGAGTACGTCGTCCCGACCCGGCCGTTCACGCCGACCGGGGTGGATATCGTCACCGACGTGGCCGAGGCGCCGCTGCGCGAACTGGACCAGGCGATCCGCGACGAGGTCGGATCCACCGTCGGCTGGCAGACGATGCCCGCGGAGGTGCTGCCCTGGCAGGGCGGGACGAGACCCCTCGACCCGTCGAAGTTCACCGTCGCGATCCGGGACGGCCGGTACGTCGGCATGATCCGGGTGGCCACCAGGACGCGGCGCCCACGGATCGGGCTGGTCGCCGTCCTGGCGGCCGAGCAACGGCAGGGCATCGGCCGGGCGTTGCTCGGCCACGTGCTGGACGGGCTGCACCGGGCCGGCGTCGAGGCGGTCACGGCGGAGGTCGACGAGACCAACACCGCGGCGACGGCCCTGTTCGAAGGGATCGGCGCCGAACGCACCGGCCGCAGTCTCGAACTCACCAGCGGAAAGGCCTGACCATGCCCAGAGCAGCAGGCGGTATCGAGATCGAGGGCACCGTCGTCGAGTGCCTCCGCAACGCCAACTTCCGGGTCGAACTCAGCAACGGCCACAAGGTCCTCGCCCACATCAGCGGCAAGATCCGGAAGAACTACATCAAGATCCTCCCCGAGGACCGCGTCCTGGTGGAACTCAGCCCCTACGACCTGGACCGGGGCCGGATCATCTTCCGCTACCGCAACTGATCCCATCGCACACACCTCCCACTGCGATCAAGACTAGAACATGTGTTCGATGAAGAGTTAATCTGAAAACATGCTTGGTCGGTTCACGGTTCGCCCGGCCGACGACGGATCCGACGGGTTCGGCGTCTGGGACGGTGCGGTCAACGGGTGGCGTGCAACAGGTATCGGCGACGAGGCGCGGGCCCGGGAGGTGGCCGCCGATCTCGACGTGCAGTACGACGCCCACGGTCCCCGGGCCGCGGACGCCGTGCGGCACGTCGACCCCGCGCAGCCGGTGCAGCGGGCGACCTGGTCGACCGGCGAGCTGGACGTCTGGGTGCGGGACAACGGCGTCTGGCTCGGCCGGTTCCGCGACAAGGACGGGCAGGTCACCTGGGTGCCGGGGACGGACCTCAGGCCGCTCTAGCCGGGCGGCCTGGGCTTCTGCGCGGGCTCGGCGGGCTTGGGGTTCGGGTCGCCGATCAGCCGCTTCGGCGGCGCGACGAAGCGCTCGGCGGGCAGGCCGCGCAGGGCGCCCTGCATGGCGGTCTTCCACAGCGGCCCGGCGGTGCCGGAGCCGGTGGGGTCGGCGATGTCCTGCCCGTTCAGCGTGTGCCGGTACATCAGGTTGGTGTACGGCAGGTTGGCGTCGGCGACCACCGCCGCCGCGGCCAGGTTCGGCGTGTAACCGGCGTACCAGACGGCCAGGTTCTCCTGGATCGTGCCGGTCTTGCCGGCCATGTCCCGGGTACCGAAGCGCAGCCGGCCGCCCGTCCCGCCCGGCATCATCACCGCGCTCAGCACCCGGTTCACACCGTCGGCGACCGCGCGCGGCAGGACCTGCCTGCAGTCGAACCCGGGACCGGGGATCGGGCGCCCGGACTTGTCCCGCACCGACGTGACGACCAGCGGGTTGCAGTACTTCCCGCGCGCCGCGAAGGTCGCGTACGCGTTCGACAGCATCAGCGGCGTCACGTACCCGACACCCAGCGTCATCGAGATCACCTGGTCGAGCGGCTGACCGGTCTGGCCGTTGTACATCCCGAGCTTGGCCGCGACCGTGGCGACCGCGCACAACCCGGTCCGCTGCGACAGTTGCAGGAAGTAGGTGTTCGTCGAGTACCGCGCGGCCTCGACCATGGTCAGGTTCCCGCTGCGGGTCGAGTTCTTCGGCCGGTACTCCGGGTCGCGCGTCCAGCCGTGGCAGGTCCGGAACTTCTTGTTGCTCAGGTCGATCTGGTCCGGGGAGTTGATCCGGTAGTCCATCGGGATGCCCTTGGCCAGCGCCGCCGCGATCGTGAACGCCTTCATCGTCGAGCCGTTCTGGAACCCGCCGTACCCGCCGGCGTAGGACTTCTCGACGTTGTAGTTGTAGTTCGTGTGGAAGCGCCCGTTGCCGTACGGGCGGCTCTGCACCATCGCCTTCACCAGGCCGGTGCCGGGCTCGACGATCGTGATCGCGGCGATCGCGGAGTCGGTGCGCTTGCTGTGCTCCAGGATCGACGCCTGCGCCGCGGCCTGGATCTTCGGGTCGATCGACGTCCGGATCAGCAGCCCGCCGGTCTTCAGGTAGTGGTCGCGGTCCTTCACGGTCGCGCCGAGCGCCGGGTTCGCGAGCAGTTTGGAGACCACGTAGTCGCAGTAGAACGGGTACCGCGAGTTGGCGCAGCCGTTCGGCACCGGCTCGACCAGCGCGAGGTCGATCACCGGCGTCTTCAGCGCCTGGTTCGCCTGGTGCACGGTGACCACGCCGAGTTCGAGCATCCGTTTGATCACCAGGTCCCGGCGGGCCTTGGCGCGGACCAGGTCGTTGGTCGGGTCGTACCCGGTCGGGTTCTTCACCAGTCCGGCCAGCATCGCGGCCTGCGGCAGCGTGAGATCGGCGGCGGTGGTCCGGAAGTAGTGCTGGGCCGCGGTCTGGATGCCGTACGTCCCGTCGCCGAAGTTCGCCAGGTTCAGGTAGCGCTCGAGGATCTCGTCCTTGGACAGCTCGCTCTCGACCGCGATCGCGTACCGCAGCTCGGTGAGCTTGCGCTGGTAGGAGACCTCGGTGGCCTTCGCCCGCTCGGCCGCGGTCCTCGCCTTCTCGACCAGGCTCATCTTCACGTACTGCTGGGTGATGCTCGAGCCGCCCTGCTGTACCTCGCCGCCGGTCTGGTTGCGCACCATCGCCCGCACGGTGCCCTTGAGGTCGAGCGCGCCGTGGTCGTAGAACCGGGAGTCCTCGATCGCCACGATCGCCTTGCGCATGATCGGGCTGACCTCGCTCAGCGGCACCGGCACCCGGTTCTGCTCGTACAAGGTGGCGACCAGTGTGCCGTCCGCGGCCAGGATCCGGCTGCGGACGGCCAACGGGTCGCTCTCGAACTCGCGCGGCAGGCTCTGCACGGTCTCGGCGACCTGCTCCGAGCCGCGCCCGGCGAAGCCGGCGAACGGGACCGCGAGCCCCGCCGCCAGCGCACCCGAAAGTACGCTCACGCCGATGAACAGAATCAACGACCGAGCCTTACTGCGACCGCCCCTGCCGGTACGCACCCTTCCAGGCTAGACCAGCGATCAAGCTCCGGGTACCCCGGAATTGATTGCCTCGATCAACTTTGGTCGCAGTTCCCGGGCACTGATCACCGCGTCGACCGACCCGACGTCGCGGGCCCGCTCGATGCTGTGCACCCGGTCGAACTCGGCCGCGACCTCGCCCAGTTTCTCTGCCCGGACGACGGTTCGCACGTCCGCGAGCTCCGTGGCCAGGGCCGCGCGCTCCGCGCCCGACGCCTCGCCGACCCGCTCGGCCAGCGACGCCACCCGCGGATCCGCGGCGGTGCGCGCGTCGACCTCGGCCGCGAACACCACCGCCGCCGCCGGCGCGCCGCCGAGCACCGAGGCGAACGAGCCCTCGACCGCGAGCACGGTCATCGACGGGTTCAGCGACTTCGAGAACACCACGAACGCGCCGCCGTGGTACCGCGACACGACACAGAACACGATCGGCCCGCGGAAGTTCACCATCGCGCGCCCGATCTCGGCGCCGTACTCGAGCTGCAGGTTGCGCATCGAGTCCGGTGACCCGTCGAACCCGGACAGGTTCGCGAGCACCACCAGCGGCCGGTTCCCGCTGGCCGAGTTGATCGCCCGGGCGACCTTCTTCGACGACCGCGGGAACAGCGTGCCGGCGGTGTAGGTGTCCGGCCCGTCGGTGGGCGGGAACCCGCGCCGCGGCACCGACCGGGACTCGATCCCGACCAGGCACACCGGGAACCCGCCGAGCCGGGCGTCCTGCACGACCGCGGTATCGGCGTCGGCCATCCCCGCCCAGCGCTCCAGGACCGGGTGGTCCTGGTCGGTGACGGCCCGCATCAGCGTACGGATGTCGAACGCCTTCTTCCGGTCCGGGTTCGTCGCGCTCGAGAAGATCTCGCCGATCGTCTTGAAGTCGCTCCCGGCCACGTCGTGCGGGTACGGCGTGACGTCGCGATCCGCCGGGTCCGAGGTCTGAGCCCGCCGCGGCCCGCTCTCCCCCGGCAGGACGTACGTGTGGTCGTAGTACGTCATCAGCACGTCCCGGGCGCCCTTCAGGTCCGGCGCCCAGTACTGCGCCTGGCCGTTCGGGCCCATCACCCGGTCGTAGCCGCCGATGCCGAAGTTGTCCTCGGCCGAGACGCTGCCGGAGAAGTCCAGCGTTTGCTTGCCGGTCAGCACCATCGCGCTGTCCGGCGTCATCACCAGGATGCCCTTGGTGTGCATCAGCATCGTCGCCTCGGCGTTCCAGTACGGCTGCGCGCCGACGTTGATGCCCGCGACCACGACGTTGATCTCGCCGCCGGCCTGGGTGAACTCGACGATCCGCTTCAGCGCCTTCGCGACCCAGTCCATGTTCTCGGTGCCGGAGTCCATCGAGATCCGGGCGCCGGCGGACAGCGAGTACCACTCGACCGGGACCCGCATCCGCTCGGCCAGGTCGAGGGCCGCGATGATCCGCGAGCACTCCGCCTCGGCGACCGCGCCGAGCGCCTTCGTCGGGTCGCCGCTCATCGCGACCCGGGTGACGCCCTCGGGGTACCGCTCGGTCGGCGTGCTGACCAGGCCGACGATCAGGCCGGCCTTGTTCAGGCCCTTCGGCCGGTCCACCGGGACCAGGGCGCCGCTGTCGTCGAGGTCGTGCTCGACGAACGAGCCGCCCTGGCCGGCGACCATACCGCTGACCTCGTACGGGTAGATCGTGTTCCGCCGCTTGGACCGCTGCACCTTCTGCGCGTAGTCGTCGAGCGGCAGCAACCGCCCGGTCGGCGGCTGCTCGATCGACGTGACGACGCCGGCGCCGTGCTGGTAGTAGAACCGCGCCGCGACCGGGTTGACCGAACCGTCCGGCGCCGCGACGTCGCCCTGGACCAGGACCTCCTCGATCCCGGCGCCCGCGGTCATCGGGGCGATGTTGCGCTGCAGCGCGGTCACCTCGTCGACCTGGACGTCGACCACCGGCCAGATCTGCACCCACACGTGGTTCATGTCGAGCTTCGCGCCGGCCGCGCCGCGCGCGGTGCGGGCCCGGCGGATCGCCTCGAGGCAGTTCGAGATCGCGCGCTCCGCGTGCGGCAGCGACGTGACCTGCCCGTCCTCGTCCCGGACGACGGCGAACTGACGGACCTGCGCCAGCGCGACGAGCCGCCGGTCGGCCTCGTTGTCGCGGGCGACGCAGTAGTAGAGCAGCACGTCCTCGGGCGCGTCCAGCCGGGTGATCCGGAAGTCGCGCAGCCGCCACAGGTTCAGCCGGCGGCCGACCATCGGGTGCACGCCGCGGACGTTGTCGTCCTCGGCCATCGACCCGCCGGCCGGGCGGTAGGTGAAGTACGAGACCGGCCCGTCGTGGCCGGGCGCGACCGCGACCGAGATCCGGCGGACCCGCTGCGCGATCGGCAGGTCGGCCACCATCCGGCGGTACAGGTCCGAGGCCTCCTGCTGCGACTCGGGCAGGTCCGGGCCGTGCAGGTAGAGCTCGACGACGGCCTCGTGGCCCGCCGTCCGGGCGTCGATCCGGTCGGTCAGCGCGCGCACCAGGCCGCTGCCGGTGTCGGCCAGCTCGGCGACCGTCCCCACCGTCGTCACCAGGTGGCTCGGCCGGTCGTCGATCGTGTAGTCGGCGGTCGCGAACGGCCGCCCGTCGACGGCGAACGCGCGCAGGTCGTGCAGCTCGTACTCGCGGTAGTGCCGCCGGACGAGCACCTCGAGCATCGGCTCCCGCTCGCCCCAGCCGCGCTCCAGCCGCTGGGCGAGGAACCGGACGATCGGCTCCGGGATCGCGGCCAGCGCGTCGATCCGCCGCTGCCGGTCCGGCGAGTCCGGCTGCGCGGCCAGGTCGGCGACCTCGTCACCCACCCCCGCGATGATCGACGCCCGCTCGGCGTCCACCTGCGGCTGGTCGAACCAGCGGAACCGCACGCTCCGGGCCAGGTCCCCGACGACCGGGAAGCGCAGCTGCGTGGCCAGCACCAGCCGGTCCAGCAGCTCGTGCACGGCCTCGTCGAGCGGCGCGTCCGGCAGCGGCTCGGCGATCCACCGCTGCAGCACCGACGTCACCAGCAGGACGTCGGGAGTCGAGCGCAGCTGCGCCAGGAAGATCCGGAAGACGGCCTCCTCCAGCTCCGGGCTCCGCTCCAGCCCGGTCACGCCGTAGTGGCTCAGCACGCGGGTCAGACGGGCCTGGAACTCGGCCGGCAGCCCGCCGCGGTCCGGGTCGAGGCTCTGCAGGTAGGTGTAGAAGTACTCCCGCGGGCTGTGCACCCGGTTCTCGAGGGTGGTGTCCGTGCCGGCCGGCCGGTTGCGGCTCAGCTCGGCGAAGTCCGCGAACACCGTCAGCAGCTCGATCTCGGCGCCCACCGGCGGCTCGGAGCGCTGGTGCGCGAGCTCGGACCGCGCGGACAGGTAGTCGGCGAGCATGCCGCCCTCGTCCTGCGGGTCGATGTCGAACCCGAGCAGCATGCTGCGCAGGTCGTCCAGGCCGCGCTCCACCCGCTCGGCCGCGGACTTCTCCCCGGTCCCGTTCGGCAGATCGAGCTGTACGCCGTTGTGGACCGGAGCCGCTTCCTCGGCCGCGGCCTCGTCCGCCACCGGCTCCAGCCGGATCAGCGGCGCGCCCGTCTCCACCTGGCTGCCGGTCGAGACCAGCAGCTCCTTCACGGTCGCCTTGAACGGCGCGTACAGCACCGTCTCCATCTTCATGCTCTCGAGCACCAGCACCGGAGCGCCCGCCTCGATCTCGGCACCGGTCTGGACCGGCGTCGCCACCACGAGCGCCGGCGCGGGCGACCGCAGGACGCCGCCCTCGTCGCGGCTGACGCGGTGCGTGACGCCGTCGACCTCGACCAGGTGCACCGGGCCGTGCGTCGCGGTCACCAGGCGGAACCGCTGCCCGCCGACGACCAGCCGGCTCCGGTAGTCGTCCAACCGCTCGAGCTCCGCGTCCACGATCTTCAGGTGCCCGTTGCCGACCCCGACCCGGAACCGTTCCGGCCCGATCCGTGCCACGGTCACCTGGTAGCTCGCGCCGCGCAGTTTCAGGTCGATCGCGCGGCCGACCTCGTGCTGCACCTGCGGACGGCCGCCGTGCGCGGTCTCCAGCAGCCGGGTCCGCTCGACCTGCTCGGCGTCCTCGTACCCCTCGATCGCGGCCGCGACCAGCGCGACGCCGGAGTGCCGGTGCGAGACCAGGCGGCCCTCGCCGCGGACCCGGTCGATCCAGCCGGTGTCCGCGCTGCCGTCGATCACCTCGGGCTGGTCGAGCAGCTCGAGGATGAAGCTCTTGTTGGTCGCGCCGCCCTCGATCAGCACGGTCGTCGCCTGCATCGCGCGCCGCAGCCGGGCCAGCGCCTCCTCGCGGGTCCGCCCGTAGCCGATGATCTTCGCGATCATCGAGTCGAAGTCGGCCGGGATGCTGTCCCCGGCGCTCACGCCGGTGTCGACCCGGATGCCCGGGCCGGCCGGCAGGTCCAGGACGACGATCCGGCCGGGTGACGGCGCGAAGTCGCGGTCCGGGTCCTCGGCGTTCAGCCGGGCCTCGACCGCGTGCCCGCTCTCCACCGGGCGGGCACCCTCCAGCCGGCCGCCGGACGCGACGTGCAGCTGCGCCTTCACCAGGTCGAACCCGGTGGTCAGCTCGGTGATCGGGTGCTCCACCTGCAGCCGGGTGTTCACCTCGAGGAACGCGAACGACTTCTCCCCCGGGTGGTACAGGAACTCGACCGTCGCGGCCCCGCGGTAGCCGACCGCGATCGCGAGCCGCTCCGCCGACGCCTTCAGATCCTCGACCTGCGACGCGGACAGCAGCGGCGACGCGGACTCCTCGATCACCTTCTGGTTGCGGCGCTGCACCGAGCAGTCCCGGACGCCGAGCGCCCACGCCGTGCCCTCGCCGTCGGCGATCACCTGGACCTCGACGTGCCGGGCGCCGGTGACGAGCCGCTCCAGGAAGACGATGCCGCTGCCGAACGCGCGAGCGGCCTCCTCACTGGTCCGCGCGTACGCGTCGGCCAGCTCCTCCGCGGAGCTGACCATCCGGATCCCGCGGCCGCCGCCGCCGGCCGTTGCCTTGAGCATCAACGGGTACCCGATCCGCTCGGCCGCCTCGAGCGCGGCGTCGAGCGACTCGACCGCGCCCCGGCTCCACGGCGCGACCGGTACGCCGACCTCCTCGGCGATCAGCTTCGAGCCGATCTTGTCGCCGAGCTTGCGCATCGCCCCGGCCGACGGGCCGATGAACGTCACGCCGATCCGGTCGCACAGCTCGGCGAACGCCGGGTCCTCGGCGACGAAGCCCCAGCCGACCCAGGCGGCGTCCGCGCCGGTCTCGCGCAGCGCGCGCTCCAGCACCTGCAGGTCCAGGTACGGCCGCGCCGACGCCGGGCCGAGCGGGTAGGTGATGTCCGCGGCGCGCACGAAGGTCGCGGTGCGCTCGCCGTCGGTGAACAAGGCCACGGTCTCGATCGGGTCACCGCCTTCGGCGTTGACTTCCCGGACCGCGTTGATCAGCCGCATCGCGGCTTCTCCCCGGTTCACTATTGCGATACGCTTGAACATCGACCGCCTCCGTGTCTCACCCTGCCTTGTGCAGCAGGGATCGCCTACTGCTGGCACAGGTTTTCAGCACATGGCCGTTACCGTCGAGTCGGCCCCCTGTTCAGGCGTGTTTCGACCTCTGGTACGACGTCTCGCGCGAACCGGATCGTCTGCGCCAGCGGGTCGCCTTCCGGCCAGAACACGAAGGCGCGGAACGGCTGCTCCGTCACCAGCCCGGCGATGAAATCGGCCCACTGCCCCGGCGTGCCCCGCAACGGAGCGTCACCATTCGTCGTGTCGTTGTCACCTGGCGCGTCGGTCACGGTGCCGACGATCTGCACGATCCGCAGCACGTCGGCGGGATCGCGGCCCGCGGCCTTGGCCGCCTCGTCGATGATCGCGTTCGCCGGCGCCAGGTCCTGGTACGGCAGATAGCTCGGGATCGGCGCCGCCCAGCCGTCGGCCAGCCGGCCGGTCAGTCGCAGCGAACGCGGCCCGATCGAGCCGATCCAGATACCGATGTCGTGCGCCGGCGGCGGTCCCGGCCGGGTGTTCAGCGAGTAATACTTGCCGTCCGCAACCACTCGCTCGGTGCCGGACCACAGCCGCCGCAACAGGCCGATCCCTTCCTCCAGGGCCTCGAGCGCCGCACCCGGCGCCCGGTCCGGACCGCCGAACCCCTTGATCGCCCGCGGGATGCCGCCGGCTCCGAGGCCGAGCTCGAACCGCCCGCCCGACACCTGGTCCAGTGTCGCCGCCAGGTTCGCCAGCATCCCCGGCGGGCGCAGCGGCAGCGGCGTCACGTCGGGGAAGAACCGCAGCCGCTCGGTGCGGCTCATCAGATCCCCGATCACCGCCATCGCGTCGAGCTGCGTCGGTGCGTACGGGTGGTCCTGCACACCGACGTACGTCAATCCGCCCTCCTCCGCGGCCGCGACGACCTCGCGGTGTTCGGCGAGGTCCGGGGTCGGGGTCACCTGTACTCCGAAATCAACCATGCAACGAGCATGACCCCAGGGTGGGGAAAACTGCCCGGCAGGGCTTATGGGAGGGGAACCGAAGTGACTCAGGAACTGATCACCCAACTACGCAGCGAGGTCGCCGGACCGGTCCTCGCGCCGGGTGACGAGGGGTACGCCGAAGAGCTGTCCGGGTTCAACCTGGCGGTGACGCACACGCCGGACGTCGTCGTCGGGCTCACGTCCGAGAGCGACGCGGTGGCGGTCGTGCGGGCCGCGGCGGCGACCGGTACGCCGGTCCGCGTGCTGGCGACCGGCCACGGCATCCCGAACCCGATCCGGGACGGGATCGTCGTGACGACCGGCCGGATGACGGGGGTGAGCGTGGACGCCGAGGCGCAGGTCGCGCACATCGCCGCGGGCAGCCGCTGGGCCGAGGTGGTCGCGGCGGCGGCACCGCACGGGCTGGCGCCGATCACCGGCGCGTCCGACGCGGTCGGCTGCATCGGGTACACCCTCGGCGGCGGGCTCGGGCCGCTCGCCCGGACGTACGGCTTCTCCTCCGACTGGGCCCGGAGCTTCCGGGTCGTGACCGCGGCCGGTGAGGCGGTGACCGCGAACGAGACCGAGCACGCGGACCTGTTCTGGGCGTTGCGCGGCGGCAAGGGCGGGTTCGGCATCGTCACCGCGATGGACTTCGGGCTGGTCGAGCTGAGCACCCTCTACGGCGGCTCGGTGTTCTTCGACGCCGGGTCCATCGCACCCGCGCTGACCGCCTGGGCCGAGTGGACCAAGACGCTGCCGGAGAGCGCGAACACGTCGGTCGTGATCCTGCGGCTGCCGCCGCTGGAGTTCATCCCGGAGCCGTTGCGCGGCAAGACGGTGCTGAGCGTGCGGTTCGCGTACGTCGGCGCCGCGGCCGACGGGAAGCGGCTCTTCCAGCCGATCCGGGACGCCGGTCCGACGCTGATCGACGCCGTCGGCGAGATGCCGGCCGGCGACATCGCGCTGATCCACAACGACCCGAAGGACCCGACGCCGGCGTGGGACCGCGGGCTGATGCTGGACGAGCTGGACGCCGAGTTCGTCACCGCGTTCCTCGAGGTGGCCGGCCCGGACCAGCAGATCCCGCTGGTCGCGGTCGAGCTGCGGCACCTCGGCGGCGCGACCGAGCGCGACGTCCCCGAGGGCAGCGCGGTCGGCGGCCGCGGTGGGGCCGGCACGCTGACGATGATCGGCGTACCGGACCCGAACCTGTTCGAAAAGGTGCTTCCGGCAACGGTCGACGCGGTGCTCGGGCGGCTCGAGCCGTGGGTGTGCGCGGAGACGACGGTGAACTTCGCCGGCGGGTTCGCGCTGCCGGGCTCGTACGAGGCGTCGTGGCCGGCCGACACGTTCGCGCGGCTGGCCGACGTCCGCGCGGCCTACGACCCGGACTCGCTCTTCCCGTTCGGGCCCCGCCAGGAGAACTCCGGCTCGTAGCCGAGCAGGCGGCGCGCCTTCTCGATCGACAGCAGCGTCTCGTTCGGGCCGAACGGGCGCTTCACCGGTACGCCGGGGAACACCTCGGCGAGCAGCTCCTCGTTCGGCCGGGACATCACGGTGTCGGCGTTCGCGACGATGAACACGTCCGTGCCGGTCACGTCGTACTCGAGCGACTTCCGGACGGCCTGCGCGCCGTCGCGGGCGTCGATGTAGCCCCAGAGGTTCCACTTGCGCGCGTGCGCGTCGGCGTCGAAGCCGGGGAACCGTGCGTAGTCCTCCGGGTACATCACGTTCGAGAAGCGCAGGCCGATCAGCTTCAGGTCCGGGTGCCACCGGCAGAGCTGGCGGGCCAGTTCCTCCTCGAGCGTCTTCACCAGTGAGTAGGTGCTGTTCGGCCGCGGCGGGTAGTCCTCGTCCACCGGCACGTACGGCGGGAACTCGTCGAACGGCAGGCCCAGCACCGTCTCGCTCGACGCCCACACGATGTTGCGGACCCCGGCCCGCAGCGCGGCGGAGAACACGTTGTACGTCACGGTCATGTTGTTGTGGAACGTCGCCGCGTTCGGCCGCAGGCCCGGCGCCGGGATCGCGGCCAGGTGCACGACCGCGTCGACCCCGTCGTGCCGGTCGTCGACGCCCGCGATCGCCTCGTAGGTCTGGCCGAAATCGGTCAGGTCCACGCGTGTCGACGTCACATCGGCCCGCGCCGGTGCAGCCTGGTCCAGGGCGACCACGTCCCAGCCGTGGTCCGCCAGATGATCGACGACGGCCTTGCCGAGCTTCCCGCTGCTCCCGGTGACCGCTACCCGCCTCGTTTCGCTCACGCCGAGATCATCGCACTAGGGTGTGACATGCCACGTTGGAAGGACACATCGTGAAACTTGCTGGCCGGATGGACCGTTTGGGGACCGAGTCGGCGTTCGAGGTGCTCGCCAAGGCGAAGGCCCTGGAGGCCCGCGGACGCGAGATCGTGCACCTGGAGATCGGCGAGCCCGACTTCGACACGCCGCCGCACGTGATCGCGGCCGCGCAACAGGCCCTGGACAAGGGCTTCACGCACTACGTGCCGGCGCCGGGGATCCCCGAGCTGCGGACCGCGGTCGCGGACTTCCTCGGCCGCACGAACCGGCTGACCGCGACGCCCGACCGGGTGCTGATCACGCCCGGCGCCAAGCCGATCATGTTCTTCACGATCCTGGCGCTGTGCGAGGAGGGCGACGAGGTCCTCTACCCGGACCCCGGGTTCCCGATGTACGCGTCGATCACGTCCTTCGCCGGCGCCAAGCCGGTGCCGGTCCCGCTGCGCGAGGAGAACGGGTTCGTCATCGACCCCGACGAGCTGCGGTCGCTGGTGACGGACCGGACGAAGCTGCTGATCCTCAACTCCCCGCACAACCCGTGCGGCAGCGCGTCGACGCCCGAGCAGCTGCAGGCGATCGCCGAGATCGCGATCGAGCACGACCTGGTCGTGCTCAGCGACGAGGTCTACTGGGCGCTGCGGTACGACGGGGAGCACCACAGCGTGCTCGACCTGGACGGCATGGCCTCGCGGACGATCCTGCTCGACGGCTGGTCGAAGACGTTCGCGATGACCGGGTGGCGGCTGGGGTTCGGCGTGTTCCCGGAGCCGCTGGTCGAGCCGGTGACCCGGCTGATGATCAACTCGGTCTCGTGTACGTCGGCGTTCAGCCAGCACGCCGCGATCGCCGCCCTCGAAGGCCCCTGGGACGACGTCGACCGGATGCTCGAGGCGTTCCGCGAACGGCGCGAGGTGATCGTGTCCGGGCTCAACGCCGTACCGGGCGTGTCGTGCGTGGAGCCGGGCGGCGCGTTCTACGCGTTCCCGAACATCACCGAGCTCGGCGTCTCCGCCGCCACCCTGGCCGACCGCCTGCTCGACGAGGCCGGGGTCGCCTGCCTCCCCGGCACGTCGTTCGGCGCGTACGGCGAGGGCCACCTGCGCTTCTCGTACGCCAACTCGGTCGACAACATCCGCCGCGCCCTCGACGCGTTCACGACTCTCGTGCGCTGACCGCCATCAGCCAGTCGGCGCCGACCACCCGGTACCCGAGCCCGTACAGGCCGCGGAGAATGCCCGGCACGTGCTTGGCGCCGTACACGACAGCCACCTCGAGCTCCTCGTCGCCGCGGTCCCGAACCACTTCGGCGACCGCGGCGACGGCCCGGTCGTCGCGGCGGTCGAGCAGCAGGTCGAAGAAGCGGTCCCACTCCTCGCCGCGCAGCTCCTCCTGCCTGGTCGGCAGGTCGTGCACCTCGATGTCGGGCGTCAGCAACGCGCGCCGGCCGGCGAAGAACTGGCTGATCGTCACCACCGGCGTCGCCGCCCACATCATCGCCCTGGTCTTCCACGGCAGCTCCTGGAAGCCCTCCTGGAACTCCTCGCCGGTCATGTCCGGCGCCACGAACGGCACGCCGAGGTCGTCGTACGGGATGTCGTCCTCGACCAGCCCGGACTCCTCGTCGGCCGGCAGCACCCGGTACGTCATCGTCATGCCGTCGACCGCCGAGGACTCGCCGCGGATGCCTTCGACGACGAGCAGATCGCACGCGCGCAGGCGGGCCTCGACGTCGCGGAAGAACTGCGGGTCGGCCACGTGCAGCATCGGGAAGACCACGATCCCCGGTCCACCGCCGTGCTTGGTCAGCCGCAGGACCGCGGACCGGGTGCCCACGATGCTGTTCTCGATGATCTGCATGGTCCCATCCCCCAACCGCCCTGTGGCACAGTGAGCTGATCATGACCAATCAGCACGGGCACACGCATCGGCTCGATCTCGACGACGCTACGGTGCGGGAGTGGGACGCGACGGTCGTCGGTTCGGATCCCGCGCGCGGGATCGTGCTCGACCGGTCCGCGTTCTACCCCGGGGGCGGTGGGCAGCCGCCGGACCAGGGCGTGTTGCTGTGGGGTGGCGTGCGGACCCGGATCGTCGGGACGAGCAAGGGCGACGACCTGTACCTCGTGCCGCACGAGGACGACCCGGTGCCGCCGGCCGGGACCGCGGTCCGCGGGGCGCTCGACGACGAACGGCGTACGCAGCTGATGCGGACGCACTCCGGGCTGCACGTGCTGACCGGGGTGGTGTTCCGCGACTTCGGCGCACTCGTCACCGGCGGGAACATGGAGCCGCTGTCGGCGCGGATGGACTTCGACCTGGCCGAGGTGCCGCCGGACTTCAAGGACCGGGTCGCCGAGGCGGTGAACGCGGAGATCCGCACCGACCGGCGGATCTCGGTCAGCAATCTCCCGCGCGAGGAGGCGTTCGCGATCCCGGACATCATCCGGACCGCGACCAACCTGCTCCCGCCCGATATCGAGATCGTCCGGATCGTCGACATCGCCGGCCTCGACACCCAGGCCGACGGCGGCACCCACGTCGCCTCGACCGCCCTGATCGGCCGGATGGAAGTCGTCAAGATGGAAAGCAAAGGCCGCGGCTTCCGCCGCCTCCGCGTCCGCATCACCTGACCCCTGGCGCCGGCCGGGCGAGTCCGGCGGCCGTCAGTCGGTGGGCTTCTGCTTCTGCTCGGCGGCCTGTCGGCGGACGTCGGCCTGGACGGCGCGCTCGTGGTCCAGCCAGTCGGGGTTGTCCGACTTGATCGCGTCGATCTGATCGGTCGTGAGGGCATCGGTGATACCGGCGCGGGCCAGCCCACTGATCGACACGCCGAGCTTGGCGGCGACCACCGGGCGCGGGTGCGGGCCGTCGCGGCGCAGGTCGCGCAGCCACTCGGGCGGATCCGCCTGCAGGGCGTTGAGCTCGTCCCGCGACACCACACCGTCCTGGAACTCCGCGGGAGTGGCCGGCAGGTACACGCCGAGCTTCTTCGCCGCCGTGGCAGGCTTCATGGTCTGGGTCTTGCGCGCCGTCATGGCAGCAGCGTATCGGCAGGTAGCCTGACCACCGTGACCGGATTCCGGCTGGGGTACGTCCCCGGCGTGACGCCCGCGAAATGGGCCCGGATCTGGACCGAGCGGCTGCCCCGCGTCCCGCTCGAGCTCGTCCAGGTCTCCGCCGCCGACGCCCCCGACGTGGTCCGCCGCACGGAGGTCGACGCCGCCCTGCTCCGGTTCCCGATCGACCGCACCGGGCTGCACGCGATCCCGCTGTACGTCGAGCAGACGGTCGTCGTGGTGCCCAAGGAGCACCTGATCACCGCCGCCGACGAGGTCACGATCGACGACCTCGCCGACGAACTGATGCTGCACCCGCGCGATGACGTCCTCGACTGGGAGCGCCCGCCCGGCCGGCTGATCGACGACCGCCCGGTCCGGACCGCCGACGCGGTCGAGTTGGTTGCCATGGGCACCGGGCTGCTGGTGGTGCCGCAGTCACTGGCCCGCCTGCACCACCGCAAGGATCTCACCTACCGCCCGCTGACCGGCGCTCCGGAGTCGCAGGTCGCGCTCAGCTGGCCCGAGGACGAGACCAGCGAACTCGTCGAGCACTTCATCGGCATCGTCCGCGGCCGGACCGTCAACAGCACCCGCGGCCCCGCCACACCCAAGAAACGGCCGGCCCGGACCCAGCCGCCACCACCGCGCCAGAAGAAACCCCGTCGCCGCCGCTAGATTTCAGTTGAGCTTTCAACTATCATCAGCGGTATGGCGATCTTCCGGTTGAACCACGCGGTCCTGTACGTGCGCGACGTCGCGGCGAGCGTCGCGTTCTACCGAGACGTCCTCGGCTTCGGGTACACCGAGACCGGTGACGCCATCCCCGGCGCGGCGTTCCTGCGCGCGCCCGGCTCCACCAACGACCACGACCTGGGCCTGTTCCAGATCGGTTCGCAGGCAGGCCCGTCGGGCGCCGGGCGGACCACGGTCGGGCTCTACCATCTCGCCTGGGAGGTGGACACCCTCGGCGACCTCGAGGACCTGGCCGCCGCGCTCGGCGAGAACGACGCACTGGTCGGCGCGTCCGACCACGGCACCACGAAGTCCCTCTACGGCAAGGACCCCGACGGCCTCGAGTTCGAGATCGTCTGGATCATCCCGGCCGACCTGCTCACCGACGAGGACCGGAACAAGACCGGCATCGCCCGGCTGAACCTCCCGGCCGAGATCACCAAGTACGGCCGCGAGGCGCGCAGCGGCGTCGGCATCTCCCGGGTGGGCTGACCCGGCCTCCCGCCCGATAGCGGGTTGTTTCGCCGCTGGCCGGTTGCAGGCCGCTAGCGGGCAAATAACCCGCTAGCCGGGCGTGGTGCCTCAGCCGCGGGTGTGGTGCCTCAGCCGCGGGTGAGGTGGTCGGCGACTCGGAGTGAGTTGGCGAGGACCGTGAGGACCGGGTTCACTCCGCCGTTGGTTACGTGTAGAGAGGCATCGGCGATCCAGACGTTGCCGTGGCCCCAGACCTTGCCGAACGGGTCGGTGACCGAGCGCGCGGGGTCGTCGCCCATCCGGCAGGTTCCGGCCTGGTGCTGGCCGATACTGGGCCGGCCCAGCGTCCCGGGCCCACCGACCGCCGTCCGGGACGCGCCCGCCTCCTCGAGCCAGGCCTTCGCCTTGGCGCTCATGAAGGCCTGTGCGCGGACGTCCTCGGGATGGATCGAGCCGCTGGACACCACCACGGGATTGCCGAGCCGGTCCACGACGGCCGGATCGACGCGGACGCGTGAGTCCGCCGACGTGACCTCCTGGATCGGGCCGACCACCCGCAGCATCCGCCGGACGTGGTGCCGCATCGCGTCCAGGCTCTCCGCACCGGCCGGCGGGATCAGCCCGGCACCGGTCAGATAGTCGTACGTCGACGCGGGCGTCGGCACGAACTCGTTCGCGAGCATGCCGCCGCCGACGACGCCGTCGTTGCCGTGCCGGAAGTCGCAGGTCGCGATCGACACGCCGGGCCCGACGAGATCGACGACCTCGTCCGTGAACAGTCCGACGGCACCGGCGTACACATGCGCCTGCAGGTGCCGGCCGACCTGGTCCTGGTTGTTGCCGATCCCGTCCGGCTCGCCGTCGTGCGCGCTGTTCAGCAACAACCGCGGCGTCTCCGACGCTCCGGCGGCGACCACCACCTCGTCGCAGGAGACAGTCCGCCGCCAACTCCCGTCACCGGCGGCCAGCGCGACGGCCACGACTCGGCCGGTCGGGTCGGTGACGAGACGCTCGGCCGTGGTCTCGGTGACGAGCGTGCAGTTCCCGGTCGCGAGCGCTGCCGGCAGTGCGGTGTTGTGAGTCCCGCCCTTCGCCTCGACCGGGCAGGCGAACCCGACGCACAGGCCGCAGCGCACACACCCGGAGCGGCCTTGGTAGTCGACCGAGTTGATCAGCAGCGGTACGTCGAGCGTTCCCCACCCGAGGCGCTCCGCCGCGGCGGCCAGCATCGAGGTCGGTCCGGTCCGTGGCAGCGGCGGCATCGGCAGCGGGATCGACCGCGGCCCGTGCCACGGGTCGATCCCGCCGCCACTCACCCCGAACCGCTGCTCCGCCATCGAGTAGTAGGGCTCGAGGTCGTCGTACGAGATCGGCCAGTCGGCCAGTGCGCTGCCCTCCGGAACGCCGTACGTGGTGGCCATCCGGAAGTCCTGTGGCACGAAGCGCCACGCCTGCGCGCCGTACACTCGGGTGCCACCGCCGACCGTGAACGCGTTGTTACCCCAGCCGCCGTCGGGCGGGAGCACCTGACTCCGCACGCCGTCCACCACCGAGACCCGCGGCCGTCCCGCCGGGTCCGGGTCCGTCGGCGCCGGGAGCCCGGCCACCGACCGCGGGTTGCGCAGGTGGTCACGCGCCAGCGATTCCGTCGACGGGTAGCTGCCCAGTTCGACGACGAGCACCGACCGGCCCGACTCGGCGAGCACCTGAGCCGCCGCACCACCGCCGGCGCCGGACCCGATCACCACGCAGTCGTACCGCTCCGCAAGCTGCTCCCGTGAAGTCACGCGCAGCTCGGTCTTGACTGGCTCGAACGTCTCGCTCCGCCAGCCGACCATCTCCCAGGCCGCCGGGTCCGCATAGAACCCCTGCGCGACCAACCGCACCAGCCAAGCCCGGTCCGCGTCCGCTGTGTCAGCCAGCGCACGCTCCACCCTGGCAAGCCAGTCCGGCCGATCGGCCGTCAGCACCTGCTCGACAAAGCCCACAGCCGCCCGCTGCCACCCGTGCCCCGGCACCACGGACTCCGCCAGCCGCTCCAACTCGACCCGCTGCTGCTCAGACAAACGCATTCCCAGATCCTTTCACGATCCAAGGTTCTGTACTTGCCGGTCCATTTTTGCCGAGCAACGCTGTGGGCATGGCACTTGACGACTACTACCTTCTCGGGCGGTCCGGGCTGCGCGTCAGCCGGCTCGCCCTGGGCACGATGAACTTCGGGCAGTCCGGTTTCCACGCGCCGTACGGCAAGACCGAGGACGAGGCGCGGGCGATCTTCCGGGCGTATATCGATGCCGGCGGCAACTTCATTGACACCGCCGACTTCTACACCGCGGGTGAGAGCGAGCGGATCCTCGGCCGGCTGATCGCCGAGGCTGGGGTCCGGGAGCGGATGGTGCTCACCACGAAGGCGACCAACAGCGTCGACTCCGGCGACCCGAACGCGGGCGGCAACAGCCGCAAGCACCTGATCCGCGCCCTCGACGAGTCCCTGCGCCGGCTCGGCACCGACTACGTGGACCTGTTCCTGCTGCACACCTGGGACCGCATCACGCCGGTCGACGAGGTGCTGCGGACCCTCGACGACCTCACCCGCGCCGGCAAGATCCGGTACGCCGGGCTGTCCGACGTACCGGCCTGGTACGCCGCCCGCGCGCAGACCCTCGCCGACGCGCACTCGCTGACGCCGATGGTCAGCCTGCAGCTGCCGTACTCGCTGGCCGAGCGGACGATCGAGACCGAGCACGTCGCGATGGCGCAGCAGCTCGGCCTCGGGATCACGGCGTGGAGCCCGCTGGCCGGCGGCTTCCTGACCGGCAAGTACCGGCGTGACGACACCCACGGCGTGACCGGCGACGGCCGGCTGACCGGGGACGGCGCACCGGAGCGCACGTGGAGCGACCGGCACTGGGACCTGCTCGCGACGGTGCAGGACGTTGCCGGCAAGCTCGGCGTGACACCGGCCCAGGTCGCGGTGAACTGGGCCGCGACCCAGCCCGGCATCGCGTCCGCGATCGTCGGCGCGAGCCGCCCGGAGCAGCTCGAATCCAGCATCGCGGCGCTCGGCTTCGAGCTGCCGGCCGAGCTCCGGGCCGCGCTCGACGAGGCCGCCGCCGTACCGCCGGACTCGGTCTACCGGATGTTCACGCCCGAGTACCAGGGCTGGCTGGTGAACCCGGGCGCGAAGGTCGCGGACAAGCCGGCCGGGTACCAGCCGCCGGTGCTCAACTGGCGCTGAGGTAGTCCAGGCACAGATCGAGCGCGTACTCCAGGTGGGTCGACGATCCGGACGACATCAGGATCGCGACCCCGCCCTGGATCGCGGCGATCAGTGCGCCGGACGCGCGGGCGGGATCCACGTCGGCACGGATCTCGCCCGCGGCCTGCATCTCCTCGATGCCGAGCTCGAGCCGGTGCTGCCACTGCGCGAGCAGCTGACCTGTGACCGCCTGCGCGGCCGGGGTGTGCCGGCCGATCTCGGTGATCAGGACGCCGAGCGGGCAGTGCACGCCCTGCCGGCGGTACTTCTCGACGACGGCGTCACGCCAGTCGTGCCACGCGTCCCAGGTGGTCAGCTTCCCGAGGTGCGGCTCCTGGTCGTCGAGCACCTGCTGGGCCTCCCGCTCGGCGACAGCGAGCAGCAGCTGTTCCTTGCCGTCGGGGAAGTAGTGGAACAGCTGGCTCTTCCCAGTCCGGCTGCGCCGTCCGACGTCGTCCAGCTTCACCGAACTGATCCCGCGCTCCCGGATCTCCGCCGCGGCCGCCGCCACGATCCGCTCGCGCGTCGCCGCGCCTTTCGCTGTCAGCACGCCCTCAAATGTACCTACGGGTTCACTCGTTCAGCACGGCCAGCTTCGCGAACACCTGCTTCGGCTCCCAGTGCCCGTCGTCGTCGACCGCGACCAGCCCGTACGACGAGAGGTCGAGGTCGTGCTCCGGGTCGTCCGGCCGGTGCGGCAGCGCGAAGCCCGCGAAGCTGAACCAGAACGCCGCCGCGAGCTCGATCCGGTCGAACTCCTCGACGAGCTCGCTCAGGTACTCCACCTGCTCCTCCTCGTCCCGCTCGTACACACCGTCGAGCGCGGGCGGGTCGACGCTGCGGTTCACGATCATCCAGCCGGCACCGCCGCGGTCGGCCGCGCCGCGATAGGCGCAGCAGCCGAACTCGGTCGCGACGACCGGCTTGCCCCACTTCTTCCGCGCCGCCAGCTCGTCGGCGAAGGTCGCCGCGTTGGCCGCGTCCCGGTACGCGTCGACGCTGACGATGTCGAACAGGTCCCAGTTCACGTCCTCCCACAGCCCCGCGGCGTAGGTGATCCTGCCCGCGAAGACGCTCCGGGCCGCGGACGCCAACTGCTGCTGCACCTCGCCCCAGCGCGCCAGGCCTGCCTGAAGCTCGGTGAGCTTGGCGGGATCGGTCCAGGTCGCGGGGTCGGCCATCAGCGCCAGCCGCTCCCCCGAGGTCTCGCCGGGCACGAATCCCTTGCAGAACACGGAAAGCTCGCACCCCAGCACGAGAACGACCTCTCCCCGGCCCGACCGCCGCAGTGCCTCCGCGCGCCGGCCGCAGTCGGTCAGGAAGGCGACGAAGTCGTCCGGCTCCAGATCCATCGGGACCGGCGAGAACCAGAGATCGAGGCCCGCGGCGAGCGCTGCCTCCCCGGCCGTCACCAGCCGGTCCGGATCATTGCCCGACACCCGGACGGCGGGCGCGTGCAGCTCGCCGGCGATCACCGCCAGGTCCTGCCGCACCTCGTCGGCGTCGAAGCGCTCGCGGGTGCTGCGGCCGTCGTACCGCAGGCCGGTGTCGTAGTTCACCCCGATCGAAAGCATGACCAGCACAGTAGCAAGCAAAGTCATACTCAGTACATCTTTTTATCCGGTATGGTTAGCGCCGTGGAGGGTCGCCGGGAGCGGAAGAAGGCGGAGGTCCGCGCCCGGATCTCGGACATCGCGACCGGGCTGTTCCTCGCGCGCGGTTTCGACGCGGTGTCGGTGTCGGAGATCGCCGAGGCGGCGGATGTCGCGCGGCCGACGGTGTTCGCGCACTTCGCCCGCAAGGAGGACCTGCTCTTCGACCGCTACCCCGAGGCCGAGGCGCTGGTCGTTGCCGCGATCAACGACCGTCCGGCCGGGACGTCCGCGGTGCGGGCGCTGTCCGGCCTGCTCGTCACGCTGGCCGACGAGGGGCACCCGCTGTCGGCGATGCGCGGGCAGTTCCGGCGGTTCTGGGAGGTCGTCGCCGAGTCCAGGGCGCTGCAGTCCCGCGCCCGCGAGCTCCTCGACCAGCTCGAGCAGGCGATCGCCGCCGCGATGGCGCACACCGCCGTACCGGAGCCCAGGCTCACGGCCGCGCTGGCGGTCGCCGCGTATCGCACCGTCCACCTGGAAGCAGTACGCCGGATCCTCGCCGGCGAGGACGCCACGGCCGTCGCGGCGGACCACCGCACACAAACCCTGCACGCCCTCGCCGTCGTCGACGATCACCTGGCAGCGGGCCGGCGCGGATCCGCTACTGAGTGAGGTAGCCGGCGATCGCGCGGGCGCAGTCGACGGACTCCGCGTGCGAGCTGTCCACCTCGACGTCGTACGTGACGCCCTCGTGGACGACGTACGCCTGCTGCTCGGCCATGCCGCGGGTGCGGTCGCCGCGGGCCAGTTCGCGGCCGGCTGCGATCTCGGGGTCGCAGCGGACGCCGACGAAGAGCGTCTCGACGTCACCGGCCGCGTCCCGCCAGCGCTGCTGCGAGCCGGCGCCGCCGAGGAAGACGTCGTCGACGATCACCCGGCCGCCCGCCCGGCACATCGCCACGATCCCGGCGGTCCAGGCCGCGTCCAGCTCCCGGAACGCGGGCCCGACCGACACCTCGCCGTCCGGCCCGAACTCGATCCCGCCGTCCATCACCGCGGGCAGCGCGTCCACGAAGTCGTCCACGCTGAACCCGAGCCAGGGCTCCGGCAGCACCGCCTGCAGACACCGCACGATCCCGGTCTTCCCGGAACTGGACCCACCGTTGAGGATGATCAGTCGAGCCGTCACCCGCGCAAGGCTAGGGCCTGGTCGGCCGTGTCCTCGACAGGTTTCCTGCGCCGCGCCAGCCCGAGCAGCGGCACCGCCAGCGTCTGGATGGCCGCCGTCACCAGGTACGCCGGGCCGTAGCCCCACGCGTCGGCGGACCGGCCGAGCACCGGCTGGATCACGACCCCGCCGGCCGAGCCGAGCAGACTGTCGAACGACAGCACCGTCGCCCGCTGCGCCGACGGGATGTGGCTGTTCAGGTACGCCTGCCGCACCGGCGACATCGCCGCGAACAACGTGCCCCACAGCATCAGCAGCACGAGCGCGACACCGAACGACGTCACCAGCCCGATCACCGCGATCACCGCCCCGGACGCGGCGATCGCCCCGATCAGGACCCCGATCCGGTCCCGGAACACGCGGGCGACGGACGACGCGGACGCACCGCCGGCGATCTGCGCCCCGGCGACGATCCCGGCCGACAGGCCCGCGATCGCGTACGAGCCGGCGTGCCCGTACAACTGCAGCAGGTACGGCTGCGCGGCGTAGAAGCCGTAGACGCTCGCGCCCGCCGTGAACGGCCCGGCCAGCATCACCCAGCGGACCCGCCGGTCGAGCAGGCCGTGGCGCAGCGACGCCCGGACGATCCCGGCCATCTCGCCCCGCACCGAGCCCCGGGTCTTCGGCGTGAAGCCGATATCGCGCATCGACCGCGCGGCCACCGCGAGCGTGACCAGCAGCAACACGGCCCGCACGACGTACGGCGCGCCCAGGTTCGTGAGCTGCGCCAGCACCCCGCCGCCGATCGTGCCGGCCATCATCGCGATCCCGCTCGCCACCTGTCCCTTCGCGAACGCCGCGTCCAGCGATCCGGTGTACCCGGTCGCGTGCAGCCCGTCGACGAGCCAGGCCTCGGTCGCGCCGCTGAAGAACGTGAACCCGAGACCGAGCAGCATCGACACCGCCGCCCACAGCACGAACGGTGCGTGGGCGCGCCACAACAGCAGATAGAGCAGCGTGGTCCCGATCAACGTCACGGTGCCGAGCAGGTACGACGTCCGCCGCCCCACCGTGTCCGCGACCACGCCGGTCGGCACCTCGAACAGCACCATGCCCGCGGTGAAGAACGCGTTCGCCGCGAAGGTCTGCCCGATCCCCAGTCCGGCGTCGAGCAGGAACAACGTGTTGATGCCCCAGATCATCGACGACGCGCCCGTCGACACCACGACCAGCGTGAGATACGTCCGGAGTACCCGTTCGGCTGTCATACCCGCTACGTCGGAGCCCGGAGCGGCGGTTCGACACGCACTCGTTCCCCGGGCGGGTATCGTCCGGGGACGTGACGGACCAGAAGGCGGAGTCGGCGCAGGCGCCGCAGCCTCATCCCAACGCCCACGACACGGCCAGGCTCGCGGTGATCGTCGGGGCGCTCGGCGTCGTGTTCGGTGATATCGGAACCAGTCCGATCTACACCCTGCAGACGGTCTTCAACCCCGAGGACCCGCACCCGGTGCCGCTCAGTGACCACAACGTGTACGGCGTGGTGTCGCTGATCTTCTGGTCGGTGATGATCATCGTCACCGTCACGTACATCCTGCTCACGATGCGCGCGGACAACAACGGCGAGGGCGGCGTGGTGGCGCTGATCACGCTGCTCCGCAAGTGGACCCGTACGCACCCGGGCCGGAAGGCCTCCGCGGTGCTGGCGACGGTGGGCCTGTTCGGTGCGTCGCTGTTCTTCGGCGACGGCATGATCACGCCGGCGATCTCGGTGCTGTCCGCTGTCGAGGGACTGAAGACGGTGGAGCCGTCGCTGGGCGAGTACGTGGTCCCGATCACCGCGGTCATCATCATCGGGCTGTTCATGGTCCAGCGGCGCGGCACCGAGCAGATCGGCCGGGCGTTCGGGCCGGTGATGATCGTGTGGTTCGCCGTGATCGGCGCGGCCGGGATCGGCGGCATCCTCGAGCACGGCGAGATCCTGAAGGCGCTCTCCCCGACGTACGCGATCGGGTTCCTGGCCGGGCACTTCCACATCGCGTTCTTCGCGCTGGCGGCGGTCGTGCTGTCGATCACCGGCGCCGAGGCGCTGTACGCCGACATGGGGCACTTCGGCCGGAAGGCGATCAGCCGCGGCTGGTTGTTCCTGGTGCTGCCGGCCCTCACGCTCAGCTATTTCGGCCAGGGTGCGCTGATCCTGAAGAACCACGAGAACATCACCAGCCCGTTCTTCCTGCTGGTCCCGGACTGGAGCCGGCTGCCGCTCGTCCTGCTCGCGACCGCGGCGACCGTGATCGCCTCGCAGGCCGTCATCACCGGCGCCTACTCGGTGATGGCCCAGGCCGCCCAGCTCGGGTACCTGCCCCGGCTCCGGGTGACGCACACGTCGGCCACGACGATCGGCCAGATCTACGTACCGTTCGTGAACTGGCTGCTGTTCGTGTCGGTGCTGACGCTGATCTTCGCGTTCCGCAGTTCGGCCGCACTGGCGTACGCGTACGGCATGACCGTGACCGGGACGATCACCATCACCACGCTGCTGTTCTTCTACGTCGCGCACTACCGCTGGAACGTGCCGCGGTGGCTGATCCTGGCCGGCGCCGTACCGCTGCTCCTGATCGACGGTCTGTTCATCGCGGCCAACCTGACCAAACTGCTGCACGGCGCGTGGCTCCCGCTGCTGATCGCCCTCACCGCGTTCACGGTGATGACGACCTGGCAGCGCGGCCGTGAGGTCGTCACTCGCGAGCGGGAGCGCGCCGAGGGCCCGCTGCAGGAGTTCATCGACGAGCTGAGCTCCGGCAAGCTGCCGGTCCGGACGGTCCCCGGTACGGCGATCTTCCTCAACCGCGGCGGCGTCAGCGCACCGCTCGCGCTGCGGGCGAACGTCGAGCACAACCAGGTCCGGCACGAGCACGTCGTGATCGTCGCGATCGAGACCGAGCCGGTACCTCGGGTCCCTGACGACCAGCGGGTCACCGTGAACGACCTCGGCTACGGCGACGACGGCATCACCCATGTCACGATCAAGTTCGGGTACATGGAGTCCCCCGACGTCCCGGCCGCCCTGGCACGGCTGGAGCCGGCCGAGTCCGAAGGCCCGCTCGACCTCGCCAAGGCGTCGTACTTCCTGTCGAAGATCGAGCTGCGCCGTGGCAAGGCCGCCACGATGGCGGGCTGGCGCAAACAGCTGTTCCTCGCCACCTCGCACATCACCGCGGACGCGGCCGAGCACTTCGGTCTCCCCCGCGACCGCACGGTCATCATCGGATCGCATATCGAGGTGTAGGCCGTGGAGCAGACGTACGACGAGAGCGCGCCGGTGCCGGCACTGACCGGCCTCGTCCGTACGGTCTGGATCCAGCGGACCGGCGCGCGGCCCTATCCGCAACGGGACCTGCCGACCGGCGGCGTCGAGCTGCACTGCCCGGTCGGCGGCGTACCGCGGCTGATCGGGCCGTTGACGCGGGCGCACCTGCAGGTGATTCCGCCGCGGACGACGATCGTCGGCGTGCGGTTCCTGCCGGGGGCGGGGACGCCGCTGCTCGGTGTACCGGCGGACGAACTGGTCGACTGTGCCGTGGACCTGTGGGGTCCAGCGGCGGACGCGATCGGGTCCGCGGTCGCCGTCGCACCGAGTCCGCAGGCGGCGCTGCTCGGGGTGCAGCGGTATCTGGCAGGGCAGGAGCTGCGCCCGGATCCGGTCGTGGCGGAGTTGGTGCGGCGCCTGATGCCGTGGGAGCGGACCGGGATCGCGTCGCTCGCCGACGAGTTGGCGTTGTCGGAGAGCCAGCTGCGGCGGCGGTGCCTGACAGCGACCGGGGTCGGACCGAAGGCGTTGCAGCGGACACTGCGTTTCCAGGGATACCTCGCGCTGGCGCAGGCGGGATTCGGCAGCGGGCTGTCGGACCTCGCCGCCGAGACCGGGTACGCCGACCACGCGCACCTGACCCGCGAGTGCGTCCGCCTGACCGGCGTGACGCCGCGCGACCTGCTCGGCGACAAAGCCGATCGCTGCGACTGCGGCCACGACCATTCGGCGTCGTACCGGCCGTTCCTCGCCGGGTGGTACGCCCGTTTCGTTCAAGCGCGACGAGGCGGTCCGCTTCTAGCGTCGGCTCATGGAACTGATCGGTCCTGACCACGAGCTGTACGACGTGCTGCGGCGCCCGGCGCTGCCGCAGTACGACGAGATCCGTCCACAGGCGATCGCCCGCTGTGCGTCGGTCGACGACGTGGTCGAGGCGCTGGCCTACGGCCGGTCGGCCGGGCTGCACGTCGTACCGCGGGGTGGCGGGCACTGTTTCGCGGGGCGTTCGTCGACGACAGGTTTGATGCTCGATCTCTCGGCGCTGTCCGCGATCTCGGTGGATGAAGGGGTGGCGACCATCGGGGCCGGCGCTCGGTTGGCTGACGTGTACCGGGAGTTGTACGAGTCTGGCCTGACGATTCCGGCGGGGTGTGGGCCGACCGTGGGGATCGTCGGGCTGACGTCGGGCGGCGGACTCGGGTTGCTCGGGCGCCGGTACGGGCTGACGTGCGACCGGCTCGTCGCGGCGACCGTCGTGCTCGCGGACGGCGACGTCGTGAGGTGCGACGCGGAGCGCGAGCCCGAGCTGTTCTGGGCGCTGCGCGGTGCGGGCGGTGGTCAGTTCGGCGTGGTCACCTCGCTGGTCTTCGCCGCCGTACCGTCGCCGGCCGCGACCCGGTTCCGGCTCACCTGGTCCCGTGACCGGGCTGCTGAGGTGATCGCCGCGTGGCAGGCTTGGGCCCCGGACGCGCCGGACGAGATCACCGCGTGTCTGCAGGTGACCGCCGACGGAGTGCAGGTGTTCGGTGCCACGCTGACGGATTTCGACGCCGGTCCGCTCGGCGCGCTCGCTCCCGGGGTCGACCTCCGGAGCGACTTCAGCTGGCCCGCGCTCAAGGCGTCTCTCTCGGAGGGCGGCGCCGACCAGCAGGTCGTCCACAGCAAGTCGGAGTTCTTCCGCGCTCCGCTGCCGCCGGACGCGGTGACCCGGCTCCTCGACGCCGGCTGCGAACTGAACTTCACCCCGATGGGCGGCGCCTACAACCGCGTACCGGTCGACGCCACCGCCTTCGCCCACCGCACCGAACGCTTCCTGCTCGAACACGTCGGCCCTGACCGGACGGCCGTCCGCCGCTCCTGGTCGATCGCCCACGATCACGCCTCGGGGCATGTCTATCCCAACTTCCCGGACCCCGATCTGACCGACTGGGCCACCGCCTATCACGGCCCGAACTACCCGCGCCTGCGCGACCTGAAAGCCCGGTACGACCCCGCAGACGTGTTCAACTTCCCTCAATCGCTAGGAGGTAGCAGATGATCCGGCTGGACATGAGCATGTCACTCGACGGTTTCGTGGTCGGGCCCGACGACAGCACCGAGGAGCCGATGGGGCGCGGCGGGTTCCGCCTGTTCAACTGGCTCGACGACCGCGACTCCGACGGGCCGAGCGGACAGGTCTATCGCGAATGCCTGGCCACGGGTGCGCTGATCGCGGGCCGGCGCACGTACGAGCACGCCGGCCGCTGGAACGGCGACCACCACGACGGCGTACCGATGTTCATCCTCACCCATCACGTGGACGACGAGCCGCCGGGCAGTGCCGTCTACGTCACCGACGTCGCCGACTGCGCCGCCCGGGCGAAGGCCGCCGCCGGCGACCGCGACGTGATGGTGCACGGCGCCGGCGCGGGCCAGTCCCTGCTCCGCGCCGGCCTCCTCGACGAGATCGAGGTCCACGTCGTCAATGTCCTGCTCGGCCAGGGCCGTCGCCTCTTCGACAACCTCCCCGCCGAATACATCGAGCTCGAGCAGGTCCGCCAGCTCCCCGCCCGCGACGTCACCCACCTCCGCTACCGCGTGCTGAAGTAACTTCCCGCAGTTTTAACTGCAGGTGGCAAAAATGTTCGGGCTGTGGTCTTGAGCCCGTCGGACATTGCCTTCAAGCTGTGGTGCGACTGGTCCCACGCCCCTGGGAGGTTGTCCGCATGTGGAAGGCTGTGCTGCTCGCTGTCGTCGGTTCGTTGGTGGCCGTGGTGCCTGCGCACGCTGCCGCGCCCGGTCCTGTGTACGCGCCGGACAACTCGGTCGCCGATCCAGGAGTCCTGCGATCCGGCGGTGATTTCTACACCTTCACGACTGGCCCCGAAGGACGGGTGAGCCGCGGCGACACGGCGAGCGGGCCGTGGCAGAGCGTCGGTGCGGCGCTCGATCTGTCGACGCCGCCGGCCTGGATGGACACCAGCGCCGACGTCTGGGCGCCGGACGCGTGGCAGACGTCCGCGGGATTCGTCCTCTACTACTCGGCCGTCGCGAAGAGCTTCGGCGGGCAGCGCTGCCTCGGGGTCGCCACGTCGAGCACCATCGGCGGACCGTACAAGCCCATCGGCGACACCCCGCTCGTCTGCCCAGGAGGGCGGCACGGCGGCGAGGACGCCGTCCCCGGCCGGCCGATCGCGTCCGCCGGCGTGATCGACCCGTCTCCGTTCCAGGACAGCGAAGGGCGGCGCTTCCTGCTGTACAAGACGCAGCAGGTCCCCTCGTCGTTGCGGATGGTGCGACTGACCGACGCCGGCCTGCACTGGGCGGGCAGCGACAGCCGTGAACTCCTGCAGCGTGACGGGATCATCGAGAACCCGACGATGGTGCAGCGCGGCTCGCAGTACGTGCTGTTCGCGTCCCGCTACGGCTACGACAACTGCAGCTACGCGACCGTCTGGCTGCGCTCGACGGATCGCTGGAACTTCGCCGGCGCTACCGAGCACTCACTGATGACGTCGGGCGGCACCGGTCTCTGTGGCCCCGGCGGCGCGGACGTCACCCCGTCGCTCGACGGCGGCTGGCGAATCTTCCTGCACGGCTGGGTCTGCGGCACCGGTACGTCGCCCTGCACCGACAGCCAGATCGCCAACGGCGTCGCCCACCGCCGCGCGCTCTACGCCGCGATCCTCAACTGGGCCTCCGACGGCACACCGTCCGTCGGCATGTTCCTCTGATCAGACCTCCGCGCCGTGATGCCGGTCAGAGCCAGGGCGGGAGTGGCGGCGCCGGTGTGCCGTCCGGGCTGACGACGTCGGCGTACGGGCGGCCGGACAGGTACGCCGCGAGCTCAGGCAGTGGCCCGCCGACCTCGGGTACCTCGCCGCGCTGGGTGCGGATGTCCTCGCACAGCGCCTCGAGGAAGTCCGCGGGGAGATCCGTGAAGGTCAGACCGCCGCCGAAGTCCACGGCGTGGATCAACACCTCGTGGGACCGCATCCACGGGATCCTGGTCGCCGGGATCGGCGCGCCCTGCGCGGTCCGGACCGGGGCCTGCCACTGCGCGTCGGTCAGCGTCGCCATCGCCGCGTCCAGCCCGGCGGACGACTCGTCGAACCACGACCGCAGTTCGTCGGCCGACCGCGACGTACCGGCCTCGATGTCGGCGTTGCGCGCCGCGGCGGACGGGTACATCGGCCGCTCCTCGCCGGTGCGCGCCCACTCGACCAAGTTGCCGAGGGCTTCCGCGTTCAGCGACAGATGCGCGGCCAGGTGCCGCCTGGACCAGCCCGGTAACAGCGACGGTGCCTCCAGGTCACCCAGTGCACTCCGGCACAGCGCCGTACCCTCGTCGATCCACTCCAGCACGCGCTCCATCAGGCGAACGTAGCCCACGTCGGCGCGGGTTCTTGCAGCGGTGGGGTGTTGTGGTGAGACTGGCCCGCATGAAGGGGGACCGCACATGGTGACGACGATCGGCGTAGTAGGACCGTCGGACCTGGTCACCTCCACCAGCCGGATCATCAAAGGACTGCGCGGTGTCGAGGTGGTCCCGCTGCGCTACCGCCGGGAGACCGACACGCCGAAGGTGATGGCCGACGCGCCCGGCAGCGTCGACGCGTGGCTGTTCACCGGTGTCGTCCCGTACCAGATCGCCGCCGCGCAGGACCTGCTGGACCGGCCGGCCGCCCACGTCGAGTACACCGGCGCCACCCTGATGCGCGCCCTGGTCCAACTGCTCAACGACGGCCAGGACGTGACCTCGCTGAGCATCGACGTCCTCGACGAGGCCGAGGTCCGGGAGACCTTCGACGAGGTCGGGCTGCCGATGCGCGGCGTCCAGGTGCTGCCGTACCGGCCGGGGCTGAGCCTCGACGAGATCGTGGCCTTCCACCAGGAGGCCGGCGCGACGGTCGCGATCACCTGCCTGCGGTCGGCGTACGAGAAGCTCCGCACCGAGCAGACCACGCTCCGCCTGGCCCCCTCGGTGCACTCCGTCCGCGCCGCGGTGAACAGACTGCTGCTCGTCCATGACGCTTTGCGCAGTGACGATGCGCAGATCGCGCTCGGCCTGGTGGAGATCTCCCCGGACGCCGAGACCGCGCTCCGGCGCGAGGCCGGGTCGCTCGGCGGCAGCGTCATCCGGTACGACGACAAGCGCTGGCTCGTGGTCGCGACCCGCGGCCCGCTCGAGCAGGCGACCGCCGCGTTCACCGAGCTCGGCATGCTGACCCGGCTGAAGGAGCAGTTCGGACCGGTCCGGATCGGGTTCGGCATCGGCGGATCCGGGACCGAGACCGAGGCCCTCGCCCGGCGCGCGCTCGGCCGGGCGAAGACGGCCGGACGGACGGCGGCCGTCGTGTCACTGCGCAACGACATCGACCTCGTCCTGGTCGGTGGAGCGCCGCCACGGGCGCAGCAGCGCTCGAAGCTGCAGCTGCTCGCGCAACGCGCCGGCCTCTCGAAGGCCACCCTCGAGCGGCTGCAGGAGCTCGTCCACTCCACCCCGGACGAGGGCCTGACCACGCGCTCGGTGGCCGACTACCTCGGCATCCAGCCGCGCACCGCGCGCCGCGTCCTGAACCGCCTCGAGCGCGCCGGCCTCGCGGACGCCACCGGCACCCAGCTCGGCACCGGCAGCGGCCGGCCGCTCGTGGTTTATCGCGTTCATCTCTGATTCCCGCTGTTGAGAAGACGCAGTCCGAACGGTTGACGCACTGACGCGCGTCCGGCTAATTTCAGCCATGACCGTAATTCGGTGCGTACTGTCCCGGGAGGCCTTGTGGACAAGCGATTCGCACGGGGATTGATTGCTCTGGTGGTCAGCTGCGCAGGGTGGGTGAGCGTTTCCGCTCCGGCCGGCGCCACGATTCCGGTCGGGACCGAAACCCCGACCGTCACCAGCCTCGGTCCGGCGTCCGCCGTGACCTCGACCAGCGTCGCCGAGCAGGTCGGCGACCGGATCTGGACCATCACCTCCGGCGTCTCCCCCGTCCAGGTCGGAGCGTTCGACCCGGTCGGCAGGACCGTCGACCGCAAGTTCTCGCTGCCGACCGGCGCCGGAGCGTGGGCGATGACCCACCTCGGCACCGACCTGTACATCGGCCTCTACACCCCCGGTGACGTCTACAAGGTCGACACCACCACCGGCACCGCGGCCAAGGTCGCGCAGTTCGGCTCGTTCATCTGGTCGCTGGCCGCGACGCCGGACGGCAGGATCGTCGCCGGGACCTACCCCGACGGCGGCGTCCACGAGTACGACCCGGCGACCGGTGCCACCAAGTCGTACGGCGCGGCCGTCGCCGGTGAGCAGTACGTCCGCAGCATCGCCGCCGACGCCACCACGATCTACGCCGGCGTCGGCACGAAGGCGCACCTGATCGCCATCGACCGCGCGACCGGCGCCCGCCGCGACGTCCTGCCGGCCAAGTACGCGGACCGCACGTTCGTCGCCACGCTCGCGCTCGACGGGACCAAACTCGCCGCGAGCCTCTCCCCCACCGGCACGATGCTGGTCTACGACACCGCCGACCTGAGCAACCCGGTCGAGGTCCAGACACCGGGCGGCGACCAGTACATCACCGCGATCACCATCGCCGGCCCGGACATCTACCTCGGCACCCGCCCCTCCGGCACCCTCTACCGGTACCGCGACAACGCGCTGACGCGCCTCGGTTCGCCGTACGACGGGGCGTACTTCAACCGGATCTTCGTCGACGGCGTCACGCTACGGGCCGAGCTGACCAGCCAGGTCGTCGACTTCGACGAGGCGAGCGGGACGTTCACCGGCACCGATCTCGGTCAGGCCGGCCTGCCGCCCGCGCCCGAGCAGGCGATGGCGATCACCGCCACGCCGACGTCCGTCCTGGTCAGCGGCAAGGCAGGCATCCAGGTGCACGACCTCGCCACCGGTGGCAGCAGCCGCACGTTCCTGCCCGGCGAGGCGAAGACCATGACCCCGATCGGGAACAGCGTCTACCTCGGCGTCTACACGCTGGCGCGGCTCTGGCAGATGCGGCCCGACGGCTCCGGCCTGCACGAACTCGGCCAGATCGGCAACGAGCAGACCCGCCCGACCGACGCCGCGTACGACGACCGCTCGCGGACGTGGCTGGTCTCCACCGAGCCCGACTACGGCAAGTACGACGGCACGCTCGTCGAGCAGCACCTGGACAGCGGCGCGCGCGAGGTGCACCGCGGCGTCGTACCGCACCAGTCGGTGCGCTCGGTGACCACCGCGGACGGCGTCGCGTACCTCGGCGGCGCTACCCGGAACAGCCTCGGCACCGACCCGATCCTGCCCGAGGCCACCGTCGTCGCCTTCGACCCGCGCCGCAACCGGGTGCTGTGGGAGTCCGCCGCGCTGCCCGACGCCCAGACCTACAGCGATCTCGTGCTGTACCGAGGCCGCCTGTACGCGACCACCGACGACGGCCGGCTCGCCGTCATCGACCCGAAGACCGGGAAGCTCGTCGGCAGTGCCACGCTGGGCACCGGTCAGTCCACGCTGACGATCGCCCGCTCCGGCCTGTACGGCACCGACAGCAAGCGCGTCTTCAAGGTCACGCCGAGCCCCAGCGGCGCTCCGGCGGTGAGCACCGCGGTCGACGGCCTGGCCGCGCAGATCTACAGCTACCCACTCATCACCACGTCCTCGACGGGCGACGCCCTGTACACGATCAAGGGCCGCGACCTCGTCCGGATCGGAGGGCTCCGATGATCATCTCCCGCCGTACGGCGCTCGCCGGCGCGCTGGCGACCGGCGCGGTCGCCGCTCTGCCCACAACCGCTCATGCGGAGGACAGTCCCATCGACGGATCCACGCTGCCCACGTCAGGTCCCGCGGTCGTCACGGCCGCCGTCGTCGCGATGGCGGTGCACGACGGCCACGCGTACGTCATCAGCCGCGGCATCGTGCCGCCCCGGCTGAGCGAGGTCGACCTGACCACCCGCCGCGTCACCAGGACGGTCGAACTGCCGACCGGCGAGGGCGGCTGGGGCATCACCGTTGCGGCCGGCAAGGTGTACGCCGGTCTCTACCCGACCGCGGACGTCTACTGCTTCGACCCTGCCGACGGGTCCGTCGTCCACGTCGGGGCCCTGGCCGGTCCCGGCGGCTTCGTGTGGGACATGACGACGGCGCCCGACGGGCAGGTGTTCGCGGTCAGCTACCCGAACGGCGCGGTCTGGCAGATCGACCCCGCGACGAACGTCCCGACCCGGCTCGGCGCGCCGGTCGCCGGTGCGCAGTACGGCCGGTACGTCGGGGCCGCGGGCAACTACGTGTACGCCGGCATCTACACGCCGTCGCAGCTCGTCGGGTACGACCGCGGTACCGGGACCTTCCGTGATCTCACGCCCGAGTCGTCGCGCGGGCAGACGTTCGGCCCGATCACCGGCGCCGGTGACCGGGTCTACGTCGGCAGCAGCAAGGCCCTGCTGACCATGGCGCTCGACGGCAGCGACGTGCGCAGCGTGCCGTTGCCCGAGGGCGAGTCGAGCGTCGACGCGATCACGGTCGCCGCCGACGGTACGGCGTACCTCACCACCCGGACCTCGGGCACCGTGTGGTCCTGCGGGCCGCAGGACACCAGCCTCACCGCGGTGGCGACACCGGCGCCGGCCGACGAGCACCGCCGGCTCGTGATGCTCGACCCGGCCACGCTGCTCGGTTCGACCGGGTCCGGCGTGCTGTGGTGGCTCGACGTCGGAACGGGTGAGTTCGAGCTGCTGGACCTCGTCGACGCCGGGTTCACGCCCGCGCCGGACAAGCCGCAGTCGATCGTGACCGGCGACCCGCACCTGTACGTCGGCGGCCACTGGGTCGTCACCGAGCACGCGATCGACACCGGCGCCACCCGCCGGATCCGGGTCGCCGGCGAGGCCAAGACGCTGACCTGGGTCCAGGGCGAGCTGTACTCCGCGCTGTACCCGAGCACCGAGGTGGTCCGGATCAACCCGCGGACCAAGGACGTGCACAGCTTCGGTCACATCGGCCACGAGCAGATCCGCCCCTGGCAGGCGGCGTACGACCCGAAGTCGAAGCTGCTCGCGATCGCGTCGGCGCCGGGCACCGGCAAGCTCACCGGCGCCCTCACGCTGCTGGACGTGCGTACGGGCGAGCTGGACGTGCGCTACGGGGTGCTCCCCGGCCAGAGCGTGATGACGGTGTCGGTCGTCGACGGTATCGCCTACCTCGGCGGCGACGTGGTCGGCGGCGGTGGCATCACGCCGACCCGCACCTCGGCAGCGATCGCGGCCTTCGACCTCTGCCGCCGCGAGCTCCTCTGGACGGTCGAGCCGCTCGCCGGAGAACGCTCGATCCAGAGCGTCGCCGTCCACGACGGCATCCTGTACGGCGTGCTGAAGCGGACCAGCGGCGCGTGGTTCACCTACGACCTGCGAACCAAAACCGTGGTCCGCGGCGCGAACAAGCTGTCCGGCTACGGCCAGATCCACACCGACCGGACCGGCGTCTACTGTGAAACCAACTTCGGCGGCAACCTGTACCAGCTGGGGCCGGGACTCGGCACGGCGAAGCTGCTCGTCAACAAGCTCGGCGACGGCTGGTACACCGTGCCGCAGCTGACCCCGGTGCGTGGCGCAAGGCACAGTGTGTGGGGTCTGTCCGACCGCGATCTCGTCCACCTGCCGTTGCCTTAAGCAAAGGATTCTTGTGATGGAGAACAGTCAGCTCGCCCGCGACGGCGGGACGCCGGTGCGCACCGATCCGCTGCCGTCGGTGATGAACGCCGGCGGCCGGCGCTTCGGCGACGACGAGGTCAAGGCGGTCGAGCGGGTGCTGCGCAGCGGCATGCTCTCGGCCACCTGGGGGACGGAGGTGCCCGCGCTCGAGCTCGAGTTCGCGTCCCTGCTCGGCGCCGGGCACGCGGTCGCCTGCAGCTCGGGGACGGCGGCGCTGCACCTGGCCGTCGCGGCGGTGAACCCGGAGCCCGGCGACGAGATCATCACCACGCCGATCAGCGACATGGGCACGGTGTTCCCGATCATGATGCAGAACGCCGTCCCGGTGTTCGCGGACGTGGACCCGCTGACCGGGAACCTGACGCCGGAGACCGTGGCGGCCGCGATCACGCCGCGCACGAAGGCCGTGATCGTCGTCCACCTGTTCGGCAAGCCGGCCGCGGTCCGGGAGCTGCGCGCGCTCTGCGACCGGCACGGGATCCTGCTGATCGAGGACTGCGCGCAGGCCTACCTCGCCCCGGTCGGCGACACGTACGTCGGCCGGATCGGGCACATCGGCTGCTTCAGCCTGCAGCAGACCAAACACATCAGCGCCGGCGACGGCGGTCTCGCGGTGACCGACGACGCGCAGCGGGCCCGCAGGATGCGGCTGTTCGCGGACAAGGGCTGGCCGCGGGACACCGACGAGCGCACCTACCTGTTCCTCGCGCTCAACTACCGGATGACCGAGCTGGTCGCATCCGTCACGCGTGCCCAGCTGAACCGGCTGCGCGGCGTCGTCCAGGACCGTCGTACGGCGGCGCTCCGGGCGACGGCCGGGATCGCGGACCTGGCCGGGGTGACGGCCCCGACCGACGGTCAGGACCACGTGTACTGGCAGTACCCGCTGATCATCTCCGAGGAGGCCGGCGACATGCGCGAATGGGCCGCCGCGCTGACCGCCGAGGGCGTGCCCGCGAACGGCGGGTACCTGACCAGCCCGCTGTACGCCGCGCCGGCCGTCCGCGAGCGGATCACGTACGGACGGTCCGGATTCCCGCTGCAGGACGTCGCGTATCCGGCCGGCCTGTGCCCGAACGCCGAGGAGCTGATCGAGCGCCGGCTGCTCGTCCTCGGCTGGAACGAGAACTACACCGAGTCCGACGTCGACGACATCGTGGCGGCGATCCGCAAGGTCCACCACGCCCTGTCCCGGAAGGAATCATGACCGACACTCCCCTGCTGCTCGACTGCGACATCCTGGTCGGGCACGACGTGACGACGGGCCGCTGGGGGCGGCCCGAGAACGTCGCGAAGGTGTTCACCGACAGCGGGATCTCGGGCGGTGCCGTGGCCGCGCTGCGGGCGGTGCACTTCGACGTGCCGTCCGGGAACGACGAGGCCCGGCAGGTTGCCGACAGCAACGGGTGGACGACGTGCCCGGTGCTCGACCTGCGGGACCCGCTCGGCGCGGAGAAGGAGCTCGAGCGGCAGCTGGCCGGCGATGTACCGCCGCGGGCGATCCGGCTGGCGCCGACCGCCCAGAGCGTCGAACCGGCGTACCCGGCCTTCGGACACGTCGTGCAGCTGCTGGTGAACGCCGGTCTGACGATCTTCGTCGAGGGCGACGTCCGCAAGGTCGGGCCCGCGCTGCGCGGGCTCGGCGCCCGCGTGGTGTTCCTCGACACGCACTTCTACTACCTCGGCGACTTCGTGCTGCTGGCCCGCTCCGAGCCCGGGTTCCACACCTCGACCCGGATGCTCACCGGGCCGGATTCGCTGGAGATCGTGGCCGCGGAGGTCGGCGCCGAGCGGCTCGTGCTCGGCTGCCGGACGCCGTTCCACGAGACCCGCTCGGTGATCCGCCGGCTGCTGACGTCCAAGCTCAGCGCCGACGAGATCGCGCAGGCCGGAAGCCGCAGTCTCACGACCCTGCTGGAGCCCGCATGCTGATCGACGTACACGCCCACTGGGGACCGTGGTTCTTCTCGATGGACGTCGCGAGCATCGACACCAACATCGACGGACTCGACCGGTTCGGCATCGACCTGCAACTGGTCTCGGCGATCGAGGCCATCGTGTACGACGCCCCGCTCGGCAACCGGTCGCTCGCCGCGCAGTTGCCCGCCGACCCGCGGCTGCGCGGGATGGTCGTCGTCGACCCGCGCCGCCTGGACGAGGCCCGGACCGACCTCGACGAGCTGCTGTCCGGCGACGGGCGGTCGCGGTGGGTCGGCGCGAAGATCCACAGCGAGTACAGCCGGACGCCGATCAGCTCCCCCGCGATGCAGGCCGCGATCGAGCTGACCACGGAGTACGGGCTGCCCACGCTCGTGCACACCTGGGGCGACACCGTCGTCGATCTGGCCGACGTCGCCGCCCGGGTGCCGGGTGCGCGGCTGCTGGCCGGCCACATGGGCGCGAACGGCTGGCCCCGGGTCCCCGAGGCGGCGGACCGCTCGGACCGGATCTGGTTCGAGCCCTGCTGGTCCGCCCCCGAGGCGAACCGGATCCGCTGGATCCTGGACCGCATCGGCCCCGGCCGGATGATGTTCGGCACCGACGCAACCCTGATCGACCCGTCCGTCGCCCTCGGTGCCCTGGAGGCGGCCGACCTGACCCCCGAGGAACACGAAGCCATCACCCACGCCAACGCCGAGGCCCTCTTCACCCTCTGACCACCACCAGGGGATATCCCCGCGAACTGGGGGTTCTTCGCTGGTACGGGAAGGAAGAACCCCCACCGCGAGGGGTTATCCCCTCGCGGTGGGCGGTGGGCGGTGGGTCAGGGGGTGACGAAGACGACGATGTCGGTTTCGGGGCCGTGGGGCTGGGGTTCGCGCCAGCCGACGTGGCGGTAGAAGGCCAGGGCGTCGTGGTTCTGGTTCCAGGCCAGCAGCCAGGCGCGGTCGCGCTCGCGGGTGACGGACTCGAGGAGGCGGCGGGCCAGGCCGGTGCCGCGGGCGTGCTGGAGTACGCCGAGCTCGTCGACCTCGAAAGCGCCGATCAGCAGCTCCCCGACCTGCTCTGCGCCGAGCCGGTCGAGCACGCTGCCGTACGCGCGGTCGGTGCGGAACGGCGCCGGCGTCGTCCAGCCGGTCAGGAACCCGGCGATCCGCCCGTCCGCGGACCGCTCGACCCACGCCCGGAACCCGTCCCGCTCCGCGTCGGACTCGAGCCGCGTGCGGAACGCGGCCCCGGTCTCCCCGGGATCGCGATGCTCGAACGGCGGCGCCGTGAACACCTCGACGTACGCCGTGGTGAGCTCGTCCGCGATCTCCAGGATGTCCCGCCCATGCGTCTGCACCGCTCCAACCTACTGATGGAGCGGTGCTTCCCGCGGGGACGCCGTCAGTTCGTCGTGACCGCCGGCTCCAGACCGGCCGGAGCACTCTCGGCCGGCCCGCTGCGCGCGGCGGTCATCGACGCCGGTGCCGCCGCGATCGTCTCCAGCTCGGTGCGGAACTGCGGAAGCATCCAGCGCAGCGGCTGGTCGAGAACGCGGGCGATGGCCGCCTCGTCGACCTTCAGCAGCGCCCCGATCCGGGCGAGCGCGTCCGGCTCGTCGGTGGCGGCGTACAGCAGGTGGACGACCTCGTGCCGGTGCGCGAACACGGCGAGTGCCGCGGCCGCCAGGCCGGCGTCGATCTCGGGCGGACTGGTGATTTCCCCGTTGACTGTCACGACACCAACAACCCGTCCGGGCCCTGATCGGTTACGTGTCGGTCTTGACAGTTGACCAATGCTCAACAGGCGTCAGCTGGGCAGCCAGGACACTTTGCCGAGCAGATACGTGGCGCCGATCAGGGCGGCGGTGTCGATCAGGGTGTGGGCGACGACGAGCGGCATCACGCGGCCCCAGCGCCGGTACAGGTAGGTGAAGATCACGCCCATGACCACGTTTCCGACGAACCCGCCGAGGCCCTGGTACAGGTGGTACGACCCGCGCACCAGCGAGCTGGTCGCGGTCGACTTGCGCACCGACCAGCCGAGCTGGTCCAGGCGGTGGTTGAGGTAGCCGAGCACGATGACTTCCTCGAGGACGGCGTTCTGCGCGGAGACCAGGATCAGGATCGGGATCCGCCACCAATAGTCGGGCAGCTGGGACGGATCGACGGTCAGGTTCGCACCGGTCGCGTGTGCACCGATGTAGAACAGCAGTCCCGCTCCCCCGACGGCGGCCGCGATCGCCGTACCGCGGCCGAGGTCGCGGAGTCGGTCCCGCAGGTCGAACCCGATCGTGTGGAACGACTCGCGCGTGCGGGCCAGGAGATGCCCGACCAGCGCGACCGGGACCAGCGCGGTCACCACCGCGAAAACCTGCCAGGACAGATCGAGCCACGGCCGCCCCGGCGCCCGGGACCCCACGATCACCGCCGTCTGTCCGCTGATCGGCTTCGCCGACGTCAGCACCCCGGCGAACGAGATGATCGCCGCAACCCCGGAGGCGCCGAGGGACAGCGCCAGCACGAGCCAGACCTCCTTCGTCAGCACCGACCGGGTGATGGCCGCGGGCTCGACAGGCGCTGCAGGTGCCGGAGTCGCGGCGGAGGGCCCGGACGCCGCCGAAGCTGCGGCTGGTGGACTGGCGAGCTCCGCCGGAGGGTCCTGGTCGTCGGCGGCACTCGTCATGGATCAACTATCGCGCGCGGGTCCAGCCAGCAGGGTGAGCAGGTGGTCGAAGAGGTCGCCGGGGTCGGTGGACAGCTCGTACTGGGACTGGATCTGGAGGCCGTCGGACAGGGCGATCAGCAGCGTGGCGATGGCGTCGGGGTCGGCCGCCGGGTTGAACGTGCCGGCGGACTGGCGGGTGCGGACCGCGTCGGCGAGGGACTCGCGGATCCCGGCGTAGCGCTCGACGAAGTACTCGTGTGAGCTGTGGTCGGGATCGCCGGCCTCCGCGGAGAACGTCGAGTACAGCTGCACGAGCCCCGGCACCGACCGGTTGTGCCGGACGATCGCGGTCAGGTTGTCGATCGGATCGGCCGTCCCGAACCGGCTGAGGTCCGCCTCGTCGCGGGCCCGGAGCACCGCCTCGAACAGCTGCTCCTTCGAGCCGAAGTAGTGCAGCATCCCGGCCTCACTCAGCCCCGCCGCGGCCGCCAGCTCGCGCGTCGACGTCTTCCGGTAGCCGTGCCGCGCGATCACCTGCAGCGCCGCCCGGAGGATCTCGGCGCGCTTCGCGACGCCCTTCGCGTACGGACCGCGGGAATTCGCCATGACCAAAACCTAGCATCACTCGGTTTTCAGACGTACAGTTTCCGCCATGAACGTCGACGACCTGCTCGCCCGGCTCTCCCTGGAGGAGAAGGTCCGGCTCCTGACCGGCCAGGACTTCTGGTCCACGCACGCGCTGCCCGCGATCGGGCTGCGCTCGATGGTGCTGTCCGACGGCCCGAGCGGCGTCCGCGGCGCGGTCTGGGACGAGCGCGACCCGTCGCTGAACCTCCCGTCCGCCACCGCGCTCTCGTCGTCCTGGGACCTCGGCATCGCGCATCGGTACGGCGTGGTGTCCGCCCTGGAGGCCCGCCGCAAGAACGTCGACGTGGTGCTCGGCCCGACGATCAACCTGCACCGCTCCCCGCTCGGCGGCCGGCATTTCGAGGCCTTCAGCGAGGACCCGGTGCTGACCGCGGATCTCGCCGCGGCGTACGTGGCCGGCGTGCAGGAGCTCGGCGTCGGCGCCACCCCGAAGCACTACGTGGCCAACGACTTCGAGACCGACCGCTTCACCGCGAACGTGGTGGTCGACGAGCGCACGCTGCGCGAGGTGTACCTGCTGGCCTTCGAGAAGGCGGTCACCGAGTCGAAGGCGTGGCTGGTGATGAGCGCCTACAACTCGATCAACGGCGCCACCGCGTCGGAGAACGAGCTGCTCGAGACGCCGCTCAACACCGACTGGGGTTTCGACGGCGTCGTCGTCAGCGACTGGACCGCCGTCCGCAGCATCGAGAGCGCCAAGCACTCGCAGGACCTGGCGATGCCGGGGCCGGTCGGCGCCTGGGGTGACGCGCTCGTCGAGGCCGTCCGGTCCGGCGAGGTCAAGGAGGAGGCGATCGACCGCAAGGTCCGCCGGATCCTGGCGCTCGCGGCCCGCGTCGGCGCGCTCGAAGGCTTCGAGAAGCCGGCCGACCCGCAGCGGATCGACGGTGTCGCCTTCGCCCGTACGGCGGCCGCCGAAGGCACGGTCCTGCTGCGCAACGAGAGCGGCGCGCTGCCCTGGGGCGACGTACAGAAGCTGGCCGTCATCGGTCACAACGCCCGGGACGCGCGCACCCAGGGAGGTGGCAGCGCGACCGTGATCCCGGAGCAGGTCGTCTCGCCGCTCGAGGGTCTGCGCCGGGCGCTACCGGACGCGGAGATCACGTACTCGATCGGCGCGATCGTCCAGGAAGGCGTCGCCGAGCTGCCGCCGGCCACCATGACCAACCCGCGGTCCGGCGGGCCCGGGGCGCACGTGCGGTTCCTCGGCGCCGACGGCTCCGAGCTGTTCGCGGAGGACCGGTTCTCCAGCGCGCTCGTGTACCTCGGCGGCGACGCACCGGTCGTCGAGACCGCGGTCTTCGAGTTCCGCACCACCTGGACGCCGACCGAGTCCGGCGCGGTCCGGCTCGGCTTCGCCTCGGTCGGCCACGGCCGGATCTTTGCCGACGGCAAGCTTCTCCACGAGGACACGGCGGTCCCGGTCGGCAACGATCTCGGCGCCGCGATCCTGTCGCCGCCGTCGGTCTCCACCCCGCTCGACGTGACCGCCGGGACGCCGGTCGAGGTCCGCGTCGAGCTGGACCTGCACACGGCCGAGGGCGGCCTGGGCAACGCGCTCAGCATCACGGTCGGCGTCGAGCCGGCCGACGAGGACCCGCAGGCCCTGATCGACCAGGCGGTCGCGGCGGCCCGGGCGGCGGACGTCGCGCTGGTGGTCGTCGGCACCAACTCGAAGGTCGAGTCCGAGGGGTACGACCGGACCTCGCTCGCCCTCCCCGGCCACCAGGACGACCTGGTCCGCGCGGTCGCGGCGGCGAACCCGCGCACAGTGGTCGTCGTGAACGCGGGCTCGCCCGTCCTGCTCCCCTGGCGCGACGACGTCGCCGCGGTGCTGGCGACGTACTTCGGCGGTCAGCAGTACGGCGACGCGCTCGCCGATGTGCTGCTCGGCCGGGTCGAGCCGGGCGGTCGCCTCCCGACCACCTGGCCGCGGACACAGGAGGACGTCCCGGTCATCGACGTGACCCCGAAGGACGGCGTCGTGCGGTACGACGAGGGCGTCCACATCGGGTATCGCGCCTGGCTCAAGGCCGGCACCGAGCCGGCGTACGAGTTCGGGCACGGTCTCGGCTACACCACTTGGGAGCTGTCGGACCTGCGCGCGAACGACCCGTCGTCGGTCGCGCTGACCGTCCGCAACCTGGGTGACCGGGCCGGCAAGCACGTCGTCCAGGTGTACGTCGAACGCCCGGACAGCACCATTGACCGTCCGGTCCGCTGGCTGGCCGGGTTCACCATCGTACGCCTCGACGCGGGCCAGGCCCGCGAGGTCACCGTCACCCTGCACGAGCACACCTTCGAGCACTGGGACGGTGGCCAATCAACGGGCTGGACCACGGAACCCGGTGCCTTCACGATCCGAGCCGGCTCGTCGGTTTCGGACCTCCCGCTCTCCACGGAGCTCGAGATCCGTTAGCTGCCCGGCTGTACGAGCTTCATCGGGGCTCGGGGCGGTTCGACGCCGGTCGCCGAACGATCCGGCGGCCGGTGTCGGACTGCCAGTACAGGACCGATCGGCCGGAGCGGCGGCGTTCCAGCAGCCCGGCGTCGGTCAGGACGCGCAGGTGGTCGGACACCGTGGCGAGCGATAGTCCGGTGGTCGCCACCAGCAGGGTCGTGCTGACCGGTTCGGAGGCCTCGACGAGGATCCGGGCGCGGTTGCGACCGAGCAGCTGGACCAGCGGTTCGTCGGGAGTCGCGGTGGTCGCGAAGATCCCGGTCACGGGGTACGTCAGCGCGAACCGGTCCGGCAGCCGCCAGCTGACGTTGACGCGCTGCGTGTGCGCGGCGATGAACATCAGGTCCCGCCCGCGCACGTCGGTCACCGGATAGTCCCAGCGATTCACCTGGATCCGCCCGTCACCCAGCCAGCGCACGTCGGGGCCGAGCCCCCGCAGCACGCCGGACCACCCCTGCTCGCTGAGGCGCGACGTCCGCGACACGATGTCGGCCTGCAGCACCCGCAGCCGCCGCGGCCAGTCCGGCTCGACCGTCTCCTTCCACACCCAGCGCAGCAGCTCGGCCACCGCGGCGGACAAGCCGGAGCTTTCGCGGAGGACGAGCGGCAACGGCGTCCGGACGACGCTCAGGTCCGCGCGGATGTGCTCGTCGTCCAGCGACGTCAGGTACTCGAGCTCCTCCTCGATGGTGAGGTCGGGCTCCAGCGGCGGCACGGTGAGGAAGTCCGCGACCCAGCTCCGCCCGAACGCGGCGTCCAGCAGCCCGGCCCAGACCGGGTACGCCGCGACGGCGGCCTGGAACGCGGCGCCGTGCGTGTCCTTCCACGGCCGGAACCACGGCTCCACGGGTGCGCGGAGCAGCTTCAGCGCGGACACCGTCTCGGTGAGCTGCGATGTACCGAACCGTGCGTTCACCAGCGTGTCGGCATCGACCAGGAACTCGGACAACGTTTCGCCTCCACCCGAAACTGTAGGTGACGCGCGGACGACGGTCGATGCTGCCTGGCATGGGCACCTACCGGGCGATCTTCGCCAACCGCGAGTTCCGGAACCTGTGGATCAGCAGTGCGCTGGGCAACGCGTCGTCGACGATGACCAGCCTGACGCTCGCGATCCTGGTCGACGCCGCGACCGGCTCCGCGTTGCTCGCCGCAGCGGTCATGTTCGGGCCGTCGCTCGCCCAGGTCCTCGGTGTCTCCACGCTGATGTCCGCCGCGGACACCGCGCGGCCCCGCCAGGTGCTCACGCTGCTCGCGGTGCTGTCGGCCATCGCGGTCGGCGTCCAGGCCGCGGTCGATCTCTCCCCCGGCCTCCGGCTCGTCCTCTCGCTCGCGGTCGCGTACGGGCTGTCGATCGGCGCGGGTGTTCGGTGGGGGCTGCTCGGCGAGGTGGTGCGTTCGGACCAGTTCGTCCTCGGGCGGTCGGCGATGAACCTGTCGGTCGGCGCGATGCAGATCGCCGGGTTCGGCGTCGCCGGTGTCCTCCTGCAGGCGGTCAGCCCGTCGACGGTGTTGTGGATCGCGACCGGGTGCGCGGCGCTCGCCGTACCGGTCATCCGTCTCGGTCTGCACGACCGCGCGCCGCGCCGGGTCGCGCGGACCGGGCTCGCCGAGACGTGGCGCGGCAACCGCACGCTTCTCGCGGAGCGTCGCACCCGTCCGCTGTTGCTCGCCCTGACGCTTCCCAACGGCCTGATCGTCGGCTGCGAAGCTCTCTTCGTGCCGTACGCCGGGTCACGTGCCGGCTGGCTACTCGCCGCGGGGGCCGCCGGCATGATGACCGGCGACCTCGTCGTCGGCCGCTATCTCACCCGGCAGAGGCGCCGCAGCGTGGCCCACTGGCTGCGCTTCCTGCTCGCCGTACCGTTCCTGGGCTTCGCCTTCGACCTCCCCCTCGCGGTGCTCTGCGTCCTGGTCGCGGTCGGCAGCAGCGGGTACTCCGCGTCGCTCGCCCAGCAGGAGATCCTCGTCGACCTCACACCGGCCGAGCTGCGAGGCCAGGTGCTCGGGCTGGAGTCCGCGCTCCGGATGACGACGTTCGGCGTGACGGCGATCCTGGCCGGCGCGATCGCCGACCTGACGTCGGCCGCTCCCACGATGACCGCCTTCGCGGCCGCATCCCTGCTGGTTTCGCTCGTCCTGAGTAGACCACTGGCCCGGCTAGGCTCGCCGCATGGAAGTGGTCCGGCTGCGGAAGGTCTCCAAGCGGTACGGGCGTCGGGAGATCCTCGCTGACGTCGACCTGGGGCTCGACGCCGGTGAGCTGCTGGCCCTGGTCGGCGCGAACGGGTCCGGCAAGTCGACCGTCCTGCGGCTGATGGTCGGCCTGTCGCAACCGTCCGCCGGGACGGTGCAGCGCAACGCTCGCGTGGTCAGCTACGTGCCCGACGTGTTCACATCCCACGACCGCCTGTCGGCGTCGGCGTACCTGCGGCATATGGGGCGGATCCGTGGACTCAGCACCCGAGCGGCGCGGGACCGGTCCCTCGAGCTGCTCGACCGTCTCGCGCTCGCGGGCGGTGCGGACACCCCGATGCGGAAGCTGTCGAAGGGCAACGCGCAGAAGGTCGCGCTGGCGCAGGCGCTCCTCGATCCGCCGCAACTGCTCGTCCTCGACGAACCCTGGGCCGGCCTCGACACCACCGCCCACTCGACGCTGCGCGAGCTCCTGACCGAGGCCGCCGACCAGGGCGCCGCGGTCGCGTTCACCGAGCACTCCGCCGACGTCGTCCGCTCGACGGCGACCCGGGTCTGCGCACTCGACCGCGGCCGGTTGACCACCGTGCACCGACCGGCCGACCTCACCGAGCTCCAGCTGATCCCCGGCGCCGACATCGACTGGGACCACCACCCGGACGTCCTCGGCGTACGGCGTACCGCTGCCGGCGTCGCCGTGCTGCTGCCGACCGGCCGTCACGACGCCGCCCTGCTCACCGCGCTGAACCACGGCTGGTCGGTCGTCACCGTGCGGCAGGTGAAGCCCGAGTGAGCGCGCTCTACCGCTACCTGCTGGCCAGCGCGCTGCTCTCCCAGCGATACCTCCCGCCGACGCTGATCTTCCTCGCCGCGATGGCCGTGGGTACGACGTCCGACAACGGGCCGCTGCAGTCGTCGTACGCGTTCTGCGTGCTCGCGATGCTCGTCTGCACCACCTGGCTCACGGTCAGCATCGTCAATCACGAGGATCCGACCCAGCGCAAGATCACGCTGGTGACGGTCGGCAGCTCACTGCGCGTCCTGACGACCACGGTCGCGGTCGTCATCACCTGGTGCGTACCGCTGCTGGTGATCGGTCTCGTCTACCCGATCGTCACCGGCAAGCACACCGTCACCGCCGCGGACCTGGCCGTCGGCGCTGCCGCGCAACTCGGTGCGGCGATGACCGGGATCGCGATCGGCCTGCTCTGCTCGCGCCTGGTCATCCCGCGGATCGGTGTCGCGATGCTGACCGCGGCGGCCGCGATCCTCGCCGTGCTGCTGATCCGCTGGATCTCGCCGATCCGGCCGATCATGACCGTGCTGTCCGACGAGAAGTCCGCCGGCGCGAACGCCGTACCGCTGACGCTGCTCGCCGTGCTCTCGGCGCTGCTGCTGGCGGCCGCCGTACTCGCGACGAAGGTGCTCGCCGACCGGAAGGAATGATCAGGACGCGGCGACCGACGACAGCCCGTGCGGGGCGGCCGAGCCGCGGACGATCAGCGACGTGGCCAGCTCGACGTGATGCGACGCGACCGGCTCGCCCGCGGCGAGCTGCAGCGCGGTACGCACGGCGACCGCGCCCATCTCGCGCAGCGGCTGCCGGACCGTGGTGAGCGGCGGCGAGGCGAGCCGGGCGACCTCGGTGTCGTCGAATCCGACCACGCTGAGATCCTCCGGTACCCGCAGGCCGCGCGCCCGCGCCGCTTCCAGGATCCCGAGCGCGACCTCGTCGCTGCCCGCGAAGATCGCGGTCGGCCGGTCCGGCAGGTCGAGCAGCTTGGTACCGCCGGCCAGCCCGTCGTCGTACAGGAAGTCGCTCATCCAGATGTACTCGGTCCGTACGCCGGCGCCGATCGACTCCATCGCGCTGCGGTAGCCGCTCAGCCTGGCCTGGTTGCAACCGGACGTCGGCGGACCCCCGACGTATCCGATCCGGCGGTGGCCGAGGGACAACAGGTGCTGCGCCGCGGCCATTCCACCGGCGAAGTTCGTCGAACCCACGCTGATCACTTCGGGCTCCGGGGTGTTCGCGGGGTCGATGACCACCAGCGGCAACCTCGCCCGGGCCAGCGCGGCCAGGTCGGCGGCGGACAGCTCGCTGGTGACACCGATCGCGGCCAGCCGGCCGCTGGCGGTCAGCTGCCGGATCCAGCCCGCCGCCCGGCCCGCGGTCGCGCCGCCGCTCGCGGTCGGCGGATGCTTCGGATGCGAGGTCAGCACGACATCGACGCCGGCGGCCTGACCGGCCTCGACCACGCCCTGGATCACCTCGACCGAGTAGGCGTTGACGACGCCCTGGTAGAACAGCTCGATCGTCTCCCGCCGCACCGTGTCCGGGCGGCGTCCGACGTACCCGTGCTTCTCCAGGACCTCCTGGACCCGCGCGCGGGTCGCCGACGACACGTCGCTGCGCCCGTTCAGCACCTTGGAGACGGTGGCGACCGAGACTCCGGCCGACCCGGCCACGGTGGCCAGGGTGACGCGACCCTTCAACCGCGACATCTCATCACCCTCCTCCAGGGTCCTCGCTGATCGTCACCGGGGTGGTCAGCACCCGGTCGTGCCCGACTACCCTCACATCCCCGGTGATCCGCAGCATGGCACGACACGGCAGGTCGAGCGACGACGTGCCCACCATCACTTCCAGGTCACCGGGCTCGACGATCCGCTGCAGGCCGGGATCCGTGTAGGCGGTGCGATCGGCGTGCACCCGGAACGTGACGTCGGCCGCCTGTCCCGGCGCGAGCGACACGCGGGCGAAGCCGGTCAGCAGCTTCAACGGCCGGGCGACCCGGGCGACGACGTCGCGCAGGTACAGCTGCACGACCTCGTCGCCGCCCCGGTCACCCGTGTTCGTCACCCGCACCGTGGCGGTGAACTCGCCGTTGCTGCCGATCTCCGGCACGCTCAACCGGAGATCGGCGACCGTGAAGTCCGTGTACGACGCCCCGTACCCGAACGGATAGAGCGGCCTCGTCTCGAGCCCGCTGATGCCCGCGCTCTCCACACTCCCGAGCGCCGGCTGCAGATACGTACCGGGCTGCCCGCCGACGTGCCGCGGGATCTGCACCGGCAGCTTCCCGCTCGGCACGATCCGGCCGCTCAGCACGCCCGCGATCGCCGCAGCGCCTTCCTGCCCCGGAATGAACGCCTGCACCAGGCCTGCCGCGCGGTCCGCGAACAACCCGAGCGCGTACGGCCGCCCCGAAATCACGACCACCACGACCGGCTTCCCGGTGTCGAGCAACGCGTCGAGCAGGTCACCCTGGACGCCGGGCAGTCGCAGGTCCTCCGCGTCGCACCCTTCCCCGGAGGTCCCGTGCCCGAACAACCCGGACAGGTCCCCGACGAACGCCACGCACAGCTCCGAGTCCTGCGCCAGCGCGACGGCCTCCTCGAACCCGGAGCGGTCGTCCCCCATCACGCCACAGCCCTTGGCGTACGAAACCTCGACCCCCGCCAACTCGTTGCGCAGGGCATCCAACGGCGAGGCGATCTCGATCCCGAGCCCGCGCTCCGGGTACCGCGGCAGCACGTGGTTCGGGAACGCGTAACAGCCCATCAACGTCCGCGGGTCGTCGGCACACGGCCCGACGACCGCGACCTTGGTGAGATCGGTGAGCGGGAGAACGGACCCGGCCTCGAGCAGCACGACCGACTTCTCGGCCAGCTCGGCGGCGATGCTCCTGTTGCCCTCCGAATCGAGGTCGATCGAGCCGTTGCCGATGGACCGCTCCGGCGTCCAGTCCTCGTCGAGCAGACCGAGGTCCGCCTTCTGCAGCAGGACGCGGCGGGCCGCCCGGTCGATCAGGTCCTCGGACAGCTCGCCGGCCTTCACCTTGTCCAGCAGACCGGCGTACCCGATCGTGTCCGGCAGCTCGACGTCCGTCCCGGCGGTCAGGGCCAGGGCACCCGCGTCCGAATCGTCCGCGGCCACCCGGTGCATCGACGCGAGGAACGGCACCGCCCAGTAGTCCGAGACGACCGTCCCCTCGAAACCCCACTCGCCGCGCAGCACGTCGGTGAACAGCCACGGGTCCGCGCTCGCGGGCAGGCCGTCGAGATCGGAGTACGAACTCATCACCGACCCGGCGCCGGCCGTCGCGATCGCGGTCTCGAAGGTCGGCAGGATGATGTCCAGCAGCTCACGGCGCCCCATCGACACCGGCCCGTGGTTCCGCCCGGCGCGCGAGGCGGAGTACCCGGCGAAGTGCTTCAGCGTCGCGATCACGCCGCCGCTCTGCAGACCCCGCACGTACGCCGAGCCCAGCATCGCCACCAGGTAAGGGTCCTCGCCCATCGTCTCCTCGACGCGACCCCACCGGTAGTCACGCACGACGTCGAGCACCGGCGACAGTCCCTGGTGGACGCCGACCGCGGCCATGTCCCGCCCGATCGCCGCGGCCATCCGCTCGATCAGCTCCGGATCGAACGTGGCACCCCACGCGATCGACGCCGGATAGACGGTCGCGCCGTACGTCGTGAACCCGGTCAGGCACTCCTCGTGGACGATGGCGGGCACACCGAGCCGGGAGCCCTTCAGCACCACCTCGTGCTGCCGGATCACCTCGGCGACGCCCTGCTCCACCGTCTGCGGGTAGCTGCCCCAGACCCGCGTCAGATGGCCCAGCCCCTCGCGACTGGCGTCCTCCAGCGACAGCGAGCCGCCGACCGAGAACACGTCCTCCATCGGCGCGACGTTGATCGTCTCGTCCTCGGGCAGCTCGGCATCGGCCATGTCGTTACCGGCCCAGCGGCTGCCGAGCTGCGCGATCTTCTCCTCCAGGGTCATCGCCGCCAGCAGCAGTTCCGCCCGTTCCGCGGCCGGCCGCGCCGGGTCGCGCCAGGGCCGCTCAGTGTCGATGGACAAGAAAATCTCCCTTGATGATCATTCGTTTCGGTGAGCAATTATCGAAAAGTTTTCGACACTCTCCGTTCGACCCGGCGAGTTGGCCCCGGTCGCTGAATCGCCTGTGTAACAGGGGATTGCGTGACCTTACTGTGACCCCAAACTGAGGTTAGTTCAAGTCTTGACAGCACTATCTCCGAAATCTATGTTTCGAAAACAAGTCATATCGGCAGGTGCTTCCGCAACCTGTGGGGGCAGCACGGACGACGGAGATCACTGTGGATCCCAACACGACATCCCGGCGGACCTTCCTGGGTCTCGTCGGTGGCGGCGCACTCGCTGCCGGCCTCGCCGCGTGCGGCAGTTCCGGCCCGACGAGCACGCCCGGGTCGACCACCGGGGCCAGCGGCAACGCCGGCAGCGGGGCGACCTACTGGTTCCTCACCGGCCAGCCGCAGCAGGGCATCCGGGAGGCGCAGGTCAAGCGGTTCAACGACGCGAACTCCAACACCAAGATCAAGACCACCGAATTCCAGAACGACGCGTTCAAGGCCAAGATCAAGACCGCCATCGGCGCCGGACAGGGTCCGACGCTGATCTGGGGCTGGGGCGGCGGCGGCCTGAAGGCCTACGTCGACGCCGGCCAGGTCGAGGACCTGACCGACTGGTTCAACAACGAGCAGGCCGACCTGAAGAACTCGATCTTCCCGTCCGCCTTCACCGCGGCGACCGTCAACGGCAAGCTCTACGCGATTCCGGGCGAGACGGTGACGCCGATCGTGCTGTTCTACGACAAGCGCTCGTTCGAGAAGATCGGCGCCGAGCCCCCGAAGACGTGGCAGGACATCATGAACCTGGTGCCCAAGTTCAACGAGAAGGGCATCGCGCCGTTCTCGCTCGGCGGCCAGTCGCGCTGGACCAACATGATGTGGCTGGAATTCCTGTTCGACCGGATCGGCGGCAGCGAGGTCTTCCAGAACATCTACGACGGCAAGAAGGACGGCTGGTCCGACCCGTCCGCGCTGAAGGCGCTCGAGGAGATGCAGAACCTGATCAAGGCGAACGGCTTCATCAAGGGCTTCTCGTCGATCACCGCGGACTCCAACGCCGACCAGGCCCTGCTCTACACCGGCAAGGCCGCGATGATGCTGCACGGCGCCTGGACCTACGGCAACATGAAGGCGTCTGGTGGCGACTTCGTGACCGGTGGGCACATGGGCTACATGAACTTCCCGACGTACGAGGGCGGCAAGGGCGACCCGAGCGACACCGTCGGCAACCCGGGTCAGTACATGTCGGTCTCCTCCAAGGCGAGCCAGGCCGACAAGGACACCGCGAAGAAGTTCATCGCGAACAACACTCTCGACGACGCCACGGTGGACGCCTGGGTGAAGTCCGGCAACATCCCGGTCGTGAAGAGCGCGAAGGACAAGCTGTCCTCGATCACGGACAAGAACGACTCCGAGTGGCTGAACTTCGTCTACGACACCGCGGCGAACGCGAAGAACTTCGCGCAGTCCTGGGACCAGGCGCTCAGCCCGACCCAGGCCGAGACGCTGCTCGACAACATTGCGAAGCTGTTCCAGCTGTCGATCTCGCCGCAGCAGTTCGCCGGCAACATGAACGCGGTGATCGGCCAGTGACGGCGACCGCTCCGCCCGTAGCGCCGGAAGCAGTGCGTACCAGGCCCACGTCCGGCGTCGGGCGGAGCGGTCCGGTCGCCTGGATGGTGCTGCCGGCGCTCGTGCTGTTCATCGTGTTCGGGGTCGTGCCGCTGGTCGGCGTCCTGGTGCTGAGCTTCACCACCTGGGACGGTCTCGGCGCCATCACGCCTGCCGGAGTGTCCAACTGGAAGACCGTGCTGAACGATCCCCAGTTGCCGCACACCATCCTGGTGACCTTCGAGATCATGATCTTCTCGTGGCTGGTGCAGACACCGATCAGCCTGCTGCTCGGCACGTTCCTGGCCGGCCGGCAGCGGTACCGCGCGTTCCTCGCGGTGCTCTACTTCATCCCGCTGCTGCTCAGCTCGGCCGCGATCGCGATCACCTACAAGGCGCTGCTCGACCCGAACTTCGGGCTCGGCCCCGGTCTGCACCTGGACTTCCTCACCCAGGACTGGCTCGGCAACAGCACCCTGGCGGTCGCCGTGGTGATCTTCATCGTGTCGTGGCAGTTCATCCCGTTCCACTCGCTGATCTACCAGGGCGGTGTCCGGCAGATCCCGACCACGATGTACGAGGCGGCGTCGATCGACGGCGCCGGCCGGGTCCGGCAGTTCTTCAGCATCACCGTGCCGCAGCTGAAGTACACGATCATCACGTCGTCCACCCTGATGGTCGTCGGGTCGCTGACCTTCTTCGACCTGATCTTCGTGCTCACCGCGGGCGGTCCCGGCGACGCCACCCGGGTGCTCGCCCTCGACATGTACAAGCGGGGCTTCATGTCCAACCAGATGGGGCCGGCCAGTGTGATCGCGGCGCTGATCGTGCTGCTCGGCCTGGCGCTCGCGCTGATCCTGCGCCGGCTAGGCGGCAGTACGACGGCCAGCCAGCAGGAAGGTGCGTGACATGGCAGTGGCAACCAGCAGCACGAGTACGGCCGCGCGCCGCCCCGTGAGCCAGCGGCCGAGCCGTGCCTACAAGCTGCTCCGGCTGAACTGGTTCGGCGGCCTGGCCGGCTGGATCTGGCTCGGGATCGTGCTGGTCCCGCTGTACTGGATCGTCGTCACCAGCTTCAAGGACCAGAGCGCGTACTTCACCCAGAACCCGTTCGCGCTGCCGTCGGCGCCGACGACGAACAACTACAAGCTGGTCATCGAGTCCGACTTCCCGCGGTACTTCCTGAACAGCGTGATCGTCACCATCGGCACGATCCTGCCCGCGGTCGCGATCGCCTTCATGGCGTCGTACGCGATCATCCGCGGGGCCGGCAGCAAGTTCCTGGCCGGCGTCAACGGCCTGTTCCTGATGGGGCTGGCGATCCCGCTGCAGGCGACCATCATCCCGGTCTACCTGCTGATCATCCGGATGCGTCTGTACGACAGCCTGCTCGCGCTGATCCTGCCGTCGGTCGCGTTCGCGATCCCGCTGTCGGTGCTGGTGCTGTCGAACTTCATCCGCGACGTGCCGAAAGAGCTCTTCGAGTCGATGCGGGTCGACGGCGCGACCGAGTGGGGCATGATGACCAAACTCGCGCTGCCGCTCACGCGGCCCGCACTCGTCACGGTCAGCATCTACAACGGCCTCGGCGTCTGGAACGGGTTCCTGCTGCCGCTGATCCTGACCCAGAGCCCCGACAAGCGGACCCTGCCGCTGGCGCTGTGGACGTTCCAGGGCCAGTACAGCGTGAACGTCCCGGCGGTCCTCGCATCCGTCGTGCTCACCACCCTCCCGGTCGTCATCCTGTACGCCGTCAGCCGCAAACAACTCCTCGGCGGCCTCACCGCAGGCTTCAGCCGCTAGCCTGCTTGCTCATCACCCCACTCCGGGTCGTGTTCGTGGCCTCACGGACTGCTAGCCTCGACGCTCGGCCTGGCCAGTGGGGTGATGAGTACTTTGGCTGACGAGAAGCCCGAAGCGAACAGCTGGTTCGACAGGCACCAGAGGAGTGCCTGGATCGCTGCCGGTGCGTCGATCGCCACCGCTCTGATCGCCACATTGGTGCCGGTGTTCGCCAACTCCGGTGACGACAAGGACACCGCGGGCGGCCCGGCCGCCGTCTCCACGCCGTCGGCTTCCACATCGCCGACGGCGTCGGCACCGACCACCACGCCGACGCCGGGCGAGAGCGAGTCGCCGAGCTCCAGCGGCTCGCCCGCCGGGAGCCAGCGGTGGAAGGGAGTGCTGCTGGTCGACGCCGAGCCCAAAGACCTGGACGCGTTGCCGGATCCGGATGGTTCCGACGACAAGGGCGACGTGTTCATGGTGCTCAACTACGAGTTCGGCGGTCAGAACAGCACGCGGATCGCGCAGTGGGCGGGAGCTTCCGGTGCCCTGCCCGGGTACCAGGAATGCTCGGATGCGGTCGACGCCCTCGGGAGCCGCGACAACGTGAAGCTCTCGAAGAAGACCGTGCTCTGTGTGCGGACCAGTGCCGGGAACGTCGTCAGGCTCAAGGTCTCCAAACTCGGCGAGACCAGCATCGACACCCACACCACGTTCGACGGGGTCATCTGGAACGGGAGCTGAGCCGGGCAGTCTGCCCGAACACCTGGCGGGTGCCGTCGGCGTGGATGATGAGGCCGGTGCGGTTCGGGCGGGTTTGTAGCCAGGCGGGGCCTTCGGCGCCGAGGGCGAAGGCTGTGGTGGCGTCGATGTCGGCCTGGGTCAGTGAGCGATGTACGACGGTGACCGACGCGAGCGCCGTCGGGGTGTCGCCGGAGCGGGCGTCGGTGATGTGGTGGCCGCGGCGGTGCAGGCCGGAGGTGGCGATCGCGCCGTTGCGGATCGGGACGACCGCCGCCACTCGGTCCGGGTCGAACGGGTCCTCGATACCGATCCGCCAGGCCTCGGACCGCGGACCCACGCGGCAGGTCATGTCACCGCCCGCCGAAAGGCAGTAGTCGGTGCCGGCCAGCCGCTTGAACGGAGCAGCGGCGCGTTCGACGGCCCACCCCTTCACCACCCCGCTCGGATCGAGCCCGCCCGAACGCCGTACGTCGAACGCGCCGCCGGACTCGATGCGCGCCTGCTCGCCGAGCTCGAGGACCTCGGCGACCTCGGGCGGGCAGTCGGCGACGGCCAGCTCGCCGCGATTGAGGCGGGAGACGTGCGAGTCGTCGCGATACGTGCTGAAGATCCGGTCTGCGGTGCGCAGGATGTCCAGCGCGTCGGCCCATGCCTGTGCCGCGAGCTCGTCGTCGGCGTGCCGGCCGCGCAGGGCGAGGCTGATCGGCATGCCCATGACGTGCTCGACGTACCGCTTCACTTTGCCTGGTCCAGGGCGCTTTGCAGGGAACGGATGTAGCCGTCGCTGGTGACCGTCGCGCCGCTGACCATGTCGATCTGTGCGTTCTGCGCCTTGACGGTCTCGTCGATCAGGATCGGCAGCGCGTAGTCGTTGATCTCGACGTCGCGGTGGTTCCCGTTCGGGTACTGCAGGACGTTGACCGCGGTGATCTTGCCGGCCTGCACGGTGAGCTGCACCTGCACCGGACCCCACTGCGTCTGCGCCACGTCGCCGGTGACCGTCGACGACCCCGACGAGGCCGACGGCGCCGAGGAGGACGGCTCGGACGACGGTGCGGCCGAGGGGCCGGTCGACGGCTCGGCAGGCGTGCTGTCGGTGCCGTCGCCGCCGGCGATCGGCGCGACCGCGGCTTCCGGGCCCGAGGTCGAGGTGTGGTAGCCGAACATCAGGACCACCGCCGAGACGGTGCCGAGGAGCCACAGGACGATTCGTTTCACGGCGGTCACCACTTGAAGGTCTCGAGATGGAGCCGCTCGGCCGGCAGACCGGCGGCAGTGAGGCTGGAGCTGACCAGCGCGGTCCACGCCTCGGGCCCGCACAGGTAGACGTCGCGCTCGGCGATGTCCGGGATCCACTGCAGGAGCGCCCGGACGTCGTCGTCCTCGCGGACTCCGGCGCCGAACCACGAGTCCGGCCGCCGCCGCGTGCCCGGCAATGTCAGCAACGACAGGCCCCGGTCCCGCCACAACGCCTGGAACTCGTCGTGGAACAGCTGCTGGTCCGTGTACCGCTGCACCAGCACCGCGTCGCCCGGCGCGTAGTCGAGTCCCTCGGCGAGCGCCCGCAGCGGGGTGACACCGACACCCGCACCGATCAGCGCGACCTTGCGCCGGGTCCGCGCCCGCGGGCTCATCCGCCCGTACGGTCCCTCGATCAGGACCCGCGTCCCCGGCACCAGCGAGCCGACGGCCGCGCTGCCGTCCCCCGCGTCCTGCACCGTGATGCGCAGACCGCGACCGTCCGGCGCGGCCGACAACGAGTACGGGTTCGCCCGGGTCCAACCGGGTCGCCCGAGGAACCGCCACGAGAAGAACTGCCCCGCCTCGGCCCGCAAACGGTCCAGCCGGCGCCCGGCGACATACACGGACACGACCCCCGCCGCCTCCGGTACGACGGCAGTCACGCGGAGCCGGTGCCGCACGTTGCGGTGGATCGGTACGCCGACCCGGAAGACGAGCACGGCCGCGGCGGCGACCGCCCAGGCCGTCCACCAGAACACGGTCCGCCCGGTCGACGACAGGAACTCCTGCCCGGTCCACAGCTGGTGCGGCAGCGCGATCCCGACTCCGAGGTAGGCATAGAGATGCAGGAGATGCCACGACTCGTACCGGATCCGGCGGCGGGCCGCCCTGATGCTCGTCAGCACACTCAGGCACAGACAGACGGTGCCGCCGACCGCGAGCAACATGCCCGGGTAGTCGACCGTCAGATCCCACAGCGTCGCAGGGGTCCTGCCCAACTCCCCCGCCGCGTAGCCCCAGGTGATCGTGACGACATGCGCCAGCATCAGGTTGAAGGACGTGAAGCCGATGATCCGGTGCAGGCCCGCCAGGCGGTCCTGGCCGAAGGCAGATTCCAGCATCGGTACCCGAGCCATCAGCACGACCTGCGCGAGCAGTAGCACCGACGCGGCAAGACCGGTGATCCGGCCGGCCGAGGTGAGGCCGGTCGCCCAGCCGCCGAGCTCCTGCACACCACCACCGGCGACCCACCAGTACGTGACGAGCAACAGACTCAGCCACAGGGCTGCCAGTGCGCCGAGCCGGACGGCGCTGTCGTTACGAGACCGCATGCCCGTCAGTGTTGCGGCGCCGGCTGAGTGCGTCCTTCGGCTTGTCTGTGAGTCGGCTGTGAAGCGCCCGTTCGGCTCCGCCGGTTGCCGGCTGCCCGGGAAATAGATATCGTTGAGTGTTTGTGCCGAAAAACAAAAAAGAAGCCCTCTTCGGGCTTCTGAGTTCAGAATATCAGAGCTTTCCGGGCAAAGCAAGAATCGATCGGGGGCAGGGGTGCTGGAGCAGGAGATCGCTGCTGAGCAAGGCGAAGTGACGCTGATGTACGAACGGCTCGACGTGCTGCGCGAAAAGGCCCGCGGTGAACTGGGGCGCGTCCAGGTCGAGGAAACCACCGGGACGGAGCAGGCCTGGTCGGAACGCGAATCGTTCACGGATCTGTTCTCCGGCCGGTTCTCACAATTGTCGTCGGTCGAACGCGGATTGTGTTTCGGCCGGATCGACGAGACCGCCGGCGAGCGGTTCCACATCGGGCGGATCGGGTTGTTCGACGACGACTACAACCCGCTGCTGATCGACTGGCGGACGCCGGTCGCGCAGGTGTTCTACCGGGCCACCGCCGCCGAGCCCCTCGGCGTCAAGCGCCGGCGGCACATCCGTCTGCACGGCCGGACCGTGGTCGGGGTCGACGACGACCTCCTGGACGCCGGGGCGCTGGCGGACGGCGAACGCAGCACGCTGATCGGCGAGGCGGCACTGCTGTCCTCGCTCGGCGCGAGCCGGACCGGGCGGATGAACGAGATCGTCGCGACGATCCAGTCCGAGCAGGACGAGATCATCCGCTCCGGACTGCCCGGGGTGCTCGTGGTGCAGGGCGGTCCGGGCACCGGCAAGACGGTCGTCGCCCTGCACCGGGCGGCGTACCTGCTCTACACGCATCGCGAGCAGCTCGGGCGCAGCGGTGTGCTGGTCGTCGGGCCGAACAGCACGTTCCTGCGCTACATCGACGAGGTGCTGCCCTCGCTCGGCGAGAACGACGTCGTGCTCGCGACGATCAGCGAGATGTTCCCGGGCGTCGCAGGCACCGCGCCGGAGCCGGCCGACGCGGCGCGGATCAAGGGCAACCCGGCGATGGTGGACGTGATCGCGCAGGCGATCGCCGGCTTCCGGGTGGTGCCTGCCGAGCCGGTCCGGCTGAAGGTCGACCAGGACGAGCTGGTGCTCCGGCCGGCCGCGATCCGCAAGGCGCAGCAGGGCGCGCTCGCGGCGCAACCGCTGCACAACCGGGCCCGGCCACTGTTCGTCCGGCGCATCCTCAAGACCCTGACCAGCCAGGTCGTCGACCGCATCGGCCGGCAGTACGTCGGGGAGGCGGACATCGAGGACATCCAGCGGGAGCTGTTCGAGGACGAGCGTGTGCTGCACCTCCTCGACCGCCTGTGGCCCGAGCTCACTCCTCAGCTCCTCGTGTCGGTCCTGTTCTCCTCCGACGATCGACTGGCCGCCGCGGCGCCGCACCTCACCGCGGCGGAGCGTTCCGCCGTACTGCGACCCCTCGGCGCGGACTGGGCTCCGTCGGACGTCGCGCTGCTCGACGAGGCGGCCGAGCTGCTCGGCGAGACCGCGGACGTCGTGGTCGGACGCCAACGCCGCGCGGCCGAGGAGTCCGCGGCGGCGGAGGCGAGCCGGGAGTACGCGCACGGCATCGTCGACATCGAGCTGACCGCCGAGCGGATCACGATCGAGCCCTGGGAGATCGAGCAGTTCAAGGACCTGGTCGCCCAGCGCACGCGGGTGTTCGACAACCCGGCGGACCGCGCCGGCAGCGTGGTGTACGACCGGAGGTGGGTGTTCGGGCATGTGATCGTCGACGAGGCCCAGGAGCTGTCCGCGATGGACTGGCGGATGCTGATGCGCCGGTGCCCGCGACGGTCGATGACGATCGTCGGCGACATCGCGCAGACAGGTTCCGCGGCCGGCGTCCGGTCCTGGGCCGAGCTCCTCGACCACTACGCGCCACGCCGCTGGCGCACCGCCGAGCTCACCGTCAACTACCGCACGCCGTCCGAGATCATGACCGTCGCCGCCGACGTCCTCGCGGCGATCGACCCGGCCCTGACCCCGCCGACGTCGGTCCGCGAGACCGGTACCGAGCCCATCATCGACCCGGTCCCGGCCGCGGCCCTCGCCGATTCGGTCCGCACCGCGATCAAGTTCGAGCGGGGCGAGATCGACGACGGCCGGCTGGCGGTCATCGTCCCGGCGGGCCGGTACGGCGAGTTCGCCGCCGCCCTGCCGGAGGTTGCCCACGGCCACGACCCGTCGGTCCTCGACGGCACGGTCGCACTGCTCGACGTACCGCAGTCCAAGGGGCTGGAGTTCGACGCCGTGCTGATCGCCGACCCGGCCGGCATCGTCGCCGGGTCCGACCGCGGCCTGTCCGACCTCTACGTCGCGATCACCCGCGCGACCAAACGACTGGTCGTCCTCGGCAACCTTCCGGAGGTGCTCACCCGGGGACCACGTACTCCGCGTCCGTGACGTGTTCGCCCCACTCGGTCTCGGGCTGGTCGCCGTCGGCGCCTTCCCAGATCGCGGTGTGGACCATGAAGTTGTCCGGGCAGCCACCGTGCCAGTGCCACTCCCCCGGCGGCGTGTAGATCACGTCGCCGGGGCGGATCACGGTGACGGCGCCGCCGCGGGACTGGATCAGGCCGACGCCGTCGGTGACGTGCAGGGTCTGGCCGTTCGCGTGCCGGTGCCAGGCGGTGCGGGCGCCGGGAGCGAAGCGGACGGTGTTCACCCGGACGCGTGACGGGGCCTCGCCCCGGATGATCACGTCGAACCAGACGTCACCGGTGAACCACTCCGCCGGGCCTTTGGCGGTCGGCGGCTTGGGAAGGATCTCCACAGCAGCTATTCCTTGTCGTGAGCAACGGTTTCCTGGGTGGCCGCCCAGCTGGCCAGCAGCGCGAACGCGTCCGCGGTCGGCGAGCCGGCCGGCGCGGTGTAGACGACCATCGCGAGCCCGGGGTCGGACGGGAACTCCATCGCCTCGAAGTCGACCTCGAGGTCGCCGACCACCGGGTGGTGCAGCCGCTTGCGGCCGGAGCGGTGGAAGCGGACGTTGTGGTCCGCCCAGCGCGTCCGGAACGTCTCGCTGCGGGTCGACAGTTCACCGATCAGCTCGCTGAGCGCCTTGTCGTGCGGGTTCTTGCCGGCCTGCAGCCGCAGGACCGCGGCGATGTCGTCGGCGGCCCGGTCCCAGTCCACGAAGAACTCCTGCGAGGCCGGGTCGAGGAACGTGAACCGGGCGGTGTTCGGCGGCCGGTGCGGGTCGGCGAACATCGACGCGTACAGGGCCCGCGACATCCGGTTCGCCGCGAGGATGTCCAGGCGGCCGTTACGGATCCATGCCGGTGCGTCGGCGATCGCGTCGAGGACCTGCTGCAGGGCCGGTCGGAGCCCTTTGGCCGCGGCGCGCCGACGTACGGGTGTCGCGTCCGCGTCGCGGGCCAGCGTGAACAGGTGATCGCGCTCGGCCTCGTCCAGCTGCAGCGCCCGCGCGAGCGCCTCCAGGACGCTCTCGGACGCGCCGGACAGGTTCCCGCGCTCCATCCGGACGTAGTAGTCCACCGAGACACCGGCGAGCAGGGCGACCTCTTCGCGGCGCAGCCCCTTCACCCGGCGGTTGCCGCCGTACGCCGGCAGGCCTGCCTGCGCGGGGCTGATCCGGGCGCGGCGGGAGCTGAGGAACTCCTTGATCTCCGCTCGGTGGTCCATGCCGTCCAGCCTACGGACCGGGCGGCACCCGAGGGAGGCACTGGCGTTACCTGGAACGACAGGCACTGCCACGCCGGCGGACGGCGCCCTTCACTGGAGCCATGCGAGCGACTTATCTGTACGGCGCCGGAGATGTACGTGTCCTCGACGTGCCGGATCCGGTGATCCAGCAACCAACAGACGCCGTGGTGCGGGTCGTCAGATCCTGCATCTGCGGCAGTGACCTGCATCCGTTCCACAACCTGCCCGCGACGCCGGGCGGCAAGACCATGGGCCACGAGTTCGTCGGAGTGGTCGAGGACGTCGGGCGGGATGTGGTCACGCTGCGGCAGGGCGACTTCGTGATCGCACCGTTCGCGTGGTCGGACGGCACCTGCGACTTCTGCCGGGAGGGCCTGCAGACCTCCTGCCGCCACGGCGGCTTCTGGAACGCGAACGGCGTCGCCGGCGGTCAGGCCGAAGCGGTCCGGGTACCGCTGGCGGACGGCACGCTGGTCAAGGTGCCCGGCGGCGAGGACCCGGCGCTGCTTCCGTCACTGCTGACGCTGTCCGACGTGTACGGCACCGGGTACCACGCGGCGCTCAAGGGCGGTGTCTCGCCGCGCACGACGGTCACCGTGATCGGCGACGGTGCGGTCGGGCTGCTCGCCGTCCTCGCGGCGAAGCAGTTCGGCGCCGAGCGGATCGTCCTGATGGGCCGGCACCAGGACCGCACCGATCTCGGCGTCGAGTTCGGCGCGACCGACGTGGTGCCCGAGCGCGGCGCGGAGGGCATCGCGAAGGTCCGCGAACTGACTGGCGGCGACGGTACGCACGTCGTGCTCGAGGCGGTCGGGCATCTGCCGGCGTACGAGCAGGCGCTCGGCGTGGTCCGTGCGGGCGGGGTGATCAGCCGCGTCGGCGTACCGCAGTACGACGAGGCGCCGATCGGCTTCGGCACGCTCTTCCTGCCCAACCTCACGCTCACCGGCGGCCCCGCTCCGGCCCGCGCCTACATCGAGCGGCTGCTCCCCGGCGTCCTCGACGGAACCGTTGCGCCCGGCAAAGTCTTCGACCGGACCGTCGGCTTCGACGGTATCCCGGCCGGTTACCGCGCCATGGACGAACGCAGCGCACTGAAGGTCCTGATCCAGCCCTGAGTGACCGAGCGTTCACCAACGGTGAGATCGTGAGGTTAATGTGTAAATTCCGTAACCAGGAGACTGCCGGAAGGCACTCGGCTCACGTACTCTGCCCAACCATGCACAGAGGCGAGCGGCGGGCCAGGCGGCCCAATGTCGTGTGGTCCGTGTTCGTGTTCCTCGCGGTCAGCGCCCTCGCCGGTGCGCTGACCGCCGGGCTGGCCCTTCCGTTCGCCGGCCTGGCCGGTGTGACCACGTCCGCGGCGCACGACAGCGTGCAGTACCTGCCCCAGGACCTGCAGACGGCACCGCTGGCGCAGAAGTCGATCATCCAGGACAGCGAGGGCAAGGTCATCGCCACGCTGTACCAGCAGAACCGGACGCCGGTGACGCTGAAGCAGATCAGCCCGGTGATGCTGCAGGCGATCGTCGCGATCGAGGACGACCGCTTCTACGAGCACGGCGCGCTCGACTTCAAGGGCACCCTGCGCGCGCTGCTGCGCAACCAGTCCTCCGGCGGGGTCCAGCAGGGCGGCTCGAGCATCACCCAGCAGTACGTGAAGCTGAGCCTGATCAACAAGGCCCGGACGCCGGAAGAGGTCAAGCAGGCCACCGCCGAGACCTACGAGCGGAAGGTCGCCGAGCTGCGCTATGCGATCGCGGTCGAGAAGGAGGTCAGCAAGCGCGAGATCCTGAACCGCTACCTGAACCTGGCCTTCTTCGGCGACCGGTCGTACGGCATCGAGGCCGCGGCCATGCACTACTACGGCGTGCACGCCGCCAAGCTGACGCTGCCGCAGGCCGCGATGCTGGCCGGCTTGGTGAAGAACCCCACCGGCTACGACCCGATCGACAACCCGAAGCGCGCCAAGGCCCGCCGCGACGTCGTCCTGCGCCGGATGCAGGAACTGAACATCATCACCGCCAAGCAGGCCCAGGACGCGCTCAAGACGCCGGTGATCGACCTGGCCAAGGTCCGCGTGATCCCCAGCGGCTGCGCGAACTCGACGTACCCGTTCTTCTGCGAGTACGTCGTGTCGAAGCTGAAGGCCAACAACGCGTTCGGCAAGAACCCGGAGGAGCGGGAGAACTACATCGAGACCGCGGGCCTGGTGATCAAGACCTCGCTCGACCGGAAGATGCAGACCGCCGCCCAGACCGCGATCACGCAGCATTCGAAGGCCGGCGACCAGGCGATCGCCGCGATCACGATGGTCGAGCCGGGCACCGGCCTGGTGAAGGCGATGGCGCAGAGCCGTCTGTACGGCGCGAAGAAGGGCCAGACGGCGTACAACTACAACGTCGAGAAGACCTACGCGGGCGGTTTCGGCGGCTTCCAGAACGGTTCGACGATGAAGGCGTTCACGATCGCCGCCGCGATCGCGAAGGGCGTGCCGACGACGTACCGGATCCGTTCACCGCAGACGATCGACCTCAGCGGACAGAACTTCAGCACGTGCAACGGCCCCGTCGCGGACGACTCGTACATCCCGAAGAACTCCACCAAGACCGTGCTCGACCCCTCGATGGTCGACGCGGCCCGCGCCTCGACCAACACCTACTTCCTGCAGCTCTCGCAGCAGATCGGTATCTGCCCGATCGCGACGATCGCGTCGAAGCTCGGCATGTACGACGGGCAGACGCTGAAGCCGCTGGATCAGGTTGTCTCGTTCACGCTCGGCTCCGTGGGTCTGATCACGCCGCTGATGCTGTCCAACGCGTACGCGACGTTCGCCGCCCGCGGGATGTACTGCACCCCGCAGATCATCACGGCGATCGCCTCGCTGAAGACCGGTAAGGCGATCCCGACACCCGGCCCGAACTGCCACCGGGTGCTGTCGCCGGGCGTCGCGGACGGCGTCAACTACGTCCTGCAGCAGGTGATGGCCAAGGGCGGCACCGGCGCCAAGCTGAAGTTCGGCAAGAGCGACCTGGCCGGCAAGACCGGCACGATCGACGAGAACATGGCGGTCTGGTTCGCCGGGTACTCGTCGAAGCTCGCGGCCGCGTCCGTGGTCGCCGACGCCGACCCGCCGGCGAAGAACCTGATCGGCCAGGTCTTCAACGGCAAGAAGCTCAAGGACGCCTCGGGTTCCGGCACCGCCGGACCGATCTGGGAAGCCGCGATGCAGGCCGCGCTGCAGGGTCTCCCGACAACCAAGTTCGTGAGGCCCGACGACATCATCATCCGCGGCAAGGTCAAGGACCTGCCGTACCTGAAGGGCATGACGCCGGCCGACGCCGCCGCGAAGTTGATCTCGATGGGCTTCAAGCCACAGATGGACCGCGGCCCCCGCGTCGACTCGGACGCCCCGAACGGGACCGTCGCCTGGACCAACCCGCGTCAGGAGGACGGCGCACCTGACGGCGCGACGGTCGTCCTGTACATCTCCAACGGCAGCAAGGCTCAGCCCCCGACACCACCGGTCACCCCACCGGTCCCACCCGGCACCCCACCAACGATCAAGCCACCACCCGGCTTCCCCACCTGTCCGCCATGGGACCCGCGCTACCCGAAGTGCAATCGCCGCTGACTAGGCTGGGGTCCAACACCTAGTACTTGTGAAAGGACCCCCCGTGAGTGTGGATGAGCTGGTAGGTCAGGTCGAGCGTGCCCGTCGCGATTACGAGGCGCTGGTGGCCAAGGGGCTCAAGCTGGATCTGACGCGGGGGAAGCCGTCGCCGAAGCAGCTCGACGCGGCCAACGGGGTGCTCGGGCTGAGCGGTGACCCGGTAGGAGCGGACGGCACGGACCTGCGGAACTACGGCGGGCTGAACGGCCTGCCGGAGGTGCGGGCGATCTTCGCCGCGGACCTGCAGGTGCCGGTCGAGCAGCTGCTCGCGGCCGGGAACTCCAGCCTCGAGCTGATGCACGACGCGGTCGTGTTCGCGCTGCTCGGCAAGGTGCCGGGCGCCGAGCGGCGGTGGGCCGACGTCGAGGGCCTGACGTTCCTCTGCCCGGTCCCCGGGTACGACCGGCACTTCGGGATCTGTGAGCGTTTCGGCATCACGATGGTCCCGGTGCCGATGACGCCCGAGGGCCCGGACATGGACGTGGTCGAGCGCCTGGTCGCCGAGGACGCCGCGATCAAGGGCATCTGGTGCGTGCCGAAGTACAGCAACCCGGACGGCACCGTGTACTCCGACGAGACCGTCCGGCGGCTGGCCGCGATGGAGACCGCGGCGCCGGACTTCCGGATCTTCTGGGACAACGCGTACGCCGTGCACCACCTGACCGACTCCCCCGCGCAGCTCGCCGACATCCTCGCCCTGAGCGCCCAGAACGGGCACCCGGACCGGCCGTTCGTGTTCGGCTCGAGCTCGAAGATCACCTTCGCCGGCGCCGGCGTCGCGTTCTTCGGGTCCTCGCCGGCCAACATCGAGTGGTGGCTGAGCCACACGGTCAAGCGCAGCATCGGGCCGGACAAGATCAACCAGCTGCGGCACGTGCAGTTCCTCCGCGACGCCGACGGCCTGCACGAGCACATGCGGACCCTGGCGGCGCTGATCCGGCCGAAGTTCGACGTGGTCGACAAGATCCTCACCGCCGAGCTCGGCGGCACCGACCTGGCCTCCTGGACCGCTCCGGCCGGCGGCTACTTCGTCAGCCTGCAGGTCCCCGAGGGCTGCGCGCGTGAGGTGGTCGCGAAGGCCAAGGCCGCCGGGATCGCGATCACGCCCGCGGGCGCCACGCACCCGTACGGCGACGACCCGGCCGACCGCACCATCCGGATCGCCCCGACCTACCCGGAGCTGCCCGAGGTCGAGGCGGCGATCGCCGGCCTCGCGACCTGCGTCCGCCTGGTGGCGAGCGAGAAGCTGCTCGCCGACCAGGGCCGTCAGGCCTGAGGCAGGTCGAAGATCAGGCAGTTCGACGTCGCGTGGGCGAGGAGCTTGCCGCGTTCGTCGTACAGGTGCGCCTCGGCGACCGCCGTACGACGACCGCGGCTGATGATCCCGCCCTCGCAGCGGAGCACGCCTGAGCCGATCGTGACCGGCCGGACGAAGCGGGTCATCAGGTCGAGCGACGTGTAGCCGACGCCGGCCGGCAGCGTCGAGTGCACGGTGCAGCCGGCGGCGGTGTCGAGCAGGGTGGCGATGACACCGCCGTGCACCGAGCCGAGCGGGTTGTAGTGGAACTCGGCCACCGGCATCAGCACCGTGACCTTGCCCTCCTCGACCTCGATGCCGGACCCGCCGACGAGGTGCAGGATCGGCGGCGCCGGAAGCTCGCCGTCGCGCATCGCCCGCAGCATCTCCAGCCCCGACGAGCGGCCGACCCGGGCCGCGGTCTCCGCCGGGTCCGACCACGCGAACGTCCGGCTCCGGGTCGCCTGCTGAGTCTCCGTCATGGACCGAGCGTCACACCGCCCAGCTGGGTCTGTCAACGAGACCTAGACCTCACTACCATGACGGCATGAGTGGTACGACGTACAACGCGCTCGACTGGTCGGTGGCGAACTGCCCGATCGGCCGCGCCATGGAGATCATCGGCGAACGCTGGACCGTGGTCGTGCTGCGCGAGGTGTTCAACGGCATCCGCCGGTTCGACGACCTCCGGGTCCGCACCGACATTCCCCGGCAGGTGCTGTCCAACCGGCTCGCCACCCTCGTCGAGCACGGCATCCTGCGGCGCACGCCGTACCGCGAACCTGGCGCGCGGCAGCGGTACGAGTACCGGCTCACCGAGCAGGGGCTCGACCTGTACCCGGTGCTGATCGCGATCCGCGACTGGGGCGACAAGTACCTGGCCGGTCCCGAGGGCTCGCCGCTCAGCATCGAGCACCGCGACTGCGGCGCCCCGGTCCACACCGAGATCCGGTGCGCGTCGGGCCATCGCGTGGTGTCACCGCGCGACGCCGTACCGCGACCGGGTCCGGGCGCCCGCCGGCGGACAAGCGCTTAATTTCCAGGGATTTCCGGCCCTGCTGTCTCCCCGTGACCCGTCAGTCGCTAGTCTTCTGCGGGTACTGGGGGAGGAAGAGTGAGGCAGTTCAACGCACCGCCCGGTTGGCCCGACCCGCCGACCGCACGCTGGCGACCACCGAAACGCTGGGAGCCGCCCGAATCGTGGCCGCCCGCACCGGCAGGATGGGCCTTCTGGGTCGACGCGTCCGGCAAACGGGTTCGCGGTCCGATCGGCAGGTACGGCGCACCGAGCAGGACCAAGGTCGCCACGATCGCGACCGTGCCGCTCGCGCTGATCACGCTGGTGCTGCTCAACCCGTTCGACGGCGGCGACGAGTCCGCGAGCACGGCGCCGGTACGGACCTCGGAGCCCACGTCGGCGCCGGCGAGCACGCCGGTCACGGAGCCGACGACCACCGGTCCGACCGCGACCACCGAGCCGACGACTCCGCACCCGACCGAGCCGACCTCGGTGCCGACGACGACGCCGTCAGCGGAGCCGTCGGAGAGCCGGACGCCGAGCGCGACGCCTGTTCCGACCGAGCCGGCCGAGCCGTCACCGACGAGCTCGCGGACGGAGCCGACGCCGACCACGGCCCCGGTCACCACGTCGGCGGTTGTGTACAAGAGCTGCGCCGAGGCGCGCGCAGCCGGCGCGGCGCCGCTGCATCGCGGGGACCCCGGCTACTCGGCGGCGCTCGACCGCAACGGCGACGGCGTGGCCTGCGACCGCGGCAACTCCTGACGCAGACCCTCGTTCCACAGCTCCTGCGTCTGGCTGATCCAGAAGGCGGCGAACAGCACGATCAGCGTGCCCTCGATCCACAGCACGGCATGCTCCCAGCCGAAGGCCTTCTTCCAGCCGAACATCAGCAGCGGGACGACGACCATCGCCGCGGCGATCACCGAGTACCGGTTGGCCGGTGAGTGCCGGACCGCATGCGTGCGCTGCTTGCGCCGGAACTGCTCGGCGTTCAGCAGGACGACCGCGACGATGCACCCGAACATCACGATCGCGGCCGCGTAGTGCGCGTTGGCGATGAACCCGGCCCGGTCGACCAGGAACCAGGCCAGCCCGCCGCCGAAGATCAGCGCCGCGACCACGAGACCGAGCACGTACATCGGCGTCCACCCGGCGGGCTGCCGGATCCGGTCCCGGACGATGAAGACGGCGGCCAGCAGCAGGCACGGTACGCCGACCACGAACACCGCGAGCATGTTGTTCGTGACGTTCGCCGCCGCGTCGCCGAGCACCACCGGCACCGAGTGGCACCGGCCCTGCCCCGGCGTCGGCACCAGCGCGACCCCCGGGGCGAGGATGCCGGCCACGTTGAGCAGGATGTCCTCCGGCTCGGTGTTGCCCTTCAGCACCACCATGCAGACGCCGATCGTGATCAGCGAGCCGACGAAGATCGCCCGCACCGGCGTGTAGTAGTACGCGCTGATCGAGGTCTGCAGGCAGTGCGGGTCGGTCTTCGACCACTCGATCACCAGTGACACGGCGAGCAGGGCGATCATCGCCACCATCGCCATTCGCAGGTACCGATAGGTCTTGATGGCGTAACCGCCGGGCACGGTCATCCGCGGTCCCCTCGCGACGAGCTCCCTGGTGCCGTCAGTATGCGCCCGTTCACGGACCGGCACGAGAGGAGGGCGCGCCGTCCGTCAGCCGAGCCGGATGGACTTCTTGTTCATGAACTCCTCGATGCCGGCCGGGCCGAGTTCGCGGCCGAGGCCCGAGCGTTTGATGCCGCCGAACGGCAGGTCCGCCTGGGAGCCGCCGGCCCGGTTGAGGTAGACCATGCCGGCGTCGATCCGGTCGGCGACACGACGGTTGCGCTCGGGGTCGGTCCCCCACACCGAGGCGCCGAGGCCGAAGGGCGTGTCGTTGGCGAGCTCTACCGCGTGGTCCTCGTCGGTTGCTCGGAAGACGATCACGACCGGGCCGAAGATCTCCTCGTAGTACGCGTCCATGTCCGGCGTGACGTCGGTGAGCACGGTGGCCTCGAGGTAGGCGCCAGGAGTGATCCGGTGACCGCCGGCGCGCAGCGTGGCGCCCTGCTCGACCGCCTTCGCGACCTGTGCGGCGACCTCGTCCGCGGCGGCGGCCGAGGCCAGCGGCGGGAGCTTCGTCGCGGGATCGGCCGGGTCGCCGGGCACGTAGTACTCCGTCACGCGCTTGGTCAGCCGGTCGACGTACTCGTCGTAGATGTCGGCCAGCACGATCATCCGCTTCGGTGCGTTGCAGGACTGGCCGCAGTTCCGCATCCGCGCGGTCGCGGTGGCGTTGACGGTCTCGTCCAGGTCGCCGGTGTCGAGGACGATCAGCGGGTCGGAGCCGCCGAGCTCGAGCACCGTCCTCTTCAGGTTCTTCCCGGCCTCGGCGGCGACCGAGATGCCGGCCTGCTCGCTGCCGGTCAGCGAGACGCCGGCGATCCGCGGGTCGGCGAGGATCGCCGGGATCTGCCGGCTCGAGGCGAAGGTGTTCACGTAGACGTCGGCCGGGACGCCGGCCGCGTGCAGGATCTCCTCGATCGCGCGCGCCGACCGCGGGCAGATCGAGGCGTGCTTGAGCAGGATCGTGTTGCCGAGCACCAGGTTCGGCGCGACGAACCGGGCGACCTGGTAGCACGGGAAGTTCCACGGCATGATCCCGAGCAGCGCGCCGATCGGGCCCTTGGTGATGACGGCCCGGCCGCCCTTGATGTCGATCGGCTCGTCGGCGAGCAGCGCCGGCCCGTGCTCGGCGTAATACCGGAAGATGTCGGCGACGATCCCGACCTCGCCCAGCCCCTCGCTGACCCGCTTGCCCATCTCCAGCGTCATGATCGCGGCCAGCTCGTCCGCCCGCTCCGCGAACAACTCCGCCGCCCCCGCGACGACCGCGGCCCGCTCCCCCACACCCCGCCCCCGCCAGTCCGGGTACGCCGCATGCACCCGGCCGATTGCCGCCCGCACCTCCTCCTCCGTCGAGTTCGCCACTTCCTCCACCAACACCCCGCGCGCCGGATCGGTGACCGAGTACATGGGTACCTCCATCCAGAATCAGAAGACGCCACCATACTGTATACAGTCTTCGCATGACGTGTCGCCTGCGCGATCGACAAGCAACGCTTACGCTCTTAGAACGGACGATCACACAGGGTGACGGAGGCCGCGCCATGGAGCCACATGCAGACTTCCTGACGCTCGTCGCCTTGCGCGCCAAGAAGGGAGAGTTCATGGCGCTCAAGTCGCTCCGTGCCGACCAATCGGTCCAGCCGCTGCTGATGCTCGACCAGGTACCGGAGGATGGCGCAGAGCGTCTGCTCGACCGTGTAGAAAGCGCAGTACGCGGGCTGTGGACGCTCGGTCGGGTCGCGATGATCGATGCGACAAACCTGGCTGTGGGTCCGGGCCCTGGAGCCGCAACCGTTCTCGAGCGTCTGAGCCATCGGCTCGAGCCGGACGCGGTCCTGCTTCTAGAGGACGACTTGGTGCCGTTCATCCCGGTGGTCAACACCGGTGCGGACCAGACGCTACTGACCCGGGTCGGCCAGTTGTCCGGCGAGATCGGCTATGGCTGCGCGGTGCGTGCCGACGTACCTGGCACAACGCCCGCGGCGCTCGGACACCTGCTCGAGCGACTGGCGTTCGATCCCGCGCGAACAGACCTGATCCTCGATGCCGGCTACGTCGCCGGGCTCGACCAACAGTTGGTGGACGAACTGCTGGCACTGCTCGACAGCCTGCCGATGTACGACCAGTACCGATCGATCACCGTCCTCAGCGGGTCTGTCCCCAAGCAACTCGAGCAGATCCATCATTGGGAGCAGCCGCGCTTCGAGGAGATCCTCTGGCGCACGATCAAGGCGTCGGCATCGGACCGGATCAGGTTCGGTGACTACGGCGCGGTGCATCCGGCTCCGTCCGAGCCATGGCCCAGCAAGCACATCAATCTCAAGTACACCTGCTCGGATCACTGGCTCTACCTCCGGGAGCGAATGCTCGACACCGACGCCGAGAATGCGCGGGCAGCGACCGTCCGCTTGGTGTCGAGCGAGTTGGTGAACTCCGGAAGCTTCTCCGGAGCGGACTACTCGTGGGGCGATGATCGACTCGCCGAAGCTGCCGACGGTCGAGGGCGCGGTCTCGGCGACACCAGCGCTCCGGTCGCCTTCGCGACCTCCCACCATCTCGCCTACCTGGGTGCATTCGCGGCTGCCTGAGCGGCGAACCCGCGTACGCGCCGGGACGTCTTGTGACATGGGTGTCGAAAGGGCATGCTCATGTCTGCCCGTTGTCCCGCCTCATTGATCGGATGCCCGCCCGTGTCTGAGCAACGGAAGTTTCGTCGTGTTGTGCAGTTGATCGCCGTACTGGCTGCCGTTTCGGTGCCCTCGATGGCGCTCGCCGCGCCGGGTGCGCCGCCGGATCCGGTGAACGCCTGGCAGTATCCGCACTGGCCGCAGAAGCAGCCCTGGCAGGAGTCGGGGGCCGACGCGCGGGTCGCGAAGACCTTGGCCTCGGGGCTGCCGGGGCCGATCGACCCGCAGAACTGGGAGAACCCGGACCACATGACGTGGGACGACTACGTCAAGCCGCCGGGGACCAACTGGGCCGACCCGAAGGTGAAGGGATCCCAGCGCACCTTCAAGGGCGCGCTCGTGCTGCTCGACTACCCGAACCAGGACTTCGTGGTCACCCAGCCCAAGGGCTCGACCGTGTTCGGCAACCCGAGCGCCGCCGCGAACGGCGTGCCGCGCGACCAGGTCGCGAGCTTCTACCACGACTTCCTCAACAAGCCCGAGCCGCTGAACCACGGCCACACGCTGCACGAGTACTGGATGGAGGACTCCGGCGGCCGGTACGGCGTGGACCTCACCGCGTTCGGCCCGTACCGGATGCCGGGCAAGTCGCACGAGTACGCGATGGAGTTCCAGGGCCCGACGGCCTGCCCCGCGGGCGACACCTGCGACCGCGACATCCGCACCGACGGGCGCGCCGCCTGGGTCGCCGACCAGGGCCCCGACGTACCGGCCGGCTACGACTTCGTGTTCTTCCTCAGCGCCGGGCAGGACGAGTCGTCCACCTGGCAGGAGTTCGGGATGATGAAGTTCCCGACCAAGGAGGACGTCACCGACGACTTCGGCCCGCCGGACCCGGCGCTGCCGAACTGGTCCGACACCCGGTACGTCGACTGGACGTCGTGGGCGGCCGGCGCGTCGATCTGGCCGAACGCCGGCGGCGGCTCGTCGACGCAGGCGGAGAGCTCCGGGATGGCGGTGTTCGCGCACGAGTTCAGCCACATCCTCGGCATCGGCGACAACTACAACAACCCGTACGGCGTGCCGCCCCGGCGCGCGTACACCGGCATCTGGGAGATGCTCAGCCGGGGCAGCTTCAACGGCCCGGGCGGCCCGCACAGCCGCTGGATGATCCCGGCGACCGGCGGCGCGTCGATGGGCGCGCAACACATGCTGCGCAACAAGATCAAGCTGCAGATGGTCGACGAGCAGAACGTGCTGCGGCTGTCCCGCGAGGCGCTCGCGTCGTCGGGGGTGGTGATCGCGAACGTGACGGCCCGCAGCGTGAACCCGGGCGTCAACGACCTGTCCGGGATCAACATCGAGCTCGGCGGCGCCGGTGATCTGGACGCACCGTGCAGCACCGCCACCGACCCGATGTGCGACGGCCGCGGCTACCAGAACTACACCGTCGAGGTCGTCGACCGGATGGGCACCGACTCGTTCACGCCCGATGCCGGTGTGCTGCTGGCGAAGACCAAGAACCAGGACCGTGCGCCCTTCGAGTGGGTGATCGACGCGAACCCGCAGAACATCGACATGACCGACTATGTGCTGCCCGACGGCACGAAGGTCCCGATCACGATCGGCGACTACCGGCAGCTGTCCGACGCGCTCTTCCACGCCGGCACGAACTCCGGCAGCGAGTACGAGTACACCGACACCGCGAACCGCCTGCACTTCTACATCACCAACGTGCACCGCAACGCGAAGGGCGAACTGTCCTACACGGTCGCGGTCCGCTCCCTCGACGGCGCCGGCGTCCAGAAGCGCGGCGTCCGGCTGCTGCCGACCGTCGCGAAGCCGGACCGCAACGGCGTCCAGACCTGCAACTTCAGCCTCACCAACACCGGCAGGGCCGGGACGACGGCCGGCCCCGAGGACATCACGCAGTACGTGAAGGGCGACGTCTACCGCCTGTCCGCCAAGTCCGACGGCTGGCCGATCTCCCTGCCGAACGCACTCGCCACCGCGAACGCGGGCCAGCAGGTGACCGTCCCCGTCCACACCAAGGCCGCTGCCGGCCCGCTCGCCAAGATCACCCTGACCGCCACGTCCGAGAGCGACCCGACCAAGTCAGCCACCGCGACCTGCGTCGCCGTCAAGCGCTGACCGCAGCGCGCCGGGCGTCCATGCCAACCGGACGCCCGGCGCCGCCTGCAGGTAGTCGACCACCCGGGCGAGCTCCCAGCCGTGCGCCTCGATCAGGCCGGTCGCGATCCAGCGCAGGTACGGCGCGGTGGGTGCGACCGGTTCGAGGCCGGCGGCTCCGTCGTGGGTGACGGTGAACATCGGTACGCCGTCGCGCTCCCCCAGCCGGACCACGGTCTCGTACCGGCCCGGGCCCATCGTGTGGAGCGCGGCGACGTCGGGCAGCAGCGCCGCGAGGTCGCGGGCGAACTGCCCGCCGGGTTCGCGGCGCATCTCCTGCGCGGCGACGTCGCCGACCTGGTCGGGTGTCAACAGGTACGCACGGGCAGCGACCTGGCCGGGCGCGGACAGGTCGTAGAAGGCCGATCCGCCGCCCCACACCTTGGACGCGCCGGCGAAGACCAGCCCGCCGGGCACCAGCACGCCCTCGGCCCGGACGGGATCGGAGCGATCACGGCAGCCGGGGTACACCCGGGCGCCACCGTGTGGCCGCCCGCCGGACAAGTAGCAGCGGAATCGTGCGAGGGCGAGGTTGGAGCCGTAGGCGACGTACCAGACGCGATCCACCGCACCTCCGTGAGCCGGCCACCAGCGTCCGCTCACAATAGTTTGAAACTCACCTCAACTGAACAGCACGGTTCATCTTCCGTCAGTTAAACGTTCAGACTAAGGTGCCGGGAGGCTCCACCCGCCCCGACAAGGAGACCCAGATGCCAGACATCAACCGCCGGAGGTTCCTGCAACTGGCCGGAGGGTCGGCCGCGTTCGCCGCGATGACGAACAGCATCGAGCAGGCCGCCGCGATCCCGGCGCACCGCCGCCTCGGCACCATCCAGGACGTCGAGCACATCGTCGTCCTGATGCAGGAGAACCGGTCCTTCGACCACTACTTCGGCACCCTGAGCGGCGTCCGCGGGTTCGGCGACCCGCGGCCCGCGACGCTGCCGAGCGGCAAGCCGACGTTCTACCAGAAGAATGCCCTCGGCAAGGAGATCCTGCCGTTCCGGCCGGAGGCGGACAACCTCGGCCTGCAGTTCATCCAGGACCTCGCGCACGGCTGGCCGGACGCGCACCAGGCGTTCGCCAACGGCCGGTACGACCAGTGGATCGCGGCGAAGACGTCGACCACGATGGCGTACCTGACGCGCGAGGACATCCCGTTCCACTACGCGCTCGCGGACAAGTTCACGGTGTGCGACGCGTACCACTGCTCGTTCATGGGCTCCACCGACCCGAACCGGTACTACATGTGGACCGGGTACACGGGCAACGACGGCACCGGCGGCGGCCCGGTCCTCGGCAACGACGAGGCCGGCTACGGCTGGACGACGTACCCGGAACGGCTCGAGCAGGACGGCGTCTCGTGGAAGATCTACCAGGACATCGGCGACGGGCTGGACGCCGGCGGCAGCTGGGGCTGGATCGACGACGCCTACCGCGGCAACTACGGCGACAACTCGCTGCTGTACTTCAACAGTTACCGCAACGCGCAGCCCGGGAGTCCCTTGTACGACAAGGCGCGCACCGGCACGAACGCGAAGGCGGGTGAGAGCCTCTTCGCGCAGCTGGCCGCCGACGTGCAGAACAACCGGCTGCCGAAGATCTCGTGGATCGCGGCGCCGGAGGCGTTCACCGAGCACCCGAACTGGCCGGCCAACTACGGCGCCTGGTACATCTCCCAGGTCCTCGACGCGCTCACCGCGAACCCCGAGGTGTGGAGCAAGACGGCGCTGTTCATCACCTACGACGAGAACGACGGCTTCTTCGACCACGTCGTCCCGCCGTACCCGCCGATGGACGCCAACCAGGGCCTGTCGACCGTCGACCCGAACCCGGACCTGTACACCGGCAACAAGGCCGCGCACGGCCAGTACGGTCTCGGTCAGCGCGTCCCGATGCTCGTCGTGTCGCCGTGGAGCACCGGCGGCTACACGTGCTCGGAGGTGTTCGACCACACGTCGATCATCCGGTTCATGGAGACCCGGTTCGGCGTCCACGAGCCGAACATCTCGCCGTGGCGCCGCGCGGTCTGCGGCGACCTGACCTCGGCGTTCGACTTCGGTACGTCGGCCACGCGCCCGGCGCAACTGCCGGACACCAGCGCCTACGAGCCGCCGGACAACAAGCGGCACCCGGACTACGTGCCGACGCCGCCCGCCGTCGGCCAGCTCCCGGCGCAGGAGCGCGGCTCCCGGCGTACCCGTCCGTTGCCGTACGCACCGGTCGTCGACGGCGCTGTCGCCGACGGCAAGTACCGGCTGACGTTCGGGTCCGGGGCGCGGGCCGGCGCGCAGTTCCTGATCACGTCCGCGAACCGCACCGACGGCCCGTGGACGTACACCACCGAGGCGGGCAAGACCGTCGCCGACAGCTGGAACCCGGTCTACTCCGGCGGCGTCACCGACCTCACCGTCCACGGCCCGAACGGCTTCCTCCGCACCTTCAAGGGCAAGCCAGCCACCGCCCTCGAACTCACCGCCCGGGAGAACCCGGCCACCGGCAACGTCGACCTCACTTTCACCTCCGACGTGGCCCGCACCGTCACTCTCACCAACGCCTACGGCGGCACCCCCAAGCAACTCGCCCTCCGCCAGGGCAAGACCACCTATACCGTCACCACCACGAACCGCTGGTACGACGTCGCCATCACCACCACCGCCGACCCGACCTACCTCCGCCGCCTCGCCGGCCACGTCGAAACCGGCGCCCCGGGCGTCACCGACCCGGCGATCAAGACCGTCTAGGTCAGCACCGCGAGTCCGGCGAGGGTCAGGTAGACGCCTCCGGTGGTCTGCTTGATCCGTCGCCGGGCTCGCGGAGACTGCCGGATCCGCGGCGCGAGCGCGCCGGCCACGGCCGCGTAGGTGGCGTCGCAGGCGGCGGCCAGAAGGACGAAACACACGCCGAGGACGAGGATCTGCGTCGGCCCGGACCTCTCCGCCGGGCGGACGAACTGCGGCAGGAACGCGAGGAAGAACAGCACGGTCTTCGGGTTCAGCAGGTCGACGAGCACGCCGTCGCGAATCATCCGCAGGCTGTTCCTCGGCAGCGCACGATGCTTGGGCGCGCTCTCCTTCACCGGGCCGAGCTCGCGGACCCCCATCACCAGCAGGTAGGCGGCCCCGGCGTACTTGACCAGCCGGAACACCTCGGGTGACGACGCCAGCACCGCGCCGAGTCCCGTGGCAGCCGCGATCACGTGGACGAGTGCACCGAGTTCCAGGCCAAGGACACAGGCGAGGCCGGCGGCGCGGCCGTGGCGCAGACTGCACGCGACGACGTAAGCGACCGACGGCCCTGGTGCGACGAGTACCACCAGGGCCGCAAGGCAGAACGACAGGACTGTTGTCCCGCTTGGCATGATCCCCCCGATCCGGGCCTTCGCCCGCTCGCCAAGAGACAGTACGGATGGGCGCTGCCAATTCGCTGTCAGTCCGCGACGACCCGGTCGATCGGTACAGTGGACAGCCATATCTCTCGGGGGTGAGATGGGACGTCTCGACATTCGGCTGCTCGGCCCGTTCGAGATCTGGTCGGACGGGCAGGTGGTCCGCGTTCCGGGGCGCAAGGTCCGGGCGTTGCTGACAGTGCTCGCGCTGAACTGCGGGCAGACGGTTTCGTTCGACGAGCTCGGTCGCGCGCTCTGGGCCGACGATCCGCCGCAACGCCTGCGCGGCAGCCTGCAGACGTACGTCGGGCGGCTGCGACGCGTGCTCGGCGACGACGCGGTGACGACCGAGCCGACAGGTTATCGCCTCGACATTCCGGCGGAGAGTGTCGACGTACTGCGCTTCCATCGCCTGCTGGACGACGGGAAACCCGAGCAAGCATTGACGATGTGGCGCGGAGACCCGTTCGGCAGCGCGCTCTCTCCGTGGCTCGAGGACCACGAAGCACCCGCGCTGGTCGAGCGCTATCTCACTGCGTGCGAACAACAGGCCGACGCAGACATTCCCGAACTGCAGAAGCTGACCGCGCGCTACCCGCTCCGGGAAACGCTGTGGCTGAGGCTTCTCACCGCACTCCGCGACGCCGGCCGCCAGGCCGAAGCACTCGAGCGCTACGAGACCGTCCGCCGGCATCTCGCCGACGAACTGGGCACGGACCCGGCCCCCGCGTTACAGGCCCTCCACCAGAACCTGCTCACGATGCCGAGGTCCAAGGCACGCAGCGTCGCGCTGACCCGCTTCTTCGGACGCACCGCGGAGCTTGCCCGGGTCGGCCGCCTGCTCTCCGAATCGCGACTCGTCACGATCGCAGGACCTCCCGGGGCGGGTAAGACCAGGCTCGTCCGGGAGTACGCGGCCCAGCACGACGCCTCCATCCTTGTCGAGCTCGCGACCGCTGACTCTGTGGCGAGCGGAGTCGAGCGGGTGCTCGGGCCGGACACGGCGCGGGAGCCGGCCCGTGAGCTGTTACTGATTCTCGACAACTGCGAGCACCTGGCGACGGAGGCCGGAGAGTACGTCGTCCAACTGCTCGAGGACCGCCCAGCCATGCGGATCCTCGCCACCAGCCGGGTCCCGCTCGGAGCACCGGGCGAACACGTCTACCGGCTCCCACCCCTGCCGGACCGGACGGCGGCCGAACTCTTCGTCGAGCGCGCGCGGCTCGTCAACGCAGACTTCCCCGGCGAGCACACCGCGACCGTCCACCGGATCTGCCGCCGGCTCGACGGTCTCCCCCTGGCCATCGAACTCGCCGCGGCCTGGATCCGCGTCCTGTCCGCGCAGCAGGTCCTCGACCGCCTCACCCCGCTGCTGCACGAGCAGCACGGACGGCGAGCGACGATGCGCGCCGCACTCGACTCGAGCTACCGCCTCCTGCAACCACCGCAGCAGCGGTTGTTCGGACGTCTGGCCGTGTTCGCCGGCGGGTTCGACCTGGACGCCCTCGAAGCGGTCGCGGGCATGGGCACCGAGCTCCTCACCGCACTCACCGCCCTTGTCGACCACTCGCTCGTCCTCACCGAGCCGCTGCCCGACGGCCGCCTGCGGTTCCGCCTCCTGGAACCTGTCCGCCAGTACGCCGTCACCGTGTCCACCGACGACGACGCCGTACGCGAACGTCACGCCCGTCACTACCTGGCGATCGCGCGCGCCGGTGACGCGGGCCTTCGCGGTCCGGATCGCGCCGCGGCGCTCGTCGACCTGGAGCGCGAGGAAGCCAATCTCCTGGCCGCGGTGGCGTGGGCGCGCACGCAACCCACGGACCTCGCCCTGCGCTTGTGTACGACCCTCGGCTACTACTCGGAGCATCGCGGCCAGGTCAACGAGGCCCGCACGCGGATCGAAGATGTTCTCGACCACGCTCCGGCCGAGCCCAAGGTGCGCGCCGCCGCGCTGGCCCGGCTGGGTCGCCTCGCCTGGCGGCAGCGCGACTATTCAGCCGCGCAGCGCACGTACCGGCAAAGCCTCGTCCTGCGCCGGCAGATCGGTGACGAGTACGGCGCTGCGCGCAGCCTGCGCGATCTCGCGCTGGCCACAGCCTCCGGCGGCGACACGGCGCTCGCGGCAGAGCTCTGCGAGCGGAGCATCGCGATGTTCGCGCGGTCCGGCGACGAGCGCGGTCGCGGCTGGGCGCTGACCGTGCTGGGCCTGACGCTGTTCGAGACCGGTCGCTGGGCCGAGGGCGAAACGCACTACCGCGAAGCGCTGGCGGTCAGCCTGGCCGGCGGCGGCGCCGCGATGACCGTGACCGCGCGACTCGGTATCGCGTTCGCTGCGGCGGTGGCCGGCGACGTCGAGACCCATCGGCGGCAGCTGGCCGGCGTGGTGGATCAGCTCCGCGCGGCCTCGGGCCTGATCGAGGATCCGGAATGGCTGTGGGCCGCCATGAGCCTGGCAGCCAACGAAGGACGCGGTCGCGCCGCGTTGCGGCTCGCCGGAGCGGCGGTCGCACTCAGCCGGCAGGGCGGACGGATGTCCGGAACCATGACAGCCTTCTGCGACGCGACCGTCGAACGCCTGCGCCGCGAGGCGGGGGCCCGCCGCGCGGGCCGGCTGATGACCGCCGGCCGGGAGCTGTCACAGGACGAGCTGATCGCCGAGGCGCTCGCTCCGCCGACCGTCGACGACCGGCCGTTGAGCCGCCGCGAGCTGGAGGTCGCCGACCTCGCCGGCCAAGGGCAGAGCAACGACGACATCGCGCGCTCCCTGGCGATCTCCCGGCGGACCGTCGAGACCCATCTCGACCACGTCCGGCAGAAGCTCGACCTGTCCAGCCGGTACGAGGTGGTCGCCTGGGCACTGACGCGATCCGGATGATCCCGGATGTGCGTGGTGCCCGGCCCGCGCGACCCTGCCGGGATGGACTACGTCTTCGAAACCGGCAGCGACCTCGGCCGGGACCACATGCAGTATCTCGGCACCCTGCTCGATGCCCCGACCCGCTGGTGTCTCGAACGCGGCGGTCTGTCGGCCGCCGCGCGCTGCCTGGAGCTCGGCGCCGGCGCCGGCTCGATCGCGAACTGGCTGGCGGCGCGCACCGGCGAGGTCGTTGCCGTGGACATCGACACCAGCCGGCTGACGGACGTCGCGGCGAACGTCGAGGTCCGGCGGCACGACCTCCGCGAAGGCCTCGGCGTGGACGGCCCGTTCGACCTGATTCATGCGCGGCTGGTGCTCGTGCATCTCCCCGAACGCGAGCAGGTCTTCGCCCGGCTGGTCGAGGCGCTGGCGCCCGGCGGCCGGCTCGTGATCGGTGACTTCACCGGCCGCCGGCTGCATCCGATCACCATGCCCAGCCCCGAGGACGAGGCAGTCTGGGCGCGCATCCAGTACCTCTCACACGAGGTCGCGGGTCCGGCCAGCGGCATGAGCATGACGTGGGCGGGCAGCACGGCAGCCCGGATGACCGACGCCGGCCTGGTCGACGTACACACCATGGAGTACTCCGAGACGACGACGGGTGGCACCGACGGTTGCTTGCTGCACCGCAACCTCAACCAGCAGGCCGAGCCGCTGCTGCTCGGCGTCGGCGCCACCCCGGACGAGCTCAGGCGCTATCGCGAACTGATGACCGACCCGTCCTTCAGCGCGTGGTTCTACCAGTTCCTGTGTACGTCGGGAGTGCGGCCTAAATGATCGGCACCTCCGGTTTGGTGGTGTCGGCCGGGGTGTTGTCGTCGACCTGGTCGAGTTCGTCGACGGCGATGCGGCTGGTCCAGCGCTGGTCGGGGTCGGGCTGGGGGATGGAGTCGAGCAGGAGTTTCGTGTAGGCGTGGGACGGCTCGTGCATGACCGTGGAGACCGGGCCGCGTTCGACGATCTGGCCCTTGGTGATGACCATGACCTCGCCGCCGAGGTAGTAGACCGTGGACAGGTCGTGGGTGATGAACAGCGTCGTCATGCCGTGCTCACGCTGGAAGTCGAGCAGGATGTCCAGGAAGTGCTTGCGCACCTGGGCGTCCAGCATCGACACCGGCTCGTCCGCGATGATGAACGACGGCCGCAGCATGTGCACCCGGGCCAGCATGATGCGCTGCCGCTGGCCGCCGGACAGCTGGTGCGGGTACCGTCCGAGCACGTTCTCGGGCTCCAGGCGGACGGCGCGCAGCGACTCCTCGATCAGCTCGAGGCCCTTGGCGCGGGTGTCCGCGAGGTTGAACTTCTTCACCGCCTTCCAGAGCACGCGGTCGACCCGGTAGAACGGGTTGAAGATCGCGTACGGGTCCTGGAAGACCGGTTGCACGTCGCGCCGGTACTCGTCGTACTCGGCACGGCTGAGCTTGAAGATGTCCTTGCCGCCGTACAGCACCTGCCCGGCCGTGGGCTTCTGCAGGCCGAGCACGTTGCGGGCGATCGTGCTCTTCCCGCTGCCGCTCTGGCCGACCAGGCTGACGATCTGCGGCGGCGACGCGGCCAGGCTGAAGCTCACGTCGTCCACAGCGGTCACGTACCCGTCGGCGACCCCGCGGGCGTGGAACCGTTGCTGGACGCCGCGCAGTTCGAGTTCCGATTTCATGAGGCCCTCCGTCCGACCTGCGGGATCGAATCGATCAGCTGCCGCGTGTAAGCGTCCTGCGGGTCCTTGAACACCTGCCGTACGTCGCCTACCTCGACCAGCCGGCCCTCGTACATCACCGCGACCCGGTCGGCGAGCTGCGCGTGCACGCCCATGTCGTGGGAGATCACCATCAGCGTGACGCCGAAGTCGGTGCGCAGGTCCGCGAGCGACTGCAGGATGACCCGCTGGATCGTCACGTCCAGCGCGGTGGTCGGCTCGTCGGCGATGACCAGGTCGGGCTCGAGCGCGACCGCGATCGCCATCAGCACCCGCTGCTTCATCCCACCGGACAGCTCGTGCGGGTACATCCGTGCCACCCGCGGTTCCAGCCCGACCTGGTTGAGCAGCCGCGGGATCAGTTCCCCGAGCGAGTCCTTGCGCTGCGGCGCGTGCTCCAGGATCACGTCCTTGAACTGGTCCTGGACGCGCATCACCGGGTTGAGGGAGCTCATCGAGCCCTGCGGGAGGTACGAGAGCGCGCTCCAGCGCAGCACCCGCAGTTCCTCGCCCTGCACCTTCAGCAGGTCGACCGGCGAGCGGCCGCCCGGGTGGAACATCACCGAGCCGCCGGTCACCTTGCCGGGCGCCTTCAGGAGCCGCAGCAGCGCGACCGCGAGTGTGCTCTTCCCACTGCCCGATTCCCCGGCGATGCCGAGGATCTCGCCGCGGCGGACGTCGAGGTCGATCCCGCGGACCGCCTTCACGTCGCCGCGGTTCGTGGAGTAGGCGACCTCGAGCCCCTTGACCTCCAGGACGTTCTCGGCAGCGTTACTCACCGGCCACTCCCCTCAGCCGCGGGTTGTAGACCTCTTCCAACCCGATGTTCACCATGTTCAGCGCCGCGAACAGCAGCGTCAGCAGTGCGATCGGCACGACGAACATCGGCCACGCGCCGAGCGTCAGCGCCCCGGTGCCGATCGCGTTGAAGATGATCTGGCCCAGGTCGATCACGCCGCCCGGCCCGAGGCCGATGATCTCGAGTCCGACCAGGCCGAAGATCGCGCCCAGCGCCGACGACGCGAACCCGACGCCGATGAACGGCAGCAGGTTCGGCAGCAGCTCGGTGACGATGATCTCCAGGTCGCGCGACTTGCTCACCCGCGCCAGGTCGACGTACGGCCGGGTGCGCAGGCTCAGCACCTGGGACCGGATCGTCTTGGCCGCGAACGGCCAGGAGAAGATCGAGATCATCACGCCGACCTGGAACAGGCTGACGTTCTTGGCGTACGCCGACAGCGCGATCAGCAGCGGGAACGTCGGGATGACCAGCAGGATCCCGGTGAAGGTCGAGAGCACGTTGTCGATCCAGCCGCCCTTGTAGCCGGCCACGAACGCGACGATCACACCGGCGACCGTCGAGATGACACCGGCGATCGCGCCGATCTGCAGCGAGACCGACAGCGCCTTCACCACCATCGCGAACACGTCGCGACCGAACTGGTCGGTGCCCAGCAGGTGATCGGGGCCGGGGACCAGCCACTTGTCGTAGGCCGCCAGCTCGATCGGGTCCTGGCCACCACCGATGGCCTTGCTGATCAGCGGGCTGAACAACGCGATCAGCACCAGCACCCCGAGGATGACCAGCCCGGTCGCGAGCCGCCTGCTGTTCCGGATCGTCCGCAGTACCGCGGTCAGGAGTCTCATCGGCATCACTTCCAGTACTTGACCCGCGGGTCGAGCAGCGGGAGCAAGAGGTCGAGGAGCAGGACAGCGGTCAGCACCGAGAAGATCGCGATGTCGGTGACTCCGAGGATCGTGTTGAAGTCGAGCTGCTGGATCGCGGTGACCAGCGTGGTGCCGAGCCCCGGGTAGTTGAACAGCTGCTCGACCAGCACGTTGCCGTTGAAGATGAAGCCGAGCGAGATGCCGAACGCGGTGACCTGCGGCAGGTAGCAGTTGCGCAGCGCGTACCGGGTCAGGATCCGCCAGCCCTTGAGGCCCTTCGCCTCGGCGTACACCAGGTAGTCCTCGCCGAGCACGGGGATCATCAGCATCCGGGTGGACAGGATCCAGCTGAAGGTCCCGATGATCACGATCGACAGGCCGGGCAGCAACCCGTACTTGAGCACACTGCCGATGAACTCCGGTGTGATCCCCGGATTGATATTGGAGTCGTACGCCGATCTGGCCGGCAGCACACCCATCGAGTACGCGAAGACGTACACCAGGATCAGCGCGACGAAGAAGTACGGCACGTGCGACAGCGCGATCGACAGGTTGGTGGCGATCGCGGAGCCCAGCTTGCCGCGCCGCCAGCCGGCGAGTGCGCCGATCACGACACCGAGGATCCAGGCCAGCACGGCCGAGATGCCGAGCAGGCCGATGGTCCAGGGCAACGACCGCAGGATCACGGTCTGCGCCGGTGTCGGGTAGTTGATCAGGCTCGGCCCGAGGTCGCCGTGCAGGACCAGCTTCTGCATGTAGGTCACGTACTGGGTCAGCAGGTTGCCGTCCAGCCCGAACTCGTGCTTGTAGCGCGCGATGATCTCCGCGCTGGCCGTCTGGTTGTAGATGTAGTTCTGCTGCAGCGTCTGGATCAGCGTGTTGATCGGGTCGCCCGGCATCAGCCGGAAGAAGAAGAACGCGATGGTCAGCGCGCCCCACAGCTCCACGACGTACAGCCCGAGCCTGCGGATGGCGTACGCCGCCAGCGGATGCCGCGACAGCCAGGCCCGCACCCCCGAACGGGGTGCGGAGTCCTGGCTCTTGTCGACAGCTACCACCGGCGGGGCCTCCGCCGTCACGCCGGTCCCTTCTGCCCGGTGGGCTCGATCTTGCCGAGCACGAAGATGAAGTGCTGCCACCAGTTCAGCGGCACCTCGTACAGGTCGTCGTCGGTCGGCCAGCCCTTCCAGAACGTGGTGTTGAAGTACGACGGGTAGCCGGTCTGGATCACCGCCAGCATCGGCAGCTCCTGGAAGTAGATCTCCAGCGCCTCGCTCAGCAGCGGCTTGGCCTCCTCGCTCTCCGGGTCCAGCCCGGCCAGCTTCTTGGAGATCTCGTCGAACTTCGCGTTCCGGAACCGCAGCTTGTTCTTACCGGCCGCGTTCTTGCCGACCGGCTGGTACTTGTCGCTGGTCCAGTCGGTGTACAGCTGCTCGGGGTCGATCGCGATCCCGGCCCAGCTGGAGTCGATGTCGTACTCGCCGCGCTGGAACTTCTCGTCGTGCACGTTACCGGCCAGGCTGCGCAGGGTGGCCGGGACGCCGACCTTGGCCAGCTCGGTCTTCAGCACGTTCGCGATCGCGTACTCACCACCGTCGACCGGCGACGGCGTGATGATCTCGAGGTTGATCTCCTTGCCCTTGTAGGTCCGCTTGCCGGCGGCGTTCTTCGGGGCGATCTCGTCGAGCAGCTGGGTGGCCTTCTCCGGCGAGAACTCGAACTTGTACTTGTTCGCGATCTCGTCGTTCTTCCACTTGTCGTTGGTCGGGTAGTCCGCCCACGGGTACTGCGCCGGCGGCACCGGGACCGGCCAGATCGACTTGCCGATCTTCTCCCGGTCCAGGCAGTAGTTGATCGCCCAGCGCATCTTCGGCTCGGAGATGACCCCGCGGGACGGGTCGCAGTTCAGCCACATCACCCGCGGGTTCGGGTCGTGGAACTGCGTGGTCTGCAGCGCCGGGTAGCCGGTGTTGCGCAGCTGCTTGGCGTGCTGCTCGTCGACCGAGCCGACGTCGAACTCCGCGCGCTCGAAGGCCAGCGACGCCTGGTCGAGCTGCTTCGACGTGCTCTGGTACACGACGTACTGGGGCTTGACGTCGAGTTTGTCCTTGTTCCAGTAGTTCGGGTCCTTCTCCCAGACGAACATCTTCTGGTTCCGGATCGCCTGCTTCAGCTTGTACGGCCCGCTGTGCACCGGCGGGTTGTCCTTGTACTTCGTCGGGTCCTGGGTCTTCCAGATGTGCTCGGGCATGATGCCGAGCGGCGGACCGGCGATCGCGGAGATGAAGTTGTAGTGGAACCGGGGCGCCGGCTTGAGCATCTTCACGACCGCGGTCTGGGCGTCCGGAACGTCGATCGCCTTGACGAACTCCTTCAGCTCACCGCCGCCGCCGAACAGGTCCGGCCGGTCCTTCAGCAACATGATGGTGAACTTGAAGTCGGCGGCGCCGAGCGGCTTGCCGTCGTTCCAGTGCGCCTTCGGGTCGAACTTGAAGGTGACCTCGGTGAAGTCGTCGTTGTACTTGTACTCGGTCGCCAGCCAGGGCTTCATCTCGCCGGTGGCGAAGCTCAGGTAGAACAGCGGCTCGGTGCTGAGCTCGACGCCCGCACCACCCGGTGAGCCGTTCGGGATCATCCCGTTGAAGCTGTCGAAGACCGTGTACTCGACCTGCCCGACGATGACCGCCTGGTCCCGCGGCACCGGGATGTTGGCCTTGCCGATCTGGATCGACTTGGTGGCGACGGGTTTGTTGTTGTTCGCCGGTTTGTCGGAGTACGAGGAGCCACCGCCGGAGCAGGCCGCGAGGAAGGCGGTCATCGCGGCCGCGGCACCTCCTCCGACCAGGCTTCGCCGACTCAGCTGATAGCGGACGACGTCTTGGACGTCTTCGAACTGGGGCCGCGGTGCTTCGTTCATGACGAAAGTCACCTCCGTTTCCGTTGCGCGGACAGGCTGATCACCGACCGAGAGGTGCCACGGACTATAAGTAGGGCTGACAACGTTGGCAAGAGTTCATTCCCACGTTGAAACCGTGAGGTTATATCCGCAGATCAGTCGATATACCAACCGATGACAACGTTGGCTCGCTCTCCGTGACGCCGCACGCGGAAACGCTTCCAGCAACCGTCACGCGGCGTGTACTTTCGGGCCCCGCGTCCGGATCCGGTCAGTCGTAGACCGCGTCGACCAGAAGTTCCACGGAACGGTCCGGTTCGTTGAGAACCGCGCGGATCACATGCCGCCGGTCCCAGCGCCCGGCGGCCCAGGCGAGCGCCTTCGCCAGCCCGTCGAACGTGGCGGCGTGCGGCGCCCCGTCGGCGTCCACCCACCACGACACCTCGACACCGTCGACGGTGAGCTCCTCGTGCTCCCACCAGGTCGCCGGCACCTCGGGCACCAGCTCGGCGACCAGGGCCGGTACGTCGGCCTCCGTCCCGCCGGCGTCAAGATTGCCTTCAGCAACTTCTTGGGCGAGCGGTACGTCGAACAGGTCGCTCAGCCCGTCCGCCGCCGCGCCGGACCCGATCACGAACCCGCCGAGGTCCTCGCGCTGCACCCACATCGGGCCGTCGACCACCACCGCGCCGTCCGCGTCGGTGACCCGGGTCGTCCCGTCGGGGTCCAGCACCCGGACCTGGTCGGGCGCGTCGCCGGGGAACAGCGCGAGCGTGCCGAGCCGGTCCCACAGCCGCAGGATCGACGCCTCGTCGACCTCGCGCGCGGGGTCGGCCAGCCGGTCGAGCACCAGCGCGATCCCGTCGGCGTCGAGGTCGCCGACGTCCCGGACCAGGCCGACCGCCGTCCGGACCTCGGGATCGAGCCCGGCGGTCCAGGCGGGCGCCACGTCGAGGAAGGTGGCGAGCACCGGTTCGGCGTCGGGATCCGCACGTCCGGCGAGCGGTTCGCCGTCGTCCAGCAGGACGTGCTCACGGATCCACCAGGCGGCGTACGACGGCACGCCGAGCGGCCGGTCGTCCGGGCCGACGACCCGCACCTGGGTGACCAGCGCGCGGCGCAGGCCGGGGTCGGATCCCAGCAGCTGAAGGACTTTCGGCCAGCTGCCGTCGGTGATCCAGTCGAGGTCACGGATCGCCTCGAGCTCGCCGACGGTCGCACCGAAGCGGGATCCGTCGGGTGCCACGTCGTACGCCCAGTCCTCGATGCCGTCGAGGTCCTGGAGGGCCTCGGGCAACCGGTCGAGGGTGACGTCGGACGCGGCGATCACGCCGAGCGAGGCGAGGACACCGACGGCCTCCAGCGCGGGCAGACCGTAGCGGTCGAGCACGTCGCGCGCGATCGGCGCGACTTCCTCGGCGTCGAGGACCGCGTGCGCGTCGGAACCCTCGACCACCAAGGCGTTCGCGGGCACGAGGTCGCCGTCGGCGTCGCGCAGGACGAGGTCGGACAGCCACCACAGGCCGTCGGCCTGCGAGGGGTCGGCGGCGACCAGACTGAGGACGGCGTGCGCGATCGCGTCCGGGTCGGCCGAGTTGTCAGGGTCGGCGGAGTGCTCGACCGCGGTCCGGACGGCGCCGTCCTCGAGGAGCGAGCGTGGTGTCGCGGGGATCGCGCCGAGCCGTTCGAGGACCGGGTCGACGGCGTCGGGGTGGACGACGCGGACGCCGTACTCGCCGAAGGCGGCGAGGGTGTCGAGTGGGAGCTCGGGGCCGGGCAGGAGCAGGCCGCGGGCGCCGCGGACCAGGCGGCCGTCGGCGAGCGGGACCGGGAGGGTGCCGAGCGCTTCGCGGATCAGCGGGTCGGTGGTCATGGTTCCGAGGCTGGTGTAGAGCGTGCGCCACCAGGCCGGCGACTCCTCTCCCCCGAGCTGGTCCACCACGTCGGCGAGCTCGAGACGCCTTACCTGCAAGGCATCCAGCGCGAGCCGGTCCTCGCGGCGCGCGTGCACCAGGCCGGGGACGAGCGGCGCGAGTACGGCGTTGAACGCCTCGTCGGCGCCCTCCACCACGACCGCGTCCTGCGGTCGGAGAACGGCGCCGTCGACGGCTGTGAGCATGGGCGTTCGGGGCAGGATCGCGAGGATCTCTTCGCGCAGCATCCGGTCGAGGGCGCCCGCGGCGAGACCGGTCGGGACGAGTCGCAGTACGTCGTCCGCGGCCCGCTCCTGCAAGAGGTTTGCGTAGGCTGTCGCGGCTTCGTGCACCAGTCGGTCTGTCAGCGGTCCTCTGGCCACGTGCCGGCGGGTGGAGTCGAGCGGGAAAGTTGCCAGCAGCAACGCCGGCAGCGCGAACGGTTCGTCGGTCGGCGTCGGTGCGTGGATCACGGCCGGCAGATCGACGTGCGGGGCGCGCGGGAGGGCCCAGACGACGGACCAGGCCGGGCGGGAGCGTTCTTCGGTCGGGCGGTCGGCGAGCAGGGTTTCGCGTTCGGCGGTGTCGAAGGTGCCGCCGGTGCGGTGGATATGCCAGCGGGCGTTGACGTTCTCGAGGATCCGGTGGCCGTCGTCGGTCTCGATCTCGATGCGTTCCAGACCTGGCAGGGCGAGCAGGAGAGCATCGTCGGCTTCGGCGAGCAGGCGGCGCACGAGAGCCGCGGCGGCCTCGTCGCGGAGCGGGAGAATGACGGCGGTGTCGTACCCGGCAGGCGGTTCACCTTCAGCCGCGAACGGCAACCGCAGCACCGGAACCTGCCCGTCCCGCCGGCGCACCTCGGTGTCGAGCGACGCCTCGCCGAGCTCGGCGATCGCCGCCGCGGTATCAGCCTTCGAGAACCGCACTCCCCCGGTCCTGGACAACACCACCGGCTCATCGGTCACCGCCAGCACCGCGGAGAACCCCACACCGAACCGCCCCACCGCCCCAACCTCGCCCACAGCGTCGCCCACGCCCGGCTGGGGAGGATTTCTGCCCGGCTCGGGAGGGAAAACCTCCCCGGCCGGGGCGGTTCGGGTGGGGAGGAGCTTGGCGGAGGCGCGGAGGGTTGCGAGGGACTCGACGCCGTCCGCATCCAGCGGGGCGCCGGTGTTGGCGACGACGAGGGTGTTGTTGCGGAACTCGTACAGGACTCGGCCGGGTAGGCCCGCGCGGGCGGCCGCGTCGGCGGCGTTCTGGGCGAGTTCGACGACCAGGCGGTCGACATACCCGCCGAGGGCGAGTTCCTCCTCGGCGTTGGCGTCCTCGCGGAACCGCACGGGTGCGGCCGCCCATCCCGCCAGCACCCGTTCGCGGATTCCCGTCGTACCGAAGGCGTCGTCAGTCACCGACGCAGTATGCCGTACCTCCGGGCACCGGCCGGCGGGCTGCTTCTGTCGTCGGCTGGACAACCCGGCTCATCATCTATCGTGGTCCGGTGATCGCATCCGGCAGTCGGTACGTCGCTCTCGGCAGTTCGTTCGCGGCCGGACCGGGGATCAGCCCGATCGTGCACGCGCCGGCCGGTCGCTCGGGCAACAACTACGCGCAGCTGGTCGCGCGTGAGCTCGGACTCGACCTGGTCGACGTCTCGTACTCCGGCGCCACCACAGCGCACCTGCTCGACACCCGGCAGGACGACGCCCCGCCGCAGCTCGAAGCGCTCACACCGGACACCGCGCTCGTCACGATCACGGCCGGCGGCAACGATCTCGAGTACGTCGGGACGTTCCTGCGCGGGAGTTTCCTGAACACGATCGCGAGACCCGCGACGATCCTCGGCCGCCGGGTGGCGAACCGGATCCGCGCGCGGGTCAGCTATCTGAAGGACGAAGCGTCGTACCAGGCCGTCACCGATGCGCTGACGGCTGTGGTCGAGCAAGCCCGGGAGCGATCCCCGCAGGCGCGGATCCTGCTGGTCGACTACCTCAGCCTGGTCGGACCTGCGACGCGGCCGCGCCTGGACGTACCGCTGAACGAGGAGCAGTTGCCGAGCATCGCGCTGATGGCCGACGGCCTGGCGGCTGCCTTCGCGAAGGCAGCCGCCGCCACCGGAGTCGACCTGGTCGCCGCGTCGGCGGTGAGCCGGGAGCACGCCATCGGCTCCGCCGAGCCGTGGACCACGGGTTTCACGATGCTCCCGCCCACCCTCGGCGGTTTCGTCCCGTACCACCCGAACGCGGCCGGCATGCGCGCCGTCGCCGACCTGATCCTCGGGGTCCTGCGGGACTGAAGCTACTTCCCGGGCGTGGAGACGTACGGCGTGGTGGTGGTCACCGCGACGAAGCCGAGACGCTGGAGGATCGGGGAGCTGTCGTCGGAGGCGTCGACGTGGAGGTACTTGTAGCCGAGGTCGACGGCTCGCGCGGCGCGGATCGCGACCAGCGCCTTGTAGATACCCCGGCCGCGCCATTCGGCGAGCGTCGAGCCGCCCCACAGGCCGGTGAACTCGGTGCCCTTCTTGTACACGGCCCACGCCGCGGAGACCACCTGGCCGTCGGCTTCGGCGACGTAGACGTCGGTGCCGCTCGCCTGCCGGCGGACCAGGTCGTCGGCCAGCCAGGACCAGTCCTCGCCCCAGACCGTCGACTCCATCGCGGCGATGCGCTCGAAGTCCGCGCGGTCGGTGACGAGCCGGATCGTGATGCCGTCGACCGCGTCGCGGCCCTGCAGGCGCTCGGCGATGGCGGCGCTCTCGGCGACGAGGACGGTCTCCTGCTCCTCGGGCTCGAACCCGGCGGCCTTCAGCCGGTCCGGGAGGTCGGCCGGCAGGTCGTGGCCGCGGAGCTTCCACTCGACGGCCTGCCCCTTGGCGGCGAAGTAGTCGCGCTGGCGGGCGATCAGGGCGTCGATCCCGGCGCCGTCGAGCCCGTCCAGCGAGCGGTAGCTGACGAATCCGCGGCTCGGGTACTCGACCCGGATCACGGGTCCGTCGGTGCTCGTCGGTACGTCGGCGGTCTCGCTCGTCCCGCGCAGCTGGTCGTCGTACGCGGCGAGCAAGTCGTTCTTCAAGGCATCAGTCACGGGGTGACTCTGACACGACTCGCCCAGATCCGCCGGACATTTCGGGCCGCCAGGACCTTCGGGGCGCGGCGGCGCCGCCCGGCGGCCTCACTCAGTCCGTGCTTGTTCTCACGCTCGGCGTTCGCGAAGTGGCTCAGCGACACCATCAGGTTCAGCGGTTCCATCGATCCGTCCTCCAGTTTCCGGCGCTTTGACCAGAGGTCGGATCAGATCGGCCGAACTCGACATCGGCGGCTAGGACTTGTTCTCGGTCACCAGAACCAGGCGCCGCAGCAGGCCGTCGAGAAGGGCGCGGTCGGCCTCCGGCAGGTGGTGGACCAGCTCCTCCTCGACCCGCTGGATGTCGCCGATCCCGCGCTGCCAGAGCTCGTTCCCGGCCGGCGTCAGCGTCGCGACGACCTTGCGCCGGTCGTCCCGGTCGTGCGCACGCTCGACGTACCCGCGCCGCTCGAGCGCGTCCAGCCGGTTGGTCAGGGCGGCCGCCGACATGCCGAGCTGCCGCGCCAGCTGGCCGGGTGTCGCGCGGTACGGCGTACCCGCGCGGCGGAGCATGTGCAGCGTCTTGAACTCCCACAGCTGCAGCCCGTACGCCGCGAGCACGGCCTCGCGGCGGCGCTCGAGGTACCTCGTCAGCACCTGCAGCCGCACGGTGATGCCCTCGACCTCCCGGTCCAGGTCGTCCAGCTGCCCGGCCCAGAGGTCGACGTGCGCGTCCACGAAATCCTTCACCCGTCCAACTTTTCAGCGACTGAAGGTTAGTTGTCAAATATTTCGACGTCGAAATACCGTGGCGGCATGAGCCATCTCGCAGCCACCGATCTCGTCACCGCCGCCACCCATCTCCTGCGCGCCGGCCAGTGGGCCGCCGCGACCGACCTGCTGACCGCGGCCGGCACGGACGATCCCGCCGAGCGCGAGCTGCTCGCGCTCGCCCGGGCGGAGGTCGCCGTCGACCAGGACTTCGGCCGGCCGACCGACCACGCCGGCGCCGCACTCGCGGCGGTTCCCGGCGATTCGTGGGACCTGGCGATGCTGAGGTTCCGCAAGGACTACGCGACCGCCCTGTTCCAGGGCGGTGATCGCGACCTCCAGGTCCGCGCTCGGGCGCTGATCGAGCAGGCGCCCGACGACGCGCGCCGAGGGTGGGCGAGCTTCTGGACGGGCGCGACCGCCGACAACGTGGGCGAGCAGCCCGCGGAGGCGTGCGCACACTACGAGGTCGCGTTGGAGCTCGGCGAGAAATGCGGCGACGAGTTGCTGGTGGCGCAGGCCCTGCGGCATCTCGGCCATCACGCTCACGCGGCCGGCGACCTGGCCCTCGCGCGGACCCGGTGGGAGCGGTCGACCGAGCTCTTCCAGCAGGCCGGCCAGCTGCGCCCCGCACTCGCGCAGCAGGCGTCACTCGCGGTCCTGCTCCGCGACGAGGGCGACCTCGCGGGAGCGCGAGCACTCGCGACCGAGACGAACCGTTGGGCGCGGCAGCTCGATGTCCCGTTCATCGCCCAGCAGACCGCCGAGCTGATGGCTGAGCTGATGGAGGTGCCGGCATGAGCCGGCTTGCTGCGACTGACGTCGTCGCCGCCGCCACTCAGTTGATGCGCTCGGGGCAATGGACTGCCGCGACCGATCTGTTGACCGCCACCCGGCCCGACGATCCGGCCGAACGCCGCACCTTGGCCCTGGCACTGGCCGAAGTCGCGGTCGACCAGGACTTCGCCCAGCAGACCGATCACGCCTCGGCCGCACTGGCCGCCGTCGAGCAGGTCGCCGACGAGAGCATCGCGTGGGACGTCGAGATGCTGAAACTCCGCAAGGACTACGCGAACGCACTGTTCGGATCGGGCGGCGACGCCGAGGAGCTCGCGGAGCGGGCCGCGCGGCTGATCGACCAGGCGCCGGACGACGGGCGGCGTGGAGCCGTCAGCTTCTACGCCGGTGTCATGGCGGACAACCTCCTCGACCGGCCGGACCAAGCGTTCGCCCACTACGCCGACGCGCTCCGGCTCGGCGAGAAGACCGGCGACCCGTTGCTGATGTCGTACGCGCTGCGACACCTCGGCGACCACGCACACACCGCCGGCGACCTCGCCCTCGCCCGGCAGCACTGGGAACGCTCCACCGAGCAGCGCCAGCAGGTCGGCCACCTGCTGGGCGCACTGGCGCAGCAAACCCTGCTGGCCGTGCTCCTGCGGGACGAGGGCGACATCGCCGGATCACGAGCACTGGCGACCGAGATCAACCGCTGGGCACGCCAGGTACCGATCCCCTCGCTGGCGCACCAAACAGCTGATCTGATGGGTCGTTGACACGCTCGGCGTACCCGGACTCTCTGCGTGTGAGCGGACAGGTCGTCTGGGATGCGGCGGTGATCAAGCGGTCCAGCGGGCGAACTCCGCAGGAACACCGGCGCTGAACGCCACATGATCGGGCTCGCGCTCCGGCGGGACGAGGCCGACCGAGCCGAGCAGGTCGTCGGCCTCCAGCGCGGTGATGCTCGCGGCGTTCAGGATCCACGGCGGGTGCCGGTTCGGCAGGTACCAGGTCCGGCCGGCGTGGTGGACGTGCAGGCCCCAGCGCGCGGTCAGGAAGTCCTCGAGCGGCCCGGCAGGGAGCCGCTCGCCCATCTCGACGCCGACGACCGCCGCGGCGCCGGAGCTCCGGACGGTCGACGTGTACGTGTGGTGGTTGCCGTGGCGCTCGTGGCACATCCGGGCCCAGCGGTACGGCAGCCCGAAGACCGTACGCGCCGTCTTGACCACGGCCAGCCGGTTCGCGTCGAGGCTGAGGAACACGACACCACGCCGGCCCGTGTCGTCCACCGAGTACAGGCGGATGTTCGTCTCCAGGAACGAGCCGACGTACGGAACGGCGGGGCCGTACGGGAGCCCGGTGCCGACCATGCGGAACGGGATCAGGCCGACGTACGTGCGTCCCTCGAAGGTGTCCGGCCGGGTCCCGGGCGGGAAGAAGTGCGCGACGTCGTCCGGCGCGAACGCCCAGTGCACGAACGTCAGATCCAGCCACCGCTGCCGCAGGATCCGCGGCCACGGCAGCTCCGGCGCCTCCGGCCAGCTCACCGGCCGGCTCACTCCGCCGACGCTCGGACCTCGCACGTCGGCCTGCCGTCGTTCAGTTCACACACCAGGTACGCCGGCGCGCCCGGCTCGGCGGGCTTCCACGGCATCACCGCGTCGCCGGCCAGGAGCGCGTCGAGCGTCTGCAACTCCGGATCCCGCTGCTCCGCGTGATGCCGGTACCCGGCCGCGCCCAGCGCCAGCGCGACCGCCATCCCGAGCAGATTCACCTCGGTCGGCTTCTCGGGCACCGTCGTCCCGTCCCCCGGCTCGAGCTTGATGCCGTGGTCCGGGACTTCGACGATGCGGGCTACGTACCTCATGGGATCGAGCGTAGCCCCAGCGATCGGGTTCTGGGTGCCGTCGCCGCCGGTTTCGGTCTAGGACGAGAAGGCGGCGTCGAAGGACGCGGTCGGTGGGTCGAAGGCGAGCTCGCGGACGAACTTCACGGCTTCGGCGGCGCCGACCAGGCGGTCCATGCCGGCGTCCTCCCACTCGACCGAGATCGGGCCGTCGTAGCCGATCGAGTTCAGCATCCGGAAGCACGCCTCCCACGGGACGTCGCCGTGCCCGGTGGAGACGAAGTCCCAGCCGCGGCGCGGGTCGCCCCAGGCCAGGTGCGAGCCCATCCGGCCGTTCCGCCCGTTGCCGACCTGGCGCTTCGCGTCCTTGCAGTCGACGTGGTAGATCCGGTCCTTGAAGTCCCAGAGGAAGCCGACCGGGTCCAGGTCCTGCCAGACGAAGTGCGACGGGTCCCAGTTCAGCCCGAACGCCTCCCGGTGCCCGATCGCCTCCAGTGTCGCGGTCGTCGACCAGTAGTCGTAGGCGATCTCCGACGGGTGCACCTCGTGCGCGAACTTCACCCCGACCTCGTCGAACACGTCGAGGATCGGGTTCCACCGGTCCGCGAAGTCCTGGTAGCCGGCCTCGAGCATCGCCGGCGGCACCGGCGGGAACATCGCCACCGTCTTCCAGATCGACGACCCGGTGAACCCGACGACCACGTCCACACCGAGCGCCCGGGCGGCCCGGGCGGTGGTCTTCATCTCCTCGGCGGCGCGCTGCCGGACGCCTTCGGGGTCCCCGTCGCCCCAGATGTGCGCGGGCAGGATCGCCTGGTGCCGCTGGTCGATCGGGTCGTCGCAGACCGCCTGCCCGAGCAGGTGGTTCGAGATCGTCCACACCTTCAGGTTGTGCTTGGCCAGGATGTCCAGCCGGTCCTGGACGTACGCCGGGTCCTCGGCGGCACGGCGGACGTCGAGGTGGTCACCCCAGCAGGCGATCTCCAGCCCGTCGTACCCCCACGACGACGCCAGCCGGGCCACCTCCTCGAACGGCAGGTCGGCCCACTGGCCGGTGAACAGCGTGATCGGTCGTGCCATCGTTCTCTCCTTGTCGGGTGGTACTGCAGGGGTGTCCCCGGCGGCGTCCGGAGCGCGTGTACGCCGCCGGGGACGGTCACCGCGGGACTCGCCGGGCCGTCGCCCGTCCGGGGCCGAACCAGCCGGGGCGGCGGCAGGTGTACGGCGACGAGATCCCGCGGCGACGTCATCAGCCGAGCCGCGTCTTCAGGTCCTGGCCGACCGCGGTCAGCAGGGTCCGGGCCGGTACGTCGGCGACCGTGCGGGCCGTGGCCAGGTACAAGGTCAGGGCGACGTTCGCGGCCACGCTCTGGTGCCTGGCCGCGGCGCGTTCGGCGGTTCTGAGGTGTGCCTTCAGCACCGTGGCAGTGGCCAGCGGCACCTTTCCGGCGGAGTAGTAGCGGTCGACCAGCTTGACCGCCTCGGCGTACGACGCGACCACCGTGAACGGCACGTTCTTCACTGCGCTGTTCCCCGCGACGTCAGTAGCAGTCGCGGTCAGGACGTGCTCCCCGAGCCCCAGCACCGCACCGTCGACCGCTCCTGTCGTCGCCTTGCTGTCCAGGGCCAACACGACAGTTCCTGGCCCGGAGAGGGCATCCGTAACAGTCGCGCGCACCGAGGCGGTCGAGGCAACGCCCAGCGTCGCCGCCAGACCGGTGACCGCCGTACCAGGTGGTGTCTGGTCGATCTTCACCGTGACGGACGAGGGCTCCGAGACGTTCCCGGCTGTATCACTCCCCCGGACCGTCAGCGTGTGGGTCCCGTCGGCGGTCAGCATGACCGGCGCGGTGTACTCCGACCAGTTGCCGTCGCCAAGTTTCTGCTCCAGGTACACCTGCCCGGGCCGGTCGTCCACACCCATCGCCGTAGCGGTCACCGGCCCCGTCCACCAGCCCGCTTGTCCGGACGGTGTCGAGGGGTTGAGCCCCACGCTGACCGTGGGAGCCGTCGTGTCGGTGACCCGCCGGAAGTAGTCGAACTTCGCCTTCTTGGAGGCGGCCTGGTCGACGCCGAACGCGTACACACCGAACTTCGCCGAGCTCAGCGCGGTGTTCGTCACGGGTGCGAGCGCGGTCCAGGTCACGCCGTCCGAGCTGTACGAACCGGTGAAGGTCGCGTCGGACTTCGAGAGCCGGAGGTACCAGACGCCCTGGGTCGGTGACGGGGCGGCGTTCGGTTGTGGCGACTGGACCACGTCGGCCACCTCGCTGCGGAGCTCGATGCCTCGGGCAACCGGTGATCCGGCCGCGTTGGTGGTCAGGTAGTCGAGTTTCACGTAGTTCGCGTCGTCGGCGTACACCAGCAGACCTGCCTGCTGGAACGCCTCGTCGAACGACGACGCGTCGACCTTCGTCTCGATCGTCCAGTCGCCGTCCGGCGCCGGCTGCAGCATCAGGTTGCGCGGGTTGGTCGCCGTACCGCCGTAGATGTCGCCCTTGCCGGTGTCGATCTCCAGCCCGCCGCCGGTCACCCGGTAGGCGGCCGGATCCGGCCGTACGACGTCCGTCCAGCGACACGCGTCGAGCGTCGTCCCGCCGAACTCGTCGTCCGCGGTGGGCTGCTCGGCGGTGTCGTCAGGTGTGATCGAGAAGTAGTCGAACGACGCGGTGATCGGCAGTGCCTCGGTCCGGTTCGTCAGGCCGAACAGGCCGATCCGCGGGTTCGTGATGCCGGCCAGCTGCTTGGTCTCCGGCATCTCGGTGAAGGTTGCGCCATCGGCGCTGTACGCCGCCTTCAGGTTCGCGCCGTCGGAGGTGAATCGGACCCAGACGGTGTCCGGGTAGGCCGCGCCGAGGTTCGCCGTGTTCGACGCGGCGACCTCGTTCGGTACGCCGTTCTCCTCGCGGATGAACTGGAAGATCCGGTCCGCCGCCGAGGGTGATCCGGTGGAGCGGCCCTGCAGAACCATCTTGGCGTAGTTGTCGTCGTCGCCGTAGACGATGAGTCCGGCCTGCTGGTAGGCCAGCCGGGCCGGCAACGTGACCTTGGTGGTCGCCGACCAGGCTCCGGCCGGGAGCGGCTGCAGGACGAGGTTCGGCGTCCCGGTGTTGCCTGTGCCGTAGATGTCGGTCGCGGTCAGCGGGATCGAGAGGTTGCCGTCGGCCACCGAGAGCTCTTGGTTGCCTCGGACAACTGCCGACCAGCGGGTGGTGTCGAGAGCGCTGCCGTCGAAGCCGTCCGAGCGTCCGGTCAGGCAGGTCGGCGCCGACGGTGAGTCGACGGTTACGTCGACCTTCGCTGTTCCCGCGGCCCCGCGCGCATCAGTGACCGTCGCTGTGACGGTGTGTTTGCCCGGGACGGTGAAGGTATGCGAGGCAGCCGGCCCGGTGGCAGTACCTCCGTCGCCGAAGGTCCAGGCGTAGGTCAGCGGGAGGTCTCCCTCCGGGTCGGTGGCCGCGGCCGTGAAATCGACGGCCAGGGGTGCCTTGCCTTGAGTCGTCGAAGCCGTGACCGTGACTGCGGGACGTTGGTTCTCCGTGACGCCCTTGCCGATGAACTTGACCCAGTTGACGTTCAGCTGGCCGGTCGTCTTCACGAAGTACAGCGGCCCGCTGTCGAGTGAGGCGCCGCTGACCGCGCCGGTGAAGTCGCCGTAGGTCTGCCAGGCGCCGGTCGGGGACACCTGGATGGTGGCGACGACAGGGCCGTCCGTCGGCGACCCCTGCCGGACCTGCACCGTCGCGCCGGCGTCGGGAGATGCCGCGCGCAGCTGGATCTGGTCGATGTTGGTCAGGTTGGTCGGTTTCCAGCCCCACCAGTCGCCGTCCTCGATGAACCCGATGTTCTTCCCGCCGCCCGCGGTGTCACCGGTGTCCTCGACCTGCACGCCGGGCGCCGAGCCCGGTCCGCCGGTCTCGCTGAAGAACTCTGCCTCCCGGGTCTTCGGCTGCAGCTGGACCACCTTCTGCGTGGTGATCCTGCCGGTTCCCGGCGCTCCCTGGTCGGTATAGGTGACCGTGACGATGCCGAAGATGTTCGCGCCGACATGCCCCTGGTCACCGGGTAGCGGGAACGTCCCCTCACATCCGTGGTACTGCTCGTACCCGTGGGCGTGCTCGTCGTGCCCGAGCGCCGGCTGGGTGATGACGTCGTCGCAGTCGACCGTTCCGTCCTCGGGATCGGTGACCGTCACCCGGTAGTGGATCGTGTCGCCGAAGTCGAAGAACCCGCCGTCGACCGGCGCCTGCACGGTGATCGTCGGCGCGGTGTTGCCGGCCGTGATCGTCCGGTTCGACACCGCCGTCCGCCCGTCCGGATCCGTCACCGTCAACCGCGCGGTGAAGACCCCGGCCGTCGTGTACGTGTACGACGGCTTGGCGTCGGTGCTGTCCGTCGTACCGTTGCCGTCGAAGTCCCACGCCAGCGTCACCGGCTGACCGTCCGGATCACGTGAACCGGTGGAGTCGAACGCGACGGTCAGCGGCACCGGACCGGAGGTCTTGTCGGTGCCGAACTGCGCGATCGGCGCCCGGTTCCCCTGGATGTAGTCGATGCGGTAGATCCCCGAGTCCGCGTTGTTCCCGCCGAACCCGCTCCCCCACTCGATCACGTACAGCGCGCCGTCCGGCCCGAACTGCAGCGCGTGCGGCCGGATGAAGTTCAGCTTCTGCAGCATCCGCGACACGTCGGCCACACCGGTGCGGTCGTCGTTCAGCTGCACCGAGAACAGCCGGCTGTCGTTCCAGTCGGCCCACACGGCCTTGCCGTCGAAGTACGCCGGCCACTTGCGATCCGACGGGTTCGCGGCGTCGTACTTGTAGGCCCCGCTCGTCATCGGCGCGCCGCTGCCGCCGATCTCGGGGACGCCGGTCGTCGACTTGCCCTGCCACATCGTCGCGGGAATTGCCGCCGGCAACTGGGTCAGGCCGGTGTTGTTCGGCGACTCGTTGACCGGCGCGGCGCAGTTGAAGGTGGCTCCGGAGGTTCCCGTCGCGAAGTCGTAGTCGTTGTACGGCGTGTTCGCGCCGACGCAGTACGGCCAGCCGTAGAAGCCCGGCCTGGACAGGATGTTCCACTCGACGCGGCCGTCCGGACCGCGGGTCGGCGAGACGGCACCGGCGTCCGGTCCGTAGTCGGCGACGAACAGGTGGTTGGTGGTCGGGTCGATCCCGATCCGGAACGGGTTGCGGAAGCCCATCGCATAGATCTCGGGCCGCGTCTTCGCCGTCCCCGGCGGGAACAGGTTGCCGGCCGGCACGGTGTAGCTGCCGTCGGCCTCCGGGTGGATGCGGAGCACCTTGCCGTTCAGCACGTTGCTGTTCGCCGCCGATCGCTGCGCGTCCCAGGCGGTCCGGCCGGCGCGCTCGTCGATCGGCGCGTAGCCGTCGGAGTCGAACGGGTTGCTGTTGTCGCCGGTCGCGATGTAGAGGTTGCCGTCGCCGTCGAACTCGAGCGCACCACCGGCGTGGCAGCACTGGTCGCGTTGCGTGTCGATCCGCAGAACCTGCTTCTCGCTCGCGAGGTCGAGGGTGTCACCAGTCACCGTGAACCGCGAGACCCGGTCGTACGGCTCCGTGCTCACCGGCGAGTAGTAGAGGTACACGAACCCGTTCGTCGCGAAGCCGGGGTCCAGCGCGATCCCGAGCAGCCCGAACTCCTGGCCGGTGTAGACACTGAGCGTCCCGGCGGTCACGACCGAGCCGTCGGTCTTGACGATCTTCACCGCGCCGTTCCGGTCGATGTAGAAGACCCGGCCGTCGTCGGCGATCGCCAGCTCCATCGGGTTCGACGTGTCGTCGTCCAGCGTCACCTTCTCGTAGCTGTCGCTCAGCGACGCGCCGCAGTCCGCGGGCTCGGCGCCGGCCGCGGTCTTGATACCGCCGAGCAACTGCTTGCGGAACGTCGGGTCGGTGTACGACTCGATCGTGTGGCCCATACCCGTGTACCAGGCCCGTCCGCCGTCGTAGTCCTGGCACCAGGTGATCGGGTGCTCGGGGCCCATGTTGCCGCCGCTGTACGACGACTCGTCGAGCGAGGCGAGGACGTGGACGGCGCCGCGCGGATTGGTCCGGTAGTTGTACCACTCGTCCGTCCGCGGCCACAGCGTCGGCGCGTCCTTCGTCGACGGGTGCGCGTGGTCCTCCACCTTCACCGTCGCGTCCGGCGTCCCCGCGGGGTGGCTGTCGAAGTAGCTGCCGACGAGCTTGCCGTACCAGGGCCAGTCGTACTCGGTGTCGGACGCGGCGTGGATACCGGCGTACCCGCCGCCGCCGCGGATGTACCGCTCGAACGCGGCCTGCTGGTCCGCGTTCAGCACGTCGCCGGTCGTGGACAGCCAGATGACGACCTCGTACTTCGCCAGCTCGGTGTCGTTGAACATCGTCGCGTCCTCGGTCGCGGTGACCGTGAAGCCGTTCGCGGTCGCCAGGTCCTTGATCGCCTGGATGCCGGCCGGGATCGAGTCGTGCCGGAAACCGGCGGTCTTGCTGAAGATCAGGGCGTTGAAGGTCTCGTCACCGTGACCGGGATGGGCCCGGGCCGGCAACGGGGTCAGCAACGCCGCGAACAGGGCGAGCACGAGCATCATCAAGAGGCCGTGCCTGCGTAGCTGGATCATGCGGAGCTCCTCATGGGTCGGACAAGGGCGCGCGCTCCACTACAAGTCCCGTGCTCTGCCCTGCGCGGGATGTACTACCGGTCAGATCAGCGAACGCCGAGCAGGTGCTCCATCGCCAGCTGGTCCAGCCGTTCGAACCCGAGACCGCGCTCGGCCAGCGCCTCCCGGTCGTACGTCGCGTTGCGGAGGTCGTCCAGCGACTCACCCTCGGCCAGGGTGGGTTCGGACATCTCCGCGACCCGTGCGGCGGCGAGCGCCTCCGCGACCTCGGGGTCGGCACGGAACGCCTGCACCTTGTCGCGCAGGATCAGGTAGTTCCGCATACAGCCCCGCGCGGTCTCCCAGACGCCTTCCTCGTCCTCGGTCCGCGGCGGCTTGTAGTCGAAGTGGATGTAGCCGTCGTAGGCCGGCTGGTTGCCCGAGCCCTGCAGGACGTCGACCGTCCAGAAGGCCTCCCGCAGGTTCCCGGCGCCGAACCGCAGGTCCTGGTCGAACCGCGGACCGTGCTGGCCGTTGAGGTCGATGTGGTAGAGCTTCCCGTGCCACAGCGCCTGCGCGATGCCGTGCGCGTAGTTCAGCCCGGCCATCTGCTCGTGCCCGACCTCGGGGTTGATCCCGACCAGCTCGGGGTCGGCGAGGTCGTTGATGAACGCGATCGCGTGCCCGATCGACGGCAGCAAGATGTCACCGCGCGGCTCGTTCGGCTTCGGCTCCAGCGCGAACCGGATGTTGTAGCCCTGCGCGCGGACGTACGCGCAGAGGATGTCCATCGACTCCTTGTACCGGTCGAGTGCCGCCCGGACGTCCTTCGAGCCGCCGGACTCGGCGCCCTCCCGGCCGCCCCACAGCACGTACGTCGTCGCGCCCAGCTCGGCCGCCAGGTCGACGTTGCGCAGCACCTTCGCCAGCGCGTACCGCCGGACCTGACGGTCGTTGGCGGTCAGGCCGCCGTCCTTGAACACCGGGTGCGCGAACAGGTTCGTGGTCATCATCTCGACGACCATGCCGGTGTCGGCCAGCGACTTCGTGAAGCGCTCGAGCGTCTGCGCCCGGGTGCTGTCGTCCGGTACGACGTCGTCGTCGTGGAACGTGACCGCCGCGGCGCCCAGTTCCGCGAGCTTCTCGACCGCGTGCACCGGGTCCATCGCCGGGCGGACCGCCGTACCGAACACGTCGACGCCCTGCCAGCCGACGGTCCACAGACCGAAGGAGAACTTGTCGTCCTTGGTCGGGGTGTACTCACTCATTGCGGAATCTCCTGCCATTGTCGGGATGCCGAGCTGGCCTCGACCGCGGCCAGCACGCGCTGGACTCGCAGCCCGTCGGCGAACGACGGTTCCGGATCGGCGCCTTCGGCGATCGCGGTGACCAGGTCGACGACCTGATGGGTGAACCCGTGCTCGTAGCCGAGCAGGTGACCCGGCGGCCACCAGGCGGCGACGTACGGGTGCTCGGGTTCGGTGGCGAGGATGCGGCGGAAACCCGCCGTCCTCGAGTCTTCGGTGGCGTCGTAGAAGTGCAGGAGATTCATGTCCTCGAAGTCGAACGCCAGACTGCCGAGGCTTCCGTTGATCTCGATCCGGATCGCGTTCTTCCGGCCGGTCGCGAAGCGGGTCGCCTCGAAGACGCCCAGCGCACCGGAGCGGAAGGTGGCCAGGAACACGGCCGCGTCGTCGACCGTCACGGGTCCGCGCTCGCTTCCGGCGGTACCGGCCAGGCCGGAGTGCTCGGCCGCGACCGGGCGCTCCTTGACGAACGTCTCGAGCCGCGCGCTGACCTCACCGATGGTGTCGCCGGTGATGTACTGCGTGAGGTCGATGATGTGCGCGCCGATGTCGCCGAGCGCGCCCGAGCCGGCCTTCTCCTTGTCCAGCCGCCACGACAGCGGCGCCTCCGGATCGGCGATCCAGTCCTGGAGGTACTGCGCGCGGACGTGCCGGATCGTGCCCAGCTTGCCTTCGGCAACCAGCTGGCGGGCCAGCCCGATGGCCGGCACGCGACGGTAGGTGAACCCGACCATCGACCTGATCCCCCGGGCCCTGGCCGCCTCGGCGGCCGCGGTCATCGCCTCGGCCTCCTCGACGGTGTTGGCCAGCGGCTTCTCGCACAGCACGTGCTTGCCGGCCTCCAGGGCTGCGATCGCGATCTCGGCGTGGCTGTCGCCCGGCGTGCACACGTCGACCAACTGGACGTCGTCGCGAGCGATCAGCTTGCGCCAATCGGTCTCGGTCTCCTTCCAGCCGAGCTTCGTCGCCGCCGCCCGCACAGCCTCGGCGTTGCGGCCACCGAGCACGTTCAGCTGGGGATCCAGCGGCAGGTCGAAGAAGCGCGGCGCGCTCCGCCAGGCCTGCGAATGGGCCGCCCCCATGAACGCGTAGCCGATCAGGCCGATGCCCAGGTTCGTCATTGCTCTCCTCTTAGCTCTCGAATGCGGTGGGCAGGTACTGGTCCACGTTGTCCTTGGTCACCACCGGCGCGTACAGCTGCACGGTGCGCGGCACCTCGACCTCCACCAGGTCGCCGAGGGCCTTCTTCTGCACGAGCAGCCGGGCCAGCCGGACACCGTCGGCACCCTGCGTGGACGGGTAGATGACGGTGGCCTTGAGCAACGAGTTGCCGGACTTGATGTCCCGCATCACGTTCGCCGAGCCGGCCCCGCCGACCACGAAGAACTCCTTGCGGCCGGAGTTCTTGATCGCGGCCATCACGCCGACACCCTGGTCGTCGTCGTGGTTCCAGATCGCGTCGATCTTCGGCGCGGCCTGCAGCAGGTTGGCGGCGGCCTTCTCACCGGACTCGACGGTGAACTCGGCGGCCACCCGGTTGCTGACCTTCAGCCCGCAGTCGGCGAGCGCGTCCTTGAACCCCTTGCTGCGGTCCTGAGTCAACGGCAGCGAGTCGATCCCGGCGATCTCCGCGACCACCGCGTCCTTCTTGCCCTTCAGCTGCTGGCAGATGTACGTGCCGGCCGACACGCCCATCCCGCGGTTGTCGCCGAGCACCGTCGTCCGGGCCGCGAACGAGCTGTCGAACTCGCGGTCCACGTTCACCACCGTGATGCCGGCCTCCATCGCCTTCGTCGCGACCGGGGTGAGCGCGGCCCCGTCGAACGGCAGCAGGACGATGGCGTCGACCTTCTGGTTGATGAACGTCTCGACCTGGCTGATCTGCAGGTTCACGTCGTTGGTGCCCTCGGCGACGACCAGCTCGACGTCGGAGTACTTCTTCGCCTCGGCCTGGGTGGCCTTCGTGATCGCACCCATCCAGCCGTGGTCGGCGGCCGGTGCGGAGAACCCGATCTTGACCTTCTTGCCGGGCTCGTCGTTCTTCACCGCGGCCTGCTCGGCCGGCTTGTTGCCGTTGTCCTCCTCGGCCTTCGGGGTGTTGCTGGTGCAGGCGGCGAGTGCGAGCACACCGAGTCCTGCGATCACCAGTGTGCGAGCGGAACTTCGGGACATCCTTGTCCTCCTTCTGTGACTGCTACGAGCTGGTGGTACGACGCGCCAGCCGTTGCTGGAGGAGGACGGCGATCACGATGATCGCGCCCTTCGCCACCGACTGGGCGGAGATGCTCAGGTTGTTGAGGGTGAAGACGTTGTTCAACGTCGTGAAGATCAGTACGCCGAACACGGTGCCGACGATCGTGCCGCGGCCGCCGGACAGCAGCGTGCCGCCGATCACCACCGCCGCGATCGCGTCGAGTTCGTACAACTGACCGTGGGTGGAGCTCCCCGTGGTCGTCCGCGCCATCAGCATCACCGCGGCGATCCCGCAGCACAGTCCGGCCAGGACGTACAGCGCCACGGTGTGACGCTGGACCTTGATGCCCGCCAGGCGGGCGGCTTCGGCGTTCCCGCCGACGGCGAAAGTGCGGCGGCCGAAGGTGGTGCGGTTCAGGATCACCCAGCCGGCCGCGGCCACCAGCACGAAGATCCAGACCAGCACCGGGACGCCGATCAACGAGCCGCCGAAGAAGTCGACGAACGAGTTGACCGTGATGATCTGGGTCTTCCGGTCGGAGATGATCTCGGCCAGGCCGCGGGCCGCCGCCAGCATCGCCAGCGTGGCGATGAACGGCACGATCTTGCCGTAGGCAACCAGGAGACCGTTGACCAGGCCGCAGGCGGCGCCGACCGCGAGCGCCGTGGTGACCATGAAGATCCAGTGGTAGTCGGCGGCCAGCTGCTGGGTCGCCAGCGTGGTCGCCCAGACCGACGCCAGCGCGACCATCGCGCCGACGCTGAGGTCGATCCCGCCGCCGGTGATGACGAACGTCATCCCGACGCTGACCACCCCGATGACCGCGGCCAGTCGCAGGATGGTCAGCACGTTCGCACCGGTCGCGAACGTGTCTCCTGCCGTGACCGCGCCGACGATGCAGAGCAGGACCAGCGCGATGACCAGGCCCAGGTTGCGCCCGAAACCGGTCTGCAGAAGGCTCGTGGACCGCTGGGCGGCCGGTGGGGTGACAGTTTCCTGGGTGGATGAGGTTGTGATGTCCTCACTCATCACATGGCACTTCCTTCCATCACCAGGTCGAGGACCTGGTGCTCGTCGATGTCTTGCGCGGGCCCCGTGTGGACGGCACGCCCCTCCCGCAGTACGACGACCCGGTCGGACAGACCGAGCACTTCCTCGACCTCGCTGGAGACCAGCACGATCGCGACCCCGTTGGACGCCAGCTCCCGGATCAGCGCGTAGATCTCCGACCGCGCCCCGACGTCGACTCCCCGGGTCGGCTCGTCCAGCAGCAGCACCCGGCAGTCCCGCAGCAACCAGCGCGCGAGTACGACCTTCTGCTGGTTGCCGCCGGACAGGTTGCGCACCGGGTGGTCGACCCCGGGCGGACGGACGTCCAAGGCCTTGGCCAGCTTGGTCGCCGCCTCCCGCTCGGCCCGGCTGTTCAGGAATCCGGTGCTGGCGAAGCGTCCCAGCGTCGACACGGTGATGTTCTTGAACACCGCCTCGTCGAGCAGCAACGCCTGACTCTTGCGTTCCTCCGGGGCGAGCCCGACCCCGGCCTTGACCGCGGCCTGCACCCGGCCCGGTCTGAGCGTGACCCCGCCGACTCGCACGGACCCGGTCGCCGGGCGGCGGGCGCCGTACACGGTCTCCAGTACTTCGGAACGGCCGGAGCCGACCAGTCCGGCCAGCCCGACGATCTCGCCCGCGCGGACCTGGAAGTCGATCCCGGAGAACTCACCCGGCCGGCTCAGGCCGACGACCTCCAGCAGGACGGGCGCGGTGGACGGGATCTCGGCACGGGGCGGGAAGACGTACTCGATCGACCGGCCGGTCATCAGCTGGATGAGTTCCTTGGTCGGCGTCTCGCGGGCGTCCAGGCCGGTCGCCACGGTCGCGCCGTCCTTCAGCACCGTGACCCGGTCGCCGATCTCCCGGATCTCCTCGAGCCGGTGCGAGATGTAGACGACCGCGACACCGCGATCGGTCAGGCCGCGGATCACCCGGAACAGGTTCGACACCTCTTCCGGGTCGAGCACGGCCGACGGCTCGTCCATCACGATCAGGCGGGCGTCGCGGGACAGCGCCCGGGCCATGCTGACGATCTGCTGCCCGGCGGCCGGCAACGAGCCGACCGTACGGTGCACCGGGATCTCGGCATGGCCGAGGCCCTGCAGGATCGTGCGTGCCTTCGCGTTCGCCTCGTGCGTGCGGCTGAAGCCGTAGCGGGACGGCTCGTGACCGAGGAAGATGTTCTCGGCAACGGTCAGCTCCGGCACCAGGTCGAGCTCCTGGTAGATCGCGGCGATACCCCGCTGGATCGCCGCCGTCGGGCTGTTCAGCTGCACCGGCTCGTCGTTGATCCGGATCGTGCCCGCGTCCGGCTGGTGGGCGCCGGTCAGCACCCGGATCAGCGTGGACTTTCCGGCGCCGTTCTGCCCGAGCAGGCAGTGCACCTCGCCCGCGCGGACGTCGAGGTCCACGCCGTCGAGTGCCCGGACGCCCGGGAACTGCTTGACGATGCCCGTCATGGTCAGCAGGTCGCTCATGCCGCCGCCCCGATCCGGGTCGGGTCGACGAAGATCCGGTCGAGCGAGATCTGCGCCCCGCCGCGGACGGCCGCCGCGAAACCGAGCTCCGACCGGACGACCCGGCAGCCGCCGCCGTCCGGTGCGATCACGCGGTCGCGGATCGCCTTCTCCAGAGGTTCCTTCAGCCACGGCCCGAGGACGGCGAAGTAGCCGCCCAGTACGAGCACGTCCGGATTCAGGATGTTCACCAGGATCGCTCCCCCAATCCCCAGCCAGGTGCCGACGTCCTTCAGCGCGGACAGCGTCCGCGTGTCCCCCGCTTCGGCGCGCCGGGTGATCCCGGCCAGCCGTTGCTCCACGTCCAGCGACGGGTCCCGCACCGGGTCGTCCCTGTCCGTTGCCTTATGCAACAGTGCGGTCAGCCCGACGACGGTCTCCCAGCAGCCGGTCCGCCCGCATCCGCAGGTCCGCCCGGGCGGCGCGACCGGCATGTGCCCGACCTCGCCGCTGTAGCCGCGGCCGCCGCGCAACAGATGCCCGCCGGTGACCACCCCGCCACCGACACCGACCGCCCCGGTCAGCAGCACCAGGTCATGCGTCGGACGACCCCCGCCGCCGCTCCTGTCCCCGCCGCTCTGGTCTCCACGGCCGCCGCTCTGGTCCCCGCGGCCGCTGGCCTGGTCCCCGCTGGCCGCGCCGTCCTCGGCGCGGCGGAGTTCGGCGTAGGCGGCCAGTGCTGCGAGGTTCGCCTCGTTCTCGACGTGCAGTGGGTACTCCGGGTTGCCCAGCCGGCCGCGCATCTCCCGGGCGACCGAGACCTCACCCCAGCCCAGGTTCGGCGCCAGCTTCAGCTCACCGGTCTCGCCCTGGACCAGGCCCGGTACCGCCAGCGTCACCCCGGCGAGCTGCCCGCCCCGGGCGGACACGGCCGCGAGCGCCTCGCGAACCAGGTCCGCGAGCCGGTCGAGCGTCGTGGCCGGCTCGAGGTGCGCGACATCCACCGGCACGCGCTTCTCCAGGACCACCCGCCCGGCCAGGTCGAGCGCCGACACCGCCAGGTAGTCGACGTTGATCTCGGCGCCGACACCGCACACGCCGGTGCCGTCGAGCTCGACGAGCTGACCCGGGCGGCCGAGCGCGCGGCTGGAGTCGGCCGAGCCCTCGCGCAGCAGGCCGCGTTCGACGAGTTCGGCGACCAGGCTGCTGACGGTCGCCTTGTTCAGCCCGGTCTCCTCGGCGATCCGGGCGCGGGACCGCGGACCGAGGTCGCGGACGTGCCGCAGGACCACCGAGAGGTTGTTGCGCCGCAGTGACACGTGATCGGCGGCAACGCCCCGGCTTCCCGGGCGGCGACCGTCGGTCAACGTCATCTGGGCACCCCTTCCCGGACTTTGTCTGTTGATCCAACAAACTAAGTTCACGCCGTCCGGCCGTCAAGGGTTCGTAACAGTCGAGTTCTTGCAGGAGTTTGTAGGGTTTTGTACGCTCACGGAACTTTCTCCTGCCCGCCCCCACCAGGAGCACGCCCATGAAGCTCTCTCGCCGTACCCTCCTCGCCGGCACCGCCGCAGCCGCCGCTCTGGCCGGCCGGTCCCAGTTCGCCTTCGCCGCCAGTCCCTCGGGCGACGTCGTCGGCAAAGTCACCGTCGGCTACCAGGGCTGGTTCGCCTGTGCCGGCGACGGTGCCCCGATCAACGGGTGGTGGCACTGGAGCCAGAACTGGGGGCAGCCGCCCTCGCCGACGAACACCGCGATCGTCAGCTGGCCCGACGTCCGCGACTTCACGGCCACGTACCAGACGGCGTACGCGAACCTCGGCAACGGCCAAGCCGCCCGGCTGTTCTCGTCGTACGACCAGCAGACCGTGAACACGCACTTCCAGTGGATGCAGCAGAACGGCTGCGACACGGCCGCGCTGCAGCGATTCAACCCGACCGGCGGCGAAGGGCCGACCCGGGACGCGATGGCCGCGAAGGTACGCCAGGCCGCGGAGCAGTGCGGCCGCAAGTTCTACATCATGTACGACGCGACCGCCTGGACGAACATGCAGTCGGAGATGAAGGCCGACTGGATCAACAAGATGCGCGCATACACGTCGTCACCGGCGTACGCGCGGCAGAACGGCAAGCCGGTCGTCTGTATCTGGGGCTTCGGTTTCAACGAAGCGAACAAGGCCTGGCCGGCGGATGTCTGCCTGGACGTCGTGAACTGGTTCAAAGGCCAGGGCTGCTACGTGATCGGCGGCGTCCCGACGCACTGGCTGCCGGGCAACGAGGACTCGCGGCCCGGGTACCTGGACGTGTACCACGCGTTCAACATGCTCTCGCCGTGGATGGTCGGGCGGATCAGCGACGTCGCGGGCGCCGATCACTACTACAACAACGTGAACCAGCAGGACCAGGCGGACTGCAACGCCCACGGCATCGACTACCAGCCGTGCGTCATCCCCGGCGACCTGCAGTCCGGGCACCGGCGGCACGGCGACCTGATGTGGCGCCAGTTCTACAACCTCACGCGCGTCGGCGTGCAGGGTCTGTACATCTCGATGTTCGACGAGTTCAACGAGGGCAACCAGATCGCCAAGACCGCGGAGACGGCCGCCTGGGTCCCGGCCGGCTCGGGGATCCGCGCGCTCGACGAGGACGGCACGGCCTGTTCCGCCGACTACTACCTGAGGCTGACCAACGACGGCGGCCGGATGTTCAAGGGCCAGGCGCCGCTGACCGCGACCCGACCGACTGTGCCGATGCCCGCACCGGGCGCCGGTGTGGTCTTCTACGAGCACGTGGACTACGGCGGCGCGTCCGGTGCTTCGCTTGCCAAGGGCAACTACACGCGAGCCCAGCTGCAGGCGGCCGGCATACCGGACAACTGGGCCTCGTCGGTGCGGGTGCCGGCCGGCTGGACGGTGACGGTCTACGCCGACGACAACTTCGGCGGGCAGTCATGGGTGCGCACGGCGGACACGCCGAACTTCGTCGCGCTGACGCCCAACGCCAACGACCAGCTGACGTCCTGCCGGATCTCCTAGAACAGCTCCATGCTGTCAGCGGTGGCCGTGATGACGGGGTTGTCGAAGTAGAGGCGGCAGGCGATCGCATGGCCGGTGCAGGTGAGCAGGGCCGGACCAGCGGCGTCGACGACCCGGTACGCGACCGGGTGCTCGCAGCGCTCGACCTCGCCCTCGTTCTCACGGCCGCAGCCGAGGACGTGGCAGGTGACCGTCTCGCCGACGTTCATCAGCGTCAGGCCGTGCTCGGGACAGACGCCCCAGCCGACGCCACACGCCTGTCCCTCGTTCGCGGCGAGGCGGACGAGCTTGCCCGCGGTGACCTCCAGCCGGCTGGCCAGGTCACGGAAGGTGGTCGCGGCCTGGTCGAGGTCGCGCCGGAACTTCCGCAGCTCCACGGACTCGGGCATGTTCTGGGTCGCGGCGTGCAGGTCCTCGGCGAGCGTCATCGCCGCGACCGCGATCTCGTCGACCCGGACCGGCGTGTTGAACTGCCGCAGCGTCGGACCGGACGTCTCCCGCGGCCGGTCCCGCACCTCGGACAGCCACTCCGACCGCGGCACGACATCCTTCGGCTGCTCCAGCTGGATCTCACCGACCTGCTGCCCCGGCTGCCACCCGGCCGGGGGGTCAAGGTGAGAGCTTGGTTGCGGAGCGTGACCGTTGGTGCCGTTCGCCGCTGGACTCCCGTTCGCCGGAAGCCGGCTTTCCTGCGCAGTCCGCCCGTTCATAGAGCCTCACTCGTCCCAGTCCCCTGTGGTGCCTCGGTGGCCGATCGTGCCATGCGTCCGGTACCCAGGACCAGAGGAAAAACGACAGCGTGACCCACCGCTCCCCCACTTTCGCAGACAGCAACGAACACCCCCAGCAAAACCGAGGATTCCCCGCCCGAGGGCCACCGAATCACACGGTTCGGGTTACACAACGCGATCTTTGCATTTCGGCACGGAACGTCGTCATCCGGTTGCTGTCAGGTGCCGGCGGAGGAAGTCCACGGTCCGGGTCCGGGCGTGGTACGCCGAGTTCGGCGGGTCCTCGCGCAGGTCCCGGGTCAGCACCGAGTGCGCGGAGCTCCCGTACCCGTCGGGATTGCCGGGAGCCGAGTCCAGTTCGATCACCTCGAACGCGTCGCCCAACTGCGCACGCAACGTGACGAACCGCTCGGCCGGCGACATCCGGTCCCGGCTGAACCGCAGCCCGAGGACGCAGAGCCCGTCGGTCCGGACCCGCTCCTTGACCGCCTCGAGTTCGCGCTCGGACAGGCCGGGGTCGCGCCGCAGCCCCGGGGTCACCGCGAACGGCGTCGACGGCTGGCTCAGGACCGGCGCCGTCACCACGTCCTCGACCGCGGTCGCGAGCGCGAAACCGCCGGTGAAGCACATCCCGATCACGCCCACCCCGCGGCCCGGCGTCCGCGCGGCCAGATCGGTCGCGACGGCGCGCAGGTACCTGGTGATCGGGCGCTCGGCGTTCGCCGCGAAGCACCGGAACTCTTTCGAGACGCACAGCCGGGCGATCACGCCCAGCGTGTAGCCGGGGGTCTCGGCGCGCCCCGGCGTACCGAACGGCGACGGGATCACGACGGTGAACCCCTCGCGCACCAGGTGCTCGCCGAACGCGGCCACCTCCGGCGTCAGCCCGGGGATCTCCGGGATCAGCACGACACCGGGCCCCTCGCCCTTCTCGAAGCAGTCGTAGGTCAGGCCGGCGCCGGTGAACGGCGCCCTTCGCCAGGAGGCCAGATCCGCGGTCATGGCGAGAAGCTTAGGGTCACGGCTCGCGCACGTCAGGGTGCGTAGCGTTGCACCGCTCCGCCGGTGGACAGGTCGACGAGGGTGTGGGCCAGGGATCGTGCGTCGGCGAGGATCTCGGCGAGGTCCATGGTCGTGAGTCGGCGGTCGCGAACCACGACCTGGCCGGCGACGAGAACCGTGACGACGTCGGAGGCCCGGACGGAATAGACGAGCGCGGCGCGTGGGTCGTGGAGCGGCTGGTTGTGGGGTGCGCTGAGGTCGACGAGGGCGATGTCGGCCTGCCGGCCCGGCTCGAGGACGCCGATGCGATCGGCGAGGCCGGCGGCCGCGGCACTGCCCCGCGTGGCGAGGCGGAGGGTGTCGGAGAGGGTCATCCATTCGGCGTCGTGTTCGCGCTGCTTCTGGGTGAGGGCGACCATGCGGATCGCTTCCCAGACGTCGAGCGTGTTGTGCACGGCGGCGCCGTCCGTGCCGATGCCGACGTCGACGCCTGCCGCGCGCAGCGCCTTGATCGGGGTGACTTCGCCCATCGCCAGCTTCAGATAGACCTTCGGGCAGGACGCGACGGCCGTACCGGCGTACCGCTCCAGGATCGGGAGGTCGTCCGCGCGGATCCCGCAGCCGTGCGCGACCAGGGCTCCGGCTTCGAGGACGCCGGTCCGTTCGAGCACCTGGATCGGCGTGACGCCGTGCTTGTCGAGCGAGGCCTGTGTCTGGTCGTCCGTCTCGGCTGCGTGCAGGTGGATCCGCAGGCCTTCCGCCCGCGCGAGGTCCGCCGTACGCCGTAGGTCGTCGTCGGTGACCGTGTATGTCGCGTGTGGCCCGAGACTCGCGGTGATCCGCGGGTGCTGGTGCGCGAGCTCCCGGGTCGTGTCGAAGGCCGCGCTGATGGCCTGCTCCCCTGCCGAGGAGAAGAACGTCGGCGCCAGGTCCGCACGAATCCCCGACTCGATCGCGGCCGCGGCGATCTGGTCGGCGTGGAAGTAGTGATCGACGAACGTCGTCACTCCCGCCAGCAGCATCTCCGCACAAGCCAGCCGAGCCCCGACCCGCACCCGCTCCGGCGTCAGATTCACCTCCATCGGCCAGACCCGCCGATTGAACCAATCCTCGATCGAGAGATCCTCCGCCGCCCCCCGCATCATCACCATCGGACTGTGCGTATGCGAGTTCACCAACCCAGGCACCGCGAACAACCCGGCCCCATCCACCACCTCGACAGCCGCACCACTCCCCCGATCACCCAGCGGATTCGCGTCGGGTGAGGTGGGGGTGATCGCCGCGATGCGGTCGTCTTCGACGTAGATGTCCTGCGCCTCGTCGACGTGGCACTCGCCCTGCTCGGGCACGACCAGGACGGACACGTTGCGGATCACCAAGCGCGACATTCATCCTCCAGGCAGGCCGGGTCCGTCGACGGACAGCAGTCTTGTGCATCCCCAGGTCCACCGGGTTCGTGAAGTCAGGGGAACAAATGTTCGAGTTTCGGGTATGGTGGGTCGCATGGGTGCTGATCTTCAGGGCTCGTTGCTGGACGCCTTCGCGGATCCGGAGTTGGGGCCGCTGGACGGGGTTGTGCGGACCGAGCTCGGGCGCGGGGCCTGGATCGACGTGCTTCCCGGGTGGTTGACGGGGGCCGACCAGGTGTACGAGCGGCTGGCTCGCGAGGTCCCGTGGCAGGCCGAGCGGCGGCAGATGTACGACCGGGTGGTCGACGTGCCCCGCCTGTTGTGCTTCTACGGCGAGACCGCGGAGCTGCCCCTGCCGATCCTCGACGAGGCGCGGGACGCGTTGAGCGCGCACTACACGGAGGAACTCGGCGAGCCGTTCCGTACGGCGGGGTTGTGCTACTACCGCGACGGCCGGGACAGCGTGGCCTGGCACGGCGACCGGATCGGGCGCGGCAACCACGAGGACACGATGGTCGCGATCCTGTCCGTCGGTGAGCCCCGAGTGCTCGCCCTACGACCACGCCCAGGCGGCTCCACCGGCCCAGTCAGCTCCGCGGTGCGCTACCCACTCGGCCACGGCGACCTGATCGTCATGGGCGGCTCCTGCCAACGCACCTGGGAACACGCCATCCCGAAAGCCACCGGCCGAGTAGGCCCCCGAATCAGCATCCAATTCCGCCCCCGCGGCGTCCGCTGACCACCCCCTCACCCAGGCACCAACGACAGCCAGCCGCAGCTGAGGTTGGCTGCCGGTCAAGCGGCGCAGGCCGGGTAGCCGCTTGGGTTAGGCGGCGGCTGCGGGAGTGATGGTGGCCGGGCGGTAGACGCCGTCCTTTGCGGCGACGTAGAAGCCGAGGAGGCGGATGCCGGCGGCGCGGCAGATGGCGGTGGCGGCTTGTGACCACTGGGTGTCCAAGTCGGTGAGGCGGGCGGGGCCGGGGCGGCCGAGGGCCAGGATGAGGGCTGTGCCGGGGGCGGTGCGGACCGCCGGGATGATCGGGTCCATGGCGGTCCCGCAGAGCTGGGCGGGGCTGGTGCCCGCCACGCGGGTCCAGCGGTCGGGTGGGGTGGTGACGCCACGCGGGATCGCGTCAGGTGGGATCGCGTCGGACCGGATGGCGCTGGACGAGATCGCGCCGGACCGGGTGCCGCCGGACGGGGTGCCGCCCGATGGGGTGGCGCCGGACGGGGTGGCGCCGGAGGGGGTGGCGTCGGGTGTGGTTGCCTCGGATGGGATGGCTTCGGGTGGGAGTTCGATGGTGACGGTGGCTTGGTAGTGGTTGGTGGGGTCGCAGATGAGGACCGTGAGGGTGCCTCGGTGGCGGTCGCCCAGGTTGACCATGAGGTCTACTACGTCGGCGGTGAAGGTGGGGTCGGTCAGGGGACGGTCGGGCCAGGTGGGTGGGAGGGATTCGAAGGTCATGCTGGTAAAGGTGCCGTGAATCCGAGGCCCGGTGGGGGTTGTCCACAGAGCTAATTGGCCCATGTTGTCGGAGTCAGAATGGATCTCTTGGTTGGGCCGCCGCGCGCCTAGGCTCAGACGCATGAGCAGCAGACTCGGGCAGATGCTTCCCCCGGCCGGCGCGCCGCGGGATCTCGCGATGGCGCAGTTGGCCAACTCGGTCGGCGACGGGGCGTTCGTCGTTACCTCGGCGTTGTTCTTCACCCGCGTGGTCGGCCTGTCGACCGCGGAGGTCGGGCTCGGGCTGACGATCGCCTGGCTGGTCGGATTCCTCGCGGGCGTCCCGCTCGGGAACCTCGCGGACCGCCGGGGAGCCCGCGGCACCGCGGTCCTGCTGGCGCTGACGACCGCGACGGCGGTGGCGTCGTTCCTGGTCGTCAGGAGCTTCGCCGGCTTCCTGATCGCCGCGATCATCTACGCCTGCAGCCAGACCGGCCTCACCGCGGCGCGGCAGGCCCTGCTCGCCGGCCTGGTCCGCCCGGCCGAGCGGACGAGGATCCGCGCGTTCCTCCAGTCCACCGTGAACGCCGGGCTCGCACTGGGCGCGCTCCTCGGCGGCGTCGCGCTCCGCTTCGACACCACCGCGGCGTACCTGGTCGTGTTCGCGGTCGACGCCCTCAGCTTCCTGATCGCGGCCGGGCTGCTGCGCCGGGTGCCGTCGATCGCGACCACACTCCGGGTCGCCGGCGAGCCGCGGCTGGCCGTGCTGCACGACCGCCCGTACGCCGTCCTCGCGCTGATCAACGCGGTGATGCTGCTCTTCATGCCGCTGATCAGCCTGGTCGGCCCGCTCTGGATCGTCACCCGGACGAACGCGCCGAGCTGGGTCGTCGCCTCGCTGATGATCGTCAACACCCTCGGTGTCACGCTCTTCCAGGTCCGGATCGCCAAGAGCGTCAAGGATCTCCGCACCGCGTCCCGAAGCGTCCGGTACGCCGGAGTCGCGATGCTGGCCGCCTGCGCCGTGTTCGCGACCACCGCCGCCGACCTGGGCGCTCCGGCCACCGCCGCCGTCCTCGTCCTGGCCGCCGCACTCCTGACCCTGGGCGAGATGAAGCTGGCCTCCGGCGCCTGGGAGATCAGCTTCGGACTGGCCCCGGCCGACAAGCAGGGCCAGTACCAGGGCTTCTTCGGCACCGGCCCCGCGATCGCCCGGATGCTCGGCCCGGCACTGCTCACCACGGTCGTCCTCGGCTGGGGCCCGATCGGCTGGCTGGCCGTCGGCGCACTGTTCCTGGGGACCAGTTGCGCGACTGGTCCCGCCGTACGATGGGCTGCGCGGACGAGGGCCGTCAACGAGGACGCCACGCCGTCGCTGGTAGAGGAGAACGCCGCCTGATGGAGATCCCCGGACTGGTCGAGATCACGACGTACGACGAACTGCGGGACGTCGTCCCGCAACCGCTGGCGGCCGCCGCCGGCAAGGCCCGCAAGGAGTTGCACGACCTCGACCGGGAGTGGCTCGCGGCCTCGCCGTTCTGCCTGATCGCCACCTCCGCGGACGACGGCACCTGCGACGTCTCCCCCAAGGGTGACCCGGCCGGGTTCACGAAGATCTTCGACAGCACCACGATCGCGATCCCGGAGCGGGCCGGCAACCGGCGGGTCGACGGGTTCACCAACATCCTCTCCAACCCGCACGTCGGGCTGATCTACTTCCTGCCGGGCCGCGGCGACACGCTGCGGATCAACGGCCGCGCCCGGATCGTCCGCGAGGCGCCGTTCTTCGACGAGATGGTGGTGAAGGGCAACCGCCCGCAGCTCGCCCTGCTGGTCGAGATCGAGGAGATCTTCCACCACTGCTCGAAGGCGTTCCTGCGGTCCCAGCTGTGGAAGCCCGAGACCTGGAACCCGGAGGCCATGCCGAGCCGCCCGCGGATCGCGAAGGCGCTGGAGCGGCCCGACGATGAGCTCGCGACGCTCGAGGAGTACTACGGGCAGGCGTACGAGGAGAAGATCTACAAGGTCAAGTACTGAACTACCGCGCCGGGCGCAGGCCGATGTACTCCGTGGCGACGATGACATCGCCCCCGCCCGGCCTCTACGGTTCCGTACTGTGAGCACGACAGCGGTGACCCCGACCCTCGGGGCACGAGTGCGCCGCGTGCTGCTGCCCGTGGCGCTGGCCGTGTTCTCGGTGGTCGGCACGTTCGGTGCGTCCCGCGGCCAGACCGACCGCCACGAGCCGGACTGGTTCATGGTGGTGCTGCTGCTGATCGGCTCGCTGTCGCTGTACTGGCTGTGGACGAAGCCGATCCCGGTGCTGTGGGCAACGGTCCTCTCGACGCTGGTCTACATGCTCCGCGAGTACCCGTGGGGCCCGGTCGTGTTCGCGTTCGTGATCGCCGTGTTCACCACGATCCGGCTCGGTCACCGGCTGGCGGGCTGGCTCGGGCTGATCACCCTGTACGTCGGCCATGTCGGCGGGCGGATGATCCTCGGCATCAACGAGCAGGGCGTCTACCAGGTGCTGCTCGTCGGCACATGCTTCTGTGTCCTCGGCTTCCTCGCCGAGCTCTTCCGCGCGCACCGCGACCGGGTGATGGCCGCCGCACGGACGCGGAAGGAGGAGGAGCTGCGCCGCGCCGGCGAGGAACGCCTGCGGATCGCGCAGGAGCTCCACGACGTCGTCGCGCACCACATCTCATTGATCAACGTGCAGGCGTCCACCGCGCTGCACCTCGTCGACCGGCAGCCCGAGCAGGCCGCCCCGGCGCTGTCCGCGATCAAGGACGCGAGCAAGGAGGCGCTGGTCGAGCTGCGGTCGATCGTCGGCGTCCTGCGGCAGTCCGACGAGTCGGCGCCGCGTCAGCCGGTCGCCGGACTCGATCACCTCGACCACCTGATCAGCCGCACCGAACGGGCCGGCCTCGACGTCCACAAGATCGTGCACGGCGATCCGCGGCCGCTGCCGGCCGGCCTCGACCGTGCCGCGTTCCGCATCGTCCAGGAGTCGCTGACGAACGTCGTACGGCACGCTCGGGCGACCTCGGCGACGGTCCGGATCCAGTACGGCGAACAGGCGCTGGTGCTGCAGGTCGACGACAACGGCGAGTCGCTGGCCGGACCGCCGATCGAAGGCAACGGCATCTCCGGGATGCGCGAACGTGCCACCGCGCTCGGCGGCACGCTGACCGCGAACCGCACGCCGGCCGGCGGCCTGCGGATCACGGCGACGCTCCCGCTGTAAGGCTCCTGTGGCCGGCTGTATCAGGGCAGCCGGACGTGCGACGGGTTCAGGTCGGCGACGCTGGAGACGCCGAGCAGAGCCATCGTGCGGCGTACCTCCTTGGTCAGGATGTCCGCGGCGCGGGCGACACCGCGCTGCCCGCCGGCCATCAGGCCGTACAGGTACGCGCGACCGACCAGGCAGGCGTCCGCACCCAGCGCGATCGCGGCGACGATGTCGGCGCCGGACATGATGCCGGTGTCGAGGTAGATCTCCGCGTCGCTGCCGACCGCCTTGCGGACGTCCGGCAGGATTCGCAGCGGCGTCGGCGCGCGGTCCAACTGCCGGCCGCCGTGGTTCGACAGCACGACCGCGTCCGCGCCGGCGTCGACGACCCGGCGGGCGTCCTCGACCGTCTGGATGCCCTTGACGATCAGCGGCCCGTCCCAGATCGAGCGCAGCCAGTTCAGGTCGTCGATCGTCATCGTCGGGTCGAACAGCTTGTCGAGCAGCTCCGCGACCGTGCCGTCCCACGTGGACAGCGACGCGAACGTCAACGGGCGGGTGGTCAGCAGGTTCGCCCACCAGGCCGGGTGCAGGGACGCGTCCAGGACGGTCTTCGCGGTCAGCGACGGCGGGATCGTGAAGCCGTTGCGGACGTCGCGGAGCCGGGCCCCGGCGACCGGTACGTCGACGGTCAGCATCAGCGCCTCGTACCCGGCGGCGGCCGACCGCTTCACCAGGTCCTCACCGGCTGTGCGGTCCTTCCACACGTACAGCTGGAACCACTTGCGCGCGTTCGGTGCCGCGGCGGCGACGTCCTCGATCGAGGTCGTACCCATCGTCGACAACGCGTACGGGATGCCGACCTGCTCGGCCACCTTCACGACCGCGCTCTCGCCCTCGTGGTTCATCATCCGGGTGAAGCCGGTCGGCGCGAACGCGAACGGCAGCTCGGAGCGGCCGCCCAGGATCGACGTCCCCAGGTCGATGTCGGAGACGTCGCGCAGGATCGACGGCTGCAGCTCCATCTCGGCGAACAGCCGGCGGGCCCGGCGCAGGCTGATCTCGGCCTCCGCGGCGCCGTCGGTGTAGTCGAACACCGACCGCGGCGTCCGGCGCTTCGCGATCCGGCGCAGGTCCGCGATCGTCAGGGCCTTCTCCAGCCGCCGCTCGGTCGCGTTCACCGTGATCGGCTTCGGCCGCAGCAACGGCTTCAACTCGGACCATTTGGGCATCTGGCGATCGGTCATCACGTCTCCCGGCTGATTCTGTGGTCGGACCACACCCTACCCTGTGGTCCGACCACACAGGTAGGGTGTCCACGTGAAGAACTACGAGCTGGTCCTGCACCGGGTCGAGGCCGATCTGGCGGCCGGGCGGCTGCGGATCGGCGGACGGCTGCCCGGCGAGCGGGCACTGGCCGAGCAGCTCGGGATCAGCCGGCCGTCGGTGCGCGAGGCGGTCCGGGTGCTGGAGGCGATGGGCGTGGTGCGGACCGCCACCGGGTCGGGGCCCGAGGCGGGCGCGGTGATCGTGGCGGAGCCGGTGTCGCCGCTGACCGCCGTACTGCGGTTGCATCTGGCAACCAATCACCTGCCGATGGGGGACGTCGTGCAGACCCGGCTGCTGCTGGAGTCCTGGTCGGCGCGGGAGGCGGCGGCGCGGGAGCTCGAGCCGGATGAGCTGAAGGTCGCCGAAGAGCTGCTCGACCGGATGGACGACGGCGGGTTGTCGCCGGAGGAGTTCCACGTGCTCGACGCGGAGTTCCACGTCGCGCTGTCCGGGCTGGCGGGGAACGTGCTGATCGCCGCGGTGATGACGTCGCTGCGGTCGGCGATCCACGGGTATGTGCTGGCCGCCGTACCGAATCTGCCGGACTGGGAGGCGACGGCGGTCGGGCTGCGGAGCGAGCACCGGGCGATCCTGGCGGCGGTGCGGGGCGGTGAGCCGGAGCGCGCGGCCGAGCTCGTGACCGCGCACATCCGGGGGTTCTACCAGGCGGCTCAGTTAGCACCGTTCGGCGGCGCTGAGGGCGGTGCGGCGCAGGCCGAGGATCACGACCGCGCCGACGACGAGGTGGAGTGAGGCGAGGCCGAGCTTGGCGCCGGGCCCGATGCCGTTGGTCAGCGGGCTGCCGAGTGAGGTGATGCAGACGATCGCGGCGACGACGGTCCAGATGTTCTGGGCCCGCGGCGTATGGCGCTCGAGGATCGCGAGCAGGCCCCAGCCGGCGAACGCGACGAACACGGTCGAGACGAACACGGCGGCGGCACCGATGTGCTGAGTGCCGCCTTGCCGGGCCTCCAGGGTGATGCCGGCGAGCGGCCCGAGAATCGCCCAATCAGCCAAGGCCGCAAGAGCCGCAACTCCCACAACAGCCAGCCGGCTACGCCCGGGAACACGACGAGGCGCAGCCGAGTCAGCAGGCAGAGCTGGTGCCGTGTGCGGCGGCTGGGAGCTGGGTTGGGGCGAGCGGTTCTGCATCGTGGGCTCCTGGGGTGTTGGGGTTGTGGGATCACCTTCTTGGGGAGTGGGTGGTGGTGGCATCGGTCGTGGGGCTGGGAGTGGCTGGTCGGAAGTCTGTGGGGGTTCGACTTTGGTCGGTGGTGGGGATCGCGGGTGACCGCCTAGGGTCGCGGCATGGAGGAGTGTGTGCCGCGGCGGCCGACGATGCGGGTTGAGGTGGTCGCGACGCTGGCGGTCGGGCTGCTGGTGGCGATGACGATCGTCGGGCGGCTGTCGGACCCGGAGCACGAGAAGTACCTGGTGCTCGACATCGCGGTCGGCATCGTCTCGGTCGCGCTGATCCCGGTGGTGATCCGCCGCCCGGTGCACGGCGCGGTGGCCCTCGCCGTACTGGCCGCCCTCTCCCCCGCCGCCACCCCGCCCTCCACCGTCGGCACGTTGTCCGTGGCGATGCGCCGCCCCTGGCGTACGGCGGCCCTGGTCGCCGCGCTCGGCACCGTGGCTCATCTGATCCAGGGCCTCTGGCAACCGATCCACGGCCTCCCGTTCCTGTGGTTCGCCGTGCTGGACGTGGTCGTCCACGCGGCGCTGCTGGGATGGGGCCAAGGAGTACAAGCCCGGCAGCAGCTGCTGGAGTCGCTGCGGGAACGCGCCCGGCGCGCGGAAGCCGAGCAGGGCCGCCGGGTCGCCGAGGCCCGCTCCCTCGAGCGCACGAAGATGGCCCGCGAGATGCACGACGTACTCGCCCATCGCCTCTCGCTGCTCGCGACGTACGCCGGCGCGCTCGAGTACCGCCCCGACTCGTCGCCGGAGAAGCTCGCCAAGGCGGCCGGCGTGATCCGGACCGGCGTCCACCAGGCGCTCGACGAGCTCCGCGAGGTGATCAACGTGCTCCGCGACGAGGACGTCTACGAGGGCCGGCCGCAGCCGACGTTCGGGGACCTGCGGGCGCTCGTCGACGAGTCCCGTGACGCCGGGACGACGATCGCGTACGACGACCGGGTCGCGGACCCCACATCGTTGCCGCCGGCAACCGGGCGGACGGCGTACCGGGTCGTCCAGGAGGGACTGACGAACGCCCGCAAGCACGCCGCGGGCCACCCGGTGACCGTGCTGGTCTCCGGTCACCCGGGCGACCGGCTGCGGATCGAGCTGACCAACCCGGCCTCGAACGGTACGCCGCTGGCTCCGGGGAGCGGGACCGGGCTGGTCGGGCTGACCGAGCGCGTCCAGCTCGCGGGCGGCACGCTGGACCACGGGCGGGTGCCCGGTGGCGGGTTCCGGCTGGAGGCCTCGCTACCGTGGCCCTCGTGAACATCCGGGTACTCGTGGTGGACGACGACGCGTTGGTGCGGGCCAGCCTCGAGATGATGCTCGACGGCGCGAACGGGATCTCCGTGGTCGGTCAGGCCGCCGACGGGGACGAGGTGCCGGCCGCGGTCGACGCGCACTTCCCGGACATCGTGCTGATGGACCTGCGGATGCCGCGCGTCGACGGGATCGTCGCGACCCGGCGGGTGCGGGCGCGGACGAATCCGCCCGAGGTCGTCGTACTCACCACGTTCGACACCGACGAGAACGTGCTGCACGCGCTCCGCGCCGGGGCGAGCGGGTTCCTGCTCAAGGACACGCCGCCGGCGCAGATCGTCGACGCCGTCCGCCGGGTCGCGGCCGGTGACCCGATCCTGTCGCCGGCGATCACCCGCCGGCTGATGGACCGCGCCGCCACACAGGCCGACGCGCACACGATCGCCCAGCAGAAGCTGGAGCGGCTGTCGCCCCGCGAGTACGACGTGATGCTCGCGGTCGCGCAGGGCAAGGCGAACGCGCAGATCGCGTCCGAGCTGTACATGAGCCTGGCGACGGTGAAGGCGCACATCTCGCACATCCTCACCAAACTCGAGCTCGGCAACCGCACGCAGATCGCGCTCCTCGCACATGACGCGGGGCTCGCATAGAGGACGCGCGGACAGGTGGTGCCGTCGCGAGCGACGTCCCGCGGAGTGCTGGGCAAGGCGGAGGAGGGAGACGGGACGGAGTCCCTTCGACCGACGACAACGCCGCCCAGCGCCCGCGGGGCGGCGCGGAGCAGGTGCCATCTGTCCGCGCGTCCTCTAGGCTCCAGCGCATGATTCGGGTGCTGCTGGCGGATGACCAGGCGTTGGTGCGGGCCGGGTTCCGGTCGTTGCTGAACGCCGAGGACGACATCACGGTGGTCGGCGAGGTTCCGGACGGCGCCGAGGCGGTCGTGGCCGCGCGGCGGGAGAAGCCGGACGTCGTACTGATGGACATCCGGATGCCGGGGACGGACGGGCTGGAGGCGACGCGGCAGATCGGCGCGGATCCCGAGCTGGCCGACGTCCATGTGGTGATCCTGACGACGTTCGACCTCGACGAGTACGTGTTCGAGGCGCTGCGGGTCGGGGCCAGCGGGTTCCTGGTGAAGGACACCGAGCCGGTCGAGCTGCTGCAGGCCGTGCGGGTGGTGGCGCGCGGGGACGCGCTGCTGTCCCCCGGGGTGACACGGCGGCTGGTGGCGGAGTTCGCGTCGCGCTCGCGGCAGCCGCACGCGAGCAAGGAACTCGACGTACTCACCGAGCGCGAGAAGGAGATCGTCGCGCTGGTCGGCGAGGGTTTGTCGAACGACGAGATCGCGGAGCGGCTGGTGCTCAGCCCCGCGACCGCGAAGACCCACGTCAGCCGGGCGATGATCAAGCTCGGCGTGCGCGACCGTGCCCAGCTGGTGGTGGTCGCGTACCAGACCGGGCTGGTCCGCCCCGGCTGGCTGGGTTGACCTTCCAGCCGCTCGAAGCCCGAGAGTGATGGCCATGATGAAGCTCGCGGAGATCACGGCAGCCGTCGAACTGGGACGCTCCGGGGATCGTGACGCCGCCCGTACGCAGCTGACCGCGCTCTGGGACGAAGTGGACGACCGGGCCACCCGGTGCGTGGTCGCGCATTTCCTCGCCGATGTGCAGGACGAGACCGAGGACGAGCTGACCTGGGACCTCCGGGCCCTGGAGCTCGTGTCCGACGACCAGTGGCTGCCGTCCCTGCACCTCAGCCTCGCCGACGACTACCGCCGCCTGAACCAGATGGACCGAGCCGCCGAGCACCTGGAGGCCGCCCGACCGCATCTCGCGATGCTCCCCGAGGGTGAGTACGGCGACGTCATCCGCAGCGGCTTCGACCACGTATCGGAAGCACTCGCCGCCGGCAGTGTGCAACGTCTGGAGACCAACCCCAGCACCTGAGTACTCCGGCTGCGGTAGGTGCGGTGACTCCTCCTGGGCGACGCAAGAACCGGCTGCCGGCAGCCAGGCTCTAGGTATGGATGCGCTAGTTGAGGTCAGTGGGCTGACGAAGCGGTACGGCGACACCTTGGCGGTTGACGGTGTCGATCTGACGGTGTTGCCGGGTGAGGTGTACGGGTTCCTGGGCCCGAACGGGGCGGGTAAGACGACCACCCTCCGGATCCTCACCGGGCTGATCGCGCCGACGAGCGGAAAAGTGCGGGTGCTGGGCGGCTGGCCGGGCGAGTCCGGCGTACTGCGCAGGACCGGGTCGATGATCGAGTCACCCGCGTTCTACCCGTACCTGTCGGGCCTGGACAACCTGCGGCTGCTGGCCGAGTACGCCGGGGTGTCGCGGCAGCGGATCGACGAGGTGCTGGAGCTGGTCGACCTCGCCGACCGCGCCAAGGACCGGTTCTCGACGTACTCCCTGGGGATGAAGCAGCGCCTCGGTGTCGCCGCGGCGCTGCTCAAGGACCCCGAACTGGTGATCCTCGACGAGCCGACCAACGGCCTCGACCCGGCCGGGATGCGCGACATGCGCCGCCTGATCCGCGAGCTCGGCACCGGCGGCCGGACCGTGCTGCTGTCCAGCCATCTGCTCGGCGAGGTGCAGCAGATCTGCGACCGGGTCGGCATCATCAACGCCGGCCGGATGGTGGCCGAGCACCACGTCGACGAGCTGCGCGGCGAGCAGGAGCTGGTCGTCCGGGCGACACCGAAGGAGCAGGCGCAGTCGATCCTGACCCGCTTCGGCAGTGTCCACCAGTACGACGACACCCTCCGGGTGCAGGTGGATCCGGCGAAGGCCGCCGAGGTGAACCGGGCGCTGGTCGAGGCCGGGATCGCGGTGTCCGAGCTGCACACGACCGAACGAGCCCTCGAGGACATCTTCTTCGAGCTGACCACAGACCTGTCGACCCGGGAGGAGACGACCGATGTTGGGTAGCTACCGCGCCGAACTGCTGAAGCTCCGCAAGCGATCCGCCGTCTGGGTCCTGTTCGGCGCCGGCCTGGTGCTGAGCCTGATCTTCGGCTACCTGCTGCCGTACCTGGGCTACGCGACCGGCGACGACAACCCGCAGACCGACGGCGTACCGCGCGCCGACATCCTGCGCGGCATGCTGCCGGCACGCGTCGTCGACAACACCATCGGCGGGTACCCGATCTTCGCCGGCGCGCTGGCGCTGGTGCTGGGCGCGATCGTGATCGGCGGCGAGTACACCTGGGGCACGCTGAAGACCGTGCTCACCCAGCGCCCGCAGCGCGGCACGATCCTCGGCGCGCAGTTCCTGGCGCTGGGCACGATGATCGCGCTCTGGGTGGTCGGGATCTTCGCCGCCTGCGCGCTGTGCAGCGTCGGCATCGCCGCGGCCGAGGACGGCTCGATGAGCTTTCCGGGCGCCGGGGACCTCCTGCAAGGCCTGGCCGGCGGCTGGCTGGTGCTGATGACGTGGTGCCTGGCCGGCGCGGTCCTGGCCGTTGCCTTCCGCAACGTCGCGCTGCCGATCGGCCTCGGCGTGGTGTGGATCCTCGGGATCGAGACGCTGCTGGCCGGCGTCGTGAGCAGCCTGCTGCCGAGCCTCGACTGGCTCGCCGACGCGCTCCCCGGGACGAACGCCGGCTCGCTGGTCTTCAGCGTCACCGGCATGGCCGCCGCCGACGCACCACCCGGTGTGCGCGACGCGGTCGGCGGAGGCCGCGCGCTGCTGACGCTGATCGGCTACTGCGCGGTCTTCGCGGTCATCGCGGCCTGGACGACGCGGCGCCGCGACGTCACTTGATCCCGGCGTGCACCAGCGCGAGCTCGCAGAACATCGCGTTGGCCCAGGAGAACCACTCGCGGGTGTACTGCGTGGGGTCGTCGACGTCGAAGCCCTCGTGCATCTGCCCGGTGCCGCCGGTGGTGTCGCGCAGGAGCTCCAGCAACTGCTGGCGCTCCTGCGCCGACGTGCTCGAGATGCCCTGCACGGCGAGCGCGATGTGCCAGATGTAGCGCGGCGGGGTGTGCGGGCTGCCGATCCCGGCGGCCGCGGATCCGCTGTAGTAGTACGGGTTGTCCGGGCTGAGCAGCAGTGACCGGGTCGCGAGGTACGTCGGGTCGTCCGGCGCGGCGTACCCGGTGAGCGGGATCGACAGCAGGCTGGGCATATTGGCGTCGTCCATCAGCAACGTCTCCCCCAGCCCGTCGACCTCGTAGGCGTACACCCGGCCGTGCACCGGATGCTCCACGGTGCCGAAGCTGGCGATGCCCTCGTCGATCTCGGCCTTCAGCGCCTTCGCCCGGTCGGCCAGCGGCTCGTCGCGCAGCACCTCGGTCGCGATCTCCTGCAGGTACCCGAGCACGACCGACGCGAACATGTTGCCGGGCACGTTGAAGCCCAGCTCGGTCGCGTCGTCACTCGGCCGGAACGCGCTCCACGACATCCCGGTCGGCCGCGTCAGCCGCCCGCGCCCGTTGCGGACCAGGGTGTCCGACGGCCGGTCGTCGTGCCGCTGGAACCGGTACGGCGACCGGGCCTCGTGGTCCTGTTCCACGGTCCACAGCTCGACGATCGCCTCCGCGGCGGCCCGGAAGCGCTCGTCGATCACGTCCGCGCGGCCGGTGATCCGCCACAGCCGGTAGGCCAGCTCGAGCGGGAAGCACAGCGAGTCGATCTCGTACTTGCGCTCCCACACCCACGGCGACATCTCGGTCTCGTCGGTGACGTGGCCGGCGCCGTTGGCCTCCTGGTTGAAGGCGTTCGCGTACGGGTCGAGGACGACGTACTCGAGCTGCCGGTGCAGGACGCCGACGAGGATGTCCTGCAGGCCCGGATCGTCCTCGCACAGCAGCAGGTACGGGCGCATCTGGGCGGCCGAGTCGCGCAGCCACATCGCCGGGATGTCGCCGGTGAGCACGAACGTGGTGCCGTCCGGCAGCCGCTCGGCGACGGCCGGCAGGTTGCCGGCCATCGAGCGCCGGAACATCTCCGCGATCACGTCGTCACCGCAGGCCTTCCGGACGGCGGCCGTGGCGCGGGCGAGGACCTCGGGGTCGATCATCAACACATCTACCTTTCACCATCAAGAGTCAGGCCGAGAGAGGGGTCGGGCGAGAACGTCCGGTCCAGGACCAGGCTCGCGGCGCCGATCGCGCCGACGTCCACGCCGAGCGCCGTACCGGTCACCTCGAACGGGTGCACCGCCTGCAGCAGGAAGCGTCCCGCCAGCGCCTCGCGGACCGCGTCGTCGAGGACCGGGGCGAGGTGTTCCCAGTGCGGGCCGCCGAAGACCACGCGCTCCAGGTCGAGCAGGTTCGCCACGTCCTCGACCACCTTGGCGATCCGTTCCGCGAGCGTGGTGACGATGGTCCGTGCGGGCCCGGAGCCGTCCGCGGCGAGCGCGCAGAGCCGGGCGAAGGCCGCCTCGACGGCCTGCCGGTCGTCGAGGTCGATGCCGTCGGCAAGTACTTGGGCCCGCACGCCCTGCTGCACCAGGTAGCGCGGCTGGCTGGCTTCGCCGACGCAGCCGCGCCGTCCGCAGTAGCACAGCGGACCGTCCGGATCGACGATCACGTGGCCGATCTCGCCGACGTTGCTGGACGAGCCGCGGACCACCTCGTCACCGATCACCAGCCCGGCGCCGACACCGGTGCCGAGGTAGAAGAACACGAAGCTGCCGCCCTGCCCGGCCCACCGCTCGGCGGACGCGGCCGCGGTGACGTCCTTGTCCAGGACGATCGGCAGACCGGTCCGTTCACCCAGCTCGTCGCGCAGCGGCACCAGATGCCAGGTCGACAGGTTCGGCGGGTCGACCACCACGCCACGCTCGACGTCGATCGGTCCGGGCGCGGCGATCCCGACGCCGGTCACCCGGTCCCACGGCGCACCGGCCTCGGCGATGACTTCCTCGATCGTCTTCGCGATGCCGTCGATCAGCAGGCCGGGGTCGTCGGCGTACTGGTCCACGGGGCGGCGCGCGACCACCTCGCCGGTCAGGTCCAGCAGGACGACGGTCACGACGGACGGGTCGAGGTGGACGCCGACGGCGTACCGGCCGGTGGGCTCGAGCTCGAGCAGGGTCCGCGGCTTGCCGAGGCCCGCGCCGCGCAGCCGTCCGGCTTCGCGGACCAGGCCCGCGTCGAGCAGGCGGCGCACGATGTTGGAGATCGCCTGGCCGGACAGGCCGGTCGCCTCGGCGAGCTCGACGCGGCTCAGCTGCTCGCTGCGGCGGATCGCGTCCAGCACGACGGCATCGTTGAATCCCCCGACGCGATCGAGGTTCGTCCCCCGTCTAACCAATTGGATCCGCACCCCACGGTTGCGACCAGTCGTAGTCGATGGTCTCGTCGCCCGCCCGCCACACGTTCGGCGTGGTGTTGACCAGCCAGTCGACCGGCTCGATGCCGGACTCCTCACCACGACCGACGGCACCACCGTCGAGCGCCAACCGTATACCGTCCCGCAGCGCCCGGTCCGACCGCTCCGTCCGGGCGGCGGGATCGATCGACAGGAACAGCGCCGTGCCGGAGCGTGCGACCAGGTCGAGGAACCGTTCGTTCAGCTCCCACGGCGTCTGCGGCGTGCACGGGACACAGTCGGCGTCGACCGTGAAGAAGCGGTTGTGCTGCGGGAGCCGGAACGCGAGCGTGTTCACGCCCATCTTCCGGGTCCGCTCCCAGTCCCGGCCGGACGTGTCGTCGCCGGTCCGCTGGACGTCGACGAGCCCCGCGGCGAGGTGGCCGACGGTGTTGCAGCCGATCAGTACGACGTCGTCCGCCGCCGCCCGGATCTCGCGGTAGAACGCCAGGACGATCTCGGCGGTCGTCCGGGACTTGTCGTGGAACTGCCAGCCGCCGCTGGTGAGTCTCGATCCCATCGCAGGGCCGAAGTTGCCGAACACGTCGTACGTGCTGAAGTCGTGCTTGACCAGCTCGAAGCCCCAGGACCGGAAGCGTTCGAGGTCGGCGCGGACCCCGTCCAGGACCTCCGGGCGGCTCGGGTCGAGGGCGCGGCCCGGCTTGTCGTGCGGGCCTTTCGACGCCAGCGCCGACGGCTCGCGCACCAGCAGGGGGCGGAACCAGAGGCCCGGGCGCGCGCCGATCGCCTTGATCGCGGCCGCCGTGCCGGCCAGGTCGTCGAAGACGCCCGGCGTACCGCGGTCCCAGGGGCCGCCGGAGGCGATGCCGCCCGGGTACCAGCCGTCGTCGACGACGCTGAACGGCCGCACCGGGTGACCGTCGGCGAGCTCGACGATCGTCGAGGCGTCCTGGAGGACCGCCTTCTCGTCGAAGTTCTCGCCGTAGGCGTAGTACCAGTTGTTGGCACCTACCACAGGCCCGGCGACAGGCCCGGCCACCGGCGCGGGCTCAGGTCGCGCCGGTAGCCGGGTGCTCATGGAGGCGACCGCTGCGTGCAGGGTCTGCCAGGGGGTGCCGGCGTCCTCGAATCGTCGCACGACCGCTGCTGTCAGCGTACGACCGTCCAAAAGCGCCGGCCCACCGCCGTTGCGCAGATCGAGCCAGAGCGTGAAGCCGTCGCGGTCGACGGTCCAGGCACAGAACGCGTTCGGCTGCACGTCGACACCCATGCCGAAGGTGCCCGCGGCGGAGTGGGCGAGGAAGTACCACGGCAGCAGCCGCTCGGGCTGCCGGTGCCGCCACTGCAGGTCGCCGTACGAGCGTTCCCACGCGTCGCCGAGGATCAGGGCGTCGTCCGGCAGCTTCTCCGACCAGCGCAGGGCGACCCGGGAGACCTTCGCCGCGGTGACCTCGACCGTCCCGTCGTTCCAGCTGACCTCGACGCCGGCCCGCGCCGGACCGGTCAAGCCGTCCGAGGGGTCCGCCTGGACGAAAACAGCGTTCGGTTCTCTCACCTGACTCCCTCGGGTTAATTTCCCCAGAGACTTTAGTTAGTCGCGCTCGGGCCGGTCAAGGCGGTCAGCGCGGCCACGAGACGCGCAACGTCCGACCGGTCCGTGTACGGCGCGAGACCGGCGCGGATCGCACCCGCCGGGCCGAGTCCGAGGTGCTGCGCGGGCTCGTAGGCGTAGAACGAACCGGCCGGGGCGTTCACACCCGCCTTGGCGAGGTGCTCGGACACCTCGGCCGGCGTGTGACCGTCGAGCGTGAACAGCAGGGTCGGCGTGCGGTGCGCGGCGCGGCCGTAGAGCGTGACGCCGGGGATCGCCTTGAGGCCTGCCTCCAGCTCGTCGCGCAGCGCGTCCTCGTGCTCCTCGACGCTCTGCAGGGAGGTCATCAGACGCTCGCGCCGCGTGCTGCCGGTGCCCGCGAGACCGGCGATGAAGTCGACCGCGGCCGTCGTGCCCGCGAGCAGCTCGTACGGCAAGGTGCCCAGCTCGAAGCGCTCCGGCACGGCATCCGTCGACGGCAGCAGCTTGTCGGGCCGCAGCGTCTCGAGAAGCTCCGGCGCCGCGGTCAGGACGCCGAGATGCGGGCCGAAGAACTTGTACGGCGAGCACACGTAGAAGTCGGCGTACCGCGCGTCGATCGGCGCGTGGGCGGTCAGGTGGACGCCGTCGACGTAGATCAGCGCGCCGGCCTCGTGGACCTGGCCGGCGATCCGCTGGGTGTCGGGACGGGTGCCGAGGAGGTTCGACGCGGCGGTCACCGCGACCAGGCGGGTGCGGTCGGTGAGCAGCGGCGCGATGTCGTCCAGCTCGGAGGTCTCCGGGTCGAAGCCGAGCCACTTGACCGTGGCGCCGGCGGCCTCGGCGGCCTGCACCCACGGGCGGACGTTCGCGTCGTGGTCGAGGCGGGTGATGATCACCTCGTCGCCCGCGGACCAGGTCCTCGCGAGCGTGCGGGAGAAGTCGTAGGTCAGCTGCGTCATGCTGCGGCCGAACACGATCCCCTCGGGGGTGGTGCCGAGCAGGTCGGCCATCGCCTGCCGGGCGCCGACGACGATCTCGTCGGCCCGGCGCTCGGCGGCGGTCAGCCGGCCGCGGTTGGCCAGTGCCGACGTCATGGCTCCCGCCACCGCGTCGGCCACGGCCTGCGGCGTCTGCGACCCACCGGGGCCGTCGAAGTGCGCGGCGCCCTCGTCGAGCGCGGGGAACTGCTTGCGGACGGCGACCACGTCGAAGGCATTCATGCGCGTCATCCTCTCTCGCTCCTGACAGCCCGCGCCAGCGGCTGCCCGAATACGGATAAAAATGCGCGAACTGTCCGAGGAGTAGTGCAGGATGTCAGGAGTGAGCACGCTAACGACTCCTGACAGCACCGCGCCGGCCCCGGTCCGGGCCTGGCTCCCGATCATGCTGGCGCTAGCGGCCATCTGGGGCTGCAGCTTCCTGTTCATCTCGGTCGGCGTCCGCGAGTTGCCGCCGCTCTACCTCGCGCTCGGCCGGGTGATCGCCGGGTCCCTCGTGCTGCTCACGATCCTGGTCGCCAAGCGCGAGCCGCTGCCGCGCGACCCGCGGCTGTGGGCGCACTCGTTCGTGGTCGGGGCGATCGGCTCGGCGATCCCGTGGACGCTGTTCGGGTACGGCGAGGAGCGGATCCCGTCGCTGCTGGCCGGCATCTGGAACGGCATCACCCCGCTGGTCGTGCTGCCGATCGCGGTGCTGTTCTTCCGGACCGAGAAGTTCTCGGCGCAGCGTGGCGCCGGGCTGCTGATCGGGTTCGCCGGGATGCTCGTCGTGCTCGGCGCCTGGAGGGTGCAGGGCGGCGCGGACCTCACCGGTCAGGCGCTGTGCATGCTCGCCGCGGTGTCGTACGGGCTGGCGATCCCCTACCAGAAACGGTTCCTGGCCGGCACGACGCTGTCCGGCACCGCGCTGTCCACAAGCTTGTTGCTCTGCGCAACCGTGCAGCTCGCCGTCGTCGCTCCGCTGGTCACCCGGCAGGCGCCGCCCGCGCCGTGGTCGCTGTCCGCGGAGACCGTGCTGAGCGTTCTCGCCCTGGGCGCGCTGGGCAGCGGGCTGGCCTTCGTGCTGAACATGCGCAACATCCGCCTGATCGGCGCCAGCCGCTCGTCGATGGTCACGTACCTGATGCCGATCTTCTCGATCGTCGTCGGCATCCTCGTCCTGCACGAACACCTCACCTGGTACCAGCCGGTCGGCGGCCTGGTCGTCCTCTTCGGCGTCGCCGTCTCCCAGGGCGTGCTGACCCTGCGCCGCAAGCCAGTCGTTGCGGCCGCTGCAACCTGAGGGGTGCGGACCTGCACCACTCAGTAACCCCGCCCGGCGGGTGGCCGCCGGCCGGGTCTGAGCGTCGGGCGCCGGGGCGGGCAGCGGTTGGTGAGTGCTGGAGGTCCGCCCCTCGCTGGTCAGATGCGGCGGAGGTTGGGGATCGCCGCGACGACCACCGCGACCAACGCGAGCAGGGTGCCGGCGACGACTGGCGTGGTGACGGGCTTGTCCGCCACCGGCAGGAAGATGTCGATGAACAGGCTGGCGATCAGCTGGCCGGCGATCGTGCCGAGGCCGAGGACGAAGACGCCGACGACCCGGACCACCGCGGCCGCCGCGCTGATGAAGATCACGCCGCACGCGCCGCCGAAGTACAGCCAGGGCTCGCTCGGCAGGTGCCGCGGCGCACCGCGGAGCGAGAGGTCGACGAGGAACACCAGCAGCAGCGCGGCGAAGCCGACCAGGAAGTTCACCACCCCGGCCGCGACCGCGCCGTACGCGTCGGAGGACGCGGTCCGCGCCACCCGCCCGTTGATCGCCTGCTGCACGGCCGTGCCGACACCACCCAGCGCAGGCAGGATCGCCAGCAGCAGGCCGTCGGGGTGACTCAACTGCTCGGACACGGCCAGTCCGACCGCGGCCAGCGCGATCACCGCACCGACCACGCGGACGGCGGTCAGCGGCTGCGGGCCGGCCGGACCGAACCCGAGACGGTCGACGACCAGGCTGCTGATCGCCTGCCCGGCCACACCCGCCACCAGGAACACCGCCACACCGATCACGGACACGGTGATCGACTGCGTCGCGACGAGGAACGCGCCCGCGATGCCGCCGAGACACTGCCACCAGCGCAGGCCGCCGTACCCGCGCATCGGGCGCCGGATCGTGCGCCAGACCTTGACCAGGCCGCGCCGGACCGGCGGCACGACCGCGGTCGCGAGCAGCAGGATCAGCAGACCGGAGCCGAAGGAGATCAGCGCCGCCGGGATGCCGTCGCCGAGGATGGCGCCGAGTTCACCGTTCAGTCGGGACTGGACCGCGACCAGCATCCCGATCCCGAACGCCGAGGCGAGGCCGACGACGTGGTGCCGCCGGGTCGAAGGGGCGGGACGGGTGGCGGTGATGGTCACCGCACTATCATGATCGTTCGGCCGGTAGCGCCTGACAGCAGGTCCGCATCATGACCTGCGGATCAGCGCCAGGTACATCGCGTCGGTGCCGTGCAGGTGCGGCCAGAGCTGGACATCCGGCCCGTCGCCGAGATCGGGTACGCCGGGGAACAGCGGCCGGGCGTCCTCCAGGGCCGCGTCGTCGCGGCGGCCCAGGACGGCGTCGACCACCGCGCGGGTCTCGTCGGGATGCGGCGAGCAGGTCACGTACGCCACCACGCCGCCCGGCCGGACGGACGTGATCGCCGAGTCCAGCAACGCCTCCTGCAGCGGGCGGAGCTCCTCGACGTCCTCCGGCGTACGGCGCCAGCGCGCTTCCGGGCGGCGGCGCAGCGCACCGAGGCCGCTGCACGGCACGTCCGCCAGGACGCGGTCGTACGAGGCCGCCGGCCAGGTCGGCTTCGTACCGTCGCCGACGAGCACCTTGTGGTTGCCCGGGATCGCGCGCAGGTTCTGCCGCACGAGGTCCGCGCGGTGCTTGAGCGGCTCGACCGCGGTCAGCTCTCCGTCCTGGACGAGCGCCGCCAGCAGCGCCGACTTGCCGCCCGGTCCCGCACACAGGTCCAGCCAGTGCGCGTCGTCCCCGTCGACCTTCGCCGACGCCAGCGCGACCGCGACCAGCTGCGACCCTTCGTCCTGCACACCGGCCCGCCCGGTCGCGACCGCCGCGATCAGCCCCGGATCACCACCGCTGTCCAGCACGGCCCCGTACGGCGACCACTGAGCCGGCGAAGCACCCGAGGCCACCAACTCGTCCACATCAGCAAGCCCGGGCCGAGCCACCAGCATCACCCGCGGGGGGTCGTTGTCGGCAACCAGCAACCGCTCCAGCTCGTGCGTGGTCTCACCCGGCGGTGCGGCGCCCGGACCAGCGGCGAGCGCACGGTCGAACGACTCGATCACCCATCGCGGATGTGCTTCGGCGATCGCCAGGTAGCCGAGGAGATCGTCGTCCGGGTGCGGCGCGGTCGTCGAGATCCACTGGTCCAGCGTGCGCTGACTGATCTTGCGGAGGACGGCGTTCACCAGGCCGGTGCGCTTCTGACCGAGCTCGGACCGGGTCAGCGTGACCATCTCGTCCACCGCGGCGTACGAGTCCACCCGCATGTTGAGCAGCTGATGGGCGCCGAGGCGGAGCACGTCCAGCAGCTCGGGGTCGAGGTCCGCGAGCGGCCGCGAAACGCACCGCTTCAGAAAGGCGTCGTACGTGCCCTGCCAGCGCAGCGTGCCGTGCACCAGCTCGGTGCAGAACGCCGCGTCGCGCCCGCCGAGTTTTGCGTCCCGGAGCGCCTTGTTCAGCGCGAGGTTCGCGTACCCGCCCTCGCCGGTGACCTGCCGGATGACCTGGTACGCGACCTTCCGCACCCGATCCGGCCGCCGCTGCGGCGCCCTGTTGCGCGCATTCCGATCCGTCACGCGGAGGGTCCCAGCCGGTCCTCGTCGGTGAGGCGGATGCCCCGGGCCCAGTCGGCCGCGGCCATCGGCTTCTTGCCCTGCGGCTGGACCGTCACCAGCTCCACCGCCTTGCTCCCCGTCCCCACGCGCACGCTCGACTTCGTCGCGGCCAGCTCACCCGGCTTCAGCTCGTCGTCGGTCAGCCGTACGGCGAGCACCTTCAACCGCTCGCCACGGAACATCGTCCACGCACCGGGCGCCGGGTTACACCCGCGCACCAGCCGGTCGACCCGCTGCGCCGGCGCGGTCAGGTCCAGCTCCGCGTCCTCGACGGAGATCTTCGGCGCCAGCGTCACCCCGTCCGCGGGCTGCTCGCGGGCCTCCAGTACGCCGGCCTCGATGCCGTCCAGCGTGTCGACGAGCAGCTTCGACCCCGACACCGCGAGCCGGTGCAGCAGATCGCCCGACGTGTCCTCGGGCCCGATCGGTTCGGTGAGTACGCCGAACACCGGGCCGGCGTCGAGCGCCTTCACGATCCGGAACGTGCTCGCACCCGCCACGCCGTCGCCCGCGATGATCGAGTGCTGCACCGGCGCGGCGCCACGCCACGCGGGCAGCACCGAGAAGTGCAGGTTGATCCAGCCGTGCCGCGGGATGTCGAGCGCCGCCTGCGGCAGCAGGCCGCCGTACGCGACGACCGGGCAGCAGTCCGGGGCGATCTCCCGCAGCCGGGCCAGGAAGTCGGGATCGCTCGGCTTCACCGGCTTCAGGATCTCGACGCCGCCCAGCTCCTCGGCGTACTGCGCGACCGGCGACGCGACCAGCTTGCGACCGCGACCGGCCGGTGCGTCCGGGCGGGTGACGACCCCGACCAGCTCGTGCCGGCTGGCGACGATCGCCTCGAGTGCGGTGACGGCGGGTTCCGGCGTACCGGCGAAGACGACTCTCACAGACCGAATCCGTTCGTGGGGTGCGGCGACACCTTGACCTGCGGCGGGCCGCCCAGGCCCGACCACTCGGCCTCGCGGATCGCCTTCATCGCCTGCTTGCGGGTCTCGCGGTCGAGCCGGTCGACGAACAGGACGCCGTCCAGATGGTCGGTCTCGTGCTGGATGCAGCGGGCGAGCAGGTCGGAGCCCTCGATCACCACCGGGTCGCCGTACATGTTGAAGCCCTTGGCGATCACCGACTGCGCGCGGCGGCAGTCGAAGGTCAGGCCGGGGATCGACAGGCAGCCCTCGGGGCCGAACTGCTCTTCGAGCGACAGCGTCAGCTCCGGGTTGATCAGGTGCCCGAGCTCGCCCTCGACGTGGTACGTGAACACCCGCAGGCCGACCCCGATCTGCGGCGCGGCCAGACCCGATCCGGGCGCGTCCTGCATGGTGTCGGTGAGGTCGGCGACCAGCCGGCGCAGCTCGGCGTCGAAGTCGACGACCGGCTCGGCCTTGGTGATCAGAACGGGGTCGCCGAACAGACGGATGGGTTGGACCGACACAGACTCTCCACAGGGCTGCACGAAGCGGGACCGGGCAAGTCTAGTTGGCCCGCCGGGTGGTTTTCCGGAGGGAGGCCCCTCCCGTTTGTTGCCACAAGCACGTACTGTGGTCCCAGGCGTACCCTCAGTCACTGCCGTCCCACGCCGCTCGGGAGACCCAATGCGCACAGCAGCACGGGGAGCAACTCTGGTCCTCCTGGGTGCACTGCTCGCCCAGGCACCCCTCACCGCCCAGGCCTACCAGCCACGCGAGCCGGAATTCCGCACCGGACCGACGGGTCCGACGACTCCGAGTCCGGAACCTGGTCCGGAACCTACTGCGGAACCTACTGCGGAACCGAGCGCGGAGCCGACGTCGAGTTCGAGCTCCGGCCGGCCTCCGGCGCGGTCGTGGAGTGAGGTGGTGAAGCAGGTCTCCGAGACGTCGCCGGGTGACGTGCAGTTGCGGTCGGCGGACACGTCCGCGCAGGCCGCGTCGATGCTTCGGTGTTTCAAGCTCGACACCGAGAACTACTGCCTCGGGCTGGGGTTCGTGCAGGAGGTGCCGACCGGGCCGCAGCGCCACGCGCTGATGGCCGAGCCGAGCCTGCGCGCCGCGGACGAGGTGGGTGCCGAGCAGGACATCGCGACCGGTGATCTGACGCCGGCCGCGTTCGTGGCCGAGCGGGCCGCACTGCCGAAGAGCCGACGCGTCACCGCGGAGCTCGACGAGATGGAAGCCGCTTGGAACGGCCGCGCGAAGGCCCGCGAACTCCGCGAACTCGCCGAAGCCGAGACGCCGGCGCCCAACCCGCAGACGACGCAGACGACGCAGACCCCGAGCGAAACGGCACAGCCGACCACGCCCGCGACACCGCCGGACGAGGCAAGCGCAGTACCGACCACCACGCCGACCACCACGCCGACCGGCACTCCCACTGTGGCGCCGACGCGGACTGCTCCCACCGCCGGGACGCCGACCGCGGTGCCGTCGACTCCGGTGGCGCCGGTCGCGGCGCCCGCCTCGGCGTACCTGATGAAGGGGTACCAGACCTCTCAGGAGAAGGGCTACTGGTGCGGCCCGGCGACGTTCCAGTCGATCGACTGGGCCGACGACCAGCAGAAGGACACCCAGGCGTCCTGGGCGAAGGACCTCGGCTCAACCACCTCCGGTACGGCGATCTCGGCGATGGTGAAGCAGACCAACCTGAAGACCGCGTGGCCGAAGTCCGCCGGCACGTACATCGTGCAGAACGTCTCGCACTGGAATGCGCAGACCTTCTTCACCGTGCACCAGAAGCACCTCGGCGTGTACAAGGCCCCGGTGATCGAGCACGTTCAGCTGCTCAAGCGGTACTTCCCGTACCTCGCCTTCAACCACAGCGGCCACTACCAGGTCGGCCGCGGCTACGACACGGCGAAGGGCACGATCGCGATCTTCGAGGTCTTCAACGAGCGCCGCTTCAACAGCCGCGGCAACGTCACCGACGGCCCGAAGAACATCCCGGCCAGCGCCCTGTTCAACGCCACCCTGGCCAACTCCTTCCAGAACATCGGGCTGTGATGCGGCGCCGTACCGTTGCCGCAGGCACCTTGCTGGTCCTGCTCGTCGCGGGCTGCTCCTCGGACCCACCGCGGAGCAGCCCGCCCCCCAGCCGCACCCCGGCGACACCAACCGCATCAGCGACCCCGTCGACGCCAACGGACACCGGTACGGCGTTGCCGGCCTGGGCGAATGTTCTGCGGCAGCCGGTCGACGGGCAGCATCTCGTTACCCGCCAGCGCAAGTACGTCGTCACGCGCGGCAGCGACGAGGCCGGTACGACGACGATCGCCGACCGCGCCAGCAAGAAGGTCGTCGTGCGGCACGTCCCGGCGAGCGGCTTCGTCGCCCAGTCCCCCGTCGTCATCGACGACCGCTGGGCACTGGTCGAGGACATCCGCTCCGACGGCCCCGACCCGCAGATCAAGGTGGTCCGCTACGACCTCACGACCGGCAAAGCCACCGTGCCGGCCGGGTTGCCGCCCGTGTCCGAGCCGGAGATCGGCGCGTACGACGGAACCTTCGCGTACAGCTCGACCGACGCGAAGAACCGCTCCTGCCTGATCGTCGCCGACCTCGCGACACTGAAGTCCCGCATCGTCACCTGCGTCGCGGCCCCCGGCTACGTGGCCGATCCGGTGGTGTCGGCCGACACGGTCACGTTCAGCGAGATCGTCGCGCCGGAGACTGCTCGCCGGTGCAAGCGCATCCTGGCTGCTCCGCTGACCGCGGGCGCCGCGCAGCCGGTACCCGCGGCCACCCATTGCATCCAGTGGAGCGGCGCGACACTGCGTGGCGCGACCGTGTGGTCCGAGGTCGGCGCCGCGGACCCGGACCAGTACCAGAGCAAGGCCTACGTCCGGGAGTCCGGCGACTCCCCCGCCCGCCCGCTCGGCACCGTCGTCACCGACACGATCATTGCCTGCAGCAACTGGATCCTGTGGGAGACGAGGACCGTGAGCCCGGCCGGCGAGGAGACGTACCAGATCAACCGCTGGCGCCCCGGCCTCGCCGCCCCGCAACGGCTGTACGCCGCCGAGCCCGGCGTCGCGCTCACCCCGATGACCTGCCAGGACAACACCGTGTACGTCGAGGCGGCCTACCTCGCGAGCTCCCCGACGTACACCGAAACCATCTCCGCGGAGCTCTAGACAGGCTCTAGCGGCGCGCGTGCCGGATCTTCAGCCGGCCGAAGCCCATCACGCCGGTGATGCGGATCCGCGGGCCGGCGCCGGTGGAGTTCCGCGCCGGCTTGTACCGGCTGTCCTTCCATTCGGTGCGGACCGCGTCGAAGTCGACGACCGCGTCGCGCGGCAACGTGATCTTCACGCCGCCGTGCAGCACGTTCAGCTCGATGTCGACGTCCCCGTGCTCGAACTGCGCCCGCGACAGGTCCAGCCGCACCCGCCCGTGCAGCGACTCGACCTTCAGGTGCCGCGGCACCCGCCAGACGCCGCGCCGGACGATCCGGCCGGCGGACGCACCGATGGTCGCCGAACGCCCAGGCTGCTCGGCCGGTAGCGCGGCGACGGCGACCTCGAGATCCTGGCGGGTCCGGGCCGACAGCACCTGGTGGAGCTGCTGCTCCATCTCGTCGTGCGTGAGGTACCCGCCGGTGTACGCCGCCTGGACGCGCTCCACCGCCTCGTTGCGGTCCACGTCCCCGATCGCGGGCGAGCGGTCTTCAGGTACGGAGGTCACCGGCTCACTCTAGTGGCAGGCCCCGACCACGCAGCTGGTCGCGCAGGTCCGCGGCACCGGTGAAGACCTCGGCATCGAGGCCGACCGCTCGCGCGCCGTCGACGTTGTACGCCATGTCGTCGGTGTAGAAGGTCCGCGCCGGGTCGAGGTCGAACCGGTCGATGAGGATCCGGTAGATCTTCTCGTCCGGCTTCACCGTCTGCTCGACACCGGACACGACCTCGCCGTCGAAGTGGGTGAGGATCGGGAACGCCTCCTTGGCGATCTCCCACTTCTCACCGGAGAAGTTCGTCAACGCGTACGTCGGGACGCCGGCGGCCTGCAGCTCGGCGAGCACCGCGGCGGTGTCCTCGAACACGCCCCTGACCATCTTCAGCCAGCCCGTGTCGTACGCCTCGATCCACTCGGCGTGCTCCGGGTGCAGGCTGGTCAGCTCGGCGACCGCCTCGGCCCACGGACGTCCCTCGTCCTGCTGGTGGTTCCAGGCCGGCGTGGCGACCTTGGTGAGGAAGTGCGTGCGCTGGTCCTCGTCCGGGATCAGCTCGGCGTACAGGTACGTCGGACTCCAGTCCAGCAGCACCCCGCCGATGTCGAACACCACCACGTCGATCGTCCGCTCACTCATACCGCAACCCTACGAGACGCCGACCAGGCGGACCGCTCACCTCAGGTGGTCTCGGCGTTCGACTCGGCGCGGGCGTGCAGTGCGGGAGCCAGCGCGTACTGGCCGAGGAAGATCACGACGCCGAGGACCGCGCAGCCGAGCCAGGTGGCGGTCGGGCCGAGGTGCTCGAGAGCGTTCGTCCCGGCGAGCGGGCCGATCACCGTGCCGACGCCGAAAGCCATCCCGGACAGGCCCAGGTAGCGGCCGCGCAGGTCGATCGGGGCCAGGTCGGCGAACACCGCGCCGATCACCGCGGCGAACCCGATCTCCCCCAGCGTCCACACCACCACCGACAGTGCGTAGCCCCACCAGCTGTGCACGACCGCGCCGACGCCGAAGCCGAGCCCGACCACCAGCATCGAGGAGGCGAGCAGTTTCGGACGGTCGAGCTTCACCATCCACCGGCCGAGGAACGGCTGGACGAGCACGATCACCACGCCGTTCAGCCCGATCACCAGGCCGTAGACCTGCGACGACAGACCGTCTCCCGCCATCGCCAGCGGGAGGGTCGAGTAGCCCTGCATGTAGATGGTCGCGTAGCCGATCTGGAGCAGGATCATCAGCAGGAACACGGTGTCGCGCGCGACCACCGGCAGCAACGACCTGCTCGCCGATCCCGCCGCGGGCGCCGGGCGGCTCTCCGGCACCATCGTCCAGATGACCAGACCGGCGACCATCGACGTGGCGGCGTTCACCCAGAACAGCAGGCCGTACCCGAAGGAGGCCAGGACACCCGCGCTGACCGTCGAGACCGAGAAGCCGAGGTTGATCGCCCAGAACAGCAGACCGTAGGCGCGGACCCGTTCGGTCGGCTGGAGCAGGTCCGCGACGGTCGCCTGGACTGCCGGGCGGAACAGGTCGCCGAGCAGGCCGACCAGGAACGCGGTCACCCAGATCAGCGCCATCGACCGGGCCGAGCCGAGCAGCACCAGCGCGGCGCCGGTCCCGAAGAAGCAGATCAGCATCGTCAGGCGGCGGCCGATGCGATCGGCGAGGAAGCCGCCGACGAGCTGCGCGGCGACCGATCCCGCGCCGACGGCGGCGGCGACAGCGCCCGCCGTCCCCGCGGAGAGGTGCCGGTCATGGGTCAGGTAGAGGACGAGGAACGGCTGCACGAAGCTGCCGAGCCGGTTGACCAGCTGGCACACCCACAACGCCCAGAAGGCCCGCGGCAGTGCGGCGGACCTGGGGTTGCCGACGGCGATTGCGCTCATGGGGCAACTGTCCCGGTCCACCGCGGGCGTTGTCGACAATTAGGCTCAGGGCTAATCTTGGCTGGTGATCACGATCAAGCTGAACGCCGGCGACATCGGGCGGATCCGGTTCGCGCTGTCGCCGTTGTGGGAGGTCGTCACGAGTGTGCGGGCGCTGAGCAACAACACCGCCCGCAGCGTGCACGGGCCGTGGCTGCAGAAGGTCCGGCCGACGATCGAGGGCGACGACCTGACGTTGCTCAGGGCCCTTATCCCGCCGGACGGCTACGTCCCGGACTTCCTGACGCCCGCGCCGCCGCGCCGGTCGACGAGCCTGGAATCGGGCCTGGCCGCGATCGCGTCGACGCCGCACGCGCTCGTGTCCGCCGAGCTGACCAGGCTGTACCGGGACACGCCGCACCCGATGCTGCCGGACCTGATCGCGCGCCCGGCGGCGGCGCTGGACCTGATCATTTCGGCGACGGAGACGTACTGGCGGCGCGCGCTCGAGCCCGACTGGCGGCGGATGCGGTCACTGCTGCAGGAGGACCTCGCGTTCCGGCTGGACGAGCTGGCCGCCGGCGGGATCGAGCGGCTGTTCCGCAATCTGCACCCGTCGATCAAGTTCAGCGGCGACCGGATCGACATCGAGCGGCCGTACTGCTGCTTCGGCGAGCCGATGGCCGGTCAGGGCGTGCTGCTGGTGCCGTGTGTGTTCACCTGGCCGCGCGGGCTGGCGGTCACCAGCGCGCCGCACGTCCCGACGATCACGTACCCGCCGCGCGGCCTCGGCCGGCTGTGGGAGGACCGCCAGGACACCACCGACTCCCCGCTCGCGGACCTCGTCGGCCGCACCCGGGCCGCGATCGTCAGCCACCTCGACCTGCCGATGTCCACCACCCACCTCGCCAACCAGCTGGGTGTCTCGGCCCCGACCCTCAGCGTCCACCTGAGCATCCTCCGCAATGCCGGAGTCGTCACGTCGCGCCGCGACGGCCGGGCCGTCCTGTACCACCGCACTCCCCTCGGCAACCAGCTCCTGGCCGCGTCCACGACCCTGGCCACGACCGCCTGATCCTTGACAACGGCCCGGGCCGTCGGCCAGATTGGCTGACGGCGCCGACCGGTCGCCGAGCTGTGGGACATCCGCCCCAGTCGGGGTTCCATTCGCGAAGGGGAATCAGCCCTCTCGGTCGTCGATGCCAGCAGGCCATCTCTCAACACCACGTCACTGGGGGACGAGGGTGTCGAAGAGGAGGCTTGTCATGACCAAGGACGGCAATTTCAAGAAGGTCGTACGGCGGCACGCCAAGGAGACCGGCCAGCGGTACACCGAGGCGCTGACCGATCTCGAGGGGCTGAACGACCGCATCCACCACGAGCCGGACGGCGATCGGCTGCTCGTCCACCTCCGGGACCGCTACGGGATCGACGCGGTCGCGGCCACCAGGCTCAGCGTGCACAAGACGTACGTCTTCCGGATCGACCGCGGCGACGGCGCCCCGTGGATCGCTCGGGCGTTCCCCCCGGCCCGGCCGTTCTCCGATGTCGAGGGCGACGCCGCGGTCCTGCGCTTCCTCGAGCAGCACGACTACCCCGCGGAGCGACTCGCGGTGGACGACGCGGTGTCCGACTTTGACGGCAGCGCGGTGCTCGTCACCGAGTTCGTCGAGCACACCGCGCTTCCGGCCGGCGAGGGATTCGCGATCATGGCCGACCTGCTCGGACGGCTGCACGCGTTGCCGTTCGACGAGTCGGTCAGCCGGCCCGGTGGGGCCAGTGGTGAGGACCCGAGCCGGATGGGCACGCCTCGGCAGGATCTCCTGGCGGGCCTGGCCTTCCTCGACGCGGTGGACACCAAGGTCGGGGCCGCCGACCGCGAGCGGTTCGAGCAGCTCCTCGAACAGGTGCGCTCCGCCGACGACGCCGACGGCCTGCCCGAGGGCCTGCTGCACGGCAACCTGCTGCACGCTCCCGATCACGCGGTCATGGGGCCGAACGGGCCGGTAGCCATCAACTGGAAGGCGTCCGGGCGCGGACCGCGGCTCGCCGACCTGGCCTTCCTGCTGTGGGGAACCGGCAACTGGGCTCCCTCGAGAAGCACCAACGAGGAGCACGTCAACGCCGTCGTCACCGCATACCGCAAGCACGTCGAGCTCACCGACGAGGAACTCGACCGGCTCGAAGCAGTGATGTACATCAGGCCGCTCTACCTGGTGTGCATCGGCTACCGGCGCGACCTCATGAACGGCGTGCCGTTCGACGAGTGGTGGTTCATCGAGCCGCCGGAGTACATCGCCTCGACCGCCGCCGCGGCCAGGGCCGCGTTCCGCAGGTAGGCCGCTAGCCGAAGTTCGGTGGATCGACCTGGATCCGGACGGTGCCCGGGTTCTTCTTGGTGGTGCGGGCCGACTGGGATTCCTTCAGGGCCCGCACCAGGGTCTGGCCGTGGGCGCGCGGGGTGCGGACCACGGCCCGGACGGTCTCGTCGTCGATGTCCACCGGACCCAGGACCTCCAGCCCTGCCGACGGCGGGACCAGATCGCGGAGGCGGGTGACGAGGTCGTTGACGGACTCGGACGGGCCGGTGAGTTCCGCGAGCTTCGCCGCCGGAGCCAGGCGGGCGGTGCGGCGCTCTTCGATCTCCCGCAGTGCATACCCTTCGGGGCTCCAACGGACGAGTGCCTGCAGCGGTAAGGCGGACGGGTCGCCGACCAGGATGACCGGTGCGGCCGGGCGGACCAGGGCGGCCGCGTTGAACCAGCGGCGGACGGCTTCCTCGGCGGCTCGCAGGTCGGGGCGGGAGAGCATCAGCCAGGTGTCGAGGAGGAGCGCCGCGGCGTACCCGCCGTCGGCGACCGGCTCAGCGCCGGGGGTGGTGACGACCAGCGCGGGCGCGTCCGGGACCGAGTCGAGCACGTTGTCGCCGCCCGACGTCCGCACGACGACGCCGGGAAACGCCCGGCCGAGCTCCTCCGCCGTACGACGGGCGCCGATGATGGCCGCACGCATCCGGGTGTCGCCGCACTCCGGGCACCGGTGGTCGACGGCCGGCCGGCCGCACACGCTGCAGCTCGCCGGCCCTGATCCCCCGGTACGGCGTAAGGTCCCGCCGCAGGTCGAGCACCGCGACGGCGCCCGGCAGGTCTGGCACACCAGACTCGGCAGGTACCCGGCGCGTGGGACCTGCACCAGCACCGGCCCGGACCGCAGTCCCTCGCGCGCGATCTCGAAGGCCCGGTGCGGCAGCCGCGCCGCGCGTGCCGCCGGGTCACGGGCCAGGTCGTGATCGGACTCGCCCGCGATGTGCACCGACGGCGCGGCCGCCCGGATCACCTTGCGGTCCGCGATCAGCTCGTGCGCGAAGCCGGACTCGATCAGCGCCGCCGCCTCCGTGGACCGCGCGAACCCGCCGAGCAACGCCGCACACTGCTGCCGGAACGCCCGCAGCAGCAGCACTTCCCGGGCATGCGGGTACGGCGCGCGCGGCTCGGCGTACGACTCGTCGCCGTCGTCCCACATCGCCACCAGCCCGAGATCCGCCACCGGCGCGAACGCCGCCGCCCGCGTCCCGATCACCACCCGCGCACATCCGTGCAGCGCGGACAGGAACGCGCGATAGCGAGCCGTCGGCCCTAGGTCCGCGGACAGCGTGACGAAGCCGGACTCCCCCAGCACCTCTGTGCACGCAGCAGCCAACCGTTCCAGATCGCGCGCGTCCGGCGCCAGCAACAACGCACCCCGGCCCGACGCGGCGCACACCGCGGCGGCCTGCGCGAACGCCAGCGGCCAGTCGGCCCCCGGCACGGCGGTCCACACCGCGCGCGGCGACTCCGCGCGCTCGATCGCGTCGAGGAAACCCGGCGGGTACGGCGTCCACTCGGAGCGGGACGTCGACACCGGCGGCCGCGCCGGCTGGTCGCAGCGCAGCGGCTCCCCCTCGACCTTCGCGTGCCGCGGCGGGACCGCCAGCCGCGTGACGTCCGCGAGCACCCCGGCATACCGATCGGCGACCGCCCGGCACAGGTCCGCGATCTCGGGTGTCAGCACCCGCTCCGGCGACACGACCTTGCGCAACCGGACCAGCTTGCCGTCGTGGTCCGACTCGTCGAGCCGCTCCAGCACGAACCCGTCGAGATCCTTGCCGGCGAACCGCACCTTCACCCGGGCCCCGGGCTGCGCGGCCGCGGCCATGTCGTCGGGCACCAGGTAGTCGAACGGCCGGTCCAGGTGCGGGAGCGAGACGTCGACCGCGATCCGGGCCACCGGCGACGACGCGGTGATCTCGGCCGGTTCCTTGGTCCGTGACTTGCGAACGGTGTCGCGCAGCAGCGTCAGCTGCTCCGGCGAATCCCCGCCCGGGGTCACGTTCGATGTCACTGAGGAATGCTAGAGCAGCGGGCCGACAGTGCGGTTGCGCACTGCCGACCCGCTGTGGACAACTACTTGCCGACCTACCTGCCGACCTACTTGCCGACCGCCGCCTTGAGGGCCTCGACGCGGTCGGTGCGCTCCCACGTGAAGCCCTCGCCGGTGCGGCCGAAGTGGCCGTTGCGCGCGGTCTGGGCGTAGATCGGCCGGAGCAGCTCGAGGTCGCGGATGATCGCGGCCGGCCGCAGGTCGAAGACCTCGCGGACCGCGTCGGCGATCTTGTCCACCGGCACCTTCTCGGTGCCGAACGTGTCGACGTAGAAACCGACCGGCGCGGCCTTGCCGATCGCGTACGCGACCTGGCACTCGACCCGGTCCGCGAGCCCGGCCGCGACGATGTTCTTCGCCACCCAGCGCATCGCGTACGCCGCCGAGCGGTCGACCTTGGACGGGTCCTTGCCGGAGAACGCGCCGCCGCCGTGCCGCGCCATCCCGCCGTAGGTGTCGATGATGATCTTCCGCCCGGTCAGCCCGGCGTCACCCATCGGGCCGCCGATCTCGAACCGGCCGGTCGGGTTCACCAGCAGCTTGTAGTCGGTCGCGTCGATGTCGAACTGCTCGAGCACCGGGTCGACGACGTGCTTCTTGATGTCCGGCGTCAGCATCGACTCCAGGTTGATGTCCGCCGCGTGCTGGCTGGACACCACCACGGTGTCGATCCGGACCGCCTTGTCACCGTCGTACTCGACCGTGACCTGGGTCTTCCCGTCCGGCCGCAGGTACGCCAGGGTGCCGTTCTTGCGGACCTCGGCGAGCCGCTCGGACAGCCGGTGCGCGATCGTGATCGGCAGCGGCATCAGCTCCGGCGTCTCGTTCGACGCGTAGCCGAACATCAGGCCCTGGTCACCCGCCCCCTGCAGGTCCAGAGCGTCCTGGGACGCGTCCGAGCGCGTCTCGTAGGCCGTGTCGACACCTTGCGCGATGTCCGGGGACTGGCTCCCGATGGCGACCTGCACCCCACAGGACGCGCCGTCGAAACCCTTCAGGGACGAGTCGTAGCCGATCTCGAGGATGCGCGACCGCACGATCCCCGGGATGTCGACGTACGCCGTCGTGGTGACCTCTCCCGCGACGACGACCAGACCCGTGGTGATCAGGGTCTCGACCGCGACCCGGCTCTTCGGGTCCTCGGCCAGCAACGCGTCGAGAATGGAGTCGCTGATCTGGTCAGCGATCTTGTCCGGGTGACCTTCGGTCACGGACTCGGACGTGAAAAGGCGCCTCGCCACAGTTCTCCCTCGGATTCCTCTTGTGCCGCCCGGTTGCGCGTTGGCACAACCGCGCGATCCCCCCATGCACCGGCGGTTGGCGATGCATCTTGGGAAGTATGCCAGCAGTTTCCGCCCGCGTCCCGGTGACGCTCCGAATTCATCCAGGATACGAGATCCTCGATCACATTCTGGACAAACGGCACTGATTCAGGCGTGCGCGCCGACCGTCACGTCGCCCAGTGTGAGCGACGGCGTACCGCCAAGGATCGCAGCCAGGCGGTCCACCTCCGCGGCCAGCAGCGTGCGCCGGCGACGGTTCAGCGGAGTGAGGGCCTCGACGGTGACGTGCAGTGTCCGGCCGGACTTCTTCTGGTGCCAGACACCGGCCACGACGCCGTCGACGAGCAGCAGCGGGTAGTTGCCGGCCTGGCCGCGGGCGGTCGCGCGGGCGAAGGCCTTGCCCGGGAAGAGCAGTTCACGCGGGAAGCTGCCGACGCCGTACGCGTCGAAGTACGGCAGCAGCCGCACGCCGTCCGCGCGGTCGTCGGGGAACTCGTCGTCGCCGGGAGCGAGCCAGGCCGTCTGACCGTTGAGCTCGACCCGCGGGAGCCCGTCGAAGTACCGCTTGACCACCGTCGGGGTGGTCTTGAGCCAGCGGGCGAACTGCTGCGGGGTCGCCGGGCCGTACGAGTACAGGTAGCGGTGCAGCAGTTCGGTGAGCGCCTTCTCCGCGGGCATCGGCTCGAACGGGCGGAACCGGTGCGGGTTCGAGTACGTCGTGAGTCGCCCGCGCAGCGGCCCGTGACACAGGACGCCGGCGTGCGCGGCGACGTACACCGCCTGCCGCCAGCGGGCCCAGGCACCCTGGAACGCGGGGATCGTCGGCGTCCGGGCCCATTCGCCGGTCCGCCGGACGACTTCCTCGGTGAGCTCGTCGACGGTGAGGTCCGCGTCGGCGAGCGCCTCCCCGATCGCGACCACGACCTGGTCGATCTCGTCCGGGCTCATCCGGATCGGCTCGGGCTGCACACCGCTCGCCGGCAGCGCGGACAGCGCACCGGTCCACATCGGCAGGTCCTCCAGCGGCAGCAGATGCACGGTCCCCCGCGGCCCGAACGTCTTCACCAGCTCCTGATCCCGCTGCACCGTCTCGCGCGTCGCCTCGGCGACCCTTAGCGCCACCGAGACCTCCCCCGCCGCCGCGATCTGCGCATGCGCCCCACACATCGCCCGCACGGCGTCCGCCGCACTCGCCGCGGATCCGACCAGATGATGCCGCCGCATCCGCCGCGCGACGACGGCCTCCCAGGTGATCTTCATACGACGACCCTAGGGCGAGAAGCGGACAGCTTCTGTCCTCTTGTAGCGAAAGACCTGCCGGGACCCACCGTCCGGGCCGTCCGGCGCCGGTTCCCCCGGCACGAAGCCAAGGCGCTCGTAGAACACCCGCGCACCACTGGCCACCGCCCCCGGATGGTCCGCGCCGAACGTCACCACCTCGACGACCTCCCCCTCGGCGAGTCCCCGGCCCCCGGTGAGCCGCTCGACCACCGCGGTCATCAACTGCCGGCCGACGCCACGGCCGCGCGCCCGCTCGGAGATCACCAGCCAATGCACCGCGAACCGCAGCGACGACCCGCCGAACAGGACAGCTCCCACCAGTCGGCCGGCATCGGACGCCACCAGCGCACGCTGCTCGGCGACGTGGCGGTCGAGGGCGTGGTGAAAGCCTGCTTCGGCAACCATCGGACCGAACCAGTGCTCGACCTCACCGGCCAGGCCGAGGATCCCCGGTCTGTCGGTGGCGACTGCCGGCCTCACCTGTGGCACCGGGTCACTCCCAGTGGGTGGCGACCAGGTTCCAGATGACGCCGGCCAGGGCGTCCTTGCTGCCGGAGGGGACGGGGAGGGCGCTGCCGGAGCGGTCGAGGATGACGGCCTCGTTGACGTCGCTGCCGAAGACCTTGCCGCCGGAGACGTCGTTGACGACCAGCAGGTCGCAGCCCTTGCGCTCGAGCTTGGCGCGGCCGAGCTCCAGGACCGTGTGGTCGGCGTCGCCGGTCTCCGCGGCGAACCCGACGATCACCTGGCCGGTGCGGGCCCGGTCGTGCGAGATCGTCTGCAGGATGTCCGGGTTCTGCACCAGGCTGACCGCGGGGACCGAGCCGTCGGCGGTCTTCTTGATCTTGTGCTCGGCGACGTCGGCCGGGCGGAAGTCGGCCGGGGCGGCCGCCATCACGATCGCGTCGGCGTCCCCGGCGCGCCCGGTGATCTCGTCGTACAGATCGCGGGTGCTGGTGACCGGGACGACCTGGACGCCGGCCGGGTCGGGCAGCTCGGAATTCGCCGCGACCAGCGTGACCTTGGCGCCGCGGGCGGCCGCGATCCGGGCGAGCGCGTAGCCCTGCTTGCCGGACGAGGAGTTGCCGAGATACCGCACCGGGTCGAGGTGTTCGCGCGTACCGCCGGCGCTGATCAGCACCTGCTTGCCGGTCAGGTCGGCGACCGACTGGCCCGCCGCGCGGGCGGCCTCGTCGGCGAGCATCAGCTGGCTGATCGCGAAGATCTCCGACGGCTCCGGCAGCCGGCCGCGGCCGGTGTCGGCGCCGGTCAGGCGCCCGACCGCCGGGTCGAGGACCGTGATCCCGCGCGAACGCAGCGTCGCGACATTCGCCTGGGTAGCGGGGTGCTCCCACATCTCGGTGTGCATCGCGGCCGCGAACAGGATCGGGCAGCGCGCGGTGAGCAGGGTGTTCGTGAGCAGGTCGTCGGCCAGCCCGTGAGCGGCCTTGGCGATCAGGTTCGCGGTCGCGGGCGCCACCACGACCAGCTCGGCGGCCTTGCCGATCCGGACGTGCGGGACCTCCTGCACGTCGTCGAACGGATCGGCGGTCACCGGCTGCCCGGACAGCGCCGCCCACGTCGCCTCGCCGACGAACTCCAGCGCGGCCGCGGTCGGCACCACCCGCACGCTGTGCCCGGACTCGGTCAGCCGTCGGAGCAGGTCGCAGACCTTGTACGCCGCGATGCCGCCGCCGACCCCGAGCACCACGTTGGGCTTCATACGGGGTGAGTTACTCGGACTTCTCCGCGGCAGCGGCTTCCGCCTCGGCCTCGGGGTCGATGTCGGTGCAGGTCAGCACGCCGTCGTTGATCTCGCGCATCGCGATCGACAGCGGCTTCTCCTGGACGTGCGTCTCGACCAGCGGCCCGACGTACTCCAGCAGGCCCTCGCCGAGCTGCGAGTAGTAGGCATTGATCTGCCGCGCCCGCTTGGCCGAGTAGAGCACCAACTTGTACTTCGAGTCGGTGTGGGTGAGCAGGTCGTCGATCGGCGGGGAGGTGATGCCGATGGCGACGGGCTGGTTGCCAGACAAGTTCAGCTCTTTCCAGAGATGGAGGGTGATCGAATCAACTTTACCAACTGATCGGCGGCCTCCCGAACCGAGGCGTTGACGATCGTCACGTCGAACTCCTTCTCGGCGGCCAGCTCGACGGTCGCGGTCTCCAGCCGCCGCTCCCGCTCCTCCGGCGTCTCGGTGCCGCGGAACAGCAGCCGGCGGACCAGCTCGTCCCAGCTCGGCGGCGACAGGAACACGAACTGCGCGTCCGGCATCGTCTCGCGGACCTGGCGCGCGCCCTGCAGGTCGATCTCCAGCAGGGCCGGGCGGCCGGCCGCGAGCTTGTCGAGCACCGGCTGTTTCGGCGTGCCGTAGCGGGCGGCCTTGTGCACCACGGCCCACTCCAGCAACTCGCCGTCGGCGATCATCCGGTCGAACTCGGCGTCCGACACGAACAGGTAGTGCACACCGTGCACCTCGCCCGGCCGCGGCTTGCGGGTGGTCGCGGACACCGAGATCCAGATGTCCGGGAACCGTTCCCGGATGTCGGCCGCGACGGTCCCCTTGCCGACCGCCGTCGGCCCGGCCAGCACGGTCAGCCGCGCCGGGTCAGGACCGGCCGACGGCTCGTTCGAACTGTTTCCCGCGTGCGTGGTCATGGTCACACCAGTGTCCAACGAGCCGGTCGGGGTTTTGGTCTGACTCACCCTGGGATCACTCGGCGAATTCGCGCTCGAGCGCGGCGATCTGGTTCGAGCCGAGGCCGCGCACCCGCCGCGTCTCCGAGATCCCCGCACGCTCCATGATCTGCTGGGCGCGGACCTTGCCGACCCCCGGGATGCACTGCAGCAGCTGGCTGACCCGCATCTTGCCGATCACGTCGTTCGTCTGGCCCTCGTGGAGCACCTCCGTCGGAGACGCTCCCGAGTGCCGGATCCGGTTCTTGATCTCGGCTCGTTCACGCCGCGCCGCCGCGGCCTTGTCCAGAGCTGCCGCACGCTGCTCCGGGGTCAAAGAAGGAAGTGGCACCGTTTCACCTGTCCCGTTGTATGGCTTCGCAAGGGAACCTAACACGGGTTCAGCCCGCCGTCCGGCGGTGGTGGAACAGAGTCGCGGATTCGAACGATCAGTTGATCAGTTCAACGCCGGGAGGTCGACCTTGCAGCTGTCCTTGGCCTGGCTGGTGATGTTCTTGTACGCCGTCATCACACCGCCCGTCTGCTTGCTCAGCTCGGCCAGCTTGGCCGCGTCCGTGCCGGCCTTCTGTGCCTTCTCGGCGAACGTGACGACGACACCCCAGTCGTCCTTCACGTCCTGCGGCGCGGACTCCTGGAGCTTGTTCGCGTCGTCCAGGATCTTCACGTAGTCGACCGGCTTCTGCGGATCGACGTCGACCGCCTTCGCGGCGTACTTGGCGAGATCGACGCAGTACGCCTGTTCGTCGGTGCAGGCGGTCAGCACACCGGCACCGGTGGCCACGGTCGCGAGGATGGCGAGAGAACGCTTCACACCCCGCACGCTACCGGGAGTGACCTAATCATCGGAAACGAATACGTTCCGCAGTGCCCTCAGGGGGCCGACAGAGGCCGCCTGGGGCCGGCGGTGCCTTCCGGGCCGGTGGGAAGGAACGGGCAGAGCCGTCCCACCGGGCCCGGTCGGCGACGCGTCAGTTGCCGGCGCCCGGCAGGTCGATCTTGCAGGTGTCCTTCGCCTGCTTGGTGATCGCCTCCATGGCGGGCTGGACCTTGGAGCCGTCGGACTTGGCCAGCTCCATCAGCTTGTTCGTGTCACCCTTGGCGTCCTGCGCCTTCTCGGCGTAGTCGATGACGACCTTCCAGTCGTCCTCCAGGTCCTTGGGAGCTGACTTCGAGACCTTCTTCATCTCGGTGAGCATCTTGCCGACCTGGTCGGCGTTCTTGATGTCGACGTCCTTCGCCGAGTCGACGTACCCCTTCAGGTCCGCGCAGTAGTCGCCACCCGAGCAGGCCGTCAGGGCGCCAACACTCATCGTCACAACGGCCGCGAGGGCTGCCAGCTTCCGCATCGTGTTCCTTCACTGTGTCGCGCGGGAAGTCATTGGCTCCCCGTCCGCCGACACCTTTCCGAACGCCGGGGTCATCGCGAGGTCCGGCACGCCGTGAAGAACGTCGCACGGCGCGACTGGAACCGGGTTGTGATCTGGCGCGTCGCCGTCCTTCGAGTGGACTTCAGGTCTGGCGAACGTGATCGCGACCGCGTTCGCCGAGACGATCACCAGGATCGCCACCCAGTCGAGGACCGCGAGCCGCTGCCCGAGAACCACCAGTCCGACGAGCGCCGCGAGCACCGGGTTCACGCTCATGAAGACGCCGAAGAACTGCGCCGGGACGCGGCGCAACGTCAACAGATCAACGAGGAACGGTACGGCGGACGACAGCAGACCGGCCACCAGCGCGTACGACACCGCGGCGAGCGTCGGCGGGTGATTCAGCAGGACGACGACGCCGACCGGGACGTACGCCAGGCCGGACAACGCCGCCGCCGCGGCCGAACCTGTTGCACCCGGCAACTCCCTGCCCACCTTGCGGTTGAGCAGGATGTAGCAGGCCCAACACGTTGCCGCGAGCAAGCCCAAGCCGATCCCGAGGTAGTCCGTCGTTGCTTGCGGGCGGGCCAGGAGGACCACTGCGGGGGCGGCCGCGAGCGCGCACAGCAGGTCGAGCAGGCGCCGAGAGCCCAGCAGGGCAACGGAAAGTGGTCCGAGGAACTCGAGCGTCACCGCCAGGCCCAGGCCGACGCGGTCGATAGCGGTGTAAAGCGACAGGTTCATCACCGCGAACACCACGGCCAGACCGATTACCGGGCGCCACTGGTGGGCCGTGATCGACCGCAGCCGCGGGCGGCCGACCGCGAGCAGCGCGATCGCCGCGACCCACTGCCGGATCGCCACCACGCCCGCCGGGCCGATCACCGGGAACGCCAGCGCCGCCACCGACGCACCTACCTGCGTCGACAGCCCGCTGCCGAGCATCATCGCCACACCGGTCAACCGTTCTCGCCTCACGATCAACGAGAGTCCTCGGTCCGGCGCCGTCCGCAAAATGCAGGAGACAGCCGATCTATACGCTGGAGTCATGGATATCCGGCAGCTGCGGTGCCTGGTGGAGATCGTCGACTCCGGCACGTTCACCGACGCCGCGATCGAGCTGGGGATCTCCCAGGCCGCCGTGTCGCGCAATCTCCTCGCGCTGGAGCGTGAGCTCGGCGTTCGTCTGCTGCACCGGACCAGTCGTTCGCTGACCCCGACCGCGGCCGGTGTCCGGGTGCTCGCCCGGGCGCGGCACATCCTCGCCGAGCTCGACGAGCTGGTGAGCGAGGCGACGAGCGGCCACACGCGGCTGCGGGTCGGCCATGCCTGGTCGGCGTTCGGCAGCCGCACCCGTGAGTTCCAGCGCCGGTGGGCCGCCGAGCATCCCGGCGTCGAGCTGCAGCTGATCCGCACCAACACCGCGACCGGCGGGCTCGCCGAGGGCCTGTGCGATCTCGCGGTGGTGCGCAGCCATCTTGAGCTGGGCCGTTTCGCCCATGTCCTCCTCGCCCGGGAACGCCGGTACTGCGCCCTGCCCGCCGACGACCCGCTCGCGCGCAAGCGGTCACTGACGCTCGACCAGCTCCGCGACCGCACCGTCGTCATCGACCGCCGCACCGGGAGCACCACGGCCGACCTGTGGCCGCCGGACGCGCGGCCGAAGATCGAGCTCACCCACGACGTCGACGACTGGCTGGCCGCGATCTCGTCAGGCCGGTCCGTCGGCCTCACCCCGCAGGCGACCACGACGCAGTACCGCCGCGACGGCGTCGTCTACCGCCCGGTGCGGGACGCGCCCCCGGTCGACGTCCACCTGATCTGGCACCGCGAGGACCCACACCCCGCGACCCGAGCCGCCGTCAGCCTCCTGACCAGCCTCTACCGCGACCCGAGCAGCCCCAGCACCTGACGGCGGTCGTCCGCCTTCCACAGCAGGTCGCGGACACGGTTGATCCCGCCGACGGGCCAGCGTTCGCAGATCCGGAGGACCTCGGGATCGCGGATGCCGGCGTGCAACGCGCCGATGTAGTCGCCCCACACCGTGTCGAACGGCCGGCCGAACATCCGCTCCACACCGAGCTCCACCGGCTCGGTGATGCCGAGCCGGTTGTGCAGCTCACCGACGGCGCGATAGGCCGCCTCCAGCGCCTCCGTGCGCTCCTGCCAGGTCTCGGCCCGCCCGACCTCGCGGAGCAGCGGCGTCATCGCCGGACCGCAGGACAACCGGCCGAAGGCCGTCCCGAACCACTTGGAGTACGGCTCGTAGGTGCGCTCCATCAGGAAACACAGCCGCATCAGGTCCTGTACCAGCTGGGCACCGATCAACGACGACCCGAGCTCGTCGCCGACGTACCCGGCGCGGCCGACGAGGTTCATCTCCGGGTGCACGCGCCACCAGGCGGTGATCAGCAGATACCGCCAGAGGTCGTCCGGGTAGTACGCCAGCCGCTCCCGGACCGCATCAAGGCCGAGATCGTCGTGGAACACGGCACCCGCGGTGTGCTGCCGGAGAATCGACTCGGGAAAGGTCAGCCAATCCCCCGGCGTCAACTCGGCGTCGACCTCGAAACCGAACTGCTGCCGGAAGTACTCGCGCACGGTGTGCACCTCCACCAGCGTCGGCCGCCCCGCGAACGTCTCAGGCACCTCCGGCCGGAGCTCCCCACCGTGCTCGACAAACAGGAGCACGCGGGCCTCACAGTTGTGGTCGGTCGACATCTCGTCGTCGAATCCGAGCACCTCCGAACCGCGCCCCATCAACGCCGCACTGTGCGGCACGTCGACCAGCGGCCGAACAACCTCGGTGTAGAACCGCCGGCACAACTCCAGCCCCGAACCCATGCCGAAGAAGATCGCACACCGCCGCTCGCTCTGCAGCTCGACAGGAGGTGTCGGCCCTTCCGGGCCGATCTGGTGCCCGGACGAGCGCGACTGCTGACGGCTGGTCCGGACACCTCCTGTCGAGCTGCAGATCCTCAGTAGCCGAGGACGCTTCGGTAGGCGTCGTTGGTGCGGGCGGCGGCGTCCTGGAGGGCGGTGGCATCGGGGCCGGCGCCGAGGATTTCGCGGGAGCTGGACGGGACGACGTTGCGGACCGCCGGGCCGAACACCTTGGCCAGGCCCTCGGCCGTGCCGCCCTGGGCGCCGAGGCCGGGGGCGAGCAGCGGGCCGTTGATGTCCAGGTTCTCGTCGGTCGAGCTGATCGTCGCGCCAACGACCGCGCCGAACGAGCCCAGGCCCTCGGCGTCCGCGTTGAGTGCGCGCAGGCCGTCGAGGACCGCGCCCGCGACCGTCGGCCCGTCCGCGGTGCGGGCGGACTGGAACTGCGGGCCTTCCGGGTTCGAGGTCAGCGCGAGGACGAACAGCCCCGCACCCGACTCCCGCGCCTCGTCGATCGCCGGCTGCAGCGAGCCGAAGCCGAGGTACGGGCTGACCGTCAGCGCGTCGCACGCCAGCGGGCCCTTCTCGGCCAGGTACGCCGCCGCGTAGCCCGCCATCGTCGTGCCGATGTCACCGCGCTTCGCGTCGATGATCACCAGCGCCCCGGCCTCGCGCAGCCGGATCGTCGCCTGCTCGAGGACGGCGACCCCGGCCGACCCGAAGCGCTCGAAGAACGCGGACTGCGGCTTGAACACCGCGACCCGGTCGGCGAGCGCGTCGACGACGCCGTACGTGAACGACGCCAGGCCCTCCGCGGTGTCCGGCAGGCCCCACGCGTCCAGGAGGTGCTGGTGCGGGTCGATGCCGACGCACAACGGGCCGCGGGCGTCCATCGCGGCGCGCAGCCGGGCGCCGAACGGCTTGTTACGCATGTCGCTCCCCAAAGGTTGATTGCTCATAGCAAGCTCCTGTTGATCTGGCGGATCAGGCCGGGGCCCTTGTAGATGAGTCCGGAGTAGACCTGGACGAGGCTGGCGCCGGCGTCGAAGAGACGGGTCGCGTCCGACGCGTCGACGATCCCGCCGACACCGATGACCGGCAGCGCTCCCCCGGTCTCGTGGTGGATGTGGGCGACCACCTTGGCCGAGATCTCGGCGAGCGGACGGCCCGACAGGCCGCCGGTCTCCTTCGACAGCGGGTGCGCCGTGACGTCCGGGCGGCCGATGGTGGTGTTGGTGGCGATGATGCCGGCGACGCCGGTGTCGGTGCAGACCTGGAGCAGCTCGTCGATCGCCGACGTGGTCAGGTCCGGCGCGATCTTCACCAGGATCGGCTTCGGGCCGAGGCCCGCGACGGTCAGCGACGCGGCCTCGGTGTGCAGCGCGGTGAGCAGTTCGCGGAGGTGGCCGGCGTCCTGCAGCTCGCGCAGTCCGGGGGTGTTCGGCGACGACACGTTGACCGCGAAGTAGTCGCCGTACCGGTAGAGGCGGCGCAGCGAGGTCACGTAGTCCTCGACCGCCTCCTCCAGCGGTGTCACCTTCGACTTCCCGATCGAGATCCCGAGCGGGTAGCCGAGGTCGCCGTACGCCGCCAGTCGCGCGGCCAGGGCCTCGCTGCCGAGGTTGTTGAAGCCCATCCGGTTGATGACCGCCTCGTGCTCGACCAACCGGAACAACCGCGGCTTCTCGTTACCCGGCTGCGGGTGCGCCGTGACGGTCCCGACCTCGACGAAGCCGAACCCGATGGCCGGCCACGCCCGGAGGGCGATCCCGTTCTTGTCCATCCCGGCCGCCAGGCCGACCGGGGACGGGAATCGGAGGCCGAAGACCGTCCGAGCGAGGCCCGGGCCCCCTGCCGGAGCCGAGCCTGCCGCGCCGGCCGGTGTCGAGCGGGAGCCGGAGGCGCCGAAAGCCCGGGCTCCGATCCGCGCTGCGCCGGGGATGCGGCCGAGGAGGCGGAGGGCGGCGAGCGTCTGCTCGTGGGCGACCTCGGCGTCGCCCTTGCCCAGCCGGTACAGGACCGGCCGGACAAGGCGCTCGTACATCGTCCGGTCAGACACCGCGGATCCTCGGCACCCAGTCCTGCAGGGACCGGACGCCGATGTCGCCGGCCCGCTGCGCCTCGATGCCCTGGACCGCGGCCGCCAGCCCTTGCACCGTGGTGATGCACGGGATGTTCCGCGCCACCGCCGCGCTGCGGATCTCGTACCCGTCGAGGCGCGGCGAGCCGCCCTGCGTGATCCCGATCGGCGTGTTGACGATCAGGTTCAGCTCGCCGTCCTGGACCATCTGGACGATCGTCGGCTCACCGTTCGGGCCCGGGCCCTGGCTGCTCTTGCGGACCGTGACCGCCTCGACCCCGTTGCGGCGCAGGACGTCGGCCGTCCCCTCGGTCGCGTAGATCTGGAAGCCGAGGTCGGCCAGCCGCTTGACCGGGAAGATCATGTGCCGCTTGTCCCGGTTCGCGACCGAGACGAACACCTTGCCGTCGCCGGGCAGCGGCTGCGACGCCCCCGTCTGCGACTTGGCGAACGCCGTACCGAAGGTGTCGTCGACGCCCATCACCTCGCCGGTGGACTTCATCTCCGGCCCGAGCACCGTGTCGACCGACGACCCGTCGATGGTCCGGAACCGATTGAACGGCATCACGGCCTCCTTGACCGCGATCGGCGTGGTCGGCGGCAGCGTGCCGCCGTCGCCGGAGGCCGGCAGCAGCCCCTCCGCGCGCAGCTCGGCGATGGTGGCGCCGAGCATCACCCGGGCCGCCGCCTTCGCCATCGGCGTCGCGGTCGCCTTCGAGACGAACGGCACCGTCCGCGACGCCCGCGGGTTCGCCTCCAGCACGTACAGGACGTCGCCGGCGAGCGCGTACTGCACGTTCAGCAGGCCGCGGACTCCGACACCGCGGGCGATCGCCTCGGTGGACTTGCGGATGTTCTCGATGTCGGCGTTCCCGAGGGTGATCGGCGGCAGCGCGCACGACGAGTCGCCGGAGTGCACCCCGGCCTCCTCGATGTGCTCCATCACGCCGCCGAGGAACAGCTCGTTCCCGTCGAACAGCCCGTCGACGTCGATCTCCACCGCGTCGTCCAGGAACCGGTCGATCAGCACCGGGTGCTCGAACGCCCCGTCGCCGCCGAGCCGCTCCAGCGCGGCGCTCAGCTCGGCCGTGCTGTAGACGATCTCCATGCCGCGCCCGCCGAGCACGTACGACGGCCGGACGAGGACCGGGAACCCGATCTCCTCCGCGACCTTGTGCGCCTCCTCGGCCGACAGCGCCGTCCCGTGCTTCGGCGCCGGCAGCTTCGCGTCCGCGAGCACCTTGCCGAACGCGCCCCGCTCCTCGGCCAGGTGGATCGCCTCGGGCGAGGTCCCGACGATCGGTACGCCGGCGTCCGCGAGCCGCTGCGCCAGCCCGAGCGGCGTCTGGCCGCCGAGCTGGACGATCACGCCCGCGACCGGTCCGGCCTGCAGCTCGGCGTACACGATCTCGAGCACGTCCTCGCAGGTGAGCGGCTCGAAGTACAGCCGGTCGGAGGTGTCGTAGTCGGTCGAGACCGTCTCCGGGTTGCAGTTCACCATGATCGTGCAGTAGCCCGCCTCGCGCAGCGCCATCGACGCGTGCACGCACGAGTAGTCGAACTCGATGCCCTGCCCGATCCGGTTCGGCCCGGAGCCGAGGATCAGCACCGCCGGGGTCTCGCGCGGCGCGACCTCGGTCTCCTCGTCGTACGACGAGTAGTGGTACGGCGTCTCGGCCTTGAACTCGGCCGCACAGGTGTCGACCGTCTTGTAGACCGGCCGGATCCCGAGCGCCTGCCGGACGCCGCGGACGACGTCCTCGGTCAGGCCGCGGATCTCGGCCAGCTGCAGGTCGGAGAACCCGTGCCGCTTGGCCAGCTTGATCACGTCCGGCGTCAGCCGCGGTGCGGCCGCGACCTGCAGGGCGGTCTCGTGGATCAGGTACAGCTGGTCGACGAACCACGGGTCGATCCTGGTCGCGTCGAAGATCTGCTCCGGCGTCGCACCGGCGCGGATCGCGTCCATGACCGTGCGCAGCCGGCCGTCGTGCGGCGTCTTGATTGCCTCCAGCAACGGCTCCAGCTCGCTGGCGGGCTGCCCGGCCCAGGAGAACCGGGCCTCCGGCTTCTCCAGCGACCGCAGCGCCTTCTGCAGCGCCTCGGTGTAGTTCCGGCCGATCGCCATCGCCTCGCCGACGCTCTTCATGTGCGTGGTCAGCGTGGCGTCCGCGGCCGGGAACTTCTCGAACGCGAACCGCGGCACCTTCACCACCACGTAGTCCAGCGTCGGCTCGAAGCTCGCCGGGGTCTGCTGGGTGATGTCGTTCGGGATCTCGTCGAGGGTGTAGCCGATCGCGACCTTCGCGGCGATCTTCGCGATCGGGAACCCGGTCGCCTTCGACGCCAGCGCGGACGAGCGGGACACCCGCGGGTTCATCTCGATCACGATCAGCCGGCCGTCGGCCGGGTTCACCGCGAACTGGATGTTGCAGCCGCCGGTGTCGACCCCGACCTCGCGGATGATGCCGATGGCCAGGTCCCGCATCACCTGGTACTCGCGGTCGGTCAGCGTCATCGCCGGCGCGACCGTCACCGAGTCGCCGGTGTGCACGCCCATCGGGTCGACGTTCTCGATCGAGCAGATGATCACGACGTTGTCGGCCTTGTCGCGCATCACCTCCAGCTCGTACTCCTTCCAGCCGAGGATCGACTCCTCGATCAGCACCTCGGTCGTCGGCGAGGCGTGCAGGCCGGCGCCCGCGATCCGGCGCAGGTCGGCCTCGTCGTAGGCCATCCCGGAGCCGACGCCGCCCATCGTGAACGACGGCCGGACGACCAGCGGGTACCCGAGCTCGCCGGCCGCACTCATCACGTCGTCGAGCGTGTGGCAGATCCGCGACCGCGCGACCTCGGCGCCGAGCTTCTCGACGATGTGCTTGAACGACTCCCGGTTCTCGCCGCGCTGGATCGCGTCGACGGACGCGCCGATCAGCTCGACGCCGTACTTCTCCAGCACGCCGTTGTCGTGCAGGGCGATCGCCGCGTTCAGCGCGGTCTGGCCGCCGAGGGTGGCGAGCAGCGCGTTCGGGCGCTCCTTCTCGATCACCTTCTCGACGTACTCCGGTGTGATCGGCTCGACGTAGGTGGCGTCGGCGAACTCCGGGTCGGTCATGATCGTGGCCGGGTTGGAGTTCACCAGGACGACCCGGAAGCCCTCCTCCTTGAGCACCCGGCAGGCCTGGGTCCCGGAGTAGTCGAACTCGCAGGCCTGGCCGATCACGATCGGGCCGGACCCGATCACCAGGACCGAATCGATGTCTGTCCTGCGCGGCATCAGTTCCGCCCTTCCATGAGCTCTACGAAGCGGTCGAACAGGTACGCCGAGTCGTGCGGGCCGGCCGCCGCCTCGGGGTGGTACTGCACCGAGAAGGCCAGCACGCGGCCGTCCTTGCCGGTGAGCTTCAGCCCTTCGACCACGTTGTCGTTGAGCGAGACGTGGGACACCTCAGCGGTCCCGTACGGCGTCTCGACCGTTTCCCCGATCGGGGCGTCCACGGCGAACCCGTGGTTCTGCGCGGTGATCTCGACCTTGCCGGTGGCCCGGTCGAGCACCGGCTGGTTGATGCCGCGGTGCCCGTACTTGAGCTTGAACGTGCCGAGCCCGAGCGCCCGCCCGAACACCTGGTTGCCGAAGCAGATCCCGAAGTACGGCTTGTCCTGCTCGAGCAGCTGCTTGAGCAGCGTCGTCGGGTGCTCGGTGGTCTCCGGGTCACCGGGGCCGTTGCTCATGAAGATGCCGTCCGGCTTCACCGCGAGCACCTCGTCGAGGGTCGCGGTGGCCGGCAGCACGTGCACCTCGATGCCGCGCTCGGACATTCGCTTCGGCGTCATCGACTTGATGCCCAGGTCGAGCGCGACCACCGTGAACCGCTTCTCGCCCTCGGCCGGTACGACGTACGGCTCGAAGGTGGTCACCTCCGACGCGAGGTCCGCGCCGATCATCGGCGGCTGCTCGAGCACCTTGGCCAGCAGCTCGGCCGGGTCCAGGACCTCGGTGGAGATGCCGGCGCGCATCGCGCCGCGCTCCCGCAGGTGGCGGGTCAGCGCGCGGGTGTCGATCCCGGAGATCCCGACGATCCCCTGGCCCTTCAGCTGGTCGTCGAGCGAGCGCGTGGCCCGCCAGTTCGACGGGACCCGGGCCGGGTCGCGGACGACGTACCCGGCGACCCAGATCTTCTGCGACTCGTCGTCCTCGTCGTTGATCCCGGTGTTGCCGATGTGCGGCGCGGTCTGGGTGACGATCTGCCGGTGGTACGACGGGTCGGTCAGTGTCTCCTGGTAGCCGGTCATCCCGGTGGTGAACACCGCCTCGCCGAAGGTGGATCCGGTCGCTCCGTACGACGTGCCGGCGAACGACCGGCCGTCCTCCAGGACCAGCAGTGCTGGCTGGCTCATGATGCTCCGATCAAGGTCGAGATGGATGCGGTCAGGGCGGCGGTGTCGGCCTTACGGCGCGGACGGAACCCGGTGTCGAGCTCACGTCCGTCGTGGGTCCAGGTGACCACGACCAGGCCGGACTTCTCCGCGGTCACCTTGCCGGCGATTCCACGGTCGGTCCGGACCCCGGTCAGCCGGTCCGCGGGGATGAAGACATCCGCCGCGCCCTGCCGGTGGAAGATCAGGCCGGCCTCACTGACGGCCAGGTCCGCGGTCGCGCGGACGCCCAGTTCGTGCACGGCGATCCGGTCCATCCAGTCGCCGGCGGTCGTCGTGGCGACATACACGCCTTCGACGCCGCGCAGGTTGTCCTCCGGCGCCGCGGGCAGCGGCGCCAGGTCGGCCTGCCGGTGCTGCCGGTTGCGCCAGCCCCGGTACATCCCGAAGTAGCCCGCCGCCAGCACCACCAGCGTGCCGAGAATGCCTAGGAAGGCCTTCACTTGGTCAGCTCACCGTCCAGGACGGTCGGCGTACCGCGCAGGAACGTCGCGACGACCTTGCCCGGCAGCGTCATGCCCTCGAACGGCGTGTTCCGCGACAGCGACACCGACTCCTCCGGTACGACGGTCCGCTCGACCCGCGGGTCGTACAGCACGACGTTCGCGGGCGCACCGGCGACGAGCGGCTGCCCGTGGTCGGCGGCCTGACCGATCGCGGCCGGCCGGTAGCTCATCCGGTCGGCGACGTCGGCCCAGGTGAGCAGCTCGGTGTCGATCATCGCGTGCTGGACCACGGACAGCGCGGTCTCCAGGCCGGTCATGCCGAACGCGGCCGCGCTCCACTCGCAGTCCTTGTCCTCGACCGGGTGCGGCGCGTGGTCGGTGGCGACGATGTCGATCGTGCCGTCGGCCAGGCCCTCGCGAACGGCCTCGACGTCCGCCTTGGTGCGCAGCGGCGGGTTCACCTTGTACACCGGGTTGTAGGAGGCGGCCAGGTCCTCGGTCAGCAGCAGGTGGTGCGGCGTGACCTCGGCGGTCACCTCGAGGCCGCGGCGCTTGGCGGCCCGGACGATCTCCACCGAGCCCTTGGTGGACAGGTGGCAGATGTGCAGCTTCGACCCGACGTGCGCGTTCAGCAGGATGTCGCGGGCGATGATCGCCTCCTCGGCGACACTCGGCCAGCCGGTCAGGCCGAGGACGCCGGACAGCGCGCCCTCGTTCATCTGCGCGCCCTGGGTGAGCCGCGGCTCCTGCGCGTGCTGCGCGATCACACCGTCGAACGCCTTCACGTACTCCAGCGCGCGGCGCATCAGCGCGGCGTCCCAGACGCAGTCGCCGTCGTCGGAGAACACCCGGACCCGGGCGGCGGAGTCCGCCATCGCGCCCAGCTCCGCGAGCTGCGTGCCCTTGCGCCCGACGGTGACCGCGCCGATCGGGTACACGTCGGCGTACCCGGCGTCGCGGCCGAGGCGCCAGACCTGCTCGACCACGCCGGCGGTGTCGGCGACCGGGTCGGTGTTGGCCATCGCGAACACCGCGGTGAACCCGCCCTGCGCGGCCGCCCGGGTGCCGGTGAACACCGTCTCGGCGTCCTCCCGGCCGGGCTCGCGCAGGTGCGTGTGCAGGTCGACCAGCCCGGGCAGCGCGACCAGGCCGGTGGCGTCGATCGTGGTGACGTCCGCCGGCGCGTCCAGGCCGGTGCCGGTGGCAACGATCTCGCCGTTGTCGATCAGCAGGTCCGCGACCTCACCGCCAACGATGCTCGCGCCGGTGATCAGGTATGCGGTCATGCCGTGGGCTCCTCGGTCTCGTTGGTTCCAGAAAGCAGCAGGTACAGGACGGCCATCCGGATCGCGACGCCGTTGGTGACCTGCTCGACGATCACCGAGCGGGTCGAGTCGGCGACCTCGGCGCTGATCTCCATGCCGCGGTTCATCGGGCCGGGGTGCAGCACGATCGCCTCGTCCGGCAGTTGCGCCATCCGGTTCCTGTCCAGGCCGTAGCGCCGGGTGTACTCGCGGGCGCTCGGGAAGAACGCGTCGTTCATCCGCTCCCGCTGCACCCGCAGCATCATCACCGCGTCGCTCTTCGGCAGCACCGAGTCGAAGTCGTACGACGTGACGCACGGCCAGGTGCTCATGTCGACGGGCAGCAGGGTCGGCGGGGCGACGACCGTGACGTCGGCGCCGAGCGTCGACAGCAGCAGCACGTTCGACCGGGCGACCCGGGAGTGCAGGACGTCGCCGACGATCGTGATCCGGCGGCCGTCCAGGGACCCGAGGTGGCGGCGCATCGTGAACGCGTCGAGCAGCGCCTGGGTCGGGTGCTCGTGGGTGCCGTCGCCGGCGTTCACCACCGAGCCGGTCATCCAGCCCGACGTGGCCAGCAGGTGCGGCGCACCGGACGAGCCGTGCCGGCAGACGACCCCGTCCGCACCCATCGCCTGCAGCGTCAGCGCGGTGTCCTTGAGGCTCTCGCCCTTGCTCAGGCTCGACCCCTTCGCGGAGAAGTTGATGACGTCCGCGGACAGCCGCTTGGCGGCCGCCTCGAACGAGATCCGGGTCCGGGTGGAGTCCTCGAAGAACAGGTTCACCACGGTCCGCCCGCGCAGCGCGGGCAGCTTCTTGATCGGCCGGTCGGCGAGTGATCGCATCTCCTCGGCGGTGTCGAGGATCAACTGCGCCTCGTCGCGGCTCAGGTCCCCCGCGCTCAGCAGGTGCTTCATGCCTGTGCCCCCTTGTCCGCGATCAGGACCGCGTCTTCCCCGTCGAACTCGTCGAGATGAACGGTGACCCGCTCGACCAGCGAGGTCGGCAGGTTCTTGCCCACGTAGTCGGCGCGGATCGGCAGCTCGCGGTGGCCGCGGTCGACCAGGACGGCGAGCTGGACGGCGCGCGGGCGGCCGAGGTCGCCGAGCGCGTCGAGGGCCGCGCGGATGGTGCGGCCGGAGAACAGCACGTCGTCGACGAGCACGACGACCTTGCCGTCGATCCCGTCCGCCGGGATGTCGGTGTGCTCCAGGCCGCGCGGCGGTTTGAGGCCGATGTCGTCGCGGTACATGGTCACGTCGAGTGACCCTGTCGGCACGCTCTGCCCCTCGACGGCCTGGATGCGCGCCGAGACGCGCTGCGCCAGCGGGACACCGCGGCGCGGGATGCCGAGCAGGACGACCGGGTCGGCGCCGCGGTTCCGCTCGAGGATCTCGTGGGCGATCCGGGTCAGTGCCCGGGAAATGTCGGAAGCGTCCAGGACCTCGCGACCGCTGCGTTTCGGCGGCTGCTCGGCCTGGCTCTGCTCTGCGCTCTGGGCAGGGCTCATCGCTACCGTTCCTCCTTTCCCGCCTCTCTGGACGGGTCTTTAAAGGACGTTCGGACCGCTTGACATGGTATCGGATGTGACACGCCGTCTTGACGCTGGCCTCCGCCCCGGAATATTGTTACTCTGTGTAACCGAGGGGGGTTCACCTTACCGGGCCGTTCCGGCGGGCCGGACATGACGAACTAGTCGGAGGGAAGAACCAGCGTGCCTAGCGAATACGCGAAGACACTGGGTGGCAAGTTGCGCGCCATCCGCCAGCAGCAGGGACTGTCGCTGCATGGCGTGGAAGAGAAGTCCAAGGGTCGCTGGAAGGCGGTCGTCGTCGGCTCGTACGAGCGCGGCGATCGAGCCGTCACGGTCCAGAAGCTCGCGGAGCTCGCCGATTTCTACGGCGTGCCGATCCGTGAACTGCTTCCTGGGTCCGCCAGCGCGGCCGCCGCGGCTGCCGCTCCTCCCCGGTTGATCCTCGACCTGGAGGCCCTGCAACACCTCGACGCGAGCGAGGCCGGTCCGCTGACGCGGTACGCGGCCACGATCCAGGCTCAGCGCGGGGACTACAACGGCAAGGTGCTGTCGATCCGTCAGGACGACATGCGGACGCTGGCGGTCATCTACGACGAGTCGCCGACGACCCTCACCGAGCGCTTCATCTCCTGGGGTGTGCTGAACCCGGAGGCGAAGGGTGAGGTCGAGGAGTCGCCCGAGGCCGCCGGAGCCTGACGCCTGAACGAAGGCACCAGACGGTCGGGGCTTGTAGCAGCTGGCCCGCGGCCGCCCGCCTTCCTTCAGCTGACCGAACAGAGCAGCAACCGCGACAACCGCAGTAACCACGCGGCAGGTACACCTCACCGGCCGCAGAACGGGGACGCAACGGCGGCCCGGGACCGTACCGAGACGGTCACCGGGCCTGACAACTCCAGAGGGCTCGCCCCCCTCGCTTCCTCTTGCTCAGACGCCCAGTGTGGGCTTCAACTGCAGCAGTCTGGCCAGCAGTCCGTTGACGAACGTCGGGGACTCGTCGGTCGACAGGTCCCGCGCCAGCGCGACCGCCTCGCTCACCGCGACCACGTCCGGGACCTGGTCGTCGAACAGGAGCTCGTAGGCGCCGATCCGCAGGATGTTCCGGTCGACCGCCGGCATCCGGTCCAGCGTCCAGCCCACCGAATGGGTCTCGAGCAGCTCGTCGATCTGCTCGCTGTGTTTCGCGACCCCCTCGACCAGCGCCACGGTGAACTCGTTCACCGGCGGGTCGTTGTCGGCCACCCGGTCGGCCAGGGTGCCGCCGACCGGCAGCCCCCTGACCTCCGACTCGAACAGCACGTCGAGCGCGCGCTTGCGGGCCTTGCTCCGGGCAGACATCTTCTGTTGTCGCTTCCCTTGGTTAGTCAGCGATCAGGAGGTGACGCGGCCGAGGTAGTCCCCGGTCCGGGTGTCGACCTTGACCTTCTCGCCGGTGGTCAGGAAGAGCGGGACCTGGATGGTGTAGCCGGTCTCCAGCTTGGCCGGCTTGGTGCCACCGGTCGAGCGGTCGCCCTGCAGGCCGGGCTCGGTGTACTCGACCAGGAGCTCGACCGAGGCCGGGAGCTCGACGTACAGCGGGAGGTCGTCGTGCACCGCGACGATCGCGTCCTGGTTCTCCAGCAGGAAGTGGGAGGCGTCGCCGACCACGTCGGGCTGGATCTGGAGCTGGTCGTAGGTCGACTTGTCCATGAAGACGTAGGCCGAACCGTCGTTGTACAGGTAGGTCATGTCACGCTTGTCGACCGTGGCCACCTCGACCTTGACGTCGGCGTTGAAGGTCTTGTCCACCACCTTGCCGGACAGCACGTTCTTCAACTTGGTCCGGACGACGGCGCCGCCCTTGCCCGGCTTGTGATGCTGGAACCACACGACGGACCACAGCTGCCCGTCCAGGTCGAGCACCATGCCGTTCTTGAGGTCGTTCGTCGTTGCCACGCGGGTATGCCCTTCGAAGATCGATCAGCGGTAACACGTGATTGTAGCGGCCACGTGCCCATTCCTCCGATTCGCGCACCTCGGGGGCCTTAGGCTGGTCCCCAGTCCGTCGGACGCGATGTCAGGAGGCCGGGCGATGACGGGGTTCGTGATCTTCGTCGTGGTGATGATCGTGGTCGGCCTGATCAACAAGGCGCGGCAGCAGGCCACCCGCGGCAACGGTCAGCCGAACGCGCGGATGCAGGCGCTGATCGAGCGGATCCAGGCGCAGCAGGGCGGCAACCAGCCGGTGCAGTTCCAGGGCCAGTTCACCCAGGCCGCCGGACCGGGCGGGCCGCCTCCGGCGCCGAACGCCACGTTCCCGGTCCAGTCCGGGGACCCACAGGGCAGCCAGCAGGCGGCGGCCGCGTTGCAGCAGCTCATGCAGAGCGGCCGGCAAGCACCTCGCCCCGGCGAATGGGCGACGCCGGCCCAGCCGCAGTACCCGCTTCAGTACAACCCGACCCCGCACCAGGCAGGTCCGTACCAGCCGCCGGCGCACCGACCGCAGCAAAGCAACCTTCCGACGGCGAAGCAGGATCTGGACGCCAGGGTGCGCGAGTTGATGAGCGCGGGCAACGAGGTCGGCGCGATCCGGTTGCTGAGCGACGAGCGCGACCTGGGCATCCTCGAGGCGCAGAAGTACGCGCGCGAGCTGGTCGCCCCGCCGACGGCTCCGCGACAGGACGCCACCGCCCTCGACGAGCCTGGCGGCGCAGACGAGGACGAAGCGCGGTACGTCGGTTCGGCCGCCTTCGCGGAGTCGATCTTCAACCTGGACGACCGCGAGGAGAACGTCTGGGCCAGCGGCTGGGTCGACAAGCCCGACCCCGACGACCGCTCCGACATCGACGAGCTCTGGCAGACCGTCAGCAACCCGCCCGGCCGGCCCCGCCAGTCGTGACCCGTCAGCCCCGCTTGTCCCCGAGCGATTCCAGCAGCGCGCGGAGCAGGTCCGCCAGCTGATCGCGTTCGGCCGGCGACAGGCCCGCGAGCAGCTGGGACTCGGTGTCGATGTGCGTCGGCAGCACCTTGTCGATCAGCTCGAGCCCTTCGGGCGTCAGGCTGACCAGGACGCCACGGCGGTCGGTCTCACTCGGCGCACGCGTGACCAGGCCGCGGGCCTCCAGCCGGTCCAGCCGCTGGCTGATCGCCCCCGACGTGACCATCGACGAGTGCATCAGGCCGGCCGGCGTGAGGCTGTGCTCGGGGTTGCTGCGCCGCAGGGTGGCCAGGACGTCGAACGACGCGCGGTCCAGGTCGTGCTTGGCGAAGTTCCGCCGCAGTTCGGCGTCGAACAGCGCGCCGAGCCGGCTCATCCGCCCGATGATGCCCATCGGCGACGGATCCAGGTCGGGCCGCCGGGCACGCCACTGCTCGAGGACCAGGTCGACGTGATCTGCCATGGGCCCAGCCTAGCGCGAGATTGCTTAGCGATGAGCGACTTGAAAGTTACTTAGCACTGAGATACTTTATCTTAGTGCTAAGCAATCGACGTCTCCTCCTGCTCCTGACCACGGCGATCGCGCCGATGCTGTGGGGCACCACCTACGTGGTCACCACAGAGTTCCTGCCGCCGCATCGCCCGCTGCTGGCCGCGCTGCTGCGCGCACTACCGGCCGGCCTCCTGCTCGTCGCGATCACCCGGGTCCTGCCGCGCGGCGACTGGTGGTGGCGCTCGCTCGTGCTCGGCACACTCAACATCGGCGCCTTCAACGCCTTGCTGTTCGTCGGTGCGTACCGGCTGCCGGGCGGCGTGGCGGCGACGGTCGGCGCGATCCAGCCGCTGCTGGTCGCGCTGCTGTCCGCGGGCCTGCTCCGGCAGCGTCTCTCCTTGCGTACTGTCCTCACTGCCATCGCCGGCGTTTTCGGAGTCGCTCTGCTGGTGCTCCGCGCGACAGCGCGACTCGACACCTGGGGCGTGCTCGCGGCGGCCGGTGGTGCGATCGTGATGGCGTTCGGCGTCGTCCTCAGCAAGCGCTGGACGTCGCCCGCTCCCCTGCTGGCCACGACCGGATGGCAACTGGTCGCCGGTGGACTGGTGCTGCTGCCGGTGACGTTCCTGGTCGAGGGCGCCTTCCCTGCCTTCACACTGCGGAACCTCGCCGGCTATTCGTACCTGGCGCTGTTCGGCTCCGCGGTCGCGTACGCCCTGTGGTTCCGCGGACTCCGCGAACTCGTCCCGACCGAGGTCACGTTCCTCGGCCTGCTGAGCCCGGTCGTGGCCACCACCCTCGGCTGGCTGATCCTGGCCCAGCACCTCACAACACTGCAGGCCGTCGGCGGCTTCGTCGTCCTCGCAGCGCTCGTCACCGCGCAGCTGCGACCTGCAGCTCGACAGCCGGTGAGACCTCCTGTCGAGCTGCAGGTCCAATGCGTCAGATAAGGCCCTCGCGGAGCGCGTAGGCGACGGCGTGCGAGCGGTTCCTGAGTTGCAGGCGGCTGGTGACGTCGTGCAGGACGTTCTTGACAGTGCGCTCCGAGTACGACAGCTCGCGCGCGATCTCCTGCGTGTCCTTGCCGTCCGCAACGAGTCGCAGGACCTGCGTCTCCCGGTCGGACAGACCGGTGTGGGACAGGCCGCGCGGCGCCAGGACGTGCCGCTGCATGCGCGACACCTGGCCGAGCAGCCGGCCCAGCAGGTCCGGAGGCAGGCTGCCGTCACCCGCGGCGGCGGCCTGCACCAGGTGCACGATCCGGTCGGCGGTCGCCTCGGTACGCCGCAGCACACCGGAGACGCCCAGCTCGACCGCGGTCATCAGTGCCTCGTCGTCGATCGAGCTGCCGATCAGCACGGTCCGGCGGCAGCCCCGCTGCGTCGCGGCCCGCAGTACCTGTACGGCGCCGGCGTCCAGCGCGTCGACGGCGACCAGAGCGACCACTGGCGGGGCGGTGCGGCCGCCGGCCGCCTGCGCGGGCAGCAGCGCCGACAGGTCGGCGTCGCCGACCAGATGGACCTCCGGGCGCTGCCGGAGCGTGTGCACCAGCCCGAACTGCGACAGCGGGTCGAGCGCCTTCACCCAGACCGGGATCCGCTGCGCCCCATGCACCTCCCCGCCACTGTCCCCACGATGGTCCCCGACAGGTTGCCCAAGATGTTGCCTCGTCACACGAACCCCCAAGTCGTCGTTGTCCTCCCGATCGTGCGGCCGGACCGTCGGCCCGTCCCGTTCGGCGGTCCGAAAGCTGCCCACAACCATTTGATGCCCGAAAGGGCAGTTTGGTTATGAAGCGAGCGTGGTGAGGGCGCGGAGGGCGAGGCGGTAGGAGTCGAGGCCGAAGCCGGCGATGGTGCCGGTGGCGACGCCGGCGACGACGCTGGTGTGGCGGAAGTCCTCGCGGGTGGCGGGGTTGGTGAGGTGGATCTCGATCAACGGGGCGGTGCGCTGGGCGATCGCGTCCCGCAGCGAGTACGAGTAGTGGGTGAACGCGGCCGGGTTGAGGACGACCGGCGTCCGGCCGTCGGCCGCCTCGTGCAGCCAGCCGACCAGTTCGGCCTCGTCGTCGGTCTGCCGCACCTCGACCTCGAGCCCGAGCTCGGCGCCGGTCTTCTCGCACACCCCGACCAGCTCGGCGAAGGTCGTCGTACCGTACTTCTCCGGCTCCCGCGACCCCAGCCGCCCGAGGTTCGGCCCGTTCAGCACCAGCACACGCCTGCTCACATCTGTCACAGCACTCACCCTAGCGGCAGCCCGTCGAAGGCCGTTTCGGCTTCGGTCACCGCGTCCAGGTAGCGGTCGTCGGCGGGCTGACCGGCGTCGACGACGGCCCAGTTGCGGCGGGACAGGACCCGCTGGACCGACACCACCTGCGCGGCCAGGAGTTCGCCGGCGAGATCGCCTCCGAGCGCGGCCGCGAGCGCGCGCTCGTCGTCGTCCATGAACTGGTGGAGCCGGGTCGCCAACGCGGGCGTGGTGAAGACGAGCCGGTAGTACGCGAGGACCTGCGGATGGTCGTTCAGGCCGGTGATCGGGTCGCGGGCGACGAGCCCGGCGAGGAAGTGCTCGCGCAGCGCCCGGACCGGTGGGACCGCGGCCGCCGCGACGACGCGGGCGGACTCGTGCCGGTGGTCGGCGATCCGGTGCAACACGAGGTCCTGCTTGGTCGGGAAGTACTTGAACAGCGTCGGCTTGGAGACGTTGGCGGCCTCGGCGATGTCGGTCACCGACACCTCGTCGAAGCCGCGCGCCAGGAACAGCGCGATCGCGGCCTCGGACAGGGCGTCGTGCGTCTGCTGCTTCTTCCGCTCGCGAAGTCCGGTCACACACGCATGTTAACCTAGGCAAAAGATTGACCGAGTTAATCTTTTGTGGAGGGCGGATGCGGGACATCACCGAAGAGCGTGCGTACGCCGGGCGGTGCCGGGAGGCGCTGCGCCGGATGGTCGCCGGCGCGCGCGAGAACGTGGCGGTCGGCGAGCACACCTGGGGCGACCGGTACACGGCCGAGCGGCTCGGCTTCTACCTCAAGACACTCGCCCGGGACATCGGCGAGGAGGGCGACAACCCGCCGTTCTTCGGCGAGCACAGCCGCCAGACCTACTACCTCGGGCGCCGGCACATCGCGGACGCGATCGGCCGGCCGCCGATGGTGATCGACTGGCGCGCGCCGGTCTCGGCGGCGTTCTACCAGGCGTCGGCCGTCGAGCCGCGCGGCATCGACACCCGCCGCCGCTTCGGCTGGTCGGCCGGCGCGCTCACCAGCTTCGAGGACGAACACCTCCGGTCAGGGACGCCGTCCACAGGCCGGCTCGTCCGGCGGGAGATCGAACGCGCCCGGGTCGGTCCGATGCGGGACATCGTCGCCACGATCCAGCCCGAGCAGGACGCGCTGGTCCGGACCGGCCTCGACGTCTCGGTCTGCGTCCAGGGCGCGCCGGGCACCGGCAAGACCGCGGTCGGCCTGCACCGTGCCGCCTATCTCCTGTACGCGCACCGCTCACGGCTCGAACGCACCGGCGTCCTCGTCCTCGGGCCGAACCGGGCGTTCCTGCACTACATCTCCGCCGTGCTCCCGACACTCGGCGAGGTGAACGTCGAGCAGACCACGATCGAGCTACTGCTGGACCGCGAGGTCCGCGCGACCGACGATCCGGCGGCGGCCGCGGTCAAGCACGACGCCCGGATGGCCGACGTCCTGCGGAAGGCGGTGTACGACCGGATCGTCCGGCCCGAGCAGGCGGTCGTGGTGAACGACGAGTCGTACAAGTGGCGGGTCAACCAGCACGAGTTCGCCGAGATGGTGGCCGAGGCCGAGGCGACGACGTACCTGAGCGGGCGCGAGCGCGTCGTCGCCCGGCTCGTCGCGGCGCTGCAACGGCAGGCCGAGGCGCGCGGGCAGAACTGCAACGGCGCCTGGCTGCGGCGGATGGCCCGCGCCGTGACGCCGTCCGTCGACGCGGTGTGGCCGCAACTGAAGGCCGACGAGGTGCTGGCCGAGTACCTGAGCGATCCCGGCCGGGTGGGCATCCTGACACCGGACGAGCAGCGCGCGATCGCCTGGCCGCGGCCGCGCAAGGCGAAGAGCGCCCGCTGGACGGCGGCGGACGCCGTACTGCTCGACGAGGTGGGTGCGTTGCTCGAGCGCCCGCCGACGTACGGGCATGTGATCGTGGACGAGGCGCAGGACCTCTCCCCCATGCAGTGCCGGGCGATCGCGCGGCGCAGCGAGCACAGCTCGATCACCGTGCTCGGCGATCTGGCGCAGGGAACGTCGGCGTGGGCCGCGACCGACTGGGAGACGCAGCTCGCTCAGCTCGGGAAGCCGGCCGCGGAGATCGTTGCACTGAGCACCGGTTACCGCGTCCCGGCGACCGTGGTCGAGCTGGCGAACCGCTTGCTGGCCGCGCTCGACGTCGACGTTCCGCCGACCACGTCGTACCGCTCCGACGGTGAGCTCACCGTCACCCGGGTCGACGACCTTGAGGCCGCGGCCGTCGAGACCGTACGGCGCGCGCTCGGCACCGAGGGCTCGGTCGGCGTCATCGCGGCCGATCACCAGCTCCCCGCGCTCGGCGACGCGCTGAAGGCCGCCGGGATCGAGACCGCCGCGGCGGACGGCGACGGCCGCGTGACCGTCGTACCGGCGAGCCTGGCCAAGGGGCTCGAGTACGACCACGTGATCGCCCTCGAACCGGCCGAGATCGTCGCCGCCGAGCCGCGCGGCCTGAACCGGCTGTACGTCGTTCTCACCCGGGCCGTGTCCCGGCTGGACATCCTGCACAGCCGGGACCTCCCGCCCGAGCTCTAGGCCCAGGGGGCGCCGGGGCCGCCCATGCGCTGTGCGTACGGCGTGCCGTGGCCGAGCTCACCGCGGCGGACCGGCTTGTCGGTGAACGCGGACGCGTAGATCGCCGCGGCGAGTTCGAGCGTGTTCCGCGCCTCGGCGAGCGTCACCGGCGTCGGCTCGCCCGCGGCCTTGGCGTCGAGGATCGCGGCGAGCTGCGCGGTGTGACCACTCGCAACGTCGGGCAGGTCGGCCGACCAGGCGGCCGCGACGTCGTCGTGGCCCGGCGCCGGCGTGATCGTCCAGTCAGGGTTCTTGTACCCGTAGAGGTGCTCCAGCTCGACGGTCGCGTTCTCGCAGTCGAAGCGGAGCTGCGACGTCTGCCGGGCGGACACCAGCGAGTTGACGACCGACGCGACCGCGCCGTTCTCGAACGTCACGAGCGCCATCGACACGTCCTCGGTCTGCGTCGGACGGGCCTGCCGGGCGGCGAGCGCGGCCACCTTCTCCCACGGGCCGAGGACGGACAGCAGCAGGTCGTACTGGTGGATCCCGTGCCCCATCGTCGGGCCGCCGCCCTCGACGTCGAACGTGCCCCGCCACGGCGCCGCGAAGTACTCGTCGTCGCGGTACCAGACGGTGTTGCACAGGGCAACCAACGGGCGGCCGAGGACGCCGTCGGCGAGCAGCTCGCGCAGCCGCACCGCGCCGGATCCGAAGCGGTGCTGGAACACGCACGCCACCTGCGCCGCGGACTTCTCCTCCGCGGCCAGCAGCGCGTCGAACTCGTCGAGCGACAGCGTCGGCGGCTTCTCCAGATACACGTCGACATCCGCGGCGAGGCATTCGGCCGCCAGCGGGACGTGCGAGTTCGGCGGCGTGCACAGGTGGACGAGATCGACCTGCCCGGCCGCGAGCAGCTCGGTCAGGCTCGGGTACGTCGCCGGGATGTTCCACCGGTCGGCGAACTCCTTCGCCCGGTCCAGGTCGACGTCGACGGCGGCCACCAGCTCGGCCCGGTCCGGCAGCGCGGCGACGGCCCGGGCGTGCGAGCCCGCGATCCCACCGGTCCCGACGATCGCGATCCGGTGCTTGCGGTCAGTCATATGGAAAGCCCTTTCCGAGGCGTTTCCAGAACCCTAACTGATCTCGCCGTAGGCCGCGACCAACAGGCTCGGGTCGGGAGCCTCCAGGATGGTGGGCTTCGCCAGCGCGTCCAGGACGACGAACCGCAGCCGGTCGGCCCGGGTCTTCTTGTCGAGCTTCATCGCGTCCTGCAGGTGCGGCCAGGCGTCCGCGCGGTAGCTGGTCGGCAGGCCGAGCGACTCCAGCACGGCGCGGTGCCGGTCGGCGGTCGCGTCGTCGAGCCGGCCGGCCGCGCGGGCGAGCTCGGCGACGAACACCATGCCGATGCTGATCGCGGCGCCGTGGCGCCACTTGTACCGCTCGACGCGCTCGATCGCGTGGCCGAGCGTGTGCCCGTAGTTCAGCGCCTCGCGCCCGATCCTGCCGCCGGCCGTCGTGGTCCGCTCCCGCAGGTCCGCGCCGACGGTGTCGGCCTTGACCTGGATCGACCGGGCGATCAGCTCCTCGGTCGCGCCGTACGACGGGCTGGTGGCGGCGGCCGGGTCCTTCTCGACCAGGTCGAGGATCACCGGGTCGGCGATGAAGCCGCACTTCACGACCTCGGCGAGCCCGCTGACGTAGTCGTTGACCGGCAGCGTCTCCAGCGCGGCCAGGTCGCACAGCACACCGGCCGGCTCCCAGAACGCGCCCACCAGGTTCTTGCCCTCGGCGGTGTTGATCCCGGTCTTGCCGCCGACGGCCGCGTCGACCATGCCGAGCAGGGTGGTCGGGATGTGCACGACCTTCACGCCGCGCAGCCAGGTGGCCGCGACGAACCCGGCGAGGTCGGTCGTCGTGCCCCCGCCGACGCTGACGATCGCGTCCGAGCGGGTGAAGCCGGCCTGCCCGAGGACCGACCAGCAGTAGGCCAGCACCTCGGCGGTCTTGGCCTCCTCGGCGTCCGGGATCTCGATCGCGTGCGCGGTGAAGCCGGACCCGGTCAGGTCGTCACGGATCGCGTCGCCGGTCTCGCGCAGCGCGCGGGGATGGACGACGGCCACCCGTTGCACGCCCTCGCCCAGCAGCCCCGGCAGCTCGCCCAGCAAGTTGTTGCCGATGACAACGTCGTAGGGAGCCGCCGCGGCGACCCGGATCCGTGTCGGCCCGGCCGCGCCGTCGGTCATGCGAGGTGCTCCAGGATCTCGTCCGCGATCTGCTCGGGGGGCTTGCCGTCGGTCATCACGGTCAGCTTGGCGACCTCGGCGTACAGCGGACGCCGGGCCTCCATCAGGTTGCGGAGCTGGGTGCGAACGTTGCCGAGCAGCAACGGCCGGGCGACGCTCAGGCCGACACGCTTGGTCGCCTCGGCCAGGCTGACGTCGAGGAAGATCACGGCGTGGCCGGCCAGGTTCGCGCGGGTGTCGGCGTCGAGGATCGCGCCGCCGCCGAGCGACAGCACCTCACCGTCGGCCTGCAGCGCCGTGACGATCGCGGCCCGCTCGAGCGCGCGGAAGTGCGGTTCGCCCTCGTCGACGAAGATCTCCGAGATCGGCTTGCCGGCGGCGGCCTCGATGTCGGCGTCGGTGTCGCGGTGCCGGACGTTCAACCGCCCGGCCAGCAGCGCCGCGATCGTGGACTTGCCCGATCCGGGCGGGCCGACCAGGACGACGACCGGGCTCACTCCCACTCCCGCGGGGTGATCGTGGCCGGCAGGTTCGCCAGGTAGGACTGGTGGTTGCGCGCGGTCTCCGCGACCGAGTCGCCGCCGAATTTCTCCAGCGACACCTCGGCCAGCACCAGCGCGACCATCGCCTCGGCGACGATACCGGCCGCGGGCACGGCGCAGACGTCCGAGCGCTGGTGGTGCGCCGCGGCGGCCTCGCCGGTGGCGGTGTCGATCGTGCGCAGCGCCCGCGGAACGGTCGCGATCGGCTTCATCGCGGCCCGCACCCGGAGCGTCTCGCCGGTGCTCATCCCGCCCTCGGTGCCGCCCGATCGCCCGCTGGTCCGCCGGACCGTGCCGTCCTCGGCGACGATCTCGTCGTGCGCCTGGGAGCCCGGCGTCCGGGCCAGCTCGAAGCCGTCGCCGAGCTCGACGCCCTTGATCGCCTGGATGCCCATCAACGCGCCGGCCAGCTTGGAGTCGAGGCGGCGGTCCCAATGCACGTAGCTGCCGAGGCCCGGCGGGAGACCGTCGACGACGACCTCGACGACGCCGCCGAGGGTGTCGCCGGCCTTCTGCGCGGCGTCGATCTCGGCCACCATCTGCTTGCTCGCGTCCGGGTCGAGGCAGCGCACCGGGTCGGTGTCCAGCTTCGCGACGTCGCCAGCCGCCGGGATCACGCCGTACGGCGCCTTCACGGTGCCGAGCTCGACGACGTGGCTGACGATCGTCACGCCGTACGCCTGGCGCAGGAAGCGGGCCGCGACCTCGCCGAGCGCGACCCGGGCCGCGGTCTCGCGGGCGCTGGCCCGCTCGAGCACCGGGCGGGCCTCGTCGAAGCCGTACTTCTGCATGCCGGCCAGGTCGGCGTGGCCGGGCCGCGGCCGGGTCAGCGGCGCGTTCCGGGCCAGGCCGTCGAGCGTCTCGGCGTCGACCGGGTCGGCGCTCATCACCTGCTGCCACTTGGGCCACTCGGTGTTCCCGACCTGGATCGCGACCGGGCTGCCGAGGGTCAGCCCGTGCCGGAACCCGCCGACGAACGTCACCTCGTCCCGCTCGAACTTCATCCGGGCGCCGCGGCCGTAGCCCAGGCGACGACGGGCCAGGGCGTCGGCCACGTCATCCGTGGTGACCTGAACGCCTGCGGGAAGACCTTCGAGTACGGCGACGAGCGCTTGTCCGTGCGACTCGCCGGCGGTGAGCCAGCGCAGCATGGGCCCGATTCTTTCACGCCTGTCCCAGCTCCCAGACAGCGGTCTCAGAGTGGGCACCGGCTCAGTCGCAGGCCTGGTTCTCCTGGGTCGGGCCGGTGCGGACCGCGAGGACGGCGTTGAAGGTCTTGGCGATCGGGGAGTCGGCGCAGCTGGTACTGGCAGTGGCTGCCTGACCGCCGGCGATCGCGGCGCCCGTGAGGGCGGCCGTGGCGAGGGCCGCCGCGGCCAGGCGCCCGGCGGTACGACGGAATGCGGGGGTCATCGTGCGCTCCTTGAACGATCGGTTTCTGTTACCAACGACCGTAGAAGCCGCGAGCGCCACGCGAACTGGCTCCAGATCCCGTCTTGGGGGTAGCGCTGGCACCACCCCTTATAGGGTCCTCGCATGACACGGCAGGTGGAGGAGACGTGGCGGGCGCGGGTGCGGGGGTGCCTGCTGGGCGGGGCGATCGGGGATGCGCTGGGCGGGCCGGTCGAGTTCGAGGATGGTCGGTCGATCGTCGCGAAGCACCCGGATCGTGTGCGGGCCTTCGTCGATGGCGGGCCGGGCTGGCCGCCGGGGACGATCACCGACGACACCCAGATGACGCTGTTCACGATGGAAGGCCTGATCCGGGCGAGCGTGCGGACCGACCGCGGGCTCGGCTTCACCGTGGCGGTCGTCCAGCACGCGTACGACCGGTGGCTCGACACCCAGAACCTCCCGGGTCCGACCGGCGAGCCCGACGGCTGGCTGCTGGGCGAGCAGTGGCTGTACGCGCGCCGCGCGCCGGGCAACACCTGCCTGACCGCGTTGACCGAGGCCCGCAAGGGAGAGCCGCGCATCCCGCAGTACGGCGACCAGGCCGTCAACGACTCGAAGGGCTGCGGCGGCGTGATGCGGGTCGCGCCGTTCGGGCTGCTGCCGGACTACTTCCCGGCAGACTGGGTGTTCGACTCGGCCGCGACCGCCGCCGGGTACACGCACGGTCACCCGACCGGCAAGCTCGCGTCCGGCGCGCTGGCCGCGATCATCCGTGAGCTGTGTGCCGGCGCGAGCCTCGACGACGCGATCACCCACGCCACCAGCCTCCTCGTCCAGCACGAGGACCACGAGGAGACCAGTACGGCGCTCGCGCTCGCCAGGCACCTCGCGGCGACGGCACCGGCCGGACCGGTCACGGTCGAGCGCCTCGGCGGCGGCTGGGTCGCCGAGGAGGCGCTCGCGATCGCCGTCTTCGCTGCCTTGTCCTACCCCGAGCCCGAGCAGTTCCTCGACGCCCTCGCGCTGGCGGTCACGCACTCCGGCGACAGCGACTCCACCGGCGCGATCTGCGGGAACATCCTCGGCGCCCTCCACGGCGAGACGGCTCTCCCCGCGGAGCTCGTCTTCACCGTCGAGGGGCGCCCGGTCATGCTCCAGCTCGCGGACGACTTCGCGCTGGAGTTCAGCCAGGGGAAGCGGCTGCACGGCGACTACGGCCCGCACACCTCGTGGACCACCCGCTACCCCGGCTGGTGACTACTTCGGCTCGATCGAGAGCTTGTGGCGGAACACGTTGCGTGGATCCCATTTCGCCTTGATCTGCTGCAGCCGCGGGTAGTTGCCCAGGTAGTACAGGTCGTGCCACGGCACGCCGGAGGTGTTGTACGCCGGGTCGGCCAGATCCACGTCCGGGTAGTTGATGTACGACCCGGCGTTGATCGCGTCCGGCGCCGGGACACCGCCCGTACCGCGGTAGATCCCGGCATACACCTTCCGCGCCCACGCGATGTGCTTGTCGTCGTCGGCCGCGGAGTCCCACGCCGCGCTGAGCACCATCTTCGCGACGACGTCCCGCTGCGCGGCGGCGGTCGCGCCGGACGGAACGGTGTTCACCTTGCCGCCGTACGGGATCAGCAGCACCGAGGACTCCGGCCCGGTGTACGTCGTGTCGGTCAGCCCGCGGTGCATCGCGAGGATCTGCTCGTCGGTGTACCCCTTCTTCAGGTAGCCGGCCTTGTACTTCCCGCGGCCCGGCGACGGCGTCTCGGCGATCGACCGCTCCATCGTGGTGTGCAGGAACGCTCCCTCACCGACGTCGATCACCTGCGGCTTCGGGTCCACGCCGGCGACCATCGCCGCGTTGAACGCGTTCATCAGCCCCGCCGAGTCGGGCGCGGCCGCGTCGATCTGCCTGGACAGCAGGAACTGGCCCGCCGACGAGTGGGTGAGGATGAACGGCGCGTAGAGCGTGGCGTACGGCGAGTCGGCGGTGTTGTGCTGCTCGAAGAACGTGAACCAGTTCCGCACCGTCCGCAGGAACCCGGCCTGGGTCATCGTCTTCCAGTCGTAGATCAAGAGGCTGGACCGCAACGCGGCCGGTGCCTTGGGCAACGAGTCGGCGGGTGACCGGCCGGACGCGCCGGCGGTGCGCATCAGGTAGCGCGTGACGACGCCGAAGTTCCCGCCGCCGCCACCGGTATGCGCCCACCACAGGTCGCGGTAGGCGTTGTCACGGGTCGCGACGACCGATCGCGCCCGGCCCCGGGCGTCGACGACGACGATCTCCACGCCGTACAGGTGGTCGACGACCGAGCCGTACTTCCTGGACAGCGGCCCGTAGCCACCGCCGGCGAAGTGACCGCCGACGCCCACGCTCAGGCACCCGCCGCCGGGCACCGTGACACCCCAGCCGTAGAACAGGTCCTTGTAGACGGTTTCGAGCGTCGCGCCCGCCCCGATGGAGAACGCGCGGTGCTGCGGGTCCCAGGTCACCGCGTCGTACGTCGACATGTCGAGCAGCACCTCGGTGTCGCTGCTGTCGACGAAGTCCTCGAAGCAGTGCCCGCCGCCGCGCACCGCGATCCGCTTGCCGCTCCGGACCGCCTCCTGCACGGCCGCGACGGCGTCCTCGGTCGACCTGATCACCCGCGCGTAGTCGGGTTTCGCGACGAAGCGGCGGTTCTGGCCGCGCAGCACGAGGTCCTGGTACCGGGCGTCGTCCGGACCGATCGTGTCGCCCACGACGACCGGCGCCGCCGACGCCGTACCGGGGATGGCGAGTGCGGCACCCGCGACGGCCGTTCCGGCCAGAAGACCACGACGACTGACTGGCATTTGATTCCCTCCCGAGTTCGAATGCTTCGACCCTAGGAAGGCGGGACATGTCCGCACATCAACCATCTGGTGGAGTCCGCTACTCCGCTATCCGGCGTACAACCGCTCCAGCGGGGCGCCCAGCAGGACGCCGGCCAGCGCCCCGGCGAGCATGAACGGCCCGAACGGGACCATCTGTTTGCGGGTCATCACCCGGGTCGCGATCAGCACGATCCCGACGATCGAGCCGAGGAAGAACCCGCCGTACAACCCGGACGCGAACTCGCCCCAGCCGAGCCAGCCGAGCGCGAGCCCGAGCAGCCCCGACAACCGCACGTCGCCGAACCCGACGCCGCGCGGGAACGCGAACCACAACACGTAGAACACCGCGAACCCGATCGCCCCCGCGATCGCTGCCCGGCGCAACGACCCCCACTCCCCCGTCGCCGCCGCGGCGGCCACCAGCCCGGCCGCGACCACGGCGTACGTCGGCCAGATGATCACCGACGGCAGGAACCGCGTGCGCGCGTCGATGTACCCGAGGATCGCGCCGGCCACCGCCAGCACGAGCCACGTCGGCAGCACCGCGTCGAGGCCGAGGAACCAGCCGAGCAGACCACCGGCCACCGCGGCGAGCCCGCCGCACCACAGCGTCGCCCGGCGGCCGGCCAGCGACGCGTACCGGACCTTCGTCTCGCCCTCGTCCAGCTCCGGCTCGGGAATGCGGCGCATCAGCCAGGGACCGAGCAGGGCCGCCGCGGGACCGCAGACGACCACGCCGATCCCGGCAGCGAGCAACGCGTTGTCAGCCGGCACGATCGACGACCCTAGACGATCTACCGGCCGGCGCGCGCGGCCGCCCGCCGGGCCAGCACCCGCGCGAGCACGACGGCGCCGACGCCGAGCAGCAGCACGAACCCGAGGAGCACGCCGACCGTGCTCCAGAATCCTTCGTTCCGGGTGACGTAGGTGATCCGCTGGTACTCGTCGTCGTTCGCGGCCCGGGCGAAGGTGAAGTCGTCGGTGATGTTGCCCGGCTCGCGGTAGGTCGCCGTGTACGCGGTCAGGAAGTCGGCCGGTTTCGGCAGCGCCTCCAGGACGACCCGGCCGGCGAAGAGCAGCTCAGGCGTGACCGCGGCGTCCGGCACCTTGGTGGCGTCCACCCGGTGCTCCGCCGCGACGTACACCGTCACCGTCTGCCACGTCGTCGCGCCCTTGCTCAGCCGCATCGGGTACACGATCCGGTCCGACGCGAACGTCAGCCGCAGCGGCGGCGTCTCGCCGGACAGGCGCTCGCCGTCCCGCTTCGGCGCAAGCTTCACCGCGACGATCTCCCACTTCTCGGTCAGGTACGGCGTGAGGTTCGCGGCCAGCGTCGCCGGTACGACGTACCCGTTCGTCCGCAGCCAGTCCGTGACCGCCGTCCCGCTCGATCCGGTGAGCCGCGTGACGGCGAACGGGCCGAGCCGCATCTGCGCCTCGACGTTCACCCCGGCCCCCGGCGCGGGCGCCCCGGCCGAGTCGCCGCGGCCGCTGCCCATGATCCCGAGATCACGGAACGGCCAGTACGTCGTCCTCACCACCCGCTTCGGCTTAGTCGCCTGCGCGAGCTTGTCGAACAGGTAGTTGTCCTCGCCGAGGTCCACCTTCGCGGCCGCCGGGACCGGCATGATCCAGGCCGCCTTCTTCGACGCGCCGCGCACCGCCATCGAGAGCGTGATCTGCTCGGTGCCGCCGGAGTACTGCACGAGCGCGTTCTCGCCGTACGCCCGGGCCGCCGACTGCGCGTCCGGCAGGTAGCCGCCGCAGGCGCACGCCCACGCCGGAGTCACCCCGGCCGCGACGAATCCGACGGCCAGCACACCCGCGATCACCCGCTGAAGCTTCACGGGCCGAACACTAGCTAGCCGAGGGTGTAAGCCGTGTGGAAGAAGTTCGCCGGGTCGTACCTCTGCTTCGCGGCGTCGAGCTTGGCCGCGCTCGCGCCGTAGTACGAGCTGACCGCCCGGCCGGTCTCGACATAGTTCACGTAGGCGCCGGCGGAGAACGCGCGGACGGCCCGGTGACCGTTCGCGATGAAGGTCTGGGCGCCCTTGGTCTGCGCCGAGGAGTACCACTGGATCACGGCCAGCGCGCTGCGCCACGGCCAGGACGACCCGCCGGCCGGGGTCTTCGCGGCTTGCCCGCCGAGCGGGTCGAGGATCGCCGACGCCGGTGTCGCGGCCCGCGCGGCGGCCTTCACCGCACCGAGGAGCGCGGTGATCGTCGCGGCGTCCATCGGGCCCTTGAGCACGTCGGAACCGGCGAGGAACCCCTGGCGCGGACTCGTCGTACCGCCGCCGAGGTACTTGACCGCGTCCAGATGCGACTTGACCGAGAGCGTCCGCGCGGACGCCTTCGCGCCGACGAAGGACTCCAGCTGCGCGGCCGCCGCGGTCGCGTCGCCGGTCGTGGAGACGCCGAGTACCCGGATCGACAGCGTTCCGTTGCTCTTGGCATCGATGTGCAGGTTGCCCCAGACCGTGGTCGGGGCGCTCTGGGCGAACTTCTGCCAGCCGCGGACGACGGCCGCGGCCTGCGACTCCGGCCAGGTCAGCCGGAAGAACCCGAGCTTCGTCGCCGGGATCGTGGCGAACTGGAACGAGGTGACCACCCCCAGGTTGCCCCCGCCACTGCCGCGCAGCGCGGCGAACAGCTCGGGCTCGGAGGAAGCACTGACGGTGTGCGCCTTGCCGTCCGCGGTGACCACGCCCATCGCCACGACCCGGTCGCAGGTCAGGCCGTAGGTCCGGGTGTGGACGCCCATCCCGCCGCCGAGGGTCAGGCCGGCCACGCCGACGGTAGGACAGGTGCCGGTCGGCAGCGAACGGCCGTAGCGGTCGAGGAACGCGTGCACGTCGTACAGGCGTGCGCCGGCGCCGACGGTGAGGACATTGTTCGAGTAGCTCATCGTCTTGAGGCCGCCGACGTCGAGCTGCAGACCGTTGGCGATCGTCGACGCGCCGACGTACGAGTGACCGCCGCTCTTCGCGACGAGGACGAGCTTGTTGGTACGGGCGAAGTCGATGGCCTTCTGGACGTCGGCCGGCACCGCCGCCTTCACCACGGCGGCCGGGCGGACGCTGTCCCAGCGCGGGTTGAAGAGCTGGTGCGCGGCGGCGTACCCCGAGGTGGAGGGCAGGTACAGGCGGCCCTTCAACGAGCCGGCGAGGGTGTTCCAGTTCGGCCCGGCCCCGGTTTGCGTCGGTGCCGACGTACTCGGGGTGCCGCTCGCCGTGCTGCTGGGCGTCGCCGACGCGGTCCCGCTCGGCGGAGCGGTCGTCGAGCTGGGTGCGGTGCTCGGGGTCTGCGAGGGGCTCGCCGTACCGCCGGTGTCCTTCGAGTCGCCGCAGCCCGCGACGGTCACGAGCGCTCCACCGACCCAAACGGCACCGCCGGCCTTCAGAACGGTACGACGGTCAAGCAGGCTCACGATCCCCCAGCTCCTCACGCGCGGCAGCCCTCATGGCCGCCAGAGGAGCCGGCGACCTACCCGTCATCATCTCGACCTGGAGGGTCGCCTGATGCACGAGCAGATCAAGTCCGTTCAACAACTCCGTACCGACGCGGTGCGCCGCGATCGCGAGCTTGGTCGGCCACGGGTGGTAGGCCACGTCGAACACCACCGGCGCGACACCGGCGAAGTGCTCGGCCCACGGGTCGACCGCACCGCCGGGCAGCGTCGACACGCACAGGTCGAAGCCGCCGATCTGCTCGACCTGCGAGAAGTCCGCGACCGCCGTCCGGAGCCCGAGCTCCGCGGCCAGGTCGCGCAGCCGCTCCGCCTTCGAGACGTCCCGGACGACGACGGTCACCTCGCTGACCCGCAGGCCGCGCAGCGCGGCGAGGGTCGACGCGGCGGTCGCTCCCCCGCCCAGCACGACGGCGGACTCGGCCGCCGTGATGCCCCGCTCGCCGAACGCGTTCGCCAGGCCCGGCACGTCGGTGTTGTGGACGGACCGGGACCCGTCCGGCTCGAACACCATCGTGTTCGCGGCACCGATCAGCTCCGCGACCGGGTCGACCGTGTCGGCCAGGTCGAGCGCGACGCGTTTCAGCGGCATCGTCAGCGACAGCCCCCGGACGTCCGGGCCGAGAGCCGCCACGAACCCGGCGAGCTCGGCCTCGGCGACCTCGTAGGCGTCGTACTGCCAGTCCAGGCCGAGGGCGGCGTATGCGGCCCGGTGCATCGCCGGTGACAACGAGTGCGCGATCGGCGAACCGAGCACGGCACAACGGGTCATCAGCACCGGCCCTTGTGCGCCTGGCACCAGGTCTGGAACTTCTTCACGTTCACCTCGTGCTCCTCGGCCGTGTTGGCGAACGCGGTCTCACCGGTGTCGAGGTTGACCAGCGTGAAGTACAGCCAGGAGCCCTGGGCCGGGTTGATCGCGGCCCGCAGCTCGTCCCGGGTCGGCGAGTTGATCGGCGTCGGCGGGAGGCCCTTGTACATATAGGTGTTGTACGGCGAGTCCGTCCGGCGCTGCTCGGGTGTGGTGTAGACGCCGCCGTCCTTGCCGACGACGTAATGCACCGTCGAGTCCATCTGCAGCTTCATCCCGGCCGCCAGCCGGTTGTAGATCACCCGGGCGACCTTGGCGTAGTCCTGCGACTTGTTCGTCTCCGCGCCGATGATGCTGGCCACGATGACCGCCTGGTACGGGTCGAGCTTCTTCCGCGACGCCGTGTTCACCAGGTCCAGCGAGGCCGCGTTCTTCGCGTACTCCGCCGTCATCAGCTTGAGCATCGTGGTCGCGGTCGCGTTCTTCGGCACGTCGTACGTCCCCGGGGACAGGAAGCCCTCGACGTTGTTGTGCGCATACGCCGGGAGACCGAGCGTGGCCGGCTTGGCGATCGCGCCCGCGGCGGCACCGGCCGGCAGCTTCAGCTTCGAGCCCTGCAGGATCAGTGCGACCTCGGCCTTGGTCTTGCCGGGCGGGACGCTGATCCGGGCCACCCGGACCGACTCGGCGGTGTTCAGCATCAGGTCGAGGGCGGCCTTGGCCGACATGTGCTTGCGCAGCGTGTAGGTGGCCGCCTGGATCTGCAGCGAGCGCGGGTCGTCGCGGGCCACCCGCTCGAAGGCGCGGGCGCTCTTCACGACTTCCTTCTTCTCCAGGGTGTCCGCGATCGACGCGGTCGCCTGGCCCTTGGTGATCTCGACGACCACCGTGCCGGTGCCGGCGCCCTCGTAGTCGGGCGCGGAGAACAGGCCCTCGAGCTTGTCCTTGCCCTTGCCGAAGCCGACCACCGCGCCGGCCACCAGGGCACCGACGACGAGCAGCGAGATCAGGCCGGCGAAGCAGCCGAACGCCCGGCGGCCGCGGGCCCGGCGCCGGTTGGCGCGGCGCTCCACCCGCGACTCGGCGCGCAGCCCGAGCCCGCTGCCGAGGTCCTCACCCTCATTGGTCTGCTCGTCCAACGACGGTCCGTTCACAGGGGCCTCCCGGGTGGGTTGCCGGTCTCGCGCTCGAGATCGAGCGCGTGCTGGAGAATCACGACCGCCGCGGCCTGGTCGACCACCGCGCGTCGCTTCGCGCCTTTCTTTCCCCGTTCCCGCAACATCCGCTCGGCGGTGACCGTGGTGAACCGCTCGTCCACCAGCCGCACCGTCGTTCCCGTGTCCTTCTCGTGCACCTTGTCCCGCACCTGCTCCGCCGTCTCCCGGATCTTCACCGCGGCCGGCCCCTCGCCCCCGGACAGGGAGCGCGGCAGCCCGACCACGATCTCGAACGCCTCCAGTTCGGCGGCGAGTGCCGCGATCCTATCCAGATCCCCGGGGCCACGGCGGACGGTCTCCACAGGCGTGGCCAGGATCCCGTGCGGATCGCTGCTGGCGACGCCGATCCGGGCGTCCCCGATGTCCAGCGCGATCCGCACGCCACGTCTCATCTGCTCACGTCTCTCAGCCGGTCACCTGGTGACCGATGGCGTGCTCGACGGCGCTCAGCGCGGCGTCGGCACCGGCGGCGTCGGTGCCACCACCCTGTGCGACGTCGTCCTTGCCGCCGCCCCGGCCGCCGAGCTTCTCGGCCGCGACCCGGACCAGGTCACCGGCCTTCAGCCGCCACTCGCGGGCGGTGTCGTTGAGCGCGACCACCACACCGGGCTTGCCGTCGTTCACACTCAGTACGGCGACCACGACCGGCTTGTCGTTGCCCATCCGGCCGCGGACGTCCAGCGCCAGCTTGCGCAGGTCGCCGCCGTTCACGCCGTCGGGCGCGCGGTGGCCGACGTACTGGACGCCGAAGACGTCCTTCGGCTCCTTCGCCAGCTCGGCCGCGGCCTCCAGGACCCGCGCGGCACGGACCCGCTCGAGCTCCTTCTCGGCCACCCGCAGCCGCTCGGCCAGGTCGGCGACCTTGGCGGGCAGCTCCTCCGGGCGGGCCTTCAGGTTCTCGCTCAGCAGCCGGACCAGCGCCCGCTCGCGGCCGAGGTAGTGCAGCGCCTCCATGCCGACGAACGCCTCGATCCGCCGGACCCCGGCGCCGACCGAGGACTCGCCGGTGACGGTCAGCGCGCCGACCTGCGACGAGTGCTTCACGTGCGTGCCACCGCAGAGCTCACGCGACCACGGCCCGCCGATCTCGACCACGCGGACCTGCTCGTCGTAGGTCTCGCCGAACAGCGCCAGCGCGCCCCACTCCCGGGCCTCCGGCAGCGACATGTACTGCGCCGACACCGGGAGGTCCTGCCGGACGGCGAGGTTCGCGACCTCCTCGATCTCCGAGCGGGTCGCCGCGTCCAGCGCCGACGACCAGGCGAAGTCGAGCCGCAGGTAGCCGGGCTTGTTGTACGAACCGCTCTGCAACGCGTTCGGGCCGAGCACCTGGCGCAGCGCGGCGTGCACGACGTGCGTCCCGGAGTGCGCCTGGCAGGCCGAGACCCGCCACTCGTGGTCGACCGCCGCGTGCACGTCCTCACCCGGACGCAGGACGCCCTCGAGGACCTCGACCTTGTGCACGATCAGGCCCTTGACCGGCCGCTGCACGTCGAGCACCTTCAGCTTCAGGCCGTCACCGGTGATCAGGCCCTCGTCGGCGATCTGGCCGCCGGACTCGGCGTAGAACGGGGTCTTCTCCAGCACGACCTCGACGGTCTCGCCCTGCTCGGCGAACGGCGCGACCGCGCCCTCGCGGAGCAGGCCCCGGACCTGCGAGTCCGACGCCAGCTCCTGGTACCCGGTGAACTCGGTGACGCCCTTCTCCCGCAGCTCCCGGTAGCCCGAGGTGTCCGCGTGACCGGCCTTCTTGGCGCGCGCGTCGGCCTTGGCCCGCTCGCGCTGCTCCTTCATCAGCGAGCGGAAGCCCTCGGTGTCGACGTTCAGGCCCTGCTCGGCCGCCATCTCGACGGTCAGGTCGATCGGGAAGCCGTAGGTGTCGTGCAGCTGGAACGCCTTCGCGCCCTCGAGCTGGTGCGCACCACTCGCCTTGGTGTCGCGCACCGCCACGTCGAAGATCGTCGTACCGGCCGTGAGGGTCCGGCGGAACGCCTCCTCCTCGGCGTACGCGACCTGGCTGATCCGGCCGAAGTCGGTGACCAGCTCCGGGTACGACTTCTTCATCTGCTCCAGGCTCACCGGGAGCAGCTCGACCAGGCTCGGGTCCTCGTAGCCGAGCAGGCGCATCGAGCGGATCGCCCGGCGCAGCAGGCGGCGCAGCACGTACCCGCCCTGCTCGTTGCCCGGCGTCACGCCGTCGCCGATCAGCATCAGCGCGCTGCGGACGTGGTCGGCGACGACCCGGAACCGGACGTCGTCCGCGTGCTCGGCGCCGTACTTGCGGCCGGTGAGCTCGGTCGCCTTCTCGATCACCGGGTAGATCTCGTCGATCTCGTACATGTTGTCGACGCCCTGCAGCAGGTACGCCACCCGCTCCAGGCCGAGACCGGTGTCGATGTTCTTCTTCGGCAGCTCGCCGAGGATCGGGTAGCCGTCCTTGCCGCCGCCCTCACCGCGGATGTTCTGCATGAAGACCAGGTTCCAGAACTCCAGGTAGCGGTCGCCCGCCTCCCAGTCCCGGTCCGCGCCGAACTCCGGGCCGCGGTCGATCAGGATCTCCGAGCACGGGCCGCACGGGCCGGGGATGCCCATCGACCAGAAGTTGTCCTTCATGCCGAGCCGGACGATCCGGTCGTCGGGCAGGCCGGCCACCCGCTTCCAGATGTCGATCGCCTCGTCGTCCTCGTAGTACACCGAGGCGTACAGGACGGACTCGTCGAAGCCGTAGCCGCCCTCGTTCTGGGGCTTGGTGACCAGCTCCCAGGCGTACTCGATGGCCTTCTCCTTGAAGTAGTCGCCGAAGGAGAAGTTGCCGTTCATCTGGAAGAACGTGCCGTGCCGGGTGGTCTTGCCGACCTCGTCGATGTCCAGCGTCCGCACGCACTTCTGCACGCTGGTCGCCCGCGGGTACGGCGGGGTCTGCTGGCCGACGAAGTACGGGACGAACTGGGCCATGCCGGCGACGTTGAACAGCAGGTTCGGGTCCGGCGACGGCAGCGGCGCGCTCGGCACCACGGTGTGGCCGCGGTCCTCGAAGTACTGCAGGAACCGCCGCCTGATCTCACTGGTTTCCATGGGTGTTACCGGTAGTCCTCACGATCGTTGGTGTTCTCGATGCCCAGCGCGTCGCGCAGCTCGGTCTCCCGCTCGGCCATGCCCTCGCGGACCTGGTCGCCGAAGTGCCGGACCGCGGCGGCCAGCTTGGCCGCGGACTCCTGGACACTGTCCGGAGCGAGGATCTGGGCCCGCTTCTTCAGCCGGGTGACGGCGTACACGCCGACGGCGATCCCGATGATCAGCCAGAAGATCCGTTTCACCGCTTCCGCGCCTTCCGCTCGGCCTTCATCTCGTCCTTGACGCGCTTGGCGACGTCCTTGCGCTGCTGCTCACCGAGCGCCCGGCGCACGCCGTACGTGAACGCGGCCGCCTTCACCAGCGGGCCGCCGGCGGTGGCCGAGAACAGCGACATCAGCGCGGCCGCGTTGGTCGTCACGGTGGTCGCGTTGTCGGTGATCGTGTCCACCTTCGCCAGCTGGGCGTTGGTGGTCGCCACCGTGGTGGTCACCTCGCCGAGCAGCGGGACACTGGAGTCGGAGACGCCCTTCACCATGATCCGGGTCTCGTCGAACACCTTGCCGAGCTTCAGGATCGGATAGGCCAGCAGGCCCACCAGGATGAGCAGCGCGCAGGCGGCTATCAGCCCCGCGACTTCACCGACGCTCATGGAAACGATCCACCTTCCGTAGCGACCTCATGCGACCTGACGCGAACTCTCCGCGACTCCGCGCGACTCTCCGCATCATTGTGGACCGCCCGACCTTATCGCGCGGCCCTGTCACGCTCCGCTCCAGGACACCATCCCTCACATCACAGTCCCCCACCAAACCCCCTCGTCGGTGTCGGCCGAAGATCTGGCGAAACTGTGGGGAGAAGTCAGGAACTGCCGCGTTCGCAGGCGATGCCGTCGCCGTTGCGGTCGAGGGCTTCGGTGTAGCCGGGGTCGCCGCGGTAGAGCGGTGCCTTGCCGGCGGCGCGGACCTCGGCGCAGTTGTTGTAGACCACGGCCGGTGTGGTGGTCGGTGTGGTGGTCGGTGTCGTGCTGGGTGTGGTCGGCGGGGTGGTGGCCGGGCTGCTGGTGCTCGGCGTCGCGCTCGGGCTGGTGCTCGGGCTGGCCGGAGCGGTGCTCGGCGGGGTGGTGCCCGGGGTAGTCGTGCTCGGGGTCGTCGTACCGGGGCTGCTTGTCGACGGTGTGCCCGTGGTGGGGCCTGTCGTCGTCGGAGTCGTCGGGTTGCCCGTCGCGCCGGTGGTCGGGGCGGTGGTCGACGGGTCGCTCGGGGTGCCGGACGACGTTGTGCCGTTGCTCAGGCTGCCCGGCGCGGCTGCTGTCCACGGTGTGGCCGGGGTCCAGGTCGTGCTCCACGGCGTACCGGCTTGCAGGGGCTTGCCGACCGGCATGGACGGCCGGGCGCTCGACCGCGACGTACCTTCCGACCGGCCGAGCTGCGGGCTCGAGGATTCGGCGGAAGCCGGCGGCTGCGACTCGGCGGTGTTGCGCGATCCGGTCGGGACGAAGAACCACGCGGCGGCCACCGCGGCCACGACGGCCGCGGCAACGCCGAGCTTCAGGAGGGGTAGGCGCCGGCGACTGTGCCGCGCTCCGAACTTCCGTGCATGTCGACCTAGGCGGAACTGCCTCACGAGAAAACCCTTCACCCCCAGGCCATGCAGCAGCCTACCCAATACATACGCTTCAATCGAAGCTCACGGTGAGCGCCCGCACTGCTACTTGCGGTCCCGGAGGATCTTGCGGATGGCGGTGACGCGGTCGGCGTACGACGCTTCGCCGCCGCGGCGGGTGGGTTTGTAGTAGTCGGTGCCGTCGATCACGTCGGGGGCGTACTGCTGCGGGACGATGCCGCGCGGGTCGTCGTGGGAGTACTGGTACGACGACCCGTGGCCGAGCTTCTTCGCGCCGGCGTAGTGCGCGTCCCGCAGGTGCGGCGGGACCGGGCCGACCTTGCCGGCCTTCACATCCGCGATCGCCGCGTCGACGGCCGTGATCACCGCGTTGGACTTCGGCGCGAGCGCCAGCGCGACGACCGCCTGCGCGAGGTTGATCCGCGCCTCCGGCATACCGATGAGCTGCACCGCCTCGGCGGCCGCGACCGCGACACCGAGCGCGGTCGGGTCGCCCATGCCGATGTCCTCACTGGCCGAGATCACCAGCCGGCGCGCGATGAACCGCGGGTCCTCCCCCGCCTCGATCATCCGGGCCAGGTAGTGCATCGCGGCGTCCACGTCGGACCCCCGGATCGACTTGATCAACGCCGACGCCACGTCGTAGTGCTGATCGCCCGCCCGGTCGTACCGCACCGCGGCCCGGTCGACGGCGGTCTCCAACGTGACGAGATCGATCAACGCCCGCTCAGCCGGCTTGTCCGCTTCGGCCTCGTCGTCGGCTTCGGCCTTCGCGTACTTCACGGCCTGCTCATGCTTCGCGCGGGCTCCGCCTGCGGCTGCTTCCAGATAGGTAAGGGCCCGGCGGGCGTCGCCGCCGGCCATCCGTAGCAGGTGGTCCCGGGCGTCGGCGGCCAGCTCGAACTCGTCGTCCAGCCCACGCTCATCGACCAGCGCACGGTCGAGCAACAAGGAGATGTCGTCGTCGGTCAGCGACTCCAGCGTGAGCAGCAGGCTGCGCGACAACAGCGGCGAGATGACACTGAAGAACGGATTCTCGGTCGTGGCGGCGACCAGAGTGACCCAACGGTTCTCGACACCAGGCAGCAACGCGTCTTGCTGGGCCTTCGTGAAGCGATGCACCTCGTCGATGAACAGCACCGTCTCGACCGCACCCGTCGCGCGGGACAGATCCCGGCGCGCGCCGTCGATCACCTGCCGCACGTCCTTCACGCCCGCGGTGACCGCCGACAGCTCGACGAACTTCCGGTTGGTCTGGTGCGACACCACCGCCGCGATCGTGGTCTTCCCCGTCCCCGGAGGACCCCAGAGCAGCAGCGACATCGGCTGGTCGCCCTCCACCAGCCGCCGCAGCGGCGAGCCCGGCGCCAGCAGGTGCTGCTGCCCCACCAGCTCGTCCAGACTCCGCGGCCGCATCCGCACCGCCAGCGGGGCCGCGGTGTGGTCCATGTCCGCCAAACTCCCGCCACCACGGGCAGGCGCCGGCGCACCAGGAAGATCGAACAACCCATCACTCACGCCAGAAGCCTAACCAGCCCCACCGACATCCCCGCTCGCGACCGCTTGCGCAGGCAGCGCTACCGGCCCGGCCCGTTGCGGCGGTTGGCGGCGTCCCGGACGGCGCGGAGGTCACGGCGGGTGGCGGGCGGCGCCGTGCCGAGGGTGTTCACCATGTCGCCACGGTCGAACCGGAGCTGGTCCTGGGCAGGATCGTGCTGGGTCGCGATCGCCTCCTGCTGATCGCGGCGGAGCCGCAGGAAGTCGTGGATGTACGCCGCGACCAGAGGCACATGGGCGGCGAGAGTCATCGTGGGTGAGCCGGTGAGCGTGCTGACGGCATTGACGCCCAGGCTCGCGAGGGCGTACTGCCCGGTCAGACGGCCCTTCTCGGCCCGCTGTTCGCTCCGGTCGATCGGCCGGTCGTAGCTCCGGGCGAGGTCCAGCCGGTCGCCCGTCAGCTGCCGGCCCTGCTCGACGAGTACGTCGGCCGCCTGGCGGAGCGGTTCGCTGACCCGGACCCTGGCGCCCGACTCGACCACGGTGCGGAGCAGGTTCGCCCGGGCGAGCCGGGTCAGCGACTCGGCCAGCCAGGTGTCGTCGTTCGCCGGTTCACCCGCACGTCCGCCGTACGCCTGCTCGAACTGCTTCCGGAAGTCCGCGATGCGCTTGGTCGGCGGCTCGCGACCTTCCATCGAAGGCTCGGTGTTCGCCAGCGCGGCGGCCTCGTCGAGGTCCAGACCCTCACGGTTCTCGGGATCGAAGCACAGGTCGGCGGCCTTCACGAGGATCTGCTCGGCATCCCCGCCGGCCCGGTCGAGAGGGAGATCGTCGAGGTCGAGCTCGCGCCACCAGTGCGCCAGCCGGTCCGCGGTCTGCTGGGCACGGTCCGGGGCGTCCGGCGGGAGGGAGCGCTGGTACCGGTCGAGCGCGAGCAGGGCCTCGGTGGCGAACAGGTCCACGACCTGTCGCGCGGCGGCGACCTCTTCGCGGACCGGCTCCGCTCGCTCGGTGCTCGGCGTCATTGGCGGCCGTCCAGCTCGGCCTGTACCTGTTCGATGGCGTCGGCCCTGCGCTTGAGACGGTCGAAGCTCTCGGCCTTCTCCGGGTCGGCCGGCTGGTAGTCGGCGTCGTCCGGGGCTTCGACCGGGACGTACCACCAGCGCCCGTCGTACCAGGTCGGACCGATCTCCAGGCCGGGGAGCATCGACGCCGCCTGTCCGCTGTCGGTCAACTGACGCATGCGTTCTTGCGAAACGTAGTCGGTCACTCACCCGACTGTAGAACGCCGAGGGGCGAACACGAGGTGCCACGTGCCGCTGCGCCGGAGCAGGACCAGCGTCGGGATCTGGAGGACGACGATGGTCGCCACGGTGATCACCGGGTCGGTCGCCGGGACGACGGAGATCGGCAGCGTGTACGCCACCACCACCCGCACGATCCCGTCGACGATCGTCGCGATCCCCCACCACACGGTGATCCACTTCCACGCGTCGCGGAAGCGCGCGTTCGTCTCCCAGAGCCGATCCATCACGGCCGCCCGCGGCGCGAACATCGCGCGGGTCACGACGTACGTCAGCGGCTGCGGGTGCCGCAGCGACCACAGCGTGAGGCCGGCGAACGGCAGGCTGATCCAGGCGTTGCGGACCAGCAGCAGCCGCGCGTCCCCGCCCATCACGGCGACGACCGTGCTCGCCACCATGCTGATCACCACGGCCATCCCGACCAGGTCCGTCCGCCGGGTGCGCGCCAGCGACACCGCCGAGCTGATCAGTCCCGGGACCACGCCGACGAGCAGCGCGGTCAGGTCACTCGCCCCGAGCGCTTTGAGACCGTAGAAGAGGACGAGCGGGATCGCGATGTCGACGACGAGCAGCCAGGGGCCTTTGTGCGTGGGCATGCGGCGAGCTTCGCCGACGGAGCCGCCGGCCCGCATCGAGCCGACGGCTGTCCACCCCTAGACCAAAGTCTCAGTCCTTCTTCTTCGCGGCCCCGTCGTCATCGTCGGCGTCATCTTCGCCGGCGGCGCGGAGCTCCTCCGGAAGGTCCTCGTCGTCGAGGTCCCGGAGCTCCTCGGGCAGGTCGTCCTCGTCGAACTCCTCGGCGAGGATCTCCTCGGGCTCGGCGCCGGACTCCGGCTTGATCGCGTTGCGGAGCCGGCCGAGGATCCGGTCGGCCTCGGTGCCGAACGGGTTGTCGTTGACCAGGTAGGTCCAGGTCGCGGTCGGCCGCGGGATCCCGCCGGCCTCCTCGTTCAGGCCGTCGGCGGAGATCTCCGCGTCCGCGAACGTCGCGGCCGCGTCCTTCCAGGCGTCCTCGATCAGCGTGTCGAACGACGCGATCGCCGACTTGTTGAACTCGTCGATCGGCTTCAGGTGCACGATGCCGCCGGCCAGCGACCGCAGGTGGATGCCCTCGCGCAGGTCCGCGAGATAGGCCAGGTGGTCGGTCCAGCGCCGGTCCAGATGCCGCAGCGCGATCCGCCGCGCGGCGCTCTTCACCACGTCCTCGCCGACCTCGTCGACCAGCTCGTCGTACCGCTCCTTGGCGCGCTCGGCCAGCTCCGTCGCGGCCAGGTCCTCGGTCAGCACCTTCTCGCGCGTCTCGAGCAGGATCGCGCGCTGCTGTCCGGTGAGCCGGTTGTACTGCCAGGTGGTCCGGTGCAGCTCCGCGTTGGCGCCGTCCGCGACCCGCTGGGCGTGCTCCAGCATCCCGACCGACTTGCGGTCGGTCAGCCGGCCGGTGCCGTCCGGGTGCGGCCGGAGGCCCGACGACACGGAGTACCGCGTCACCAGCTCGTCGGCGAGCGACGCGAAGAACAGGGATCCGCCCGGGTCGCCCTGCCGCCCGGCGCGGCCGCGCAACTGGTCGTCCAGCCGTCGCGAGGCGTGCAGGCCGGTGCCGATCACGTACAGGCCGCCGAGCTCGATGGCCTTGTCCTTGTCGTGCGTCTCGTCCTTGCCGCCCAGCCGGATGTCGGTACCGCGGCCGGCCATCTGGGTCGACACGGTCACGGTGCCCGGTACGCCGGCCTCCGCGATGATCGCCGCCTCCTCGGCGTCGTTCTTCGCGTTCAGCACCACATGCGCGATCCCGGCCGCCTCGAGCTGGTCGCTGAGCTGCTCGGACTCCTCGACGCTGTGGGTGCCGATCAGGATCGGCCGGCCGGTCTCGTGCACCTCGCCGATGTGCTTGACCAGCGCCTCGTTCTTCTGGTCGACGGTCAGGTACAGCCGGTCCTGGTCGTCCTTGCGGACGTTCGGCTTGTTCGGCGGGACGACCGCGACCTCGACGTCGTAGAACTCCTGCAGCGACTCCCCGACGACGACCGCCGTACCGGTCATGCCGCACAGGGACTTGTAGCGCTTGATCAGCGCCTGCACGGTGATGCTGTCGAGCACCTCGCCGGAATCACTGACCGGCACCGCTTCCTTGGCCTCGACGGCGGCCTGCAGACCGTCGGGCCAGCGCTGCAGCTTCGCGATCCGGCCGCGGTTGTTGTTGATCAGGCTGACCTTGCCGTCGCGGACCAGGTAGTCGACGTCCTTACGCAGCAGCACCTCGGCGTGCAGCGCGACGTTGATCTGGGTCAGGCGGTCGAGGTTCTCGTCGTCGTACAGGTTGAACACCGGCCGCTCAGCCTCGACCGCGGTGTCGTCCTCGTCCTCGCCGTCGTCCTCGGAGTCGACATCAGCTGCTTCTGCCTCGGCTACGGCAACACGTTCACCGAGGGCCTTCTCGACCTTGTCGGTGCCGCGGTCGGTCAGCGCGACCGTGCGGCCGTCGCCGTCGATCTCGTAGTCGACGCCCGCGCGCAGCGTCCGGACCAGCTGGACGACGTCGTCGTCGAGGGCCTCGTTCCGGGTCGCGCCGGCCAGCACCATCGGCACCCGGGCCTCGTCGATCAGCACCGAGTCCGCCTCGTCCACCAGCGCCACGTCCGGCGCGACGGTGACCCGGTCCGCCACGTCGGTGACGAGCCGGTCCCGCAGGACGTCGAACCCGATCTCGCTGACCGGGACGTAGCAGACCTCCGCCTGGTACGCCTCGCGGCGCTCCTCCGGCGTGGACGCCTGGCCGACGTGTGACACCGTCACGCCGAGCAGCTCGTACACCGGCCCCATCCACTCGGCGTCGCGCTTGGCCAGGTAGTCGTTGACCGCCAGCACGTGCACCGTACGGCCGCCGACCGCGTACCCGGCCGCGGCGATCGCGCCGGCCAGGGTCTTGCCCTCACCGGTGGCCATCTCGACGATCCGGCCCTGCAGCATCGCCAGCGCGCCGACGACCTGGCCGTCGAACGCCCGCTCGCCGATCGCGCGCCGGCCCGCGTCCCGCGCCAGCGCGAGGAACTCGATCTGCTCGTCCTCGTGCAGGCCGCCGGTGGTGCGCAGCTCCGCGACCGCCTCGGTGAGCTCCTCGTCGGTCAGGGAGAGGACCGATTCCTCCGCCTCGCCGACCAGCTGGGTGAGCCGTTCGTACGGGCCGAGATCGATCGAGCCGGGGCGCTGCAGCAGCCGGCGGAAGCGGGAAGCGATTTTCAGGGCCATGATGCAGGCAACGTACAGCCTCGGTGTGTCGTTCCGCAGGTCAGGTCAGGGTGTCCACTCGTAAGGCGTTGTCGTGGTGACCCCGTGGAGGCCGAGTTTCTGCAGGATCGGGCGCGAATCCGCTGATGCGTCGACCCGGAGGAACTCGTAGCCGCGCTCCTTCGCGAGGCGGGCGCGGTGTACGAGGAGGGCGCTGTACAGGCCCTGCCGGCGCCATTGCGGCAGCGTTCCGCCGCCCCACAGACTGGCGAACCCGGTCCCGGGATGGAACCGGATCCACGCCGCGGACACGGCCGGCCCGTCCGGGCCCTTCAGCGCGTCCTCGACCAGGAACACCGACAACCGGTCCGGGAACATCCGCGCCTCGCCCTGGAGCCGCTCGACGATCCGCTCCGGCCCGTTGTGCCACAGGGTGTCGGTGAGGACGCCGATCCGGTGGTAGTCCTCCGGTCCGTCGGCCTCCCGCAGCCGCACCTTCGACGGCAGCGCGGACGGCCGCTCGAGGATCCGGTCCACCTCGCCGAGGATCAGCGTCTCCGGATCGCCCTGGGCGAATCCGGCGCGGACCAGCCGCTCGCCGAGATCGGCCGGCTCGTCGTACGCGTAGGTCTTCCACTCGAACGGCAGACCGCGCTCCCGGAAGAACGCGACCTCCCGCGCGATCACCGCGTCCGGGTCGTCGCCGAGCCCGCGCGGCGTCTCGACGAACCCGGCGCCCTCGCCGCCCTCGATGTACGAGCGGTGCACGGGGCCGTCGTGCTCCTGCTTCCAGCCGGGGATCGCATCCGCGTCCGGAAGCCGGATCCGGCGGTGGAACACGTCGAGAAGTTCGTCAGGAGTCATCTTCGAAGTCAACCAACCGGGGCCTTCCGGCGTCCAACGAGTAAGTCCTGAAAGGGGGGACATCATGAGAATCCACCACATCACCCCCAAGGCGATCCTCACCGCGGTCGCGGTGCTCGCAGTGCCCGCCGCCGCCTTCGCGGCCCCGGCCGTCACCGGATCGTCCGCCGCCCCCCGAACCGCCACCCAGCTCAGCTCCGCGTCCGTCTCCTGCCCGACGGGCTGGGGATCGTTGCCCGAGGCCAGCGGCCGGATGGTGCAGTCCCCGCTGACCGGCGTCCGCACCGGCCGGCACGCCTGCTTCGACCGGCTGGTCGTCGACCTGAACGGCCGCGCCGCCGGGTACGACGTCCGGTACGTCGGCACCGTCCGCCAGGACGGATCCGGCTTCGCGGTGCCGCTGCGCGGTGACGCGCGCCTGCAGGTGGTCGTCCGCGCCCCGTCGTACAGCACGTCCGGGAAGACGACGTACGCACCGGCGAACCGGCGCGAACTGAGCGACGTGCGTGGGTACAGCACGTTCCGGCAGGTCGCGTTCGCCGGCAGTTTCGAGGGTCAGACGACGATCGGACTGGGTGTCCGCGCCCGGCTCCCGTTCCGGGTCTTCACCCTCGCGGGGCCGGGCTCGAACTCGCGGCTCGTGGTGGACGTCGCCCACCACTGGTGACCGCCCTCCCAGCGGCCGCCCGATCCCACCCGGGCGGCCGCACCTGCGTCCTTACGGGAGGACTCTGTTGAGCAGGTCGTAGAAGCTGTTCGCGAGGATCAGCTCGTACGGGTCGGTGAGCAGCGGCCCGAGTTCGGCCATGTCGGACGGCGTCCACGACCAGGCGCCGATCAGACCCGACACGAACAGCGGGCTCGCCCCGTCCCAGTTCGCGATCCGCCGGTCCAGCGCGGCCTTGAACTCCGCCGCCTTGCCGGGTGCGCCCCAGCCGCCGGTGATCGGAATGCCGCCCTGCCGGACGGTGAGCGGATCGCCGTCCCAGGTCTGCATGATCCCCTTGGTCGGCGTGTACTCGGCGAACCCCTCGGCGATCTCCTTCGACAGCGGCACCCAGGTGTTGTTCTCACGGCCGCTGTAGGCGTAGATCACGTCCAGCGCGGTCCGGCGCATGAACGAGCCGGTCATCTTCAGGTACTCCGTGAGCTCCTCCGGCTTCCACGACGCGGGGTACGTGTAGCCGCCGCCGGACGGTCCGCAGACCAGCAGGTCGTTGGCGGTCGCGGTGCGCTGGAAGTAGCTGTAGATGTTGGGACCGGACTCGGCGAGCAGCGGGCTGATCGTCCAGTTGGTCGGCACCTGACCGCGCTTCGGGTCGTCCCAGATCTCCCGCAGCCGGCGCTGGCAGTACTGGATGTTGTCGCCCTCGCCGAAGGTCAGCGTCACGTAGACCTTGTTCTTCGGCTTGTCGATCCGCCGGATCGGCCGGGGCTTGTCGGAGATCGGATCCGCGGTCCCGGCGTGCACGGTGCCGTTCATGTAGAAGTCGGCCGCGACCACGGGCGAACCGCCCTTGCTGGCCAGGTCGACGCCGTCCCACTCGCCGGAGACGTCGTTCGCGAACCAGCCCATGTACGGCGCCAGCGTCGGGTACTTCGCGTAGTGCTCGATCAGCAGGTCACCCGTCGCACCGCCCGGCGGCAGCCAGCTCACCAGGGCCTTGGTGGCCACCACGTAGTCGCGGAAGTACGGGAACGGCTCGACGCGCGTCGGCGACGTGTCGGTGGCGGACACCAGGTACTGGTTCCACATCTCCACGGTGACGACCAGGGAGGTCGTACCCGCCGGCGGTTCGAAGCGGTAGATCCAGTAGTTGCCGCCGTCGGCGAAGCGGTTCGCCTCACCACCGATCGACGAGTGCGACCCGTCGAACAGGTACGGCGCCTCCTCCGGGCTGTTCGGCTCGAACCGGGCGATCTCGGCGCCGTTGGCGGTCACCACCACGTGCCGGACCGAGGCGCCCCAGCCGTCGTCGGTGAACGAGTCCGCGAACCGGACGTACACGGCCTCCTTGCCGAGCTTGGCGGAGACGTCCAGGTTGTACGTGCCGCGGTTCGACGAGTCGCGGATCTGCTGGGTCTCGCGGGCGATCTCCAGCCACTGGACGCCCTCGACGTCGACCACGCGGGTCGGCGGCAGGCCGGCGAGCAGCTTGTGCGTGACCTTGGGGAACAGATTGTCGAGCTGCCAGCGGTAGGTCTTCACGCGGTCGTCGTCGAACATCCCGCGCAGGTCCTTCACGATCTTCAGCCCATGCGCCTTGGCCTGATCGGCGTCGGCGACGACCGCGTTCTCCAGGCCGGCGAGCGTCGTCGCCACATTCAGCGAGTCCGGTACGTCGGGGTCGTGCACGATCGCGCCGCGGACCCGGCCGCGGTACTTCGCGACCAGGTCGAGCGGGTTCTTGTACAGCTTCTTCGGCAGGCGCATGTCGGACAGCCAGCGGGCGTCCGGAACGCTCTCGGTGCCGGTGTCGTAGATGAAGTACAACTCCGGCTCAGTACGGTTGACGATGCCTTGCAACGTTGTCAGCAGGGTCTGGTCTCCCCCGCTGAGTTTGCTGACGTCGCCGTAATCCAGGTGCTTCGGGCGGTTGAACACCGGCAGCAGCCGAGCGGGGCTGCCGGACGTCGATGAAACTGCGGCCTGTGCTTCGGAAGCGAGCATCGGGACCACCCCGAACCCACCCACCGCCACCGCGCCGCCACCCGCCAGGAACGTACGTCTCGAAACCATCGCGACCACTCCCTGAGGTTGACATCGATGTCAAATCAGCCCGGAATCTAGCAACCCCAGGAGAGCGTGTACATAGCTCAGCCGATACTTCTGGAATCGTTTCCGGCCGAGGGCTTGCGACGGCTGAAGCGGGAGCGGAACGAGCCGTCGTACTCGAGTTTGGTGTAGCCGGCGGAGTGGACGCCGACGGCGAAGATGCCGGCGGCCAGGAAGGTGATGCCGGCGGGGAGGGAGATGTGCCAGAAGGCTGCGGTGAGGCCTACGAAGGCAGAGCCCTCCGCGAGAGTCTTGGCGACGCTGACCAGGCGGGATCTGGTCACCTGGCGGCGGAAGGCCTCCTGGCTGTTCAGGACCAGGAGGGCCGCGAGCAGCGGGATCGAGACGGCGAAGGCGACCACGCAGATCGTCGCGGTCAGGTCGAGCGGGGACGTGGTCAGGAACGGCTGGACGACGACCAGCCCGGCGGCGCCGAGGCCGCCGTAGATCAGGTTGGACTGGCGGATCCACTCCTCCTGCACCGCCGGGTCCGATTTCGCTTCCTCGGCGTCGTCCCGGAGACGGTAGGCAGCCTCCACCGCCGAGTCCTCCGCCGCGCCCTGCTCGGTCTCGTCGCCCATCTGCCCGCCCTCCGAAAACGCTGGCCCGCCGTACGGCGGCGAGCCATACTAAGGCGGGTGCGGTACTACTACGCCGAGCACCAGGCGGCCTACCAACGGCTCGAGCGGGAAGGTCTGACCCAGTGGAACGACCTCTTCGACGAGGACCGGACCGATGACTTCGAGGCGTTCCCGAACCGGCCCTTCCTCGAACGCGTGCTCCCGGACCTCCCGCCGTCGGCCGACGTCCTGGAGTACGGCTGCGGCACCGGCGCCGCCGCCTGCTTCCTCGCCGCGCGCGGCTTCCACGTCGACGCGATCGACCTGATCCCCGAGGCGATCACCCTCGCCCGGCGCTTCGCCCGCGAACGCGGCGTACAGGTCGACTTCAGCGTCCAGGACGTCTGCGCGATGCCACCCGGAACGAAGCAGTACGACGTGGTGCTCGACAGCTACTGCCTCCAGTCGATCGTCACGGACGCGGACCGCTCCAGCCTCTTCACCGCCGTACGCGACCGCCTGAAACCGACGGGCCGCTACATCCTCTCCACGGCGGTCTACGACCCCGACCGCGTCTACGAGGAGGACTTCCGGTACGACGCCGGCACCGGCATCTGCTACCAGAAGACCAGCACCCCGGCCCCCGACGCGGTCCACCTCGACAACACCTGGCACCTCCCCCACCGCCGCCACCTCCACCCCGAAGCCCTCCGCGCCGAACTGGCGGACAACGGTCTTCAGGTCACCTTCCAGAGCGGTGGTGATGTCGTCGCGCGGCTCGGTTACCAGGCGCGGTGAAGGATTTCGGTGGCTTCGGCGAGGGAGAGGCCTGCCTGGCGGGCGGTTGCGGCGAGGTTGGCGGCGGCGGTGTGGGTGGCCGCGTCGTTGATCTGGCTGCGGGAGGCCAGCACGAAGGTGCCGTTCCGGCCGCGGGTCTCGACCAACTGGTCGGCTTCCAGCTCCTTGTAGGCGCGCGCGACGGTGTTCACCGCCAGTCCGAGGTCGAGTGATAGCTGGCGTACGGTCGGCAGCCGGGTGCCGCGGGCCAGTTCGCCGCCGCGGATCAGTGCCTCGATCTGCGAGCGGACCTGCTCGTACGGCGGTGTCAGCCCGACCGGATCGACTGTGATGTCCATCCGGTCAGCATCTCAGGTGAAGTCCTCCGCCGTGTACGGCCGCTGCTCCACCAGGACCAGCCAGTTCCCCGAGTTGTCCCGCAGCACCGCCTCCACGCCGTACGGCCGGTCCGACGGCTCCTGGATGTACTCCACGCCCTTGCCGACCAGCTCGGCGAACGTCTTGCGGCAGTCGTCGGTGGCGATGCCGAAGCCGTGCATCGTGCCCTTCGCCATCATCCGCCGGACCGCCGCCGTGGACTCCTCGTCGAGCGGCGGGCCCGGCAGCGCGAGCTGCAGCTCCAGCTCGGGATGATCGGCGTGGTGCACCGTGCACCAGCGGAAGTCGGGCAGCGTCACGTCGCTGTTCAGCACGAACCCGAGCTTGCCGGTGTAGAACGCCAGCGCCTCGTCGATGTCGTCGACGAACACGCTGATCAGGCTGATGTTGGTGATCACAGTTCCTCCTGGAGATCCGGGGTCAGTACGACGTTAGGCCCCGGACTCGCCCGCCGGCTTCTCCGGAATTGCGGAGTTCAGCCCGAGCATGAACACGAAGCACCCCGGGATCCGCGCGCCGCTCCGGGTCCGCTGGTACTGCGTCGGCGGCATCCCCACCAGCTCGGTGAACCGCTGCGAGAACGATCCGAGGCTGCTGTACCCGACCATCCCGCAGACCTCGGTCACGGTCAGGTTGGTCGCCCGGAGCAGATCCGTCGCGCGCTCGATCCGCCGCCGGGTCACGTACTGCATCGGCGTCTCGCCGTACGCCGCCGCGAAGCACCGCAGGAAGTGGTATTTCGACACCCCCGCCGCGCCCGCGAGCGCGGCGAGGTCGAGCGGCTCGGCATAGTTGCGATCAGCAACGTCCCGCGCCCGCCGCAGGTGCGGCAGCAGCTCCACCGGTACGTCGCTCATACCAGCGAGCTTAGATGCGCCGGCGTGGGTCAGCCCAGCCCGGCGCCCTGCTTGGCGAGGTCGGCGAACTGGGTGCGGGTGAGCTTGCTGGTGTCGCCCCGCAGGGCGGACGGGCGGGTGCAGATGATGCCGGCCGGCACCGAGCCGGTCAGGTAGCGCAGGGCGTTCTTGAAGGAGTCGCAGCGGCGCGTGTCCTCGGCGCCCGCCGGGTAGCCGATGGCGGCGTTGACGCGGCCCATGTCGAGCGCGTCGGCGTACGGGTTGATGTCGCGGGCAACGGTCCAGTACCAGCGGGCGATCGGCGCGCTCCACTGCAGCGACAGCGCCAGGTCCGGGTTGCCGAGCAGGTCGATGCCGAAGTACTGACCGGCCGGCCCGTAGTTGAAATCGCCGGTGAGCTGGATGTACCCGCGGCCGCCGTACGGCCGGGTGTCGCCGATCTCGCGGATGTTGTACTCCAGCCGCGACTCGTGCACCAGCGTGGCGAGGAAGGCGGCCTTACGGTACGGCGTGTTGATCTGCGCGTCCCGCATCGCCTGGTTCAGCGACGGGAGGCCGGTCTCGACGATCGACGGGTTGGCGATCCGGCTGCCGAACATCGCCTGCACGTCGGCGAGCGTGATGTCGCCGGTCTGCGGGGGATCCTCGCCGCAGACCGGTACGCCGGGCAGCTGGTCCTCGGGAATCGCGACGTACACGACCGTCACGTAACCACCGAGGGCGGGCACATGCGCCCACCACTTGCTGGTCCCGTCGGCGTTGCTGACCAGGTCGCCTTCCTTCTGGCAGTCGGCGTCGATCGACGTCGGACCGCTCAAGGTACCGACGACGGCGGCGGACAGGTAGGCGTCGGCGCGGACGTTCACGCCGCTGCCGTAGGTCTGGAAAACGGTCGCGTACGCCGGTGACGCGGCGACCAGAGCGCCGGCGGTGAGGCCGAGGCAGGCGAGAACTGCGATCAGGAAACGACGCATCGAACAACTCCTGGGGCGGTAGGAGGGGGCGGTGCCGTGAAAACCTAACCATGCATTCCCACGACATCGCCAGTTTCCTCCACAACCCCTGGGTTGCTCAACCCCGCAACCTCCCCGCCGGCGCCGCGGGGTTGTGAGGTCCTGTCTGCGGCGCGCATGGTGGTGCGAGGGGCGGCGATCGTCGCAGGGGGTGGGCAGGCGATGAGTCAGGCGAGTGAGCAGGCGGGCGGGGAGCCGGCGACCGGCGGTCGGTCCGCCGATCCGCAGGTGCTGATGCGAAGCCGGCAGTACCGCGGCCTGCTGGTTTTCGCGGCCCTGATCGGCGTCGTGGTGTCGATCGCGTCGTGGGGCTTCCTCGAGGGCACCCACTGGCTGCAGGAGGCGGTGTACACCGACCTTCCGAAGACGCTCGGCTTCGATTCGGCCCCCTGGTGGTGGCCACTGCCGGTGCTCGTCCTGAGCGGACTGGTGATCGCGTTCGCCATCGTGAGACTGCCCGGCCACGGTGGCCACGAACCGTCCGAGGGCCTGAAGACCGGCGCCCCGACCACGCCGGCCGAGCTGCCCGGCGTCGTCCTGGCCGCCGTCGCCACGGTCGGTCTGGGAATGGTCCTCGGACCGGAGGCGCCCCTGATGGCCCTCGGCGGCGGCGTGGCGTTGTCGCTGGTGGACCTGGCCAGGCGACCGGTCCCCGACCAGGCCAAGCTCGTCCTCGCCGCGGCGGGCGGGTTCGCCGCGCTCGCGACGATCTTCGGCTCACCGGTCATCGGTGCGGTGATCATCATCGAGGCCGCCGGCCTCGGCGGACCCACGTTGCCGCTGATCCTGCTGCCGGGTCTGCTCGCGTCCGGCATCGGCTCACTGGTCTTCGTCGGGATCGGCAGTCTGACCGGCCTGAGTACCAATGCGTACGCGCTTCCGCCGCTGGCGCTCCCGGACTACCCGACGCCGCAGGTGGTCGACTTCCTCTGGACGGTCCCGCTGGCCCTGGCGGCGGCCGTCGCGGTCTTCGCGGTCATGACGCTGGGGCGGCACACCCGCTCGCTGGTCGCCCGGCGGCCGTTCGTGCTGATTCCGGTCGCCGCGCTGGTGGTCGGTCTGCTGGCCGTCGCCTTCGCCCAGATCAGCGGGCAACCCGCCGACGCGGTGCTGTTCTCGGGTCAGGACGAGATGTCCGCGACCATGCAGGAGGCCGCGAACGTCTCGCTGGGCACGATCGGGCTGCTGCTGGTGGTCAAGGCCCTGGCCTGGGGTGTGTCGCTCGGCGCCGCGCGTGGCGGACCGACGTTCCCCGCCATCTTCCTCGGGCTGCTCGGTGGCCTGCTGGCGTCGCATCTGCCCGGGTTCGCGGAGACGCCGGCCATCGGAGTCATGATCGGGGCCGGTGTCGTGGCGGTGCTGAGACTGCCGCTGTCCGCGATCGTGCTCGCGCTGCTGCTCACCCACGCCGGGGCCGGGGTCGCGCCGCTCGTCATCGTGTCGGTGGTCGTGGCGTACATCGGCACGCTGATGCTCTCGGCGCGCGGCACGTTCACCCGTACGGGGTGATGCCGGGCGGGGTACCGCCAGCGATGCTGACAGCCGGACAAGGGGGGTTCCATCATGGCCGGTAATCCGGACGGGAAGGCCACACCCGCGACGCAGCAGCAAGCTCGAGGGAGCGAGCACGTCGAGGTCGCCCTGCGGTCCTTCGGGGTGCCGAACTCGGTGGCCCACGAGTTCGACTTCTGGGACGGGAGTTACGAGGGCCGGCGGTTGTTCTCCGAGCTGCTCGGCACGTTCCTCCTGGTCCTCGTCGCCGTCGGCGGCGGGATGGTCAACGCGCGCTTCGGCGGCGACGCGGTCCCGTACGGCGCGCGCGTCGTGTCGCCGGCGCTGATGGTGGCGGCGATCATCCTGTTCATGGGCGCGGTGTCCGGGGCGCACCTGAACCCCGCGGTCAGTGTCGCGTTCGCGCTCCGCGGCGACTTCCCGTGGAAGCGGGTGCCGGCCTACATCGTCGCCCAGTTCGTCGGCGCCGCACTGGCCACGCTCCTCCTGGTCGCGCTGATCGGCAAACAAGGCAGCGCGGGGCTGACCCTGCCCGGCCAGGGCATCTCGGGAACCACCGCGATGCTGTGGGAGATCGTGCTGACCACCGGGCTCGTGAGCGTGATCCTGGGGACCGCCTCCGGCGCCCAGCAGATCGGCCCGTTCGCTGCGCTCGGAGTCGGCAGCTATATCGCGTTGGCCGGGTTGTGGGGATCACCGGTCAGCGGCGCGTCGATGAATCCGGGACGCTCCCTCGGGCCGGCCTTGGTGCTCAACGACTGGACTGCCTGGTGGGCGTACCTGGTCGGACCTGTCGTCGGCGCCGTCATCGCCGTCGGTCTGGCGTACGTACTGCGGGGACGTGGCGGCGGGCAGAGCGGGATGTCGGCCGCGCAGGGCACCCTCGGCGTGGAGTGGCGGACCGGCACGAAGCCGCGCGCCTGAGCGTCAGCGGCTGTCGTCGGTGGGCGGGCGTTCCCGGCCCCGGCCGGGAACGACGGCGTTCACGACCTTGGCCACCGCCGTCACGAGGAACAACTGGCCGATCAGCATCTCGCCGACGGCGAGGCTCTGGCCCGGGTTTCCCGCCGGGACCAGGTTGCCGTATCCGGTCGTGGTCAGCGTCGTGAACGAGAAGAACAGGTCTTGAGAGATGTTGCCCTCCCCCTGGGCCCCGAAGAACGGACCGTGCTGAAGGACCCCCAGGGCCCGGTAGGAGAACGCGAACGCCATCCCGAGCATCAGGTAGGCGGCGATCGCACCCAGCAAGGTCTCGGCGTCCACGGTCGGGCGCAGCACCAGATGGCGGACGATGACGCCTGGCGCGATCAGGTACAGCAGGCCGCAGGTCACCGCGATGAGACCGCTGCCGAACCGCTCATCAGTGACGAACAGCTGCAGGATCGCCACGACGGCCGAAGCGACCAGGACCGCGGCGGCGACGGCGCGGAGACGGCGGTGGGCCTGCGAGGCCTGCAGTGTCGTCCAGATGGTGGCGATCTGCACGAACAGCACCAGTGACAACGCCCATGTCGCCGTGGCCGTCGCCGACACCAGGTAGGCGATCACGATGAGCACAAGCACCAGGCCGTAGCGGTCCGGCGCGCCGAAGAGGTCGCGCATCCGCCCGGTGCGACGGCGCCGTGGTTGCCGCACCTGGTGGTCGGGGATGTCCGCCATGACGCTGTCCCTGGACAGAGCTCAGAGGCCCACGACCGCCTCGATCCGCCCGGATCGGACCGCGTCGGCGAAGGTCTGGTAGTCCAGCTCGTTCTGGTCGGCGTAGCTGTCGGAGAAATCGGCGATCGACTGCTCGAAATCCTCCCGCTTGCCCAGGTAGGCATGCAGCGCGACCGGATCGCCGGAGCGGGCGTGTGCCCGGGCCAGGGTCCACCCGCAGATCCGCGCGTAGAGGGTGAGACCGGCCGGGACCATCGCCTCGACGTCGGCCGAGCCTTTCATGTCGCGCAGTTGCCGCCAGTAGTAGTGCCGCTCGACGTCGAGACCCTTCGTCCAGCCGAGGAAGATGTCGCTCGCGGCCTGCATCATCCGCTGGCCGTAGACCACCCGCTCGCCGTGCTGCTGGTACCGGCTCCGGGGCAGATGATCCTCCAGGACGGACCTCGTCGCCTCCTTGACCTGCAGGAAGAGCGGATCACCCTGGTCGCGGCCCTGCAGCAGACCGATGAACGCCCGGGTCCCGACGCTCCCGACCCCGACCACCTTGCGGGCGACGTCGACCAGCTCGAACCGCTCCAGCAGCTGGCGCTGATCGTCGCGCAGCGTCGCACGGTAGGCACGGAACTGCTCGTGGAGCCCCTGCTCGACCTCGTCGCCGGACAGGCCGTAAGTGCTCTGCAACTCCCGCATCGGGACCACGATCGGCGGCCGGCTGACGATCCGGTAGCGTCCGTCGACCAGCTCACCGAGCTTCGACAACGCCTGCAGACTGTCCCGCGTATGGGCCTTCTCGAGGGCTTTCACGCCGGTGGCCTCGGCCCGCTCGACCGCCTTCGCCTGTTTCTTGTGCTTGCCGGCCTTGGCCGCGGCCTTGCGCATCGCGGCCATCAGGTCCTGCTCGTCCAGGTGCGCGTACCAGATGTCCAGCGTGCCCATCCGCGCGAAGCCCGCCATCGCCTTGCGGTACGCCGCCGCCGCCCTCAGCGTCACCGCGCGGATGTCCGCCTCGCCGAAGCCGTTGTTGCGGGCCGCGATGGTGAAACTGGCCGCCATCCGCTTGACGTCGTACTCGAACGGCCCGGGCAGGGTCTCGTCGAAGTCGTTCAGGTCGAACATCAGATGACGTTCGGGCGAGGCGAACGCCCCGAAGTTCGACAGGTGGGCGTCACCGCACAGCTGGACGTCGAGACCGGCCGTCGGGGTGCCGTCCAGATCGGCGGCCATGATCTTGGCCGCGCCCCGGTAGAAGGTGAACGGCGACGCCAGCATCCGCCCGTGCCGGACCGGGACCAGGTCGGGCTCGCGGGTCGTGTTCTGTTCCACCAGCAGCCCGACCGGGTCGGGCCGGTCGGCGGCCGGTTTCCAGTCGCCGTGACTGGACAGTGGCACCCGCTCTCGCGCCTCCTTGCCCCGGAACCGCCGTTCCTCGATGTCCGGGTGCGGAACGCTCGCTCTCGCTGTCATCTGAGGTCACCCTCCCCTGGTGCTTCACCTCGCACTTCGATGACACCCTGACGCGGGTCGCCCTGGCATCACCCTGCCCGGGTGACACCCGACCATCAGCTGCGCCGGCCGGGCCACACGGTCCGGCCGGCACAGCCGCTGCCTATTCCGCCTTCTTCTCCTCGGGCTTGGCGTCCACGCCGGCCTCCTTGCGCTGCTCGGGCGTGATCGGCGCCGGCGCCGCGGTCAGCGGGTCGAACCCGCCGCCGGACTTCGGGAACGCGATCACGTCGCGGATCGACTCGGTGCCGGCCAGTAGCGCCGTGATCCGGTCCCAGCCGAACGCGATCCCGCCGTGCGGCGGCGCGCCGAACTTGAACGCGTCGAGCAGGAAGCCGAACTTCTCGCTCGCCTCCTCGTCGCTCAGGCCCATCACCTTGAAGACGCGCTTCTGCACGTCCTCGCGGTGGATACGGATCGAGCCGCCGCCGATCTCGTTGCCGTTGCAGACGATGTCGTACGCGTACGCCAGTGCCGACCCCGGATCGGTGTCGAACGTCTCCAGCGAGTCCGGCTTCGGCGACGTGAAGGCGTGGTGTACGGCGGTCCAGGCGCCGGACCCGACCGCGACGTCGCCCGCCGCGGTCGCGTCGTCGGCCGGCTCGAACAACGGCGCGTCCACGACCCACACGAACGACCAGGCCGACTCGTCGATCAGGCCGCCGCGCCGGCCGATCTCCAGCCGGGCCGCGCCGAGCAGCGCCCGCGACGTCTTGACCGGGCCCGCGGCGAAGAAGATGCAGTCACCCGGCTTCGCGCCGACGTGGTCGGCGATCCCCGCACGCTCCTGCTCGGACAGGTTCTTCGCGACCGGACCGGCGAGCTCGCCGTCCTGCCCGACCAGCACGTACGCCAGGCCGCGGGCGCCGCGCTGCTTCGCCCACTCCTGCCACGCGTCGAGCTGCTTGCGCGGCTGGTCGGCGCCGCCGGGCATCACGACCGCGCCGACGTACGGCGCCTGGAACACCCGGAACGGCGTGTCCTTGAAGTACTCCGTGCACTCGACCAGCTCGAGGCCCATCCGCAGGTCCGGCTTGTCGGAGCCGAACCGCGCCATCGCCTCGCCGTAGGTCATCCGCGGGATCGGCGTCTGCACCTCGTACCCGGCGAGCTTCCAGAGCGCGGTGAGGATCTCCTCGGACAGCGCGATGACGTCGTCCTGGTCGACGAAGCTCATCTCGATGTCCAGCTGGGTGAACTCCGGCTGCCGGTCGGCGCGGAAGTCCTCGTCGCGGTAGCAGCGGGCGATCTGGTAGTACCGCTCCATACCGGCCACCATCAGCAGCTGCTTGAACAGCTGCGGCGACTGCGGCAGCGCGTACCAGCTGCCGGGCTGCAGGCGGGCCGGCACCACGAAGTCGCGGGCGCCCTCCGGCGTCGACCGGGTCAGCGTCGGCGTCTCGATCTCGACGAAGTCGTGCGCGGCCAGCACGTCACGGGCGGCTTTGTTCACCTGGCTGCGCAGCCGCAGCGCGGCGCCCGGGGCCTGCCGGCGCAGGTCGAGGTAGCGGTACTTGAGCCGGATCTCCTCGTTCACCGGCGTCGCGTGGTGCTCCTCGACCGGGAACGGCAGCGGGGCCGCCTCGTTCAGGACCTCGACCTCGGTGGCGATCACCTCGATCTCGCCGGTCGGCAGGTTCGGGTTCGCGTTGCCCTCGGGGCGCGGCGACACCTCGCCGACGATCTTCAGGCAGTACTCCGAGCGCAGGCCGTGCGCGGCCTCCTCGTCGCGGATGACGACCTGGACCGTGCCGGTCGAGTCACGCAGGTCGATGAACGCCACGCCGCCGTGATCGCGTCGCCGCGCCACCCAGCCCGCCAGAATTACCGTCTGCCCGGCGTGCTCGGCACGCAACGAGCCTGCGGAATGGGTACGGATCACGAGTTCTCCCTCTGCGATTCAATACTGTGCGTTTCGATGCTTGGACGTAGGTCGTCGGCGGGCGGGGCCCAGGTCGCGGCGTCGGCCGACACCTGCTCACCGCTGCGGATGTCCTTCACCTCGGGCCCGTTCTCGGTGCTGAACCAGACGAACGGGATCCCGCGCCGGTCCGCGAACTTGATCTGCTTGCCGAACTTCGCCGCGGCCGGAGCGACCTCCACCGCGATCCCCCGGCCGCGCAGCGTGATCGCCGTCCGCATGGCCTCGGCCCGGTCCGCTTCGGAGTTCAGCGCGATCAGCACGGCCGTCGGCGTCCGGCGGCTCGCGGTCAGCAGTCCCTTGCTGAGCAGCCGGTGCACCAGCCGCGACACCCCGATCGAGATCCCGACCCCGGGGTAGGTCGTCCTGCCGTCCGACGCGAGCGAGTCGTACCGCCCGCCGGAACATATCGACCCGTAGCTCTCGTCACCGATCAACTGGGTCTCGTAGACGGTGCCGGTGTAGTAGTCGAGGCCGCGCGCGATCTTCAGGTCGGCGACCAGCAGACCCGGGGCGTGCTCGTTCGCGGCCGTCATTATCTGGGACAGCCGCTCGAGGCCCTCGTCGAGGATCTCGTGCTGGACGCCGAGCGCGCGCACCTGATCCGCGAACGACGCGTCCGTCGACGAGATCTCGGCCAGCCGCAGCACCTGCTTGGCGGTCTCCGCGGACAGGCCCGCATCGGTCAGCAACTGCGTGACCTTGTCGGGGCCGATCTTGTCCAGCTTGTCGACGATCCGGAGCGTGCCGGTGATGTCCTCGATGCCGAGGCCGCGGTAGAAGCCCTCCGGGATCTGCCGGGTGTTCACCTGGATCCGGAACGGCGGGATCGGCAGCTTCCGGAACGCGTCCGCGATCACCAGCGGCAGCTCGACCTCGTAGTGGAACGGCAGCTCACCGCTGTCGATGATGTCGATGTCCGCCTGGGTGAACTCGCGGTACCGGCCCTCCTGCGGGCGCTCGCCGCGCCACACCTTCTGGATCTGGTAGCGCCGGAACGGGAAGACCAGCTTGCCGCTGTTCTCCAGGACGTAGCGGGCGAACGGCACGGTCAGGTCGAAGTGCAGACCCAGGGCCGCGTCCTCGTCGGCGCCGGCCGCGAGCCGCCGGACGCCGTAGATCTCCTTGTCGGCGTCCTCGCCCTGGTTCGACAGCCGCTCGACCGGCTCGACCGCGCGGGTCTCGATCGAGGCGAATCCGTGCAGTTCGAACGTCTCCCGGATCACGTCGAGGAACTCCAGCTCGACGATCCGGTCCTGCGGAAGGAATTCGGGGAACCCGCTCAGAGGGCTGATCTTGCTCACGATTTGGCCTTGCTCATGGTTGTGGAATCTCCAGGTCCTGCAAGTAGGGGTTGGTCGCCTTCTCCCGGCCGATCGTGGTCTGGCCACCATGACCCGGCAGGACGACGATCTCGTCGCGCATCGGCAGGATCTTGGTGGCCAACGTATGCAGCATCGCCGGATGGTCGCCGCCTGGCAGATCCGTCCGGCCGATCGACCCGGCGAACAACACGTCACCGGAGAACAGCACCGCGGGCACGTCCTCCGGCCCGTCGTACGGCGTGGTGAACGTGACCGAGCCCCGGGTGTGGCCCGGGGTGTGGTCGACGGTGACGTCCAGGCCCGCGAGCTCCAGGCGCAGCCCGTCCTCGAGCTCCGCGACGTCGTCCGGCTCCGCGAACGAGTGGTTGCCGCCGAGCAGCATCCGGGCCGTCTCCGGGCTGATGCCGGCCATCGGGTCGGCCAGCAGGTGCCGGTCGTCGGGGTGGATCCAGGCGGTCGCGTCGTACGTCCCGCAGACCGGGAGGACCGAGAACATGTGGTCGATGTGACCGTGGGTGAGCAGCACCGCGACGGGTTTGAGCTTGTTCTCCCGGACCACCTGCTCGACGCCCGGGGTGGCGTCCATCCCCGGGTCGATCACGAGGCATTCCGCGCCCTGGCCGGTGGCGACGACGTAGCAGTTCGTACCCCACGACCCCGCGGGGAACCCGGCGATGAGCACGACTGACCTTCCTGGAGCTGCGATCGGGACCCACCAAGGCTACCGGTCGGCAATCGCCGAGTTCGAACCGGATTGTGACGCAACACCGTTGCGCCTGAGCTGGGAGTTTGTGATTGTTCAGGGATAAGCGTCGAGAAGGCAGCTCGACGCGCCCAGGCGGGCCCCTGTTCGCACGGTTGGACCGGGGACTGACCAGAATGGGCACGAGCGCAGTGCATACCGCCGGAAGGGGCGAGTTGTGGCCGGAGAGAACTGGGGCCGGGTAGCCGAGGACGGAACGGTCTTCGTACGGACGAAGGACGGTGAACGGGCGGTCGGCCAGTGGCCGGACGCGAACCCCGAGGAGGCGCTCGCCTTCTACACCCGCCGGTACGACGCGCTGGCGTTCGAGGTGGAGCTGCTGGAACAGCGCGTCCAGGCGGGCACCGTGTCACCCGACGACGCCCGCGCCGCGGTCAAGAAGGTGACCGGCGCGATCGAGGACGCGCAGGCGGTCGGCGACCTGGACGGGCTGCAGACCCGGCTCGAGGCGCTCACCCCGCTGGTCGCGCAGCAGCGTGAGCGGCGCAAGGCCGAGCGGGCCGCCAAGGTCGAGGAAGCCCGCTCCGCGAAGACCAAGATCGCCACCGAGGCCGAGACCATCGCGGCCGGGACCGACTGGCGGCACGGCGTGACGCGGCTGCGCGAGCTGCTCGACGAGTGGAAGGCCCTGCCCCGGCTCGACAAGTCGTCCGACGACGAGCTGTGGCACCGCTTCTCCTCCGCGCGCACGACGTACACCCGGCATCGCAAGCAGCACTTCGCCGAGCTGTCCTCCAAGCGCGAGGAGGCCGCCGTGGTGAAGGACCGGCTCGCGGCCGAGGCCGAGACGCTGGCGTCGTCGACCGAGTGGGGCCCGACGTCCGGACGGTTCCGGGACCTGATGCGGCAGTGGAAGGCCGCCGGGCCGGCGCCGCGCGAGGTGGACGACAAGCTGTGGGCCCGGTTCCGGGCGGCGCAGGACCAGTTCTTCGGCGCGCGGGACGCCGTCCAGGCCGAGGAGAACGCCGAGCAGGTGGAGAACCTGCGGGCCAAGGAAGCGCTGCTCACCGAGATCGAGACCATCCTCCCGGTCGAGGACGCGCGGGTCGCCCGCGAGCAGCTCCGCGACTACCTGGACCGCTGGGACCAGATCGGCAAGGTCCCGCGCGACTCGATGCGTGCCGTCGACGGGCGGCTGCGGGCCGTCGAGCAGGCCGTCAAGGCGGCCGAGGACGAGGTCTGGAACCGCTCGAACCCCGAGGCGCGCGCCCGCGCGGAGGCGACCGTCAAGCAGCTCCAGTCGCTGATCGCGGACCTGGAGAAGCAGGCCGCCAAGTTCGAGTCCCAGGGCAACACCCGCAAGGCCACCGAGGCCCGCGAAGCCATCGCCGCCCGCCGCGAATGGCTCACCCAGGCCCAAAACGCGCTGTCCGACTTCAGCTGAGGAAGCTGAGGAAGTAAACCCACGCAGGCTACGCGGGCGCTCAGTTCGTCGCAGGCTCCTCACCGCGCCCGCTTCACCTGCTCCCACCCGCCCGGCGCTTCCGCTGCGCGGGGCTCCCTCGCACAGCTCGGGGTGCTGCTCGCTGCGCTCGCGTTCGACTGCCACGGGCAGGCGTGGTCTGCCATCAGGCCCTGGTTACGGGTCCGACTACCTCCGAGCGGACGAAAAGCGGTCCAGCTAGTCGCCGCTGTCATCCGTCCTGCCCTGCGCGCCAGGACTGGAACGCGAGATGACGTTCAACGGTGGTGTACTCCCAACGAGCGAGGATCAAAATGTGGTGTTCTTTGCCGTCAACGGTCAGAACGGATTTCCATCGACGATCCGGCTTCTCCGATCCATGGGAATTCCGTGGGTGGTACTTGCAGACGGCCCGGCGCTACGCCCAGGAAAGCGGTTGGCGAAGTACCTCCGTGCAGAAGGGTTGCTCGAATCAATGCCTCCTGCACAGAGACTCGAGGATGTGCGCAAGGTCTGGTCAGCGGCGGGGGTGTACTCATTCGCTACCGAATTCGGCGACGACGGTACGAAATCCGGTGAGATCGACGCCTTCATGGAGTCGATCGACCCAACGGCCCTCGCAGCTGCACGAAAGACGGTCGGAGCACAGAAAGGTGCACGGGTCGGCGCGGCCTTCGCCGCAGCCGTCGCTCCGCCACCTGTCGTCGCAGATCTTTGGGCACAAATGTGCAATCGCTTGATCGGCGCCAACAACTGATTCGCCGCGGTCCTGGTGCGAGCGTGGGCGCCGGGGCCGCAGCGACCGTGTCGGCGACGCGGTGGGCAGCGTCATGGGCAGCTGTGGGTGATGGATCTGGCGGTGGTGGCGTCGGTGGTGGTGATCGGGAGGGTGTACTTGGCGGCCACCCGGAGGTACTCGAGGACGTAGGTGCACCGGTAGGTGCGGTTGAGAGGGAGCCACTCCCCCGGGCCCTCGTCGCTCTTGGAGGCGTTGGCGGAGCCATCCACCACCAGGAGGTTGGCGGACTCGTCGTTGGCGAAGTCGACCCGGCGTTGGGTGGGCCAGGTGGACGCGCCCATGTCCCAGGCGCGGGCCAATGGATAGATGTGGTCGATCTGGAGCTTGGACGCGTCGGCCTTGCGGAACTCGATGCGGTGGCCGGTGTACGGGTCGGAAGGCAGGACCCCAGCGGTGACCACGCACTTGGTGTGGCCGCGGTACTGAACGGCCGTCAGGCGTGCGGCCAGCATGTCGTTGCGGGTGTCGCAGCCGTTGTGGCCCCCGACGCCGGCGTGCTTGTCCGACCAGGTCTGGCCGAACCGGTCGCGCTGGTAGCCAGGGACCTTCGGGCGGTTCGGGACGACTCGCACCTTGGCCAGCTCGGCGGTGATCAACTTCGCCGTACCGGTGCTGGGCGGGGCCGGTGTCGATTCGGTGCCTTCCACCGGAAGCGTGCAAGCGGTCAGAAACAGGACTGCCAGGGCGGCGAGCAGCGGGCGCATCAGGCGACCTTAGGGCAGGCTGTGGACAACGTCCGGCAGGATCGCGGGGTTTCGGCGATCCTGTCCCGATGCTGCCTGCCGACTTCCCGTACTACTTCTGCGGCCTGCCGTTTCGTCCTTATCAGGTAGGCCGGAAGCTCAAGTGGTTGCTTGGTCTCGGCGATATCCGTCCTGTGATGAAGGGCGTGTACGTCGACTACCGGGTGCCGGACTCCCAGCAGCTGCGGGCGGACGCGCTGCGGCTCCTGACACCTCCGGAGGCGGTCGTCTGCGGACCGGCCGCCGCCTGGCTACACGGCATCGACACGACCGCACTCGGCCCGGCTGAGCTCGTTGAAGCCCAGTGGACGCGGACGGCCGAAGACACCGTCGCGGTGCACGGCCTGCGGACCCTCAGCCCAATCGCGAGCGCCGTGGAGCTCGCGATGCGGCTCCCGAGACCCTTCGCGCTCTCCGCCGTCGACGCGTTCCTCCGTACCGGCAAAGCCGACCTCTGGGCCCTCCGCGCCGCATCGGCCGCCCACGAACGGCACTCGGGCTATCGCCAGAGCCAGGAGGTGCTGCGCTGGGCCGACCGACGTGCGGCCTCCCCGGGCGAGTCCTGGCTACGGCTTCGGTTGATCGACGCCGGGTTCGGCAAGCCGGAGCTGCAGGTGCCGGTCAGCGGACCGGCACGCGACTACCGCCTGGATCTCGGGTATCCGGAGCGGCCGGTGGACGGGCGGCGGCTCGGGCTGGAGTACGACAGCGACGCCTGGCACTCGTCGACCAAGCAACAGCTGAAGGACGAGACCCGCCGCACCGAGCTCGAAAGTCTGGGCTGGCACGTCATCTCCGTGCGGCGTACCGACTTGTGGGGCTCGTACCCAGCCTTGGAACTGGCTGTCGGCGGCTTCCTCTGCCAGGAACCACGCCTACCGCGGCGGTGGTGAGACGGTCTAGAAGGCCCAGTTCGTGGTGCGGGACCAGCGTTCGGCGGCGATCATCAGGACATCGGTGGCAGGTGCCTTGATCTGGCCGTAGTCGAAGAGGTCGGGGACGGACTGGGCGAGGCGTTGTTTGAAGGCTCCCCAGGCCACGCGGGCGGCTCCGTCGGCGCGGAGGTAATCCCTGAACAGCAGCGCGTACCGCGTGTTCGGGCCGGTGGTGATGCGGACATGGACGTTCGTGGCGCGTTCGCCGACGGGCGGGGCGAAGACGAGCTTCTCGCAGGCCTGGCCGTACGAGGTCTCGGTGCGGTTCCACGGTTCGGGGCGGCAGCGGAAGCCGGCCGACTCCAGGAGGTCGATCAGGTCCGTCGCGAGCTCGGTCACCCGGATCTGGGCGTCGATGCAGTTCTTCGCGGCGAGCCCCGGGACGGAGGTGGAGCCGATGTGATCGATCGCGACGGCACGATCCCCCACCGCCGCGTGCAGCCGGCCGGCGAGATGCTCGAACTCCAGCGGCCACTTCACGTCGTACTCGACGACCGCGACCGCAGGACCCAGCTCATCGGGAAAAGGCATTGGCCCATTCTCCCGGCCGCCCGGTCCACCGCGGTCGTGGGTCGGCGCGGTGGACCGGGCGGGACAGATCCCGCGCGTCCGGCGGGGACATGGTGCCGGGCGGCACCAGTCCGGTACGGCGGGACGGCCTTCGGCCCGACGCCCAGCAGCCGAAGGAGTTCAGGCGTCAGGCGACGGAGCGGCGGCGGCGGATCAGGATCAGGAGTGCGACGGCAAGTACGCCGCCGGCGATCGCGGTGATCGGGAGCACGTGGGATCCGGCGGGCGCGATCTGCGCCGTAGCGGCAGCGGTGTCGTAGCCGCCGGCCGTGCCCACGTCGTTGTAGTGGCTGCCCGGCAGCTTGTCGGAGTACCGGCTGGACACGAGGTCCTGATAGGCGGCCACCGTGATCGGCTTCGCGCCGATCGACTTGACGGCCGACTGGTTGAGCGGGCGGACCTTGGTGCCGTCCAGGGCGTACCAGGCGCCGATCTGCGGCTCGGTGAACACCAGCCCACCGGCCGCGGCCGAGACCATCCGCGACTCGGTGTTGCCGGAGGCCACGTTGACGGCGTGCCACGCGCCCTTCTCGTCCGGGGCGGTGAAGACCGTCAGCGTCCGGCCGCCCTGTGCGGCGCTGGTCGCGGCGTACCAGAACGTTGCCACGGGCGCCGACGCGTCGCGGACGAACGCCGGGTTGAGCGCGTAGATCGGGTGCGTGTCCCGCGCGACACTCGCCGCGGCCTTCGCCGTACCGCCGGCCTTGCCCAGCAGGCTCAGCGCGTCGGACGAGCGCGCCGCATCGGTTGCCTTGGACAACTCGGTCGGCGACACCGGCTGCGGGCCCGCCGCACCGGCCGGGCCGGAGGCGGCGAACGAGAACGCGAGACCGGCGGCCAGTACGGCGGCGCAGCGGAGCAGGAGGTTCTTCGGGCGGCGCATGTCAGGCTCCGATCCGGTACAGGGAATGCGTCCAGGTGAACTGCGAGTTGGACCGGTACCAGGTGTAGGTCGAGTAGTTGTAGCGCGGGTCGTCCGGCCACGGGTTGTAGTACTCGATCGTCGAGTCGGAGGCGTCGTACCCGATGATGTCCATCATGTGGCCGCCGCCCGACGTCCAGCCGATCCGCGTCATCACCGGGCGGCCGGCCGCGATCTCGGTGACGAGGGTGCTGAAGCTGAGCGTGGACGAGACGTAGCTGCCGGCGCTGATCCCGATCGTGCGGAACGCGCGCTGGTCGTTGGCGAGCGTCGCCTGGTTGTTCGGGCAGGTGGCGTTCAGGCTGTACCCGAACGCCATGTTGCAGAACTGGTTCTGGGAGTACGACCGGCCGTAGAACGCGGCGATGCTGTTGCCGCTCGCGGCCCAGCACCAGTTCGACTTCTGCTGGGCCTGGCCGGTGATGTTCAGGTAGTAGCTGCCGGGAGCGGCCGAGGCCGGCGGGGCGAGTGGTGCCAGCGTCGCCAGCCCGAGGATCGTGGCCAGGAGCAACGACCAGGTGCGGCTGGGGCGGAGCCTGCGCATGAGTCCTCCTTCGAGAGGTACTGCGGGGTGGGCGGAGTCCATCGTCGAGACGTCGCCCCCGCGCGGCAAGGACTCGGGACGCGGGCCGGAGCCGGGTGTGAACGGCGGATTCCCCGTGAACAGCGGGTGACGAGGCAGTGCCGGACCGTGCTGTGAATGTTTACACTGCCCCCAAGGAGCGTGCCGATGATCGATTCCACTGTCCCGGTGGTGACGCCGGAAGCGCCGTTCGCGGACGCGTTGCGGCAGGCGATCGCCCGGCGCGGCCTGGCCCTGAACCGGATCCGGACCCACCTCGCCGACCGCGGGCTGCACGTCGGGGTCGCGACGCTCAGCACCTGGCAGAGCGGCCGGCGGGTGCCGCGCGAGGACTCGCTGGCGATCGTGACGGCGCTCGAGGAACTGCTGCAGGTGCCGCCCGGCTGGCTGACCGTCCGGATCCCGCCGTCGCGGACCGATCCCGCCGCGACCCCGCGGCCGTACTCCGTCGTCGACTACGCCGAGGCGCTCACCCGGCTGCTGGACCGGCTCCGCCGCGACGCCCACGGGCGGCTGCGCAACGTGACCGTACTCGAGGAGGTCCGGCTGGGCCCGGATCGGAGCGCTCACCGGCGGCGCGTGACCCAGAGCGTGGTCGCCGTACAGCCGGTGGATCGGCTGATCATCGCGCACCAGGGCGAGCCGGGGTGCGACGCCGAGAAGCTCACCCTGCGCGCGCTGAGTGGTTGCCGGACCGGCCGGATCGCGCGCTCCCCCGAGGCCGGCGCGATGCTCGGCGAGTTGCTCCTGGACCGGGTGCTCGCGGTCGGCGAGACGGCCGTCGTGCATTACGAGATCGAGGATTGCGCCGGACTGCCCGCGACCGAGTACCAGCGGTTCAGCGAGTGGGGCGGGATGCACTACGTGCTGGAGGTGCAGTTCGACCGCGCCGCGCTTCCGGTCCGCGTCCACGAGATCCGCCGGCGCCATACCTCCGGCCCGAACCTCGTCCACCGCGAACTGATGCTCACACCCGACGGCCGCGTCCACGTCATCGAGGCATCCGCCGAACCGGGCACGGTCGGCATCGAGTGGGAGTGGGACTAGGTCGTGAAACCGGCGTGGACGTGGTCGTGGTGGGTGCGGTCGGAGAAGTACGCCGTCCCGGAGAGTTGATAGGGACCGCCCACGTTGTACGAGCCGAGGGCCTCGGTGGCGCGCATGTACGACGTCACCAAGGAGCGGGGCGTGGCCGGGTCGACGACCGCGCGGCCGTTGATCTGCCAGGTGTCGAACGCGCGGCCGCGGGGGTGATCGCTCGGGCGGTTGGTGCCGAACACGTTGATCGGGTGGCCGGAGCGGATCACGCTGATGCCGATCCGGTACGTCGTGGCGAGCTCGAGCATCGCCGCCAGCACACTCTCGTGGACCTGACCGGAGCGGATGTCCGCGGCGGACGCCGGCGGGAGTGCGATCTGCGCGTTGCTCAGCACCTGTCGCGCCGCCGGCGTCAGTTGCGTCGTTGCCTTACCGGGCTGGGCGGGATGGGTCGCGGTCACCCGCCAGATCCCCCGCGTCTTGGTGAGCCGTACGTCGACGGTCGTGCCGCCGGTCTCCACACGGCTGTCCGAGAGCGTGAAGACGCGGCACGGCACCAGCACGCTGGCGGTGTCGCTCAGGATCCCGCCGTACTGCGCGTCGATCACCTCCACCACACCACGCGCCCCCCGGGGCCGCACCAGCTCAACCACCGCTGCCACCGCCACCCGCTTGGCGGCAGGCTCGATCTCCCCCGCGCCAGGCACCCAGGCCCGCACCCGCGGCAACACCACCTCACGCGGCGTACCGGACGACGCACCAGCCGATGGACTACTCGAGGGGGCGGCCGACGACGGAGTACCCGGAGACGGCGTACTCGACGACGCAGCCCCGGACGACGGCCCACTCGGCACCCCCGCCGACGACCCGGCGCCCGACGGGACCGACGTCCCACTGACCTGCCCACCCGACGACGCACGACACCCGGCCAGCACCCCGACCCCGGCCACCAGCAACCCACGCCGCCCGAAACCGCCCATACCCGCAGTCTGCCAACCGGGCCAAACCGCGGGCTGCGGCCTACTGCGTGACGCGGTAGACGTCGAAGACGCCCTCGACGGAGCGGACCGCTTTCAGGACGTGGCCGAGGTGGGTGGGGTCGCCCATCTCGAAGGTGAAGCGGGACTTGGCGATGCGGTCGCGGGTGGTGGTGAGGGCGGCGGACAGGATGTTCACGTGGTAGTCCGACAGCACCCGGGTGATGTCGGACAGCAGGCGGGCGCGGTCCAGTGCCTCGACCTGGATCGCGACCAGGAAGACGGACTGGGCCGTCGGGGCCCACTCGACCTCGACGATCCGCTCGGGCTGGGTCTTCAGGTTCTCCACGTTCGCGCAGTCGGCGCGGTGCACCGAGACACCCGCGCCGCGGGTGATCCAGCCGATGATCTCGTCGCCGGGCACCGGCGTACAGCACCGGGCCAGCTTCGACAGCACGTCGGTCGCACCCTTGACGATGACACCGGCGTCGCCGCGTGCGGTCCGCTTGCGCCGCTCGCGGGTCTGCGGCAGCCGCAGGCCCTCGGCCAGGTCCTCGGCCGCGCCCTCCTCACCGCCATACGTCTCGATGAGTCGCCGGACGACGGCCTGCGCGCTCACGTGCTGCTCGCCGACGGCGGCGTACAGCCCGGTCACGTCGGGGTAGCGCAGCGAGTTCGCGACCGCGGTCAGGGTCTCGTGCGAGAGCAGGCGCTGCAGCGGCAGACCCTCCTTGCGGAGTTGCTTCGCGATCGCGTCCTTGCCGTGCTCGATCGCCTCGTCGCGGCGCTCCTTGGAGAACCAATGCTTGATCTTGTTCCGCGCGCGCGGGCTCTTGACGAAGGTCAGCCAGTCGCGCGACGGCCCGGCGCCCTGCGCCTTCGAGGTGAACACCTCGACGACGTCGCCGTTCTCCAGGGTGCTCTCCAGCGGCACCAGCCGCCCGTTCACCCGGGCGCCGATACAGCGGTGCCCGACCTCGGTGTGCACGGCGTACGCGAAGTCGACCGGCGACGACCCGACCGGCAGCGACATCACGTCGCCGCGCGGGGTGAACACGTAAACCTCGGCGTTGTTGATCTCGAACCGCAGCGAGTCGAGGAACTCCGACGGGTCGGAGGTCTCCCGCTGCCAGTCGACCAGCTGCCGCACCCAGGGCATGTCGTTCGGCCCGCCGATGTCGGTGCTCGGCGCGGCCGGCGCGACGGAGGTCGGGTCCTCCTTGTACTTCCAGTGCGCGGCGATGCCGTACTCCGCGCGGCGGTGCATCGCGAACGACCGGATCTGCAGCTCCACCGGCTTGCCCTGCGGGCCGATCACGGTGGTGTGCAGCGACTGGTACATGTTGAACTTCGGCATCGCGATGTAGTCCTTGAACCGGCCGGGGACCGGGTTCCACCGCGCGTGCATGATGCCGAGCGCCGCGTAGCAGTCGCGGACCGACTCGACCAGGACCCGGATGCCGACCAGGTCGTAGATGTCGCCGAACTCGCGGCCGCGGACGATCATCTTCTGGTAGATCGAGTAGTAGTGCTTCGGGCGGCCGGTGACGGTGGCCTTCACCTTGGCCGAGCGCAGGTCCTCGTGCACCTGGTCGATCACGGTCGCCAGATACTCGTCGCGGGACGGGGCGCGCTCGGCGACCAGGCGGACGATCTCGTCGTACACCTTCGGGTGCAGGGTCGAGAACGCCAGGTCCTCGAGCTCCCACTTGATCGTGTTCATACCGAGCCGGTGGGCCAGCGGGGCGTAGATCTCCAGCGTCTCGCGGGCGATCCGCTCCTGCTTCTCCTGGCGCAGCGAGCCGAGCGTGCGCATGTTGTGCAGCCGGTCGGACAGCTTGATCACCAGCACCCGGATGTCCTTGGACATCGCGACGACCATCTTGCGGATCGTCTCGGCCTGCGCGGACTCGCCGTAGCGCACCTTGTCCAGCTTGGTGACGCCGTCGACCAGCATGGCGATCTCTTCGCCGAAGTCGCGGGTCAGGTCCTCCACCGTGTACGGCGTGTCCTCGACGGTGTCGTGCAGCAGCGCGGCGCACAGCGTGGTCGTGGTCATGCCGAGCTCGGCGAGGATGGTGGCGACGGCGAGCGGATGCGTGATGTACGCATCGCCGCTCTTGCGCATCTGGCCGGTGTGGTACTTCTCCGCGGTCCGGTAGGCGCGCTCGATCATGCCGAGATCGGCCTTGGGGTGGGTCGCGCGGACCACCCGGAACAGCGGCTCGAGCATCGGCGCCCGGTTCGGGTGCCGGGTGCCGCCGAGACGGGCGAGCCGGGCGCGGACCCGGGCCGGCGCGATCCGCGGCGGCTGGGTCGCGGGCGGCGGCGACACGGGAGCCGGCCGCACCGGTGACGGCGCGCGCGGAGGCTCCTGCGGTACTGCGTTCGGTACCGCCGATGTCATCGCCGGGTCTTCGCCCACGTTGTATCCCTCCGCCGACAGAGCACCAGTCTAGAGGCCCGCGTCCAACCAGGCGGAATCGCCTGTGGACAACACGCCGAGTCAGCTTCCGGCGACGGAGAGTTTGCCCGACATCAGACCGTGACGAGGGCGCTGACGCTCTCGCCGGCCAGGCGTTCGCGGCCCGGGAGGAAGGAGAGCTCCAGCAGGACCGCCGTACCGAGCACCTCGGCACCGCAGCGCCGGATCAGCCGCAGGCAGGCCTCGACGGTGCCGCCGGTGGCCAGGACGTCGTCGATGACGAGCACGCGGTCACCGGGCGCGAACGCGTCCTGATGCACCTCGATCGTCGCCTCGCCGTACTCCAGCGCGTACGACTCCTCGTACGTCGCCGCCGGCAGCTTGCCCTTCTTGCGCACCGGCACGAACCCGGCACCGAGCGCGAGCGCGACCGGCGCGGCCAGGATGAAGCCGCGGGCCTCGATCCCGACCACCTTGTCGACCACCGGGTTGCCGTCGTCGTCCTTGCCGGCCGCCGCCAGCGCCTCCACCACCTGGGTGAAGCCGGTGTGGTCGGCCAGCAGCGGGGTGATGTCCTTGAACACCACCCCCGCCTGCGGGTAGTCCGGGATGTCGCGGATGCCGTCCGTGAGGACCTGCTCGAGCGACCGCATCACTTGCCGCGCTTCGACCGCGGCTTACGCGTCGGCTGCGGCCGACCGGCGGCCGCCGCCTTCATCGGCCGCGACGACGGCGTCGGAGCCGCACCGCTGGCCCGGTCCGCCTTCCGCGGCGTGTCCTGGACGGCGGAACGCGTCGCCCCGGCGGTTGCCGGCACGGCCACCGGGGCGGCCGCGGCGGCAGCGACCTGCGCCTTCTTCGCGGTCACCCGCTTGCGCAGCGCCTGCATGCCCGGCTCGCGCTCCTTGAAGACCGCGAGCAGCGACGGGGCGATGAAGATCGACGAGTAGGCACCGACGGCGATACCGACGAACAGCGCCAGCGACAGGTCCTTCAGCGGGCCGGTGCCGAGGACCCAGGTACCGACCACCAGGATCGCGCCCACCGGCAGCAGCGCGGTGACCGTGGTGTTGATGGAGCGGACCACGGTCTGGTTGACAGCGAGGTTGGTCGCGTCCGAGTAGGTGTAGCGGTTCGACCCGGTGATCCCGCGGGTGTTCTCGCGGACCTTGTCGAACACCACGACCGTGTCGTACAGCGAGTAACCGAGGATCGTCAGAACGCCGATCACGGTCGCCGGCGTGACGTCGAAACCGATGATCGCGTACACGCCGACCGTGATCGTGACGTCGTGCACCAGCGCGATGATCGCCGCCATCGAGGCCTTGGGTTCGCGGAAGTACAGCCAGATCACGAAGAAGACCAGGCCGAGGAACACAGCCAGCGCCAGGATCGCCTTGTCGGCGATCTGCTTGCCCCAGGAGGCGCCGATCTGCTGCGACGTGACCTGGTCGGCCGGGATCCCGGCCTCCTTGGCGATCGCCGCGCGGACGACGCCGATGTCGTTCTGGGCCAGCGGCTTGGTCTGGACCCGGACCTTCTCGTTGTTGATCGTGGTGACGACCGGGTCGCCGAGGTCCTTGGCGTTGGTCGCCTTCACGGCGTCGCCGAAGTCCTGCACCGTGTTGTCGGTGACCTTGACCTTCGCCTCGTACTCGACGCCGCCCTTGAACTCGATCCCGAGCGCCAGGCCGCGGGCGAACAGGCCGGCCAGCGAGATGATGACCAGCACCGCCGAGAGGCTGAACCAGAACTTGCGGTGACCGACGAAGTCGTAGGAGACCTCGCCGCGGTGCAGCTTGGCACCGATCTGTCCGAGCTTCGACATCAGACCTCCCCTCCGACCGGCTTGCGCGTCGACGGCGTCTTCCGCGGCCGGGCCGACGGTTTCGTCTGTCCGGGCAGTCGTTCGACGCCCAGATGTTCAGGATCGAGTCCGGACAGCTTGTGCCCGTGGCCGAAGAAGTCGGTGCGGGCGAGCAGCGTGACCAGCGGCTTGGTGAACAGGAAGACCACGACCAGGTCGATCAGCGTGGTCAGGCCGAGCGTGAACGCGAAGCCGCGGACGCTGCCGATCGCCAGCACGTACAGCACCAGTGCGGCGAGCAGCGAGATCGAGTCGGCCGCGATGATCGTGTGCTTCGCGCGGGCCCAGCCGGTCTCCACCGACGAGCGCAGGCTGCGGCCCTCACGGACCTCGTCGCGGAGTCGCTCGAAGTAGATGATGAACGAGTCCGCGGTGATACCGACCGCGACGATCAGACCCGCGATACCGGCCAGCGTCAGCGTGAACCCGATCGCCTTGCCGAGCAGGATCACCAGCGTTCCGGTGAGTACGGCGGCGGCGCCGAGCGAGAGCACCACGACGAGGCCGAGGCCGCGGTAGTACAGGAAGCAGAACACGACGACGAGCGCGAGACCGGCCAGACCGGCCCAGATGCCCGCGGACAGCTGGTCGCCACCGAGCTGCGGCGACACCGTCTCGACCGAGGAGATGTCGAACTTGACCGGCAGCGCGCCGTACTTCAGCACGTTCGCCAGGTCGCGGGCCTCGGCCTCGGTGAAGGTACCGGTGATCTGCGCCTGGCCGCCCGGGATCGGGTTCTCCACGCTCGGCGTCGAGATGGTCTCGCCGTCCAGCACGATCGCGAACAGGTTCTGGCCCTGGCCGCGCTTGGAGATCGCGGTGGTCGCCTTCAGGAACTTGTCGCCGCCCTCGCCGGTGAACTTCAGGTTCACCTGCCACTGCAGGCCGTTCTGCGGGATGCCGGCGGAGGCGTCCGACAGGTCGGTGCCCTTCATGATGGCCGGGCCGAGCAGGTACTTCGAGGTGCCCTCGCGGTCGCAGGAGAAGATCGGCTTGTTCGGGTCGTCGACCTGCTTGTCACCGCACTTGAACGTCGCGAACGCCGCCTGCGTGGCCGCGTCCGGGGTGTAGTTCAGCGGGTCGCCCGCGGCGGCCGGCGTCGACGGCGTCGCGCTCGGCGTGCTGCTGGGCTTGGCGGTCGGCGTGGTGCTGGGCTTGGGGGTCGGCGTCGGCGTCGCCTCACCCAGCGCGCTGCTCCAGGCCCGGCCCTTCGGCGAGCTGGGCGTGGCGCTCGGCTTGATCGTGGCACTCGGCTTCGGCGTCGTGGTCGCCTTCGGCGTGGTGCTCGGCTTCGGCGTCGTCGACGGGGTGGTCGACGGCGTCGGCTGCGGCGCCGCGGCCTGCGCGTCGTACACGATCCGGAAGTACAGCAGGGCGGTCTGGCCGACCTGCGACACCAGAGATTCCTTCGTGGCGCCCGGCACGGCCACGTTGATGTGGTTCGCGCCGGAGGTGGTGATGTCGGACTCGGCGACACCGGCACCGTTGACCCGCTGGCCGATGATGTTCTTCGCCTCGTTCAGCTGCTCGGCGGTCACCTTGCCGCTGCCGTCGATGGTGCTGGCGGTCAGCGTGATGGTGGTGCCGCCCCGGAGGTCCAGCCCGAGCTTGGGCTTCCAGGTCTTGGTCAGCGCCATGATCCCGAACAGCAGAACCACGACCACCAGCAAGCCGATCAGGCTCCGCCCGGGGCGGGATGTCGAAGTCGTTGCCACGTCAGTTTCAACCTTTGTACTTCTGGGCGCGCCGCACCGTCTGGTGGACGCCGAACGCCGCGCCGCAGGCCGTTGTGGGGAAGGAGATCAGTTCTCGGTGTGCGTCGGCGGCAGCTTCGGCGCGTCCTGCACCTTGCCGTCGGCCTTCTCACCGGCCTTGCCCGCGTCCGGTACGTCGACCTTCGCAGCCTCGTCGGCGTCGTCGCTGAGGTCGGTGGTGCCGGCGGCGGTCTCGTCGGCGGCCTCGGGCGCCTCGACCTCGTCGGTGGCGGCGGCGTCCTCGTCCGGGATCACCCGGCCGATCGCGGCCTTGACCACCTGGACCAGCACGCCTTCGGAGATCTCCAGCGTCACGTAGTCGTCGTCCGTCTCCTCGACGATGCCGACCAGACCGCTGGTGGTGATCACCTTGGTGCCGGGCGTGAGCGCGGCGACCGTGTCGGCCTGGCGCTGGCGCTGCTTCTTCTGCGACCGGCTCATGAACCAGATCATTCCGACGATCAGGATCAGCGGCAGCAGCAGCGTGATGCCGCCACCCCCGGAGGAGGCCATCGGTACGGCGAGGAGTTGCATCGGGTCTCAGAATCCTTCGTCGGGTCGGTTGGTCAGCGGGCTCTGCGCGAACGCGCAGGTCGCAGCGGACGACCTGGAGGTCAGGCCACCGGGGAGTCTAACCCTGAGCGCCAACAACTACCTCATGACACCGGGTCACGTTTGAGTTACTCGCTACGTATACGTCACGCAGTGTCTACGTTCCGGCGCCGGTCGACGTTCCCCGGTCTCCGCTTTGTTCAGTTGGAGCCGAACTCCTCAGTCCTCGTCGGTGTCGAAGAGCGTGTCCGCGAACGTCGCGCCCTTCGGGACCTTCAGCCCGATGTGCCGCCAGGCCGCGGGCGTGGCGACGCGACCGCGCGGCGTACGGGCCAGATAGCCCGACCGGACCAGAAAAGGTTCCGCTACTTCCTCCACGGTCTCACGTTCTTCGCCCACCGCAACCGCCAGCGTCGAAAGACCCACCGGTCCGCCCCCGAACCGGCGGCACAGCGCGTCCAGAACCGACCGGTCCAGGCGGTCGAGGCCCATCTTGTCCACCTCGTACAGATCCAGGGCCGCCTTGGACAGCGCGAGCGTGATGATGCCGTCCGCGCGGACCTCGGCGTAGTCGCGGACCCGGCGGAGCAGCCGGTTCGCGATCCGCGGTGTCCCCCGGGACCGGGAGGCGATCTCGGTCGCGCCCTCGGGCGTGATGTCGACCTCCAGCAGGGCTGCCGACCGGTTCACGATCTTCTCCAGCTCGGCCGCCTCGTAGAACTCCAGGTGGCCGGTGAACCCGAACCGGTCGCGCAGCGGGCCCGGCAACAGGCCGGCCCGGGTGGTCGCGCCGACCAGCGTGAACGGCGGGATCTCCAGGGGGATCGCGGTGGCGCCCGGGCCTTTGCCGACGATCACGTCGACCCGGAAGTCCTCCATCGCCATGTAGAGCAGCTCTTCGGCCGGCCGGGACATCCGGTGGATCTCGTCCAGGAACAGGACTTCGCCTTCGCTCAGCCCGGACAGGATCGCGGCCAGGTCGCCGGCGTGCTGGATCGCCGGACCGCTGGTCACGCGCAGCGGCGCGGACATCTCGCTCGCGATGATCATCGCGAGCGTGGTCTTGCCCAGGCCGGGCGGACCGGACAGCAGCACGTGGTCCGGCGCGCGGTTGCGGCCGCGGGCCGCGTGCAGGACCAGCTCGAGTTGCTCGCTGACCCTGCGCTGCCCGCCGAACTCGGCGAGTGTGCGCGGCCGCAGCGCGGACTCGATCTTGCGCTCCTCGAGATCCACCGCGTCCGCGGAGACCAAGGGGCGAACGTTGTCTTCCATCGATTACGCCTTGGAGAGCACGCGCAGCGCGGCGCGCAGCAGGTCGGCGACGGACGGATTCGGGTTGTCGGCGGCGAGCGGCGACACGGCGGTGACCGCGTCCTCGGCGTCGCGCGCGGACCAGCCGAGACCGACGAGGCCGGCGTGCACCTGGTCGCGCCAGGCCTCCTGCGCCTGCAGCGGCCGGCCGGTGACCGTCTTGGACGGCGCGCCGATCTTGTCCTTCAGCTCCAGCACGATCCGCTGGGCGCCCTTCTTACCGATGCCCGGAACCTTCACCAGGAGGGCGAGGTCCTCGGTGGCGACCGCCTGCCGCAGCTGGTCGGGGCTCAGCACCGCGAGCGCCGCCTGGGCCAGCTTCGGCCCGACACCGGACGCGGTCTGCAGCAGCTCGAAGGTGGTCTTCGCATCGTCGTCCGCGAACCCGTACAGCGTCAGCGAGTCCTCACGGACCACCATCGACGTGGAGATCCGGGCCTCCTGCCCCGGTCGCAACCCGGCCAGCGTGCCCGGGTCGCAGTACACGAGCAGGCCCACTCCCCCGACCTCGACGACGGCACTGTCCACTCCGATGGCCGCCACCGGGCCCCGTACAAAGGCGATCATCGCCAGCCTCCAAGCCTGCTCACGTCTCGCTCACTGCTTGATCACCGCTTGCCCTGCTGAGCGGCCACCGCGGCCCGCAGCCGCGCCACCTGCAGCCGCGACTGCGCCTGCGCCGCCGCCTCGAGGTTGACCCGGCTCGCGGCCGCCTGCTGCAACTTGCTCGCGACGCCGCCGCGCCACACCTGGCAGATCGCCAGGGCCAGCGCGTCGGCGGCGTCCGCGGGCGTCGGACGCTCGCTCAGCTTGAGGATCCGGGTGACCATCGTGGTCACCTGCTCCTTGTCCGCGCGGCCGGAGCCGGTGACCGCGGCCTTCACCTCGCTCGGCGTGTGCAGGGCGACCGGCAGGCCGCGACGGGCCGCGACCACCATCGCGATCCCCGACGCCTGCGCCGTCCCCATCACCGTCCGGACGTTGTGCTGGGCGAACACCCGCTCGACGGCGACCGCGTCCGGCTGGTGCCGGGCGATCCACTCGTCGAGCTCTTCCTCGATCCGCACCAGCCGCTTGGCCACGTCCAGGTCGGCCGGCGTCCGGATCACCCCGACGGCGACCAGCGCCGGCGGCTTCCCCGGCGTCCCCTCGACGACACCGAGGCCGCACCGGGTCAGTCCCGGGTCGACGCCGAGCACCCGCATGGACCACCTCCGAACGTTTGTTCGACAACCCTAGTCGGAGGCGACGGGCCTTTGGAAATCGGCGCGCCGGGGCTCAGAAGTCGTCGAGCATGTACGGCGCGGGACCGCCGAACGCCGCGTCGAACGCCGCGTCGGCGGGCGCCGCTCCCCCGCCAGCCAGGCCGGCTCCGCGGAGCGTCGCCAGCGGCGTACCGGCGTACAGCGCGGCCAGCCCCCGCGGGCCGAGTCGCAGCGCTTCGCTCGACGGCTCGGCGGCGGTGAGCCGGGCCGATCCGTTGCCGACCGAGAGGTGCCAGTCGCCGGTGTTGGCCGGCAGTTCGGGGTCGTCGATCCGTAGATCCGCCTCGAGTACGACGCCGTCCGGAAATCCTCGTCCCGCGAGGGCCGCCGGAGCGTCGACGAGCCGCAGCATCCAGCGGTTCTGCCAGGACTTGCCGGTGGCCTCGTGCTCGGCCATCAGATGGATCGCGTCGAAGGGCGGGCAGCACGCCTCCACGGTCTTCGCGATCGACGCACCCGAGCCGACGGTCGCCCAGAGCGCGCGAGCGGTCTCCTCCGATCCGGCGATGAGCTCCTCGACGGCGAGCTCGCGGTCGGACCACTTGTAGACCACGAAGCCGTCCTCGGCGACGTACGCGAAGCTGTTGTCGTCCTCCAGCCACGACTCGACCTGCGCGCGCGGCCAGACCAGCGGACCGTTCGAGCGCCGCGCCTCGTGCACCTTCCCGGCCAGCTCGAGGAACAGGTCGGCGTCGTCACGACCCGCCTTGCGCACCGCCGTACCGTTGCGGCCCAGGGTCCGCAGATCGGCCGCCTGGAAGGTGTACAGATGCCTGCTGCCCGCGAACTCGTACCCCAGGCGCCGGTACAGCACCGTGGTCGCCGGATACAGCGAGGTCAGCGGATAGCTCTTCTCGGCACAGCGAGCGAGCACGGCTCGCATCAGCAGACTGCCGACGCCGCGGCCGCGGTACTCCGGCGCGACGACCACGCCGGCCACACCGCCGTTCGCCACCCGACGCCCGCCCCACCACTGCTCCAACGGCCAGATCCGCGCCGCCGCGACCAGCTCGTCACCGTCGACGACACCGAGATAGCGCCCGTCCGCGATGAACTGCCGCGCGGACTTCTTCCACTCGTCCCGGTCACCGCCCGGCCCGAACGACCGCGTCCGCACCTCGAACACCGAGTCCAGGTGCTCCTCGGCAACCTCCACCACCCGCAGCTCAGTCACGGGGCGACCCTACGTCGATTTCTTGTCCGTCACCCAGAGATAAATCGTCCCCTCGACGACCACCGTCCCGTCGTCACGAGTCGCCTTGACCCGCACCGGCACATCCGGCCCCGCGCTCCAGGTCTCCGGATCCGTCTCCGCCGAGCAGGTCAGATCCGACGTCGACTTGGCCAGATACGCGACCTCCATCCCCTTCGGCAGCCACCGCTTTCCCGCCGGCACGGTCGCCTCCGCCAACGCCCCCATCGCCGCCTCCAGACCGTTGCACACAGCAATCGCATGCACGGTCCCGATGTGATTCAGCACCGCCCGCCGCTTCGGCAACGTCAACGCCGCGAAGTTAGGACTCACCTGCACGAACCGAGGCCGCACCGACCGAAAGTAAGGCGCCTTCCACGCAAACCCCCAAGAAAACACCCGCTCCCCACCAGGCACCCCACGCAACCGCTCCCACAACCCCAACACCTGACTCATGCCGTCATGTTACTCACCAGTCACATCAGTGGGAAGGGCCGCGCACCAGGCCGCGCCGAGGTTGATTTTGACGATTCAATTCGGGATAGACTGCGGGCGACCGGGATGACGCTGCTGGACGGGGGACGATGGGGACGCCCAGCATCAAAGAGGTTGCGCGGCGGGCCGGGGTTTCGGTGGGGACGGTCAGCAACTTCTTGAATCGGCCTGCGATCGTGGCGCCGGCGACGCGCGAGCGGGTGCAGGAGAGTATCGACGCGCTCGGCTTCGTGCGGAACGAGGCGGCGCGGCATCTGCGGGCGGGGAAGAGCCGGACGGTCGGGCTGGTGGTGCTCGACGTGACCAACCCGTTCTTCACGGATCTGGCCGAGGGGGCCGAGGCGCTGGCGTACGAGCACGACACCGTGGTGATGTTGTGCAACAGCAAGACCGACCCGGTGCGCGAAGGTCATCACCTCGACCAACTCGAGCAGCAGCGCGTGATGGGCATCCTGATCACGCCGTTCGACAGCACCGATCCGCGGCTCACGGCGCTGGTCGACCGCGGTACGCCGGTGGTGCTCGTCGACCGTACGGCGGACCGCGGCCTGTGCTCGGTGTCCGTCGACGACCAGCTGGGCGGACGCCTCGCCGGGAACCATCTGATCGAGGCCGGGCATCGCCGGATCGCCTTTGTCGGCGGGCCGTTCACGATGCAACAGGTTGCCGACCGCAAGGACGGCATCACCGCGGTCGTCGAGCAGGCCGACGACGTCGAGCTGCAGTACTACGAGGTCGACGTGATGGGCGTCGTCGAGGGGCGCGCGATCGGCGAGGAGATCGCGGCGATGCCGGTGCGTACCCGTCCGACGGCGGCGTTCCTCGCCAACGACCTGCTCGCGCTCGGATTCCTCCAGGGGATGGCGGTCGCCGGGCTGCGGGTCCCCCGCGACATGGCGATCGTCGGGTACGACGACATAGATTTCGCCCGCGCCGCCGCCGTGCCGCTGTCGTCGGTGCGGCAGCCGGCCGAGCTGCTCGGCCGGTCCGCGATGGAGCTGCTGCAGGAGGAGGTCGAGTCGGCCGAGCTGCACCGGCATCGCCAGGTGATCTTCCAGCCGGACCTGATCGTTCGCGAGTCGAGCGACTTCAAGCGCCGCCGCTGATGACGGTCCTGTACGAGAACCCGCTCGCCTCGCCGGCCGATCTCGAGGGTTTCCGGCTCGAGGGCGACGGCGCGACGTCGTACCCGCTGGGGCGTCTGCGGCTGGAGAGCGTACGGCCCGCGGCGGACGGGCAGGACGCGAATGTCGTGCTGTGGTGCCCGGAGGAGTTCCCGCCGGACATCACCGTGGAGTGGGACTTCTGGCCGATCCGCGAGCCGGGCCTGTGCATCCTGTTCTTCCACGCCAAGGGTCGGCACGGCGAGGATCTGTTCGGGCTACGGCCGCGCACCGGGCCGTACGAGCAGTACCACCACGGCGATCTCGACACGTACCACGTCTCGTACTTCCGCCGACGCTGGCCGGCCGAGCGGGCCTTCCACACCTGCAACCTGCGCAAGAGCTACGGCTTCCACCTGGTCGCGCAGGGCGCCGACCCGATCCCGGACGTCGCCGACGCCGACGGCCCGTACCACCTGCGCCTCACGGTGCAGCACGGCGAGATCATGTTCGCGATCAACGACCTGCTCAGCTTCACCTGGCACGACGAGCACCCGCTGCCCGGCGGCAAGCTCGGCTTCCGCCAGATGGCCCCGCTGATCGGCGAGTACGCCAACCTCCGCATCAGCCATCCCTGACCCACGAACGCCCGCCGGGGTACCCACTCACCTGGAGGGTTGCCCCCTCGCATTCCGGGCAGGCAACCGCCCAACCGTACGGGCTTCCCCTCAGCCGGAGGGTTCGCGGGGCCGGCGATGGGTTGCCTCGGCAGTTGGAGGGTTGCCCCCTCGCATTCTGAGCAGGCAACCGCCCAACCGTAGGGGCTTCCCCTCAGCCGGAGGGTTCGGGGGGCCGGCCATGGGTTGCCTCGGCAGTTGGAGGGTTGCCCGCTCAGATTCTCAGTGGGCAACCCTCCGGGCGGAGGGGCATCCCTCCGGGCGGGTGGCGCGGGGTGGGGCGGGGGGCGGTCGGGGTGGCGGAACGCGGCTGGGTGACCAGTCTCTGACAAACGCTTTCCGAGGTGTTGACATTGAGACGATTCAACCATACGGTCACATCACTTTTCGCCCCGAAACAAGGCAGGAAGCGGCATGGACACAGGCTGGGCCGTCAAGCTGTACGGCGCTGCGGACGAGGTCCTTTGGGTGATCAAGCTGAACGCCCTGTGGATCCTCTTCACGCTGGCCGGCGGCGTCGCTCTGGGTATCGGACCGGCCACGCTCGCGGCCTATTCACTGGCCAGACGCAGGTCATCCGATGAATCGTTTCACGCCTTTCCTGCTTTCCGTACCGCGTTCCGCCGGGAGTTCCGGCGCGGCACGCTCGTGGTACTGCCCCTGGTCGCGGCCGCCGTCGTCCTCGTCGGCAACTACCTGTACTTCGCCGCGCTCGGGGCCGCACTCCCCCGCCTCGCCAGCCTCGCGGCACTCGTCGCGCTCGGGCTGATCGCCGCCTACGCGCTCCCGATGGCCGTGCACTACGACCTCGGGGTCCGCATGTTGTTGCCCAAGGCATCGCTGGTCGCGCTCGCGCGGCCGGCGTCGTCCCTGGTCCTGCTGTTCGTCGCGGTGTCCGTCGCCTTCGTGTCGGTGAAGTTCCCGGTGTTCGGGTTCGTCCTGGCCGCCGGCGCCTGGATCCAGCTCGACACCTGGCTCTGCCTGCGCTTCTTCGCCGAGAACGACGCGCGCCTGCACCCGAGTGGTAACTGAAAGGGAACCGATGACCATCTTCTCCCGACGGCGGATCGCCGTCGCCGCCGTCACGACGGCACTGCTCGCCGCCTCCGCCTGCTCCGGCGGCGGCGACGACAACGGAGGCCAGAGCGCCAGTAACGAACTGACGATGATGGCGCCGCTGTTCGGCACCGCGCCGGATCCGAACGGCGAACTGCAGCAGGCGGTCGAGAAACTGATCGGCAAGAAGCTGCAGATCACCTGGGTGCCGAACGCGGAGTACGGCGACAAGTCGAACGTCACACTCGCGTCGGACAAGATCCCGGACGTGATGGTGGTGAACGAGAAGAGCCCCTCGTTCGTGAAGGCGGCCGAGGCCGGCGCGTTCTGGGACCTGACCGGCAAACTCGACAAGTACCCGAACCTGAAGCCGTCGAACGAGCAGACCGCGAAGAACTCGCAGACCAACGGCAAGACGTACGGCATCTACCGGGTCCGCCCGCTGCTGCGCTCCGGCATCGTGATCCGCAAGGACTGGCTGGCCAAGCTCGGCCTGAAGGAGCCGCAGACCACCGAGGACCTCTACGCCATCGCGAAGGCGTTCACCGAGAAGGACCCGGACGGCAACGGCAAGAAGGACACCTACGGCCTGATCATCCCGAAGTGGCCCGGCAACTACGCGAGTGCCAGCCCGTACGACGTGATCGAGACCTGGTTCGGCGCCCCCAACGGCTGGGGTGAACGCGACGGCAAGCTGGTCCCGGGCTTCGACACCCCCGAGTTCCTGAAGGCCAACGAGTGGCTGCGCGGCTGGGTGAAGGAAGGCCTGGTGAACCCGGACTTCGCGACGCTCGACAGCGCGAACTGGAACGACCCGTTCGTGCAGGGCAAGGGCGGCATGATCATCGACGTGAACGTGCGGGCGACCCAACTGCTCGACCTGTTCAAGGAGAAGAACCCGAAGGACTTCGACAAGGTCACCCTGGTCGGCAACCTGACGGGCCCGGACGGCGCGAAGCACTCCTACCCGTTCACCGGCTACAACATGGTGATGGCGATCTCCAAGCAGCACGTGCGCAGCGAGGACCAGCTCGACCAGGTCCTGCAGACGCTCGACAAGCTGGAGTCGAAGGAGGGCTCGATCCTGCTGACGAACGGGATCGAGGGCCGTAACTTCAAGGTCGACGGGCAGTACGCGGTGCCGGTCGGCCAGGACGACCCCAAGGTGAAGGCGATCCAGAACGACGTGGACAAGGCCTTCATCCAGCTCGGTACCCGGGCATCGGTCGGACTGGGCGCGTACGCGCTGCGGCCGAACGACGAGGCCAGCCGGAAGATGCGGGAGAAGTTCGACGTCCTGATGAACGAGGACCTGAAGACCGCGGTGTTCAACCCGGCGCTCAGCATCATCGCCCCGACCGCCGTGGCGAAGGGCCAGACGCTGGACACGATCGTGCCGGACGCACGGATCAAGTACCTGTCCGGAGCGATCACCGAGGAGCAGCTGAAGGCGCAGATCAAGCGCTGGTACGACAGCGGCGGCACGGACATCGTCAAGGAGGTCAACGACCTCTCCGCCAAGGCCGGCGGCTGACGGGCCCGGGGTCGACAGATGGCCACCGACCTCGTGCCGGAGGTGGTGCAGCCGGCCGCGGATTCTTCGCGGCCGGCGCCCGCCGCCAAGCGCACCCGCCGTACCCGGAACCTGCCCCGGGACCTCTTCCGCTACCGCTGGCTGTACCTGTTGCTGCTGCCCGGTCTCGTGTACTTCGTGGTGTTCAAGTACCTGCCGATGTACGGGCTGACGATCGCGTTCAAGGACTACGTGCCGTTCCTCGGCTACTCCGGCAGCGAGTGGGTCGGACTGAAGCACTTCCAGGAGCTGTTCACCGGCCCGGACTTCGGCCGGCTGCTGTTCAACACCTTGCTGCTCGCCGTGCTGACCATCGTCTTCGTCTTCCCGGCGCCGATCGTGGTCGCGCTGCTGCTGAACGAGCTGCGGATCAACGTCCTGAAGCGGTCAGTGCAGTCGCTGGTCTACATCCCGCACTTCCTGTCCTGGACGATCGTCGCCTCGCTCACCTATCTGTTGTTCTCGGTGGACTTCGGCGTGATCGCGAACTGGATCCACGGGCTCGTCGGCGGGCAGAAGACCGACTACGTCGCCCAGGCGGACTGGTTCCGGCCGCTGATCGTGCTGCAGTTGCTGTGGAAGCAGACCGGCTGGGGCACGATCATCTACCTGGCCGCGCTGGCCGGGGTGGACTCGCAGCTGTACGAGGCGGCCCGGGTGGACGGCGCCGGCCGGTGGCGGCAGTTCTGGCACATCACGCTGCCGGCGATCCAGCCGACGATCGTGGTGATGGCGATCCTGACGTCCGGGCACCTGATGGACTCCGGGTTCGAGCAGATCTGGCTGATGACCACGTCGCTGAACCGCGACGTCGCGGACGTGTTCGACACGTTCGTCTACTACATCGGTATCACCCAGGGCTCGTTCAGCTACGCGACCGCCGTCGGCCTGTTCAAGGGCGTGGTCGGCGTCGTGCTGATCTTCGGCTCCAACCTGCTGGCCAAGCGCCTGGGCCAGCGCGGCCTGTTCTGAGAGGAGGATCGATGAAACAACGAGTGCGGTACTACGACTCCGTCGGGAGCCGGGCCTTCGACGTACTGAACGTCGTGTTCCTGACCGGTCTGGCTCTCGTCACGGTGCTTCCGCTGCTCTACGTGCTCGCCGGGTCGTTCGCGACCGAGTCCGAGATCAGCTCGCGGCCGTTCTTCCTCTGGCCGCACAAGTTCGTCACCGACACCTACCACTACATCTTCTCCACCGACACGTTCGTCCGCGCGTTGCTGACCACGGTCGCGGTGACCGCGGTCGGCACGGTGATCCAGCTGCTGCTGACGCTGACCATGGCGTATCCGCTGGCCAAGCGGTTCCTGCCGGGGCGCGCGCTGGTGCTGAACCTGGTGATCTTCACGCTGGTGTTCAGCGGCGGCATGATCCCGACGTACCTCGTCGTCCGGGATCTCGGGCTGCTGGACAGCTACTGGGCGCTGATCCTGCCGCTGGCGATCAACCCGTTCTACCTGATCGTGGTGAAGAGCTTCTTCCAGGAGTTGCCGGAGGCGCTCGAGGAGGCGGCCCGGATCGACGGCTGCAACGAGCTGAACGTGTTCCTGCGGATCGTGCTGCCGTTGTCGAAGCCGATCATCGCGACGTTCTCGCTGTTCTACGCGGTCGGGATCTGGAACGACTACATGTCGCCATTGCTCTACATCGACGACAGCAAGAAGTGGACGTTGCAGATGATCGTCCGCCAGCTGACCGCGGCGAACGCGGACTCGGCGAACGTGCTGCAGCAGCTGGAGACGGTCACGTTCCCGGAGCAGGGCCTGAAGTTCGCGGTGGTCGTGGTCGCGACGCTGCCGATCCTGTTCTTCTACCCGTTCCTGCAGAAGCACTTCGCGAAGGGCGTCCTGATCGGGTCGGTGAAGGAATGACGACACTGGCGACACTGCAATGGCTCGAAACTCCGTGCCGGCAGGGTACGACGTGGGGCGTTCCGTGGCCGCGCGGCACGGTTGCCGACGGCACCAGCTTCGCCTTGACCGACGGTACGCCGGTGCAGAGCTGGACGACCGCCACCTGGCCGGACGGTTCGGTCAAGTGGTCAGCACACGCGATCGGGCCGCCAGAGCAGCCCGGGCAGCCTGAGTCGTCGTACGAGCTCGTCACCGGCGAGCCCGCGACGCCGGCGTGGCCGGTGACGGTCGAGCGGGTCACCGGCGGGGTACGGGTATCAACCGGCCCTGTCACGTGGGTGCTGCAAGAGCCCTGGCTGATCGCCTCGATCAGCTACGGCGGTCAGGAAACGGTGCAGCACGTCCGGCTGGTCAGTCTGCGGCAGGACCGGCCGGACGACGACCTGGGCGTGTCACGGCAGCAGACGATCGCGGCGGTGGATCGCATCACGGTCGAGCAGGACGGGCCGGTGCGGGCAGTTGTCCGGCTGGAGGGCAAGCACGGCGACTGGCTGCCGTTCTCGGTGCGCGTGTACTTCTACGCGGGCGCGACCGACGTACGGGTCGTGCACAGCTTCGTCTGGGACGGCGATCCGGACCGTGACTTCTTGGCCGGCCTGGGTCTCAGCGCAGACGTGGTGATGCGCGACGAGCCCCACAACCGCCACATCCGACTCGCCGGCCCGTCCGGCTTCCTCACCGAGGCGGTGCGCGGTCTGACCGGTCTGCGCCGCGACCCGGGCGAGGAGGTACGCCGTACGCAGGTCGCCGGCCGCACTGTCGAAGCGATCCCGAACCCGGACGTGGCCGACCGCTTGCACCTCATCCCGCAGTGGAACGACTACACGCTCGACCAGACCAGCGCGGACGGCTTCACGTTGCGCAAGCGCACCGGCGCGGGACAGGGGTGGGTCACCATCCCCTCCGGTACCAGAGCGCCCGGCTACGGGTACGTCGGTGGGGTCAGCGGTGGGCTGGGCTTCGGACTGCGTGACTTCTGGAAACTGCACCCCACCCGGCTGGACATCCGCAACGCGGCCTCCGACGTCGCCACCGCCACCGTGTGGATGTGGTCGCCCGGCGCGCCGGCCATGGATGTGCGGTACTGGCACGACGGCATGGACCAGGACACGTACGCCGAGCAGCTCGAAGGACTCGAGATCACCTACGAGGACTATGAGCCCGGCTTCGGCAACGCCCACGGCGTCGCCCGCACGCATGAGCTCAGCCTGCGTGTGCACAACACCACCCCGTCGTCAGAGGAGCTGTCAGAGCACGCAGCGCTGCTCAACTCCCCCGGCCTACTCACCGTCTCCCCGGCGCGTCTGCTGGAGGCAGGGGTGTTCGGCACCTGGAGCCTGCCCACAGCTGACCACCAAGACATCGAGGCCCGCCTGAACTTCCTGTTCCAGTACTACGTCGGTCAACGCGAGCAGCGCCGCTGGTACGGGTTCTGGGACTACGGCGACGTCATGCACACCTACGACCGCGACCGGCACACGTGGCGGTACGACGTTGGTGGCTACGCCTGGGACAACTCGGAGCTGTCCCCCGACTTGTGGCTCTGGTACCAGTACTTGCGGACCGGCCGCGCTGACGTGTTCCGCTTCGCGGAGGCGATGACGCGGCACACCGGCGAGGTCGACGTCCATCACCTGGGTCATTGGAAGGGCCTGGGGTCGCGGCACAACGTGCAGCACTGGGGCTGCAGCTGCAAGCAGGTGCGGATCTCCAGTGCGATCTACCGGCGCTTCTACTACTACCTGACGGCCGACGAGCGCACGGGCGACCTGATGGACGAGCTGGTGTCCATCGAAGAGGCCTTCCTGGCTGTCGACCCGCAGCGCAAGGTCCGGCCGGACGTCTACACGCCTGACCCGCATGCACTGTCCATCGAGCTGGGTGTGGACTGGGGTGCGCTGGCCGCCGCCTGGCTGACGCGGTGGGAGCGGCACGGGGACGAGCGCGCCCGCGCTCGGCTGGTCGGGACAATGAGCGACATCGCTGCCCTGCACTTCGGCTTCCTCACTGGCAACGCGCGGCTAGACCTCACGACCGGCCGGTTCGACACCAGCCGGCGGGGTATCGCCGTCTCGCACCTGTCGTCGCTCTTCGGGCTGCCCGAGATCTGTTCCGAGCTGATCGACCTGGACCTCGACGTACCCGGGTTCGAGAAGGCCTGGCTCGACTACTGCCGGCTCTACCTGCTCTCGCCCGAGGAGCAGGCCGCGGCGGTCGGCCAGCCCCTGCAGGGCATCTCCCTCGTCCAGGCCCACAGCCGGCTCGCCGCGTACGCCGCCGCGCGCACAGGTGACACCGAGCTGGCCCGGCTGGCCTGGCGCAAGTTCTTCGTCGACGAAGGCGACCAACTCAACCGCAATGCGATGCAACGCGAGGCCGAGTGGAAGACCACCCCGGTCGACGGCGCGCTGATGCCGGTTGACGAGGCCGCGTTCGTGAGTACCAACGGCGCGTCGCAGTACGCGCTGGCAGCGATCCAGAACCTGTCCCTGATTTCAGAACACAGACCTGACAGAGGTGGAGCAGCATGGAGGTCTCCCGACGTACGGTCCTAGCAGGTATGGCCGCAGTACCTGCGGTGTCCCTGCTCGACAACATCCAACCGGCCGCGGCCGCCGAGGCTCCTGAGGTCAGACTCAGCTGGCTCGAGGGCAAGCCCACGACAGCGGCCGTCACCACCTGGGGTACGCCGTGGCCGAAGGGCGTCGTACCAGCGAACCAGTCCTTCGCACTGAAGTCCGCCGACGGCACCGACGTACCGCTGCAGAGCTGGCCGACCGCGTACTGGCCGGACGGCTCGCTCAAGTGGAGCGCCCACGCGATCGCGGTGGACTCCCCCGCCGAGTCGTACACACTCGGTCCCGGTACGGCGACAGCGCCCGCGCGTCCCGTCACCGTCAAGGACGAGAAGCTGTACGTCGACGTCGACACCGGCGTGATCCGGACCCGCATCCGCAAGAGCGGGTCGGAGGTCGTCAGCCAGATCTGGCGTGGTGACGTCCTGATTGCTCACAAGGGCGTGCTGGTCAACCTGAAGCAGGACAAGATCGCCGACGACGAGGACGGCGGCGCGGTCCGGGAGCGGTACGAGAGCGACATCCAGAAGGTCACCGTGGAGCAGGCCGGTCCGGTGCGCGCGGTGGTGAAGGTGGAGGGCCGGCACAAGTCACGCAAAGGCCTTACCTGGTTGCCGTTCTCGGTCCGGCTGTACTTCGTGGCCGGCGCGGAGAACGTGCGGATGGTGCACACGTTCGTGTACGACCGCGACGGGCAGAAGGACTACATCGCCGGTCTGGGTGTGCGGTTCTCGGTGCCGATGCGCGACGCGGCGTACGACCGGCATGTCCGGTTCGTCGGCGAGAGGCACGGGGCGGTGTCCGAGGCGGTGAAGGGCATCACCGGGCTGCGGCGCGACCCGGGTGCCGCCGTCCGGGCGGCGCAGATCGCCGGGACCAAGCTGCCCGATCCGGCGACGTGGGACCAGCGGGTGACGACGCGGCTGCAGTACATCCCCGAGTGGGGCGACTATTCGCTGAGCCAGTTGACCGCGGACGGGTTCACGGTGCGCAAACGCACGAAGAAGGGGTACGGCTGGATCTCGGTCGACCAGGGCAAGCGCGCCTCCGGGCTCGGGTACGTCGGCGGCGTGAGCGGTGGATTCGCCTTCGGGCTGCGGGACTTCTGGCAGCGGCACCCGACGCAGCTGGACATCCGCAAGGCCGCGACCGAGGAAGCCGAGGTCACCGTCTGGCTGTGGTCGCCGGCGGCCGGTGCGATGGATACGCGCTTCTACCACGACGGCATGGGGCAGGACACGTACCCGGAGCAGCTCGAAGGACTGAACATCACCTACGAGGACTACGAGCCCGCGTTCGGTACGCCGTACGGCATCGCCCGGACGTCGGAGCTGACGTTCTGGGCGCTGGAGGCGACGCCGTCGGCCGCGCGGCTGGATGACCTGGCCGACCAGGTCCGGACTCCCCCGCAGCTGATCAACCCGGTGGATCAACTGGTGAGCACCCGGGTGTTCGGCGGCCTGTTCACGCCGGTGGACCGGTCCGTGCCCGCCAAGAAGTCGATCGAGGACCACCTGGACTTCCTGTTCGACTACTACCGCGGCCAGGTCGAGTCCCGGCACTGGTACGGATTCTGGGACTACGGCGACATCATGCACACGTTCGACGAGGACCGGCTCGTGTGGCGGTACGACGTGGGCGGGTACGCGTGGGACAACTCGGAGCTGTCACCGGACCTGTGGCTCTGGTACGCGTTCCTGCGCTCCGGGCGGGCCGACATCTTCCGGTTCGCGGAGGCGATGACCCGGCACACCGGTGAGGTCGACGTCTACCACCTGGGTCAGTGGGCGGGCCTGGGTACGCGGCACGGCGTACAGCACTGGGCGGACAGTGCGAAGCAGCAGCGGATCAGTACGGCGGTGTACCGGCGGTTCTACTACTACCTGACGGCTGACGAGCGGACGGGCGACCTGCTGTCGGAGCTGGTCGACTCGGACAAGACCTTCCTGGTGCTGGATCCGCTCCGGAAGATCCGGACCGAGCCGTACACACCTGACCCGCATGCGTTGTCCATCGGTCTCGGGACGGACTGGAGCGGTCTGGCGGCCGCCTGGCTGACCGAGTGGGAGCGGCAAGGGCCCAAGGCGGCCCTGGCGAAGGCCAAGCTGCTGGGGACGATGGAGACCATCGGTGCGATGCCCAACGGGTTCGTGACCGGCAGCGGGCTCTACGACCTCGACACCGGCCGGTTCGCGCCGGTGACCGAGAAGATCGTGAGTGTGTCGCATCTGAGCGCGATGTTCGGTCAGGTGGAGATCTGCGCCGAGCTGATCGACCTGGTCGACATGCCCGCCTTCGAGGCCGCGTGGCTGCAGTACTGCCGGCTGTTCAACGCGACCCGTGCCGAGCAGACAGCGGAGTGCGGGGCGTACTTCGGCAACCTGATCCTGCGGCAGGGCCATGCCCGCTTGACGGCGTACGCCGCTGTGCGGCTGGACCGGGACGACTTGGCAGCCCGGGCGTGGAAGGACTTCTACACCGGCGACGGCTACGCCCCCAACCTGCCCTGGTCCGCCGAGGACGTGACGACCACCCTCAACCCGACCAAGGCCGCCAAGTGGGTCTCGACGAACACCACAGCCCTCTATGGCCTGGCCGCGATCCAGACGCTCGCCCTGGTCGGCGACCAGATCGTGAATCCGTGAGGTGGGTGCCATGCTGCGCGTGCTCGCCGCAGGGGTCGTGCTGGCGCTCGGTGCACAGCCGATGACGGCCGCCGCAGCGGTCCCGTCGGAGTGCACCGGATCAGCTCCTGTGGTCTGTACGTACGACGTGCCGCCCGGCGACTACGACGTGAAGGTGGTGTTCGGTCCTGAGCACGGGCCGGTCGACGTGGAAGCCGAGGCCCGGCGTCTGGTGGTGTCCGGGAGTACGGAGCCGGTCCTGCGCTTCACCGTCAACGTGCGGGATCCGGAGGGGCAGCAGAACGGCTTCGGCGGGCCGGGTACCCCTGGCCTCACGCTGCGCGTCTCCGGCGCGACCCCGGCGAACGTTGTCGTGACCCCAGCGGCACCCAGCACCCGGCGGGTGTTCCTGGCCGGTGACTCCACGGTCACCGACCAGGAGACAGCGCCCTACACGGGCTGGGGCCAACGGCTGCCCGGCCGGTTCGGGCAGGGGCTGTCGGTCGTGAACCACTCGGGATCGGGTGAGAGCACGGTGTCGTTCCTCGCCGAGCCGGCGATGTGGGCGGCGCTGCGGCCGCAGCTGCGGCCGCGGGACGTCGTACTCGTGCAGTTCGGCCACAACGACAAACAGACGACGGCCGCGCAGTACCGGGCCAACCTGACCGAGATCGTCACCGGCATCCGCTCGGCCGGCGCGACGCCGGTGCTGGTGACGCCGATCGTGCGCCGATGGTTCACCGGGACGAAGCTCAACGCGACCGGCCTGATCGTCAACGGTCTGGGCGTCGATCTCCCGGCCGAGATGCGGTCGGTCGCGGCGGCCGAGCAGGTCGATCTCCTCGACCTCACCGCCCGGACGCAAGGCCTCGTCGAGGCACTCGGCCCGGAGGACGCCAAGGCGCTGTACCTGACCCGGGAGAAGCGCGACGACACCCATACGTCGGAGTACGGCGCCACTGTCTACGCCGGTCTGGTCGCGGCCGGGCTGGCGGAGCTGGGCCTGGTGGAGGACCGCTACTGGAACTGATCGCAACTTTTCGCGCGCCGGCCGCATCTCCCTCAATAGCTGCACGGGGAGTGCGGGAGGGGAGCAAGATGCTGACACGTCGTACGGCGGCCGGCGCGATGGTGGGCGTGCTGGTTGTACTCGTTGCTGGTTGCCGGGGATCCGACCCGGCAGCCGGCGACGCCTTGGGGACCACGCCGACACCCACACGAACGACATCCGCCGTCGCGCCGTCCTCGGCGCCGCCGGCGACAACGCCGGCCGCCACGCCGACGAGCGACATCGCCGGGCTGCCGGCGAGCAAGATCCTCGAGAAGGCGCAGGCCGCCGCGAAGGCCGCGGGCAGCGTGCGGATGAAGGGATCGCTGTCCGACGACGGGGACCGGATCGTGCTGGACATCCGGCTCGCGAAGACCGGCGGTCAGGGCACGATGAGCCTCAACGGGGACGCGTTCTCGCTGATCGTGCTCGGCAAGACCGCCTACCTGAAGATCAGCGACAAGTTCTGGCGCGCGCAGATCACGCCGAAGGCGGACGCGGACGCCGTGATCGCGCTGGTCGGCGGACGCTGGATCAAGACGCCGCTGACCGACAAGGACCTCGGTGAGCTCGCCGCGTTCGCCAGCAAGCCGAAGTTCTTCGACACGCTGTTCGAGCCGACCGGCACGCTCCGCAAGACCGCGCCGCGGACCGTCGACGGCGTGACCGCGATCGGGCTGCGCGACACCGACGGCACCCTCTGGGTCGACACCGCCACCGGACGCCCGGTCCGGCTGGAGTCGTCGAGCAAGGACGCGCTGACGTTCAGCGAGTACGACCAGGTCAGCACGCCGAAGGCCCCGCCGGCCGCGCAGGTGATCGACGGCAAGGCCCTCGGGATGTGACGGTCAGGCGTTGGCCGCTTCCATGATCTCGTCCGAGACGTCTGCCTCGTCGGAGACGAAGTCAAGTACTGCGCGAAGCGCGAACTTCGATGCGCGCGGGCGCGATCAGCCGACGTTTTCCATGATGTCGTCCGACACGTCGAAGTTCGCGTAGACGTTCTGGACGTCGTCGCTGTCCTCGAGGGCGTCGATCAGGCGGAAGATCTTGCCGGCGCCGTCGGCGTCCAGCTCGACCGTCATCGACGGGACGAACTGGACGTCGGCGGAGTCGTAGTCGATCCCGGCGTCCTGCAGCGCCGTCCGGGCCGCGACCATGTCGGTGGCCTCGGTGACGACCTCCCAGGACTCGCCGAGGTCGTTGACCTCGTCGGCGCCGGCCTCGAGCACGGCCTCCATCACGTCGTCCTCGGACAGCGACTTGCCGTCCTGGTCCTTGGCGACGACGATCACGCCCTTGCGGTTGAACAGGTACGCGACCGAGTTCGGGTCGGCGAGCGAGCCGCCGTTGCGCGACATCGCCGTCCGCACGTCGGCGGCGGCCCGGTTCCGGTTGTCGGTGAGGCACTCGACCAGCATCGCCACGCCGTTCGGGCCGTAGCCCTCGTACATGATCGTCTGGTACTCCGCGCCGCCCGCCTCGGCACCCGAGCCGCGCTTGACCGCGCGGTCGATGTTGTCGTTCGGGACCGAGGACTTCTTCGCCTTCTGGATGGCGTCGTACAGGGTCGGGTTCCCGCCGGGGTCGCCACCGCCCATCCGGGCGGCCACCTCGATGTTCTTGATCAGCTTCGCGAAGAGCTTGCCGCGCTTCGCGTCGATGACGGCCTTCTTGTGCTTCGTGGTGGCCCACTTGGAGTGGCCTGACATGGCGAACCCAACCCTTCTACCTACAACACAGACTCAGCGGCCCCGGACCAGATCGGCGAAGTACCCGTGCAGCCTGGCGTCCCCGGTCATCTCCGGATGGAACGAGGTGGCCAGCAGCCGATCGTGGCGGACCGCGACGATCCTACCCGTGGCGGGGCCCGAGCTCACTGTCGAGAGTACCTCCACGTCCCGGCCGACGCGCTCCACCCACGGTGCCCGGATGAATACCGCGTGGTACGGCGTGTCGAACGCAGCGAACTCGAGATCCGCCTCGAACGAGTCCACCTGCCGCCCGAAGGCGTTCCGCCGGACCGTGACGTCGAGCCCGCCGAGCGTCTCCTGGCCCTCGATCCCGCCGGTGATCTCGTTCGCGAGCATGATCATCCCGGCGCAGGTGCCGAACACCGGCATCCCGTCCGCGATCCGCTTCTGCAGCGGCTCGAACAGGTCGAACGCGCGGGCCAGCTTGTCCATCGTGGTCGACTCGCCGCCCGGCAGCACCAGCGCGTCGACCGCGGCGAGCTCCGCGGGCCGGCGGACCGGCACCGCCTCGACGCCGACCTGCTGCAGCATCGCGACGTGCTCCCGCACGTTCCCCTGCAGCGCGAACACACCGATCACGGTCATAGGTTCACTCTCCGTTGCCAGGTCAGCGTGACCTCGATCCGGCCCTCGTCGAACGTCGCCGGCAGGTCGTGCTGCCGGAGCAGGGCGAGCACGTCCTCCAGCAGCGGCTCACCGGGCGCGACGTTGGCGGTGTCCGGGTGCCAGAGCTTCAGCTCGAGCATCCCGAAGTCGACCGCGTGCCAGACGTCGGTGTCGGTGAAGAACACCAGGCCCTGCGGCTGCTCCGCGGACTCCAGCGCCTTCCGGGCCGCGTGGTGGTCCGACGTGTACCGGACCACGACCAGGCCCAGCGACTCCAGCTCGGCCAGTACGGCGTCCAGCCGGTCCGGGTCCGTCGTCGCCGGCCAGCTGGAAGCGTCCTCGTTGAGGTCCATCACCGCCTCGCCGATCAGCAGCGGCACGAGCGCGGCCGGGTCCATCGAGGGCGCGTCCTCCGACACCGCCTCGGTCAGCGCGGCCGTGATCGCGGCGTGGTCGGCGTACCCGGACCGGACCAGCACGCGGGCCAGTCCGCGCAGCTCCCGGGCGGTCCGCTCGTCCACCGACGGCAGCCCGCCCGGGCTCTTGGCCGACGTCACCAGCCGCGCTCGGCGAGACGGTGCGGCTGCGGGATCTCGTCGACGTTGATGCCGACCATCGCCTCGCCCAGACCGCGGGAGACCTTGGCGATCACGTCCGGGTCGTCGTAGAAGGTGGTCGCCTTGACGATCGCCTCGGCGCGCTGCGCCGGGTTGCCGGACTTGAAGATGCCGGAGCCGACGAAGACACCCTCGGCGCCGAGCTGCATCATCATCGCGGCGTCGGCCGGGGTGGCGATCCCGCCGGCGGTGAACAGCACGACCGGCAGCTTGCCCAGCGCGGCGACCTCCTTGACCAGCTCGTACGGCGCCTGCAGCTCCTTCGCCGCGACGTACAGCTCGTCCTCCGGGAGGTTCTGCAGCTTGCGGATCTCCTGGCGGATCTGGCGCATGTGGGTGGTCGCGTTGGAGACGTCACCGGTGCCGGCCTCGCCCTTGGAGCGGATCATCGCCGCGCCCTCGGTGATCCGGCGCAGCGCCTCGCCCAGGTTGGTCGCGCCGCAGACGAACGGTACGGTGAACTGCCACTTGTCGATGTGGTTGGCGTAGTCGGCCGGGGTGAGCACCTCGGACTCGTCGATGTAGTCCACCCCGAGGCTCTGCAGCACCTGCGCCTCGACGAAGTGACCGATCCGGGCCTTGGCCATCACCGGGATCGAGACGGCGTTGATGATGCCGTCGATCATGTCCGGGTCGCTCATCCGGGAGACGCCGCCCTGCGCGCGGATGTCGGCCGGGACCCGCTCCAGCGCCATCACCGCGACCGCGCCGGCGTCCTCGGCGATCTTGGCCTGCTCGGCGGTGACGACGTCCATGATCACGCCGCCCTTGAGCATCTCGGCCATGCCGCGCTTCACCTTGGCGGTACCGGTCTGCGGGGTCTGGTTCTCCGTCACTACTTCCTCCTGGTCGTGGGCTCACTGCCCAGGTTAGGAGGTGACGAGCATCGATCTTCAGTCCACCGTGGATCAAGTGGACTGAAGCGCCTCCTCCAGCCGCGCGACCACGAGCCGGAGCGTTGCCGGCGGGGCGGTGAACGGGATCCGGATGTGCCGGCGATCGGTGGCGTCCGGCGTGAAGAGGTCGCCGGCGCCCAGCAGCAGGCCCTGTTCGCGGGCTGCGTCCAGGACGCGGCGGGCGCGCGTCTCGGTCAGCTCGAGCCACAGCGTCATACCGCCCGTCGGCGTGGGCCACGCCACACCGCCGAGCGTCCGGAGTCCGGTCTCCAGCGCGTTCAGGTTGGCCCGCAGCCTGGTCCGGCGCCGGCCGATCACCTTGTCCAGCTTCGGCACGATCGCCCGAGCCAGCAGATCATCCAGTGCGCTGGGCGAGGGCACACTCAGCTGAGCCGCGGTATTGATCCGCCGCCGCAACTGCTTCCCCGTCCGGACCCACCCGACCCGCAACCCGCCCCATACGGTCTTGGACAGCGAGCCCACACTCACCGTTCTGGGATAGCGGCTCAGCGGCTCGGCCTGCTCCCCGTTCGCCAGCCACAGCGGCCGCAGGGTCTCGTCGCTGATCAGCGCGGCGCCGTACCTGCGTGCTATCTCGACAACGGCCTGCCGCCGGTCTGCGGGCAGGCTGAGACCAGTGGGGTTGTGGTTGTCGGCCTGCAGATAGATGACCTTCGGCCGGTGCCGCCGACAGAGGTGAGCCAGCTGGTCGGTGTCCCAGACACCCGCAGGCCAGCCCGCCACGTCGAGCCGGTGTTTGCGCAGCAGGTCGAAGGCAGCCGGGTACGTCGGGGTCTCGGTGATCGCTACGCCCGGTCCGAGGTCCAGTCCGGCCAGTGCCGCGTTCAGACCGGCTGCTGCGCCGACCGTGAGGGTCAGTTGCTCGGGCTCGGTCGGTACACCCTCTGCGGTCAGACGCTCGGCCAGCGCGGCACGGAGCTCCTGCGATCCACCTGGCGGTGGCCCGTCGCCTCCCATCGCCTGCGGCAGTCCGTCCTGCACGATCTGCGCCGCCGCCTCAGCCACGTCGTGCGGCGCGGCCGTGGTGGCGAACCGCAGGTCCAGCACGGGCCTGTCCCCTGCCGTGACTGTTGACGCCGGCGCGACCGGGTCGAGCAGCCGGTCCAGTGGCCGCACCACTGTCCCGGAGCCGCGTTTGGTCTCCAGTACGCCGTCGCGCCGCAGGTTCTCCAGGGCTCGTACGACGGTCACGCGGCTGACCTCGAGCCGCTCCGCCAGCACCCGCTCCGACGGCAGCCGGGACCCGATCGACAGGTCGCCGCGCTCGATCCGCCGCAGGACCAGCCCCTCCACCTGCTCGGTCTTGGTCCCGTCCGCCGCGTCCAGATCCCCCGCCCGCCACATAAGTCCAGTCTGCCACAACTGGCCTCATGAGCTGCGGACTGTCCGTCGCGGGTGCTTGGATTTGCCCATGGACGAACGGTGGCTGATCGCTCCGGAGGAGGGCGGCGGGGCGATGCTCGTCGCCCTGCACCCGGACGGGCAGCCGGCCGGGGAGGTCGTGCACGAGCCCGACCTGGTCGCGTCCGTGGCGTCGCGGCCGCAGGTCACCCGGTGGGTGTGGCGTTCGTCGGCGGAGATCTACCCGCGGCTGCTCGCCGCCGGCGTGCGGGTGGACCGGTGCTACGACATCGAGAACTCCGAGGGTCTCCTGCTCGGCCACGAGGGTCGGCTCGGCGAGCCACGGTCCGCGGCGGCGGCCTGGGCGCGGCTCAGCGGTCGCCCGGTCCCGGCGGATCCGCCGCTGCGCGCCGTCGTGCCGGGCGAGCAGTCGTCGCTGTTCGAGATCGCTGTCGAGCCGGTCCCGTTCGAGGCGCTGCTGCGGGTGTATGCCGATCAGCTCCGGCGGCACGCCCTGGCCGAGCATCCCGACCGGATGCGGTTGCTCACGGCATCGGAGTCGTCCGCGATGCTGGTCGCGGCCGAGATGGACCTGGCCGGGCTGCCGTGGAGCGCGGACGCGCACCGGGAGGTGCTGAGCGAGCTGCTCGGCGAACGGTTCGCCGGCTCGGGTGAGCCGCGGCGGCTGACCGAGCTCGCCGACGAGATCTCCGCGGCGTTCGGGCACCGGGTGCGGCCCGAGCTGCCGGCCGACGTACTGAAGGCGTTCAAGCAGGCCGGGTATCAGGTGAAGTCGACGCGCAAGTGGGAGCTCGAGCACCTCGACCATCCGGCGGTCGCGCCGCTGCTGGAGTACAAGAAGCTCTACCGGATCTACACGGCGAACGGCTGGTCCTGGCTGAACGACTGGGTCCACGACGGGCGTTTCCGTCCCGGGTTCCTGCCCGGCGGGACCGTGTCCGGGCGCTGGGTCACCAACGGTGGCGGCGGGCTCCAGATCCCGAAGGTGATCCGCCGCGCGGTGGTCGCCGACCCCGGGTGGCGGCTGGTGGTCGCCGACGCGTCCCAGCTCGAGCCGCGGGTGCTCGCCGCGATCTCCCGCGACCGGGCTTTGATGGAGGTCGCCGCCGACCCCGGGGACCTCTACAAGGCCGTCTCGGACCAGGCGTTCTCCGGCGACCGCGCGCAGGCGAAGCTCGCCGTCCTGGGCGCGATCTACGGGCAGACGTCGGGCGACGGCCTGAAGAATCTCGCGATGCTACGCAAACGGTTCCCGCAAGCGGTCGCGTACGTCGACGACGCGGCACGCGCCGGCGAGGAGGGCCGGCTCGTCCGCACGTACCTGGGCCGGACCTGCCCGCCGAGCGGTCATCCCCTGGACGAGGCCATGCTGGAGGGTCCGCCCGCCGATATCCCCACCACAGACCCCCGCCACGCCAGAGCCCGCGGCCGCTTCACCAGAAACTTCGTGGTCCAAGGCAGCGCCGCCGACTGGGCCCTCCTCCTCCTCGCCGCCCTCCGCCAATCCCTTGCCTCACTCAAGGCGGAGCTCGTCTTCTTCCAGCACGACGAGGTCATCGTCCACTGCCCCACCGAAGAAGCCGACCAGGTAACCCAAGCCATCCAGCACGCCAGCAACCTCGCAGGCACCCTGACCTTCGGCCCCACCCCCACCAACTTCGCCTTCACCACCGCCACCGTGGAGGTCTACGCCGACGCCAAGTAGCTCAGAGCGTCGCCGGGAGTTCGTACAGCCGGTGGTTCGTGGTTTCGAAGGCGGTGATCTCGGCGATTCGGCCGGATTCCATGCGGAAGACGTCGAGGGCGAAGAGATGGTTCTCCAGGTAGGCGGCGAGGGTGGGTTGGTGGTTGATGGTGGTGGGGACGAAGCGCCAGTGGCCGCGATAGGTGGGGTTGAGGTTGGGCGTCAGGGAGCGGATCGCGTCGTCGATGCCTGAGAACCAGAACGGGTACGGCGGCATGGTGATGCGGATGTCTTCGTGCATGAGGGCCGCGAGCGCGGCGGGGTCGGCGTTGTCCCAGGCGGTCAGATAGCGGCGGAGGAGTTGGCGTTCGGCCTCGGACGAGTCCCTGGCCGACCACTCCGAGCGGTGCGACGGGAGGTGGTCGCGCAGGACCGGGCGGGCGCGTTGGAGGGCGGAGTTGACCGCCGCGACGGACAGGTCGACGGCGGCCGCGGTCTCGCGTGCGGACCAGCCGAGGACGTCGCGGAAGATGAGAACGGCGCGCTGCCGCGCGGGCAGGTGCTGGATCGCGATCAGGAACGCCAGCTCGATCGTCTCCCGGCGGATCGCGACCGCGTCCGGCTCCTCGGCCCGGTCCAGCAGTACGTCGGGGAACGGCTGCAACCACGGCAGGTCCTCCCGCGCCGGCAACGCTGTCGCGGGGAACGAGGCCGGCTCCAACTGGTACGGCAGCACCCGCCGCGGCCGTCGTACGTCGATGCACGCGTTCGTCGCGATCCGGTAGAGCCAGGCCCGCACCGACGACCGCCCCTCGAACTCCCCTCGGGCCCGCCACGCCCGCAAGAACGTCTCCTGCACCAGATCCTCGGCCTCGTCGTACGACCCGAGCATCCGGTAGCAGTGCACCCGCAACTCGTGCCGGTACCGCTCCAGCTCCTCCTCGAAGCTGCTCATCGTCCGTCCTCCAGCTCGATCGTGGTCGGCATCGGGGCACGACCGGCGAGGCGAAACCACGTGACGAGGCGGCGCCGCCGGAGTTCGCGGGTGGAAACGACGACGTCGTTGTGGAACCGCCGCGCCAACTGGACGCGGCGCATGGCCAGGGTCAGTTCTCCTGCCCAGGGTTCGATCTCGGTGCCCGTGGCGTGGATCGCGCGGGTGAGCGCGGACTCGGCCTGCTCGCGGACCTCGATCGCGTCCAGCGAGGCGGCGCGGGCGCGATGGGCGGCGTCGAGCAGGAGCAGCGCGGACGCCGGGTCCAGGATGTCGCTGCCGGCCAGCTCAGCCACCAGGGCAGAGCGGCGCGCGAGTTCGGTCTCCAGCGCCGCGCGAGCAAGCTCCACACGGTGATGCAGCCGGTCGAGCCGCCCGGCGGTCCAGCTCGCGTAGGCGCCGAACAACAACAGCACCGCCCCCACGGCGAGCAGCACCCAGGAGATCTCCACACCCCAACCCAACCTCACCGCCCGGCCCACCACCACCCGGCCCCGGCCATTACGGAGCGCTGACGGTCCGTCCGGATTCGGTAGTCATCGCGGTCAGCGCGACTAGCGTCGGCGGCATGGTTGATGTCGGTGTGATCGGTGGGTCGGGGTTCTATTCGTTCCTGTCGGGTGCGCAGTCGGTCGAGGTCGATACCCCGTTCGGCCCTCCGAGCGAGCCGCCGGTCGTCGGTGAGCTCGACGGGCGGGAGGTGGCGTTCATCCCGCGGCACGGTGCGGACCACCGGTTCCCGCCGCACCGGGTCAACTACCGCGCGAACCTGTGGGCGCTGCGCGAGCTCGGCGTCCGCCAGGTTCTCGGCCCGTGTGCGGTCGGCTCGCTCAGACCAGAGCTGACGCCCGGCACGTTCGTGGTCCCCGACCAGTACGTCGACCGCACGTGGGGCCGGCCGCACACGGTGTACGACGAGGCGCCGGTGGTGCACACCTCCGCCGCCGACCCGTACTGCCCGGCCGGCCGCGCCACGGTGATTGCCGCTGGCAACGTCGTACCCGACGGCACGATGGTCGTCATCAACGGCCCGCGGTTCTCGACCCGCGCCGAGTCCCGGTGGCACGCCGCGCAGGGCTGGTCGGTCGTCGGCATGACGGGCGCCCCGGAGGCGGCGATCGCCCGCGAACTCGCGCTCTGCTACACCTCGATCGCCGTCGTCACCGACCACGACGCCGGCGTGGAGAGCGGCACGGGCGTCACCCAGGCGGAGGTCTTCGAGGCGTTCGAGCTCAGCATCGAGCGCCTGCAGGCACTGCTCAGAGACGTGATCCGCGAACTCCCGAAGCCGGACGCAGACTGCGCCTGCCGCCACTCCCTCGACGGCACTGCGGCAGCACCGGCCGCCGACGAGGTGGGGCGATGAAGGTCCTCCTGACCGGCGGAGCCGGTTTCATCGGCCGCCACGTCCACGACCAGCTTCTTGCCGAGGGCCACGAGGTCACAGTCCTCGACTCCTTCCGCCCGGATGTGCATGCCCATCGGCCGGAGCCGCGACCCGGCCTGATCATCGGCGACATCCGCGACGCCGACACCGTGGCCGAGGCAGTACTCGGCGTCGACACCGTCATCCACCTGGCCGCGAAGGTCGGCCTCGGCGTACACCTCGACGACATCGACGACTACGTCTCGTCCAACAGCCTCGGCACGGCAGTACTCCTGAAGTCCCTCGGCACCGTCCGCAACTTCGTCTACGCCAGCTCGATGGTCATGTACGGCGAGGGGCGCTACGACTGCGACGAGCACGGACAGGTCGCGCCGGGCCCCCGACGGACCGACGATCTGGACGCTGGCAACTTCGAGCCACCCTGCCCACACTGTGGAGCCCCGCTCCGGCCGGGTCTCGTCACCGAGGACGCCGTACCGGATCCGCGGAACGCGTACGCGGCCAGCAAGCTCAACGGCGAGCATCTCGCCGCCACCTGGGCCCGCGAGACCGGCGGGCGGGTCACCGCGCTGCGCTTCCACAACGTGTACGGGCCCGGCATGCCGCGGAACACGCCGTACGCCGGGGTCGCCGCGATCTTCCGGTCCGCGCTCGAGCGGGGTGAGACGCCGCGCGTCTTCGAGGACGGGGGTCAGCGCCGCGACTTCGTGCACGTCCGCGACGTCGCGGCCGCGGTCACGCTGTCGGCTGCCGCGGTCCCCCAGCAGCCGGCGTTCCGGGCGTACAACGTCGGCACCGGCACCGTCACCACCATCGGCGAGGTCGCCACCGAACTGGCCCGCGCGTACGGCGGCCCGGAGCCGGTCGTCACCGGCCAGTACCGCCTCGGCGACGTCCGGCACATCACCGCCTCGTCCGACCGCTTGAAGGACGAGCTGGGCTGGAAGCCGGCGTACGACCTGCCCGCCGGCCTGAACGATCTACTCCGCTCGGCCGGTTAGCACCGGCACCGGCGGAAGGTCGATCTGGAACGCACAGCCGCCGTCGACGTTGCTGACGGCAATCTGTCCGTCGTGGGACTCGACCACGCCGCGCGCGATCGCCAGTCCCAGACCACCGCCGCCGCTCGACCGGCCGTCGACCGACTCGGGTGTGCGCTGCTCGTCGCCGCGCCAGCCGACGTCGAACACCCGGTCCAGGTCGTCGGCCGGGATCCCGCCGCAGCCGTCGGTCACCGCGAGCCGCACCCGCCCGTCGGTCTCGCGATCGACCGCCAGCGTGACCGTCCCGCCCGGCGCCGTGTGCCGGATCGCGTTGCCGACCAGGTTGGTGACGGCGCGCGTCAGCTCGTCCGGATCGCCTTGCACAGCGAGCCGATCGTCCCCGGAAGGCGTCGACACCATGAGCTGGACGCCTTCGGCCCGGGCGTGTTCGCTGTTCTCCCCCGCGACGTCCTCGGCCAGCTCCCGCAGGCTGACCGCCGACCGCCGGCGCGGTGGCGGCGCGGCCGACAACCGGGACAGCTCGAACAGGTCGTCCACCAGCCCGGTCATCCGGTCGACCGTGGCCCGCATCTGCCGCAGCGCCCCCGGTACGTCGTCGATCACGCCGTCCTCGAGCCCCTCGGAAACGGCCCGCAAGCCGGCCAGCGGTGTGCGCAGATCATGCGACATGAACGCGACCAGTTCCCGCCGGCTCGTCTCCAGCGCCCGCTCACGCTGATGCGACGCGGCCAGCTTCTTCCGGGTCATCTCCAGCTCGTCGGTCAAGGCGGACAGCTCGGCCGGCACCGCCCCGCCGGCGGACTCGGTCGGCTCGTACGACGTCCCGAGATGGCGCAGCCGCCGCCCGACGTCCCGCGAGCCGACGCTGATCCAGTGCCCGAGCAGGACGGACATCGCCAGCCCGAGCAGCGCCGCGAACGCCAGCGTCCACAGCACCACCCACGAGTCGTGCTCGGAGATGAACATCGCGCGGACGCTCTGCAGCACCGCGGCCAGTGCGCCGGCCATCGGGGCCAGCGCCGCCACGATCATCGTGATCCGCAACGACCGCCGCCGGAACCGCCACAGCACGACCGCCCCGACCGCGGCCACCACCAGCGTCCACAGGGTGGTCAGCGCCAGGATGGTCGCCATGTCCCTGTTCATCCGGCGTCACCCGCGAACAGGTACCCGGTGCGCGGCACCGTGAGCACGAGTTTCGGGTCGGACGGATCCGCCTCGATCTTCTCCCGCAACCGCCGCACGTGCACGGTGACGGTGGACGAGTCGCCGAAGTCCCAGCCCCAGACACGGCGCAGCAGCTCGGCCTTCGTGTACGCCTTGCCGGCGTGCGACACCAGGTACGCCAGCAGGTCGAACTCGCGGTGCGTCAGCGACAGCTCGGTCCCGCCGAGGTACGCGCGCCGCGCCGCGGTGTCGACCATCACCGGACCGGCGCTCAGCTTCGTCGGCGTCAGGTCCAGGCCGGCCAGCCGCTCCTCGCGCCGGACCATCGCCTGCACCCGCAACGTCAGCTCCCGCGGGCTGAACGGCTTGACCACGTAGTCGTCGGCGCCGACCTCGAGCCCGACCAGCCGGTCCTCCTCCTCGCCACGCGCGGACAGCATGATCACCGCGGCGCCGTCGTCAGCCGCGCGCATCCGGCGCAGGACCTCGAGCCCGGACAGCCCCGGAAGCATCACGTCGAGGACGACGACGGACGGCTTCCACTGCTGCCAGACCTCGACCGCGGACGCGCCGTCCGCGACCACGCGGGCGTCGTACCCGGCCTTGGTCAGATAGGCCGAGACCACGTTCGACACGGTCGGGTCGTCGTCCACCACAAGCACACGAGTAGCCACGCTCAGAGCGTAGATCCTCCGCTCGCCCCGCCGCCGCACCAGCACCGGAACGCAGTACGCCGTAAGCGACCCGTAGTCGTGTTCGGCGGCCGCCGGTCCGGATTCGTCCCTACCGTCGAAGCATGTCCGTCGATCTCGTCCTGCCGTGCCTGAACGAGGCGGCCGCCCTGCCCTGGGTCCTCGAACGGCTCCCACCCGGCGTCCGCGCCATCGTCGTCGACAACGGCTCCACGGACGACTCGGCCACCGTCGCAGCCCGCCTGGGCGCGACCGTTGTGCAGTGCGAGATCAAGGGGTACGGCGCCGCGTGTCACGCCGGTCTGGAGGCGGCCGACGCGGACATCGTCGCAGTGATGGACGCGGACGCCTCACTTGATCCGCGGCAGCTGGTCCGGGTGGTCGCACCGGTCGTCGCCGGCCGCGCGGATCTGATCGTCGGCCGCCGGCGGCCCGTGTCCCGCCAGGTCTGGCCGTGGCACCTCCGGCTGGCCAACGCCGAGCTGTCCCGCCGGATCAGGCGCCGTACGGGCGTGGCCTTGCACGATCTCGGCCCGATGCGCGCGGCCCGGCGTACCGCGCTGCTCGATCTCGGGCTGACGGACCGGCGCTCCGGCTACCCGCTGGAAACGGTCGTCCGCGCCGCCGACGCCGGGTGGCGGATCGCGGAGGTCGACGTCGACTACCTCCCGCGCTCCGGCCGGTCGAAAGTCACCGGCACGCCGTTGGGCGCCGCCCGCGCGGTCCTGGACATGTCGAAGGTCCTCGTCCGGTGAACACGGTGATCGTGATCGCGAAGGCGCCGGTGCCCGGGCTCGTGAAGACGCGCCTGCAGACCGAGTTCACAGCGCGCGAGGCGGCGGCACTGGCCCGGGCCTCGCTCGTCGACACGCTCAGCGCGGTCCAAGCGGCGCCCGCGGCACGACGGGTGATCGCGCTCGACGGCGAGCCGGGGCCGTGGTTGCCGCCCGGGTTCGAGATCGTCGGCCAGCGCGGCGACGGGCTGGATGAGCGGCTCGCGGCGGCGTTCGAGGACGCGTACGACGGCACGCCGATGCTGCTCGTCGGGATGGACACACCACAGCTGAAGCCGGAGTTGCTCGGCTTCCACTGGTCCGCACACGACGCGGTGCTCGGCCTCACCGAGGACGGCGGGTACTGGTGCCTGGGGCTGCGGCAGCCGGACCGCCGCGCGCTGGTCGGCGTACCGATGTCGACCGACCACACCGGACGGGACCAGTTGCGGCGGCTGCTGTCGTTGGGGTTGCGGGTGCGGATGCTGCCGACGTTGCGCGACATGGACACACCGCGGGATGCGGCGCACCTCGCCGCCGAGTTCCCGTCGTTGCGGGTGTCGCGGCTGTACCGGCGGTTGCAGCACGCGGCGCATCCCGGACTGCTCTTCGACCAGGCGCTCGGCGGGACGACACGGGTCGTTGCCACCGGCCCCGACGGGCGGACCGTGCCGTCGTTGTCCGAGCTGGATCGCTGGACGGCGCCTGCGGACGAGGTCGATCGGCTCGCGCTCAGCCGGTGCGAGGGGCCGGTGCTGGACATCGGGTGCGGGCCGGGGCGGATCGTCACCGCACTGGCGGAACGCGGGATCCCCGCCCTCGGCGTCGACGTGTCGCCGCGTGCGGTCTCGCTCACCACGTCGCGCGGTGCGGCCGCGCTGCATCGGCCGGTGCAGGACCGGCTGCCGGGCGAAGGACGGTGGGGCAGCGTCGTGCTGATGGACGGGAACATCGGGATCGGCGGTGACCCGGCGGACCTGCTGCGCCGCTGCGCCGAACTCGTCCGGCCCGACGGGCTCGTGCTGGTCGAGGTCGACCCGGACGACGAACTCGACGACAGCACACCGATCGTGCTGCGCAGTTCCAGCGGCCGCCACTCCACTCCGTTGCCCTGGGCAAGAGTCGGGACCCGGGCCCTGATCCGGCACGCCCGCGCCACCCGCCTGCACCCCACCGAGGACTGGCGAACCCCCCACCGGGCCTTCCTCACCCTCCGCCGGACCGCCTGATGCGCCCCTCGATCCCCGACTTTGTGCACCAGGCGCGTACGAAACCCCCGCGGAAACGCGGAAACCGTGCACAAAGTCGCGGTTGGTGGGCCGGCGCTGTGGTCGCGGTCGGTGTCGTGGTGGTCGTTGTCGGGGCGGCGGAGCGGCAGTGGTGGCCCAACCTGGTGCTGGCCGGCGGGACCGTCCTGGTCGGGCTGCTGGTGTGGCGGTTCGGGCGGGGGCTGACTGTCGGCGCGGTGGTGGTTGTGGCGGGACTGTGCCAGGTTCCGGGGCTGCTGCACGCACCGATCACGAGCACGGACGCCTACCGGTACGTGTGGGACGGGCGTGTGCAGCTGTCGGGCCACTCGCCGTACGGCTATGTGCCTCTGGACGACCGGCTGGCGCACCTGCGGGACCCCGTGCTGTTCCCGGGGTTGTCGCCGGATCGGCGGTCCGGCGTGACGAGCATCCCGAAGGATCCGGCGAGTCTGCCGGTCGACGACGCCCGTACGCGGATCAACCGGCCGGGCGTGCCGACCATCTACCCGCCCGTCGCCGAGGCGTATTTCACCGTGGTCGCACTCGTCACGCCGTGGTCCGTCGGCACGCTCGGTCTGCAACTGGCGGCCGGTTTGCTCGCGATCGCACTCACCTGGCTACTCGCCGTACAGAACCCGCGGTGGGCCGCCTTGTGGGGTTGGTCACCGATCGTCGCCCTCGAAGCGGGCAACGCCGCCCACGTCGACGTCCTCGCCGCACTCCTGATCACGGCCGCCGTGGTGACGGCCGCCCGCCGGCCGAAGGTCGCCGCTGTTCTCCTGGGCGCGGCCGGCAGTGTGAAGCTCCTGCCCCTGCTGCTGCTCCCCACATTCCGTCGACGGAAGCCACTCGTTGCCGTGGGCACCTTCGTCGCGTCGTACCTCCCGCACGTCCTTGCCGTCGGCATCTTGGTACTGGGTTTCCTGCCCGGCTACCTCAACCAGGAAGGCTTCGAGGACGGCAGCTCCCGGTCGGCGATTCTCGCGCTCCTGCTGCCTCCTGAGGCCCGGCAGCTCGTCGCCGCCGCCCTCGCGCTCGGCCTCGCGGCGCTCGCCTTCCACCGTGCCGGACGCGACCCGATCGCCCTGACCTGCTGCTGGCTGTACGGCGCGGCGCTGGTGGTCGCCACCCCGACGTACCCGTGGTACGGCCTCCCGCTGATCGCCCTCGCCGCGCTGGCCGGCCGGCCCGAGTGGCTCGCCGTACCGGTCGCGTCGTACCTCGCCTACGGGAGCTTCGGGCACGACACCCGGCAGGGCCTGATCCACCTGACCGCCGCCGTCATCGTTGTCATCGCGATCACGCTCCGTCGCCAGGTCGCTGCGGATTCAGGTTTGACCGCAGCGCCTCTCGCCGCCAACACTGACGGGCGTGACGAAACGCATCGCCCTCGCAACCTCGGCCGACTACGCTGAGTTGCACCCGCACGAACGCCCGCTCCTCGACGCGCTCCGCGCCGCGGGCCTCGACCCGGTGGTCGAGGTCTGGACCGACCCGTCGGTCGACTGGTCCGCCTACGACGCGGTCCTGCTGCGCACGGTCTGGGACTACTTCCGGCTGTACGAGGTGTTCACCGAGTGGCTCGACCAGCTCGACAAGGCCGGCGTACCGGTGCTGAACTCCACGGACCAGGTCCGCTGGAACAGCGACAAGCAGTACCTGCTGGAGCTCCGCGAGCGCGGTGTGGCGATCGTCCCGTCCCAGGTCGCGGCCGGCGCGTGCCTGCGCGAGGTGGTCGCCGGGCTGACCGGTGAGCAGATCGTGGTCAAGCCGACCGTGAGCGGCAACGCGCTGCACACCGTCCGCGGCGTCGCCGGATCGCCCGAGCTCGAGCAGGCGCTCGACGAGCTGCCCGACGTGGTGTACCTCGTGCAGCCGTTCGTCCCGGAGATCCAGTCCGACGGCGAGTGGTCGCTGCTGTTCTTCGACGGCGAGTTCAGCCACGCGGTCGTCAAGCGGCCCGCGACCGGCGACTACCGGGTCCAGGAGTCGTACGGCGGTCAGACGACGCCGACCGAGCCGCCCGCCGCGGTCCTCGACGCTGCCCGCGCCGCGCTGGAGGCCTCCGGCCCGACGCCGGCCTACGCGCGGGTCGACGGGGTCGTCGTCAACGACCGCTTCCTGCTGATGGAGATCGAGCTCATCGAGCCGTACCTGTTCCTCCCGCAGTCCCCGGCCGCGGCCGGCAAGCTCGCCGCCGCCGTCGCCGGCCGGATCTAGCTGTACTCGGCTCCAGCTCCCTGGTCTAGCTCGCAGCCGACTCGGGATGGCCGCGGCGGCGCCCGTACAGCAGGGTCTCGCCCGCGGCCGTCCCGGTGTACTTCGTCCGGCGCGCCCATTCGCGGCACTCGGCGAGCACCGGGCAGGACGTCAGGCACAGCTCGCGCGCCTTGCGCTGCTCCCAGCGCGACGCGGTCTCGTCGTACGCGGGCGCCTGGCCGATACACGCGGCGCGGCTCATCCAGCGGTCGGCGGGATCCACGATCACGGTCAGCGTCGGCCTCATGACTCCGACGGTAAGTCCCCCGCGACCGCGGCGATCCTTTGTCTCGCAATATGATCGGCTTAGTAGACTTTTAGTCTCTGCGCTATGCCGACGCTCGACGCCATCCGCCAGGCCGCCCGCGCTCTCGACGGGCGGATCCACCGCACGCCGCTGCTGACTTCGTCCGCGCTGAACGAGCACTTCGCCGCCGACCTGGTCCTCAAGGCGGAGCTGTTCCAGAAGACCGGCAGCTTCAAGGTCCGCGGCCTGCTGACCAAGCTGCTCCGGCTGAGCGCCGCCGAGCGGGAGCGCGGGGTCGTCACCGTCTCGGCCGGGAACGCCGCCGGCGCGCTCGCCTGGGCCGCGAAGGACGCGGGCGTTCCGGCCACTGTGGTGATGGCGACAACCGCCGTCCCGGCGAAGATCGCCGCGGCCCGCGGGTACGGCGCCACGGTCGAGCTCGTCGACGGTGACCTGATGGCGGCCTACGAGCGGATCCGGGACGAGCGCGGACTGACCGGGGTGCACCCGTTCGACGACGAGGACGTGATCACCGGCCACGCCGGCCTCGGCCTCGAACTGCTGGCGGACCGCCCGGACCTCGGCACCGTCCTGGTTCCGGTGGGCGGCGGCGGGCTGATCTCGGGCGTCGCGACGGCGGTGAAGCTGCTGAAGCCGGGCATCCGTGTGATCGGGATCGAGCCGGAGCAGGCCGACGTGGTCAGCCGCAGCCTGGCGGCCGGCGAACCGCAGCGGCTGCTCACCGCACGGTCGATCGCCGACGGCCTCGCGGCGCCCGTCTGCGGCACGCGCAACCTCCCGCTGATCCAGCAGTACGTCGACGAGGTCGTGCGGGTCAGCGAGGAGACCCTCCTGGAGGCGACACGCCTGGTCATGTCGCGCACGAAGCTGGCCCTCGAGCCCGCGGCGGCCGCGCCCTTCGCCGCACTGCTCGAAGGCAGCGTGCAACCCACCGGACTCACCGCCGCGGTCATCAGCGGCGGCAACCTCGATGTGTCGAAGCTGATCCTCTAAGCCGTGGCGAGCCGAGCCTGTGCGCGGGAGCGGACGCCGTCGGAGGGGTCGTCGACCGCGTCGCCCCGGCGTACCGGATCGTTCTCCGGGAGCAGGATGTCGCGGGCGACCACCAGCATCAGCCAGAGCGTGCCCGCCATCCGCAGGATCACCGAGAACCAGTAGATCCGGTCCGGGATCTGCGGATTACCGGGCGCCAGGAACTGCGCCAGATGCATCCACACCAGCATCCAGTAGAAGCATTCACAGGCCTGCCAGATCAGCCAGTCACGCAGCCGCGGGCGGGCCAGCGCCACCAGCGGCAGCAGCCACAGCACGTACTGCGGTGAGTAGACCTTGTTGATCAGCAGGAACGCGGCCACCACCAGGAACGCCAGTTGCGCGAACCGCGGCGGTCGTGGCGCCATCAGGCCGAGGATCGCGATCGACAGGCACAGCCCCGCGAAGATCACGATGTTCAGCTGGTTGACGTCCGCGACCTCGTGCTTGGCGAGCTTCAGGACGTACCAGATCGAGCCGTAGTCGCTCTCCCGCTCGTCGTTGAACTGCCAGAACGACAACCACTCGTTCTTCGCCAGCAGGTAGATCGGCGCGTTCACGAGTCCCCAGGCGATCGCGGCGGCCAGCGTCGCCTGGACCCACGGCCACAGCTTCCGCCCGCGGATGCAGACGATCAGCAGCGGGCCGAGCAGCAGGAACGGGTAGAACTTCGCCGCCGTCCCCAGCCCGAGCAGGACGCCGAACCAGATGGGTTTTCCGCGCGACCACGCGAACATCGCCCCGGCCGTCAGTGCCACCGCGAACAGGTCCCAGTTGATCGTGGACGTCAGTGCGAGCACCGGCGCCGCGGCGACGTACAGGGCGTCCAGCGGCTGCCCTCGGGCCGCGCCGGGTCTGGACTCGACGCCGCGCGCGGTCGCCACCGTCAGGCCGACGATCAGCAGCGCGCAGAGGAACAGCAACACGGTGTTGACCAGGAAGAACACACCGGCGGTGTCGCGCTTCTGCTCGACGGTCAGGTCCTTCTTCGGGTCGCCGGTGATCAGCCAGGTGATCTGCGCCGCGACCTCCATGAACCCGCCGGTCAGCACCGGGTACTCGAGCACCGGGTAGTTGCCGGTATCGAGGAACGGCCGGTTGCCCTCCGCGAAACCGCGCTCCTGGTAGAGGAACCCGATGTCGGAGTAGCAGAGCGCCTTGAACGGCCGCCAGCTCTGCCGGTCCCAGCCGGCCTCCATGCAGGGCGCCTTCTGCAGCACGCCGAGCCCGAAGGTGATCGTGCAGACCGCGAGCGCGATCCGCAGCGGCGTCCACCACGACGAGCTGAGCCGGGCGAACCGCCCCGAAGGCCCACCGAGCCCGACAGTCAGGCCGGCGAGGGCCGGATCAGCCTCCGACGGCGTCTGCGCGAGCTCGCGCTGTGGTCCGGTCACGGTGGGCATCATCTCCTATCGGCTCACCTGGCGACCAGGAGAGGTTACCCACCTGTGCCTTACACCGCGCGCAGGTGGTTCCCGCGCGCCGTCATCCGGGGTGTGCGTGCTCGGCGCGGAAGCGGTCCGGTCCAGATCCTGCCGGCCGGAGCCTCAACTGTCGGGCTCGAGGCGGGCCAGCCAGGTGGTGAGGAGTTTCTCGAGTTGTTCGGTCTCACTCGGTGTGAGGGCCTCCAGGAGGCGTTGCTCGTTGGCCATGTGTGCGGTGAAGGCCTTGTCGATCAGCCGGCGACCAGCTGGGGTCAGGCGGACCACCCGGGCGCGACCGTCGGCGTCGCTGCGCCGGCGATCCACCAGCCCGGCCTCCTCCAGGCGGTCGACCCGCTTGGTGACCGCGCCCGTGGTGACCATCGTGTGCAGCGCGATCTCCCCCGGCGCACGCTCGTACGGCGCACCCGCGCGCCGCAGGGCCGCGAGGACGTCGAACTCCCCCTCGGTCAGCCCGTACTTCGCGTACAGCAGCGTCAGCTCACCGGTCAGCTGGTTCGCGATCCGGTGCAGCCGCCCGATCACCCCTTGCGGAGTGGTGTCGACGTCCGGCCGCTCGGTCCGCCACTCCGCCTGGATCCTCGCTACGTGGTCCACGGGTTCCACTCTATCTTCCCGGGAAGATACAATATTTTCCATGGAAGACACTTTCCGCTGGACCCTGGTGACCGCGATCGCCCCGATCGCCTGGGGCACGAACTACTTCGTCACCCACGAGTACCTGCCGGCCGGACATCCCTTGTACGGCGCGGTTCTCCGCGCCCTGCCCGCGGGCCTGCTCCTGCTCGCGCTCGCCCGCCGTCTCCCCCGCGGCGCCTGGTGGTGGCGATCGGTCGTGCTCGGGATCTGCAACATGGGCGCCTTCTTCGCGCTGATCTACCTCGCCTCTCAGCTGCTTCCGGTCAGCCTGGCGTCGACGATCATGTCCGCGGCGCCGTTCACCATGGCCCTGTTCGCCTGGGGCCTGCTTGCGGAGCGCCCGACCGTCCAGGTCCTCACCGGCGCGACCGCCGGGATCGCGGGCGTCGTCATGCTGCTCGGCGCCGGCTCGGCCGCGGTCGACCTGCGCGGCGTCGCGGCATCGGCCGCCGCGCTGACGATGTCGTCGTGCGGCTATGTCCTGGCCAAGAAGTGGGGGCGCGCGGACGAGGGCCCGCTCGCCACCACCGCGTGGCAGCTGATCGCGGGCGGCATCGTCCTGGTCCCGTTCGCGATCGTCGTCGAGGGCCGTCCGCCACACCTCGACGGACCGGCTGTCGCCGGTTTCGCGTACGTCGGACTCGTCGCGACCGCGCTCGCCTTCACGGCCTGGTTCGCCGGGCTGCGCCGTCTCCCCGCCGCGACGGTCGGCCTCATCGGCCTGCTGAACCCGGTCACCGGCGTACTTCTCGGCGTGCTGTGGTCCGGCGACGTCCTGACCGCGCGGCAACTCCTCGGCCTGGCGCTCGTGCTCGTCGGGATCGCGCTGAGCCAAGTACGATCAATTGGCGTGTCGAAGCGCTTCGACTGGGGTAGAACTGGGGAGCCGACGGAAGAGGGGAAGCACCATGGTCACGATCGCGGACGTCGCCCGGCATGCCGGGGTGGCGACCAGCACGGTGTCCTACGTGCTCAGCGGCAAGCGGACGATCTCGCCTGACACCCGCGAGCGGGTGCAGCGCAGCGTCCGCGCCCTCGGCTACCGGCCGAACGCGAGCGCCCGCGCCCTGGCCAGCCAGCGCTCCAACGTGCTGGCGCTGGTGATCCCGCTGCGCACCGGCATGCACGTCCCCGTGATGATGCAGTTCGCGACCGCGGTCGTGACGACGGCCCGCCGGTTCGACCACGACGTCCTGCTGCTGACCGCGGACGAGGGCCCGGAAGGACTCGAGCGGGTCGCGCAGAGCTCGCTGGTCGACGCGCTCGTGGTGATGGACGTCGAGCTGCACGACGAGCGGGTTCCGATGCTGCGTGAGCTGCCGATGCCGTCGGTCCTGATCGGGTACCCGGACGACGCCGCTGGGCTGACCTGTATCGACCTGGACTTCGTCGCCGCGGGCGCCCAGTGCGTCGATCACCTGGCCGACCTCGGCCACCGCTCGCTCGCCCTGCTCGGTACGCCGTCGGCCGTGTACGAACGGCAGACCGGCTTCGCGCAGCACACGCTGACCGGGTTCGCCGACGCCGCCGCGCGCCGCGGGGTGCTCGGCGTCGAGACGCCCTGTGAGCACACGTTCGACGCGATCCTGCACACGGTCGAGCAGCTGCTGACCGACCACCCGGACATCACCGGGCTCGTCGTGCAGAACGAGCCGATCATCGGCCCGCTGCTCGACGTCCTGCGCCGGCTCGGCCGCCGGGTGCCCGAGGACATGTCCCTGGTCGCGATCTGCGCCGACGACGTCGCCGAGCGCCAGGTCCCGCAGCTGTCCTCGGTCACGATCCCGGCCGAACAGATCGGCGAGCAGGCGGTGGAGTCGCTGATCGCCAAACTCGAGGGCGGCACCGTTCCCGAGCTGACCTTGCTGGCGCCCACCCTCACAGCGCGCGGCAGCTCAGCCCTCTCGCAGCACTGAGTAGCCCCCGCCAGGCACCACCAGCTCACCATCCACAGCCGTGCCACTCACCAGCTCGATCCCAACAGCCGGCACGACAACCTCCGAGCCGCCGTGGTTGATGAAGAACGTCCACAAGGTGTCCCCGCCCCGCCGCCGCACGGTCTCCAGGACCCCGCCCGGGTGAACCCCCGCAGCCTCCCGCTCCGCGCCTGGCCGCGCTGACTCGGCCGGGCGGCCTGCCACGTTCTGCGGCTCGACGGTGGGGACGAGGTGGGTGACGAGCTTCGCCGCAGTCCGGTCGTCGAGTTCCGTCGAGACGTACCACGCCGTACCGTCCCCCACTTGGCGGCGCGTCACGGCAGGCTTCCCGTCGAGCACTCCCCCGGCGTACCGGTCGACGACCTCGGCCGACACCGCCTCGACGTCCTCGCTCCACAGCCGCCCGCGACCGCCCGACGCCAGCTCGACCTCGTCCTCCAACGGGTGGAACTCCTCGACCCGCACCCCGAGCAGGTCCGCGAACGCGCCGGGATACCCACCGAGCCGCACCCGGACGTCCGGATCCACGATCCCGCTGAAGTACCCGACCAGCAACTGCCCGCCGTTCTCGACGTACGCGGCAAGGTTCGCGGCTGCCTCGTCCGAGACGAGATAGAGCGACGGCACCATCACGAGCCGGTACGACGACAGGTCGGCGTCCGGAGCCGCGAAGTCCACCGTCACGTCCGCGTGCCAGAAGTGCCGGTGCGCGGATCGTACGGCGGCGAGGTAGTCCAGCGAGGACGACGGCAGGTGCGTGCCCTGCATCGCCCACCAGCACTCGACGTCCCACAGGATCGCGACATCCGCGACCACGCGGCTCTCGGCCACCTCGGCCAGCCGCGGCAGTACGGAGCCGAGCCGCGCGATCTCCCGGAACCTCGCGCTGTCCGCGCCCGCGTGCGGAACCATCGCCGAGTGGTACATCTCCGCGCCGCCCCGGGACGCCCGCCACTGGAAGAACAGCGCACCGCGCGATCCGCGGGCGATGTGGGACAGGCTGTTCCGCGCCATCCGGCCCGGCTCCTTGGTGTGCCACCGCCCGCCGGTGTTCAGACCGCCCGCGGCGTGCTCCATCAACAGCCACGGTTTTCCGCCGGCCCATGCCCGCGCCAGGTCGGCGCCGAACGCGGTCTGCTCCTCCGCGCCGATCCCGGCCTGGTCCGGATAGTGGTCGATGGCAACGACATCGACCTCGGCCGCCCAGCGTGCGTGGTTCACCGGGACCCAGCCGCCGAAGACGAAGTTCGTCGTCACCGGTGCCGCCGAGTGGTCGCGGATCACGGCCTTCTGGTCGAGGTACGCGGCCAGCAACTCGTCGGACCAGAACCGGCGATAGTCCAGGTATTGCGTCGGATTCACCAGGTACTGCGTCGTGCGCGGCGGCTCGATATCCGCCCAGTCGGCGTACCCCTGGCTCCAGAACGCGGTCGTCCACGCTTCGTTCAGCCGATCGAGCGACCCGTACCGGTCCCGCAGCCACCCGCGGAACCGCTCCGCCGCGAACGAGCAGTAGCACGTGGACCCGTACTCGTTGTGCACATGCCACATCGCCAGCGCCGGGTGATCGTGGTACCGCTCGGCCAGCGTCCGCGCGATCCCGCGGGCCGCGTCACGGTACGCCGGTGCGCACGCGCAGTACGTGTCGCGGCTCCCGTGCGTCAGCCGTACGCCGTCAGCCGTCACCGGCAACGCCTCCGGGTGCAACCGGCTGAACCACGGGGGCGGCGAGGCGGTCGGCGTGGCCAGGTCGACGCGCACCCCGCCGTCGTGCAGCAGGTCCAGCACCTGATCGAGCCACGCGAAGTCGTACTCGCCCGGTGCGGGTTCGAGGCTCGACCACGAGAAGACACCGACGGTCACCAGGTTGACGCCGGCCTGACGCATCAGGTCGACGTCCTCCTTCCAGACCGCCGGATCCCACTGCTCGGGGTTGTAGTCGCCGCCGTAGTAAAGACTCATGGGGTCAGCCTTTCACCGCGCCGATGATGACGCCCTTCTGGAAGTGCCGCTGGATGAACGGGTAGACCAGCAGGACCGGCACGATCGCGATCACCACGATCGCCATCTTGATCGCCAGCCCCGGCGCGGGCTGAAGTCCCAGGCCGACCCCGGTCGCTACGCCGCCGGCACCGGTCGGGAGCGGTTGCTGCTGCACGATGTACGTCCGCAGCACCATCTGCAGCGGCCACTTGGAGTTGTCGTTGATGTAGAGCAGGGCGTTGAAGAACGCGTTCCAGTAGCCGACGGCGTAGAACAGCCCGACGACCGCGACCACGGCTTTCGACAGCGGCAGCACGATCCGGCGGAGGATGGCGAACTCACCCGCGCCGTCGATCCGGGCGCTGTCGATCAGCTCGCCCGGGATCCCCATGAAGAACGACCGCATGACGATCAGGTTGAACGCCGAGATCGCGGCCGGGAGGATCAGCGACGCGTAATGGTCGATCAGCCCGAGCGCGTTCACTACGAGGTAGCTCGGGATGATCCCGGGGCCGAACAGGAACGTCAGCAGCACGACGAACAGCAGCGGCCGGTGGAACAACGACCCCGGACGCGACAGCCCGTACGCCGCGAGCACGGTGATCCCGAGGCTGAACGCCGTACCGACCGCGGTGATCACCACGCTGATCAGCAGCGCACGCGTGACCACGCCGCCGGACAGCAGCTGCACGTACGCCGCCACGGTCAGCTCCCGTGGTACGACGACCAGGCCGCCGGCCCGCGTCACGGCCTCCGTCGACGACAGGCTGGTCACCACCACGACGTACAGCGGGAACGCGACCGCCAGCGCGATCAGGGCCAGGACGACCGGCTTGCCCAGCCGGTCGACGAGCGTCGGCTCTTCTTCCCAGACAGCTCTTTCACTCATGATCGGGAATACACCCCCTGCTCGCCCACCATGTGCGCGAAGCGGTTGGCCACCAGGACGAGGACAAGGCCGACCACGCCCTTGAACAGGCCGGCGGCCGCGCCGTAGCCGAAGTCGCCGACGAGCAGGCCCTGGTAGTAGACGTAGGTGTCGAGCACCTCGGCGGCGCCGCCGCCGACGGCGCTGCGCTGCAGGATGAACTGCTCGAAGCCGACCGTCAGCGCGTCGCCGAGGCGCAGGATCAGCAGCAGGACGATCACTGGGCGCAGCCCCGGCAGCGTGATGTGCCAGAGCCGGCGCCAGCGGTTCGCGCCGTCGGCCGCGGCGGCCTCGTAGAGCGCCGGGTTGATGGTCGACAGCGCGGCGAGGAACACGATCATGCCCCAGCCGGCGTCCTTCCAGACCGCCTGCGCGGTGACCAGGAGGATGAACGTGTCCGGCTTCGTCATCAGGTCGACGGCCTGGTGGCCGTTGTCGCGCAGGGTCTGTGCGAGCAGGCCGGCGCCGCCGATCATCTGCTGGAACAGCGAGACGACGAGCACCCAGGAGAAGAAGTGCGGCAGGTAGACCACGCCCTGGATGATGTTGCGGAGCCTGGACGACAGGACGCTGTTCAGCAGCAGCGCCAGGGCGATCGGGATCGGGAAGAAGAACGCGAGCTGGACGGCGGTGATCGACAGGGTGTTCGCGACGGCCTTCCAGAACGCCGGCTCGGAGAACATCCGGCCGAAGTTCGCGAACCCGACGAAGTCGCTGCCGCGGATCCCGGCGTACGGCGAGTAGTCCTGGAAGGCGATCACGTTCCCGAGCGTCGGGAAGTAGTGGAACACCCCCAGCAACACCACCACCGGCAACACCATCACCAGCAACGGCCAATCCCGCCGCAACCGATGCCCGAACCCCATCCCACCCACACGAGCGGTTCGAACCCTCGCGCCCCGGACGCGGACCCTACCGACCGTTGTCACTGAGGACCTTGGCGTAGAAGTCGCGGCCTTCGTTGCCGCCGTTGTCCTGCCACTGCTTGACGGCCGTCTTCAGCTCGCTGACCGGCCGGCGCCCGCGGAAGATGTCCTGCAGGGCGTCGTCGAACGGCTGCGCGAGGGCCGCCATCTTGGCCGGCTGCTCGACCCGGATCCCGTCGAACAGGTTCTTCTCCCGCACCTTGGCCGCCGCGTTCTGCCACGCGCTCATCGACTGCACGTACCCCGGGTACTCGCTCTGGGTGATAGCGGTCGGCCGCCCGCCGAGGAACACGTAGGTCTGCGAGACCTCCTTCTGCCCGAGCGCCGTCAGCTTCGGGGCTCCTGACGGCTGCTTGGTGTAGTGCTTGCCCTCCACCCCGTACGTGTAGAGCTGGTACTCCTCGGTCCCGAACGGCGCGGATGTGTAGTTGAGTACGCCGAGCAGCTCCTTGACCCGCTCCTCACCGACCCCCTTCTTGACGAACGTGAAGATCCCGGCCGGGTCCCCGCTCCACACGATCGGCGTCCCCCCGTCGTGGGCGAACGGCAGCACCGGCTGCGGGTCGTACTTCGGGTTGATCGGCAACTGCCGCTGCAGCGACTCCTGCCAGCCGCCGAGGCCGTTCTGCCGGATCAGCAGCTTCCCGCCCTCGAACAGCGCGTTCTCGTCCGCACCGGCGTTGGCGACGACCTCCGGATGCACGTAGCCCGACTGGAAGAGCCTCCGCACGAACGCCACCGCTTCGGCGTACTCCGGCGTCTCGATCTTGTTCACCAGCTTGCCGCTGGAGTCCTTCCGCCAGCCTCCCGGCGCCCCGAACGACCGGATCACCTCGTCGGCGACACTGCCGAACGCCCAGCGGCCGGCCTTGGCATCGGTCAGTTGCTTGCCCAGGGCCAGCAGGTCGTCGGCGTTCTTCGGCGGCTGCGCGCCGAACTGGTCGAAGAGGTCCTTGCGGTACATCATGACCCAGGGGAAGCCCTCGCCGGGGAACGGCACCGCCTTCAGCTGCGAGTTCCAGACGCCGTACGCCCAGGCCCGGGTCGGCAGGTTGGCCAGCATCGGGTACGCCGCGGCCTTGTCGCCGGCCAGGTGCGGCGTGAGGTCCTCGAACAGCTTGTCCGCGGCCTGCCCGAACCGGGTCAGGCCGGAGATGTTCCAGCCCGGGATGCAGAGCAGCTCCGGAATGTTGCCGGCCGCAAGGATCGGGCCGAGCTTGTCGCCGTAGTCGTTGCCGTTCAGGATGTTGAACTTGAGCGGCGCACCGATCCGCTCGTTGTTCGCCTCGAAGTACGAGTTGCCGGTGAGCGGCGGGATCGGGCTCCACAGCGGCGTCATCGCCGACACTTCCTTGCCGCTCGGCACCATCGTGTCGGGCACCGCGCGCTTCAGCTCGGCCGGGTAGTGCGAGAAGCCCGGCGAGGCGCCGTTCTCCCCCGGCAGGTCCGGCGCCACCGACTCGTACGGGATGTACTTCGGCAGCAGGCCGGACAGCTTGTCCTCGGTCTCCGCGCGGCCCGCCGTGCCGGAGCCGGAGCCGCCGTCCGAACACGCTGTCAGCGTCACCCCGCCCGCGGCCGCCGCCGCGCCGGCGCCGAGCAGGGAGATGAAGGTCCGGCGGCTGGGTCCGCCGATCTCTGGTCCGGTCACGTCGCATCCCCTAGACTTAGTTGGGCTAGTAGCCAAACAAATTAACGCAGAGCGCACAGCCCGACAAGGTGTAGAACTGACCCAGGCGATCTTTCAGCGGCTCTCAGCGGCTTTCGGCGACACAGCATTCGACGGGACGGACCTTGACCACACAGACCGCGGACCACACCGACATCCGCGCCACCAACCTGGCGGCGGTGCTCGGCCACCTGCGCCGCGAGGCCCCGTGCTCGCGGGCCGCGATCGCGGCCGGCACCGGGCTGAACAAGGCCACCGTGACGAGCATCATCGGCGAGCTGCTGGAGCGCCGACTGGTCCGCGAGACCCAGCAGACCCAGAACCACGTCGGCCGCCCGGCGACACTGCTCGTCCTCGACGGCTCGGCGTACGCGACGATCGGGCTCGAGGTGGGCGCCCGCGGCCTGACCGCCCTCGCCTGCGACACGGCCGGCGACCAGGTGCTGCGCTGGCACCGGGCCGGCCCGGGGGTCGACGCCGGGCCGGCGAAGACCGTCGCCGCCCTCGCCGCGCTGGCCCGCCGGGCGATCACGACCGTGCAGTCGTCCGGGCGCCAGGTGCTCGGCATCACGGTCGGCGTCCCCGGCCTGGTGAACCGCGACGGCGCCGTCGTCCTCGCCGCCGCCCTCGGATGGACCGACGTACCGCTGCGCGCCGAGCTCGCCGGAGCACTCGGACGGCCCGACATCCCCGTGACCGTCGACAACGACGCATCGCTGGGCGTATTGGCCGAGCATCTCTACGGTGCGTACGCCGGAACGCCGAACCTCATCCAGATCACCGGCGACACCGGCGTCGGGGCAGGCATCATCACCGACGGCCGCCCGCTCGCGGGGCATCTCGGGTACGTCGGCGAGATCGGGCACCTGCGCCTGGTGCCGGACGGGCCGGCCTGTGGTTGCGGCCGCCGCGGCTGCCTCGAAGCGCTGGCGAGCCTGCCGGCGATCCTCGAACGGGTCGACGGCACCGTCGACGACGATCCCCAGCAGCAGCTCGAGGCGCTGATCCGTCGCGCCGACGCCCACGAGGCCGGGGTCACGAAGGTGCTCGCCGAGGCCGGGACGCATCTCGGTGACGGGATCGCGGCGCTGGTCAACATCCTCAATCCCGGGGTCGTGCTGCTCGGCGGCGCGTATGCCCTGCTCTTCGATCACCTCGCGCCGGCGGTCGACATGGCGCTCCGCGAGGCCACCGTCGCGCCCGACGCCGGCGGCTGCACCGTCGCCGCGTCCACCTTCCCGCACACCGCCACTCCCCTGGGCGCCACCGCCCAGGCCCTCACGCCACTGAACCGCGGCCGCCTGCCGAGCCGCTGACCTGGCCGATACCCGCTGCTGGAAAGCGCTCCCCGTCTGCCCGCCGAGGTCTTGACCCTGGGCGTGCGGGATGCAACCCTCTGTTCACGCCCGATCTGTCGAAGCGCTTCGATCATCTTCCACCACCCATCGATCGAAGCGCTTCGACACCAGACCGTGGAGTCGACCGCCGATGAGTACTCCTGCCCCGTTCCGCGACCCTGCCCGGCCGGCCGGTGAGCGGATCGACGACCTGCTCGCCCGGCTCACCCCGGCCGAGAAGATCGCGTTCCTGCACCAGTACCAGCCACCGGTCCCCCGGCTCGGCCTGCAGGCGTTCCGGACCGGCACCGAGGCGCTGCACGGCGTCGCCTGGCACGGTCCGGCGACGGTGTTCCCGCAGGCGATCGGCCTGGCCAGCAGCTGGAGCCCCGAGCTCGTGCGGGCGGTCGGTGCGGCCGTCGGGGACGAGGTCCGCGTGTTCCATCGCAAGGATCCGGCCGATGTCGGCCTCAACGTCTGGGCGCCGGTGGTCAACCCGCTCCGCGACCCGCGCTGGGGCCGTAACGAGGAGGGGTACGCCGAGGATCCCTGGCTGACCGGCGTCATCGCCACCGCGTACGGGCACGGGCTGGCCGGCGACGACCCGACGTACCTCAAGACCGCTCCGACGCTGAAGCACTTCCTTGCCTACAACAACGAGACGGACCGCTGCACGACGTCGAGCAACCTGCCGCCGCGGGTCCTGCACGACTACGAGCTGCCGGCCTTCCGGGCGCCGATCGCCGCGGGTGCGGCCGTCGCGGTGATGCCGTCGTACAACCTGGTGAACGGACGGCCCGCCCACCTCAGCCCGCTGATCAACGACGTCCTCCGGACGTGGACGGCCGACGAACTCCTGGTGGTGAGTGATGCCTACGCACCGGCGAACCTGTCCGGCCTGCAGCAGTACCTGCCCGACGGACCGACCGCGTACGCCGCCGCACTGAGAGCCGGCGTGGACAGCTTCACCCAGGACGGGACCGACACCGCCCCGACCATCGAGCGGCTGACGACGGCCCTCGACCGCGGGCTCGTCACGACCGCCGACCTCGACGCCGCCGTACGGCGAGTGCTGGCGATCCGCTTCCGGCTGGGCGAGTTCGACCCGCCCGAGCTCGACCCGTACCGCGCCCTCGAACCCGAGCTGGTCAACTGCCCGGCGCACCGCCGGCTCGCCCAGGACGCGGCCCGCCAGGCGATCGTGCTGCTCAAACACGAGTGCCAGGTCCTTCCGCTCGCTCCGACGACTCGCGTCGCCGTTGTCGGACCGCTGGCCGGCACGCTCTCGGAGGACTGGTACGCCGGCACGCTGCCGTACCAGGTGACCGCGCTGGACGGGTTGATCGAGCGACTGGGCACCGAGCGTGTTGAGTACTGCGAGGGCGTCGACCGGATCACGCTGCGGATCGCGGGCTCGTCGTCGTACCTGACTGTCGGCGCCGACGCGGTGCTGCGGGCCGGCACCGAGCCGGGTGAGTTCGATCTGTTCGACTGGGGTGGAGAGGCGTGGGCTCTGCGCTCGGTGCGGAACGGCCGGCATCTGACCGCCACGGACGAGGGTGAGCTGGTCGCTGACCAGCCAGGTCCGAACGGCTGGGAGGTCAAGCAGACCTTCCGTCTCGTGCAGTCGTCGGGCAGTCTCCTGATCCAGCATCTGCACAGCGGCCGGTACCTCCAGGTCGACGCGGACGGCGCAGTCGGGCTGGCTGAGCAGGGTACGACGTTCGAGCTCGACGTGGTCGTCGACGGCGCGGCGACGGCCGCCGAGCTCGCAGCCCGGGCCGACGTCACGATCGTTGTCGCTGGCAACCACCCGCTGGTGAACGGCCGCGAGACCGAGGACCGTGTGACGCTGGATCTCCCGCCGGCACAGGACCGGCTCGTCCGGCGGGTGCACGCGGCGAATCCGCGGACGGTGCTGGTCCTCAGCAGCAGCTACCCGTATGCGATCGGCTGGGCCCAGCAGCACGTTCCGGCGATCCTGTGGTCCGCGCACGGCGGGCAGGAGTACGGCCGTGCGCTGGCCGACGTCCTGTTCGGCGACCACGACCCGGCGGGCCGGCTGACGCAGACGTGGTACCACTCCGCCGCCGACCTGCCCGACCTGCTCGACTACGACATCATCGCCACGGACGCGACGTACCTGTACTTCCGCGGCACACCGCTCTACCCGTTCGGCCACGGCCTCAGCTACGCGACCTTCGCGTACGGCGGCCTGCGGCTGAGCGCACCCTCGATCGCAGCGGATGGCGACGTCCGGGTCACGTTCTCCGTCACCAACACCGGCGATCGCGCCGGAACCGAGATCGCCCAGCTGTACACACGCCAGCAGCGCTCACGGGTCAAGCAGCCGCTGCGGCAACTGCGCGGCTTCCGGCGGGTCTCGCTGGACCCCGGCGAGACCACCGAGATCGAACTGACCGTCGCCGCGGCCGACCTCGGCTTCTGGGATGTGACCCGGGACCGGCGCTGTGTCGAGACCGCGCGACACAGCATCATGGTCGGCCGCTCCAGCACCGACCTGCGCCTCACCACGACCCTCGACGTGCGCGGCGAACGGATCCCGCCGCGAACCCTCACCCGGCTCGCCGCCACCAGCTTCGACGACTACTGCGGCATCACCCTGACAACCGCAACCCGCGACCACGGCGACGCCGCCCTCGCACTGGAACCCCGAGCCTGGCTCGCATTCGACGACGTGCAGGTCGACCCGACAAGCTACGTGGCCCGCGTCGCCAACCGTGGCGCCGACCCCGCGACCATCGACTTCCGCCTGGACGACCCCCTCCACGGGCACCTGCTCGGCACCCTCCAGGTGCCCCCGACCAACAGCCTGATCTCGCTCGACGGCGAGTTGCAGCTCGACAGTACGTATAGGCCCACTGCCGGCGAGGGCTCGCCGGCGCACGCCTCAGATCCGGCTCAGCCGGTGGGAAGTGGCCGTATACGTACTGTCGAGCCGCCGCACACGCTCTACGCCGTCTTCTCGGCGGCTGGGGTCATGCTGGAGAGCTTGACTGTGTAGCGCTCGCAGGTGCCTGAGAGGACGCGGGACTCGACCTGGCCGGCGCGGAACGTCAGCTCGATGACGACCTCGCCGGTCGCGGACGGGACGGTCACGGTGGTGACCTGGCCGTCGGACGGCTCGAACCAGCGCAAGTCGACGCCGTCCGCCCAGTCGTACTCAGGCCGGTCGTCAACCGCACCGACCGGGATCACCGCTCCCTCGCGAACGAACAGCGGCAGCGTGTCGAAGCCGTGCGTCTGCCGCACCCACGCCGGGCCGGTCAGCACCTCACCGGTCAGCAGCGACGTCCAGCGCCCGCGCGGCAGGTAGAACGAGACCTCGCCGTCGAAGCTCATCACCGGCGCGACCAGCAGATCCGGACCGAGCAGGTACTGCCGGTCCAGGTACGCGACCGCCGGATCGTCCGGGAACTCGAGCGCCATCGGCCGCATCATCGGCACCCCGTCCCGATGTGCCTCCTCGGCGGCCGCGGCCAGGTACGGCATCAGCGACAGCTTCAGCCTGGTGAACTTCCGCAGCACGTCGACCGCCTCCTCGTCGAACGCCCACGGCACCCGGTACGACGACGAGCCGTGCAACCGGGAATGCGACGACAGCAGCCCGAACGCCACCCACCGCTTGAAGATCGCGGGATCGGGCGTGCCCTCGAACCCGCCGATGTCGTGACTCCAGTAGCCGAAGCCGGAGGCCGCCAGCGACAACCCGCCGCGCAGCGACTCGGCCATCGCCTCGAACGTCGACTCGCAGTCGCCGCCCCAGTGCACCGGGAACTGCTGACCGCCGGCCGTCGCCGACCGGGCGAACAGCACAGCCTCCCCCGCCCCGCGGTTCTCCTCCAGCAGCCCGAACACGGCCGCGTTGTAGAGCTGGGGATAGTAGTTGTGCATCCGCTCCGGGTCGGACCGGTCGAACCAGACGACGTCGGTCGGGATCCGCTCGCCGAAGTCGGTCTTGAAGCAGTCGACGCCGATGTCGATCAGCGCCTGCAGCTTCGCGCGGAACCAGGCCGTCGCGTCCGGGTTGGTGAAGTCGACGATCGCCATCCCGGCCTGCCACAGGTCCCACTGCCAGACCGAGCCGTCCGGGCGCCTCAGCAGGTACCCGAGCCGGCGGCCCTCCTCGAACAGCACCGAGCGCTGCGCGATGTACGGGTTGATCCACAGGCTGACCCGCAGCCCGCGGTCCTTCAGCCGGCGCACCATCCCGGCCGGGTCCGGGAACGCGACCGGGTCCCAGACGAAGTCGCACCAGTGGAACTGCCGCATCCAGAAACAGTCGAAGTGCAGAACGCTCAACGGCAGGTCCCGCGACGCCATCCCGTCGATGAACGCGCTCGTCGTCTCCTCGGTGTAGTCCGTCGTGAACGACGTCGACAACCACAGCCCCATCGACCACGCGGGCACCCGGGCGGGCCGTCCGGTGAGGGCGGTGTAGCGGCGCAGCACGTCCTTCGGCGCCGGGCCGGCGAACACGTAGTACGCCAACTCCTGGCCTTCGACGCTGAACTGGTTGCGGGACGTGACCTCGGAGCCGACCTCGAACGACACGTGGGCAGGGCTGTCCACGAGGACGCCGTACCCCTTGCTGCTCAGGTAGAACGGGACGTTCTTGTACGCCTGCTCGCTCGACGTGCCGCCGTCGGCGTTCCAGCTGTCGACGACCTGGCCGTTCTTCACGAACGCGCCGAACCGCTCGCCGAGCCCGTAGATCGTCTCGCCGACGCCGAGCGCCAGCTGTTCGTGCACGTACTGCTTCCCGTCGGCGTCGGTGATCAGGCCGACGCTGCGCGCTCCCGAGTTCGTCAGCTCCTTGCCGTCCTGCTCGAAGCGCACGTCCCACGGCCCGTCGAGCGCGATCACCACACTCAGCTCGCCGGACGTCAGCCGCGCCTCGGCGGCGCCGACCTCGACCTTCACCGGATGCTCGTCGTCGGTGTTCAGCCGGTACGACGGGTGCGCGGGCAGGCCGCCGAGGTGGTGCGCGATCCGGACGCCGATCACGCCGCGGGCCGGGGACGAGAACGTCATCGTGAACATCGGCTGGTTGAGCGTGTCCCCGCGCCGCTCGATCCGCTTCGCCGGCGCGAACACGGTCAGGTCCCGCTCCCCCGGCACCACGCTCTCGACCTCGGCCGGCCGGAGCCGGGTCAGTCCCGCCCGGAGCTGCCAGTACCCGTCGGTGAACTTCATGCCGGCCAGCCTCTCTCAGGGTTGTCGAAGCGCTTCGACAACCGTAGGGACGACAACTTCACGGCGTCAAGTTGCGGACCTCTCAGCGGATTCTCAGCGCCCTGCGGTGAGACTGGGAGGATGCGAGTGCTGATGGTCGAGGACGAACTGCGGCTGGCCGACACGGTGCACCGGGGACTGACCGATGCCGGGTTCGTCGTGGAGCTGGTGCACGACGGCGAGAACGCGGTGTGGGCCGCGACCGAGCACAACTACGACGTGATCGTGCTGGACATCATGCTGCCGAAGCTGAACGGGTACCGCGTGCTCGAGCTGCTCCGGGCCCGCGGCGTCTGGACGCCGGTGCTGATGCTGACCGCGAAGGACGGCGAGTACGACCAGACCGACGCGTTCGATCTCGGCGCGGACGACTACCTGACCAAGCCGTTCAGCTTCCTCGTCCTGGTCGCCCGGTTGCGGGCGCTGATCCGGCGCGGCGGACCGGAGCGCCCGGTGGTGCTGACGGCCGGGGACCTGACCCTCGACCTGACCCGGCGGCGGGTCGAGCGCAACGGACGCGAGATCACGCTGACACCCCGCGAGTACGGGCTGCTCGAGTTCCTGATGCGGCACCGCGGCGACACGGTCAGCAAGACCGAGATCCTGGCCGGGGTCTGGGATCCCGCCTTCGACGGCGACCCGAACGTCGTCGAGGTCTACGTCCGCTACCTGCGCAAGAAGATCGACACCCCGTACGCCCGGCACGCCATCGAGACCATCCGCGGGATGGGCTACCGACTGAACCCCGAAGGCGGCTGAGCGAAACTGGGGGCGTGAGCACGGTGGTGCGACGGCGCGTCGACGGGTGGTACCGGACCGCCGGCGGTCTGCGGCAGGCCAGTGTCCGGAGCCGCTCGACGGCGGCCGCGGTGATCGTCGTGGCGGTCGCGATGATGCTGGGCGCGGCCGCCCTGCTGCTGCTCCTGCAGCGGGCGCTGATCACCGAGGTCTCCGACGCCGCCGAGGCCCGGGTCGGCGAGGTGGCCCAACAGGTCACCGCGGACGGTACGGCGGGACTCGCGCGCGACCTGGCCGAGTCCACGCGCGGCGGTCAGCTGATCCAGGTGCTCGACCCGTCCGGACGGGTCGTCGCCGCGTCGTCGACCCGGGTCGGGTCCACCCCGCTCACCGATCTCCGGCCCCCGGCGGGTGCGCTGCTGCGGGCCCAGGTCGGCGAGATGCCGCTCATCGACGACGACCACTCGTTCGTGATCGTCGCGCAGGGAGCGGCGTACGGCGTGACGACGTACACGGTGGTCGTCGCCTCGTCGGTGGAGACCCAGCGGCAGACCGTCGCGACCGTGGCCAAGTACCTCGCGATCGGGTTCCCGGCGCTGCTGATCGTGGTCGGCGTGGCCGGGTGGCTGATGGTCGGCCAGGCGCTGCGGCCGGTGGAGCGGATCCGGGCCCGGGTGCAGCGGATCGGGACGCGGGACCTGACCGAGCGGGTCCCGGTGCCGCGGACCCGGGACGAGATCGCGCGGCTCGCGGTGACGATGAACGAGATGCTCGACCGGCTGGAGACCGGGCATGCGACCCAGCGGGCGTTCGTCGCGGACGCGAGCCACGAGCTCCGGTCGCCGCTGGCCACGCTGACCGCGGCGCTGGAGGTCATCGAGGCCGACACCACCGGGCAGGCGTGGCACGACCTGCGACAGGTGATGGAGACCGAGACCGACCGGATGCGGCAACTGGTCGAGGACCTGCTGCTGCTCGCGAAGGCCGACGACACCGGGTTGCGGATGCGCCAGGTCGACGTGGATCTCGACGACCTCGTCGCCGCCGAGATCCAGCGGCTGCGAAGCTCGGCGCCCGAGCTGACGGTCACCGGTGACGTGCATCCGGTCCGGGTCGTCGGCGATCCGGCGCGGCTCGGTCAGGTGCTGCGGAACCTCGTCGACAACGCGGCCCGCGCGGCGCACACCACGGTCCGCCTGACCACCGCGGAGGAGAACGGGTCAGCGGTCGTCACGGTGTCCGACGACGGCGACGGGATTCCCGAGCAGGACCGGCAGCGGGTCTTCGAACGCTTCGTCCGCCTGGACACCAGCCGGTCCCGCGCGAGCGGGGGTTCCGGGCTCGGGCTGTCGATCGCCCGGGAGATCACCCGCGCGCACCACGGCACCATCACGCTCAGCTCCTCGAGCACCGGCGGTACGACGGCGACCGTCACCCTGCCGAACTGACCACGCACCGAGAACCACCGGCGCTTGCGCGGCATCGACATCCACCGGGACCTGGCCCAAGCTGGAAGGTGAAGGAGGTGGGTGTGGTGAAAGCTGCAGCAGGCGACCAGGTCGTGGTGGAGAGCAGCCACCTGATGGCGCACCGGCGTGAAGGGCAGATCGTCGAGGTGCACGATCCGAACGGCGCACCGCCGTACCTCGTGCACTGGACCGACACCGACTCCGAGTCCCTGTTCTTCCCGGGTCCGGACGCGCACATCGTGCATGTCGAGCGGTAGCTGATCCGGATCAGTCGCGGACGGCCGCGGTGGCGTGCCGGAGCTCGGTGAGGACTGTGCGGACTGCCTGCCGCGCGGCGCGTTCGGGACGGTAGAGCGCGTCGATGTGGCGGCGGGTGTGGACGTCGCGCAGCGGACGGAGCGCCACCGCCGGATGAGGTCGGGCGGTCCAGCGCGGCATCAGGGCCAGGCCGGCCCCGGCCGCCACGAGTTCGGCGACGACCGTGAACTCGTTGACGCGATGCACCAATTCGAGGCGGTGGTTCGCGGCCGCTCCGATCGCCTCGATCGTCGCCATCAGCGGGAAGCCGTCGTGGACCGTGATCCACGGTTCGTGCGCGACGTCGCGCGGCGTGAGTGACCGCTTGGCCGCGAGCGGATGATCGACCGGCAGGGCGACGTCGAGCGGCTCGTGCAGCAGCGGTGTGACCGCGACCGTCAGCGGCCAGGGGGCGGCGTGGTCGAGGCGGTGCGCCAGGACCAGGTCGTACTCCCGGGTGAGCGCCGGGAACTCGTCCTGCGGCACGTCCTCGTCGTGCAGGCTGAGCCGCGGCGCCGTGCCGGCCCGGAGCAGCCGCGGGAAGAACGCCGCGGCCGCGCTGTGGAAGGCCGCGACGGACACCACCCCGTCGGGCTGGTCGACGAACTCGTCCACGGCCTGCCGCGCCCGCGCCAGCGCCGCCTCGACATCCGCCGCGGCACCCGCCAGCGCCCGTCCCGCGGCGGTCAGCACGACCCGGCGGCCGTCGCGTTCGGTCAACGGCACGGGGATCGACCGCTGCAGCAGCCGGAGCTGCTGCGAGATCGCCGACGGTGTCACGAGCAGGGCCTCGGCCGCCGCGGTGACACTGCCCAACTCACCGACTTCGCGGAGCACGCGGAGCTGCCGTTCGTCCATTTCTTCACTGTAGCTGTGCTACATCGTCGCTGAAGACTTTGGTACTTGGCTTCAACGTCCGCACGCCGCACCGTTGATCCCGTGCCCGGATCCCGCCGTACCGATCTCGTCCTGCTGCTCGTCGCCGTCGTCTGGGGCTCGAGCTATCTCGCGGCCAAGACCGCGACCGGCAGCGCGCCGGTGCTGACCGTGCTCTTCCTGCGGTACGGGATCTCCGCGCTCGCCCTGGTACCGCTCGCCCGCGGCATCAACCGGCGGGAACTGAAGGCGGGGCTCGTCCTCGGCCTCACGCAGGCAGCGGTCCTGCTACTGGAGACGTACGGCGTCACGCACACCAGCGCTGCGAACGCCGGGCTGATCATCAGCCTGACGCTCGTGCTCACGCCGCTGTTCGACCGCCGCGGCCTCCCGCCGCGCTTCTACCTCGCGGCCGGGATCTGCGTGGTCGCCGTCGGGCTGCTGATGTCCGCCGACGGCCTGCACGCCCCAGGGGTCGGCGATCTGCTGATGCTCGCCGCCGCCGTCGTCCGCGCCGGCCATGTCGCGCTCGTCGGCCGGCTGTCCGCCGGCCTGCGTCCGGTGCAGCTGACGACGGTCCAGACCCTCGTCGGCACGGCGCTGTTCGCCGTCCCGGCGCTACCGCACCTGCCCACCCACGCGGGTCTCGGCACCTGGCTCCAGATGGTCTATCTCGCCTTGTTCTGCAGCGTTTTCGCCTTCCTGGCCCAGACCTGGGCGATCCAGCGCACCTCGGCCAGCCGCGCCAGTCTGCTGCTCGGCACCGAACCGATCTGGGCGGTCGCCATCGGCATCGGCCTCGGCAACGAGCACCTCACCGCCGCGGCGCTCCTCGGCGCCGCGCTGATGCTCACCGGCACCACCTGGGGCCAATCCATCGAACGGACCAACCGCGAGTCACGGCCCCAGCCGGTGCCGGTCAGCTAGCCGCGATCAGCTGCGGGTCCACTTCTGGTCGGCCGAACCGTTGCAGGCGGCAACGACTACCGCCGCGCCGTTCCCGGTGCCATTGGCTGTCAGGCAGCCTGCCGCCGACGTGACGGTCTGGTCGGCGTTCAGGTGCCAGACCTGGTTGGCGCCGCCGGTGCAGTTCTCGATGGTCACGGTCGAGGTGCCGGCGGTCATGCACTTGTCGGCGTAGACCGTCAGCTGGTTCTCGGCGGTAAGGTTCCACGACTGGTTCCCGCCGTTGTTGCAGTCCCATAGGTCGAGCGCTGTTCCGGGACTGGTCGAGAAGCCCGGCACGTCGACGCAGCGGTTGCTGGCAACACCGCGCAGGGGCTCACCCGGGGGCGCCGGCGGCTCGGAGTTCGTCGGCTCGCTCTTGAGCAGACCCCAGCCCCACCACAGCTGGTCGCGGCCGCTGATGCTGTTGACCTGGAGATCGGACGGCCCGACCTGCGTCGTCATCGAGTACGAGTCTCCGGTCCGCAGCCCCGGCCAGTAGACGATGCCCATCTGCTGCTCACGGGCGACCTGCGTCAGCGCGGCGAGGTACGACGTGTAGACGTTGCCCTCGTGGTTGCCGTAGTTCAGGCCGATCGTCATCGGCGAGCCGGCCTCGTCGATGATCGTCCGCCAGCCGTACGAGCCGATCCGCGGCCGCAGGTTCGCCAGCCAGGCGGCCTCGGTCGTGTCGGAGGCCCAGAAGCCGTAGAAGTGCAGCGACAGCAGCGTTCCGTTCAGCTCGGGCGCCGCGCCGACGCCGGTCACGTTGTCGTTGTAGCCGGTCCCGGAGATGACGATCCGCCCGCGCGGAACGTCGCTGTGCCGCGCGATCCACGACGACGTCAGCGACACCCACTCGGTCAGCGAGTAGCCGAACGGCTCGTTCATCGGCTCGAAGTACACGCGCGGGTTCTTCCCGTACGCCTTCACCACCGTGTCCCACATCGCCTGGTACGCCGCCGGGTCGTCGACCCGACCGTCCTTGGCGTTGTCGGCCTCCCAGTAGCTCAGGATCACCTTGAACCCACTCGCCACCGAGGCGTCGATCGCCCCGCGGTAGGCACGCCACCAGTCGGTGCCCACACTCGACGGGTTGATCGGCAGCCGGATCGTGTTCGCCTTCAGCTCCTTGCGGAACTCCCCCACGATCCCGAGGGCCTTGCGGTACGTCGTCGCGTAGTCGTCGGCCGTGCTGAGGCCGGACGGGACGACCTCGTCGTCGGCGTAGTTGTCGCGCGGGTCGGCCCAGTTGACGCCGCGGAACTCGTTCGTTCCCGGCGGGCTCGCGGCGGCGGTTCCGGGAACCGCGGCGGCGAGCGTGAAACAGCACAGCAGGACGGCGAGGAGACTGCGGACGGTTGATCTCACGCCGCGATGTTTACGTAAACAGAGCTGGTCGTCAAGAGCTCGGCACGAGTTCCAGCCGCAGCCACTTCGCCAGGTCGCGGATCTCCCGGTGCACCGCGGCGGTCAGGGTCTTCGAGAACGGCTCGTCCTCGTGGATCGCGTCGACGCGGAACACCCCGGCCTTCCGGTCGGCCGCCGCGTCGAGCTTCCCGACCAGCCGGTCGTTGTGCAGGATCGGCAGCGCGAAGTACCCCCAGCGGCGCTTCGCGACCGGTTTGTACATCTCCAGCTGGTAGTCGAAATCGAAGATCTCCAGCAGCCGCTTCCGGTCGTACACCAACCGGTCCAGCGGTGACAGGATCGCCGTCCGCCCGGTGAACGAGCCGTCGAGCAGCTCGGGGTCGACGCGCCACTCGCCGCGGACGCCGTCCACCACGGCCGGCTCTCCCACGTGGCCGGCGTCGAGCGGCTCGCCCGGACACGCCGGTCCTTTCGAGCGGAGCAGGCCCATCGACCGCAGCCGCTGCTCGTGCCGGATCCGGACGGCGTCCTCGATCGGCACGACCGGATCGTCCGGGTAGACCCGCGAGGCCAGGTCCCACAGGCGGTCCCGGCCGTCCCGGCCGGCGATCGCCACCTCGCCGCGCTGCACCATGAACTCCAGCAGCTGCGACACGTTGCGGTTGTTGGTCCACCCGCTCGACCTCCACGGCCGCACGCAGGTGTCCGGCAGCTCACGCATCACCAGCGGGCCGTCCTGGCGCAGCCGCTCGAGGATGTCGACCCGGCAGCCCTCGTTGGCCCGGACCCAGTCCTGCCGGTACTGCTGCCAGTCGAGCGGCTCTCCGTCGCTCGGCCAGGCCGCCATCTCGGCCCGGAACAGCGCCAGCGTCTCCGGCAACCGCGCGAACCCGCGGAACTCGACCAACTCCAGCGATGCCAGCGCGTCGGCCAGCTCGGTCGGGTCGTACGCCGACCCGAGACGACTCCAGGCCACCAGGTCCGCGTTCGGCGCGACGTAGGCGGTCTGGTCGAGCTGCACCACGGTCAGGCCGCGCACGACCTCGAACAGGTCGGCCGGTCGCTGCCTGGTCAGGAGCTGCGCGCGCACGGCCAGCCGCCGGGCGTCGCGCTTCGACAGCTGGTGAACGGTCACGAACTGAGGCTAAGTCACGTCACGGACACTCTGCGGACAGTATGGTGGAAGGAGATCTGAGGAGTAGCCGAGCGGGTGGGGACCTGGTGCTCGGAGTTTCAGGGGGTCATCGTGTCGTTACGTGATCGGGCACTCACGCCCTGTGTTGTGTCGGTGGCGCTGATGTCGTTGCTGGTGGTCGCCGGGTGTTCGGACGCCGGCGGTACGACCGCGCCGACCGAGGGGGTGCCGACTCCGTCGATCGTGCTGCCGCCGACGCAGGGGGCGCTCAAACCGGCGACGGACTGTGCGCGGTCGACCGAGATGCTCCCGACCGAGGCTGGGGCCGACGGCGTGCAGCTGACCGTCAGCACCGATCCGAGCCGCACGTCGCTGCTGCTGAAGAACACCGGCAGCCTGTCGGTCGTGGTCATCCCGGACACCAGCTTCAGCACCCGGCTGGCCGCGGCGCCGTACGCGAATCCGAAGGACGCGGCCTCGCGCGTCGCCCTGATCGCCGTCAACAACAGCGGGGCGAAGGTCGCGGACATCCCGCAGTACGTCCCGCAGACGCAGGTCGTCACGCTGCCGCCCAGGTGGGCGCTCTGTGCGCTGACCGACGACGTCAAGGAGTCCGCGGCCATCCGCTACCTCCAGGACCGGCCGTCCAGCGCCGAGTACTTCGTCACCAAAGCACTCGCCGACGAGCTGCTCACCAGCACCAGCGCGGCCCGGGCCCAATCAGCCCTCGTTCGGTGCGCGAAGAGCACCCTGAACGCGCTCAAGATCCACCCGGAGATGTCGGACATCGAGCTGTACGTCGAGATCCTGAGTCCGAATCCCGGCTGCCGGGCCGGCTACAAGGCTTTGCTGCGCGGCGACATGGAGGCGACCGAGCAACTCGAGGCAAGGGTGATCGGACAGCTCGGCGGCGCTCCCCGGCTGCTCGCGAACAGCAGGCTGTACAGCGTCACGACGCGTCCCTGAACCGCCCAGCCCGGCCAGGGTCGGGTCCGGGTTCGATCAGGGAGAACTCCCCTGCCGCGCGGCTCGTCACGGCCGCAGACTGGAGTCCTACCGTTCGACTCTCGGAGGACATCAGCCATGATCGGCTTCATCATCGCCGGACTCGTCATCGGAGCGCTGGCCCGGCTCTTCACGCCCGGCAAGCAGAAGCTCGGCCTGCTCGCCACGCTGCTGCTCGGACTGGCCGGTTCGGTGATCGGCGGGACCATCGCGAGCATTCTCGGCACCGGCGGCATCTTCGAGCTGAACATTCTCGGCTTCATCGTGGCGGTGATCTCCTCGGTGATGCTGGTCGGCACCGCCGAGACGCTGTCGGCCCGCCACCACAACCGCGCCCTGAAGAACTGACCCGCCCGGAGCGCCGGTCCTACACCTCCTCGTTGATCGCCATCGCCGGCCGCGGCTCGCGGCCCGGCGGCTGTGGCGGCCGGGGCAGCAACGGCCGGCGCTTCTCCAAGGTCCGGATCACCGGCTGCTTCGCGGTGACCGTGATGAGCTCACCGGCGTGCCGCAACGTCATCGACGCGTCCGGCCCGTCGTGCACCGAGTACTTCACCGACAGCGGGTCGATCTCCACCCGGAGCCGGATCCCGCGCCAGCGGACGGCGAAGCTCAGCCCGGCCAGTCCGACCGGCAGCGCCGGATCGAAGCACAGGCAGCCGTCCCGCTCACGCAATCCGCCGAACCCGGCCACCAGCGCACTCCAGGCGCCGCCGAGCGAGGCCATGTGCAGGCCGTCGCCGGTGTTGTGGTGCAGGTTGCGCATGTCGATCAGGGCGGCCTCGTACGCATAGTCGTAGGCCAGGTCCAGATGCCCGACCTCGGCGGCCATCACCGCCTGCACGCAGGCCGACAACGACGAGTCCCGGACGGTGAGCCGCTCGTAGTAGTCGAAGTTCCGCGCCTTCTCCTCGGGGGTGAACGCGTCGCCGCACCAGTACGTCGCCAGCATCAGATCGGCCTGTTTGACGACCTGGGTGCGATACAGCTGGAAGTACGGCGCGTGCAGCAGCAGCGGATACCTGTCCTTGTAGGCCTCGAAGTCCCAGACGGCGTACCCGGTGAAGCCTTCGGACTGCGGGTGGACACCGAGATCCGCGTCGTACGGGATGTAGACGGCGGCCGCGGCGTCCCGCCAGCTCGCCTCCTCCTCGCTGTCGACACCGAACTCGCGGGCCTTGACCGGGAGCCTGGCCGCGATCTCGGCCGCGGACCGCAGGTTGCGCGCCGCCATCAGATTGGTGAAAACGTTGTCGTCGGCAACTGCGCTGTACTCGTCCGGGCCGGTCACGCCGGGCAGGTGCCAGCGGCCTTCGCGGTCGTGGTGGCCGAGCGACATCCACAGCCGGGCGGTCTCGACCAGCAGCTCGAGCCCGACCTCGTCGAGGAAGTCGTCGTCGCCGGTCGCCCGGTGGTACCGCATGACGGCCTCGGCGATGTCGGCGTTGATGTGGAACGCCGCCGTCCCGGCCGGCCAGTAGCCGGAGCACTCCTGGCCGCGGATCGTCCGCCACGGGAACGCGGCCCCGCGGAAGCCGAGCTCCGCGGCGCGTTGCTTGGCCATCTCCAGGGTGGAATGGCGCCAGCGCAGCGCGTCCGCGGCGGAGTCCGGCATCGTGTAGGTCAGCACCGGCAGCACGAAGCCTTCGGTGTCCCAGAACGTGTGCCCGTCGTACCCTGCGCCGGTCAGTCCCTTCGACGGGATCGCCCGCCGCTCGGCGCGCGCCCCGGCCTGCAGGATGTGGAACAGCGCGAACCGGACCGCCTGCTGCAACTCCGGGTGCCCTTGCACCTCGACGTCGGCGCCGTCCCAGAAGTCGTCCAGGAACTCGGCCTGCTGCCTGGTCAGCCCGTCCCAGCCGGAGAACCGGGCGCTCGCGAGCGCGGCCGCGACCTGGTCCCGGATCGCGGTCTCGGACCGCAGGCTGGACCAGCCGTAGGCCAGGTATTTCACGACGCGCAGGCTCTCGCCCGGCTGCAGCTGGCAGATCACCGTGGTCCGCGCCCAGTCCTCGCGGACGTCCTGGTCCATCGCATACCGGACCGAGGTGTCGACCTCGTGCGACATCGCCGCGGCCATCAACTGCTGGCTGCGTGTCGTGCGGTGGATCAGCACCGTGCCGTGCTCACCGCCGTCGTGGCTGACCGGTTTCAGCGGGTTGTCCAGGACGGCGGCCACGCGCGGGTCGTCGGACAGCTTCGGCTGCGCCTCGTTCGCCACCAGTTCGGACTGGATGACGAACCGGGCGGGCTGGTCGACGGGCTCGACGACGTACTCGATCGCGGCCACCGCACGCTGGGTGAGCGACACGAGCCGGCGGCTGCGGACCTTGATCCGCTTGCCGCCCGGCGAGGTCCAGTCCACGTCCCGCTCGAGGATGCCGGTGCGGAAGTCCAACGAGCGCTCGTGTTTGGACAGGTAGCCGTAGCGGATGTCGAACGGCGAGTCGTCGACGAGCAGCCGGATCAGCTTGCCGTTGGTGACGTCGACCAGGGTCTGCCCGGACTCGGGATAGCCGTAGCCGGCCTCGGCGTACGGCAGCGGGCGCTGCTCGTAGAACGAGTTCAGGTACGTACCGGGAATCGCGTACGGCTCGCCTTCGTCGAGGTTGCCGCGCAGGCCGATGTGACCGTTCGACAGGGCGAACAGGGACTCCGCCTGCGCCAGCTTGTCGAGCGCGAGCCGCGTCTCGCGCAGCCGCCACGGCTCGATCGGGTGGTGGCCCCGGTCGATCATTCGCCCACCTCCGGCTGCAGCAGCTCGGCCAGGTCACGGACCACGACGTCGGCGCCGTGCGACTTGAGGTCGGCCGCCTGACCGACCCGGTCCACTCCGATCACCTGCCCGAAGTGACCCGCACGGCCGGCGGACACACCCGCCAGCGCGTCCTCGAAGACCGCCGCCTCGGACGGGTCGACGCCGAACCCCTTGGCCGCGGCGAGGAACGTGTCCGGCGCCGGCTTGCCCTTCAGGCCCTCGGTCCGGATCGTCACGCCGTCGACGATCTGCTCGACAAACCTCGCCAGGCCGGTGACGTCGAGCACCTGGCGGGTGTTCGCACTCGAGGACACCACGGCCCGGCGCAGACCGGCCTGCTCGGCGGCCTCCAGGTACTTCCGGGAGCCCTCGAAGACCTCCACGCCGTCGGTGCGGATCCGTCGCTGGACCGCCTCGTTCTTCCGGTTGCCGAGACCGTTGACCGTCGGCGCGGACGGCGGGTCGTCGGCGGTCCCCTCCGGCAGCGAGATACCGCGCGCGGCGAGGAAGTCCCGGACGCCGTCGGGCCGCGGCTTGCCGTCGACGTACGCGTCGTACTCCGCGCGGGCGTCGAAGGGCACGAACGCGATCCCGTGCCGCGCCGCATAGTCGCGGAGGAACTCGTCGAACATCTCTTTCCACGCGGCAGCATGAACGGCGGCGGTGTCGGTGAGCACACCATCCAGGTCGAACAGGCAGGCCCGGATCCCCGTAGGTAGTCCCAGCATGATCACCACACTAGCGGTCCGGGGACAACTGGTCGGGGAGGCCGAAGCCCGGGAACCGGGACGCACCGAACGTGGTGATCTCGACGACCTTGCCGTGGTCGACCCACAGCACGTCGAGCTTGAAGGCCCGCCAGATCGAATCGCCCGGCCGCTTCAGGTACGACGCCGCGGCGGGCAGCCGGTTCGCCGAGGTCGGGACCAGGCGCCAGTCGCCGTCGCGGTCCGGACCGAAGGCCCGCTCGAACAGCGGCAGGCAGGCGCGCAGCCCGGTGAACGACAGCCGGTCGGGCGGCATCGAGACGCGCAACTCCTCGCCGGCGATCGCGATCGCCGCTTCGGCGTCGCAGCGCTCGTGGGCGTCGATGAACCGCGCCAGCACCTCACGCTCCTCCGCGGTCGGCCGCGGCGCGGACCAGTCGGCGCGGTGCACCGGCAGCCGCTGCTGCATCGTCGCCCGCGCCCGCTGCACCGCGCTGTTGGCCGCCGCGACGCTCGTGTCCAGCAGCGTGGCCGTGTCCGCGGCCGACCAGCCGAGCACGTCGCGGGCGATCAGCGCTGCGCGTTGCCGGGCCGGCAACGCCTGCAGCGCGATCAGGAACGTGAGCTCGATCGTCTCCCGGTCCACCACGACCGCGTCCGGCTGATCGGCCGGCGGCGCGATCTCGTCGAGCAGTCGATCGGGATACGGCTGCAGCCAGACCAGCTCGCCGGGTGAGTCCGTCGCGGCGGGCACCGGCCGGCGGTTGCGTTGCCGGGTGAGATCCAGGCAGACGTTGGTGGCGATCCGGTACAGCCAGGCGCGGAAGAAGGTGCGCCCGTCGTACTGATCGCGGCTGCGCCAGGCCCGCAGCAACGTCTCCTGGACCGCGTCCTCGGCATCGTCGAACGAGGCGAGCATCCGGTAACAGTGCACGTGGAGCTCGCGGCGATGCTGTCCCGCGAGGTCGGCGAACGCGGACTCGTCACCCGCGAACGCCGCCTCCTCGAGGGTCGTCACGACGTGGTCCTTCCCACCTCCTGGACCGTCCAGCCGTTGCCGTCCGGATCCTCGAAGGACAGGAAGGTCTCGTAGTCGCCGCGCTCCGGCGCGAGACCGGGCCGCTTCCCCTCGGCGGTGAAGTGGAACGGCTCGCTCACCTCGACACCGCGGCCGGCCAGCTCGGCGTGCGCGGCCTCGATGTCCTTCACCACCAGGTGGGTGCCCTGGTAGCTGCCCGGCGGCGCGGTGGTCAGTCCGGTCCCGATCGTGATCGAGCACGCCGACCCGGGCGGTGTCAGCTGCACGACCCGGAACGAGTCGCCCGCCCGATGGTCGACGTCCTCGGCGAACCCCAACTGCTCGGTGTAGAACTTCTTCGCCCGGTCGACGTCCGTCACCGGGACGATCACGAGCTCGAGTTTCCAGTCCATCTGCGTCATCTCGGGGCCTCCGCGGTCAGGTCGGTCCAGTCTGACCGACGTTCGATGACCGTGTAACGACGCCCGGGCCGAAAACTCATCGGTCCCGCGATGACTATTTTCCGGCGGCCTCGAAGACCTTCGCGAACCAGTCGAGCTGGGCGAGCTGCTGGTACGTCTGGCCGCCCTCGTGCTCGTTGTAGTGGTACACCTCGATGTCCTTCTGCTCGCTCCCGGTGGCGCCGTAGTGGTTGAACGCGGCGAACACGGTCGAGGGCGGGCAGATCGGGTCCATCAGCGCGACCGAGAACAGCGCCGGCGCCGTGGCCAGCCGGCCGAGGTTGACGCCGTCGAAGTAGCCGAGCGTGTTCAGCGCGGCGTCGACGTCCTGACGGAACCCCTTCAGATAGCGCGTGATCTCGCCGTACGGGTCCTTGTCGGTGATCTGCAGGGCCCGCTGGAAGTGGCACAGGAACGGTACGTCGGGCGCGCAGCCGAGCAGGTCGATCCCGGCGATCGGCGCGAGACCGGCGGCCGCGATCGCGATGCCACCGCCCTGGCTGCCGCCGGTGACGACCAGCTGGTTCGGGTCCACGAGCGGCGACGTCCGCGCGGCGTCGAGGGCCCGGACCGCGTCGATGAAGACCCGGCGGTAGTAGTACGTCTCGGGGTCGGTGATGCCCAGCGTCATGAACCCGGGCGTGTGGTTGAGACCGGCGTACGGCGTGGCGTCCGGCGTCCCGTCGACGCCGCCGGCGCTGTACCCCTGCCCGCGGGTGTCCATCACGAAGTGGGCGTACCCGGCCTGCGCCCACAACGTGGTCGCGTGCGGGAAACCCCGGCCCCCGGAGTACCCGTGGTACTGCACGACGGTCGGCAGCGGACCGGTCGCGCCGGCCGGAACGTGCAGCCAGCCCTTCACGGGCGAGCCGTCGAAGCCGGCGTAGGTGACGTCGTAGGTGTCGATCACCGCGAGCTTGTTGTCGATCGGGGTGAACGTGGCGGACAGGTCGTCGGTGCGCGCCTTCTCGATCGAGCGGCGCCAGAAGTCGACCAGGTCGGCGGGCGCGGCCACCTCGGGCCGGTACTCGCGGAGCTTGTCGAGGGAAAGGTCGAACATGGCCATAACCGGCAAACCTACGCCCACCGCGGTCCGACGGGTAAGCGATGTCCAAAACCGGCCGCCGGTCATCTAGGGTGAGGTGATGCCGACTCCGAACATCGTCTTCGTGATGTCCGACGACCACGCCGCGCACGCGATCTCGGCGTACGGCAACACCGCGCGCAGCACGGTGAACAGCACACCGCACCTGGACCGGCTGGCGCGCGACGGCGTCCGGATGGACGCGGCGTACTGCACGAACTCGATCTGTTCGCCCTCGCGGGCCTCGATCCTGACCGGGACGTACAGCCATGTGAACGGCGTCGCGTCGATCTTCACCGAGATCGACTACCGGGTGCCGACGATCGCCGAGGTGCTGCAGGAGGCCGGCTACCAGACCGCGCTGTTCGGCAAGTGGCACCTGGGTGAGCGGCCGGAGTCCGCGCCGCGGCACTTCGACGACTGGCGGGTGTTCCCCGGCCAGGGCGACTACGTCGATCCGCTGATGATCGGACCGGACGGCGCGGCGACGGTGCCCGGGTACGCGACGGACATCGTCACCGACCAGAGCATCGACTGGATCCGGCGGCGCGACCCGGACCGCCCGTTCCTGCTGCTCGTCCACCACAAAGCCCCGCACCGGCCGTGGGTGCCGGACGAGAAGCACAAGCACCTCTACCCGGTCGGTTCGATCCCGGAGCCGAGCACGCTGTTCGACGACCACAGCACCCGCAGCCAGGCGGTCCGCGGCGTCCGCATGTCGGTCGCGGACGACCTGGGCGCGGACGAGCTCGGCGAGGAGCTGCCCGACGAACTGCGCGGCCCGGAGAACCGGGAGGCGCGGATGCGGTGGAAGTACCAGCGCTACCTGCGCGACTACCTGCAGTGCGTCCAGTCGATCGACGACAACGTCGGGCGGCTGCTCGACGTCCTCGACGAGGAAGGTCTCAGCGACGACACGGTCGTCGTCTACACGTCCGACCAGGGCTTCTTCCTCGGCGACCACGGGTGGTTCGACAAGCGGCTGATGTTCGACGAGTCGTTGCAGATGCCGATGATGATCCGCTGGCCGTCGGTGATCCCGGCCGGCAGCACCTGCGACGCGATGGTCACCAACGTGGACTTCGCGGCGACCTTCCTCGACATGGCCGGCCTGGAGGCGGCGTCGGTGCTGCCCACGTCGCAGGGCAGGAGCTTCCTGCCGGTGCTGCGTGGCGAGGAGGTCCCGGACTGGCCGACGGCGATCTACTACCGGTACTGGGAGCACGACGACCCCAACCACCACGCCCCCGCGCACTACGGCATCCGGACGCGGGACTTCAAGCTCATCCACTACTACGGCGCCGGCCTCGGCGTCCCCGGGTCGTCGGACAGACTGTTCGAGCCGGAGTGGGAGCTGTACGACCTGCACAAGGATCCGGAGGAGCTCGTCAACGTCGCCGACGACCCGACGTACGCCGAGACCCGCGCCGCGTTGACCACCCGACTGGCAGAACTCCAGGCGCACTACGCGGACCTGCCGTACGACGGCCCGTCGACACCGGCACCGAAATGGTCCCGGGCCGATGAGAAGTCACTGCGAGAGTCCGTGGAGTACAACCAGAGGCTCGACCAGCAGGCCTGACTCAGCGCGGAAGGGCCTGCTCGAGTTGGGCGCGCGAGGTGATGTCCAGCTTCGAGAAGACCTTCCGCAGGTGGTACTGGACGGTGCGGGCGCTGATGAACAGGCGCGTGGCGATCTCGGGGTTGGACAGGCCGTCACGCGCCATCCGGGCGATCTGGGTCTCCTGCGCCGTCAGCTCGCTCTGCGCCGGTACGGCGCGCTTCCGGGCGGTGCCGCCGGCGGCCTGGAGTTCGCGCCGGGCGCGTTCGGCGAAGCCGGCCAGGCCCATCGCCTCGAAGCTCGTGTGGGCCGTCCGCAGGTGGTCGCGGGCATCGGTACGGCGTCGCTCCCGGCGCAGCCACTCGCCGTACAGCAGGTGCGCGCGAGCGATGTCGACCTTGACCCGGGTCTTCTCGAGCTGCGCGATCGCCTCCCGGTACAGGTCTTCCTCGTCGCTGAGGAGTGCACCGCATCGAGCCTGAAGACCCAGCGCCCAACTGGTGTTGCTCGCGCCGGTCATCTGCTCGAGCAGGCGCCAGGTCTCGATCGCCTCGTCGGGACGCCCGGACCGCACGGCGGCCTCGACGAGCTCGGCCATCGGCCAGACCATCGAGGCAGGGTCCGCCTCGAACGCGGTCGCGCGCCGGGCAGCGGACAGCGCCGCGTCGTACTGCCCGAGTCCGTTGTGGAGCACGGCCATCGCCCACTCGGCGAGCGTGATGCCGAGCCCTTCACCGCGGCGCTTCACGTCCTCTTCGGTGGCGTCGAGCAGGGCCTGCGCCTGTGTCGCGTCGCCGCGGAACGCGGCCAGCCCGAGGGCGCCGTACGGTGCCAGGCTGCTGCCGGTCGCCTCCTTGACCACCTGCGTTTCCGCGGCCAGATCAGCAGCCGCGGTCAGATCGCCGACGAACAACAGCAGGTAGGTCCGCAGCGTCAGCGCCAGTGGAAGTTCACTCAACGCACCCGTCGCGCGCGCGATCCGGATGTGCCGGGCGGAGAGCGTGTCCCAGTGCGCGTCGTCCCAGGTCCGCATCGCGGCGACTGTTGCCCATGACAACCAGTGCAGCTGTTCCTCGGTCGACAGGTCGTCGCCGAACGTTGCCAGCGCCCTGCGGAGCGACGGGAGCGCCGACGCGTACCCGCGGTTGTAGTCGGCCGCGAGACCGTCGAGCAGGAGGTCGGGAGCCCGCGCGTCCCCGGGTGGCGGGGGTGCCGCCTCGGCGGCGCGCGCCACGGCCAGCACGTCACCGCCGGGGTCGGCCAGGCGCCCGGCGAAGATCGCGGCCGCGAGCGCGTCCAGATAGGTCCCACGGGACATGGCGGCGTCGACAGGTTCGAGCCGCTTGGCCGCCTTCAGCAACAGCGGCGCGGCGTCCTTGCCGCGGTTCGAGACGTACGCGAACTGCGCGTGTGCGAGGTCGGCGCGGGTTTGTTGCAGATCGTCCAGTGGCCCCGCTTCGGCCACCGCGAGCAGGTCGATCGCCGCATCGAACCCGCCACACCGGATCTCGGTTTCCGCGGCGGCCAGCGCACGGCCGGCCCGCAACGCCGGATCGGCGGTCAGTGTCGCGGCCTTCTGGAGGAAGGCGGCCGCCGCGGCCAGGCCGCCCCGTGCGTGCGCCCGGCCCGCGGATCGTTCCAGCTCGGCCGCGACATCGGCGTCCGGTCCGGCGGTGGCCTGGGCCCGGTGCCAGGCCCGCCGGTCCGGGTCGAGACCCGCGTCCGTCACCTCGGCGAGCGCCTGATGGACCTGCAACCGATCCGCTGCCGAGGCGGACCGGTACGCCGCCGACCGCATCAGCGGATGCCGGAACCGGATCCGGGTGCCGAACTCCGCCAGACCGGCCTCGACCGCCGGCCCGGCCGCCTCCGGCGCGATCCCGAGCCGCGCCGCCGCCCGGCGTACCAGCGCCTCGTCACCGGACGGGTCTGCGGCGGCGAGCAGCAGGAGCTTGCGGGTCTGCTCGGGCACGGCCGCGACCCGGCGTACGAAGCTGTCCTCGATCGTTCCGGCGCCGGGCAGTCCGAAGCCGCCCGCGAGCTGGGCCGGTGTCAGCCCGCGCGGCAGCTCGAGCAGGGCGAGCGGGTTGCCGTGCGCCTCGGCCACCAGCTGGTCACGCACCTGCGCATCGATCGGCCCGGTCAGTACCGCGTCCAGCAACGCGCGGGCGTCGGCGTCGGCGAGGCCCGCGACCGGGAAGTCCGGCACGCGGGCCAGCGGCGTGCCGATCGACCGGGTCGCGAAGATCAGCCCGACCGACTCGGCCCCGAGCCGCCGGGCGACGAACGACAGGATCTGCGTCGAGCACCGGTCGAGCCACTGGTGGTCGTCCACCAGGCACAGCAGCGGTTTCTCCGCGGCGGCCTCGGAGAGCAGACTCAGCGCCGCCAATCCGATCATGAACAGATCCGGCGGCGGTCCGGCGCTGAGGCCGAACACGGTGCGCAGGACCTCCTGTTGCGGCGGCGGCAGCCGGTCCAGCCGGTCGAGGACCGGGGCGCACAACTGGTGCAGGCCGGCGAACGCCAGCTCCATCTCGGACTCGACCCCGGCGACCCGGGTCACGCGGCACCCCAGCGCCTGGACCGCGACGTACTCGAGCAGCGCGGACTTCCCGACGCCCGCCTCGCCGTGCAGCACCAGCGACCGGCTCTGACCTTCCCGGACCGCGCCGATCAGCCGATCCAGGACGCCGCACTCCGTCCGGCGTCCGGTCAGCTCCGCCGCACGCCGCCATTCCGGCAGGTCATGACCATGCACGGGATCACGCTAGCCCCTGGCCGGCGACCAGCACGACGGCTGGCCAGTGGCGGATGCGAGCACCGACGGGCCTGGCGCAGGGTGGTCCCGGTCGCCGACGGCGATCACCACTTTTCACCGTGATGGAGCGGAAAATGACCATGATCCAGCACCGCTACGCGACCGTGCGCGGACAGCGGCTGTTCTACCGTGAGGCAGGTCCGGCAGGTGCGCCGACGGTGGTCCTGCTGCACGGTTTCCCGACGAGTTCGTTCATGTTCCGTAATCTCGTCCCGCTGCTGGCGGACCGGTTTCACGTCGTCGCGCCCGATCACCTGGGCTTCGGTCTGTCCGACGCGCCGCCGGTCGACGAGTTCGAGTACAGCTTCGACGCGCTCGCGGAGCTGACCGGGGAGCTGCTCGACCAGATCGGTGTCGACCGGTTCGCGATGTACGTGCAGGACTACGGCGCCCCGGTCGGCTGGCGGCTGGCGCTCACCCGCCCGGAGCGGATCACGGCGATCGTCACGCAGAACGGCAACGGCTACGAGGCCGGTTTCGTCGAGGACTTCTGGAAGCCGGTCCGGGCGTACTGGACGGATCCGAACCCGACGACCGAGGTGGCCGTGCGCGGCGCTCTGACGCTGGACGCGATCCGGTGGCAGTACCTGACCGGCGTGGCCGACGAGACCCTGGTCAGCCCCGACACCTGGTACCACGACTTCGGACTGGTGTCCCGGCCCGGGAACGACCTCGTGCAGCTCCGGCTGTTCGCCGACTACGGCAGCAACCTGCCGTTGTACCCGCGCTTGCACGCCTACCTCAGGGAGAGCGGCGTCCCGCTGCTCGCCGTCTGGGGACGCAATGACGAGATCTTCCAGGCGGCCGGTGCCCTGGCCTTCGCCGACGACTCGCCGGGCGCCGAGATCTGCCTCCTCGACGGCGGCCACTTCCTGCTCGAGAGCCACCTGGACGCGGCCGCGAACATCATCGGCAACTTCCTCGGGAGGACCCTGCGATGAACGCTCCGCTGACGGACAGGACCGTGCTCGTCGTCGGGCGCGGCGGCGGCATCGCGCGGGCGGTGGCGCTGGCCGCCCGCGACGCCGGCGCGCGGGTCGTCGCCGCCGGCCGGAACCAGGACGCGTTGAAGGCGGCGTACGACGGCGAGCCGGGGATCACCACCGAGTACGTCGACCTGACCGACGAGGACTCGATCGCCGCGCTCGGCGACCGGCTCGGCGGCATCGATCACGTCGTGTCGACCGCGTCGGCGCGGGCACGGGGTGTGCTCGCGGACCTCGACCGGGACGCGGTCCGGCGCTCGTTCGACACCAAGGTGATCGGGCCGCTGATGCTGGCCAAGCACCTCGCGCCGCGGATCGGCGAGGGCGGGTCGCTGACGATCTTCTCGGGCGTCGCGGCCGCCAAGATCGCGGTCGGGACGCTGGCGGTGGCGATCACGAACGGCGCCGCCGAGGTGCTCGCCCGCTCGCTCGCGGTGGAGCTCGCGCCGATCCGGGTGAACGCCGTCTCCCCCGGCGTGATCGACACCGGCGCCTGGGACGGACTGGGCGAGGGCAAGGCCGGCTACTTCCGCGACATCGGCGCGCGGAACCCGGCCCGGCGGATCGGTACGGCGCAGGACGTGGCGGCGGCCGTGCTGTTCGCGATGACCAACACCTTCGTGACCGGTACGACGCTGCGCGTCGACGGTGGCGAACCGCTGACCTGAGGAGACTGAGATGGGACTGGCATGGCAGCAAGGACCGCTGGCGACGGGCGCGATCGGACGGTTCCTGGTCCCGGTCGAGATGCCGGAGCGTCTGCTGTTCGCGGAGCCGTTGCGTCGGCGGATGCGGGTGAAGTTCGGTGACAGCTGGATCGCCGACAGCGAGGACGTCGTTCTGCTGCACGAGCCGGGCCGGTACCCGGTGGCGTACTTCCCGCTCGAGGACGTCGCGGCCGGCGTCCTCGAGCCCGAGGAACGGTCGACGCGGCACAAGGACCTGGGGCCGACGGCCTGGTTCGCGGTGAGGACCGACACGGCCGGGAAGCCACGGGCAGCCTGGCAGCACACCGAACTGCCCGACCACGCGAGCGAGCTGAAGGGACGGGTCGCGTTCGCCTGGCGGGCGATGGACGCGTTCTACGAGGAGGATGAGCGCATCGTCGGGCATGCGGCGGATCCGTACCACCGGATCGACATCCGGCAGACAAGCCGTCATCTGGTGGTCCGGGACGGCGACCGGGTCGTGGCGGACTCGTCCCGCCCGGTGGTGCTGTACGAGTCCGGCTTCGCGCCACGCTGGTACGTACCGCGGGAGGACGTCGACGAGTCCGCCCTGACCGCGGTCGAGGGCCAGACGTTCTGTCCGTACAAGGGTCTGTGCAGCTACTTCGACATCGGGGGCGAGCATCGGGCAGCCTGGTCTTACGAGGACGCCTGGACAGAGGTACGCCGGATCTCCGGGCTGGTGTCGTTCGAGCCGGACAAGGTCGAGGTGGAACTGGACGGCAGGCGTTTGCGGTTGGAGCCTGGCCAGGGAGTGGTCTCGCACGGTGTCGACCGTGACCTGACGGTGGAGGAGCTGTCCGGATGAGTGAAGCGACTGTGGTGTCGGTGAACGTCGGTCTGCCGAAGAACGTCGAGTGGAACGGGAAGACCGTCTACACCGGCGTCTGGAAGCAGCCGGTCGACGGACCGGTGATGGTCCGGCGGCTGAATCTGGCCGGCGACGGCCAGGGCGACACCGCCGGCCACGGTGGCGAGCAGCGCGCGGTGCTGGTCTACCAGCTGGATTCCTACCGCTACTGGGCGCAGCACTTCGGACGGGACGACTTCGGCTACGGACAGTTCGGCGAGAACCTGACCGTCGAGGGGCTGCCGGACGACGAGGTCTGCATCGGTGACCGGTACCGGATCGGCGGCGCCGAACTGGAGGTCACCCAGCCGCGGGTGACCTGTTACCGGGTCGGCCTGCGGATGGGTGAGCCGGAGCTGCCGGCTCTCCTGGTCAGCCACCACCGGCCGGGCTTCTACTGCCGGGTGATCACCGAAGGCGAGATCACGGCCGGTGACCCGATCGTGAAGACGGTCACCGGTCCCGGCGCCCTGAGTGTCACCGACACGGACGCGCTGCTGTACCTGCCCGACCGGGACCTGGAGAAGCTGCGGATCGCCGTACGCATCCCGGCGATGAGCCCGGGGTGGCAAGGATCGTTCCACGACCTCCTCGAGCAGGAGACCGCACCGGGGCCTGCCTGGGACGGCTTCCGGCAGCTGCGGGTGACAGATGTCGTTGCCGAGGCCCAAGACGTGTTCTCGATCCAGCTCGCGGCACCCGACGGCGACGAGCTGCCGGCGGCTCGGGCAGGTCAGTATCTGACCTTCCGGCTGCCGGAGGTGGTGCGCAGCTACTCACTCTCCACCTCACCCGGCTATCGCGTCAGTGTGAAGCGCGAACCGCACGGGGCCGGGAGTGCTTACCTGACGCAGCTGACGTCCGGCAGCCTGCTGGAGGTCGCAGCGGCCCGCGGTGAGTTCGTACTCGACGACGGCACCGGACCGGTCCTGCTGATCTCGGCAGGCATCGGCGTGACCCCTGTCCTCGCAATGCTCCACAGCCTGGCAGGGAGTACCCGCGAGGTGTGGTGGATCCACGCGGCCCGCGGACCGGCGGAACACGCGTTCGCCGCAGAGGCGCACGAGTTGCTCGGACAGCTCCCGAACGCTCACGAGCACGTGTACTACAGCTCGATCGGCGGTCGGCTGACCAAGGACAAGCTGCTCGAGCTGGCTCTGCCGCCCGACGCCACGGCGTACATCTGCGGTCCACAGACCTTCATGACCGACATGCAGGCAGCACTGAACGCAGTAGGCGTGACACGGGTCCGCACGGAGCTGTTCGGCGCCCTGGCATCGCTGAACCCCGGTGTGGTCGGCCAGGCGCTCAGGCCGCCGCACCAGCCGGACGGAGCCCCAGGAAGCGGACCGATGGTGACGTTCGCCCGGAGCGGCGTCTCGACGGCCATGCGCGACGGCACCCTGCTCGAGCTGGCCGAGGCCTGTGACGTGCCGGCGCGGTGGAGCTGCCGCACCGGCGTCTGCCACAACTGCATCACGCCGCTGCTCTCCGGCGACCTGACCTACTCCCCCACTCCACTCGAACCGCCGCCGAGCGGGCAGGCACTCATCTGCTGCTCCCGCCCGGCGACCGACCTGATCCTGGACATGTAATGGACTACACGATCGAAGTACTCACGCTGCCGGTCCGCGATGTCGACGCGTCACTGGCCTTCTACAAGGCGATCGGCTTCGCCGTCGACGTCGACTACCACCCGCGCGACGGCTTCCGCATCGTCCAGCTGACACCGCCGGGATCCGCGTGCTCGATCCAGTTCGGCGAAGGGCTGACCGACGCGGCTCCCGGCTCGGCGCGCGCCCACTACCTCGTCGTCCCCGACCTGGCGGCGGCGCACGCCGAGCTGGTTGCCCGGGGCATCGACGTCGGCGCGATCCGGCACAAGACCCCGGCCGACGCCTGGGCCGGCGAGTTCGCCGCCGGCCCGGATCCCGAACGCCGGCCGTACGCGAGCATGGCCGACCTCGCCGACCCGGACGGCAACACGTGGATCCTGCAGGAGATCAGCCGGGCTACGGCAGGGTGAGGCCGAAGCCGGGCTCGTCGGAGAGGACGACGTGGCCGTCCTCCAGGGTGTAGAAGCCCGGGCCGGGGACGCCTTCGACGATCGGGATGTTGCCGAGGCCAGCGGCCAGGTGCGCGGCGTACAGGGTCTTGAGCGGTTGGCCCCAGGCGTGCGGTGATGCTTCGGCGGACAGGTCGGGCATGGTGCGGCGCCACGCGGTGAGGCCGTGGCCGGTCACGTCCATCAGGGCGACGTCGACGAGACCGTCGCGCGCCAGTTGGAGGACGTGCTCCACGTTCGGGTCGTACTCGCCGTCGGCGACCTTGGGGCGGTGCGGCAGCTTCTGCAGGTACTCGTGGAGAGCTTCCAGGTCCGGGCGGCGTTCGGCGAAGGGCTCCTCGATCCAGTACAGGTCGCAGTCCGCGACGCCGTCCAGGTACTCGAACAGGGTGTTCACGCTGAAGCCGTCGTTGCCGTCGACAAGGATCCCGGCGTCGGGATACAGCTCACGGGTCAGCCGGGTCACCTCGATGTCCCGTCGCAGCCCGTCGTGGGAATCCATCCAGCGATGCCCGCGGCCGATCTTCAGCTTGAAGTCGCGGAACCCGAACGCGTGGTCCTGGGCGAGGTTCGCCCGGATCGCGTCCAGCCCGCCGTCCAGATCGTCGAGGTAGATGCCGCCGCTGTAGCAGCGCACCCGCGGCGACCCGGCCGCGCCGAGCATCTCGTACACCGGGACGTCCAGGATCCGCGCCGCCAGATCGTGCAACGGGTAGTCGAGGAACTCGGCCGCCGCGTCGATCACGCCGCGGTCCGGGTCGATCAGTTCGGCGAGCTTGCGGCCGACGAGCGGTCCGGGGTCCGCGTCGTACAGCGGCAGCCCCCAGCCCGTGGCGCCGCGGTCGGTCTCCACGACGTACGCCGTGGTGCTGCCGCCGCTCCCGTGACTGCCGAGGAACGAGTTGCGGCCGATCGTGCGGAGGTAGTCGTAGCGGATCTCGGTGGTCGTGACGGAGCTGATGACGTGCCTGGCGAGGGTCATCGGTCAACGATAGACAGTCACCAGTCTCCGGAACGCGGCCGGATTGCTGAGCACGTCGGTGTTGTCCGCGAACTGGTCGATCGATCCGATCAGCCCGTGCCGCGCGACCGCGTCGTCGGTCACGGTCGCCAGGCATGCCTGCACGAAGCGGTCCGCGCCGATCACCTGCGCGGGCCGGTCGTGGTACGGCCGGGGCGACGGGTCGAGCTCGTCGGTGACCCCGAGCGCGTTGTGCCGCCGGGCGACCAGCTCGTACGCCGTGACGAGCGCCCGCTCGCGAGCGGCGTACGACCCGGCCGCGACCGCGTCGGCCAGCGCCGCGTCGAGCCCGTCCGGGTGTTCGAGGCGGGCGAACGCCGTACCGAGCCATTTGGTGTACGGCGCGTAGGTCCGCGCCTGCAGCAGCGCCAGGCGCATCAGGTCCCGCACCAGGCGGGCGGCCACCACCCGGGACCCGAGCTCGTCGCCCACCTCGTGCGTGCGCTGGACGAAGGCCTCTTCCTGGGCGATACGGGACCACTGGCAGGCGAGTGTCCACCGCCAGATCTGGTCCGGGTACCACGCGAGCGCCTCACGGACCCGGGCCAGCCGCCCGTCGTCGGCGTACACCCGGCCGGACACCACGCCGAGGAACTGCTGTTGCGGAGTGACCAGCCAGTCGTCGATCCCGATGCCCTGCGAGGCGTCGAACCCCAGCCGTTCGCGCAGCCAGTCCCCCAGCGTCGCGACCGTCACGTGGTGCCGCGGCGTGAGGGTGTCCCAGCCGAAGCGCACCGGGTACCCGTCGTACTCGTCCGGCAGTCCGTCGTCGACCGCCTTCCGCACCCGCTCGACCTCGTCCGCGTCGACCAGGACGACGACCCGCGGCCCCCAGCCGTGGTCCATCGAGCGGGCGGTGTCGTAGCCGAGCACGTCCGACCCCCACCCGAGCAGCCCGGCCGCGTAGTCGATGTCTCCCACGAGTGGAGCGATCACGTCGGCGTGGAACTCGCCCGCGACCTCCGCTGCCGGCCTGAACTCAGCCTTCGAACCCACTGGGTCACCTTTCTGTCCGGAGCGCCCGTTTACAGTTGCGCGGTGAGACACGTGGTGTGGGACTGGAACGGAACGCTGCTCAATGACAATCACGCCGTCCTGGCCGCCGTCAACGAGGTTTGTGCCGGGTTCGGGCGGGCGGAGCTGAGCTGGGCCGAGTGGCAGGCGGCGTACGCGCGGCCGATGCGGCTCTCGTACGAGCAGATCCTGCGGCGCACCCTCGACGAGGCGGAGTGGGAGCAGGTCGACAAGCTGTACCACGACCGGTACGACGCGCTTCTGCACACCTGTGAGCTCGCTACCGGGACGCACGACGTGCTGCGGGCCTGCACCGCGAGCGGGCGGACGCAGTCGTTGCTGTCGATGTGGTTCCACTCGCGGCTCACGCCGACGGTCGATCACTACGGACTCACGACGCATTTCACCCGGGTCGACGGGCTGCCGGGTGAGGTCGGCGGCGGCTCGAAGGCCGACAGCCTGGTCCGGCACCTGGAGGCGCAGCAGCTCGACCCGGCCGACGTCGTCCTGATCGGGGACGTCGTCGACGACGCCGAGGCCGCCTCGGCAGCGGGGGCGCGCTGCGTGCTCGTCACCACCGGCGCGATGACGCTGCAGGCGCTGCAGACCACCGGTGCGCCGGTCGCGGCGTCGATCACGGAGGCGCTCCGCCTGCTCGACGCCTGAGCCGGGTCGAGCAGCCCGTCGCCCGGGACCCCAGGGTGCGGGCCCGTGGTTGTCCCTGGTGTGAGGCACCTACCTGCGACGAGACGGTGGTGTCACACCGAAGAGCGTCCAGGGAGGCACCCCGATGAAGCAGTACTACGGCCCAGTGGTCGTCCTACTCGACAGCCAGGACACGCTGGAGTGGGCAGCGGCCGAGGCCGCGGCCCGGGGCACCGAACTGCGCATCGTGTACGCGTTCCGCTGGCCCCACCTGCTCGACCCGCTCGGTGAGCTCACGGTCGACGAGCATGACCTCGCGGCCGCCGAGGAGGTCGTCGACGAGGCGACCGGCCACGTCCAGCAGATCTTCCCGAGCCTGCGGATCTCCTCCACGGTCTTCCCCGGCCGCCCGGTCACGGCGCTGCTGAACGAGGCCCGCGAGAGCACCGGCGCGCTCGTGGTGGTGGGGCACGGTCGCCGCTTCGAGCGGAGCCTGGCCCGTCGGCTGGCCCGCCGTACGACGGCCTCCCTGGCAGTGGTCGGGTTGACGTCGGACCACACGGCCGGACCGTCCACGGGACGTGTGGTCGTCGCCGTCGACGGCCACGACCGCTCCGATGCGCTGGGGTTCGCGTTCGGCGCCGCGCGGCGGCGGGGCACTGGTCTGACCATCCTGCAGACCGGTCCGGCCGACGTCACCGCGTGGCAGACGGCGTACCCGGAGGTCGACGTACGGCGGAGCCCCGTCACCGGCACCGTGGCGAGCGCCGTGCTGGCCGAGTCAGCCGCCGCGGCCCTGACCGTCCTGACGGCTGACCGCACCTGGCTCCAGCAGACCGGCAACGCGACGGTCGCCCGGCTCGCGCGCGGTCCAGTGGTACTGGTCTGACCAGTGCACCCAGGTCGGCCCGGCTAGGCTGACCGGCGTGGGGATGGCAGATGGCGAGCATCGAGAGCTCAGGGGCCGGCAGCGCGAGACCGAGGTACTGAGGGGGCTGGTCGGCGAGGCGAAGGCCGGCCGCAGCCAGGTGCTGCTGCTGACCGGCGAGGCCGGTGTCGGCAAGTCGGCCTTGCTGGACACCCTGGTCGCCGGTGCCGATGGTTGCCGGATCACCCGGACCGCCGGGATCGAGTCCGAGATGGAACTCGCCTACGCCGGCCTGCACCAGCTGCTGCAACCGTTCCTGGATCACCTCGAGCGGCTGCCGGCACCGCAGCGCGAGGCGCTCGGGACGGCGTTCGGCCTGGTGAGTGGCCCGACGCCGGACAAGTTCCTGATCGGGCTCGCGGTCCTGAACCTGCTCGCCGACGCCGCCGGCGACCAGCCCGTGCTGTGCGTGGTCGACGACGCGCAGTGGCTGGACCTGATGTCGGCGCGCATCCTCGCGTTCGTCACGCGCAGGCTCGCGGCCGAGTCCGTGGTGATGGTCTTCGCGGTCCGTGACGGCATCGAGCACGCGTTCACCGGCCTCACCGAACTGGCCGTCCGCGGCCTCGACGACACCGACGCCCGAGCGCTGCTCGAATCCGTGCTGCCCGGGCCGATCGACCCACGGGTACGCGACCGGATCGTGGCCGAGACCAACGGCAATCCGCTCGCCCTCCTGGAGCTTCCGCGCGCCTGGACCCCCGCGGAGCTCGCCGGCGGCCTGACCGCGGGCAGTCTGGTGAGCCGGATCGAGGACGGATTCGTCCGGCGCCTCGAAGTCCTCGAGCCCGACACCCGGCTGCTCCTGCTGACCGCGGCGGCCGAGCCGCTGGGCGATCCGACCCTGCTGTGGCGGGCGGCCGAACGGCTCGGGCTGGGGGCCGACCCGGCGGCCGGCGCGATCGAGTCCGGGCTGATCGCCTTCGGCCAGGACATCCGGTTCCGGCATCCGCTCGTGCGCTCCGCGGCGTACCGGATGGCGACACCGCAGCAGCGGCTGTCCGTGCATCGCGTCCTCGCCGAGGTGACCGATCCCGAGACCGACCCCGACCGGCGGGCGTGGCACCGGGCGCAGGCGACCACGACACCCGACGAGGGCGTCGCCGCCGAACTCGAACGGTCCGCGCAGCGCGCCCGTGCCCGCGGCGGGTTCTTCGCGGCCGGCACGTTCCTGGAGCGCTCGGCCGCACTGACGATCGACCCCGGCCGCCGGGCCGATCGGGTGCTCGCCGCCGCGACCGCCCAGCGCAGCGCCGGCGCGCTCGACGCCGCGCTGGACCTGCTCGGCGCGGCCTCGACCGGTCCCGCCGACGCCGTCCGGGACGCGGAGATCCTGCGGTTGCGCGGGGAGATCATGTTCGACCGCGGACACGCGACCGAGGCCGCGCGGATACTGGTCGACGCGGCGAAGCAGCTCGATCCGCTCGACCACGAGCAGGCCCGGGTCGCGTACCTGGAGGCGATGTCGGCCGCGATCTGGGCGAGCGGCCCGGACACGCCCGGGATCCTCGCGGAGGCCGCGGCCGCCGCGCCGGCGCCGGCGCCGTCGGACCCACCGGGCGACCTGCTCCTCCAGGCGCTCGCGCTGCGCTTCACCCGCGGGTACGCCGAGGCCGCGTCCCAGCTCGTCAAGGCCGTCGAACACGCCCGGCAGAGCGACAGCGAGGCCGAGGACGTCCGCGGCTGGCTGTGGCTGGCCGGCAGCCGGTCCAGCGGCATCGTCGCGATCGACGTCTGGGATCTCGACGCGGCGCTCGACCTGGCCGCCCGTCACGAGCGGATCGCGCGCGACAGCGGGGCGCTCGTCCAGCTCCAGTGGGCGCTGAACTTCCGCGCCAACGTGGTGTCGATGACCGGTGACCTCGCGGCCGCCGCGGCGTCCGTCGAGGAGGAGCGGCAGATCGGCGCCGCGACCGGCAACCGGGTGCTCGGGATCGGCCGGATGCAGCTCGCCGCGCTGCGCGGGCACGAGGCGGAGGCGACCGGGCTGATCGACGCGATGATCCGCGAGGCGCGGGCCCAGGGGCAGGGCCGGATGACCGCGATCGCGACGTACACGAGCGCGCTGCTGCACAACGGCCTCGGCCGGTACGAGACGGCCCGCGACGCGGCGCTGCAGGTGTTCGAGCAGGACGTCGTCGCGTACGGCGCGCTCGTGATCGGCGAACTGGCCGAGGCGGCCTCGCGGACCGGGGACACCAAGCTCGTCGAGACCGCGCTGGCCTGGCTCAACGAGCGCGTCGCCGCAACGCCGACGGACTGGGGCCGCGGGATGGAGTCCCGCGCGCGAGCTCTGCTGACCAACGCCGAGGACGCGTACCGTGCGTCGATCGACCACCTCGGCCGGACCGGTCTGCGCATCGAGTCGGCCCGCGCCGAGCTGCTGTACGGCGAATGGCTGCGCCGCGAAGGCCGCCGTCAGGACGCCCGCGAGCACCTGCGGATCGCCCACGAGCAACTGGCCGCGATGGGCGCCGAGGCGTTCGCCGAACGCGCCCGCCACGAACTCCTCGCCACCGGCGAGACCGTCCGCAAGCGCACCCCCGAAACCACGAACGACCTGACCGCGCAGGAGTCCCAGATCGCCGGCCTTGCCAGGGACGGCCTGACCAACCCGGAGATCGCCGCTCAGCTCTTCATCAGTCCCCGCACCGTCGAGTGGCACCTCCGCAAGACCTTCTCCAAACTCGGCATCACCTCCCGCCGCCAACTCCGGACCGCCCTCGCCCGATCCTGACCAGGGTGTTCCACGGGTGCGACGGGATGCCGGTGCGTCGACGCTGGTGGGGTGGACAGCAAGCTCGCGGTGGTCGTCGTACCGGTGTCGGACGTGGATCGGTCGCGGCATTTCTACCGGGCCGCCGGGTTCCGGCTCGATCGTGACGATGCGCGCGGCAGGGAGCTTCGGGTGGTGCAGCTGACGCCGCCGGGGTCGGCATGCTCGATCTTGATCGGCACTGGTCTGACCAGTGCACCGCCGGGGTCCTGCCAGGGTCTGCATCTGGTCGTGGACGACGTGGAGGCCGCCCGGGCGGAGCTCGCCGGCCGGGGCGTCGCGATCAGCGACGTCGTCCGGGACTCGGTCTTCCGCCACGACTTCGCGTCCTTCGCCGACCCGGACGGCAACGGCTGGATCGTGGAACAGCTCACCCGTTGAGCAGCCTCCTTGCCGCGCGTCCCAGGATCTAGTTGGGTTGTCCGCAACCCGAGACTGAGGAGGCCCGGTGACGAGCGAGGTCCTGGAAGGCCGGACGGCAGCCGGCCGCGGGATACGGGTGCGGTTCTCGGCCGACGGCATCGAGGAGATCACCGATCACCCGGCGGCGCCGGACCTGTTGCTGATCCCCGGTCTGGTCGACATCCAGCTCAACGGGTACGGCGGTCTGGACGTGAACGACCCGTCCCGTCCGGCGAGCGAACTGGCCGATCTCGTCCGTCTCCTGTGGGGCCAAGGGGTGACGACCGTCTACCCGACGATCATCTCCGCGGACGACGCGACCACCACCGCCCTCGTCAGGCGAGCCGTCGCCGCGCGCGCGGCCGATCCCGACGTCGCGTACGGCGTACCGGGCCTGCATCTGGAAGGCCCGTACATCTCGTCCGCCGAAGGTGCCCGCGGCGCGCACGACCCAGCCGTCATCCGCGACCCCGACCCCGACGAGTTCGACCGCTGGCAGACGGCAGCCGAAGGCGCGATAGCCATCATGACCATCGCCCCCGAACGCCAGGGCGCCATAGCCTTCACCCACCACCTCACCACCATCCCCCGGGCCGGAACGCGACCGGTCGTTGCCTCGGTTGGGCACTCGCTCGCGAGCGCTGCCGACATCCATGCCTTCGCCGCGGCCGGCGGCCGGCTCTCCACCCACGTCGGCAACGGTCTTCCCGCCCAGGTCGACCGGCACCACAACCCCATCTGGCCCCAGCTCACCGAAGACCTGCTCACCGCCGGCCTGATCGCCGACGGCCACCACCTCCCACCCGACACCTTCGCAGCGCTGGTCCGCGCGAAAGGTCCCGGCCGCTCCGTCCTCACCAGCGACGCCGCCGCCCTCGCCGGATGCGCACCCGGCAACTACCGCACCGCGGTCGGCGGCGCCGTCACCGTAGGCCCCGACGGAAGCCTCCGCCTCCAGGGCACGCCGTACCTGGCCGGCAGCGGCGCCTCGCTCCTCGACTGCCTGCGATGGGCGACCGGGCCCGGCGGTCTCCCCCTCGACACAGCCGTCACGATGGCCACCACGACACCCGCCGACCTGCTCGGCCTGCACGACCGCGGCCGCCTGGAAGTCGGCGCCCGAGCAGACCTCGTCCAGCTGACCCGCACCCCGGACGGCGCCCTCGGCGACCCCACTGCCGTCGTTGTCAACGGCCGCTTGGTTGCTCGCAGCAACAGTTAAGTATTGGATCGTGCCCCGCGCAACCACTTCGCGGGAGGCCCGATGCTTGCCGGTGAACCGTAAGTTCCCGTATAAGCCTTACATGACGGCGATCCGGCTCGACGCGGTGTCCAAGGTGTTCGAGGGCGAACACCTGGCCGTCGACGAGCTGTCGCTGGACATCGACGACGGCGAGTTCATGGTGCTGCTCGGGCCCTCCGGCTGCGGGAAGACCACGCTGCTGCGGATGATCGCCGGCCTCGAGCGGGTGACGTCCGGCGAGGTGTGGTTCGGGCGTACCAACGGCACCCGGCTCGCACCACGCGAACGCGGCGTGGCGATGGTCTTCCAGACCGGCGCCCTGTACCCGAACCGGACGGTCCAGGAGAACATCATGTTCCCGCTCCAGGTCGCCGGGCAGAACGACGTCCAGGCCGGGTCCACCGCGGCGGGCCTCGCGCAGATCCTCAGCATCGAGTCCGTCCTCGACCGGATGCCGCGCACGTTGTCGGGTGGTCAGCGCCAACGGGTCGCGATCGGCCGGGCGCTGGTCCGCCGGCCGGAGGTGTTCCTGCTGGACGAGCCGCTGTCGAACCTCGACGCCACGATGCGCACCGAGCTCCGGCAGGAGATCGGCGCGATGACGCGCGACCTGAACGTGACCACGCTCTACGTGACTCACGACCAGGTCGAGGCACTGACGCTGGCCGACCGGATCGCGGTGATGCGGGACGGGCGGATCGAGGACGTCGGTACGCCGACACAGGTGTACAACGATCCCGCGACCGCGTTCGTGGCCGGCTTCCTGGGTACGCCGCGGATCAACCTGCTCGCCGCCACCGTCCGGGTCACCGCGCACCACCGCGTCGCCCTCGACCTCGGCACCCAGTCGATCTCGCTCGACCCGACCGACCGCCGGTCACTGATCCTGCGGCACCACGACGGCGCCCAGGTGATCGTCGGCGCCCGCTCGAACGCGTTCAGCCTGACCGAGGACGCGCCGAACCAGCTGACCGGCACGATCCGCGCCTTCGAGTTCCACGGCCAGCAGTCGATCGCGTTCGTCCACTGCGGCATCGAGGTCGTCGACCCCGACCGGGTAGGCCGCGCGAACCCGGCCCACGCCTACCCCGCGGCCGATGTGACGCCGTCCTTCCTGGACAGACTCCGCTCACGCATCGGGCTGGGCACCCCCGCCCCTCCCCCACCCGAACCCCACGGCGCCACCCACCGCCGCGCCGACGTGATCGTAGAACTCCCCGTCGACACCGAACTCGCCCGCGGCACACGGGTCCACCTGGCCCTCGACACCACCCGAATCCACATCTTCGACCAAACCGGCCACCGAGTAGACCGCATCACCCGCTAGCCCGACCACCTTCTGGCCGCCGGCGCCGGTACGAGCAACCCCACGCGGTGCTACGCACGGCTCCTCCGTCGCCGCACTTACGCGCCGCTCCCACCCGCCCGTGCAGCGGTGCGTGCTGACGCGCGCTCCTTTGCGCTTGGCGCGCGAACCTACGCGCTGCCGCCCGTGAGCTGCTCGCTGACGCTCGCGGGCTGCGGGGCTGGCGCCCGCGGGGTTGCTCGCTGGCGCTCGCGGGATCGCGGGGCTAGCGCCCGCGGGTCGCTCGCCGGCGCTCGCATCAACCACTCGCACGCGGCTGATCCGGCGTGGAACTGGCGGCCCCCGGAGGCTGGTGCGACTGGACTGTCCGGCCGGAGATTGGTGCGACGCGGAACCGCTGCTCCGTAAGCCGGTGCGACGTGGAACTGGTGCTGCGTGGACCGGCGGGTGCGTGGACCGGCGGGTGCGTGGACGTGGAACTGGTGCGACCTGGAACTGGTGCGACGTGAAACTGGTGGTGCGTGGAGGTTGATGAGCGACGGGTCGATACGGCGACAACCTGTCGGGGGTGCCGGACGGATCGCTCTGGTCCCTGGGCCTGCCTACGGACTACCCACTCCCTCCGCGTACGGCTGGGCCTGGGAAGCACGTGCGGAAGACGCTCGACTCGTACGTCACGCGCGCCATAGCCGTGCCCGCCATTCCTCGTCCGGACAGGTCGCCGGCGCAGCGCCCAGTGACCCAGCGCGACCCCTGCGCCGACCACGAGCCGCCGCCACGAGGCTTTCACCGCGAGCGCTAGCGAGCAACCCCGGCGGCGCCAGCCCGCCAACCCTGCGAGCGCCAGCGAGCAACCCCGCGGGCGCCAGCCCGCAGGTTGCGCGCGCTAAGCGTAAGGAGCGCGCGTCAGCACGCACCGCCCAGGGGTGGGTGGGAGCGGCGCGTAGTGCGGCGACGGAGGAGCCGTGCGTAGCACCGCGTGGGGCTGACCAGGCTCAGCCTTTCAGTCCGGTCGTCGCCACCCCTTCCACGATGCGTTTCTGGAAGATCAGGAAGATGACGACGACCGGGATCAGGGCGATCACGGACATGGCGAACATCGGGCCCCACAGGGAGTTGCCGCCCATGTTGTCCTGGAAGCCGCTGAGGGCCACGGGGACGGTCTGTTTGGCGGGGTCGGTGAGGTAGATGAGTTGGCCGAAGAAGTCGTCGTAGGTCCAGACGAAGGTGAGGATCGCGGTTGTCACCATCGCGGGGCGTAGCAGCGGCAGGATGATGTGCCAGTAGATGCGGGCGGGGCCGCAGCCGTCGATCACCGCGGCTTCGTCGAGTTCGCGGGGCAGGCCGCGGATGAACTGGACCATCAGGAAGATGAAGAACGCGTCGACGGCGAGGAACTTCGGTACGGTGAGCGGGAGGAACGTGTTCACCCAGCCGGCGCGGAAGAACAGGTAGTACTGCGGGATCAGCAGCACCTGGTGCGGCAGCATGATCGTGCCGAGCATGACCGCCATCGCCGCGCCGCGGAACCGGAAGCGCAGTCGTGCGAACGCGTACGCCGCCATCGAGCAGGACAGCACGTTCCCGATCACGCAGACGACCGCGACCAGGAACGAGTTGACGATCGCCGCACCGAAGGAGTTGCCGGCGCCTTCCCATCCGGTCGCGTAGTTCGACAGGTCCCAGGACCGCGGGATCAGCGACGACGTGGTGAAGATGTCGCCGGCCGGCTTCAGCGAGCTGCTCAGCATCCACGCGACCGGGTACAGCATCAGCACGACTCCGGCGAGCAGTACGACGTGGCGGACGGCAGCGAAGCGTTTAGTGCTCGTCGTCATAGAAGACCCAATACCGTGAGAAGAGGAAGTTGACCGCCGTGAGCGCGGCGATGCCGAGCAGGAAGACCCAGGCGATCGCGGAGGCGTAGCCCATCTTGAACTCGACGAATGCCGCCTTGTAGAGATACAGGCTGTACACGAGGGTCGACTCGGCCGGACCGCCCTGGCCGTCGCCGACGACGTACGCCTGGGAGAACGCCTGGAACGAGCCGATCACCTGCATGACCAGGTTGAAGAACAGGATCGGCGTCAGCAACGGCAGCGTCACACGGAAGAACCGGCTGACGGCTCCCGCGCCGTCGACGCTGGCGGCCTCGAGCAGGGTCCGCGGGATCTGCTGCAGCCCGGCGAGGAAGATCAGCATCGGCGTGCCGAACTGCCAGGCGGCGAGTGCGACCAGCGTGTAGATCGAGTAGTCGGGGTTCGAGACCCAGCTCGGCGCGTCGATGCCGGCGACGGCGAGGAAGCGGTTCACCACGCCGTCGCCGGTGAACAGCTGCCGCCACATGATCGCCACCGCGACGCTTGCCCCGAGCAACGACGGCAGGTAGAACACCGCGCGGTAGAACGACAGCCCGCGGAGCTTGGTGTTCAGCACCATCGCGACCAGCAGTGCGATCGCGAGTTTCAGCGGCACCGACAACCCGACGTACACCAGCGTGACCTTGATCGACTGCAGGTACGTCGGATCGTCGGTGAGCAGCTCGGAGTAGTTCTGCCCGCCGACCCAGTGCGGGCTGCCGAGCAACCCGAAGTCGGTGAACGAGAAGTACAACGACGCCGCCATCGGGCCGAGGGTGAGCAGGACCAGCCCGAGCAGCCACGGGGTGAGGAACAGCCCGCCCCAGCGCCCGTCGGTACGGCGGCGCCTGGGCGCAGGGGTGGGGCGAGCCGGCACCTGGGTGTCCGGCTCGCGGGTGACGACGGTCGACATCGGGTCAGCCCTTCAGCGCCTTGGTCGCGTCGGCGATCAGGCCCTTGGCCGCGTCGGCGACGGACATCTTGCCGAAGGCCACCTTGTCGGCGTAAGTCTGGAAGGCACCGGACACGTCGCCGCCGCCGGCCGGGAAGACGACGTTCGCCAGCGGTGTCTGGTGCTGCTCGATCAGCTTCAGGTGCGTGAACTCACGCGCCTGGTCGGGTGTCGCGGCGGCCTCGACAGCGGCCAGGTTCTTCGGGTTGTTCGGTACGCCGAGCTGCGTGCGGATCAGCATCGCGGCGTCCGGGTCGTTGACGAGTCCGTCGAGGACCTGCGCCGCCTTCTCCGGGTTCTTGCTGCGGCCGTAGACCGCCCACACGCGCGACGGCCGGATGTAGGCGCCGGGCCGATCGCCCTGCGGGTACGTGGTGGATCCGAGCGGCCGGCCGGCCAGGGTCTGGTTCGACAGGATCCGGTTCGAGAAGTCGAAGTTCATCGCGGCCTTGCGCTTGACCAGGTTGTTGTTGTTGAAGTCCGCGGCCGCGGTCACCTCGGCGGGTACGGCGGCACCGGTGTCGCGGAGCCGTTTCCACAGGTTCCAGAACTCGACGACATGCTCCTCGGTGAAGCCGATCGCACCGTCCGGCGTGAACAACTCGGCCCCGTTCCCCCGGATGTAGACCTGGAACGTCTGCAGGTCCCGCCCGGCGTCGCTGGTGCCGTACGGCTTGCGCGCGTTCGCCTTCGAGACCTCCGCGGCGATCGCCGCGAAGTCCTCCCACGTCCACGCGGGGTCGAGCTTCGTCACGCCGGCCTTGTCGAAGGCGGGCTTGTCGTACAGCAGGCAGAACGAGTTCACGCCGGTCCCGATGCTGTACTGCTTCCCGTCGACCTGCGCCCCCTTCAGCAGCTGCTGGTCCCAGTCCCCCGTCTTGATCCTGTCCGGCAGGTACTTGCCCAGGTCCAGCGCAGCGTTGCTCTTCACATAGTTGCCGAGGTCAATGGTGTTGGCGAGGAAGATGTCCGGCCCGTCGCCGCTGGCGATCTGGGTCCGCACCTTGGTGAAGAACGCGTTGTCGCCGCCGAACTCGGACTGGATCGTGACCCCGTCGAGCTTGGACTGGATCTTGTCCAGTGCGAGGCCCACCTGCTTGGTGCGCTCCGCGTTGCCGTCGTACGCGACCCGGATGGTGGCCGCCTTGCCGCTGCCCGCGCCGGAGCCGCCGCCGCACGCGGCCAGGACCCCGGATCCCAGTGCGAGTCCGCCGAGCTGGAGCGCCCGCCGCCGGGAGATGTGGGTTGCCATGTCGGATGTCCTTCCGATCAGAACGTGAGGTGGAGGTACGGCGGGTTGCTCGCCGCCTCTTTGCTGTTGAAGGTGGTGAACGGGCCGTACGCAGGCACCGTCGAGGCGATCGCGAAACCGATCGGCCGGCCGTCCGCGAGCTGGGCGCGGACGTACTGGGTGACGTCGACCGTTCGCCAGGCCATGGTGTTGTCGAGGGTCGTCGTGCCGAGCTGTTCGCCGAGCGCGGGGCGGTTGTTCCAGTTCAGGGCGGACTCGGTCCAGTCGGTTCCGGTCGCGTACACGCCGTTGACCGTCGGTGTCGTCGAGCTGTCGGCGATCCTGCCGTACACCTGCAGCGTGGCCGATTGGATCGGTCCCGGCACCGTCTTCGGATCGAACCGCAGGTACGCGATCCGGTCGTAGCCGCTGTTCAGCTCTGGATTGTTCCGGACCTCGAGCGCAGAAGCCGTTCCGTACGTCGTACCGGCGGCCGACCCGTTCCGGACGAAGCCGTCCGCCGCGACGTCGATCCGCGACGGGTCGACGACCGTGACCGGTACGCGGGCCACCTTCACGACCGGCGGGACCGTCACCATCGCCGCCACAGCTGTCGACCCACCCGCGGCCGCGGTCAGCAGGCCGTTTCCGTCGACCGTCGCTATGGCCGGGTTGCTGCTCTGCCAGTCGACCGTCGCCGCTGACAGATCGACGGGCTTGCCGTCCGTCCGCGACGCGGTCAGCGACAACTGCCGGTTGCTGCCGACGGACAACTCCGGTGGCTGCGAGATCGAGACCGTCCCGAGCACGACAGGACGCGGCGGCGCATCGGCTTTCGCGTCGGCAGAGCTCGCGTACAGCCGCACTTCGAGGATGCTGTTGAAGGTGCTCGCGGAGTTCCCGTGCCCGACGATCCGCACGTACCGCGCCACCGCGGCCGGCAGTGCGAACACCTCCAGGTCGTCCGTCGTCCCCGACGACACGATCCCGGCTCGCGCGGTCCGCCACGTCGTACCGTCCGTCGACGTCAGCACGTCGAACTTCGCCGTCCGCCGGGATCCGTTGTAGAAGGCAACCGCCGCCGCGCCGACCGTGCGGGTCCGGCCGAGGTTGTAGGTCAGGTACTCGTCGTCCCCCGCGGCCGACCACCGCGTCGACAGACTGCCGTCCACCGACCCGGCGGCGCCGTTCCCGTCGTCGCTGCTGGCATCGGCCGCCGCGATCGGGAAGGACCGCCCGGCCTTGCCGGCCTGATGGAAGTGGATCTCGTACGTCGGCCCGCGCTGACCGGACCTCGAGGTCGCGATGGACGCGACGCCCGACACCCCCATCGCCTGCGAGACGACCGCGGACGTCCCCGAAGCAGGTACGCCCGAGACCTTCGGCGCATCGGTAGCGGTCCACGGCAGCGTGACGTCGTACCGGAACCGCCCGGACTCGAAGCCACCAAGTTCTTTGCCGCCGACCACAATTCCGCTCAGACCGGAAGGAGCCGTTGCCGTTCCCCACGACGAGAGCGGGACGATGGCGGGTGTGGTCGTCGGCGGCTGCTCCCCGGTCGCGAGCGGCACCGCACGGATCGCGACGGTCGTGGTGCTGATGTTCGGGCGGTTGACCATCAGCTTGCGGACACCGGACTGCGTGCTCTGCCCGGCCGGACTAGGGCTGCCGGGCAGCGGCGTCGCATCACCGACCAGGAGTTGCGCAGCGGCTGGTCCGACCAGTTGCACCCACAGTCGCTGCCCGCCGCGGTAGAGCATCGCGGACCTGCCGTCGGCCGCCACCACGATGTCGGCGCGGGTGTGCAGGAAGGACCAGTACGAGATGCCCTGCGTCGACTCCACCTCGTCCTGGATCAGCACCTGACGACGGTCGTCGAACAACTGCACGCCGCGCTGCGCCCGCTGCACGCGCCCGCCGTACATCCCGGTCAGGTCCGTGATCTCGTAGAACTGCTGCGCCGACGATCCCGTCTCGATGACCGGCGCGCCGTTCGTCAGCGCGGTCTGCGGCGTCGGGCCGGAGCCGAGCACCATCGTGTTCTGTCCCTCGGGACGCGCGACGTAGTAGTCCCAGCGGCCGCCGGTGTTCTTCTGCCAGTCGAAGTACCCGGGCAGGCTGTAGCTGTCGGCACCGAGGTCGTCGAACCAGCGCACGCCGTTCGCGTCCAGCACCAGGTCGCCGGCGTCGAGATTCTCGTGCGCGACAACCTGGTCGTACCCGGCGCGGAGGCCCTTGGTGCCGATGGACACGGCGTACGGGTCGTCCCACGCGCTGCGCGCCGTCACCACCTCGGTCCCGCGGAACAGCCAGTCGGTGTACGCCGGATGGGTGGTTCCCGTCGTCCTGGCCGGGTCGTACCAGAGGATGTCGAGCGGACTCGCCGAGCGATCGGCACGGGCCGCCTCCCAGGCCGCGAGGTACGACCGGTCGAAGCGGCTCGCGAGCCACATCATCGACGGCAGATGCCACCCGGACGTGACCGCGCCGGCCAGCTCGGTGCCGCCGTCGCCGAAGTTGAAGAGCTCTCCCCCGGCGCCGGACACCTGGATCGGGAAGTCGCCGGTGATCGACAGCCCCGGCAGCGCCGACAGGCCGAAGTCGGTCCCCACCGCGGTCTTGAACGCGGCGAGGTAGGTGACCAGGTACTCCGTGCCGTAGGCCCAGTACGTCGGACTCTCCGCGTAGCCGCCGCCCGGGTTGTACTCGCTGATCCCGTTCTGGATCGACGTGATGCTCTTGCGCAGGATCTGGTCGGCGAGGTCGGGGCTCTCGTCGCCGATCGCCAGCGCGCCGAGCGCGACCGCGTTGCAGACCAGGTTCCAGTTGTGCGACTGCGTGTAGAAGCTGGTCTGCTGGTTGTAGATCGCGAGCGCCGGTTGCAGCGCCTTGGTCTCGATCGCCTGCCGGATCGTGGTCCGCTGCGCGGCGGTCAGGTAGTCGTACAGCCAGTCGTAGCCGATGGCAACGGCATTGGTCATCTCGCCGACCTCGAGGAAGTGCGACGGGTTCCAGTCCGGGTACGCCGAGACGGCCAGCAGTTCCTGTGCCGCGCGGGCGGCGTACCGGCTGTCACCTGTCAGCCGGTACACCAGCGCCAGCGAGTAGACGCGGCGCTTCACCTCGCGACTGTTGTCGAAGTTGTTCGGCGGCGCCTTCGGCGTCGTGCCGAGGATAGCGTCGGCGTCGCTGCGGACCTTCGCGAACCAGCCCTGCAGGCGGGTGTCGGACTGCAGGCGCTGCCCCGCCGTCGTGAAGTCGCCCTGGCGGGCGAGCAGGCGGGGGTGCTGGGTGGTCAGCATCGAGACCACGCTCGCCGGCGGCTCGATGGCGGCAGTCGTCTGCTCCCCGGCTGCCGCGAGGCCGGGAGTGAACGTGATCAGGGCGGCAGCGGCTGCTGCCAGTCGGGTCAGGTGGGACCGCATGGGCACGACCTTTCGTCGAGGGATCGGGCGACTCTCCATCCGCGATCTGACGAGAAAGGTAAAACGGTTGCACACCGGGGTCAAGAGGCTGAGGACGCTCAGAGCAAGCGTTTTCCATCCACTGAGCCTGAATCTGCTGCTAGGATTTCGTACAACGCTTTAACCGATTATCGGAGGACGGCGCATGAGCGATGGGCGGCCGAGCATCCGGGACGTCGCGGCCCGGGCCGGCGTCTCCGTGACGACCGTTTCGCGGATCCTGAACGGCAGCTATCCCCCGGCCCCGAAGACCCGGGACAAGGTGCTGCGCGCGGTCCAGGAGCTCGACTACGTCGCGAACCCGCACGCCCGCGCGCTCACCCGGCAGGGCACCGGCACGATCGCGCTGGTGGTGATGATGCTCGACGACGGGTTCCTGATGAGCCTGGTGGAGAGCATCGCCACCGGGGTCGCCGAGGCCGGCAAGCTGTGCCTGATCGGCACCAGCGGCGGCAACCTCGAGCGCGAGCTCGCCGTGCTCCGGCAGATGCACGCCCAGCACGTGGAGGCGATCATCCTGGTCGGCGCCGTCGTCGAGAGCGACGAGTACCGCGAGCAGATGGGCGCGTTCGCCGCGCAACTCCGCCAGTCCGGCACCCGGCTCGTGCTGTGCGCGCGGCCGCCGATCGACACCGGCTTCCAGGACGCGTCGGTGGAGTACGACAACGAGGGCGGTGCGTACGCGGCGACCAGCCACCTACTGTCGCGCGGCCATCGCCGGATCCTGCTGCTCGGCGGACCCGACGGGCAGAGCATCACCACCCGGCGGACGACCGGTTATCGCAAGGCGCTCCGCGATCTCGGCGGCGACCTCGACCCGGACCTCGAGATCCACCCGGCCTGGAACCGCGAGACCGGGTACGCCCGGGTGCGTGAGCTCCTCGACGCCGGGCCGCCGACGTTCACCGGCATCCTCGCCCACAACGACCACGTGGCCGCCGGCGCCATGCAGGCCCTCCGCGAAGCCGGCCTCCGGGTCCCCGACGACGTCTCGGTCGTCGGCTTCAACAACGACTCGTTCGCCGCCGACCTGCAGCTCACCACCGTCCACATCCCCGCCCGCGAGCTGGGCCTCCGCGCCGCCGCTCTCGCGCTGGACCCCAACCCCACCGAAAACCACACCACCCTCGGCACCCACGTCATCGTCCGCGAGACCGTCGCCCAGCTCTGAGTCGCCCGGGATCACTGCAAGGCGCTGGCAAACCAAGTGGTGATGGTGGTGGGATGGGTGATCGCGGTGCCGACGACGACAGTCCAGGCACCGGCGGCGATCGCCTGGGCCGCCTGCTCGGGGGTGTGGATGCGGCCTTCGGCGACGACCGGTGTGCTGATCGCCGCGGCCAGCCGAGCCACCAGCTCCAGGTCGGGGCCGTCGGTTTTCGTGGTGTACGGCGTGTAGCCCGACAGCGTCGTACCGACCAGATCGGCGCCGGCGTCCGCGGCCGCGACCCCTTCCTCGAAGGTCGAGCAGTCGGCCATCACCAGCTTGCCGGTGCGGACGTGGACCGCCTCGATCGTCTCGGCGAGGCTGCGGCCGTCCGGGCGCGGGCGGTGCGTTCCGTCGAGGGCGACGACGTCGGCGCCGGCCTGAGCGACCGCGAGCGCATGGTCGAGGGTCGGGGTGATGAAGATGTCGTCGTGGCCGTCCTTCCACAACCCGATCAGGGGGAGCTCGACCGCCGCGCGGATCTCGGCGATGTCCGCGATGCCCTGCACCCGCAGGGCAGCCGCGCCCCCGGCAACGACCGCCTCAGCCACGGCGCGCATGGTCGCCGGCGAGTTCATCGGCTCCCCCGGATACGCCTGACACGAAACGACCAGCCGCCCGCGGACAGCCTCCAGCACTCTCGGCCCGACGCTCATTGCACCATCGTCCCTCACCCGCGGCGGGCCATGACGGCAGCAAGCAGTTCCTCGGGCGTTTCCAGTTGCGGGAGGTGGCCGGCAGGACGGTGTAGGTCGATCGCGGGATCGCTGCTCACCCGGGGACTCTTCCGCAGCGCGATCTCCGCGGCGAGCCAGCCGCCGCCTCACCGCGAAGGGCGAGCAGCTCCGGGCCGAGGGCCAGGAAGCCGTGCACGACGTCTTCAAGACGTCGTTCCACAGCCTGTCGGCCGCCCAGCTCCAGCACTTGGGCGATCTGCTGGACGCCGCCCTCGGCCCGGACCCGACCGCTTGATCCGACTGGTTCAGGTGGTGAGGACCGCGACGACCGCTTCCGCGGTCGAGGTGGCGGACTGCGGGTTCTGGCCGGTGACGAGGCGGCCGTCGGTGACGGTCTGCGGGGTGAAGTCCGCGGCCGGGTGATGGATCGCGCCGCGGGCGGTCAGCGCGTCGGCGAGCAGGAACGGCACAACCTCGGTCAGACCCACCGCGGCCTCCTCGGCGTTGGTGAACGCGGCGACGTTCTTGCCGTCGACCAGGTGACTGCCGTCGGACAGGGTCAGGTTCACCAGTGCCGACGGGCCGTGGCATACGGCGGCAACCACGCCGCCGTGCTCATAGATGCCCGCGGCAAGTGATGCCAGCGCCTCGTCGTTCGGGAAGTCCCAGACGGTCCCGTGCCCGCCGGCGAAGAAGATCGCGTCGTACGCCGAGGCGTCGAGACCGGCCGCGGCCGGGGTGTGCTCCAGGTCCACCGACGCGAGGAACTTCTGCTGGATCGGGTCGTCCTCGTCCAGCCCGTCGATCGGCGGACGGCCGCCGGCGACGGAGACCAGGTCGACATCGAAGCCGGCCGCGGTGAAGACGGACCACGGCTCGGCTGCCTCGGAGGCGTAGAAGCCGGTGGTCCGGCCGGTGTCGCCGAGCTGGGAGTGGCTGGTGAGAGCGATCAGTACGCGTGTCATGGCTTCATGATGCGAGCGCGGAGGCATCGGAAACCAATAGGGTTCTGTGTAACATGGCATAGGATTTCTGATATGAGCCCGTCCCTCGACCTGCTCCGGACGTTCCTGGCCGTGCATCGGGCCGGCTCGATCACCGCCGGCGCGGAGCTGCTCGGACTCTCCCAGCCGACCGTGACCGCGCAACTGAAGACGCTCGAAACCGCGCTCGGCCGGCCGCTGTTCGAGCGGCTCGCCCGCGGCGTCCGGCCGACCGGCGCCGGCGACGAGCTCGCCCGCCGGGTCGCCGATCCCATCGACGCGTTGCACGGCCTGCTGCTGGACGAGCTCGCCGCACCCACCGCGACGACCGTCCATCTCGGCGGCCCGTCGGACTTCCTGTGCACCATGGTTCTGCCGTCGCTGGCCGAGCGGCTCGCGAAGGGACTCCAGGTCCGCGCGACCTTCGGCCTGCCGGACGACCTGCTGGACCGGCTCGTCGACCGCAGCCTCGACCTGGTGATCAGTTCGACCCGGCCGCGCCGCGCCGGTGTCCGCGCAACCCCCTTCTACGACGAGACTTTCGCGCTGGTGGCAGCGCCGAAGTGGTCCGCCGGCCCGCCGACGACCTCACCGGAGCCGCTGCGGAAGATCCCCCTGATCGCGTACGCCGAGGAGGCGCCGATCATCCGCCGTTACTGGCGAACCGTCTTCTCCACCCGCCTGACCCGGACCGCCGACCTCGTCGTACCGGACCTGCGCGGCGTCCTGGCCGCGGTGCGCGCCGGAGCGGGCGCGAGCGTGCTGCCGACGTACCTGTGCGACGAGGCCCTGGCCGCCGGCGAACTCGTCCTGCTGTCCGATCCCGAACTGCCGCCGCTCAACACGCTCTACCTGGCAACGCGGTCGGCCACCGGACCGGACAACCCGACCGCCGTCGTGCGGGACCGGCTGCTCCGAACCTTCGGCTGACCCGCCTGCCCGAACGGGCAGTTTGTTGAGGTTTCGTTTCAACACCGCACTGGTGATCAACCGAAGTGGTGCGCCCGGGCGTCTCAGCCTGCATTACCGGGGGTATTTTTCGAAATTCGGGGGAATTCATGAGTGCGGTCCGTTGTGATCCGATGCTGCCTGACGTCCGGCTGCCGTCGCCACTGCCGTGGGGGCGACGGATCTTCAAGCATCCGCGGCTGATGCAGAGCCATCGGCTGGCGTTGCTCGTCGTGCTGATGAATTGCGGGTACGCGCTGGGCGGTCAATGGTGGGGCGATGTTCAGGCGCTCGCACTGATCGCCCAGCTGAATTTCACACTGGGAATTCTGGTACGCCAGCAGTTCTTCGTGAACTGGCTTTCCCGCTGCGTGATGAAGGCTCCGAAGTCGTGGCCGCTGCGGCTGCGCTGGGCGCTGGCGAAGGGCTATCACCTGGGTGGACTGCATGTGGGCGGTGCTGTCTGCGGCACCGTATGGTTCCTGGTGCTGACAGTCGTCGCGACCGGGCGGGTCGGCGCGCTGCTGCTGCTCGTGTACTACGTCCAGGCGCTTCTGCTGCTCGCGATCGTGATCACGGCGAGGCCGCGTGCGCGCGCCCGGCGGCACGATCTGTTCGAGCGGGTCCACAGGTTCGGAGGCTGGGGACTGTCCTTGCTGTTCTGGATCGGCGCGGTCCTGCTCGCGGACGAACGACGCGGGGCCACGCCACTCGCCTGGGCGTTCGTGACCACGCCGACGGTATGGGTCCTGATGCTGACCACGATCAGCTCGCTGGTGCCCTGGACCATGCTGCGAAGGATCCCGATCGAGGTCGTGCGCCCGTCCTCCCATGTCGCACTCGTCCGGGCCGGCCGCGGCCGGCCGCCGGCCGGATCGGCCCGCGCGATCGCCCGGCATCCGTTGCGGCAGTGGCACAGCTTCGCGGTGATCCCGACGCCGGGCGGTCCGGGCTTCCGGATGACCGTGTCCCGCGCCGGCGACTGGACGAGTGACTTCATCGACAACCCACCGACGCACATCTGGGTCCGGGGCGTCGCGACCGCCGGTATGGCGAACTACGGGACGGTGTTCCGCCGGGTCGCCTACTTGGTGACCGGCAGCGGGATCGGTCCGGTCCTCGCGCACGTACTGGCGGCGCGGGTGCCGCACAAGCTGGTCTGGGTGACCCGCGATCCGGTCAAGACGTACGGGCAGGACCTGGTCGACGAGATCCTCGCCGCGCAGCCCGACGCGCTGATCTGGGACACCGACGCGCACGGCAAGCCCGACATGGTGAAGCTCGCCTACTCGGCGTACGACGAGTCCGGCGCGGAGGCCGTGATCTGCGTGTCGAACAAGTCGCTCACCTGGTCCGTCGTCCACGGGCTGGAGCGCCTGGGGATCCCGGCGCTCGGCCCGATCTGGGACTCCTGACTACCGGAGCATCAGAACCGCGGCGGTGACGCCGGCGACCACGATCAGCGCGCGGAGCAGGCCGCTCGGGAGCCGGCGGCCGATATGCGCACCGACGTACCCGCCGGCGACCGACCCGGCCGCGAGCAGCACGATCGCGGTCGGGTCCAGGTCGGCGATGAACAAGAAGATGATGCTGGCCACGAGATTCGCGGCCAGCAGGGACAGGGTTTTCAGCGCGTTCGCGACGCGCAGCTCGAGATCCAGGCCGAGGCCGAGCACGGCCATCATCATCACGCCCGCCCCCGCGCCGAAGTACCCGCCGTACACACCGGTCAGCGCGGCGAAGAACGTCGTCGCCGGCGTCATCGTCGTCCGCGTCTCCTGCGCGGTGTCGTGCCGGGACCGCAGCCGGCGCGAGATCCACGGCTGGACACCGACGACCAGGCAGGTGAACAGGATCAGCCACGGCGCGGCCGCCGCGAAGACCCCCGGCGGGAGTGCCAGCAGCAGCGCCGCGCCGCCGATCGCGCCGATCGCGCAGGTCAGCACCACGGCGATCGTCGTCGGCCGCGACACCTCGCGCAGCTCGCGCCGGTACCCGAACGACCCGCTCATCGCACCGGGCAGCAGGCCGATCGTGTTCGACGCGTTCGCCACGACCGGCGGGATGCCCAGCGCGATCAGCGCCGGGAAACTGATCAGCGACGCGACACCGACCGTGGACGTGAGCACGCCGGCGCCGAGCCCGGCCGCGACGATCGCCAGATGCTCCGCACCGGTCACGACCTCGACTCCATGGGACAAGCTTATGCGCGACCGGCGCGGCGCCTGGCCAGGGTTCTGTTTACGCAAACAGATGGACCTGGGCAGATCATGGTCCCAGGTCGGTGACGACGTCAAGAGGTCAGCGCCGCCGAGACCTCCGCACGCGCGCCGAGACGCTCAGATCCCAGCAAAACAACGGCTTCGGCGAACTGAACCGGATCAGTCGAAATTCCCGGACCCGGGCTCTTGACGTCGGATCAGCCAGGGCGCTCTAATCATCGGCACCTTCTGTTCACGTAAACATTCTTGGCTCTCCGGAGGTAACGATGACCCCGCCCGCCAACGTCTCCCGTCGCGCCGTGCTCGGCGGAGCACTAGGTCTGGCCGCCGCAGGGGTGCTGGGCGCCTGCGGCTCCAACAAGGGAACCGGAGCTGCTGCCGCTGGTGGCGGCAGCAGCAAGGTCTCGCTCAGCCAGTGGTACCACCAGTACGGCGAGAAAGGGACGCAGGAAGCCGCGAAGAAGTACGCCGCGGAGTACACCGACGCGACCGTCCAGATCCAGTGGATCCCCGGCGACTATCCGGCGAAGCTCTCCAGCGGCCTGTCGTCCGGCAACGGGCCCGACGCCTTCGAGGGCCACCTCGAGCGCTCGCTGGTCAGCTCGGGCCAGGTGGTCCCGCTCGACGATCTGATCGCCGACGTCAAGGACGACTACGCCGAGGGCGACCTGGCCGCCAACTCGATCGACGGGAAGCTGTACTCGATCCCGATGATCAACGACCCGCAGATGCTCTACTACCGCAAGAGCCTGTTCGAGGCGAAGGGCATCAAGCCGCCGCAGACGCTCGACGACCTGATCGCGGCCGCGAAGGAGCTGACCGACAAGTCGGTGAAGGGCTTGTTCGCCGGCAACGACGCCAACAACACCGGCGGCGGCCTGACCACGGCGGCGATCTACTCGACCGGCGGACGGTTCCTGACCGCGGACCACAAGATCGGCTTCGAGCCGCCGAAGGTCGCCGAGGTGCTGCTCAAGCTGCGGAAGTTCGCCGCGGACAAGAGCCTGCTGCTCGGTGCGCCCACCGACTGGTGGGACCCGTCGGCGATCAACCAGAACCTGTGTGCGATGCAGTGGATCGGCATGTGGGCGGTGCCCGGCATGACGACCGCTCTCGGCGCGGACGAGATCGGCGTGTTCCCGTTCCCGGCCGCGGCCGGCGGCAAGCCGGCGGTCGTGTCCGGCGGCTGGTCCGCGTTCGTCAGCGCGAAGTCCAAGAACATCGACGCGGCGAAGGCGTTCACCAAGTGGCTGTGGGTAGACAAGGCCGACCTGCAGGAGGACTGGTCGCTCAGCTACGGCTTCCACATCCCGCCGCGCAAGAGCCTGGCCGCGAAGGCCTCGAAACTGCAGAGCGGCCCGGCGGCCGAGTCGGTGTCGCTGAACACGCAGTTCGGCGTCCAGGGCGACCCGAACTGGACGCCCGCGATGGGCACCGCACTCACCGACGCCGTCACGCGGGTGCTCGGCAAGGGCGGCGATCCGGAGACCGAGCTGGCCGGCGCGGTCAAGAAGATCAACACCGAGCTCGACAAGATCTTCGGCTGATGTCGCAGCAGACGACCGCTGCCTCCCAGGTGCGCCCGGTCGGCGGGCGCACCCGGACCGCGCGCAGAACGCGCGCGATCCACGGGCAGCGGCGCGCGTTCTGGCTGTTCGTCGCGCCGTTCCTGATCGGGCTCGCCGTCTTCGTCTACTTCCCGATCGGGTGGAGCGCGTTCCTCAGCTTCTTCGACGCGCAGGGCACCGTGACGCCGACCAAGTTCGTTGGTCTGGGCAACTACACCGCGATGTTGAGCGACAAGGCGTTCGTCTCGTCGCTGGTGACGTTCACCGCGTTCGCCCTGCTCATCGTCCCGACCACCTTCGCGGTGTCGCTGTTCCTCGCGGTGCTGGTGAACCGGGTCCGGGTGGCGCGGGCGTTCTTCCGGTCGGTGTTCTTCCTGCCGACCGCGTGCTCGTACGTCGTGGCGTCGCTGATCTGGAAGTTGTCGATCTTCAACGGCGTCCGGTTCGGGATGGCGAACACGCTGCTCGGCTGGATCGGCGTGGAGCCGATCAGCTGGCTGGCCTCGCTCGACCCGCCCTGGTACTGGCTGGTCATCGTGACCGCGCGGCTGTGGCTGCAGGCCGGCTTCTACATGATCCTGTTCCTGGCGGCGTTGCAGAACATCAATCCGGAGCTCTACGAGGCCGCGTTCGTCGACGGCGCCAAGCCCGGCTGGCAGGTGTTCCGGCACATCACGCTCCCCCTGCTGCGGCCGACCTCGATCTCGGTGCTGCTGCTGTGCCTGATCGCGGCGTACCAGGCCTTCGACGAGTTCTACAACCTGCTCGGCGCGGTCGAGTACGCGCGCCCGCCGCTGGTGTACCTCTACCACCTCGCGCTCGGCAGCCAGCAGAACTTCGGCCTCGGCAGCGCGGGGTCGCTGATCCTGGCCGCGATCATCGCGGTCGTCACCGTGCTGCAGGGCAAGCTCCTCGGCTTCGGCAGACCCGGCGACTAGGAGATTCCCATGGACACCCATCAACCACGCGCCGTCGGGTACCGCCGGACCGTCACCGACCGGATCGCCAACGGCGCCGGCATGACCGTCCTGATCGTGATGACGGTGCTGTTCCTGGTCCCGTTCTACTTGCTGATCAGGAACGGGCTGGCCAGCACCAAGGACATCACCGCCCCGGGCTGGACGTTCTTCCCCAAAGACATCCAGTGGCACAACCTCGCGGACCTGTTCAGCGATCCCGAGATCCCGATGCTCAGCTCGCTGCGGAACTCCGCGGTCGTCGCCGTCCTCACCACCGCCGGCACGCTGCTGGTCAGCTCGCTGGCCGGCTACGCGCTGGCCCGCATCAACCACCCGCACAGCAACAAGATCTTCTACGCGGTGCTCGCCACCTTGATGATCCCGGGCGCGGTGACCTTCGTGCCGAGCTTCGTGATCGTGTCCTGGCTCGGGTGGGTCTCGGACTACCGCGGCCTGATCATCCCGTCGCTGTTCAGCGGTTTCACCGTCTTCCTGTTCCGCCAGTACTTCCTCTCGTTCCCGAAGGAGCTCGAGGAGGCGGCCCGGATCGACGGCCTCGGGTACGGCGGCACGTTCTGGCGGATCGTCGTACCGAACTCCGGGAACTTCATCGCGGCGATCGCGGTGATCACGTTCATCGCGAGCTGGAACTCGTTCCTCTGGCCGCTCGTGGTCGCCCAGGACGAGAGCGCCTGGACCGTGCAGGTGACACTGTCGACCTTCGTCACCGCGCAGACCATCAACATCCCGCAACTGTTCATGGCGGCCGCCGTCTCGATCCTGCCGCTCGTCCTGGTCTTCGTCTTCCTTCAGCGCTATCTCGTGCAAGGTGTCGCCCAAACCGGCTTGAAAGGCTGAAACCGTATGCAACGACGAAAGATCCGGGCCGTGGCGAGCGTCGTGCTCGCCGCGGTCGGGCTCGGTCTGTGGTCGTCCCCGGCCAACTCGGCACAGCCCATCGCGAACACGTCCTTCCGCCCCGGTCAGCCCTGGCCGGACGCGAGCGGCAAGGTGATCCAGGCCCACGGCGGTCAGGTCGTCCCGGCCAAGGACGACGACGGCCGGCGCATCTACTACTGGTACGGCGAGGACCGCAGCAACGGGTACTACGACAGCCCGGGTGTGCACCTGTACTCGTCGTACGACCTCTACAACTGGAAGGACCAGGGGCTCGCACTCCGCGCGATGAGCTCCCCCGACCAGTTCGAGAGCGACCCGTACTTCGCGAAGCTCTACAAGAAGTACACGCCGGCCCAGAAGGACGTCGTCTGGCGTGACCTGTCGACCAACAGCGTCCGCACCGACGGCTGGGCGCGGCCCTCGATCCTCGAACGCCCCAAGGTCATCTACAACAAGGCCACCGGCAAGTGGATCATGTGGGTCCACTCCGACGGCCCGTCGTCGCCGACCAGCACCTCGACGTACGCGCGGGCCGAGGCAGGGGTGGCGATCGCGGACTCGCCGAAGGGCCCGTTCCGCTGGATCGACTCGTACCGCCTGAACCGGGTGCCGAGCGACTCGGTGCCGTGGTGCGGTTCGGGGTCCGCGTTCGACCCGGCCGGCGGGATGGCGCGGGACATGAACCTGTTCGTGGACGACGACGGCACGGCGTACATCATCTACTCGTCCGAGGAGAACCGGACGATGTACATCTCCAAGCTGAACAAGTCGTACACGTACCTGTCCGCGGCGCCGGAGAACGCCGTCCAGGGCAAGGACTTCGTCCGCACGCTGGCCTGCAACCAGCGCGAGGCGCCGGCGATGTTCAAGTCGGAGGGCACCTACTACCTGGTGACGTCAGGCGCCACCGGCTGGGACCCGAACCCGGCCCGCTACGCGACCTCGCAGAACATCCTGGGCCAGTTCACCGACCGCGGTGTCCCGATCAGCGGCGACGGAGCGGCGACCACCTACCGGTCGCAGAGCACGAACGTGATCCCGGTCGACCAGCAGCAGAACAAGTTCGTCTTCATGGGCGACCGGTGGACGCCGAACGACCTCGCGAACGCGCCGTACGTCTGGATGCCGATGACGTTCGGCGAAGGTGGTGCGCTGACCATCGGCCCGGATGCCGAGTGGAAGCTCGGCGACCTGACGCCGTACACGCGCTGGACCGTCACGAGCACGATCCCGGACAGCGTGTGGCTCGGCGACACGAGCACGCTGCCGTCCGCCGTCACAGTGACGACGGCCGCGGGATCGGAGCAGGTCGCGGTCACCTGGGACGCGGCGACGATCGCGCAACCCGGGCCCGCGACGCTGCGCGGCACGCTGGCGGACGGCCGGACGTTCACGCGCTCGGTCGTGGTCGTGCCGCACGGCCTGCGGTACGCCGTGAACGCCGGCGGGACCGCGACGCCCGACTGGACCCGCCTCACCCAGGTCGCGTCGACCGAGCAACCCCTGCTCAACTCGGCGCCGGAGCAGCCGCTGGGCACCGATCCGGTGACCGGTACGCAGTGGGGCTACACCGGATCGAGCGCACCGGCCGGCACCGGCGATCTCTACACCACGCTGCGGTACGCGAAGAACCACGAGCCGCTGGTCTACACGTTCGGGAATCTCGAGCCCGGCACGTACACCGTCCACGCGGGCTACTACGACCCGTGGCCGTGGGCCAACCGTGCGGCCGAGGTGTCGGTGAACGGATCAGTGGTCGACCCGCAACGCCTGTTCACCGCGACCGGCGTCGCGGCGACGTACGGCGGGATCGCGGTCGGGGCCGACGGAAAGGTCACGGTGTCGATCGCGCCGACCCGCTCACCCGACATCCAGGTCAGCTGGCTGATGGTCGCTCGCAGCCAGTGACGCCCCGCCTATGCTGATGCCATGTCGAGCGAGGTCAGGGGCGCGCGCCGCGGCGCCAAGGGACACCCGAAGTCGGGACCGTCCATCGGCGACGTGGCGCGGTTGGCCGGGGTGTCGTCGCAGACCGTGTCGCGGGTGTCCACGGGCTCGGAGCCGGTCCGGGCCGAGACCCGGGAGCGGGTGCTCGACGCGATGAGGCAGCTGGGCTACGCACCGAACCTCGCCGCCCGGGCACTGCGGCAGGGCAACTTCCGGTCGATCGGCCTGATCGCGCACCAGGTCATCCGCACGGGTGAGTCGAAGACCATCGAGGCGGTGATCGAGGCCGCCCGGCGGGAGGGCTACTCGGTGAGCCTGGTCGACGTCGAGACCCCGTCGTCGAGCGACGTCAGCGAGGCGGTCCAGCACCTCAGCCACCAGGCGATCGACGGCCTGATCATCATCCGGGCCGAGACCGCGACCCCGGCCGCGCTGGCACTGCCGCCGACGCTGCCGGTCGCGGTGTCCGACTCGCGGTTCATCGGGCACCATCCGGCGGTCGGGGCCGACCAGGCCGGCGGCAGCCGGGCCGCTGTCCAGCACCTGCTGGATCTCGGGCACCGGACCGTGCACCACATCGCGGGGCCGGGCGACTCCGGCCCCGCGGACCTGCGGGCGACCGCCTGGCGGCAGACCCTGTCCAGCGCCGGGTGCGAGGTGCCGGAGCCGTTCGTCGGCGACTGGTCGGCCGAGTCGGGCTACACGATCGGCAGCAGCATCGCCGGGCGCGACGACGTGACCGCGGTGTTCGCGGCGAACGACGAGATGGCGGCCGGCCTGATGCACGCGCTGCACGAGGCCGGCCGCCGGGTGCCTGACGACGTGAGCGTGGTCGGGTTCGACGACATCGACCTCGCTGCCCACCTGTGGCCGCCGCTGACGACGGTCCGGCAGGAGTTCCACCAGATCGGCCATGACCTGGTCGAGGTGATCATGCGGCAACTCGGCGGCCGCGAACAGCTGACCGGCTACCACGGCACGGTGCCGGCGCCGCTGGTCGTCCGGCAGAGCACGGCCGCGCCCCGCCCGCGCCGACGGACCCGCCGCTGATCACGGCGCTGATCACGGCGCCGATCACGGCGCCGATCACGGTGGACATTCGTGACGTCTTCAAGTTACCGTCGCTGACGACAATGTTTACGTAAACAACGTCGCCGGTACGGCTCGACAAGAGATGAGAACCCATGCCTGACTTCGCCATCGGTGAGTCCGACTTCCTCCTGGACGGCCGCCCCTTCCAGATCATTTCCGGGGCCCTGCACTACTTCCGGATCCACCCGGACTGCTGGGCCGACCGGATCGAGAAGGCGCGGCTGATGGGGCTCAACACCATCGAGACCTACGTGCCCTGGAACCTGCACAGCCCGCGCCCCGGCGTCTTCGACACGTCCGGCCTGCTCGACCTCGGCCGCTTCCTGCGCGAGGTCGCGGCCGCCGGGCTGTACGCGATCGTCCGGCCGGGACCGTACATCTGCGCGGAGCTCGACAACGGCGGTCTGCCGGCGTGGCTCTTCCGGGACAGCAGCGTCGGCGTCCGCCGGTACGAGCCGGCCTTCATGGCCGCGGTCACGCAGTACCTGCAGGACGTGCTGGAGATCGTCCGGCCGCTGCAGATCGACCAGGGCGGGCCGGTGCTGCTCGTCCAGGTCGAGAACGAGTACGGCGCGTTCGGGGACGACCAGACCTATTTGAAGGCCGTCGCCGAGGTCATCCGGACCGCGGGTACGACCGTTCCGCTCGTCACCGTGGACCAGCCGACCGACGCGATGCTCGCCGCGGGCGGACTGGACGGCGTCCTGCGGACCGCGTCCTTCGGGTCCCGGGTCCGGTCCCGGCTCGAGACACTGCGCAAGCACCAGCCGACCGGGCCGCTGATGTGCATGGAGTTCTGGGACGGCTGGTTCGACTACTGGGGCGGGCGGCATCACACGACGTCGGCGGCCGACGCGGCGGCCGAGCTCGACGCGCTGCTCGCGGCCGGTGCGTCGGTGAACATCTACATGGTCCACGGCGGCACGAACTTCGGGCTGACGAGCGGGGCCAACGACAAGGGCGTGTACCGCCCGACCGTGACGTCGTACGACTACGACGCGCCGCTCGACGAGGCGGGGAACCCGACGGAGAAGTTCCACGCGTTCCGCGAGGTGATCTCGCGCTACGCGCCGGTGCCTGACGAACTGCCGACGGTGCCCCCGGCAGCCGCTGAGTTCAGCGTCGCGCTGGCCGATCCGATCGGGCTGCTGCAGGGCTGCGGCGGCGCCTGGTCCGAGCACACCGAGCTGCCGACGCTCGACGAGCTCGACGCGCGGCTGGCGATCTTCCGCACCGAGTTGCGCCACGGCGGCCCGGCGTTGCTGACGTTCGCGGAGGTCCGTGACCGTGTCCAGGTGTTCCTGGACGGCGCGCCGGTCGGCGTACTGGAGCGGGAGCGGCACGAGCGATCGATCATGCTCCCGCACACCCGCGGCCGGCTCGAGCTCGTCGTCGAGGACCAGGGACGGGTCAACTACGGCCCCCGGATCGGCGAGCCGAAGGGGCTGATCGGCCCGGTCCGCCTGGGCGCCGAGGAGGTCACCGGCTGGTCGGCGTGCGGGATCGACCTCGACAAGCTCCCGCAGCTGTGGGGTTCCGCCGGCCCGACACCGTCCGCGCTCGGCATCGGGCCGACCGCCTGGCGTACGACGTTCGAGACCGACGGCGCGTCCGACCTGTTCCTGCGAACCGATGCCTGGGGCAAGGGCATCGCGTGGGTCAACGGCTTCTGCCTCGGCCGGTACTGGCGCCGCGGCCCCCAGGAGACGCTCTACGTCCCCGCGCCGCTGCTGGAACAGGGCCAGAACACTCTCGTCGTCCTCGAGCTGGAGGTCATGGACACACCGACGGCGACCTTCACAGGGTCGGCGTCGCTCGGGTTCACCGACCTCTAGCCGGTCTTCCGGACACTGAGCTCGAACGTCGTCCGCGCCGAGGCGTCGATCGCGAGTCGATGCACCTCGGGGCCCCAGACCCCGCTCAGCAACTCGTCGTCGAGCGGGCGACGTTCGAGCGTGCCCTCCCCCAGTTCCTCGTCCCAGGTCAGCGTCACCACGGCCCCGGACAGGGCCCGGACGACGAGTTCACCGGGTTGCCGGCGTTGCGGCGTACCGGCGATCACGAAGTGCTCGATGACCTCGTGTCCCGCGGGCCACGTGTCGAGGACTCGTACGGCGCCGGCGTCGAGCACCGTTTTCCGTCGTACGGCACCGTCCGGCAGCGTCAGGGCGAGCTCCTTTCCTTCCTGGACGTCGATCTGCGTTGCCTTGGAGTCCGCGCCGGCAGACTGCTCCTGGCCGTCGACCAGCGGCACGTTGTGCCAGATGCTCCGCACGACCCACTGCTCGTAGCGCCGCGGCGAGAACGAGATCGCGGTATAGGTCGGCTGGCCGAGATCGATCAGCACCGGTGACGAGTCGACCGCCACGATGATCGACCCGACATCGTTGTGGTTGTGGTTCTCGTCGTTGTGGCCGCCCTTGGCGGCGAGCGTCAGTCCGGCCCCGGGATCGCGGGCGACGAAGACCTGGGTGTCGGGCAGCCAGGTCGAGCGCGGAAGGCCTGTGGCGCCAGGCTTCGCGGCCCACCAGTCGGGGTCGAACAGCGCTTGCACCAACCGGCCCAGTCCCGCTTGTGGTGCGGGCAGCTCGTCGCGATGCGTCGCCGCGAACGTCGTCACGTCGTCGTCACCGATCCGGCGGCCCCAGCGATGCAGCACGTGCCACGGCTGGCGAGCGTTCGGCCGGGCGGGTCCGTCGCCGATGTTGACGTACCAGCCGTCGCCGAGCGCCATCCGGCCCGGGTACCGCGCCAGCTCGGTCAGCGGCGGAACACCCCACGGGTCGAAGGCGCTCCCGGTGATCCGGTCGAGAAGTTCGAGCGCCGTCGCCAGGCGGGCCGGGCCGTTCCACCAGTACGCATAGCCTTCATCGCAACCGCCGTCGGACGGCATCGCAGCGAGGTAGCGACTGAGGCCCTCCACGACCAGGTCGACGAGCCGGAGTCGTTCGTCGAGGTCGGGTTCGAGGAGCAGGGCGGCGCTCAGGATGTGGCCGTGGATCCACGGGTTCCAGTTGTGCAGCCGGCCGTCCAGCCCGAGCCAATGCCAGTCGCGGTGCTGCAGGAACGGCACGAAGACCCGGGCCCGTGCCTCGCGCCACAGACGGCGACGCAAGCCCGGCACGCGATCGTCGAGAGCGGGCCCGAGGACCAGGTCGGCCCAGGCCAGCACCTCGACGGTCTCGGCCGCTCCCAGGTCGACGTACGGATCGTCGGGATCGGGGACGACCTCGTTGCGCGCCGTGGCGAACGACTCGTGCGCGGCCCAGCACCAGGTGGTCTGCTCGCACAGCAACTGCAGTCCGTCGGCGGCGTGGTCGAGCCACGACTCGTCACCGGTGATCGCGGCCGCCGCCACCGCTGCCGACGTACGACGGCGCAGCTCGCCGACCGGCTCCTCGTAGGCGACCCGCACGCCGTCACGCCAGTAGCGCGCGTAGTCCGAGAGCAACGTGTGCGGCCAGGGTCGTGCGCGATCCTGCTCCGCCTCCCCCAGCACCGCGGCGACCGCCTCGCGGTCCAGCGCCTCCCACGCCGTCCGCTCACGGATGTCCGGTACGCCGAGCCGCCGAGCGGCATCGCCGACGGCCGACCGACGCTCCTCGACGGGAAGGGACATCCACAGCCGCTCCAACGACGTCACCCGGACACCGTATGCGGTCAGGCGACACCGAGCAGCTTGTTATAGACGTCGAACACGCCGAACGCGAGCGGTACGAACGCGATCATCGCGGCGACCTCCACCGCGTCGAGCAGCTGGGAGGCGCGGGCCCGGACGTGCTGCGGGGACTCCGGGCGCATCCCGAAGGCGGCGACCATCCCGACGACGACCAGCAGCCCGACCGAGATCAGCGCGCCTCCGGTGTCCTTCGTGGACAGCTCGAAGGTGAGCACCAGCATGATGCCCAGCGCCGCCGCGCACAGCACCGTGACCTCCGTCAGCAACGGGTAGAGCCGGGCCCGGGACGCGAGCAGGAAGGCCAGCAGCACCGCGATGCTGATCGACCAGCCGTTCCAGGTCCGCAGCATCAGCACCGCCACCGCCACCGCCGAGATCGCGACCGGCACAGTCGCCAGAGCGATGCCGAGGTGCGCCGCGTTGATCGCCGACTGTACGTCGGTGCGCTGCACCTCACCGCCCTGGGCGCGCCGGTCGTCGAGCCCGGTCAGACCCGACATCGCCAGGCCGATTCTCGGCAGCAGCCCGAGCACCAGCACGGACAACGCGCCGACCAGGACCGCGACCCGATCCGCCTCGACGCCCAGTTGCACACCGCCGATCCACAACACCGCGAAGGCGATGGTCACCGAGCCGCCGAGAACCCCGCCCCGGGACAGTCCCGCGCCCGCGAACAGTACGGCGCCGGCTCCTACGCCGACCGCGCCGCAGGCCAGCGCCATGGGCGTCGACCAGCCGGCCGCGAACGCCCACACCGCGAGACCGATCGCCAGCGTTCCGGTGGCGATCGCGAGCAGAGGGATGCCGACCACCGGTCGCCGGTAACGCCCGAGCACGACGCCGACGAAGCCGGTCAGCGTGGTGACCACCACGAGCAGGAACAGCGCCAGGTCGGAATCCGAGTGGCTGACCAGTGCGATCGCGCCGGCCAGCACACTGAGCGCCAACGCCGCGCCGGACAACGCCCGGCGGTGACGCGGCTGGAAGGCGGTCGCGCGGCGGTCCAGGTCGTCGACCGCCTCCTCGGTGATGTCGTACACCGTCGGTGCCGGCGGCAACTCGCCCTCGGCGACCAGCCTGAGCACCGCACCGTCGTCGAGCCGAGCGCCGGCCAGGCTGTACTCCGGTGCGACCTGCTCACCGCTGACAGTGGTCAGGAACCTGCGCCTCGGCCACCGCTCCACCGGCTCGTCGAGCATCTGCATCAGATCCGGCAGGAGCTTGCCGAGAGGCTCGTCGGCCGGCAGGACAGCGTCCATTCGCCGGCGCCGGCCGACCACGGTCACCCTGCTGTACGTCGTACCCATTGACCTCATCCTCTTCTGGTCGTGCCGGAGACGGCGTCACGCAGCACGCCGCCGAGTCGTTCCCAGTCCGGCACGCGGGTGCCGTCGCCGATCGGGTACCACGCGGCCGGGCGCGAGGCCGGACCGATCGGCACCGGTGTGACCGGCTCGTCGATCAGGGCTTCCTGCGGACCGAGCGCAAGACCGATCGGCCCGGGGAACCCGGTGAACCGCGGGTACGACGTGGTGTCGGGCGCCGCACCCGCCGCGGTCACCAGCACCGCGACGAGTTCGACCTCGTCGGCGAGCCGGGCGATCACGTCCCGGAGCACGTCCGGGTCGGGTGGTTGCAGTCCGGGCTGTGCCACCGCGAGCATCACGGTCTCCTCGATGCCCGCGGGCCGGCTGTTGATCACCGCGGAACCGGTCGCGGGCCGGACTCCGTCGGCGTGCGCGCCGACCACGGTCAGCAGGGACGGCCGCGGGGACCGGCGATGGCAGTACGCGGTGAGGGCCGCGCGAGCGTCGGCGTTCCACGGGCGGTTCACCGGCTCCTCGGTGCCCCACCCGGCCGGCAGCGCGCCGGTCAGCTCGGTGAACAGCAGTTCGGTGGCTCGGCCGACCACGGTGCTGTCCAAGGACGGATAACGCACCCGGGCGAGGATCTGCAGGTTCGCCCGGACATCCAACGGTGCAACGTCTTTCGTCCAGGCGTCGGCGATCTCGCGGCGTCCGACGGAGGCGAACTTCTTCCCGTCCCACTCGAGCCTGAGACCCGTCAGACCGTCGTACACGTCGTCACCACTCGGGGCATGCACCACCCACGTGGCGTTGCGAGCCGAGAACAGGCGGGTGCGTGCGGGATAGCTGAGCCGCACACCGGCCGGTGTCACCACCTGGATGCCGCGTCCCTCGCGCTCGGCGGCGGCCGCGGCGTCGAGCAGCCAGGCGGACAGGCCGAGCACCGGCCGGTCCTGCATCATCACTGCCACGTCCTCGGTGATCAGGTCGACGCCCGGGCTGTAGTCCAGTGCGTTAGGCATCGGCACCTCCCGCTTCCGCGGCCGGGCCGGGCGGCGGGGCCCAGATGCGGCCGCCGGCGCGATCGACCAGTTCCTCGGCGTACCGCCAGGCCAGCTGCGAGCAGCCGTCGCGCGTCGCGGCGCGGATCTCCACCCACCACGTCGGCACCGGTACGTCGGCGTACGCCGGGCCGAGCAGCCGCAACGGCTCGCCCGGCGCCTGGATGTACATCGGGGTGTCGATCGACACCAGCGGCATGTCGCCCTCGTCGCAGAGCTGGATCACCAGGCCGCCCGACACCGCCCGGACCCGGTGCTCGGTCCCGGTCGCCGCCAGCGCCGCCAGCGCGTCCTCGTCGGAAGGCATCCGCTCCAGCAGCGCCACCACGTCGTACGTCATGCAGTGCCTCCTTCTCCATGTCCCACTCCGTGTCCCAGCGGGCCGGTGCCGTCGGCGAGCGCGGTCTGGATCAGCACCGGACCGTCACCGCGCCGGACGAACAGGCCCCGTCCGGCCGGGTAGCTGCCGGGCCGGGCGCCGGTGAAGATCTGCCCCTCGCCCGGGTCCCCGGCCATCACCAGACCGGCCGACCCCGACTCGAGCACCGACTGCAGGAACGGTTCGTACATCGACCGGGACGCACCCGAGGCCCGCCGGGCGACGACGAAGTGCAGGTCGAGATCGCGGCCGGACGCGACGTACGGCAGGAACGGCTCCAGCGGCGACTGCCCGCCGGTGGTCAGCAGGTCGTAGTCGTCGACCACGACCACGATCCGCGGCCCCGGGGCCGACGTACCGGATTCGTCCGGCAGGCGCCGCTCCAGCTCGGTCGCGATCGCGCTCGCCAGGCCGGCGGCCTGCCGGATGTTCGTGGCATGACCGCCGATGTAGTCCTCGGGCAGCGACTTCACCACGTCGAGCAGCGACCGTCGCAGGTCCATCACGCCGAACACCAGCTCGGACGACGCGGCGTACCGGTCGGCGAGCTGCTGCATCACCAGGCGGAGCAGGTTCGTCTTACCGCACTCGTTGTCGCCGAAGGCAACCAAATTGCCGTCGTCGCCGGACAGGTCGAGCAGCACCGGCGCCAGACCGGCCTCGTCCAGCCCGATCGGCACCCGCTCCGGCTCGGTCACCGAGCTCGGCAGTGCGCGACGACCGACCTGGAACGGCAGCACCCTGACCTGTGGCGCCAGCGCGCCGCTCCACGCCGACCTGATCGCGACCGACTGCGACTCCAGCACCTGGCTGAGCTGCGCGTCATCGGTGCGGCCGTCGACCCGCGGCAGCGCGACCTGCGCGAACAGCTTGCCCTGCGGGGTGAGCATCCGGCCCGGCCGCGCGCTCCGCAGCGTGCCCTGCAGACGCGTGTCGATCATCGAGTCGGACGGATCGTTCAGCCGCAGCTCGAGCACCGTGCCGAACAGCGACTGCAGCTGCATCCGCACGTCGTTCCAGCGCAGCATCGCCGCCACGACGTGCACGCCGTACCCGCTGCCGCGCTGCAGGATGTCCGCGATCGGCTCGTCGATCTCGTCGAACTGGGTCCGGATCGCGCCGAAGTTGTCGACCAGCAGCACCACGTCCGCGCACGGCAGCTCGGGCACCTGGCCCGCGCCGTGGAGTTCGCGCAGCGTCTCCATCGTGTCGATCCCCCGGTCGCGGAACACCCGCTCGCGGTGGTCGATCATGCCGCGGACCTCCTCCAGCGTGCGGCGCAGCCGGTTCCGGTCGGTACGGATCGCGATCCCGCCGACGTGCGGCAGGTCGCGCAACGGCTGCAGCCCGCCGCCGGCCAGGTCGAGTCCGTAGATCGCGACCTCGGCCGGCGTATGGCTGTGCGCGAGCGCGGTGACGATGGTCCGGATCGCGGTGGTCTTGCCCGACTGCGGTCCGCCGATCAGCGCGCAGTGCCCGCCGGCCGCGGTCAGGTCGAGCCGGAACACCTCCTGGCGCTGCCGGCGCGGATCGTCCAGCACACCGATCGGCGGCGCGAGCTGCGGTGACCCGACCGGGAACTGCAGGCCTCGCGGCCCCGGCCGTGGATCGCCCGCGAGCTGGTCCAGCGTGCACACGGTCGGCAGCGGCGGCAACCAGATCTGGTCCACCTTCTTCGCGGCCGGCTTGATCTGGCGCACGAACGTGTCCAGCACGGTCGGGCCGGTGGTGCGTTCGGTCGCTTCCGCGTCGGCCTCGTCGGCTGCGGGCGTTAGGTCCTGCTGGTACGGCGTCAACAGGTACGGCCGGACTGCCTGTGTCGGCGCGTCCGGCTCGCGCGTGATGCGGCCGGTGTACGGGCCGGACACGTACGCCGCCTTGAACCGCTGGTACACCGAGACATCCACCTTGAGGTAGCCGAAACCCGGCAGCGGCGGGAGATGGAAAGCGTCGGTGGTGTCCAGCACCGAGCGGCTCTCGTCCTCGGAGAAGGTCCGCAGACCCAGGCGGTACGAGAGGTAGGTGTCCAGGCCGCGTAGCTGACCGCTCTCGATCCGCTGGCTGGACAGCAACAGGTGGACGCCGATCGACCGCCCGATCCGGCCGATCGACAAGAACAGGTCGATGAAGTCCGGCCGGACGGTGAGCAGCTCGCCGAACTCGTCGATGATCACGAACAGGTGCGGCAACGGATCCAGCTCGGGCCGCTGCCGGCGGAGCAGCCGGTAGTCGGTGATGTTCGCGATGTTTCCGGCGTCGCGCAGGACCCGCTGACGGCGCTGCACCTCACCGGCCAGGCTCGCGTACGCCCGCTCGGTCATGGTCGGGTCGTCGACCAGGTTGGTGATGATCCCGGCCACGTGCGGTACGCCGTCGAACGGGGCGAACGTCGCGCCGCCCTTGTAGTCGATCAGCACCATCGCGAGGTCGTCCGGCGTATGCGTGGCGAGCAGGCCGAGGACGAGTGTGCGCAGCAGCTCGGACTTTCCCGAACCGGTCGCGCCGACGCACAGGCCGTGCGGGCCCATGCCGAGCTGGGCCGATTCCTTCAGGTCCAGCATCACCGGGGCGCCGGCCTGGTCGAGACCGATCGGGACCCGCAGGAAGTTCCGCTCGCTCCGCGCCGACCACATCCGCGCCCGGTCCAGCTCACCCGGGTCGTCGATGCCGAGCATGCCCATCACGTCGACGTCGGACGTGTACGCGTCCTCCTCGGCCGATTCCTTCGACAGGCGCAGCGGCGCCAGCATCCGGGCCACACCCTCGGCCGTGGCGGTCGCGGTCCGGTCGGGCCGGCCCGCGGCAACCAGCGGCTGGGCGCCGCGGAGGTCCTCGACCACGACCTCGTCGCCGTGCACCGAGATCCGGACCGACACGTTGCTCGGCTCGTGGGTCCGGTCGGCGACCAGGTGCAGCACCGTCAGCCCGAGGATCTCCTGGGCCTCACCCGGCGCCTCGACCTCCGTGCTGACCTGTCCGTACGTGTCGTGCAGCACCAGCAGACGTTGGGTCAACCGGCGGGTGTCCTGCTGCCCGATCGAACCGCGCCGGGCCTCACTCGCCCACTTCGCCCGCTCGGCCAGATCGTCAGCGATCAAACCGGCGAGCGCTTGCGGTGTCTGCGCGATCCGGCGGAACGGATGCGGGCCGTCCTGACGCTCCGGGTCGAGGACGTGCGGCAACCAGTTCAGCCAGTCCCAGTCCGTCAATGCTCTTGGTGGAAAGCAGGCCGCGAGCTCGACGTCCTCCGGTGCGTGAAACACCGCCGCCTGCAGCAACAGCGACCGCGCCACCGTCACGACACCCTCGCGATCGCCGACGACGCTGACATTGCCCGCCTGGTCCAGCGGCACCGTGAGGGGCATCTCCGGCATCAGCGCGAAACGGCGTACGACGGCTTGTGCCTCGGCCATCATGAAGGGGTCGGGCGGGTCCATCGCGGCACCCGGGTTCTGCGTCACCGTGGCCGGGCCGACCGGGATCCGGCCCGTGCCGCACCGCACCCGCAGGAAGTCGGTGTCGGTCCGCCGGCGCTCCCACAGCCGCGCCGGGTCGCGGGCGCAGTCGACCAGCGCGTCGGTCGGCGGGTCCAGTACGCCGGCCTCCGAGCGCACCGTCCGCTCGGTCTTCGCGAACTCCTCGCGCAGTCGCTCCAGGTAGTCCAGGTACCGCTCGCGCTGCCTGCGCCGGTCCCGGCCGGCGCGACCGCGCTGCGACATCGCCGACCCGAGCACACCGGCCAGCGTGGCGACCAGCATCGCCGCGCCCACCACCATGAACAGAGTGCTCCGCGTCACCGCCATCATGCCGACCGATCCGAGGACGCCGGTGATCGGCAGCAAGGCCTGCATCGGCCCGCCACCGCCGCCGGCCTGGCCGAGCGTCGGCGGTGCCTCGATCACCTTCGGCGGCTGCTCGCCGAGATGCCGGGTGCTCCGCGCCGGGCGGTGCACGAACACGGGGGTCTCCTTCCGGTCCTGGGTGGTCAGCGGGACGGGCCGGCCGTCGGTTTCTTGGTCTGACCAGTTGACGTGGGGCTTGGCGACGGGCTGGCGCTCGTCGTCCGGGTGGGCTGGTTCTGTTGCTGGTTCTGTTGCTGCTTCTCCTTGGCCAGCTCACGATCGATGAACGACCAGCCGACGCAGCCGGCGCAGATCACCGCGGCCAGCGCGACACTGGCGAACAACTTGCCGACACCCTCGTCCAGGCTGTGCCGCGCCCGGTCGCCGCCGAACAGCATCGCGTCCCGCAGCCGCTGCCGGCGTACGCTGACCGACTCGATGACCTGGTGGTTGTACTCCCCTGGCACGACGCGTCACCCCACCCCGCCGGCCGCGGCCAGCGCCTCGTCGACGGACCGGCTACTCGGGTGGAACTCGTACACGACCGCGTCGCGCACCAGGAACATCGTGTCGCTCAGCCCCGGCATCTCGAACAGCCACCAGTCCCCCACTTCCCGGCAACGCCAGCTGGCCAGCTCCGTGACCGTCACCGGGTCCGGTCGGTGCGAGTGCGCGGTCAGCCAGGCGGCCAGGACAGCCGCGGGATCGGCCGCCTCCAGGGAGGTCGTGTGCTCGATGCCGTGATCAGCCGCGTACGCCGCCAGCTCGTCGTCGTACGGCGTCGCACTGTCGAGCATCCAGGTGTCGCCGCTCTCCTTCACCACGACGATCGGACCGGCACCGACCGGCGGCCGCCCCTCGCCCGTGTCGAACCATTGCGCCGTCGACCACGCGAACACCCACGCCCAGCGGACATCGGCCACCTGCTCGTCGCTCTCGGGCAACCGCAGCGGCTCGCCGGTGGTCTCGACGCTCCGCAGGAACGCACCCGCCGCCGCTCGCGCCTCGGTCAGATTCATGTCGGCCGTCCTTCGTTGCTTCCGTAGTTCGTCCGCAGCAACTCGAGCCCGCGGGTGAACCGCTCCAACCGCGCCCAGCCGCGCTGCTGCGGGTCGACGTAGTACACGCGGCCGTTGCGGTTGACGACCATGAACACATGCCCCGACATCGGGATCCCGAGGAACGAGCGATAACCGCAGACCAAGCCGCGCGCCCCGTCGCCGGCGTCGTAGATCTCCCGCGCGATCTCGCCGAAGTCCCGAACCTCGCGGAACAGGGCGAACGGCAGGCCGACCCGCTGCATCATCCGCACCCGCTGACTGCCGTCGAGCTCGAACGGACTGACCATCACCGCCGACGACGGCTGCCCGCGCAAGGTGAGCTCAGCCGCGATGACGGACGCCTCGCAGTTCAACCACTTCCGCCGCGGCGGCAACCCCGGCCGCTCCGGGTTGATCTCCAGCAACTCCGGGAACAGCTTCCCGAAATCCTCTCCCCGGCCGTTCCGCCGATGAACCTGCGGCACCACTGTCCGAAGATTCCGAGGTGTCCCGGGAGTTGCTGCGGGCAATGGGTCGTGAGGCGGCTCGTGGGTCGACGTACCGGGTGGGTCGAATCTCTCGAACTCACCGTCCGGGTGCCGGACGACGGCGCTGCCGTCGTGGCTGAAAACGCCGCGCCCGCCCTGCTCCAGGGTTCGGCCGGTCTGCGGATCGACAACCTGGTACTGCACCCTGAGCTTGCCCGCCCCCTCGCCGGGCAGCGAGGACGCAAGCTCGGCCCGTATCTCGTGGCCGGACCTGATCCAGTTGTCCCACTCGTCACCCATCCGTTGCCACGCGCCGGCATTGACCGTCGCGTCCCGCGGTAGCAGCCGATCCACGGCATGCCACGGAATGTGCCGTGCGGGCCCGTCCGGCGAGACGGTCTCGCGGGCGGTCACGCGTACCACCGGCGTACCGTGGTCCGGCGTACTCGACCAGAACTCGTTGCGTCCCAGCCGTTCCACGGTGCCGCCGTCGGCCGGCGAACTCCCGCCCGCATCGTCACCGGCCTGCTGTGTGGTGCCGGGTGTTGCTGGGCGCTCGGGTTGTGGGTAGCGGTAGTCGAAGATCTGCGGCTCGTCGGGCAGCTTCCCGAGTTCGCCCCAGCGGCCGTCCTGGCCGGGCGTCAGCCACCGCTCACCCGGCCGCCGCATCGCGACCTCGAGCCCCCGGACCGGCTGCGTCGACGGCGGCCACGCACCGGTGACCGGCGCGTGCTCGTCGTACAGCCGTCGGTTGCCGTCCCACCAGCGCAGCTTCCCGCCCCGGTCGACGAACGCACCGAACGCGTGCCCGCTGCCCCCGTGCCAGTCCACGCCGAGATACGCCACTGTGCCCGGCGGGCTCCCGCGCAGCGACCTCTCCAGCTGGCGGTAGACCTCGCCCGTGAATGCCTGCGGTGTACCCAGCCGCGGATCGTGCGCGCGGTACCCCGGCCGGCCGCCGAGCCACTCCCACATCTCCACCCGCGACTCACCGGTACCGAACGCGTTGCCCGGAGCAACCCGCGGATCCCCGCCCTGCAGGATCTCCGCGAACGCCCGGAACCGCTCAGCACAGCCCGTCCGCGTCCCGAGCTGATCGACCGACCCGCCGTCCAGCTTGTCCGCCCAGTCGTCGACGCCCTCCACCCGGTCACCCGGCAGCGAGTCCCGCAACCGCTGCAGCTTGCTCCCGTCCGGATCCACGTTCTCCCACAACACCGGCCGAACCCCCGGCCGGTACTCCCCCGGCGCCCCCACCCGCTGCCGATCCGACCGCAACGACTCAATCAACCTCTCATCCCCAGGCCGCCACCTGGCCGCCCGACTGATGTCACCCCCACCACTCCCCCCATCCCCCGAACCCCACCCACTCCCACGCCCCTGCCGCCGAGCCCCGCGCGCCCCCTCAACACCTCCCGAGGTCCGTTGCCCAGCCGAACCGTCCTCCCCCACCGCCGTACGGCCAGCGCCGTCCACGCCACGCTCGCTGCCAACCGAGCTCTCGCCAGAGTCCCGCCAACCTCGACTCCCCTGCCGACGAACACCCTCCGCCCCCTCAGCGCCCCCCAAAGTCCCTCGCCCAGCCGAGCGGTCTTCCCCCGACAGCCTCCGCTCGATGTCCCCCAGTCCCTCCGCGCCTTCCCCGTGCCTGCCCTCCCGCCCTTCCCCGTGCCTGCCCTCCCGCCCTTCCCCGTGCCTGCCCTCCCGCCCTTCCCCGTACTCCTTCGGCCCGGCGTGCCCCGTCGGCTCGGCGTACCCCGTCTGCTCGCCGTGCCGTGTCGCCCCGGCATGCCCCGTCGGCTCGGCGTGCCCTGTGTGCTCGGCGTGCTCCGTCTGTCCGTCCGTGCTCTGTCGGTTGCCGCGACTCGCATTGCCGTCGGGCGTGCGGTCATGCTCGCCGTCATTACCACTCGGACCATCGTTGCCCGACAGCCTCTGCTCGATCTCCCCGAGCCCTTCAGCTCCTTCCCCAGGCCCCTCCTCGCCGTGTGCGTGCGGCTCGTCCACGCGTGGCCGCTCCGCACGATCCGCGTCGCCGCGAGGCAGGCGTTCGCGGTCGCCGGTAGCGCCTTCGGTGTCGCTGCTCCGGTCGTCTCCACTGCCGCTGCCGCTCGGTCCCTCGTGCGCCGCGCCCTCGTGGCCGAGCGTCTCGGATGCGCTCGCGTGGCCGGTCGCCTTGGTGGTGGCTGTGCCGGACTTGACCGCAGATACCGGGGCGGCCACAGGGCCGGCTGCCGCTGGACTTGCGGCAGCCGCCTGGCGGTCGGGCCGAGCGTCCGGCGGGTGCTGGCTATCGGCGGCGCGGTGGAGCGTGCCGTCGGGTTCGACGCGGTGTACTGGCGGGCGGTTGCCTTCCGGCAGATGGTGGAGGATCTCGGTCGCCGCATAGGACGGAAGACCGGGCGTTGGAGTGCGGCCGTGGTCCATGCCGAGTGAGCGGTCGAACGCCTTTCGCGCATCGCCCGTCAGCTGTCCGCGGATGTCCAGACCGCTCCGGGACGCGTGGCGCACCAGCTCGCGTACGCCGGACTCCACCGACCCGTGCGTCGGCTTACCACCGAGACGGAGCTCCTCGATCTGTACGTGCGTCCGCAGGTCCCGGATCGACAACACCGACGCCGGGCGGCCGTGGCCGTCGTACGACACGAACGATCGCCCATTCGCCGGCACCGTGACGCCCTCACCGTCGCCCAGGTCGACGTGGGTGTCGGCCTTCGTGTCGTTCTCCACGACCTCGACACGACCGCCGTCGCCGTGGAACTTGTCGGCCGCCCGCACCAGCTTGCCGGCCGTGGCGCCGGGGTCGATCCCGGCCGGCGAGCCGGCCACACGTGCGGCGTGCAGGTCCGCGAAGTCCCGGCGTACCAGGTCCGCCGTCGTGCGGTCGAAGAACGACTCGGCCTGCTTGGCGATCTGCCGTACGTCGGGCGCGGACCACTCGGACAGACCGCTTCCGGGCAGCCTGTCGGTGCGACGCCCGATCTTGTGGTGGAACTCGTGCGCGTCGTTGAGCGGCATCTCCGACGTGACCGGGAGACCGCCGTTCTCCGCGGCGTACCGCGCGATGAAGTGCTCCACCGCGGTCGCCGCACCACGCGGGCCACTGCGGCCGAGGCTGCCGAGCTTGTTGAGTTGTACCTCGCCATGGCGTACGTCGAGCGAGATCGCGCTGGCGAGCCGGTCCCCGACGCTGGCAACCACCGCGTACGGGTGCGACGCGTCCAGCGCTTCGGCCATGTATTCGTGGCCCTTGAGTGCCCGTCCCGACAGATCGCCGGTGTTCGTGTCGCGGCGCGTCTGGTGGGCGTCCAACTCGTGGCGGGCTTGCTGGGCGAATGCTTTGTACCGCTCGCTGCCGCGCTCGAGCAGCTCGACCCGGGCGCCTAGGTGTGAGTAGAAGCTCCGGACATGCTCGCCGATGAACTTGATCGAAGACCGCGGTACGCCGTCACCGATGTTGCGCTCGGCAACTACCGGGGCGTTGGGCTCGTCCCAGAGGTCACCACTGGTGCGCCACGGCGTACGTTCCGGCGCGGATCGGTGATGATCCGAGCCCCGCCCGGCCTCGTCGCCGGAGCCACGGTGCCGCGCATCATCCGCTCTGCCCTGCCCGGCCCGAGCCAGATGCCCGGCATCACCACCAACCACCGCCCCCACCGGCACAAACGGCGCCGGCTCCAAACGATCCCGACCCCGCCCACCCTCAGAACGCTCCCGGTCACCACCACGCTCGTCCCTCGAACGGTCACGATCGCCGCCGCGGTTGTCCCTCGAACGGTCGCGATCACCGCTGCGGTTCTCCCTGGAGCGGTCGCGGTCGCCACCGCGGTCCCCATCGGGACGATCGTCGTCCCGACCGTGCTGGTCCTTGGAACGGTCGCCGTCCCGGCCGCGGCCGTCCCTGGTGCTGCCCCGGTCCTCATCGTGCTCGTCCCTAGAACGGCTCACATCCTTGCTGTGCTCGTCCTTGGAACGGTCCCGATCGTCCCCTCGGTCACCATCCGAGCGGTCGGCGTCCCGATCGCGGTCGGCCCCGGAGCGGTCGCGGTTCGGGCTGTGCTCGTCCTTGGAACGGTCGCGGTTCGGGCTGTGCTCGTCCTTGGAACGGTCGCGGTTCGGGCTGTGCTCGTCCTTGGAACGGTCGCGGTCCCGGCCGTGTTCTCTGTCGGGACGGTCGCTCTCGCCACTGCGGTCGTCCTTCGCGTGGTCCCGGCCACGGTCACCCCTGGTGGGGTCGCGGTCGTCGTCGGAGCGGTTGCCGTCCTTGCCGCGTTGGTTGTCGGGTTGGTTGGGGTCGTGGTGGCGTGGGTCGGTGCGGCCCGGCGTACTGCTGTTGTTGCCGTCGGGTGCGTGGGCGGGAGTTCGCGAGCCGTCGCCGGTGTGGCGGGGGTTGGAGGGGCCGGGGGTGCCTGCTGGGACCTGGGTTGGGTTGACGAGGGGTTCCGGGGTGCGTTCGCGTCCGGGCTGGCCGGCTTCGTTGCGCCCTGCCGGCTCGTGCGTTCCCCGTGACTCGTTCCGATCCCCCGGCTCCCGCTTGCCCTGCGACTCGTTACGGTCCTCGGGTTCGCGGCGGCCGTGCGAATCGTTGCGGTCCTCCGGCTCGCGGCGGCCCTGTGGGTCGTTGCGGTCCTCGGGTTCCCGGCGGCCGTGCGAATCGTTGCGGTCCTCCGGCTCGCGGCGGCCCTGTGGGTCGTTGCGGTCTTCGGGCTCGCGGTGGCCTTGCGGGTCGCGTTTGCCTTGGGGGGCGTTGCGGGTGTGGTGGGGGTCGGGGGTGGTGACTGTCGGCTTGTCTGTGGAGGTGTTTTCTTGCTTTCGGCGGCTGTGGTCCGTGGTTCGGGGGTCCGGTACGCCGTTGCGGTCCTGGCCACGTCCGTCGCCAGGGTCCACGCGACTGGGATCCACACGGCCGGGGTCCACACGACCGGGGTCCACACGACTCGGGTCCACACGGCCTGGGTCGACGCGGCTCGTGGGACGGCCGGGTTCGACGGGGTGGCCGGGGTGGCCGGGGTGGCCGGGGTGGCCGGGGACGACTGTGCGGCCTGGCTCCACGGGCTCGCCTGAAGCGCCTGGGCGGCCGGGGTCCACTGGGTTGCCTGGGACGACCGGGTGGCCTGGTACGACCACGTGGCTGGGGTCGGCCGGCTCGCGGGGGTGTGCCGGGTGCCCTGGGACTCCGGGGCGGCCCGGGTCCACTGGCTCGCCTGGGATGACCGGACGGCCTGGCACGGCCACGCGGCCGGGGTCCACTGGCTCGCCCGGGCGGCCCGGATGGTTCGGGATGATCACGCGGCCGGGGTCGACCGGCTCGCGTGGGTTCGTCGGGTGGCCCGGCTCGACTGGCTCACCTGGGGTGCCGTGGCGGACCGGGGTGCCGATGTGGCCGGGGTCGATGGGTTCGCCGGGACGACCCGGGACAGTTACGCGGCCGGGGTCGACGGGTTCGCCAGGTTCGCCGGGGCGGACCGGGGTGCCGATGTGGCCGGGGGCGACGGGCTCTCCGGGGCGAGCCGGGACAGTCGCGCGGCCGGGGTCGGCGGGCTCGACGGGGACGGCTACGCGGTCGGGTTCGCCGGGGTGGGTGGGGTGGGTGGGGTGGTCGGGGTTGGGGAGTTCGGGTTGGGGGAGTTCGGGGGGTTTGCCTAGGGGGACGCCTCGGTGGATGCGGACTGTTTCGCCGAGGATGGGGATGTGGGAGATGCCTTTGAGGACGTCGCCCAGGACCGGAAGTTTGGTGGCGCCGCGGATGACCGAGGCGCGGATGTCGGCTTTGAAGCCCAGGTAGGCGCCGGCGGCGTCGGCGATCTTGCCGATGACGGGGACCTTGGTGGCGAGGCCGGCGAAGCGGCCGGTCTTGGCGGCGATCGTGGCGAGTTTGCCGAGGCCGGGGACGAAGCCGAGGACGCCGGCCACCGCGCGGACCTGGTTGCCGGAGTCCCAGTCCTCGCGGATGTCGTCGATCTGCGCGTCGAAGCGGGCGTCCAGGTCTTCACCGAAGCCGTCCGGCGTGACCAGGTCCATGGCGTCGCCGACGCCGGGAATGGCGTGGATCAGCGCAACGAAGTCCGTCGCCGCCTCACCCCACGCGTCGAACGTCGTGTACATGTCGGCCGTCTCGTGACCGAACATCGACATGACGTGGAACTTCTCCCGCAGCAACCACTGGAGACCGCTCATCACGGTCAGCGAGTCCACGACGTCGACGGCGAAATCGCCGACGTCCATGATCCACGGCTTGTCCCACTCCTCGTACCCGCCCCACGGCGGGTAGACCGGCTCGTCGGTCTTGGAGATCACCTTCGGGCTGGGCCGGTACGGCATCCCCGGCTGCCAGTTCCGGTCCATCGTCTCCGGGTTCCAGCCGGCGCCGCCGTAGATCGCCTCGATCTTGTTGGCCCAGCGGACCTGGCAGCCGAGGATCTCGAGGACGAGGTTGCTCATCGTCTCGGCGAGCCGGTTGTTGTCCGCGATGATGTTCTCGTGGTCGTTCCAGTCCTCACCCTCGGACGTGACCTCCCGGTCGATGACCTCGAGGAACGTGTACGCCTCGCGCTTGGCCCGCTCCAGCCGCTCGTGCAGCGGCCGGACCTCGCGCACGTACCCCTGTAGCGCGTTGCCGGCGTCCTTGATCGCGTTCCCGACCCGGGCGCATTCGTTGTACGCCGGGTTGATCGTGGTCATCAGCTGGTACGCCTCGGGTGCGACGTACACGCCCTGCAGCCGCCAGAAGGCCTGGCTGACCGCGGCGCCGGTGTCGGTGATGTACTGCCCGACGTCGGACAGGTTGCGGCCGTTGGACTCGACGTAGTCGAGGTTGCCGGGGATCAGGTCCGGCAGGCCGTCGGGGTTGACCAGCGGCATCAGGCCGCTCCGCCCGGGGTCTTGCCGGACTCCACCGTCGACGTGGCGCCGGTGCCGGTGTACGGCTCGGCCGGCCCGAGCTCGTCGCCGCCCGCCTTCTCGAACTTGCCCGCCCCCGGACGGCCGCTCGAAGAGGGCTCGCGCTGGCCCTCACGCGCCTTCAGCTGCTCCTCCGACTTGCGCTGCGCGACCTGGTGCTCGCGGTCGAAGGCACCGTTGGCGCCGCGCTGGGCGTTCAGCGCCATCTCGTAGTGCCCGTCCAGGTAGGCGATCGTGGCGTCCTTGGCGCCGGTCATCGACGCGATCACCTGGGCCGCGATCGCGTTGAACGACCCGTTGTAGCTGATCGCGAACCCGTTCAGCGCGTCGGCGATCAGCCCGCCGGCGTTGCTCGCCGCGCCCTGCAGGTACTGCCCGTAGTTCCCGGCGTACGTCTCGAGCTTGGTCGCCTCGTCGTACGTCGCCTGCAGCACCTGGCTGACCCCTTCGGGGTCGATGTCCCAGTCCGTCATGACGCGCCGATCAGTGCGGGATCTGGTTGACGGCGGAGCGGGCCTTCTTCAGCGCCGCGTCCGCCGTACGGTCGTTGGCCTGCAGGGTGTCGGTGAGCAGCTTGATGATGCCGCGCACGTCCTCGGCCGCCTTGCTGAACGCGGACTCGATGTTGCGGTACTCCTCGGTGACGTCCGAGATCGAGGCGTCGGACAGCAACGCCTGGACGGAACGCTCGTGCTGGCTGATCAGGGAGTTGATCTGCCCCGAGAGTTGCTTGACCCGGGTCTGCACCTGCTCGGAGGCGCCGATGTCGTAGCTGTTGCGCTCGTTCATGTCCCGGCCCCCTCAGCGTCCGCTGAACCGGCGGGCGGCGTCGGACTGGCCCTCGGCGGCGCCCATGTTCTGCTTGGCCGTGGTCACCTGCTCGTTCTGGGCGGCGTTCATCGCGGTGCCGACGCCGTGCTGGCCAACGGCGAGGTGCGCCATCCCCGCGTTCAGGCTCGCGGCGATGCTGTCGACGTTCTGCTTGAACGCGTCGAACTGCTTCTTGCCCTCACCGCCGAACTTCCCCTCCAGCGGCGCCGCGGCCTCGACCAGCTGCTTGACCAGTCCGCCCAGGTCCTGTGCGCGCCCCGCGGTCCCCTTCGCCGCGTGGTCGAACGCGCCCTGACTCATGTCCCATCGCTGACCAGTCATCCCTCGTGCCTCCCGAGCCCGCTCGACGTAGATCTCCGTACACAGTCGACTCAGAGTGGCCGAGGCCGCTTTCAAAACGCTTTCATCTAGCTCCCGGGCTCAGGTGGGTCGGAGATGGGTGGCCCGGTACCGGCTGGGTGGCATGGTCTTCTGTTCGCGGAAGCGGCGGTTGAAGTTGGCGAGGTTGTGGTAGCCGCTGCGGGTGGCGATCTCGGTGACCGGGAGCGCGGTGGTGGTGAGCAGCCGGCACGCGGTCTCGATGCGCAGCTGGTTGACGTAGTCGGTCAGCGTGCAGCCGATGGCGCGGCGGAAGAAGCGGCTGAATGACGTCGGCGACATGTGGACGAGCCCGGCGATCTCGTCCAGGACGACGGGCTCGGTGTGCGCCTGCTGGAGGTGCCGGCACACCACATCGACCCGGTCCCGTACGGCGGTACTCGGCGCGGCGGCGTACCCGGCACCGGTGATCGGAGTCGCCCGCGTGTCCTCGGCGAGGCGATGCAGTACGTCGAGAAGCCGCACCGTCTGGAGCGTTGGCTCGAGCCGGGGAAGAGCCGCGATATCGGCCTGCAGCTCGGCCGCGATGTCGCCGAAGTACAGCCCGCGAGCCGACCGACTCAGCAGGTCCTGGACGGCGGCGAACTGCGGGAGCTCGAAGAAGCCCGCGCCGAGGAAGTCGTGCCGGAACTGCGTGACCGCGGCCTCGGACTGCTCCTCGGAGGCGTACGTGTGCGGCAGGTCGGGCCCGAGCAGGACCAGATCGCCCGGCAGATACCCCTCGACGCTGGTACCCACATATCTCGTCCCCGGCCCCGCGGTGATGAGCGTGAGCTCGTACTCCCGGTGGAAGTGCCAGGCGAAACCGAACGAGCGCTCGCGCCTCGTGAAGCACGTGAACGTCGTACCGCTCGGGACTCCCGGGCGCTCGTAGCGCGGGTTCATCCGGACAGTCTAGGAGGACAACTGAGTACCGGAACCGGTCATCAGCGGCGTAGCATCCGAGCGGCCCGGCTTGGAATCGTGGAAGTCATGACGACCACCGACCTGTCCATCGACGAGCTCGATACGCCGTACGACGGCCTGCCGCCGACTGCCACCGCCGACTTCAACCGCGACGGGTTCGCGCATCTGTCCGGCGTCCTGAGCCCCGACACGATCGCCCGGTACGAGCCGACGATCACCTCCGAGGTGATCCGGCTCAACACCCAGCACCTGCCGCTCGCCGAGCGCGACACGTACGGCAAGGCGTTCCTCCAGGTGACGAACCTGTGGCGGCAGAACGCGCTGGTGAAGGAGCTCGTGTTCTCCCGGCGCCTGGCCGGTATCGCGGCGCAACTGCTGGGCGTGCACGCCGTACGGCTGTACCACGACCAGGCGCTCTACAAGGAGCCGAGCGGCGGGATCACGCCGTGGCACGCCGATCAGTACTACTGGCCGCTGTCCTCCGACCGGTGCGTGACGATCTGGTTGCCGCTGCAGGAGACGCCGTTGGAGATGGGGCCGCTCGCGTTCGCTCGTGGCAGCCACAACTTCGCGTTCGGCCGGGATCTGCCGATCTCCGACGAGTCCGAGGAACGGCTGAAGAACGCCGTGGCGGAACAGAACTTCGAGGACGTCGTCGAACCGTTCGCCCTCGGCGACGCGTCCTTCCACCGCGGCTGGACCTTCCACCACGCCGGCCCCAACCGCGGCACCCAGCCCCGCCGCGTCATGACCGTCATCTACATCGACGCCGACATCCGCGCCGCCGCCCCCACCAACACCAACCAGCACGCCGACCTGGCCAACTGGATGCCAGGCACCACCCCCGGCCAAGTCCCCCAATCCCCCCTCAACCCGATCCTCTAGCTGCATTTGGACAGTACGTATACGTCCACTACCACGACCGCACGCCGGACGACCGGGCGGATGGGGGTGCAGTGGACGCATACGTACTGTCGACCTGCCGCAGATCCGCACACCCTCGCCGTCAGTCCAGGAGGCTGTTGACGATGGTGGTCATGCGGTCTACCGGGATGGCGAAGCCGATGCCGATGTTGCCGGAGCGGGTGGTGCCGAGGGTGGCGATGGCGGTGTTGACGCCGACCACCTGGCCGGCGGCGTTGACGAGAGGGCCGCCGGAGTTGCCGGGGTTGATGGCGGCGTCGGTCTGGATCGCGGTCTGGCGGGTGCCGTTGTCGCCGAAGCGGGCCTGGCGGTTGACGGCGCTGACGATGCCTGCGGTCACGGTTCCTTCCAGGCCGAGGGGGGATCCGACGGCCAGCACCGGGTCGCCGACCTGGAGTTGGGCGGACCGGCCGAGCGTGAGCGCGCGCAGGGCCGCGGCGTCGGCGGACGCGACCTGGAGTACGGCGAGGTCGTTGTTCTCGTCGGCGCCGACGACTGTCGCGTCGACGGTACGGCCGTTCGACAGGACCAGTGAGACATCGCTCGCTCCTTCTACTACATGGGCGTTCGTCACCACGTGGCCGTCCTGGTCGACTGCGAAGCCGGAGCCGGTCGCGCGGCCTGCGCGTACCGAGACCACTCCGGGCAGGACGCTCGCGGCGGCCGCGGTGATCGAGCCCTGGGCGGCTGCCGGAGGTGCTGACGACTGCTGGAGGTCTGTGGCTGGGTCGCGAGCGCCGGTGAAGGCACCGGCGAGCCCACCGGCGGTGAGGGAGAGCGCGAGCGTCCCGATGACGAGCCCGGCCCGCCGACGACCACCAGATCGCAAGCCGGCCGGCACAGCCGGCGGCGTGAGCGGCGGGGGCGCGGGTGCGGGGACCGTCACCCCGGCCTGAGGTGCCGCTGCCGGAGAGGGGGATGCCGGAGCGGGGACCGGGGTGACGGAGTTGGGGGGTGGACCCGGGAGGTAGTCGGGTCCGCGGAAGGGCTGGCCCAGGTGTGGAGACATAGGTGGCTCCTGATCAAGGAAGACGGGAGAACCAGAGGAGTGACGCGAGTGCGGCGAGCAGCGCCGCCGCCAGGGCGACTCCGGCGACGAGGTTGGTGATCTCGCGCGGCTCGGTGGTCCAGCCGATGGACGACTGCAGGTCGGAGTACACGTCTCTCAGCTGCTCGTCGCTCTCGGCTTCGTAGAAGGATCCGTCGGTCGCGTCGGCCAGACCCCGCAACGCCTCGGCGTCGGCGGGCACCGGGATGTCCCGGCCTTCCAGATTCACCGTGCCGTCCGGTGTGCCGTACGCGATCGTCGACACCGGCACGCCGGCCTGCGCGGCCGCCTCGGCCGCCTGGTCGATCGGGCTGCCCGCGGTGTTGCCGCCGTCGGACAGCAGCACGATCCGGCTCGGCGGCGGATCGTCCGGGTCGATCGTCCGCACCGCCTGCAGGCTGGTGAGCACGGCGTCGCCGATCGCCGTCGAGTCGCTCAGCTGCAGGCTGTTGATCGCGTCGACGGTCGCCTGGTGATTCGTGCTCGGGGCCGACACCACACTCGCCGTCCGCGCGAACGACACCAGCCCGACGTTGAACTTCTCCGGCAGGTCCCGCACGAACTCCACGGCCGCCTGCTTCGCGACCTCGAACCGGTTCGGCGCGACGTCGGTCGCCGCCATCGAGTTCGAGATGTCCATCGCGACCAGCACGGTGGCGCGCTCGCGCGGGACCCGGATGTCGGCGACCGGCCGGGCGATCGCGATCGTCAGCACGGTGAGTGCGGCGAGGAAGGCCGCGGCCGGCGCGTGCCGGCGCCAGCCGGGCCGCTTGGGGGCGACCTTGTCCAGCATCGGGAGGGTCGCGAACCGGACGGCGTACTTCGTCCGGCGGCGCTGGGCGATCAGGTACGCCGCCACCAGCGCGGCGACCAGTACCAGCAGCCAGAGCCACAGTGGTTGCTCGAATCTCATCTGGTCCTCACAGCGGTCGGGTTGCGCCGGACGCCGGCCCGGCGGCGCGCGGTGGTGAAGGCGGCGACGTCGCGGACCCAGTCGGTGTCGGTGCGCAGCACGAGGTGCGCCGCACCGGCGGCCCGGATCGCCTGGGTGGTCTGTTCGCGGTGCGCGGCCATCGCATCGGCGTACCGGCAGCGCAGCTTCCGGCTCGAGGTCCGGACCTCGCGGCGCTGTCCCGTTTCCGGGTCGACGAGGGTGAGCAGGCCGACCTCGGGGAGCTCGAGTTCGCGGGGGTCCAGGACCTCTACGGCGATGACCTCGTGCCTGGCCGCCAGCCTCCGCAGCGGGTCCGCCCAGCCGGTCTCGTGGAAGTCCGAGACGATCAGGCGCAACCCGGGCCTCGGATGATCGCGGTTGAGACGACTGATCGCACGACCCAGATCTGTCCTGGGGACCGCGCCGGGTTCAGGGCGCGGAAGCGAGAGCAGTGTCCGGAGGGTACGGCGGAGTTGGACCGCGCCCGCGGCGGCCGGCAGGCGGCGGAGGTCGTTGCCTTGGGCAACGCGTACGCCCAGCCGGTTGCCGGGGCTGTCGGACAGCAGCCCGACGACCCCGACGATCGCGACGGCCAGGTCGCGCTTCTCGCTCAGCGCGGTGCCGAAGTCCATACTCGCGGACGCGTCCAGCAAGGCCCACGTCTCCAGCTCCCGCTCCGCCAGCGGTGCTCGGACATGCGGTTCCAGGGAGCGGGCGGTCACGTTCCAGTCCATCCGCCGTACGTCGTCCTGCCCCGGCTGGTACGGGCGCGCTTCGTTGGGCTCGCTGCCGGGACCGCTGCGCAGACCGGTGATCTCGCCGTGCAGGAAGCCTTCGAGCTTCCGCTTCACGGTCAGCTCGAGCGCGCGCAGTGCCCGCTCCCGCCCGGTCAGCAGGTCGGTCATGCCGCCGACCCCTGCGCATTGTCGGAGGGCACCACGTGCGGCTGCTCGATGGTGTGCAGGACGCGTGTGACGACCGACCGCGGATCGACCCCGTCGGCGAGCGCGTCGAACGTGAGCACCAGCCGGTGCGCCATCACGTCGACCGCGACGTCGTACACGTCGGCCGGCAACACGTAGTCCCGTCCGCGCAGCAACGCCAGCGCCCTCCCGGCCGCGACCAGGCCCAGCGTCGCCCGCGGGCTGACACCGAACTCCAGCACGCCGGCCAGGTCGTGGATCCCGTACTGCCCCGGCACCCGGGTCGCGTGCACGAGGCGGACGACGTACTCCGCCACCGCGTTGTGGACGAACACGTCGTCCGTTGCCTCCTGCAACTGTGCGACCTGCTCCGGGGTGAGGACCGCGTTCGCGTGCGGACGGTGCGCGCTCATCCGCTGCAGGATCGTGAGCTCCTCCATCGGCGTCGGGTAGTCGACCGTGATCTTCAGCAGGAACCGGTCCCGCTGCGCCTCGGGCAGCGCGTACACGCCGTCGGACTCGATCGGGTTCTGGGTCGCGAGCACCAGGAACGGCTCCGGCAGCCGGTACGACGTGCCGCCGATGCTGACCTGGTGCTCGGCCATCGCCTCCAGCAACGCGGACTGCACCTTGGCCGGCGCCCGGTTGATCTCGTCGGCGAGGACGAGGTTCGCGAACACCGGGCCGAGCTCGGTGTCGAACCCCTCGGCGGACGGCCGCCAGATCCGGGTCCCCATGATGTCGCCGGGCACCAGGTCCGGGGTGAACTGCAGCCGCGCGAACCGGCCGCCGATCACCTCGGCGAGGGTGCGCACGGCGAGCGTCTTGGCGACGCCCGGCACGCCCTCGAGCAGACAGTGGCCGCGGGCAAGCAACCCGACGAGCATCCGCTCGACCAGCTGGTCCTGCCCGACGACGACCCGCTTCACCTCGAACAGCGCGTGCTCGAGGGACGCCGCCGTCGCGGGGAGATGTGTCTCGGTCATGCGTTCCCGGCCGGGTTCTGCTCAGCAGGCTGCGACGGCTGGGAAGGCTGCTCCCCCTGGCCCTGGCCCTGCTCCCCCTGGCCCTGGCCCTGCTGCCCCTGTTCGCCCCGCCCGCCCTGGCCGTTCTTCTCGGGGCAGTCGTCCCGGTTCCCGTTCTGCTGCGAGGGCGAGGGCGACGGCGTGGTCGCGTCGTCGTCGACGGTTACGTAGCCCTGCTCCGGCGCGGGGTCGTTCCCGGCGGCGTACGCGATCCCGCCGGCACCGAGCGCCGCCACCGCTACCGCGGTGCCGAGGATCAGCCGTTTGCCTGGGAGGTTCATCAGGTTCTCCTTCGCTTCGATTGGCCACAGCTCATCAAGGGCCTGCGAAAACGACCGGAAAGCCGACCGAAAGCCCGGCGAAAGCGCGGACCGGCCGGGTGGGGGTTCCCGGCTACCTTGGTTGCGTGCGACTACTTGTGGTGGAGGACGAGGAAGGCCTGGTCAGCGCGCTGCGCTCGGGACTCGGCCGGGCCGGGTACGCCGTCGACGCGGCCACCACCGGCGCGGAGGCGATGGACAAGCTCGCGAGTACGCCGTACGACCTGGCGATCCTGGACATCACGCTGCCCGACACCAGCGGCCTCGACCTGTGCCGCGCGGTCCGCCGCGGCGAGATCGAGGTGGCGTCCGGACGCGAGCTGCGGGTGCTGATGCTGACCGCCCGTGCCTCGCTGGCCGACCGCGTCCGCGGGCTCGACGAAGGCGCCGACGACTACCTGACCAAGCCGTTCGCGCTGGTCGAGCTGCTCGCCCGGATCCGCGCCCTGCTCCGCCGCGACGTCACCAACGGCACCACCCAGCTGCACGTCGGCGACCTGGTTCTGGACTCCTCCCGGCACCTGGCCACCCGCGCCGGGCGCGAGCTCCCGCTGACGCTGAAGGAGTTCGGCATCCTGCGATACCTGATGTCGCGGCCCGGCCACGTGATCTCGGCCGAGGAACTGCTCGAACACGTCTGGGACGAGAACGCGGACCCGTTCACCCAGACCGTCCGGGTGACCGTCGGCACTCTGCGCCGCAAGCTCGCGCGCGAGGGCGAGGAACCGATCCTCGAGACCGTGATCGGCCGCGGCTACCGCCTCCGAGGTGACAGATGAAGCTTCCGCTCTGGGCGCAGACGATCCGGTTCCGCCTGACGCTCACCTATTCGGCCGTCCTGATCGCGCTGTCCGCGCTGCTGCTCGGCGGCGTGTACGTCGCGCTGTCGCAGATCCTCGAGCCGAAACCGCTGGACCAGATCGAGGTCCAGAAGTACTACAGGGACGCGCAGGGCGAGCTCCACCTCAAGCCGGGCCAGGTGATCCAGGCCGCCGAGCTCTCCGGTGTGCAGTCCGCGGTGAACTACCAGACACTCCAGACACTGCGGGACTACTCCGCGGCCGGCATCGGCGCACTGCTCCTGGTCAGCCTCGGCACCGGCTGGTGGTTGTCGGGCCGGGTCCTGCGTCCGGTGCGGCGGATCACCGCCACCGCGCAGGAGATCTCCGCGACCGACCTGTCCCGCCGGATCGCCCTCGAAGGTCCGCACGACGAGTTGCGCAACCTGGCCGACACCGTCGACGGGATGCTCGAGCGGCTCGAAACGGCGTTCCTGGCACAGCGGCAGCTCGTCGACGACGCCTCGCACGAGCTGCGCAACCCGCTCGCCGTGATCCAGGCGAACGTCGACGCGGTCCTCGCGCACGACGACACGCCGCCGGACGACCGGGCGCAGGCGACCGCGATCGTCGGCCGCGCGATCCAGCGGATGACCCGCCTCGTCGAGGACCTGCTCGCCTCCGCCCGCCGGTCGTCACCGGCGTTCGTCGACGCCGACGTGGACCTCGCGACGATCGCCGGCGAGGCGGCCGAGGAGTACGAACTGCTCGCGGCCGATCGCGAGCTGCGCGTCGTCCGCCGCCTGTCGCCCGGTCCGGTTGCCGCCGGGGACGCCTCGGCGCTGCGCCGGGCGGTCGACAACCTGCTCTCGAACGCGGTCCGTCTGGCGCGCGGCGGCAGTGAACTGGTCCTCGCGGTCGGTAGCCGCAACGGCTGGGCGTGGATCGCGGTCCGTGACGAGGGCCCGGGGATCGCGGCCGACGACGCGGACCGCGTGTTCGACCGCTTCTACCGGGCCGGCCAGCAACAATCGCCCGCGACCGTGCCGTCGACCGGGCAGCGACGAGCCGGTCTCGGCCTCGCGATCGTCCGGCAGATCGCCGAATCCCACGGCGGCACCGTCACACTGCACTCCGAACTCGGGGTCGGCAGCACGTTCGTCATCTGGCTCCCCGAGCGCTCGCTCACCAACACGACCCGCCGCTCCCCCGCACCCCCGACCGGCGACCCGCTGGGCCCTCGCCGCTGAACCTTTCGGTCACCGCTCCGTTCCACCCCGATGCATGCGACGCGCCGCACTGGGCACCAGGACCTGGTGGCGGGTCGTGACGGAGCGTGGATCTCTCCGATGCTTGCGACGTTGACCGCTGAGCGGTTCTCGGATGCGGAGTGGATCTACGAGCGGAAGCTCGACGGCGTCCGGTGCCTCGTGCATCGGACAGACGGGCGCGTGTCGTTGTACTCGCGGAACCGGCACGAGCTGAACGACAGCTACCCCGAGCTGGTGGACGCGCTCGCGGCGCAGGAGGGCGATTTCGTCCTGGACGGTGAGATCGTTGCGTTCGCGGGTCACGCCACGAGTTTCGCGCGGCTGCAGCAACGGATGCAGGTCAACGATCCGGACAAGGCCCGGCGCAGCACCGTCGCCGTCTACCTGTACCTGTTCGACGTCCTGCGGTCCGACGGCCGTGACCTGACCGGCGTCGAGCTGCGCGATCGCAAGGGCATCCTCCGCCGGCTCCTCGCGTACGCCGATCCGCTCCGCTACACCGCGCACCGCAACCGCGACGGCGTCGCCTACTGGGAACACGCGTGCCGGCACGGCTGGGAAGGCGTGATCGCCAAACGCGCGGACTCGACGTACACCTCCGGCCGCTCCAGGAACTGGCTGAAGTTCAAGTGCGTCATCGCCCAGGAGTTCGTGATCGGCGGCTTCACCGATCCCCAGGGCACCCGGTCCGGCTTCGGCGCGCTGCTCGTCGGCTACTACGAGGGCGACGAGCTCCGGTACGCCGGGAAGGTCGGCACCGGCTACGACCAGCGCACGCTCGACGACCTTTCCCGCAAACTCTTCGCGCTGGAGCAGGACAAGCCACCCTTTGCCACCGGCAAGCTTCCCCGCCTCCGGGTGCACTGGGTGAGACCCCAGCTCGTCGGCCAGGTCGCCTTCTCCGAATGGACCCGCGACGGCATGCTCCGACACCCCAGATTCCAGGGCCTCCGCTTCGACAAGCAAGCACACGAAGTCATCCGGGAGCGTGCGCAATGAGAGTCGGCCGCCGGACCGTCGACCTGAGCAACACCGCCAAGGTGTTCTTCCCCGGCGACGGTCTGACCAAAGGGGACCTCGTCGAGTACTACGAGACCGTCGGCCCGCACATGACGCCGTACCTCCGCGGCCGGCCGCTGTCGCTCGAACGCTATCCCGACGGCATCGACGCGCAGCAGGTCTTCCAGCAGAAGGCGCCGGAGTACTTCCCCGACTGGATCGAGACCGCGGCGGTGGATCGCGCCGACGGCAGCGGGCAGGTCGTCCACGCGGTCGCGCGGGACACCGCGACCCTCGTCTACCTGGCGAACCAGGCCTGCATCACGCCGCACGCCTGGCTGTCGCGCGCCGATCGCCCCGACAATCCCGACCAGCTGATCTTCGACCTGGACCCGCCGGACGGCTTCGAAGCCGCCCGGCGCGGCGCACTCGACCTGCGCGCACTGCTCGACGATCTCGGCCTGCCCGCGGTCGTCAAAACCACCGGAGGCAAGGGCCTGCACGTCCATGTCCCGCTCGACCGCAGAGCCGATTTCGACACCGTACGGGCGTTCGCACGGCAGGTCGCCGAGGTGCTCGTCGCGCGCGAGCCGGACCGCTACACGCTCGAGCAACGCAAGGCCTCCCGGCACGGCCGCCTGTACCTGGACATCATGCGCAACGGCTACGGCCAGACCGCCGTACCGCCGTACGTCGTGCGCGCCCGGCGCGGCGCCCCGGTCGCGACGCCACTCGACTGGAGCGAACTCGACGACCGGAAGTTCCGCTCCGACCAGCACACGCTGCGCACTGTGCCGAAGCGCATCGACCGCGACGGCGACCCCTGGCCACACCTACGCGGCCGCTCCCTCACCAAGCCCCGCCGCCGCCTCGAACGGACCGCCTAGCGCGGGTGGCGGAGGGGGGATGGTGGGAGGGGTGGGAACGGGGTGTGGGGGGCGAGTTGGTACCAGTACGCCGTGGTGGCGATGTCGTCCTGGCGTTCGAAGAGGCCGTGGTCCCAGGCGCCGATCTGCTGGACGGTGGCCTTGAGGCGTTCGGTGAAGTGGATCGGGTCCGGCAGGTGCCAGCGGTAGAGGCCGTGCATCGGCAGGGCCTCGGTCGAGAACGGTGACGCCTTCGTCCGGTCGCGCGCCGAATGGAAGGGATAGCCGCAGTACGGCGCGCTGAAGGTGCGGATCTCCGGTTCCGGGGCGGTGCGCAGCTCGTCCTGGAAGGCCCACGCGCCACCCGCGTAGTCCTCCAGGCCGGTGCTGCACAACGTCGGGAACTCGTCGTCGCCGTCGACGTAGAACTTGACCTCGCCCTCGCCCCACCAGTACCGGTGCAGGGAGGTCAGCGCGAGGTACGTACCGACGTACGTACCGCGGCCGGACACCCCGTCGAGGATCACATGGTCGGTCCCGAGCGGCGCCGTGCCGTCCGAGTGCCGCCACTGGGCATGGAAGTACGGCGTACCGGCCGGGATGTCGTCGCCGAGCGTGTAGTCCACCTGGTAGTACACCCCGTGTACGTCGCCGGCGTGCTCGCTGTGCAGGGTGATCCGGGCGCCCGCGCGGAACGGCATCGGGAAGTAGCAGTTCATCCCGCCGGTCGGTGCGACGACGATCGGCGCGGAGGTGACCAGCGCCCGCGTGCCGAACCCGTTGCAGAAGAAGTCGCCGAGCGGAACCTCCACCGAGGGCAGGTCCGAGCCGTCCCAGTACGCCCGCAGCACGAGGTCCCGCAGGACGAACGGACCACGGTCGGTGCGATCGGTGACGGTCAGCCAGATGTGACGGATCACCCCGGGGCCTTCGATCTCGGCCAGGGTGAGGGTCTCGCCCGCAGGCAGTGAGACCGCGGGCGAGCCCTTCCGGCCGGGCCCGAGCGCCGACGCGGCACGCGCGGCGGCGCCGGGCGCGCCGGTCGGGTTCTCGGCGTTGATCGACCGACTCACCACACCGTCGGGCAGGACAGGGACGTTGAACGTGGAGAACAAGAGATTCCTCTCGAACCGGTCAGCCCCCGTGGTCACCCGCTGAGGCAAGCCTACTTTCGCGTCACGGCAGGAACGACTCGGCGACCTGGGTCGCGGGGAGGTCCCCGTGCAGCGCGCGGTAGAACGGGTGGTCCGGGGTGAGATCGGTACGGCGGACCGGCCGGCCGGTGATCGACGACGCGTAGAGGGCCGTGACGAACTCCATCGTCGGCCGCGTGCTGGTCAGCGTCGTCTCGTGCGAACGGCCGCTCACCAGGTCGTCGACCAGACGGCTGATCTGGGCGTCGTGATTGCTCGCGACGTCCTCGCCGGCCGACGCGGCCCACGGGTCGGCGCCGGTCTCGGACGCACCCGATTCGACCAGCAGGCCGTCTGCCTGCCGGACACCGGGATCGATGCCGAGCGTCGCTGCCTTGGCCGCGTCGGGTGCAGGGTGGAACGTCCAGTCCCGGTCGGAGTAGCCGTAGACGTGGTTCACCTCGAGCGTTCCACCGGTCGTGTCGATCCGGATCCGGCTCAGCTCGCGCGGCGACAGCAGGCTGTTCACCACGGTCGCCACCGCGCCGCTCTCGAAGGTCACCGAGGCCATCGAGACGTCCTCGAACTCGACCGGACGCTCCAGCCGGACCGCGGACGCGGTGATCGTCCGCCACGGCCCGAGCAGGTGCAGCAGCAGGTCGATCTGGTGGATGCCGTGGCCGAGGGTCGGTCCCCCGCCCTCGCCGACCCAGGTGCCGCGCCACTCCGGGTCGAAGTAGCTGCGCGGCCGGAACCACAACGTCTCGCAGACCGCGACCAACGGCCGGCCGAGTGCGCCGCGGCCGAGCAGGTCGGCCGCGCGCACCGCCCCGGACCCGTGCCGGTGCTGGAACACCACCCAGACCGACCCCGCGCTCGCCTCCTCGGCCCGCGCGACCGCGTCCAGCTCGGCCAGGCTCAGCACCGGCGGCTTCTCCAGGAGCACCGACTTGCCGGCAGCCAGCACCTCGATCGCGATCTCGGCATGGCTGCCGGGCGGCGTCGTCACCGAGACCAGGTCGGGGCTCTCCGCCGCGAGCAGCTCCGTCACGCTCGCGTACGGCTTCGCGCCGTACTTCTCCGCCGACGCGCGAGCCTTGTCCTCGACGATGTCGGCGACGCCGACGAGATCGGTCTTGCCCGTCTTCGCGTAGGCCTCCGCGTGCCGGTGGCTGATGTTGCCGCAGCCGACGATCGCGACCTTCATCGGGCCGCTCCGCGGACGGTCGCGTTCTGCTGCGCGGTCAGGGCCAGCCGCATCGTCTCGAACGTGTGCTCCTGCGGCGCGGCCGTTGTCGTCCGGTCCCGTACGTCGCGCAGCAGGTCCGGGTAGTAGGTCAGCTCGACGTCCGAGCAGTCGATGTAGTGCGTGCCCTTGTTGTCCACGAGGAACAGGTGGTTACCGCCCGGGCGGCCTTCGAGGTCGACGTACTTGCGCATCTCGATGTAGCCCTCGGTGCCGAGGACCGTCAGCCGGCCGTCACCCCACGTCGGCAGGCCGTCCGGGGTGTACCAGTCGACGCGGATGTAGCCCTGGGCGTTGTCGCTGCGCAGCAGGATCTCGCCGAAGTCCTGCAGACCCGGCTCGTCGGGGTTGGCGAAGTTCCCGACCGAGCTCGTCACCACTTCACCGGTCCGCGCGCCGGTGAACCAGAGGAACTGGTCGATCTGGTGCGAGGCGATGTCGGTCAGGATGCCGCCGTACCGGGCCTTGTCGTAGAACCAGTCCGGGCGGCCGCCGCCACCGGCCAGATGACCGCGGTCCCCGATCCGGTGCGGCCCGACGCCCAGCGTCTGCACCACGGTGCCGATCCGGCCCTCGCGGACCAGCTCGCCGGCCTTCACCACGCACGCGACCTCGAACCGCTCGGAGAACGTCACCGACCAGAACCGGCCGCTCTCGGAGACCGCCCTCTCGACCTCGTCGAGCTGCTCGAGGGTGACGCACCCGGGCTTGTCCGCGACCACGTCCTTGCCGGCCCGCAACGCCGCGACCGCGATCGGCCCGCGCCGGTCCGGTACGGCGGCGGTCACGACCAGGTCGATGCCGTCCCCGGCGATCAGCTCGTCCGGGTCCGCGGCGAACGGTACGTCGGGGTACCGCTCGCGCATCGTGACCGCGACCGCCGCCGACGGGTCGTCGGTGGCCATCCCGGCGAACGTCGCACCGGCCTTGATCAGGCCGGCGACCTGGCCGAAGATGTGCGCGTGGTCGAGCCCGACGGCCGCGAAGCGGATGGGTTGGCTGGAGTTCAAGGGGGTTCCTTCCGATATCAGCCGACGACGCCCGGGTCGGCTGCGAGGGTGATGGAGTCGAGATTGACGTTGCCGTTGTCGTCCGGGCCGACCGCGAAGGTCAGCGGCGCCGCCCGGCTGAGCGGCATGCTGACCTCGTGGTCCGACCAGGTGTCCCAGTCCGGCAGGGTGGGTAGCCGGAGCTGGACAGACTGTGTCCCGCTGGTGAGGGTCATGGTTTGGGTGGTGCCGATCGCGTTCGCGTACCGCACACGGACGGTGTAGAGGCCGTCGGCGGTGACCGGCGTGTCGAACCGGACGCCGCTGCCCTTGGTCTTCAGGCACGCCACGAACCCGGACCCGGTGTAGTTGCGATGGTCGGTCCGCAGGCACGCCCCGTTGACGAGTTGGGCGGCCTCGGCCTCGATCGTGCGGGGTTCGTCGAGCAGCGCGTTGCTCGCGGCCAGCAGCTCGGCTGCGGTCCCAGGGGCGATCGGCCCGGCTTCGACCAGGGCCGTGAACCCGCGGAGGGCGTCCCGCATGCCGGCCGCGTCGTGACGCGTCGCCGCGGCGATCGCCGGTTCGAGCGCGGCGGCGAGCTTGGCCGACAGCGGTACGCCGATGGTGCCGGCGTCGGTCCCCAGCCGCACTTTCAGCGCGATCGAGAAGAGCCCCTGCGGTGAGCCCAGCCGAATCGTGAGTCGATCGTCGATGACCGTGCGGGCGGGTGCTGTCACTTCGGCGACAGGGAGGCTGTAGAGCGAACGGCGGACGTCCTGGAGGGCCAGCAGACGACCGGTCGTGTTGCCTTGGCGGAGTTGCGCGTCCGCTGTGAGGATCCCTCGCTGCAGCAAGTGCATCGCGTACGAGGTTACCTCGCCGGCCTTGCGCAGGTCGCTGACAGTCTCAAGCAGTGATTGCGTCTGCGGGACCGCCACGGACCGGCCACGCTCCCCCACCGCGACCCGGAAGTCGCGATCGGGCACCGCGGCCGCGGGAAGCGTCACTTCGACCGTCCGGGTTCCACCGCCCGCGACGCGGACCGGCAGCGCCTCGCCGCTGGCCCGACCGTCGACGTACACCTGTGTCTTGAACTGCGCCACGCTGGTGCCCGAGTTGGTGAGCTGCGTCTTCACGGTGAGCCGCTGGGTGGCCGGGTCCAGAACCGCGTCCGGGTCTCCGTAGCGCACCTGAGGTACGGCGTACCAGGACAGCTCGCGGCGCTCCTCGACGGTCGCCGGCCTGATCCGGACCGCCTGCCCTCCACCGCCGACGAGCGACATGGACAACCGGGTCGACGAACTGACGAGCGTTTTGCGGATCTCGATCGGCAGCGGGTCACCTTTCCAGGTGGTGTCCTGCGCGTCGGCGTAGATCTCGGCCACGAACGTGCCGCGCGGGAGGAACGACAGCGGCGCTTCCAGGGTCCGGTCGTTCTCGTCGGTGATCGCGCCGATGTACCAGTCCTCGCCGCTGCGCCGGGCTGTCGTGACGTAGTCGCCGATCGCGCTGTCCAGGACGTGGGTCTCGTCCCAGCTGGCCGGCATGTCCTTGAGGAACGCGAATCCGGGATGTGCCGCGTAGTTCTCAGGAGTGTCGGCGAGCATCTGCAGTGGGCTGAAGAACGTCGGGTAGAGGGCGAGCTGTGCCGCCGAGGTCGTCTGCACGCGGGTCCCGAGCCGGGCCGGGTCCCAGGTGACGTCGAGGACACCGGGCGTGTAGTCGGCGGGGCCGCCGAGGAACCGCGTGAAGGGCAGGATCGTCGCCTGCGCGGGCGGGTTGCCCTTGGCACCCATGTAGTTCTGCTGTTCCATCCCGGCGACGCCTTCGCCGGTCATCATGTTCGGGTAGGTGCGCGCCAGACCGGTCGGCTTGATCGCCTCGTGGGCGTCGACCGTGATGCGGTGCCGGGCCGCCACGTCGATCACGCGCTGGAAGTGGCGGACCGCTTCCTGGTCGAAGTGGCTGCGGTTGACCCCGCCGAGCACGAACTTGGTGGCGTAGCCGGTCTTCACCGCGTGGATCCCGAGCTCCTGGTAGCGGGAGAAGATCGCTTCCAGGTTCCGGTCGTAGTAGTCGACGTCGCCGCGGGTCTCGTTGTGGGCGATGAACCCGATGCCGTTCGCGGCGGCGTACCGGAGGACCTCGGGCAGGTCGAAGTCGGCCTGCGGGGTGAGGAAGTCCTGGCCCGACCAGGCGCCGCCGGCGTTGGTGTTCCAGCCCTCGGCGAGCACGAACTTCGCGCCGGCCTGCTTGGCCAGATCGACGTACTGCTTGACGCGCGCGGTCGTCGCGCCGTGCTTCGGGCCGGCCGTCCAGGTGGTCTGCCGGCGCTGCAGCTCCCACCACACACCGACGTACGTCGCGGGCTCGATCCACGACGTGTCGCCGCAGAGCGCGCACGGATCGTTGAGGTTCTCGATCAGGTGGGACTCGGCCAGGTCGCCGGGACGGCCGCCGACGGTCAGCGTTCGCCACGGCGTGGAGAACTCGCCGCTCAGCTTGGCCTTGGTCCCGTCCGGAAGCGCGATCAGTTCGCTGCTGAACACACCGGGCCGGCTCGCGACCGCCTTCAGGGTCATGCTCGGGTAGTCGGTCAGGTCGGCCTCGTGCACCACGACGTACGAGTCGGCGGCGGGCGCCACGGTCATCGGCGTCTGCGCGGTGGCGACCGTGGCCAGCGGCTGGTCGCGGTAGTGCTGCTCGTCGGCGGACCAGGTCGTGCCCGCCGCGAGCGACCAGCTCCGCGCGGCGGGATCGAGCGCGAACTCGGTCCGCTCGGCGGTGACGACGTACGCGTCCAGCCCCGGCTGATCCGGGAAGTGGTAACGGAAGCCGACCCCGTCGTCGAAGACCCGGAACACCACGTCGAGCCTGAAGCCCGTCCCGGCCTGGACCGTGTGCAGGGTGAGCTCGTTCGCGTGGTTCCTGACCTCGCTCGCCGAGCCCCACACCGGCTTCCAGGTCTCGTCGATCGTGCGGCGCTCGATCGATTCGACGGTCATGCCCTGGGTCAGGCTCGGGCGGCCGGCGAGATCCAGGCCGAGACCGGACGCGCCGACGAGCTGTCGGCGGTCCTTCGTCACGCCGTAGGTGATCCGACCGCCCACGGTGGTGACCGCGACCCGCAGTCCCCGGTCCGGCGATTCGACGAAGGTGCCGGATTCTTCACCGTGCGCCGGGGTCGCCATGATCCCTCCGGAGATCAGCAGAGCCGCCACTACCGCGAGCAGTCGTCGTCTCATGGCCGGCTCAGCGCGACGCTTTCAGAGCCTGGGCGAGCTCGTCGGCGATCTTGTCCCCGCCGTCGCTCTTCCACTTCTTCACCGCGGTGGCCCACGCCGACACGGGCTTGCGGCCCTGCACGATGTCGTCGGTGACCTGGTTGATCGCGTCGTTGAGCTGCTTGTTCTTGCGGTTGCTGGTTTCGGAGTACACGCCGGCCGCCGGGTTGGCGAGCGCTGTCGGGCACACCGACTTCATCGCGTTGAACTGGTTCTCGGCACTGCCCTCCTTGCCGGGCAGGAAGATCGTCCAGGGCGCGTCGGCCTGGTACATCAGGCCGAGCTGGGTCTCGCTGAAGCCCTTCGCGTTCAGCACCGGGCTGCCGTTCGCCATCGTGTGGTGCACGCCGGCCAGACCGAACTTGCGGAACAGGTACTCCTGCGTGCCGAACGGCGCCGCCAGGAAGTTCAGGTAGGCCAGCAGTGTCTCGACCCGGCCCTCGGCCTTCTTGCTGATCGCGGTGACACCGATCGCCGGCGCGCCCAGCCAGGTCTTGCCCTGGCCGGAGCCGTCGTGCTTCGGCGGCGCGATGATCGCGATCTCGGCCTTCGGGTCGGTCATCATCTGCAGGTACGTCGGCCAGCCGCTGAACGTGTCCTGGACGAGCGGGCTGGAGCCGTTCGAGAACCGGGTCTTCAGGTCCTGGTTCTGCCCGGCGTAGGCGTCCGGGTGGATGTAGCCCGACTTCCAGAGCTTCTGCAGGATGCCGAACACCTCCTCGTGCGCAGGGTGCTCGAGGTTGCTGACCAGCTTGTCGCCGTCCTTGCTCCAGGTGTTCGGGATCTCGAACATGTTCCGGACGAACTGCGTCGGCGCGGAGGCCAGCGCGAAACGGTTCAGCTTCTTGTTCGTCAGGCCCTTGCAGAGCTCGACGAACTCGTCGGCGCTCTTCACCCCGGCCTGCAGCCCCTCGGCGGCCAGGATGTCGCCGCGGCTGTACATCACCTGCGAGCTGATCGCGCCGCGCGGGATCGGGACGCCGTAGATCTTGCCGTCGAAGATGCCCGAGTTCCACGCCACCTCGGGCAGGTTCGCCAGGAACGGGTACTTCTTGATGTTGTCGCCGGACAGGTGCGGCGTCAGGTCCACGGCCTTCGCGGCCAGCATCTGCGGCGTCTGCGCGATCGCGCCGACCACGAACAGGTCACCCAGCTGGTCGCCGGCCACCGCGGTGGCGAACTTCTTGTCGTAGTCCACCGACGGCGTCAGGTTCACCTGCACCGGGGATCCGACCCGCTTGTTGAACTCCTGCCAGAAGGTGTTCTGCTCGAGCTTCGGCGGGATCGGCGTGTTCGTGTACGTCGTCACGGTGATCGGCTTGCCGTCGCCGGGCGCGGCGTCGATCGCGCGCACCGGATCGGCCGGGTACTTGGTGAACGCGTCCGGGATGTTGTACTCGGCGCCGGCCAGGTCGGGCTTGACCCCGGTGTACCGCTCGTACGCCGGCCGGATCTTCGACCGCGCCGCCTCGTCGTTCCCCGCACCCGACGTCCCGCGGCCGTCGTTCGAGCAGCCGACCGCACCGGCCAGGCCCAGCGCCGCCCCGCCGGCGAGGACCGCCCGGCGCCCCAGCGGCCGTGCATCGTAGACACTCATGGACATACCTACCTCTCAAGTCTTTTCGGGTCAGCCCTTGACGGCGCCGGTGAGGACGCCCTTGGCGAAGTGGCGCTGGATGAACGGGTAGACGCAGAGGACCGGGACGATCGAGATCATCAGGATCGCCATCTGGATCGAGGTCTGCGGCGGGACCGCCTCGCCCGCCAGCCCGAGGTCCTGGCCGCCGATCTCGACGCCGTTGACGACGTACGTGCGCAGCACCAGCTGCAGCGGCCACTTGCTGCTGTCGTTCAGGTAGAGCAGCGCGTTGAAGAAGCTGTTCCAGTAGCCGACGCCGTAGAACAGCCCGACCACCGCGACCACCGCCTTGGACAGCGGCAGGCCGATGTGCCGGAACAGCTTCCATTCGGAGGCGCCGTCGATCCGGGCGGCGTCGATGATCTCCGCGGGCAGCCCGACGAAGAACGCGCGGACGACGATGACGTTGAACGCACTCACGCTGACCGGCACGATCACGGCCCACAGGCTGTCGAGCAGTCCGAACTGCTGGACGACGAGGTACGACGGGATCAGTCCCGGGTTGAACAGCAGACTGATCAGCACGAGCAGCAGCAGCGGCCTGTTGCCGATGGTGCCGCGGCGGCTCAGCGCCCATCCGAGCGTGCACGTGAGCACCAGCGCGAGCGCCGTACCGACCGCTGTCACGAAGCCGCTCACCAGAAGGGCCTGCGTGACGGTGCCGCCGGAAAGGATCGAGCGGTACGCCGTGAAGTCGAGTCCGTGCGTCGGGAAGAGGACGAACCCGCCGGCCTTGGTCACTTCCTCCGCCGGTGCGAGGCTCGTGGAGATCACGCCGATGAACGGGAACACCACGACCGCGCAGATGATCGTCAGGAAGACCGCTTTGACGATGCGTTCGGTCCGGCCCGGCAGCGGCATACCGCCGACCATCGTGGGCGCCGATTTGGTCCTCATCCGCGATAGACCCCTTCCTCGCCGAAGCGGTGGGCGATCTTGTTGGCGGACAGCACCAGGGCGAGTGCGACGGCGCTCTTCACCAGGCCGACCGCGGCCGCCACTCCCCAGTTCCCGCCGAGAATGCCGTTGTTGTAGACGTAGGTGTCGAGCACTTCACTGGCATCGACGCCGACCGCCTGCTGCTGCAGCACGATCTGCTCGAAGCCGACCGTCAGCGAGTCGCCGAGCTTGAGGATCAGCAGCAGGATGATGATCGGCTTCAGCCCGGGCAGCGTGACGTGCCAGGTCTGCCGCCACCGTCCGGCGCCGTCCACCGCCGAGGCCTCGTAGAGCGCGCGGTCGATCTGGGACAGCACGGCGAGGAACAGGATCGTCGCCCAGCCGGTGTCCTTCCAGAGGACCTGCGAGGTCAGCAGCGCCCGGAACGCCTCGACGTTCCCGATCACGTGGATCGGGTCGTAGCCGTGGCCGCGCAGCCAGTTGTTGATCATCCCGGTCCCGCCCAGCACCTGCTGGAACACCGCGACCACGATCACCCAGGACATGAAGTGCGGCAGGTAGATGATCGTCTGCACGATCTGGCGGAGCTTGTTCGACAGCAGGCTGTGCAGGACGAGCGCCACCACGATCGGCGCCGGAAACACGATCACGGTCTGGATCAGGGTCAGAATCAATGTGTTCCGGACCGCGTTGAGGAATTCCGGATCACCATTGAAAATGACGGAGAAATTCTCGAATCCGGACCACAGACTCTTCGCCGTTCCCAAGAACGGCTGATAGTCCTGGAAGGCGATGATATTGCCCCAGAGCGGGTAGTACTGGAACGCCAGCAGGACGAGAAGGCCCGGTATCGCCAGTAGAAGCACGGGATAATCGCGTCTCAGCCGGGACAGCACGGACCGCGCGCGACCCGTGGCGCGAGCCCCGGAATCCGCGTCCACAGACGCTGGATCACGGACTGGATCACGCACCCGAGAAGCAGTGTCAGCTTCAGCCACAGGCACTCCTTCGCCACTCGAATAAAAAGTGATCGATCCACTTCTGAGCCGGTAGCTAACCGCAGCCCACTTTTGGTGTCAAGGCCTCGCCGCGCTATTCGGACGGGCGCTGGTGATAAGCTGCCCGGCCTGAGACGGCCTGGCACGAGGAGGGGAACGTGGCGGACCCGGCGCCCAAACGGCCGGCGACCATCCACCAGGTGGCCAGCCTGGCCGGGGTGTCGCACACGACGGTGTCGCGGTACCTGCAGGACAAGGACAGCCTGAAGCCGAAGACCAGGATCAAGGTCGAGTACGCGGTCAAGGCCCTCGACTACCGCCCCAACCTGGTCGCCCGGTCGATGCGCACCCGGCACACCAACCGGCTCGCGATCGTGCTCGCGTCCGGCGCCCACTTCCCCGGCCGGCTGCTCGCCGCGGCCTCGCGGACCGCGCACGAGGCGGGGTACCAGGTCGAGATCGTCAGCGTCGAGGGCGGATCGCAGGAGCGGTCGGTCCGCATCGACGAGCTGGCGCGCTCCGGACAGGTGGAAGGCATCCTGGCCCTGTCCCCGATCAGCCTCAGGGGCAAGCAGTCGAACCGGGTGCCGATCGTCGTCAGCGGTTCGTACGACGACAAGCTGCACGGCCTGGCCGAGCTCGCCGACGCCACCGAGATCCGCGACATCGTCGAGTACCTGGTCTCGCTGGGACACCGGACCTTCCTGCACGTCGCCGGCGACCAGAACTTCGCCTCGGCCCGCAACCGCAAGAGCGTCTACCTGGAGACGATCGAGCAGCTCGGCCTGCGCTCGGTCGGAGCCGTCGACGGCGACTGGTCGGCGCAGTCCGGTTTCGACGCGATCACCGGCCTGCCGGCCGACTGCGGGGTGACCGCCGTCGTCGCGGCCAACGACGTCGTTGCCATGGGCGTCATCCGCGGCGCCCTCTCGCGCGGCTGGAACGTGCCCGGCGACCTCAGCGTGTTCGGGTGGGACGACGAGGAGATCGGCCGGTTCGCCACGCCGTCACTGTCGACCGTCGCCGTCGACCGCGAGGCGCAGGGCCGGGCCGCGATCCACCGCCTGGTCGCCGAGATCCGCGGCGAGCCGATCCCGGAGCCGACCACCCAGACGATCAACCACCTCATCTATCGCGAGTCGACGGCCCGTCCGCCATCCCGTCCCCCAGCAGGGGCGCCATCGTGAGGGCAAGATGCAGGACCAGCCGATCTTCACCACGCCGCAGGTCGAAGCCGGTCACGGCTTCGATCCGCCGCAACCGGTAGTACGCCGTCTGACGGTGGATCGCCAGCTCGGCAGCCAGCTCCTGCACGTTCCCGGCCTTGTCGAGAAACACCTGAGCCGTCCGCACCAGCTCGCCGCCCTCCGCGATGAGCCGTCGCGCCCGCGGATCCATGACGGCGTCCACCAGCGCGGCCTGCGGACCGCACGAAACCAGCCGCCGCACACCGAGCTCCGACCAGCGCGCCACCACACCTGAACCCGGAACCGCGGCCAGGATCTGCACGGCACGGCGTGCCTGTTCATGGCTGGTCCGGACCGGGGCGAGCCCGCGCTGCGGATCCCCCACACCTACCAGCAACCGGCTCGCGGCCTGCTCTCCCAGCCGCTGGGCATGCAGCTGCCGGAGCCGGTCGATCGCCTGGTCGATCCGCGACGACCGGTCGACGCCGAGGTCGAGCAGCAACGTCGTGAATCCCTCGCCGGACAGCGCGATCACGTGCCGCGGCAGCGACCAGAGATTCAGCGGGATCACCTCCCGCGGCTCGCCCGGCGGCTGCTCCGTGTGGACGACCACGACCGTCGCCGTACGCCGAATCAGCCCGCGGCCGTCGAGCTCGTCCGCTGCCCGCTGCGACACCTCGTCGTCGGGCGCCAGCAGGTTCGTCAGCAGCAACGAGGCGTCGCGACCGCCACGGGCCCGCTGAGCGAGCACGGCACCCGCTTCCCGCGCGACAGCGGCAGCCGCCTCGAGCTGCTGCGCCGTCCCGAGTCCGGCCTCGGGGTCGAGGAGCCAGAAGTACCCGTAGGTCACACCGTTCCACCGCACCGGCAGGCACAGCCGGGGCAGGATACCGAGGCTCGGCTCGGCGGGCGTCCGGACCGGGCCGGTCGCGCCGGCGATACCGAACTGCTCGAACCAGCTCCGCACCTCAGCGGTCGACCGGCGCCGCAGGATCGAACCGGCCCGGACCGCGTCGATCTCGTTGGGCTGCGTGTTGTACGCGACCAGGTTGAAGTCGCGGTCCTCGAGGACCGCCGGGGTCCCGAAGACGTCCGAGATCGCACCGACCAGCTCGTCGAGGTCCATGACGGCAGTTTAGACATCTGTATGAAGATCTGCTCCAGCTTCCTGCCAACTGGATGAGGCTTCGGGCGGGCCGGGCTCCTTACAGTGCCGTCATCTGACCTCGAAGGAGCCACCCATGCTCGGTACCGCTCTGCTCGCCGCCTCCCGGAGCCCCCGCGTCCGGGCCATGGTCACCAGGTCCCGCGTCACCCGCCGGGTCGTGACCCGCTTCATCGCCGGCGACGACGCCGACTCGGCCGTGGAGGCCACCCGCCGGCTGACCACCGGCGGTTTCGCCGTCACCCTCGACCGGCTGGGCGAGGACACCCTCGACCGAGCGCAGGCCGAGGCCGCCCGGGACGGTTATCTCCAGCTGATCGCGCTACTCGACGAGCATGGTCTCGCGGCCGGCGCCGAGGCGTCGCTCAAGCTGTCGGCGATGGGCCAGGCGCTGCCCGGCGGCGGCGAGGAGCTGGCCGCCGACAACGCCCACGCGATCTGCGCGGCCGCGGCCGGCGCCGGCATGACGGTCACCCTCGACATGGAGGACCACACCACGGTCGACTCGACCCTCGGTGTGCTCGCCGACCTGCGCAAGGACCACCCGTGGGTCGGCGTCGCGCTGCAGGCCATGCTGTACCGCACCGAGGCCGATTGCCGCGACCTGGCCGGCGCGGGGTCGCGGATCCGGCTGGTCAAGGGCGCGTACGCCGAGCCGAAGTCCGTCGCCCACGCCGCCAAGAGCGACGTCGACGCCGCGTACGAACGCTGCCTCGGCATCCTGATGGGCGGACTCGGGTACCCGATGGTCGCCAGCCACGACCCGCGGATGATCGACGCCGCCCAACGGCTCGCGAGCCGGCACGGCAAGGGACCGGACGACTTCGAGTTCCAGATGCTCTACGGCATCCGGCCGAGCACCCAGGAGCAGTTGCGCTCCCAGGGCTCGCGGATGCGGATCTACGTCCCGTACGGCGACGACTGGTACGGCTACTTCATGCGCCGCCTCGCGGAACGGCCCGCCAACGTCGGGTTCCTGCTTCGTTCGCTCGTGACGAAATAGGTCAGGGGTAGGTCAGAAGCCTCCGTTCGTCGTGCCGCCGCTGCCGGTGGCCGGTGTCGTGAACGAGATGTTCGGGTCCGGGCCCCACTGGTCGGCGGTCGCCGGGTAGTTCGCCTCCTGGCGTTTGACGCACTTCCACTCGACCGTCGTGTTCGGCGGCAGGTTGCTGATCGTGCCGGTCCACGTCGGGTAGGCGGTCGGCGACAACTTCACCGCACTCGCCACCGACCAGCCGCCGAGCTGCGGCACGCTGCCGACCACGTACACCGACTGACCGGAGGTCGTCGTGCCGTTCGCGCAGCTGAAGGTCTTCGAGACGACCGCCTGCCCGAGCGTGAAGGCGAAGGTCTTGGCCGAACCGACCGAGAGCGACGCCGACTTGGCCACGACCAGGTTGCCGCCGGCGTTGTACCAGCCGCTGCTCGCGGCGTCGAAGGCCGCCTTGTTCGCGTACTGCGTCAGGGCGCTGCCGTTCAGCGTCACCGCGGACGCCTGGGTGTCGGCGACCAGCTCGACGACGTTCGACCGGGCGGACGGCGCTCCCGTGTAGGTGCCGGAGGACGCCGCGATCCCGATGGTCGCCGTGCTGCCCGACAGCTGCTGGGTCAGGTCGGTCGTCCGCTTGGCGCCGGTCTGGTACCCGACCGTCGTCGCGTCGTCCTCGGCCAGCGTGAACGACGACGCCGTACTGTCCGCATAGACCCGCGCGACCAGCTCGTTGCGGGTGGTCCCGTCGGCGCGTTTGCCCAGGACGTTCATCGTCTGGTCGTCGACAGTCATCTTCGGGATGATCGCGCCGGCCCGCGCGTATGCCGGGAGCTGGAACTTCCCGTTCCGCCAGAGCGGGACGTTCGTGAGTGTCTGACCGGTGCTGACGGTCTTGGTGTTGGTGTAGTAGTCGAACCAGGTGCCGGCCGGCAGGTAGACGTCACGCTGCCGTTGGTTGGTGCCGGCAACGACCCCGACCAGCAGGTCCTTGCCGATCAGCTTCTCGTGGCCGATCTCCCGGACATTCGGGTCGTTCTGGTACTGGTAGACCAGCGGCGGCATCAGCGGGTCGCCGGTGGTGTAGGCCTTGTGCGCGAGCGAGTAGTAGTACGGGGTGAGCTCGTACCGCTGGCGCAGGTTCGCCAGGTTGCTCGGCACGTCGCCGATCGAGTCCGGCGAGGTCTCGGCGCAGTTGCACAGGTTCTCGGTGTGCGGACGGATCGGCACGTCGAACCACGCCGAGTTGGCGAACCACTGGGTATAGAGCTCGTTCAGGTCGGAGTTCAGCATCTCCCGCCGGAACCCGCCGATGTCGGAGCCGAAGTAGTCGATCCCCGACATCGACATCTGCATCTGGACGTTCTGCTGGGACGCGAGCGCGGTCAGCTTCGAGCCGATGTCTCCCGACCACAGCGCGGCGCCGGTCCGCTGCATGCCGCCGGCGGCCGACCGGGCGAGCATGAACGGGCGTTGCTGGACGCCGTTGTCCGCATAGCCCTTGGCGATGCCGCGGGCCCATTCGAGGTTGTAGAGGTTGTGGTAGTCGGCGTGTGCGTGTTTGCCGGCGAGCAGGCCCGCGGTCCAGTCGTTCGCGTCGTACATCTCCGGCTCGCCGAGGTCGAGCCAGTGCCCGACCACGCCGTCGTTGACCAGCGGCTGGCGTTGGGTGTTGTGCCAGTACGTGCTCGCGGCCGGCTGGGTCCAGTCGATCATGCCGCCGCGGCCCCACCAGTCGTTGCCGGTCAGGTACGCCGGGCTGCAGGTGGAGCATCCCGCGCGGATCAGGTAGCCCGCGGTCGCCAGCGAGGAGTGCTCCGGCAGGTTCTTCCCGACGTACGACTCCTCGATCGTCATCACGCCGACGCCGTTGGTGTTCTGGTACGCCGCGAGCTTGGCCGCCGGGTTCGGGAAGTTGACCGGGTCCCACTCGAGCGTGCCCATCCGGGTGTTGTCCGAGCCGGCCGTGACGCCGCCGAACCAGTTCACGTCGAGCATCAGGCCGTCGGTGGGGAACTTGTTCGCGCGGAGCCCGGCCAGGGTGGTGTCGATCTCGTTCCAGTTGTCGTAGCCGTACTCCGACATCCACAGGCCGAACGCCTTCTTCGGCGGCACCGGCGGACGGCCGGTCAGCTCGAGGTAGTCCTTCCGCAGATCGGGGAGGTCCGGGCCGGACATCACGTACCACCGGAGCTGGTCGCCCCAGGTGTCCATCGTCCACGGATCGCCCGTCAGGTCCCACTGCTGCTTGTAGACCTGGTCGACGAACATGCCGTAGTTCGCGTTGTTCGCACCGACCGCGAACAGCACCGGGATCTGCGCGTTGGCGACCGGGCCGTTGTCGGTGTCGTAGACCATCGCGTTGCCGTAGGTCCCGCCCGGTGTGCGCTGCCGACCGACCCAGTCACCGTCGGCGCTGCCACCCAGGAAGAACTGCTCACCCAGCCCGTACGCGTTCTGCATCGAGGACTTGGTGAAACTTAGCCCCTTCCAGGCCTGGCTCAGGTTGCGCGGACAGGTCGTGTTGAGCACCAACTGCGGCACGCGAGTGGTGTCGTACACGGTCGCGCACAGGGTTGTCTGGTTCACATCGACCTTGATCCCCGGCGTAGTCAACACACCACCCGCCTGGGTAAGGCTGGTAGGCCCGGGGTAGTTCGTCTTCGCGATCTGGGTGGTCGTGAAGATCGGCGAGCCGGTCCCCGGCCCGGCGCCGGCGCCCATCTCGAAGTGCACCAGATCATCGTCCAGAAACTCCACCACCAAATAGTTGCCCCCAGCACTGAACTGCACCCGCTGAACAGCAGCCTGCGCTGTCTGCACAGGCAGCACAACCAACGCCGGCAACAACAGAAGCAACACCACCACCCGAGCCACCCGAGACCTCCACACAACCCCACGCCGCTCGGCAGCCAGCCCAAACCCACACCGCTCCGCGGCTTGCCCGAACCCACGGAGCTCCACGGCACGCCCAGACCCACGGCGCTCCGCGGCTTGGTCGGGTCTGCGGTGCTTCAGCGTTCGCTCGAGAGCGTGGCGCGCCAGACCTTGTGCGGCCTCGGCGAGGCTTCTTGTCCTCCCCGCCCCCGAGCGGAGCGAGGGGGCGGTTCTTCTTTGGTTCTTCATGGTCTGGTCACCGCCACGTTGTCGAGGTTGATGCCGCCGGTGGCGTAGATCGTCTTCAGCGTGTGTTTGCCGGCGGTGAGGGTGGTGGTCAGGGTTGCTGTGGACCAGGTGTCCCAGTTGCCGGTGGACGGGAGGTTCAAGGTGCCGACGGTCACACCGTCTACCTGGATCGTGCGGCTTGCCGCGGTGGCTGCTCCGTTGGAGTAGCGGAACTTCAGGACGTGGGATCCGGCCACGTCAGCCTGGGTGTCCACCGAGACCGCGTCACCGGCTGTCTCGAAACCGTCGACGAACCCGGTCCCGGTGTAACCGGCGTGGTCCGTGTTCGTCGTCGTGCCGGTGCTCGTACCGAACTCGGCCTCGTACGCCGCCTTGTCGACCCCGTTCAGCACCACGGACCGAGTCGACGCGCTCGAGGCCGTCTTGACCAACGTCAGCTGCTGCACCGGATCCCAGTACCACCCCTCGCTCGCCGACTGCAGCGCGCCCAGCGTGGCGTGCGCCGTCATCGTCACCCCGTCCTTCGTCACGCTCGACGGCTTGGACGACGCCACCTGCAGCGTGCTCTTCGTACCCAGCGGCGGCACGCTGACCGTGACCTGGTGACCGGCGAAGTTCTCGGTCGACGTGATCGTCCGGGTCTGGTTCGCCGAGTCCTCGAAGTAGCCGTAGCTCGACGTGCCGGACGGATACACGCGGAACGTCAGATTCGTGTAGCTGTCGACACTGTTCCCGATCGTGCCGCCGAGCTCGTAGTTCGCGTTCAGGTTCAGCGGGACGATTGCCCCGGCCTTGGCGTACACGGGAATCGTGCCGGTGCCCGCGCCGTACACCTTCGTGCCTGCGCCCTGGGCCCGCCCGCCGTTCCAGAAGTCGTACCACTCCCCGGCCGGCAGGTACACGTTCTTGCTGGTCGCGCCCTGTGTGGTGATCGGTGCCACCAGCAACTGCCGGCCGAACATGTACTGCTGGTCCTGCGCTGCGGCCGTCGTGTCGCCGGGGAACGCCACACTCATCGCCTGCATCATCGGCAGCCCCGTCGCCGAGGAGTTCTTTGCCTCGGTGTACAGGTACGGGATGAGGTTCATCCGGGTGTTGGCGAACTTGCGGAACGTCGGGATCACGCTGGTGTCACCGGTCCGTGCCTGCACGTTCCAGGGCGTCCGCGCCTCCGACGGGCTCGGGCTCGACTTCTCCGAGTGGTACTGCATGATCGGCGCGAACGTGGCCTGCGCCGCCGACCGCAGGTACAGCTCACTGCTCGGGAACGACCCGGTGAACCCGGCCAGGTCCCACGACCAGAACGGGACACCGGACTGGCCGGCGCTCTGACCGGCCCGGACGGCCTGCTGGAACGCGTCGAACGTCGACGCCTGGTCGCCCGCCCAGAAGATCGAGTTCGCCTGCGCACCCGCCGTACCGCCGCGGCTGAACAGCGTGCCCTGGCCGCCGGTCTTCGACTCGACCAGGTCCTTGTACGCCCGGGTGTACTCGTTCGGGTAGGCGTTGTGCAGCTCGTCGCCCTTGCGACCGCTCGCGCTCGTCACGTTCCGCCCGAACACGGCCTCGCTGCCGTCGGTCTTCAGCCCGTCGATCCCGATGTCGTCGAACAGGTAGGCGCGCTTGCTCATCCACCAGTTGCTCGCGGCGGTGCTGGTGAAGTCCGGCACCGTGCTGTTGCCGAACCACTGCCCGGCCGGGATCCGGTACGGACCGCCGGCGCCGTCCCCGAGCACGTACCCCTGGGACACCGCGTAGTCCCGGTCGTTGACGTGCTGCTGCGGCGGCGTCGACGGGTTCGTGTCGAAGTCTTGCTTGAGCACCGGGATCTGCCAGAGCACCATCTTCACGCCCTGGTTGTGCGCCGCGGTGACCATCGCCTTCGGGTCGGTCCACTCGCCACCGGCCGGGAACGTCAGGTCTGCGTACGTGAGCGCCTGGCTCCCGGCCTTCGGGGTGTACGTCGCCCCGTGCCACAGGTAGAAGGTTGCCTCGTCACTCCATTGCTCGAGCACCATCGCGGTGTGCGGGATGCTGTTCGAGGTCATGTTCACCAGCTCGGCGCTGACCTCCGCCTGCGTGTTCCACTCGTTCGCGGAACCCCACAGGCCGAACGCCCACTTCGGCGGCAGCTTCGGCCGGGCCGTGGTCGCGGTGTACTGGTCGAGGATCTGCGCCCGGGTGCCGGTGAAGAAGTAGTAGTCCGCGGTCGAGTTCGCGGCGCCGCCGGTGTCGATCGTGAAGCCGGCCATGTCGCTCAGGTACGTGCCCAGGTTGAAGATCGAGTACCGCGTACTGGGCACGTAGATGCCGTAGCCGGCCGAGTTCGTGAAGAACGGCACGCTCAGGTAGGTCCGGTGTGTCGGGCCCTGGTCCTGGTACTGGTTGTAGACGTAGTTGTGCACGTCCTTGCCGCGCTGGTCGAGCGCGTCGTACCGCTCACCGAGGCCTTCGAACCGCTCCCCCGCGGGCGTCAGCCAGTGGTCCTCGACCTTGGTGACGCTGTTGCCGCCGTCGCTCGCCCAGCCGGTGTTGCGAAACGTCGCCGGGTCGTACTGCCGCGCGATCAGGGTCGTCCCGTCACCCTTGTAGACGGCCACGCGGTACGGCGTCTTCTGGATCTTGACCACCACGTTCGTGGTGGCGAGCTGCAGCGTCGACGCGGTGTCGGTCACGGTGTACGACGCACTGCCGGAGATGTTCAGGCCCGTGCCCTTGGGGGCCACCTGGACATGGAACCGGTCGGCGCCCGGGAACGCGAAGCGGATCTTCGGCGTGAAGCTGCCGGCCGTGTCGGTGGTGGTCACGTCCACGCTGGTGCCGTTGTTCACGAAGCCGGTGACGTTGCCCGCACCGCTGAACGACGTGACCGCGAACGAGAACGGGCCGGTCGTCTTCTGGTTGGCGCCGTCGACGTCGGCGTTCACCGTGTAGGTGATCTGGTCGCCACGGTTGAACGTTCCGAGGTTCAGCTTCCAGTACGTGTTGTTCCCGCTGTTGTAGTCGAACGCCGCACCGATCGGCGTCTGGTTCACGCCGTTCTTCGTCCAGGTGATCCAGACCGTCTGACCGGACGAGACCGGCCAGGTGGTCGCCTTGATCTCGACGGCCTGGCCGGCCATCGGATCGCGGGGTGTGCGCTCGGTCGGTTGACTGTTGTAGAGCTCGTCGGCGCCGTACGGCGCGTGGAAGACGCCGGTCAGCGTTCCCGCCCAGGCGGGGGTGGGAGTGAACTGGAAGAGCACCGCCGCGAGCACCAGGAGCCCGGCGATCCATCTGTTCTTGGACATGACGGCATGACTCATCGACTGCCTCACTTCGTCGAAGCGTGCGGGGGTGACCGGCCGGCGGAGCGGCCGGGATGACTAGCCCGCGGAGCGGGCGGTCAGGGAGGGGCGGCCGGCCTCGTCCGGTCGCAGGTTCGGCTGGAAGAGCTCGCCCAGGAACAGGCCCGCGGCACCGCGGGCCCAGGCCTCGTCGTCCCAGTCGTCGACGACGATCTCCAGCTCCTGCTGGAGTCCGTCGAACACGGCCGCACGCAAGGCGTCGCCGAATCCGGGCAGGATCAGCTCACCGGCCCGGGTGCCCTCGCCGGCGAGGACGATCAGCTTCGGATTCAGCAGGTTGACCAGATTGCCGACGGCCGTGCCCAGGATCCGGCCGGCCTCGTCGAACACGGCGCGCGCGGTCCGGTCACCGTCGCGCGCGGCCGCGGCGGCGTCCTCGAGCGTCGGCCGCCCGGTGCGGGTCAGGAGCGCGGGCCCGCCGATGACTGCCTCCAGACAGCCGCGGCCGCCGCAGGCACACTCGGGGCCGTCGGCAACCTTCAGGTGACCGAACTCCCCCGCGCCCCCGGCGGCGCCCCGGTAGAGCCGGCCGTCCAGCACCATGCCGAGCCCGATACCGCGGCCGATACTGACCACGGCCATGTCGGCCACGCCGCGTCCCGCGCCGAACCACTGCTCGTTCGCGACCAGGGTGTTGACGTCGTTGTCCACGACCACCGGCAGTCCGAGCCGCTGCTCCAGCAGACCGGCAAGATCCACGTCCCGCCAGTCCGCGTACGTCGCATGCCGCACCACGCCGCTGGCCCGGTCGATCACACCGGCCAGCCCGACGCCGACGCCGTACAGCGGGCCGTCCTCCGGGCGCAGCTTGCGCACCACCCGGGTGATGACCCGGACGACCGTCCGCACGTCGTCGGCCGGGACGGCGGCGGTCGCTCGGTCGACGATGGAGGCGTTCAGGTCGGTGCGGACCGCGATCACCTGGGTCTCGGTGACCTTGATCCCGATCACGAACCCGGCGTCCGCCTTCAGCGCGAGCAGCACCGGTTTGCGCCCGCCGCCGGAGACCGCGGTCTCGCGTTCCTCGACGACGCCGCGGGCGATCAGGTCCGCGACGATCTCGGAGACGGTCGGCAGGCTGAGGCCGGTGCGCCTGGCCAGGTCGGTGCGCGAGACCAGGCCGGTCCGCAGCTCGGCGAGCACGAGCGAGGAGTTGATCTCGCGGATCAACTCCTTGCTGCCCACGCGCACCGGCTGCATCGCACCCCTCCCTCGATCCGACACTTCCTAAGGTCACCGAAGCAAGTGCCCCGGAACGTATCCCCGGCGATCACGGGCGGTCAAGACCTCGACCTCTTGACAGTTCTGAGCAGTCCTGCTTAGTTTCTGACTAAATTTAGTGCTGAAGGAAGTAGGCGAGTGTGACCGGTCAGAGTCCCCGCGGCGATCTGGTGCCGTCCGGCATCGTGGCGATGCTCGGCACCCGCGGCCCCACGTCGCGGACCGCGATCGCGCGCAATCTGGGGCTGAGCCCGGCCACGGTGACCCAGGTGACGAAGGACCTGATCGCCCGCGGCGTCGTCGAGGAGCTGGAGTCGGTGCCGTCCAACGGGGGCCGGCCGGCGCGACTGCTCGGGCTGGTCAGCCGGACCGGCGTCGCGCTCGGCGCGAAGGTCACCGCCGACCACGTGGCTGTGGTCACGGTCGAGCTGGACGGGAGCGTGCGATCGTCCAGCTCGCACGACTTCGACCCGCGCGCCGACGACGCCATCGACCGGCTCGGCCGGATCCTGACCCAGGAGGTCGCCGGCCTCGACGACCAGCTGTTCGGCGTCGGTGTCGGCGTCCCCGGCTCGGTCGACTCGCAGGCCTCCGGGATCGTCGACGCGCCGACGCTCGGCTGGCGCGCCGCGCAGGTCGGGCCGCTGCTGCGGCAGGCCGTCGGTACGCCGGTGCTGGTCGACAACGACGTGAACACGCTCGCCGCGGCCGAGCGGCTGTACGGGATCGGCCGCGAGCACTCGTCGTACCTGGTGGTCACGATCGGCCGCGGCATCGGGTGCGGGATGGTCGTCGACGGCGGCATCTATCGCGGCGCCAACGGCGGCGCCGGCGAGATCGGGCACATCCCGGTCTGGGCCGGCACCGACGACCAGCCGCTGTGCACCTGCGGCTCGACCGGCTGCCTGGAGGCGTACATCGGCGCGGACGGACTGGTCCGGACCGCGCGCGGCCGGGGCGCGCTGGGACCGCGCGGCACGCTCGCCGGTCTGTTGCGCGCGGCCGCGGCCGGGGACGAAGCGGCGCAGGCGGTGTACGCCGACGCGGGCGACCTGCTCGGCCGCGCGCTGGCCGGCGTGATCCACACCGTCGACCCGGAGGTCGTCGTCCTGCTGGGTGAAGGAGTGGACGGATGGGAGTTCTGGCAGCCCGGCTTCGAGCCGTCGTTCCGGCGATCGTTGCTGCCGGCCCGCAAAGGCGTGCCCGTGCTGGTCGAGCCGTGGACGGAGGACCAGTGGGCGCGCGGCGCGGCCTCGCTCGTCCTGGCCTCGCCCTTCGACTCGGCAGGCAACGGCGGCGAGCAGAGCCGTCTGGTGCGCGCCCGGCTGGGAGCGTCATGAGTACGCCGACACTCACCGAGCGCCGCAAACAGCCGCGGCAGTCGCCTCCCCCGGTCCGTCCGGGACGAAACCGGCGTCCGGGCGGCTGGAAGAAGCTGGGCTGGGCCCTGTTCTTCCTGCTGCCCAGCGCGATCCCGCTGCTGGCCTTCACGCTGGTGCCGATGGTGTCCAGCCTGTGGGTGAGCCTGCACAAGTGGAACCTGATCTCGCCGATGCAGTGGGTCGGCCTGGACAACTACGCCAACCTGCTGACCGACCCGATGACGCGCCGCGTCTTCCTGCACACGCTGATCTACGTCGCCGGCTACCTGCCGCTCGTATACGCCGGTGGGCTCGGGCTCGCCCTGGTGCTGAACCAGCGGCTCAAGGCACGGGCGTTCCTGCGGGCGACGTACTTCCTGCCGGTGGTGACGAGCTGGGTCGTCGTCGCGCTGGTGTGGAAGTGGCTGCTCAACCCCGCGAACGGTCTCGTCAACGAGGTGCTCGGCTTCTTCGGCGTACCGGGTCCGGGCTGGTGGACCGACCCGCAGTGGGCGCTGCCCGCGGTGATCCTGTCGTCGGCCTGGAAGGACCTCGGGTTCGTGATGGTGATCCTGCTCGCCGGCCTGCAGTCGATCCCGTCCGACGTCTACGAGGCCGCGCTGGTCGACGGCGCGAACAACTGGCAACGGTTCTGGCGGATCACGCTGCCGCTGCTGTCCCCGTCGACGTTCTTCGTCGTGGTCATCTCGCTGATCAACGGCTTCCAGGTGTTCGACCAGGTGTTCGTGATGACCGGCGGCGGTCCGTCCGGCAGCAGCCAGGTCGTGGTCGGGCAGATCTACGACCTCACGTTCCGGTACGGACGCGCCGGTGAGGCGTCCGCACTGTCCTGGATCCTGTTCGCGGTGATCCTGGTGATCACAGTGGTCCAGATCCGCGGCCAGCGGAAGTGGGTGCACTATGCGTAGGTTCTGGCTGTACGCCGCGGTCGTGGCCGGCGCGGTGATCATGCTCTTCCCGTTCCTGTGGACCGTGATCACCTCGATCACCCCGGAAGGCTCGCTCGCCGACGGACCGAAGCTGATCGTCCACAACCCGACCCTGGACGCGTATCGCACGCTGCTGGACGCGATGCCGATCTGGCGGATCCTGGTGAACTCGCTGCTGATCGCGATCGCCTCCACCGTGCTCCAGCTGATCACCGGGTCGATGGCGGCCTACGGGTTCGCGCGCCTGCACTTCCCGCTGAAGAACGTGATCTTCGGCTGCTACCTGGCCACGCTGATGGTGCCGCTGCAGGTGCTCGTCGTCCCGCTGTTCATCGAGATGAAGACGCTGAACCTGCAGGACACGTACTTCGCGCTGCTGGCCCCGACGATCGCGTCCGCGTTCGGCGTGTTCCTGCTCCGGCAGGCCGTCACCGCCGTACCGGCCGAACTGGACGAGGCCGCCACCATCGACGGCGCCGGGCACCTGCGGATCTTCACCACGATCGTGCTGCCGCTGATCCGGCCGGCACTCGCGACGGTCGCGGTGTTCGCCTTCATGGGCAGCTGGAACAGCTTCCTCTGGCCGTTGGTGGTGATCCGGTCGCCGGAGTTCATGACCCTGCCGCTCGGCCTGTCCACCCTGCAGGGCCAGTTCACCACCCAGTGGGACGTCGTGATGGCGGGCTCCGTCGTCTCGATCGTGCCGATCGCCCTCGTCTACCTGCTCGCGCAGCGCCACATCATCGCCGGTGTCGCACACACCGGTATCAAGTGAGAGGAAACACCCCATGCGCCTACTCAAGTTCGCCGCCGTCTCCGCACTGAGCCTGACGGCCGCGCTCGCGCTGACCGCCTGCGGGCAGGGATCCGCGACCAAGCAGGCCGCCGCACCGGACGGCAAGTCGGTCGTGCGCTACATGAACTTCTCGTCGAACGACGGGCACGAGAAGGACCTGACCGCGATCGTCAACGCCTTCCAGGCGGCGAACCCGAACATCACGGTCCAGGTCGAGACCGTGCCGTACGCCGACTACTTCACCAAGCTCCAGACCGCGGTCGCTGGTGGCACCGCGGCGGACGCGTTCGAGCTGAACTACGAGAACTTCGTGACGTACGCGACGAACGGCTCGCTGGCCGAGCTGAAGGACGTGGACTCGTCGGTCTACAAGAAGACGCTGTACGACGCGTTCAACAACGGCGGCAAGCAGTACGGCGTGCCCGAGTCGTTCTCGAACGTCGTGCTGTTCTACAACAAGACACTGTTCAAGCAGGCCGGCGTCGCCGAACCCACAGCCGACTGGACCTGGAAGGACGAGCAGGCCGCGGCCGCGAAGCTGACGAACAAGGCGACCAAGACCTGGGGCGACTACCAGCCGGTGTCGTACAACGAGTTCTACAAGGTGCTCGCGCAGAACGGCGGTGAGTTCCTGAACGCCGACCGGACCGAAGCCACGTTCAACTCGCCGCAGGGTGTCGAGGCGGCCAAGTTCCTGGTCGGCAAGGTGGGCAAGACGATGCCGACCGAGGCCGACGGCGCCGGTACGCCGGACTTCGACTCCAAGCTGTTCAAGTCCGGGAAGCTCGCGATGTGGCACACCGGGATCTGGATGTTCTCGGCACTGGACGGCGCGAAGTTCGACTGGGACGTCGTCGTCGAGCCCGGCAACACCACGAAGGCGTCGGCGATGTTCGCCAACGGGCTGGTGGTGAACGCCGCCTCGAAGAACGCGGCCGCGGCGCAGAAGTGGATCACCTACCTGTCCTCGTCGGACGAGACCACGAAGACCCGGCTCGCGTCGTCCTGGGAGCTGCCGCCGGTCGCCGACGAGAGCAAGCTCAAGACGTACCTCGACCAGCCGAAGCCGGCCAACCGCGAAGCGGTCTTCACCGCGCTGGAGCAGCCGGTCCTGCCGCCGGTGATCGAGCGCCAGCAGGAGATGCAGGACGCGGTCACCCAGGAACTGAGCTCGGCCGCCGCCGGCCGGAAGACGGTCGAGAAGGCACTCGCCGACGCCCAGTCCAAGGTGAACGGTCTGCTGAAGAAGTGAAAGGCACAGAAGAACCGACCCCCTCGCTTCGCTCGGGGGCGGGGGTAAGAGAATCCGCCCCCTCGCTTCGCTCGGGGGCGGGGGAGGTCGGCGAAGTGCCCGGCACCGGGCGTGGGTTTGCCGTGGGCGACGTGGCGCGCTTGCAAGCGCTGGCCGAGTACAGCCACGCGGTCATCACTAAGTACCAAGATGTCGGTGGGGCGTATCCGGCTGCGCCCACCTTCTCGGCGTACCAGGGGTACGCGTGGTTGCGGGACGGGTCGTTCACCGCGGAGGGGATCTCGCGGTACGGCGACGTCAACTCGGCGGATCGCTTCCACGACTGGGTCGACCGTGTACTGCGGAGCCGGCGCGCGCAGGTGGACGACCTGCGCGCGGCCGTCGCCCGCGGCGACACTCCCCCGGACTCGGCGATGCTGCCGACGCGCTTCACGTTCGACGGCAAGGACGGATCGGACCCGTGGTGGGATTTCCAGACCGACGGGTACGGGACGTGGCTGTGGTCCGTCGTCACGCACGCGGACCGGCACGGACTCGACCTCGAGCGGTGGCGTGACGGGATCGACGTCGCCGTCGACTACCTGGTCCCGTTCTGGGACCGGCCGTGTTACGACTGGTGGGAGGAGCACGTCGAGCAGCGGCATGTGTCGACGCTCGGCGCGATCCACGGCGGCCTGGTCGCGATCGCGCCGCACACGCGGATCGACGTACTGGACGTCGCCGGGCGCATCCGTTCGCTGGTCGTTGCCGAAGGCATGCATGACGGGCATCTGACCAAGTGGCTGGGCACGGCGGCGGTCGACGGCTCGCTGCCCGCGTGCGTCGTACCGTTCGGGCTCGCTTCCGGGGACGCCGGCGCCGCGACGCTCGCGGCGGTCGCGCGGGACCTCGACGCCGACGGCGGCGTACACCGGTTCACCGCCGACGTGTTCTACGGCGGCGGGCAGTGGATCCTGCTGTCCGCACTGCTCGGCTGGAACCTCGCCGTCGCGGGCGACACGGCCGGGGCGTGGCGGCTGCTGCGCTGGATCGCCGACCAGGCGACGCCGGCCGGCGACCTGCCCGAGCAGGTCCCGCACCACCTGCTGCACCCCGGGTCGCGCGACGAGTGGATCGCTCGCTGGGGCACCGTCGCCACTCCCCTGCTGTGGTCGCACGGCATGTACCTGATCCTCGCCGACGAACTCGGCATCACGAAGAAGGCCTGAATGATCACGCATCGCCCGCACGGCATCGAGCACCCGTACGCCAGCTCCCCGGACCAGCGCGTCCCGGTCCTCCCGCTCGCCGGCGAGCCGGTCCGCCTCGGCGTCGTCGCCTCGCCCGACGTCACATCGGTCGTCTGCGAGTGGGGCTCGGCAACGCTGGAGCTGACACCGACCCAGGCGACCGCGTCCGACGCCGCCGCGCTCGCGGGCGGTGAAGGTCACCTGAGCGAAGCCCAGGCGAAGTCCCTGGGCTCCGACGACAGCTGGTCTGTCGTCACTCCTCCGCTCACGGAGCCGGTCCGCTACCGCTTCCACGCCCAGACGGCTGACGATGCTGAGACGACTGCGTGGTTCGACGTGGCGCCGGCCGAGTGGTTGCCCCGGGGCGGCGAGGTGCGGGGCGGGGGTGATCGCGTGCACGACGTGGCATGGCTGGTGTCGGCCGAGGGCGTGCATCGTGCGCGGTTCCGCCTGCCGTTGCAGCCGTCGGATCATCTGGTCGGTTTCGGTGAGCGCTACGACCGGCTGGATCAGCGCGGGCAGCAGCTGGACGCCGTCGTGTTCGAGCAGTACAAGGCACAAGGCGTCCACGGCCGCACGTATCTGCCGATGCCGTTCGCACATGTGGTCAACGGCGGCTGGGGCTTCCACGTGCGCACCTCACGCCGTACCTGGTTCTCGTCCGACGACACCGGCCTCACCGTGGAAGTCGCGCTGGGCGACGAGCCCGTCGTCGACCTGGGAATCTACGAAGGCTCCCCGACCGAGGTGCTGTCGGCCTTCCTGGACGAGGTGGGCCGCGCGGAGGAGCTGCCCGACTGGGTGTTCCGCCTGTGGGCCTCCGGCAACGAGTGGAACACCCAGGACCTGGTGATGGCCCGGATGGACACGCACCGCGACCTGGACATCCCGGTCGGGACCGTGGTGATCGAGGCGTGGAGCGACGAGGAAGGCATCACCATCTGGCGCGACGCGCAGTACGACGTCACACCGGACGGCAGCGCCCACAAGGCCGCGGACTTCAGTTACCCGGCCGACGGCGCCTGGCCGGACCCGCGGGCGATGATCGACGAGCTGCACCGGCGCGGCATCAAGGTCGTCCTGTGGCAGATCCCGCTGCAGAAGAGCGAGTTCGACAGCGGCCAGGTCGCCGCGGACGCCGCTGCCATGGTGCGTGAAGGTCACGCGGTGCTGGAGGCCGACGGTTCGGCGTACCACAACCGCGGCTGGTGGTTCCCGAAGGCGTTGATGCCCGACCTGTCCGTGCAGCGCACCCGGGACTGGTGGACCGAGAAGCGCCGGTACCTGGTCGAGGACTTCGACGTCGACGGCTTCAAGACCGACGGCGGCGAGCACGCCTGGGGCCACGACCTGCGGTACGCCGACGGGCGGCGCGGGGACGACGGCAACAACCTCTTCCCGGTGCACTACGCGCGCGCGTTCGGCGACCTGCTGCGGTCGGCCGGCAAGGCGCCGGTGACGTTCTCCCGCGCGGGTTTCACCGGGTCGCAGCCGCACGGTGTCTTCTGGGCCGGCGACGAGGACTCGACCTGGGAGGCGTTCCGGTCGTCGATCACGGCGGGTCTGACCGCGGCCTCGTGCGGCATCGTCTACTGGGGCTGGGACCTGGCCGGGTTCTCCGGGCCGGTGCCGGACGCCGAGCTCTACCTGCGCGCGGCCGCGGCGTCGGCCTTCCTGCCGATCATGCAGTACCACTCGGAGTTCAACCACCACCAGCTCCCGCTGCGGGACCGGACGCCGTGGTTCGTGGCCGAGACCACCGGCGACGACCGCGTCGTCCCGGTCTTCCGCGCGTACGCCGTCCTCCGGGAGAAACTCGTCCCGTACCTGGCGGCGCAGGCTGCGCGCGCCGTCGCCACCGACCGGCCGCTGCTCCGGCCGCTGTTCTTCGACCACGCCGACGACCCGGAGATCTGGAACCACCCGTACCAGTACCAGTTGGGTGACGGGCTCCTGGTCAATCCGGTCCTCGAGCCGGGAGTCACCACCTGGACGACGTACCTGCCCGAAGGCATCTGGTACGACGCCTGGACCGACGAGCCCGTCGAGAGTGGACTGGTCACCCGCGACGTGCCGATCGACATCATCCCGGTCTACAGCCGGACGCCCGGCCTCCTGCACTGACCCGCCGGCTCCGTGCCTTCGCCGAGGCACGGAGCCGGCGGGTCATCCGCCTACGGGTTGTTCGCGACGCCCGCGTCCACCTGGGCCTCGACCCCGCGTGCGCCGGTGATGGCGGCGTAGCTGGTGCCGGCGATCGCAGCGCCGATGATCGGGGCCACGATGAACAGCCAGACCTGGGCGAGTGCGCTGCTGCCGGCGAACCAGGCGACGCCGAGCGACCGCGCCGGGTTCACCGACAGGTTCGTGACCGGGATACCGACGAGGTGGATCAGGGTCAGGGCGAGACCGATGGCGATCGGCGCGAACCCCTTGGGCGCCCGGTCGTCGGTCGCGCCGAGGATCACGTACAGGAAGAAGGCGGTCAGGACGACCTCGACGATCAGGCAGGCCAGCAACGAGTAGCCGCCCGGTGACCGGTCGCCGTAGCCGTTGCTGGCGAAGCCGCTCTCGACGGCGCTGAACCCGTCCTTGCCGCTGGCAACTGCCAGCAGGACGGCGCCGGCCGCGCCGGCCGCGACGATCTGGGTGGCGATGTACGTCGGGACCCACTTCCACTCGATCCGCCGGGCGACCGCGAGGCCGATCGTGACCGCCGGGTTGAAATGACCGCCGGACACGTGGCCGACGGCGAACGCCATGGTCAGCACGGTCAGGCCGAAGGCCAGCGCCACGCCGAGGTAACCGATGCCGACCGGCACCTTGTCCGGGCTGAGGACGACACCGGCCAGCACGGCGGCACCACAGCCGCCGAACACCAGCCAGAACGTCCCCAGGAATTCCGCGCCGATCCGAGCCGCAGGACTGGGTGATTCCACGACTGCCTCCTTGAGGACCCCCCGATGGAGTGAAGCACTGTTGTCACAGTAAGCCATCACGTCGTGACATTTAGTGAAATCGGTGTCGATTGAGCCGCGGCCGGGCGGCAGTGGGAGGATTGCGGGCGTGTTCGCAGGAAGTGCTGAGATCGAGAAGGCGGCCGCGGTGCTGCGCGCCGGGGGCCTGGTCGCGGTCCCGACCGAGACCGTGTACGGCCTGGGCGCGAACGCCGAGGACCCGGCGGCGCTGGCCCGGATCTTCCAGGCCAAGGGCCGCCCGCCGTCGCACCCGCTGATCGTCCACCTCGGCTCCGCGGACCAGCTCGGCGACTGGGTCGCGGAGGTGCCGGAAACGGCCCGCCGGCTGGCCGAGCACTTCTGGCCCGGGCCGCTCACACTGGTGCTGCGCCGCGGTCCCCGGGTTCCGCTCGAAGTCACCGGCGGTCTGGAGACGGTGGCTCTGCGCGTCCCCGCGCACCCGGTCGCGCTCGCGCTGCTGGCGGCCTTCGGCGGCGGTATCGCGGCTCCGTCGGCGAACCGGTTCGGCTCGGTCAGCCCGACCACGGCGGATCATGTCCGTGCCGAGCTCGGCGACGCCGTCGACTTCGTGCTCGACGGCGGGCCGTGCCAGGTCGGCCTCGAGTCGACGATCGTCGACGTCAGCGGCGACACGCCGACCGTCCTGCGCCCCGGCGGAGTCACCCGCGAGGACCTGGAAGCCGTGCTCGGCGTCCGGCTCGCGGTGCCCGCGACGAGCCACATCCGGGTGCCGGGTCAGCACCCCTCGCACTACGCGCCGAACGCCAAGGTCGTCCTCGTCGAGCCGGGCGACGTCGTCGCCGAGGCCGAGTCCGCCCAGGAGCGCGGGCACCGGGTCGGCGTCTTCCTCCCGCCCTCGCTGGCCGGCGCCGCCGTGAAGGCGCACGCGGTGGTCGCCGTACCGGAGTCGGCGGAGGTGTATGCGCGCGAGCTGTACGGATTCCTCCGTGAGCTCGACCAGCGCGGCTGCGACCTGATCATCGCCTCGCTGCCGCAGGAGAAGGACCTGGGCCTGGCGATCGCCAACCGGCTCCGCCGCGCCGCCGGTCCCCGCGGGGCCTGACTACTTCCGGGTGCCGGAGGCGCCGCCGAGTACGGCTCCCACCAGCGTGACGAGCAGGATCGCCGCGATCGCGATCAGCGCCGCCCGGGGCCGATCGGGCTCGGCGACCGGGACCACCGACCAGTCGATGCGGGCCACGACGTCGTACTCGCGGTCCGCGAGGTAGCCCAGCCCGGCCAGGACGGCGGACGCGAACCAGCTGAACAACCAGACCTCCAGGCCCTGCTGGGCGCCGTGGGTCGGCACCATGCGCGCGGCGGCGTACCCGCCCGAGAACGCACCGACGGCCACCGACACGACGAGGAGTGCCCACAGGCCGACGAAGAGCCAGCCGCTCGACCAGTCCTCGAGTTCGTCCCAGCCGATCACCGTGCCGACCCCGCCCACCAGGGCCATCAGCAGGACCGACGTGCTGCCGGCAACCAGCCAGCCGAAGAACGCGACGCCGAAGGACGCACCCGCCGGCCGTGGTTCGGCCCGCCGATGTTCCGCCGGCTGAGCGTCGGCCGGCCGAGTGCCGACCGGCTGAATGTCGACCGGCTGAATGTCGACCGGCTGAATGTCGACCGGCTGAGTGTCGACCGGCGCAGCGTCGACGTCCTCGTCGGTGTCCCAGTCGCTGTCATCCACCGTGCTCACGCCAGGCCACAACAGTTCGTCCAGCCCGACCTGGATGACCTGCTCGGACCGTTTTTCTCGATGAACCGTGCCTCGCCGACGCGCCATGGCGACTCCCCTGACAAGCACACCTCTCAACGACGGTGCACTCGCCATCCTGGTACCCCGATGCCCCACCCGCCACCCCTCGGCCGACCGGCGACTAGGGTCGGGCGCATGGGGCAGAGTGATGCGGACGTCGCGATCGAGGCAGCCGAAGCGGGCGCGGCGGTCGTCGCGGCGTCGTACGGTCGTGAGCACCTCAGGTTCGCGAAGTCGGCGACCGATTTCGCGACGCAGACCGACCTCGATGCCGAGCAGGCGATCACCGCGGTGCTCTCGGCCCGGCGGCCCGACGACGCCCGCGAAGGCGAAGAACTCGGGCGCTCAGGCCCGGCGGCTACCGCCCGTCGCTGGCTGATCGACCCGCTGTGCGGGACGCTGAACTTCGCGGCCACGACACCGCTGATGGCCGTCAACGTCGCCCTGCTCGACGGTGGTCGCACGATCGCCGCGGCCTCCGCCGACCCGATCGCCAGGGAAACGTTCTGGACCGACGGCATGTCCGCGTCCGTCCGGCGCGCCGGCGACGACCACCCGTTGACACCTTCCGGCCTGACCGGACTCGTCGAGATCAATGCCGACCGTCCCACCGGTGCCGCATCGGTCAGCGCCCAACTGGTCACCGATGTCGCGTTCCGGGCGCAGTTCTCACCGCGCGTGCTCTCCTCGACGCTGGGCGTCGCCTGGGTCGCGGCCGGCCGGCGCGCGGCGTACGTCACCGACGGCGAGCTCCGCGATGACCTCCACTTCGCCGCCGGTCTCGCCCTCGCCGAGGCGGCCGGCTGCCTGGTCACCGACCTGTACGGCGCCCCGCTCGGCACCAGCGACGGCGCCGTGATCAGCGCCTCTGTCGAAGTACACACAGCGATCCTCGGTTACCTCGTGCCACACATCGAAAGCCTGCGTGGACCTATTGGCTCTTGAGGAACCGTTCGGGGTCACCGGCGGCGCTGGCGGCGGAGGCCAGCCAGGCCTGGAAACCGTCGGGGTCGCGGCGGCCGAGTTCGTCCAGGCAGCGCTGGCGTTCCAGGACGATCCGAAGGCGATGCGCATCGCTCGTCGCCCGGCGCAGTGCGTCGTAGCTGTCGCGCCACTGCCGGCACAGCTCCGCGGTGCTCAACTCCGGTAGCGTGGCGCGGCGGGTTCGCCCTCGTCCGCTGTACCACCGCACCGCGGGGGGCGAACTCACTCCGAGGAGCAGGACCAGCCAGAGCACGGTGTTCCCGAGAACGTCGATCAGGCCGAGAATCATCGTGCTCGCGCCCGCGAGCGCCGCCACCACGACGGACACCTGCAGCCTCGACCAGCGGGCGATCCAGGTGTTGTCGCGGCTGTACATCGCCGCGGCCGTCGCGCCCGCCGCCGCCGCGAGTCCTACCGCGAGCAACACGATGTCCACGGGCAGCAACAGCAGGGCAGCGGCAACGCAGAGCACGATGAACGCCACGCAGAAACCCCACCAAGCGGAGCGGTAGAGCGCCATCCGCGCATCCGCCGTCCCCTCGGCGTCGGAGAACCGGCCTGAGCCCATGGCGGAGCCTCCCCCCGTCGGACGCCAGGGCGGCCGACTACGTCATGTCTCCACAATGCGCCGCGAGTCCTCCCCCGGCTAGGGTCCGAAGTCCCGAGATTTCGCCCGCGGTCAGCGGCGGCAGGGCCCAACGGCACCGCCGATGAGGCCGATCGGCCCTTGGAGGCGAACGCCGCGGCGCGGTCGACTGGAGGCCGCTCGAAAGGCGGGTCGATGGTCGAGACAAGCAACCGGGTGCAGGCGGCCCCGGCGCCCGGGGTGACCGGTGCGCAGGTCTGGAAACAGCTGGAGAAGCGGTCGTTCGCCGTACTGAGCTATGTCACGCCGACCGGTGAGCCGAGGTCGAGCGGCGTCGTGTACGTCGCCGCGCCCGGCCGGCTCTACGCCGCCGTCGCCCCCGACAGCTGGAAGGCGAGGCACATCCCGGTCACCGGCCAGGTCGCGGTGACGGTGCCGGTACGGCGCGGCGGTCTGCTCTCGCTCATCTGGCCGATCCCGCCGGCCACGATCAGCTTCCGGGCCAGGGCGGTCGTCCATCCGCGGGGAGCCCTGGACGTCGACTCGCTGTCGTCGCAGCTGGCCACGCTGGTACCGGCCGAGCGGCTGGCCGACACCCGGATCGTGGAGATCTTCCCGGAGGGCTTCTTCCTCACCTACGGCATCGGTACTCCGTTGCTGAAGCTGCGCGACCCGGCCGCGGCGCGTGCCCGCGTGCGGGTGGGGTGAGTACCTCGCCTGGTCAGTGCGTGAAGCTGCCGACCGGCGCGAGACGGAAGGGCTGGACGACCTCGGTGGTGTACCCCGACCGGTCGCCGCCCGCCCCGCGGTAGACCTCCCACGCGTCGCCCGTACGGACGGCCTGCTCGGCCTTCAGCCAGTCGTCGATCGCCTGATAGGCGTCCGCGACATCCGCGTACGACCCGATGTGCCGGGCCACGACGACCGGCCCGGCGGGCAGGCTCGACGGCCGGACCTCGCCGTCGCCCTCGATCTCGGCAGGGACCGGGAACCCGGCCTCCAGCAGGTAGGAGCCGTCCGGGAGGAGGTGGTCCCGGGCGAACGGGAACCCGCACGCCGCGATCCCGTGCCGGTACAGGTAGTCGGCGACCGTGGAGAAGGCCGCGTCGAACCAGCCGACGACGTCACGACGCCCCAGTGTGGCCCGCAGTACCGCGGTCGGCTGCTCGCGAACTGTCCGGAACTCGGCCTGCATGTCCCCTCCCCAGGTGGTTTCATCCCCTCCACCATGACCCCTGCACCGCGAATTCGGGAGGGCCCTTGGTCCTGGATCCAGGAATTTCCGGCTAGGACGCCGCGCCGCCGGCGTGATGCAGCTGCTCGCGGTCCCGGGCGTAGTAGACGGACTCGACGACGACCAGGACGGCCAGCACCGCGGTCAGTACGCCGAGCTGCCCCAGTGCGGGCACCTTGCCGACGAGCAGCGCCGCGACCACCAGCGCCAGCGCTGCGGCCAGCCGGGTCGTGCCGACGATGTGGACCGTGCGCCACTTGAAGCCGACATGACCGAGCAGGTAGACGACGACGCCGAAGTACAGCGCGTACAGGCCGATGCCCTTCAAGGGATCGGCCAGGTCGTGGTGCTCGGCATCACCGACGGACTCCAGGACCTTCTTCAGCCCGAGGGCGAGCAGCACGACGCCGGTCACCATCGGGAAGTGCCAGAAGGTGTACGCGTCGCGGGCCATCACCGACCGGGTCTCCTCGGGCTCCGCCGCCAGCGCGTGCTCGCCGTAGTGCACGGTCGCGTCGAAGTAGATCCACCACAGCGCGGCCGACACGGCCAGGCCGAGCAGCGACGCGACCAGGATCGGCCAGGAGATCGGCAGGTCCGTGACGCCGACCCCGATCGCCACGATCGACTCGCCGAGCGCGATGATCACGATCAGCCCGTGCCGCTCGGCGAAGTGCGACGCGGACCGGAACCGCCAGCCGCGGGCGTCGATCAGGTACGTGCCGCCGTAGTCGGCCGCGAGCGCGCCCGCCCACAGCGCGGTCTGGGTCCAGCCGTGGAACTGCGACGCGACCAGCAGCAGCGCCGTGCCGCCGAGCATCGACGGCGTGAACCGCGCCAGGGTACGGCGCAGGGTGCGGTCCCCGTCGGCGATCAACCAGAACAGCACCAGGTGCAGCGCCCGGAACGCGAAGTACGCGCACGCGATGACGACCGGGCCGGGCAGGCCGCCGGGCAGGTCGTGGAACGCCTCCGGGATCGCCAGCGCGATCACGAACATCGCCGCCATCGCGAGCAGCAGCACGCCGCGGAACGTCCCGACGTCGGCCTTCACGATGTTGCACAGCCAGGCGTAGCCGATCCAGCTCCACCAGAGCAGCCCGACCAGCAACAGCCCGCGGACGACGCCGTGCCAGGTCAGGTCGTGCGCCATCAGTGCGGTGATCTGCGTCAGCGCGAACACGAACACCAGGTCGAAGAACAGCTCCAACGTGGTGACCGGCTGGTCGCGCGCCGCCTCCGTGACCCGAAGCGGATGCCTGAACGTCGCCATACGCCGCATCCTGCCACGCCCCGGCGTCTCCTCCGGCAAGTCCCGGCGCAGTGCCGGACCGGTCCCGGGCCGTCTGCCGAGGCCGGTCAGGACCTTCGCCCGTTCGTCCGTCGCACCGCCGGGCGGACGATCGAGGTAGGCACATCGGCGGAGGACTCATGAAGCACGCTGACACCACGTCCGCGGGGATGCTGCACCGGCTCGATCGGTGGATGTACCGGGGCGGCCGTCCGAACCGGGTCGCGCGGGTGCTGAACCGGATCGGGGCGGTCCAGTACGCGCACCGGATCGCGGCGCCCCGGCAGGCGGTCACGCTGGAGGTGGTCGGCCGGCGAACCGGCAAGGCCATCTCGTTCCCGCTGGTGCTCACGCCGTACGACGGTCAGCGGTACCTGGTCTCGATGCTCGGCGAGCACACGAACTGGGTGCGGAACGTCCGCGCCGCCGACGGCCGGGCCGTCCTTCGCTCCGGTCACCGCGAAGCCGTACGACTGGTGGAGGTCGAACCGGCCGACCGGGCGGCAATCCTGCGCAAGTACCTCGACCTGGCCCCCGGCGCGAGGGCCCACCTCCCGGTCGACCGCACGGCCCCACTCACCGAATTCGAACGCATCGCCCCGGACTACCCCGTCTTCCGCATCACGCCTGCCCCGGCATGAGCCGGAAACAGCGCTTCAGCGGGGTTCGTCGGGGAAGGTTGGTGTGCCGCCGCCGGAGAGGGCGAGGGCGTGGTCGGCCAGGGTGTAGGGCGCTCCGGCGGCGATGGACATGCGGGGCCAGTCCTGGAGGCCGGTGCGGAGGGCGGCGATGTCCTCGTTCCGCACCGGGTCACCGGCGCGTGCCGCGGTCATGGCGCGGACGGCGGCGGCCGAGATCGGCAGCACCGTCCGCAGTGCGTCGAGCCACGGCCGGAGCTCGGTGGCGATCGGCCCGTCGAGCGCCGCGGCGGCGATCGCGGCCTGGGCGACCGTCTCGTCGAGCGCGGACAGGGCCGTGGGGTCCGGACCTGCCAGTGCGCGCAGGCACGCCTCGGCGAGGCGGCCGGGACGTTCGGCCAGGATGCTCGGCCCGGCGAGTTCGGCCAGTACCTTGAGGGACTTGCCCTGACCGGTCTCGTCCAGCGCCCGCGCGAACGATTCGCCGGGGTCGTAGCCCTGCGGATCGCGCGCCCAGTCCAGCGCCGTACACAACGCGGGCAGCCCGGCCAGCGGTTGCAGCGCCGCGTTCGCGCCGTACCCGGCGAGGACGTCCGCCAGCCCGGGATCCCAGCCCTGCAGCGGCGCCAGCGGGAGGCGCCGGGGCGTCAGGGTGTTCGCGAACGTCGCCTCGACGGAATCCCAGTCGTTGACCGGGTAGTTGTCCCACAGCCAGATCGGGCGCCGGAGTTGCTCCGCCACCGCGCGCACCTGAGCGGCCGTGATCGTCGGCGAGATCACGGCCGGCCCGGTCCAGCAGGCGGCGAGATCGCTGTGCAGCAACGCACCCAGCCGCTCGCGGTACCGCGACGACTCGACGCCCCAGTAGTGCGTCGGGCACACCAGCAGCTCGACCCCGAGCTCGGCGAGCCGGTCGTGGACGGCGTTGACCACACCGGCCTGTGCCGCGGCCATCGGGTGCGGGTCGTCGACGTACGCCGACCTGGTGGCCGGATCCAGCTCCGCGTCGATGTCGTCGAACGCGATGATGACCCGGCCGAACCCTCGCCGCGCGATCTCGGTCACCCGCTCGATCAGGACGGCCAGCTCGCCCGCGTCGGCCAGTCGCATCGCCCGCTCGCGGCGCAACGGCGCACCCGGTGAGACCCGCCAGGTGGCCGTCATCCCGAGATCGTTGGTAAGAGCAACCAGTTCGTCCAGGTGGTTGCCTTCCGCCCCGTACGGACGCCGCCAGTCCGGTCCGGTCCGTTCGTCGGCGGAAGGACCGTAGACATAGGCCGTCGCGCCGTGCCGGTGGGCGCGGCGGACGACCTCGGCACGGTCGGCGGGACTCCACAGAGGGCCGTAGAAACACTCCAGGACGGCCCGGTCGGTGATCGGCACGGCTCGTGTCTACGGGCGTGCTGTCGTGGTTGTCAATACTGGACTAGACGAGTTGACGGCAACTTGTCGTCAGGCGCCGCGAACCAGCCGGTCGCCGAGGTCCGAGCGCCGGTACAGCACCGAGCGGCCGTGGCGGGCCGACAGCAGCAGACCGGCCGCGCGCAGCGCCCGCAGGTGCTGGTTGACCGCGGTCGGTGTGACGCCCAGGCGTACGGCGAGTTCGGTCGACGATGTCGGCGTCTCGAGCAGGCTCATCAGCCGCGCGCGGACCCCGCCGATCACGCCGACCAAGGCATGCGGCGGGCTGGTCGTCTCGGTCTGCCACAGCGTCCCGAGGCCACGGGCCGGGTACATGATGTGCGGCGGCTCGTCGGCGGAGATCGGCGTCGACGCCCGCCGGCTGAACAGCGCGGGGACGAGCGTCAGCCCACGACCGGCGGTCGAGCAGCGGTACGAGAGGTCGCTGCGCAAACGGACGGACACAACGCCGTCCTCGAGGCGGACATGCGGGTCGATATCGGCGAACATCACCGCGAGGCCGGACTGCGCCATCACCCGCCCGCGGTACACGACGTCGGCCTCCAGCACGGTCCGCATCCGCTGCCAGTACGGCTCGAAGCATGCCTCCCAATACTCGCCAAGCGCCGACAGCACCCGGGCGAGAACCCGGTCCGGCCGGCCTCGCAGTGCCGGCGGCAACCCCATCGGATGGACCTCCGCGAGATCCGCGCGCACGACGGACCCGGGCGTGCCGGCGAGGGCGGCGAACTCGTCGTCGATCCTGCCCAGCGGCGTGTACGGCCGCGGCGTGAGGAAGTCCGGCGTCCACAGCGCCTCGTTCGTCAGCGCGCGCAGCAGGTCCAGCCGAAGCGCGGCGCGCGCCGGCTCGGTGGCCCGCAGCCAGGGCAGCTGCAACGGGAATCGGCCGGGGTCGCGCAGGGTCCGCAGCGACAGCACCAACTCGTTCAGCGGCGAGATCGCGAAGCGCACCTCACCGAGATCGTTGCCGACGAGCTCGTACTGGATCATGAAGCAATACGCTACATCGGTGGCGTCGTCGCGCGGGCGGATGCGACAACTGACGGGTGCCTGAGCTCCTGCGTGATCCCGTCGAACGGGCGCTCGCCAGCGCCGTCGCTGCCCTCTCCCTGTCCCGCGGCATGTTCTTCGCCGTCAGTGCCCTCTACTTCACCCGCGGCGTCGGCCTCTCGCCGGCCACCGTCGGAATCGGCCTCACCGTCGCCGGTGCGGTCGGCGTCCTGGCGTCGTACGCCGGTGGCCGGCTGAGCGACCGCGTCGGCGCCGACCGGCTGCAGCAATGGGCGCTCGCCGCGAACGGTGCCGCTTTGCTGGGCTACGCGTTGGCCCGCGATGTCGTCAGCTTCGTCCTGGTGGCAGCCTGCGTCTCCGCGTCCCGCGGTCTGCAGAGCACCGCGCAGATGACCTTGCTCGCCCGCTGGTACGTCGGCCCGGAGCGGGTCACCGTCCGCGCCCGGCTGCGCGTCGTCATGAATGTCGGCATCGGCATCGGCACCCTGCTCGCGGGGCTGGCCCTCCTGGTCGACACGGCGACCGCCTATCGCCTGACGGTGATGCTCGTCGGCGCGATCACCATGCTCGGCACGATTCCGCTGATCGGTCTGCGCCGCAGGGTTTCCGGGCTGCCGGAGCGGATGGATTCCGCGGCCGCCCCCCAAGCACCGCGAGGCCCGTCGCCGCTGCGCGATCGGACGTACGTCGCGTCGACGGTGCTCAACGCCGTACTCGCCATGCACTTCGGGCTGACGAGTATTGGCATCCCGCTGTGGGTCGCGGACCACACCGAGGCCCCGACCGTCGTGGTGTCGGCGCTTCTGGTGGTGAACACCGCCTACGTGGCGCTGTTCCAGGTGCGGGCGTCGCGCGGCACCCAGGATCTGCGCACGGCCGGACGATCGGTACGCCGCGCCGGCCTGCTCCTATTCGCCGCCTGCGTGCTCTTCGCCGTCGCCGGTCACCTCGGCGCCGCCGCCGCGACCGGCGTACTGCTACTGGCCGCCCTTGCTTCCTCGGCGGCCGAGACCCGCGGCGAAGCCGGCAGCTGGGGTATGGCGTTCGAACTCGCCGACCCCGCTCGGGCGGGCGCCTACCAGGGCCTCAGCCAGACCGGCCTCGCGCTCGCGCTGATGCTCGGCCCGGCGGTCGTCACCACCACCGCCGTCGACCACGGCACCCCCGGCTGGATCGCCCTCGGCACGATCTTCGCCCTCACCGGCGCCGCGACCGCGGTCCTCGCGAACCACGCCGCCAAGGACCGGTCCGCGCTCGTCGACCGGCCCGCCGCCGGCGTTTCGTGAGCGCTACGGCGTAGGGGTGGCCGACGGGGGCGGTGTGCTCGTGGACTTCGGCGTCGCCGTCGGCGACGGGCTCGGCGAGGACGCGGTGGGAGTCGACGACGGCGTGGGCGACGAGGACGACTTCGTCGGGGTCGGGGACGACGAGGGGGTCGCGCTCGGCGTGGCCGACGGCGTCGGCGTCGTCGGAGTGGGCGTCGGCGTCGGACTCGGCGTGTCCGACGGCGTCGTGCTCGGGGTGGTCCGCGTCGTCCGGCCGGCCTGGGAGGGCCGCGTCGTCGTCGGGTCGCTGGTCGTCGCGGAGGTCGTCGGGGTGGCGGCGGACGTGCTCGGACGCGGACCGACGTCGACGGTCGGCGGCAGGTCGTCCCCGGTGTTGCGCAGGCCGATACCCGCCGCGATCGCGCCGGCCAGGACCAGCACGGCAGCGGCGGCGATCAGCAGCGGCTTCCGCCGGCCGGCCGGCCCGGCCACCGGTGGAGCCACCGGTGGGACGACCGGCTCGGCCGGTGCTTCCACTGGTGGTTCGACGGCGAGCGGGATTGTGGGGAACATCTCGGCCGCGAGCGACATCACGGTGAGCTGCTCGGCCGTCGGACGGTCCTCTGGCGCCTTGGCCAGCATCCGCAGCAGTACGCCGTCGTACGGGCCGGCCAGCTCCGGACGGAGTTGAGCCGGCGGGACCGGCGGTGTGTCGACGTGCTGGTACAGCACCGCGGTCGGGTGGTCGCCGACGAACGGCGGGCGACCGGTGACCAGCTGGTACAGCACGCAGCCCAGCGCGTACACGTCCGACTCCGGTCCGCCCTGCAGGCCCCTGGCGCGCTCGGGGGCGAGGTAGTGCGGGCTGCCGAGGATCTCGCCGGTGACCGTCAGCTCCTGGGTCTCGGCTCCGGGCAGGTGGGCGATCCCGAAGTCCGCGACCTTCACGGTGCCGTCGGCCGTGACCAGCAGGTTGCTGGGCTTGATGTCGCGGTGGACGACGTTCTGCGCGTGCGCGGCCGCGAGGCCGACGGCGGCCTGCTCGACGATCGTGATCGCGCGCTCCCACGACAGCGAGCCGCTCTCGGCCAGCTCGGCCGCGACCGACCGGCCCTCGACGAGTTCCATCACCAGGTAGAAGGTGTCGTCGTACTGCCCGAAGTCGTACACGGCCACGATGTGCGGATCGGTCAGTCGCGCGGCCGCCCGCGCCTCCCGCTGGAACCGCTCCACGGCCGAGGTGTTCTCCCCCGACCGGAGCATCAGCTTGACCGCGACCTCACGCCCCAGCGTCTCGTCGGTCGCCCGGTAGACCTCCCCCATACCGCCCCGCCCCAAGGACGCGCCCAACCGGTACCGCTCCGCGATCAGCATCCGACTCCCGTACCCATGCCACTCCGCCCACAACCGCCCGAAACCACCAAACCTCCAGAGTATCCCCCGCCCCGACGCGCCCTTAGCCTGGCTGGAAGGGGGTGCGTGGCATGGGCGGGGAGATCGCGGTCCTGGGGGCCACCGGACGGCAGGGAGGCGCGGTCGCACGGCATCTGCTGGCCGCGGGCCGGCCGGTGCTCGCGCTCACCCGCGACCCGGAGTCGCCCGCGAGCAGAGCGTTGCGGTCCGCCGGCGCGAAGGTCGCCCGATGCGACATGGACGACGCAGAATCACTACACCGTGTGTTCGCCGGGGTGCACGGCGTCTACAGCGTGCAGAACCCGATGATCGCCGGGCACGAGGGTGAGATCCGGCAGGGAACGAACGTCGCGGACGCGGTGCGGGCGACCGGCGTACGGCACGTGGTCTACGGCTCGGCGGGGCCGGGTCTGCGCGGGACCGGCGTCGACTCCTGGGAGTCCAAGCTGATCATCGCCGACCACCTGCGCGCCACCGGCGTTCCGCTCACCGTGTTGCGGCCGATGGCCTTCATGGAGCTGATGACCGACAAGGACTTCTATCCCGCGGTCTCGGTCTGGCACGTGATGCCGAAGCTCACCGGCGATCGGACACCGATCCCCTGGCTCGCCGTCGACGACCTCGGCGCGATCGCGGCCCGGGCGTTCGCCGACCCGGCCCGGTTCGCCGGTGCCGAGCTGCCGCTGGCCGCCGAGTTCCGCTCGATCGCCGACTGCCGGCGGGCCTGGGCCGCGGCGAAGGGCCGGCCTCCCCGGGGCTTCCCGATGCCCGTCCGGCTCTTCGAACGCTTCGTCGGCACGGACCTGACCACGATGTGGCGCTGGCTCGCGAACCACCCCGAGCCCGCCGATCCGGCCTCGACCGCGTCACCACGGTCGAGAAGTTCCTGGCCGGGCCACGTCAGGGATAGCTGACCACGTAGCGCTGCTGGTTGCCCGTGTTCGCGGTGCCGCCGGTGGAGTTGATGACGTTGGCGATGGTGCCGACGCCGCCGAGCGAGACCGAGACCAGGTCGTGGAAGCGGACGCCGGCGGTGTCCGGGACCTCGAACGAGCGCGCCGCGACGATCGAGGTGTTCGGGCTGAAGAAGCAGTAGCTGCCGACGCCCCACGCCTCGTGCGACGTGACGCCGTTCGCCACCTTGTACGCCGCCCAGCCCTGCGTGCCGCCGCCGCTCGACCACGAGGCCTGGTCGGGTACGTCGTACGGGAACTCGTTCTGGAAGAAGTACGTGCGGCCGCCGTTGCCGTTCCAGAGCACCTCGTACTGCTGGTAGTGCTCGACGAACAGCCCGTACATCGTCACGTCGTTGCCGTTGACCACCAAACCGTTGGCGGCGGTGTTCACGGTCCAGCCGACGCCGTCGCCGTGGTCGCCGCGCCACAGCCAGAGGTGGTCGCCGATCACGTCGTTGCTGTTGACCTGCACGCTGACCGTGGCCTTGCCGACATGGGCGCCGCCGACTCGTGCGTACACGTTGTGCAACGAGGTCGGGTTGGCGGCGTGACTCGCTGTCGACCCGGCCGGACCGACCTGGATCAGCACCGGCGAGTTGACCGGTCCCGCGTCGACGAGCAGACCGGCGAGCTTGACGCCGTCGACGTCCGCGACGCTGATCGCCGCCTGGCCGGTGTCCGGGATCAGTGTGGCCAGGCCGAGACCGAGGACGACGGTGTTCGGCCGGTTCACCCGGATGGTGTCGTTCAGGTGGTAGACGCCGGGCGTGAACAGCAGATGCTTGCCCTGCTCGAGAGCGGCGTTGATCGTCTCCACGGTCGCGCCCGGCTTGACCACGAAGAAGTCGGCCAGGCTGATCGACGAACCGGCGGCCGGGCCGTGCGACCAGCTGGTCCCGGCCGTGGCGGACCGGATCGCCGGCACGAACACGTTGTAGTTGCCCGCCGCATCGACGTACAGGAACGGCTTCTCGCGGACCTTCGGGGTCTGGCCGACGACGGTGTGGGACGGGTTCGGGAAGTGCTGCGCGGGGGCGCCGGTGGTGCCGACGAACACCATGTTCCAGACCGACCCGTTCCAGGCGCCGAACTCGGAGTTGCGCGACAGCCACTGCTGCTGCGACCCGGAGACCACGGTGTTGTCGATCTTCGTGTCCGCGAACAGCCCGCCGCTGGCCCAGCCGTCACCGCCGTTCCACAGCTGGATCTCCGGCGCGCCCTTGAGATGCATCCGGCGGTACGGCGCCGCCTGGGACACCGCCCAGCGCTCGATCTGGCCGGCCGGCGTGGTCACGGCCAGGTTCTCGGCCGACCGCCAGAAGTTCTGGGTCGCGTTGCCCTTGTTGTTCGGGTTGTCGCCCTGCTGGAGCCAGTCGGCCTCGACCCGCACGTGCCCGTTGAGGTTCACGTCGTCCGGCGACAGGCCGAGACCCGCGGCCTGGGTGTAGAAGCCGAGGTTCACGTCCGCGGTGTAGGTGCCGGGCTTCCACAGGACGGCGTACCGCTGGGTGCCGAACTGGTTCGTGTGCATCTCGGCGGCGATCTGGTCGAGCCGGTTCTGCATGTCGGCCTGCGGCGTGCTCGGGCCGAACACCGACACGTTCGGCCCGAAGTCCGGGTTCGCGGGATCGGTCGGTGGGACGACCGGTCCGCTGCTGCCGTCGACCGTCCGCACCGCGACCTCCCAGAGCGAGTAGCCGTAGCCGGTGCCGCGCTGCGTGCCGGTGATCCGGACGTAGCGGCCGGTCCCGGAGATGTCGAGCGATTGCGTACCGCCGGTACCGCTGGTGGTGTCGTAGACCTGGCGCCAGGCGGCGGCGTCGTCGGACAGCTCGATCCGGAACGCCTTCCCGTACGCCGCCTCCCAGCTGAGGCCGACCTGGCAGACCGCGACGCTCGATCCGAGGTCGATCTGCAACCACTGCGGATCGGAGAACGCACTCCCCCAGCGCGTCGCCGGGTTCCCGTCGACCGCGGCCGAGGCCGGCAGCCCCGCGTTCTCGGTCGACGACGCGGTGGCGGGGCGGTTCACCGCGACGTTGCCGGTTCCACAGGCCTGCGTCGAGGCTCCCGCGTCAACGGCTTGACCGGCGCCGATACCACCGGCGACGAGTGAGAGCATGACGAGATACCGCAAGTACTTCATGGCGAGTCCAATCGGTGGGGCGGAACGGAACTAGGCGGATTCGCGGATGATCAGTCCGGGGTCGAAGACCACCGAGGTCAGCTCGGTGGCGCCGGACAGGTGGTCGAGCAGGATCGCGGCCATCCGTTCGGCCATCTGCTCGACGGGCTGGGAGATAGTGGTCAGCCGCGGCCGGGCGAGTTGGGCCGGCTCGCTGTCATCGAAGCCGATCAGGGCGACGTCGTCCGGGACCGACCGCCCGTGCTCGTGCAGGACGCGGAGGGCGCCGACCGCCATCAGGTCGTTCGCCGCGAAGACCCCGTCCGCGTCCGGGACCGTCGCGAGCAGTTCGGCCATCGCGCGCTCGCCGCTCCCGATGGTGAAGTTGCCCCGGGCAACCTCGACGTACGGCACGCCGCGGCGTTCCATCGCGCGCTGGAACCCGGCGAGGCGGTCGTTCGCGGCCGGCAGGTCGGCGGGCCCGGCGATCGTCACGACCCGCCGGCACCCGCGGTCGGCCAGCCGGTCCGCGGCCAGCGCGGCACCGGCCGCGTGGGCGAGGTCGACGAAGCTGATCGGCACCGGCACCGCCGGCCGCGCGAACAGCACGGCCGGGACCCCGGCGTCGACGAACAACCGCGGCAGCGGGTCGCCGGCGTGGGTGGAGACCAGCAGGGCGCCGTCGGCGTTCCCGCGCCGGACGAAGTCGACCGCCTCCTGCCGGGCCTCGCCGGAGTCGGCGAGCATCAGCGTCGGGTGCATCGAGCGCGAGCGCAGGTGCCGCAGCACTCCCCCGGTGATCCGCCCGAAGAACGGATCCCGGAAGAGCTGGTCGGCCGAGCCGTCCGACCCCGAGATCACCAGTGCCACGGTTCCGGTCCGGCCGTTGACCAGGGTCCTGGCCGCGGCGTTCGGGATGTAGCCGGTGGTCTCGATCGCCTTGGCGACCTGGTGCCGCATCCGCGCGTCGACCGTGGTGCTCCCGTTCACCACCCGGGACACCGTCGCCCGCGACACCCCGGCCGCCTTGGCGACGTCCTCCAAGGTCGGCGTCCGCTGGGACAGCTTCTCTCGCACTCCGCACGACCTCAGTTCTTGTAGATGCCGAATTCGTACAACGAGTAGCCGTACCCAGTGCCGCGCTGCGTCCCGGTCAGCCGCACGTACCGCCCGGAACCGCCGGCCGCGAGGTCGTCGACGTCACCGTTCCCGTCGGCTGTGGCGTACACCTGCCGCCAGTTGTTCCCGTCGTCGGACACCTCGATCCGATAGGCCCGCGCGAACGCCGACTCCCAGATCAGCTGGATCTTGTCGAACGACGTCACCTGCCCGAGGTCCACCTGCACCCACTGTGGGTCCGACCAATCACTGGCCCACCGGGTGGCCGCGTTGCCGTCGGTGACGTTCGACGGCGGGTACGGCGCGCCGTTGCCGACCTGCTGGTACGACGAGGCGGTCGCCGGCCTGCCGCGGGCCACATTCGTCCCGGCGACCGGCGGCGCGACGACCCGGAACGACCTGGTCTCGATGCTGACGTTGCCGTGACCGTCCCGGACGTAGTCGTAGAGCTTCCACACGCCGAGCCGCTGCGGGACGGTGACGGTGAACGGGCCGCTGCCGCTCGACGGCGTGGTCACCAGCGCGCCACTGCCGTCGACGTACTTCCCGCCGACCTTGAACTCGTGCGTGAGCGCGTCACCGTCCGGATCGCCGGCCGCGACGCTCACCGAGATCGTGCCGCCCGCCGGTACGTCGGTCGTGCGGCTGAGCGTCATGCCGGTGATCACCGGGGGCGTGTTGCCGCCCGCCGGACCGCCGTACGCCTGCCGGATCGCGTACCAGGCCAGGCTCTTCTCGTTGCCCGGCGTGATGTTGAACCAGACCGCGCCGAAGTCGTTCTCGGTGCCGTAGTGGAACAGGGTCGCGCCGAGTGCGACGCCGGTGTGGCTCATCAGGCAGTTCCAGGCGTTCGTGTAGCCGTCGCGCTTCTGCACGTCGGTCGGCTGATCCGGTACGCCGTTCGCGTCGTTCGGCACCTCCCACTCGCCGGCCGGACCGCCCTCGGTGAGGATGTACGGCTTCGTGTAGTGCCCGTCGATCCAGTCCTGCTTCACCTGACAGACATGGCCGTACGAGTTCACGGCGAGCAGGTCGAGGTCCGGCGCGTACTGCGCGAAGTACGGCCAGGCTCCGGTCCAGGCGTCCGTCGAGGTCACCGGGTGGTTCACGTCGATGGCGTGGATCGCCTTGGCGGCGTCGTTGACGAAGGTCGCGTACGCGATCCGCTGCTGCTCGAGCTCGGTGCCGGAGTAGCAGTTCTGCAGCCCGAGCACGGACTCGTTGCCGACGTCCCACAGCAGGACGCCCTGGTTGTCCTTGTACTCCGTGGTCCAGCGCCGGATCTCGCCCAGCATCGTGGTCTTGTAGTTCGTATCGGTCACGTAGTTGACGCAGCCGCCGCTACCGGGTCCACCACCAGGCTGGAGCCAGTAGCCCGCGACGACCCGCATGCCGTTCGCGGCTGCGGCGTCGAAGAGCGGTTTGGAGCCGGCGTCGGTGCCCCAGGTCCGCACGGTGTTGACGCCGATCGACTTCAGCTCGGGCAGCCGTTGCGCCGCTTCTGTTGCCGGCGGCCCCCAGGTCAGGCCCTTCACGGTCCAGGGAGCGTCGTTCACCAGCAGCTGCCAATTGCCCTGGCTACCGGCGATGCGGACGGTACCCGAGCCTTGCGGCGGCCCGCCCGTACCGGGGGTGCCGTAGACCTGGAACTCCCATAGCGAGTAGCCGTAGCCGCCGACCCGCTGGGTCCCGTAGAGGCGCACGTACCGGCCGGATCCGCTCACCGCGAGCGTCTCGGTGCCGCCGTGTCCGGTGGTCGTGCTGTAGACCTGGTTCCACTGCTGGCCGTCGTTCGAGACCTCGATGCGGTAGCCGGTGGCGTACGCCGCCTCCCAGCGCAGCACGACCTGGTCCAGCGTGGCCGTCGTCCCCAGATCCACCTGCAACCACTGCGGATCCTGGAACGTGCTCGACCACCGCGTGCCGAGATCACCGTCCACGGCGGCGGTGGCCGGCGTCGACGCGCCCTCGCTCGAGGACGCCGTGACAGGTTTGCCCTGTGACAGCAGGGTTCCCGCGGCCAGCTGGGCGGCCGCGGGTTGGACGAAGCTCAGCAGCAACGCACCGGCTGCCGCGAGTGAGAAGAGTTTCATCGGGGCGGAACTCCTTCGGAGAGAGGTGAGAGAGCGCTCTCTCGCGGCACCGATGTTCCCGACGCCGCACCGCCTTGTCAATGCCTCCCCGGTTCCGGAACCGGCAGAGGGTTGACACTGTGCGGGCCCCGCACGATGGTGGCTGAGAGAGCGCTCTCCCGCGGATCCGTCCACCTGTTCCTCCCGCGGGCTGCCCGATCCACCGCCCCCGCGGAATCCCCCACCGGAGGAGTTCCGTGTTCACCAGGAAGAAGAAACTGCTGTCCGCCGGCGGCGCCGTCGCCGGTGTCGTCGCGGCCTTGCTGACCGCAGCTGCCGGTCCCGCGGCCCAGGCCGACGACCTGGTCACGCACCACGAGTTCCAGGTCAACTGCACCGTCCACCACCGCGCGCCCGACGACCCGATCGTGTTCCCGAACCTGCCGGGCGCGTCCCACGAGCACAGCTTCGTCGGCAACACCACGACGAACGCCGCCACGACGCTGGACAGCCTGAACGGCGCCGGCGCCTACTCGACCACCTGCCTCAATCCCGACGACCTGTCCGCCTACTGGTGGCCGACGATGTTCCGCGGCGACCAGCCGGTGATCCAGACCTGGGCACAGGTCATCTACTACAAGTCCGGCATCCTCGACTACCAGGCGGTGCGCCCGTTCCCGCCGGGTCTGCGGTTCGTGGTCGGCAGCCCGTCGGCCACCCAGGACGCGTTCCGGACCGCACCGGGCGCTGTCGAAGGCTGGGAGTGCGGCGACAGCTTCCACAACTGGGACTTCCCGGCGAGCTGCCCGGCCGGGACCCAGCTCAACATCCGCTACCAGGCGCCGAGCTGCTGGAACGGCCACGACCTCGACTCGGCCGACCACAAGAGCCACATGGCGTACCCGGTCAACGGCGTCTGCCCGGCCTCACATCCGAACCCGGTGCCGATGCTCGAGTTCAAGATCGCCTTCCCGGCCGACGGTGACCTGACCGGGATCCGGCTGGCCAGCGGCCGCGGGTACTCCTGGCACTACGACTTCTTCAACGCCTGGGACCCGCCGACGCTCGCTGCCCTGGTGAGCCACTGCATCAACGGCGGCCTGCAGTGCAACTCGAAGGGGTTCGACCTCTACAAACCCGACCGCGGCCAGGTCCTCGGCGACAACTACCGCCTGCCGGGCCGGCCCTGACAGTTCCTGCGGTGCCGGGCGGGGGCAGACCCCGGCACCGCAGGTCGACCCCCAAGGACCCCGCATGTCTCTCGTACGACGCTTGCTCGTGCTCGCCGGCGCCTTGCTGTGCGGGTTGCTGACCGCGTGCGGCACCACTCAGCCGGCCGCTCCGGACACCCGCTCCACCGTCAACCCGACCGACGCCGCGTGGCTCGAACTGATGATCCCGATGGACGAGCAGTTCCTCCAGATCCTCGACCTCGCCCCGACCCGCTCCCACAACCCCGCCGTACGACGTCTCGCCGCCGAACTCGCGCCGAGCCATCGCACCGAACTCCAGGAGCTCGTCGCCCTGCGCACCCTGGCCGGCCTGCCGACCACCAACCCGCACGAGGGCCACGACATGCCCGGCATGCTCCGCGCCGACGAAGTAGTTGCCCTCAGCAACCTGAAGGGAGCCGCCTTCGACAAGATCCTCGGCACCGAGATCCAGGACCACCTCAACCAGTCCGCACTGATCACCCGCAGCGTCAAGACCGCCGGCCAGTCCCCGGCCGTCAAGTCCCTCGCCACCAGGATCGAGCAGACCCGAACCACCCAACTGGCGTCCCTTCACCCGTCCGGCACCTAGCGTGCGGGTCAGTCCGGACGGGCGCGGTTCGGGACGAGGACGCGGAGCTGGAGTTGGAGGCCGAAGCGGGTGGCGGGGTCGGCCAGGTCCAGGTCGCCGACCTCGACGGCTCGGCGGAGGCGGTAGCGGAAGGTGTTGGCGGGCACCTGCAGGGCGTCGGAGGCGATCGCGACGTCGCCGAACGCGTCCAGCCAGGCGTGCAAGGTCTCGACGAGGTTGCTCCGGTGCCGGGCGTCGTAGCTGATCAGCCGCTCGAGCGACTCACCCGGACGGTCACCGCGCGCCGTGGCCAGGTCGCGGAGTTCGAGCACGAGCGATTCGACCTGGACGTCGGCCAGCCGGGCGATCCGCGGAGCGCCGCGCCGCTCACGGAGCACCCGCAGGGCCCGGTCCGCACAGGCCCGCGCGTGGACGATGCCGGCCAGGTCGCGGGCGGCGGGCCCCAGCCCGATGATCGGGCACATCCGGTCCCCGACCCGGTGCAGGAAATCGGTCGCGATGCGGACGACGCTGTCCTCGGTCGCCGGGACCAGCCCGTAGACCACGCCGCCGACGAGCGCTGCCGCGGATCGTGGCTGCACCGCACCCAGGTGGACGGCCAGCGCGTCGCCGACCCGCTCGAGCTCCTGCGCGACGATCGCCCCGTCGGCCGTTGATTCGCGGAAGGCGACCGCGAGCACGACCAGGGACCGCCCGGCCAGGCCGAGCCGTTCGAGCGCGTCGTGCGCACCCGCACCGCCCTCGAGCGCCGAGCTGAGCAGGTCCGCGCGGAGACGACGCTGGACGTCGGCGCCCGCGCGCACCCGCAACAGGTGCAGGGCGACGAGCTTCACGGCGTCGGTCAGAGCCTCGGTCCGCTCCTCGCTCAGCGGCTCGGACACCGCCGCCCAGATCGAGCCGAGGAACTGGTCTCCCGCGCGGACCGCGATCGCCACCCGGAGCATCGTCAGTCCCGAGCGCCGGTCGGGCAGCGGCTCGATGTAGACCGGCCGGTCGCTGCGGTGTAGCTCGCGGAACACTCCGCGCTCGGACAGCATCCGCGAGAACCGTTCCGGGACCTGCCGGCCGAGGATGGTCTCGACCCGGGACGCGTCGGCCTCGTCCTGGCGGCCGGAGAAGGCCAGCACCCGGGAGTTGCGGTCCTCGATCGTGATCGGCGCGTCGAGCAGCGCGGCGACGGCGTTCGCGACCGCGAACAGGTCGCCGGACGGCAGTCCGCCGAGCGACTCGGGCTCCGCGACGCCGACGTCACCCTCGGCCAGCAACGACCGCAGCATCGCGGCGAGGTGTGCCCACGGCACACCCCGGCTGAGGCCGAGCAGCGCGACCTCCGCCGTATCCGCCGCGGCCCGGACCGCGGGCGTCAACGGCACCGGCGCCCGCAGGACGAGCGCCGCGGCCGCACCGCGGCGCAGGCTCCTGAGCAGGTCCGCGATCTGCTCGGCGTCGTCCAGGCCGACGCCGAGGATCAGCGCGTGCGATGGCAGCGGCGGCGCGTCGACCGGGTCGTGGATGACCACGCCGCCGATGCCGACGGCGGGTTCGGTGTCCCCGTGCACCAGGTCGAGCAGGGTCGCCCCGAGGTCGTCGACGATCCGGGACAGGCTGGCACGCGGGCGGCTCGAGCTCATCGGGGAGAGCACCTCCCGACGGTAGGCGCGGACGCGGCCACAGTACTTCGTCCGGGCGGACAAGATCCAGCACGAAACCTGTCCGCCCGGACGACTACACCGCCAGCCACTCGACTCCGGTGGTGACCTCCTCCAGCAACTCGGGCACGGGCGACACCCCCACCCCAGGTCCCGTCGGTACGGCGAGGTGCCCGTCGGCGAGCACGAACGGCTCGGTGATGTCCGTGCGGTAGTAGCGCCCGGACGCCGAGGTGTCGCCCGGCAGGACGAACCCGGGCAGCGCGGCCAGCGCGACGTTCGCCGCCCGCCCGATGCCGGTCTCCAGCATCCCGCCGCACCACACCGGCACACCGTGCGCGACGCACACGTCGTGGATCCGCCGCGCCTCCAGGTACCCACCGACCCGGCCGGGCTTGATGTTCACCACCTGGCAGGCGCCCAGCCGGATCGCCGCGGCCGCCGATCGCGCGGACGTGATCGACTCGTCCAGGCAGACCGGCGTCGCGATCAGCCGCGCGAGCTCGGCGTGCCCGAGCACGTCCTCCTCGTCCAGCGGCTGCTCGATCAGGAGCAGCCCGAACGGGTCCAGCCGGGCCAGGTGCCGCGCGTCGGCCAGCGTGTACGCCGTGTTCGCGTCGACCTGCAGCAGTACGTCGTCGCCGTACCGCTCGCGGACCGCCCGGACCGGCTCGACGTCCCACCCCGGCTCGATCTTGAGCTTGATCCGCAGGTAGCCCTCGTCGAGATAGTTGCCCACCGCATCGAGCAGCGCCGGCACGCTGTCCATGATCCCGACCGACACCCCGCACGGCACCCGGTCGTGCACCGCGCCGAGCTCCCGCGCGAACGAGCGACCCTCGGCCCGCAGCTCCGCGTCGAGGACGGCGGCCTCGAGCGCGGCCTTCGCCATCCGGTGCCCGCGGTACGGCGTCAGCACCGTCGCGACGGCGTGCGCGTCGATCGGGCCCGCCGCCGCCAGCGCCGGCACCAGGAACCGCCGCAGGACGTCGGCGGCGCCGTCGGCGTACTCCGACGAGTACAGCGGATCGGTCATCGCCACGCATTCGCCCCAGCCCTCGGACTCGTCGGTGACGACCCGCAGCAAGAGCACGTCGCGCGTGGTCTGCGTGCCGAACGACGTACGGAACGGGGCGACGAGCGGCATCGAGATGTGCCGCAGTTCAACACCTGTCAGCTTCACTGCTCTCTCCTCACCACGTACCAGCCTGCTCGGTCGAATCCGGTGATCCGCCCGCCGTCCGACAGCAGCGCGCCGAGCGTCTCGCGGACCGCGGTCCGCCACGCCCGGGCGAGCGCCGGCTGGCGCACCCGCAGTCCCTCGACGTCCGGCGGCACCGCGACCAGGCACATGCCGTCGCCCGGCGGGCCCGCGACCGGCGCCCCGGCGTCAGAGATGCCGAGGGCCACGACCGCCGCGCCCGTGTCGACGGCGTGCGGCATGCCCTCGCAGGCCGCCATCACCGCCGGGTCGGCGAGCCGCCAGCGCACCAGCAGCCGGTCGGAGTCGTCGCCGCCGTTGATCGCGTCGGTCATCGCGCCGTAGAAGTTCGGCAGGTACTCGTCGGCCCGGGCGCCGAGCTTCACCAGGTTGAAGTACGCGTTGCGCCTGATCAGCGGGTCGAACGTCCACGCCACCTCCGAGACACCGCGCCCCAGCGCCCAGGACCGCTGGTGCAGCTTGAGCGCGAAGCCGATGCCCCGTCCGATGCCGTCCCGGGACACCCCGGCGATGTGACTGTGCAGCGCGTCCTCGGAAGGGGCGTGGAAGAAGCCGACGCAGGCCCCGACCAGCCGGTCACCGGCGAAGGCGCCGCCGACGTAGTTCCCGGCCTTGGTCAACGCGCGCAACAGCTCCACGGTGACCTGGGGGTTGGTGCCGTTGCCCCAGATCGCGGCGTACAGCCGCACGACCTCCTCCAGCTCGGTCAGCTCCCGGATCTCCCGGACTGTCACCCCCGCGGTCAACGCCGCCGCCTCGGCGGCGGCCGTCGCGCGGTCCAGGACCGGGTCGGCCAGCACCCGTAGCCCCCCGTGGTCTTCAGCTCTCGTCATCGTCGCCCCGTGCCAGTCGTCGTCAGGTGCCGGATCGGATCGGTCAGCAGGTCCTCGACGAGCGCGCGCAGGAGTTCCGTCCGCGTTGCCAGCGGTTCGATCAGGACGTGCTCGTCGTCGGCGTGTGCGCCGCCGCCGACCGCGCCGAGGCCGTCGAGCGTCGGCGTACCGACGCCGGCCGTGAAGTTGCCGTCCGACGCACCGCCGACCGCAGCCGCCGTCGGCGCCGGCATCCCGAGCCGGGCGGCGACCGCGCGGATCCGTTCGAATAGTGCGGCGGAGGATTCCAGCGGCGGCCGATTCGGCCCGCCGGCGATCTCGATCGCCGCGCCCGGCAGCGCCGGTCGCAGCGCACGCATCGCCGCGTCGACGCGGTCCTGTTCGGCCGTCGTCCGGGTGCGCACGTCCACCGCGAACGACCCCTCGGCCGGCACGGTGTTCGTCGTCGTCCCGGCGCGGGAGGCCGTCGGCGTCACCGACGTACCGACTTGCGGTGCGCCCAGCGCGTGCACGGCGAGTGCCTGCTGCGCGAGCTCCAGGGTCGCGTTGATCCCGCGCTCCGGCTCGAGGCCCGCATGGGCTGCGCGGCCGGTGATGCGTACGTCGTACAGCGAAACGCCTTTGCGTTCGGTCTTGAGTGCGCCGCCGTCGGCCGAGGCCTCGAGAACCAGCGCGGCCTCGGCCGCCCGGGCTTCGTCCTCGATCAAGGACCGCGACGACGGCGAGCCGAGCTCCTCGTCGCCGGTGACCAGCAGAGTGACACCGTCCTGTCCGGCGGCCGCGTGGAAGGCCATCGCGAGTCCTGCCTTCATGTCGAAGCAGCCCGGCCCACGCAGTACGCCGCCCTCGACCGAGTACGGCCTGGTCGCCAGCGAACCCAGCGGCCACACCGTGTCGTGATGGCCGAGCAACAGGACGCGCGGCCGCTCGCCGAGCCGCCAGCGCAGATGGGTACGGCCGTCGAGCACGATCCGCTCGGGCTCGACCCCGAGGCGAGCGGTCCCGACCCGCTCCACCACCGCGGCGGAGCGGGCGACCGCGGACAGGTCGGCCGACGGCGACTCGCACTCCACGAGGGTCCGGATGTCCGCCAGGAGATCGGTCAGCATCACTTCACCCGCGGTGTCGCCCGCACCCCGAAGTGGACGTACCGTTCGCCGGTCGGCAGCTCGTAGAAGGTGACCGGCGCCCACGTCTCGGCCTCCGGCGGCTTGACCAGGAACTGCTTCGGCCCGAACGGCACCATCGGGTACTCCTCCACCGGATCGGGCACGAGCTCGGCGAGCGGACCCGTCAGGATCGTCCGCAGCACCGGCCCGTCGGCCGTCGCCTCCACCTCCATCCGGACCGACGCGCGCTCGTACGTCCCGACGTACGGCGTGACGTCCACCTCGACCGGCTCGGCGGGCGGAGCCACCGGCGCAGGCATCGCCAGGCCGGCCAGCTCGGCGAAGATCTCGCGGTACAAGTCCTCGTACAGATCGCGGGTGTTGCCGCCGTTGGTCAGCAACGTGACCGCAAGTCCTTGCGACGGCAGGACCCGCAGGAACGCGGCCTGCCCGAGAGTGTTGCCGTCGTGGCCGTACAGCCGCTGACCGTCCCACCCGAAGCGGATCCAGCCCAGCCCCCACGAGTCGCCGAGCACGTACTTGTCCGGCAGGTCGGCCTGGTGCTCGGTCATCGCGGTCGCACTGGCTTCGGCGAGCACTCGCGTCCCGTCGGCCGTCGTCCCACGGGACAGATGCAGACGAGCGAACGCCAGTACGTCGGCCACCGTCGACGTCACGAGCCCCGCGGGACCGACAGAGCGCGGCAGTCCCCAGACCCGTACGGGCTGCTGACTCCCGTCCCGCTCCTCATGACCGACGGCCGCGGCGAAGACCAGCGCTTCTTCCGGGAGCGTTGTGGTGTGGGTCAGGCCGAGCGGTGTGAACAGCCGCTCGCGCATCGCCTGGTCCCAGGTCTTGCCGGTGACCTTCTCGATCACCCGGCCGAGCAGCGAGTAGCCCGAGTTGCAGTACGACCAGGTCGCGCCGAGCGGATGGTTCTGCGCCGCGTCGGCCAGCAGCTCGACGTACTTCTCCAGGCAGTCGTCGCCGCGGCCGGTGTCGGTGAAGATGTCGCCGTCGATCCCGCTGGTGTGCGTGAGCAGGTGCCGCAGCGTGACGGCCTTCGTCACGTCGGGGTCCCGCAACCGCAGTTCCGGCAGTACCTCCACGAGCGGCGTGTCGAGATCGAGCAAGCCTTCGTCGACCAGCTGCATCGCGACCGTCGCGGTCCAGACCTTGGTGATCGAGCCGATCTGGAACACCGACTCCCCGGTCACCGGGGCGCCCGTGTTCAGGTTGAGGACGCCGTACGACGCCTCCACCTGCTCGTCGGCCCGGAGAATGCCGAGTTGCGCACCCGGCACGTGATGCCGTTCCGCGAGCCGGGCCAGCCGCTTCTGCCAGTGCGCCACATCGATCCGTGGCCGTCCCGAACGGACGACGTGCTGCTCGACCCAGTCGACGATGCGGCGGTTGAAGTCGAGCCGCTGCGACGGCGGGCCGGTCAGGATGAAGGCGTGCGACGCGTCCGGGTACAGGACCAGCCGCGTCGGTACGCCGAGCTCGCGCAACGCGGTGTGCCACTGCTGCGCCTGCCCGACCGGACACCTGAGGTCGTCGGCGCCGTGCAGGATCAGCGTCGGCGTGCGGACGGCGTCCACGCTCGTGATCGGCGACATCGCGGCGTACCGCTCCGGCTGCGTCCAGGGCAGGCCGCCGAGTTCGTGGACGCTGAGGAAGTGCCCGTCGTCGGAGGTCCCGGCCATGCTGACCAGGTCGCTGACCACACCGCCGGCCACCGCGGCGGCGAACCGGTCGTCGTTCGCGGTCAGCCAGCAGGTCATGAACCCGCCGTAGCTGTAGCCCGCGACGGCCAACCGCTCCGGATCGACCGACCCTTCCACGACCAACTGGTCCAGTGGTTCGAGGAAGTCTTTGCTGTCGGCAACACCCCAGGCGCCGACCGCCCCGTCGAAGAAGGCCTCGCCGTACCCGTCGCTGCCGCGCGGATTGACGAGCAGCACGGTCCACCCGCGCGCGGCGAGTTCCTGGTGGTAGAGGTGGACCTCGTCGGCAGCCCCGTTCCACGCGTTGTGCGGCCCGCCGTGGATGTCGAGCAGCAACGGCGTGGGACCGGAGCGGTCCGGGTCACGCACCAGCCAGGCTTGCACCTGCGTACCGTCGGAGATCGTGAACGTCCGCTCCTCCCGGGGGAACAGCTCCACGTCCTTCAGCGCGGAGCCGTGCTCGGTGAGGACGGTCGGGTCGCCGGTGGCCAGGTCGACGACCGCGATCTCGCCGTACGACGTACCGGTCGCGAGCGTGATCGCGGCGTTGCCGGCGGCAACGGACAGACCGCCGACCACGCGATCGTCACCGGCCAGGACCGCCCGCGCCCCGGAACCGTCGAGAGCCACCGACCACAAGCTGGTGCAGCCGCGGTCGCGGACGCAGAAGTAGACCCGCCCGTCATGCTCCTGCGGCCGCCCGCCCGGGTACGCGGTCGCGCCCGGCATCACGTTGCGATCAAGCGATCCGGACAGATCGACGGTCTCGCCGCCGTCCAGCGGAACGAGCAGCAACCGCAGATGGCCCTTCGGGTCACCTGGCCAGCCGATGACCAGCAACGCACTGCCGTCCGCCGTGTAGTCGACGGTCGCCGCGAGACCTTCCGTCAGCGCGACCGCCCGCGCTTCGGTCTTCGGGTCGTCGACCGCGAGCAGGTGTACGGCGGTCCGGTACCGCAGGTCGCTGTCGTCACCGGCGCGCCGGGTGAAGGCCAGCGTCGTACCGTCGGGCGACCAGACCTGCTGGCCCGCGCTCTCCGGATCGTCCGTGAGCCGACGGACGTCGCGAGTCGCGAGGTCGAGGACGTGCAGTTGGCTACGCACAGCGCCGTACCGGCCGGCGCCGTCGGCCTGGTAGTCGACGCGGTCCGCGACCAGCGGGCCACTCACGTCGTCCTCGACCGGCGCGCTGAACGCGAGTCGCCGGCCATCCGGACTCCACACCGGCACACCGGCACCGAGTGGCAGGTCGGTCAGGGTCTCCGACTCGCCTCCGTCGACGGCCAGTACTGCGAGTTGTCCGTCTCTGACGAACGCGACGCGGGCCCCGTCCGGTGACCAGGTAGGCGCGCCGTCCTTCGGGCCCGCGGTCAGGCGGCGGGCCGGGCTCCCGTCGGTTGCCGCGAGCCACAGTTGGTCGACGTTGCGGTCGAGGTCGGCGTCCAGGGTCCTCAGCACATAAACGATTCGGGTACCGTCCGGGGACAACGCCGGCTGGGACGGGACCACGAGCTCGGTCAGGTCGTCGATACGCATCCGTCGGGTCATCGTGTGCTCCTGTCGGTCGGGGCCTTCGGCCCGGGAACGGCGGCGAGCAGCTCGCGCGTGTAGTCGTCGCGAGGCTCGGAGAGGACGCGGTCGGTCGGTCCGTGCTCGACGATCCGGCCGCGGTACATGACCGCGACCTGCGTCGACACGTAGCGGACCACCGCGAGGTTGTGCGAGATGAAGAGGATGGACAGGCCGAGCTCCCGCTGGAGTTCGCGCACCAGGTTGAGCACGGCGCCCTGGATCGAAACGTCCAGCGCGGACGTGATCTCGTCGGCGATCACCACCCGCGGACGGCCGGCCAGGGCGCGAGCCAGTGCGACCCGCTGCCGCTGACCGCCCGACAGCTGCGACGGGTAGGACCCGGCCTGGGCGGGATCGAGATGCACGAGCCCGAGCAGCCGCTCGACCTCCGCCCGGCGTTCGGCGCGTGACCCGCCGGGCGGGACGACCTCCGCGACGCTCTCACCGATCCGCATCCGTGGGTCGAGCGAGGAGTACGGGTCCTGGAACACCATCTGCAGCGGACGCTGCCGGCCCCGGGTCGGCACCGGCCGGCCGTCCAGCAGGATCTGACCTCCGGCCAGCGGCGCGAGTCCCACCGCGGCCCGGGCCAAGGTGGACTTCCCCGATCCCGACTCGCCCACCAGGCCGACGATCTGCCCGGCCGGGACGGTCAGGCTGACACCGTCGACGGCCGTGGTCCGGCCGTAGCTGACCCGCACGTCGTCGAAGCACAACTCGCTCACGGCGCCTCCACCAACTCGTCGACGGACGCTTCGTCCGCGAGCGGCTCGCCCGCATGCCAGCACGCGACCCGGCGCCCCGCGCTGTCGGCCGCCAGCGGCGGATTCTCGGCCCGGCACCGCTCGTCGGCCAACGGGCACCGGGCGGCGAACGCGCAGCCCGGCGGAAACTCCGCGGGCGCGACCGGCCGGCCGGGAATCACGGCGAGCGGCTGATCGAGGTCGGTGTCCAGATCGGGTACGGCGGCCACCAGCGCGCGGGTGTACGGATGCCGCGCCCCGGTCGTCAGCTCGCTCGCCGGCAGGTCCTCCACGATCCGGCCGGCGTACATCACCAGCACGCGGTCGCACACCTCGCGGACCACGGTGACGTCGTGACTGATCAGGACCAGCGCGACGTCGTCGGCCTGCCGGATCGCGTCGAGCAGGTCGAGGATCTGCCGCTGCACGGTGACGTCCAGCGCGGTCGTCGGCTCGTCGGCGACGATCAGCGCCGGCGCGCTCATCAACCCCAGACCGATCATCGCGCGCTGCCGCATCCCGCCCGAGAACTCGTGCGGGTACTGCCGGATCCGCCGCTCGGCGGCGGGGATCCGCACCGCCCGCAACCGGTCCGCGGCCCTGGCCAACGCCGCGCGCCGGCCCAGCCCCTGATGGTGGTGCGCCACCTCGGCCAGTTGGCTGCCGATCCGCTGGGTCGGGTTGAACGACGTCATCGGGTCCTGGAACACCATCGCCAACGACGTTCCGAGCAACCGCTGCCGCGCCTTGGTGTCACGGCCGCGCAGATCGGTCCCGAGGAACTCGAGCCGCTCGGCGTCGACCCGGCCCGGCGCGTCGATCAACCGCGAGACCGCCAGCGCGGTGAGCGACTTGCCGGAGCCCGACTCCCCCACCACGCCGAGCGCCTCGCCCCGCCGGACGACGAACGACACGTCGCGCACCGGGTGGATCTCACCGGAAGGGCCGGAGAAACGTACGGAGAGGTCGCGGACGTCGAGCACGACGTCCGGCGTCGCGGCCTGTTCCGCCTGTCCGTGGTCGCGCTCGGGCACAGCCCGGTGCGTCGTACCGCGGAGCGTGCCGATCCGGGTGACACCGAGGCCCTTGGCAACGGTCTCGCCGAACAGGTTGAACGCCAGCCCGGCCAGCAGGACGGCGGCGCCGGGCGCCAGCGCGGCCGCCGGGTTCACGTAGATCGCGCCGATCCCGTCGTACAGCAGCCGGCCCCAGTCGTAGGCGGGCGGCTGCACACCGAGGCCGAGGAACGACAGGCCCGCGAAAGCCAGCAGCGCGCCGCCCGCGCCGAGCGTGGCGTTGACGACCAGCGGCTCGGCGATGTTCGGCAGTACGTGCCGGAACAGGATGCGGATCCGGCCGACCCCGGCGATCCGCGCGGCGGCGATGAAGTCGCGCGCCGCGAGCCCGGCGACCAGCGTTTGCGTCAGGCGGGCGAACGCCGGAGCCCCGGCCAGTCCGATCGCGAGCACCGCTCCGGTCGCGCCGACACCGAAGATCACCGCGAAGAACAACGCCAGCAGCAGTCCCGGGAAGGCGACCGCGACGTTGACCGCACCGGTCACGAGCCGGCCGAGGCGGCGGCCCAGCAGGAACGGCGCGGTGCCGAGCAGCAGACCGATCGCGATCGCGATCAGGGTCGCCGCGAGCGCGAGCTCGACCGTCAGCCGGCCGGCCACCAGGACGCGGTAGAAGATGTCCCGGCCGAGGTTGTCGGTCCCGGCCCAGTGCTCGGCCGACGGTCCGGCCAGGATGTCGCCGGTGTCGACCGCGCTCGCCCGGCCCGACCAGATCACCGGCCCCAGGACGGCCAGCAGCAGCACCACGACCACCAGGGCCGTCGCGGTGAGTCCGAGCGGGGTCCGGAGCACACCGATCCATCGTCGCCGCATTCAGTCCTCCCGGATGATCGAGCGCGGGTCGAGCAGGGCCAGGGCCACGTCGACGGCGGTGTTCGCGGCCAGCACGCCCACGCCGTACACGAGGACGATGCCCTGGACCACGGGATAGTCCTTGTCGAGGATCGACTGCACGATCGTCATCCCCAGGCCCGGCCAGCTGAAGACGTTCTCGATCAGCACCGTGCCCGCGACCATCGAGCTGAGGATCAGCGCCCCGAGGGTGAGCGCGGCGGTCGCCGCGTTCGGCAGGGCGTGCCGGAGGTAGACCACACGGGCCGGCAGCCGCTTGGCACGGGCGGTGCGGATGAAGTCCGCGTCGAGCACACCGACCAGTTCGACGCGCAGGATCCGCGCCAGGATCGCCGCCGGGCCGAGCGCGAGACAGAGCACCGGAAGGACGTAGGCGGCCGGCGACTGGTTGCCCGCGACCGGCAGCCAGCTCAGGCTGACGCCGAAGACGAAGACCAACCCGACCCCGATCAGGAAGTCCGGGATGATGCCGAGGATCACGCTGCCGGCGGTGAACGCGAGCTCGGTCCGGCGGCCGCGACCGCCGCGGGTGAGCACGCCGACCACGACACCGACCGGCAGCGCGATCGTCACCGCGAGAGCGAAGGCGAGGACGGCCAGGGTCAGTGTCGACGGCAGTCGTTGCGCGATCACGTCGGACACCGGGAGCTGCGACACCAGCGAACTGCCCAGATCGCCGCTCAACAGCCGCTCCAGGTAGGCGCCGTACTGCCGCCACAGCGGGTCGTCGAGGCCGAGCGCCGCCCGTTTCGTTGCCACCAGCTCGGCCGGGGCGGTCGGTCCGAGCGCGGCCCGGACCGGGTCACCCGGGATCAGGTGGATCATCAGGAACGAGGCCGTCACCACCACCCACAACGACACGAGCAGGCGGCCCAGTCGCCGTACGCCGAACCGCACCCAGTCATGCGCCCACAGGCCTTGCCGTACGGCGCTGTCGAGCGCCGGATCCGTTGTCGTCATCTGATCAGTTCGCCAGCATCCGGATGCTGGTCGGGACGAGCCCCGGTGCCGCGAACCGCGCCTTGGCGCCGAACATCTGGACCGCGCTGTTCGCGAACGGCACCAGGTCGGCGGCGGCCACGATCGCGGACTCCGCCTCCGCCCAGGTCGGGCAACTCTCCTTGCCGGACATCGCGGCGGCCTTCTGGACGGTGGCCTCGTAGGTCTTGTTCTGGATCGCGGCGAAGTTGGTTCCGTTCGGTGCGGCCGGCCCGGACAGGAACGGCACCACCTGGTCCGGACTGCTGACGCCCAGCGGGATCCACGCGATGTCCCAGTCACCGGAGCTGAACAGCGTCGAGTTCAGCGCCGTGCCGTTCATGCCTTTCGCGGTGACCTTCACCCCGGCGGCCTGCCACTGCTGGACGGCGAGTTCGGCCGCCGCGGCGACCCCGCTGCCGCGACTGTTGTCGTACAGGAAGGTCAGCGGCGGCACGTTCGCCTTCTGGACGGCGGCTTTCGCGGCCGCGACGTCCCGCGCCGGCAGGCTCCGCGCGAGCGCGTCGCCGACGCAGGCAGTCGGCTCGATCGTCGCGAGAGTGGTCGGCGGCGTGCCCTTCCCGGAGGTGATCACCTTGCGGAGCTCAGGCAGGTCGAGTGCCTGGGTGAGCGCCATCCGGACTGTCGCGTCGCTGGTCCCACGGCCCTTGGCGTGGTTGTACCACTGCTCACCGACCAACGACGTCGTCTTCGTGGCGAACAGACCGGCCTTCTCGAGCCGCTGCGCGTCCGGGCCGATGATCACCGCGGCGTTGAGACCCCCGGACAGCATCAGGTTCGCCGCGGTCGTCTCGTTCTGGATGACCTTCATCACGACGGTCTTCGGCATGCCCTGCGTCGCCGTCGACGCTCCGTTCGGTCCCCAGGTGTAGCCGTCGCGACGCTGGTACGTGTAGTGGTCGCCCGGCGCCGCCTCGGTCAGCTGGTACGGTCCCGTGCCCGCGGTCTTGTTCGCCAGCGACTTGCGGTCGGTCAGACCCGACGGGCACACGATCGGCAGGCTGGCCAGGCCGTTCAGCACGAACGGCGCGGGTGTGGCGAGGGTGATCGTGACGGTCCTCGTCGCGTCGTCGGCCTTCCCCGTCGCGCCGACCGGGAGGAAGGTGCCGAGGAACGGGCTCTTGTTCTTCGGGTCGCCGACGTACTTCAGGTTCGCGACCACGCCCGACGCGGCCAGCGCCGTACCGTCGGAGCATTTGATGCCGTCGGCAAGGGTCAGCGTGACGGTCTTCCCGTCCACCGCCCACTTGGTCGCCAGGCCGGACTTGATGTCGCCGTTACCGGCGTCGACCGACAGCAACGGGTCGTAGGCCAGCTGGGTGACCGTGAACAGCGCGCCCGCGGCCGACGACTGCGGGTCGAGGTTGCCCGGATCGGTCGGCAGCGCCATCGTGAACGTGCCGCCGTCCACCACCGGGGCGTCACCACCGCCCTTCGCGCTCTGGTTGCTACAGGCAACGAGTGAGATCAGGACGGCGGCGCAGACAGGAGCGCGGAGATTCATGGCGGGTTCCGTTTCGTCGAGGAGTCTCAGGCGCCGGCCCGGCGGACGGCCCGGCCGACATGCAGGTACAGGGCGTGGCCGTGACCGTCGTCGCCGAGGAAGACGTGCGGCAGGTGCATGCCGCGGTCGGCCTCGACCGGGATCAGGCTGTTCTCGCCGTACGGCACGAGCTCCTTGCGCTCGGCCTGTTCGCCGAGCTCCGCGAAGACGCCCTTCGGCTTCTGCACCAGCCAGATCCGGCCGTCCTCGTCCTGGCTGACGGTCATCTCCATCACGTCCGCCTCGTAGGTGCCGACGTACCGGCCCGCGTCGACGCGCTCCGGCGCCGCGGGAGGCTCGGGCAGGGCGGGCAGACGCACGTGGCCGAGCTGTTCGAGCACGTGCCCGACGACGTCGCGGTAGAGGGACACGGCGTCGCCGCCGTTGGTCAGCAGGGCGACGGCGACGCCGGTTCCGGGGACGATCCGCAGGAACGCCGACTGGCCGATGGTCCCGCCGTCGTGCCCGATGACCAGGCCGTCCGGGGTCTCGAACCGCTCGAAGCCGAGCCCCCAGGAGGTGCCCATCAGCCCGAGATCGGGGAGGTCGACCTGGCGGTCGTGCATCCGGCCGGCGGTCCCCGGAGCGAGGACCTGCGTGCCGTCGGCGGCCTTGCCGTCGTTCAGGTGCAGCTGCGCGAAGGTCAGCAGGTCCCGCGGCCGCATCGCCAGCGAGGATCCGGCCGGCGCGTTCGACCGGACGAGGGCCCAGACCGGCGCCGGTTGGTACCCGGCGCCCGGCTCGGTCTCGATGTGCCCGACGGCCGCGCGGAACAGGATCGCCTCGTACGGGCCGGGCGCGGTGTGGGTCAGCCCGAGCGGCGTGATCAGGTGGTCGCGCAGGCACACGTCGTACGGCGAGTTCCTCAGCACCTCGACCAGCCGGCCGAGGACGCAGTAGCCGGCGTTGTTGTACGAGAACTGCTCACCGGGCGGGAACAACTGCGTCACACCGTGCAACTCCCGCAGGTACTTCTCCACACAGTCGTCGCCGCGACCGGTGTCGGTGAAGATGTCCCCCTCGAAGCCCGCGGTGTGGGACAGCAACTGCCGCGTGGTGATGCGGGCCGCGGCGTCCTCGTCGGCGATCCGGAACTCGGGCAGATACGTCCGGATCGGTACGTCGAGGTCGACCTTGCCCTCGTCCACGAGCTGCATCACCAGCGTCGCGGTCCACAGTTTCGTGATCGAGCCGATCTGGAACACCGAGTCCGCGGTCGCCTCGACGACCGTCGACCTGCTGAGGACGCCCGCGGCGCCGTCCACCACTTCTCCGCCGGCCAGAACCGCCCACGCCACCCCGGGTACGTCGTACCGCTCGATGGCTCCCGGCACGGTCTCGGCCAGCCACTTCTCGATCTCCGTCAACGCTGCCATGCCGCCAAGCTAGAAGGCCGGCCCGCCCGGGGATCCGTCCCGCCGGACAGAATCCACCCGGCTTGTCCGTCCGCCCCGACAACCACCCCGACAACTGCCCCGACAACCGGCGCGATCACCCGGCGAGGAGGAGGCGGTCGGCTCGCCGTCGTCCGAGCCTGGAGACCTGACACGGCTCCGGAAGGAAGCGGGAACATGGACGTGGCCCGACTCTCAGCTGCCGCCTTGACCGCTGTCGTCCTGGTCACCGCCTGCACCGTGACGACGGACCCGCAGGAGGTTCCGGCCCCTGCGGAACCTTCGACGTCGTCGACAGCGCCGGCACCGACCGTGACCGGAACGGTCGATCGCGCGGCGATGAAGTCGGACGAGCAGGCCGCCGTCAGCGCGGTGGACGCGTTCTGGCGCCGGTACTTCGCCGATCAGCCCGGTCAGCCGCAGTACCGGGGTCCGCGCGTGGCCGGGGCGTACGTCGGTACCAACGGACCGCCGTGCGGAGGCGAACCGGAGTCGGTGCCGTTCAACGCCGTGTACTGCCGGCCGGGTGACTTCGTGGCCTGGGACGACAACCTGATGGCCGCCGGCTACCAGCAGATCGGCGACGCCTGGATCTACCTGATCATCGCGCACGAGTGGGGCCACGCGATCCAGGCCAGGCTGAGCGCCGATCGCGTCTCGGTCGCCGCCGAACTCCAGGCGGACTGTCTCGCCGGAGCCGCACTGCAGGGGGCGGCCGACGACGGGCTGATCGAGATCGAACCGGGTGACAGCGAGGAGATCGCGAGGACGCTGGCGGCGGTCGCGGACGACTACCCGTGGACCGATGTGAGCGACCACGGGAACGCCGAACAGCGAACGGCGGCGTTCAACGCCGGTGTCGAAGGCGGTGTCCCCGCCTGCCTCACGTGACGTCAACGGAACAGGTCGAGGCCGTTGCCGATCAGGGCTGCCGCGAGTACGACGAGGACGACGACGGTGATCGTGGTGAGGTTGCGCACGAGCCATTCCTCGAAGGACTTCAGGACGGGCGCGGACCGCTCGGCTCCGGCACCGGCGACCGCGACGACCGGCAGGACGACGGTCGCGGAGGCAACGCCGACGAACACGAGAACCGCGCCGGCCGTGGCACCGGCACTGAGGCCGGCTGCTCCGATCGAGCTGCCTGCACTCAGTACGAGTGGGAGATTCTTGACGTTCGCCAGCGCGGCGCCCGCACCAGCCAGCGCCAGGCCCGGTCCGGACAGCGTTGCGATCCGGTCGAAGATCCGCGGACGCTCCGGCTCCTTGTCAGGACCGGGTCGCCGCCGCCAGTAGCGCACGGCCAGCAGCGCGAACAGCACTCCGGCGGCCAGTTGCAGGACGTCGTTGCCGTCACGTGCCGACTCCTCGTCGGCGGCCGCGACCTCATGGGCGAGCCCAGCGACGAGGCCGGTGACGATCACCAGCGCCGCGACCCAGCCGGCCGCGAAGACGAGTCCCGCACGCACGGGCCGGGCCGACATCAGCACCAGCACGATGCACGCCATCGGCACGGGACTCAGCGCGATCGCAGCTGCCTGGGGCAACACCGCACCGACGACCGGCCACATCACGACCACTCCTTGGAAACCCTGGGCACGGCGACCGAATCCGACTGTCCCGCACCCCGGACCGCCCGACCTCCCCCGTCCCGGGCGACGGCATCCCGCGGCGGAAGTGCCTGTCTGCCGCCCGTCGGCAGGTCCCCCGGATCGTGGGAGGCCCGCGTCGCCGACTGCCAGCACCGTGGGTGGAGTGGCAGACCTCTCCGCTCCCGCTCGACGGATCCCACGACCGGTGCTGCGGCTCGCGAGGATCCTGCTCGTCGTGGTCGTCGGCTGGTTGCTCCTGCGGCTGCTCCGCAGCGTGGACTGGAGCGAGGTGGCCTACGCGCTCACCCATCTCGAGATCTGGCAGATGGTCGCGCTGCTGGCAGCCGTCGCCGTCCGGCGCTTCGTCCTGGCTGCTCCGCTCGCGCTGTTCATACCGGGTCTGGGTCAGCTGCGAGCCATGGTGAACGATGTCGCCGCGGCGGCCGTCGCCACCCTGACTCCGTCGCCCGGTGATGTCGTTCTCCGGCTGGCCATGATCCGTTCCTGGGGTATCGACGCCACGAACGCGGCGTCCGGTCTGACGCTGAGCACGGTCCTGTTCTACGTAGCCCGGCTGGCCGCGCCCGTGCTGGGATTCCTCACGTTCTGGGCCGGACGGTCGTTCTACGCCCCGTTCGGCTGGGCGGCGTTCGTGTTCGGAGCCGGGGCCGCAGTGCTGCTGGTCGGCCTGCTGTACGCGCTGCGCGCCGAGCGTTCGGCCGCCGCGGTGGGACGACTGCTCGGCCACGCGCTCCGCCGCGTACGCCCGGCGAGCACCGGCCCGGACGCGTGGGCGCAGCGACTCACGGACTTCCAGGCGCACAGCGCGCGGAACGTCCGCAGCCAGGGCTTGCTGGCCGGCCTGAGTCTGGTGGGCGTGGTCGTGACGGAGACGGCCGTGTTCGTGCTCTGCCTGGCTTTCGTCGGCGTACCGCTCGACCGGGCCGACCTCCTCGTCGTCGCCTGCAGCTTCCTGGTCATCTATCCGCTGACCGGTCTGCCGCTGATGGGCGCCGGCATCCTCGACGCGACGTACGCCGCCTTCGTCTCGTCGCACAGCGACCTGGATGCGACGAGCCTCGTCGCGGGACTTCTGGTCTGGCGGGTCGCGGTCCAGGTCCTCCCGGTCGTGGTCGGCCTGTCCACGATCGCCTGGTGGCGACGCACGGAGGCTGTGCGGTACCGGTGAGCGGTGTCACCGGATCACCCGTTTCGGGTGAGTCGGGCCGGCCGAGCCGTGCCGGCGGCCGGATTCACCCGGAGTGGATGACCTGCCGGCAGCAGGCCGAACCTATGCTCGGGACGGTCGCGGAAGCGTAGAACTCGATCCGATCCGCACCTGAGGAGGTCGGGATGACCCAGGCGGGCGGCACTCCATCCGGTCCGCAGGAAACGCCCGCCACCACGGGACGCCGCTTCCACTTCGCGCAGCTCCTGACGATCCCCGTCCTGGTCGGCGCGCTGGTGGGTGCGCTCGTCACCGCGCTGATCGTGCTCCTGGTCGATCGCGGCAGCACCGACCAGTCGGCGGCGGCCGACCCGGCGGACCCGGGTACGGCGATGTGCGCCGCGGCCCCGATCGCCGACCGGGTGCTGCCGTCGGTGGTCACGATCTCGGCACGCCGCGGCGCGCAGGCCGGCACCGGATCGGGCCAGATCATCAAGCAGGGCGGCTACATCCTCACCAACGACCACGTCATCTCGGTCGCCGCGAACGGCGGCAGCGTCTCCGTCCAGTACAGCGACGGACGCTCGTCGGACGCGCGGATCATCGGCCGCGACCCGAGCACGGATCTCGCCGTCCTGCAGGCCGCCGACGAGGCCAAGAACTATCCCGTCATCGCCCTGGGGTCCTCCGCGGCCCTGCGGGTCGGTCAGCCCGTCGTCGCGCTCGGCGCACCTCTCGGCCTCAGCAGCACCGTCACGTCCGGCATCGTCAGTGCGCTGGACCGCTACGTGCCGGTGCCCGGCGACGGTGTCACGCACCACCTGGTCGGCGCCGTCCAGACCGACGCGTCGATCAACCCCGGCAACAGCGGCGGAGCCCTGGTCGACTGCTCGGGACAGCTGGTCGGCGTCAACGCGGCGATCGCCACGGTGCCGAACGCCGCCGGCGTCGGCGGCGGCGGGAGCGTAGGCCTCGGTTTCGCGATCCCGATCGATCTCGCGAAACCGATCGCCGAGCAACTCATCAACACCGGGAAGCCCGGTCACCCGACGACCGGCCTGCAGGTGCAGGAGATCCCGGCCTCGGTCACGCAGGCGCTCGGAACGTCGGCCGGGCTGTTCGTGGTGTCGGTCGACGCCGGCGGGCCCGCCGCGAAGGCCGGGTTGAAGGCGGGCGACATCATCACCGAGATCGACGGCGATCCGGCGGTCAGCAGCGAGCAGATCGTGGTGGCGACGCTGACCCGCCAGGCCGGCGACACCCTCGAGATCAAGTACACCCGCTCGGGCACGCCCGGCACCGCCACCCTGACGCTGGCCGCGGCCTAGCTCGTAGCGGCGGGTTGCGAGGCCAGGAGGTCGAGGCCCAGTTCCCGGGCCAGGTACCTCGCGGCCGACTGCCCGTTGACGCTGTTCCCTGCCCGATCCAGCCGCGGTGCGAAGGTGCCGAGCGCGCCCTTGCCCGGCGAGACCGTCACGATGCCGCCGCCGATGCCACTCTTGCCGGGCACGCCGACATCGAGCAGCCAGTCGCCCGAGGTCTCGTACAGGCCGGCGATCGTCATCACCGCCAGCGTGACCCGGGCGATGTCCGCGCCGACCACCCGTTGCCGGGTCGTCGGGCAGACCCCGCCGTCCGCGAGGGTCGCACCCATCACCGCCAGATCCGCCGCGGTGACCGTCAGGCAACTCTGCCGGGTGTACAGCTCGGTCGCGTCGTCCGAGTCGCCGTCCAGCGCACCAAGACTGCGGAGCAGCGCGGCCAGCGCCCGGTTGCGGTGGTTCGTCGCCGACGCCGACGCGAGCACCTCGGTGTCGAGGACGAGCTCACGGCCCGCGAAGCCGGACAGTCCCTCGACGACGAACTGCCAGCGCGCCTCCAGCGAACCGCCCGGCACCAGGCTGGCGGTGGCGATCGCTCCCGCGTTCACCATCGGGTTCGTACGCCCGTCCGGCGACTCCTCGACCGCGCGGACAGAGTTGAAGGGCAGCCCGGTGGCGTTCACCCCGACCAGTTCCCGGACCGCCTCGACACCGATCGCCTGACAGGTCAGCGCGAACACGAACGGCTTGGCCACACTCATGATCGTGAACGGCTGCCGCGAGTCCCCCGCCTCGAACAGCCGCCCGTCGATGGCGGCGACGCAGACGCCGAACAGCTCGGGATCGACGCGCGCCAACGCCGGGTACACCTCGCTCAGCATCCCGTCGGTCCGCCCACGGAACCGTTCGTACGCCGCCTGCACGAGCCCGGCGACCGTGTCCGCCGGCGGCAGCCCACCGGTCGAGACGTACCGTTCCAGGCCCGGCACGTCAGAACCGCCAGACCAGCGGAATCACCACGAGCGCGGTGAGCAGCCACCACAGCAGCACCGGCAGCCCGAGCTTCCAGTAGTCGCCGAACCGGTAGCCCGCCGGGTTCATGATCATCATGTTGGCCGGCGTGGCGATCGGCGTCAGCAGCGACGCCGCCCCGGCGACCGCGACGAGCATCAGGACCGGCTGGACCGACGTCCCCGTCCCCTGGGCCGCGGCGACCGCGATCGGCGCCACGATGAGCACCGTCGCGGTGTTGCTGACCACCTGCCCGAGAGCGGCCGTGAGCAGGAAGAGCGCCAGCAGCAGGAGGTACGGCCGCCCCGGTCCGACCGCCTCGACGATCAGGTCGGCGATCCGGTCCGCACCGCCGCTGGTCTGGATCGCCGTGGACAACGGGATCAGCGCCCCGATCAGGACGATGATCTGCCAGGAGATCGCGCGGTAGGCACGCTGCGGGCGGACGACTCCGGTGAGCACCGTCGCGGTCGCGGCGAGCAGGCCCGCCATCGCCGGCGGGACCGCGCCGGTCGCCAGCAGGACCACCATCGCCGCGAGGATCGCGACCGCGAGCGATGCCTTGGGACCCCAGGGCACGGCCTGGCGCCGGATCAGCTCGGGCGAGTCGACGAGCAGGACGTCCCTGTCCTTGGTCAGCTCCTCGAGTGCCGGCCACACGCCGTGGACGAGCAGGGCGTCGCCTTCGGCCAGCCGCGTCGGCCGCTTGCCGCGGTCCTTGCCCATGCGCTGCACCGCGACGATCACGAGGTCCGGCCCGCGGTGCATCCCCGGGAACACCGTCTCGCCGACCAGCGACGACCGCGGCGGGACGACGACCTCGATGACCCCGGTGTCCCGCGTCATCAGGTCCTCGACGCGACCCGGCACCCTGCTGACCGCCAGGCCGGCGTCGGCGGTGAGGCTCCGCACCTGCTCGGGCGGCCCGTTCACCACGAGTACGTCGCCGACACCGAGCGCCGCGTCCACGTGGTACCGGCCTTGGGTGTCCTGCACGCCGACGACCACCAGGTCCGGGTACGGCGTGAGGTCGAGTTCGCGCGCTTCCTGGCCGAGCAGCGGCGACAGTTCGCGGATCCGCAGGCGGTAGAAGGCCTCGCTGCGCGAGTAGTGCAGACCGAGCGTCTCCGCGTGCAGGGCGAGATCCGCGGGCGGATTCACCGGTCGAGCGGCCGGCAGCAGACGCGGACCGGCCAGCACCGCGATGGCGATGGTCCCGATGACCAACGGGACGCCGACCACGGCGAACGAGAAGAAGGCGAACTCACCGGCCCCGGCCTTGCTCGCGGCCTCGGAGACGATGATGTTGACCGGCGTCCCCGTCAGCATCAGCAGCGATCCGGCGCTGCCCGCGAAGGTCAGCGGCATCAGCATCCGCGACGGCGGTTCGCCGATGCGCACAGCGAGCATCACCACGAGTGGGAGCAGCGCCGCGACCGAGCCGTTGAGCGTGATCAGCGCCGTCAGTACCGCGCACAGGCCACATACTGCGAGCAGCAGGCGGGTGCGGGTCGTCCCGGCGTACCGCACGATGGCCTGCCCCGCCCAGGCGGTCACACCGGTGGAGTCGACTCCCTCGCTGACGACGAACAGGGACGCGATGAAGACGACCACGGGATCGCCGAAGCCCGAAATCACGGCCGGGAAGCCGAGCACGCCGGTCGCCCACAACGCGAGCGCGGTGAGCACCGCGACGACCTCGACCGGCAGCTTGTTCCAGACGAACACCGCGACGGTGAGCGCCAGGATGATCAGGCTCAGCGTGCCGTCGTCCATCGCCTCGGCCTAGCCGAGGTGGACCGGAGCGGACGGCCCCCACGGGATGCCGATGAGGTACCAGGCGATGTAGAACAGCGTCCACGCGACCAGGACGATGGCGGTGTAGGGCAGCATCATCGACACCACGGTGCCGAGGCCGGCCTTCTTCCGGTACCGCTGGGACACCAGCACGATGAACGGCAGGTAGACCATCAGCGGTGTGATCACGTTGACCGGGCCGTCGCCGACACGGTACGCCGCGATCACGGTCTGCGGAGCGATCCCGAGGCGGTAGAACAGCGGGATGAAGATCGGTGCCAGGATCGCCCATTTCGGGATCACGCCGGGCATGATCAGGTCGATGACCGCGACCAGCAGGATGAAGCCGATCAGCAGCGGCAGCGCGCCGATGTCGGCGCGCTCCAGCAGGTCCGCGAGACCGGTCGCGGCCAGGCTGGAGATGTTCGAGTAGTTGAAGTAGGCGATGAACTGGGCGATCAGCAGCATCAGGAAGATCAGGCCGCCGAGGCCGTTGAAGGTCTTCACGATCGCGTTGATGACGTTGGTGCTGCCGGTCAGCGACTTCGCGCCCCGGCCGTAGCCGAGGCCGGCCGCGAGGAACAGCATCGAGATGATGAACAGCAGGCTGCTCATGAACGGTGAGGAGCCGAAGATCTCGCCGGTGTCGGGATTGCGCAGCGGCGCTCCCGGGATGAAGGTCAGCGCCGACACGATCGCGACGGCCACCAGCAGGTAGTAGACCGACCACCGCAGGCCGCGCGCCTCCAGCGCCATCTCCTCGTCGGTGGGCTGGTGATCGGCCGGCGCGTCCGCCGGCGCCTCGGCCGGGTCGTACTTGCCCAGCCGGGGTTCGAGGAGCCGCTCGGTGATCAGGGTCATCACGACCGCGCAGAACAGTGTCGCCGCGACGCTGAAGTAGAAGTTGTGCGTGACGTTGAGATGGACGTCCGGAGCGACCAGCGCGACGGTCTCGTTGGTGACCTCGGTGATGATGCCGTCGGCCGGCGTGATCAGCACGTTCACGAAGAACGCCGCGCTGACACCGGCGTACGCGGCCGCGATCCCGGCGAGCGGGTGCCGGCCGAGGGACACGAACGCGGCCGCGCCGAGCGGGATCAGGACCAGGTAGCCGGCGTCCGAGGCGACGCTGGAGATGCCGCCGAGCAGCACGATGATGAACGTGATCGCACCCTTGGGCGCCACCTTCACCATCCTGCGGATCAGGGCCGCGATCAGGCCGGCCTCCTCGGCGACGCCGACGCCGATCATCGCGACCAGGATCACGGCCACGACCCCGAAGTCGTTGAAGTTCTGGACCGCGGTGGTGAAGATGTAGCGGATGCCGTCGCCGCTCAGCAGGCTCTTGGCCGTGATGGTCTCTTCGTGCACCTCGTACTGCGGCACCGGGGGCGGGGGCGGCGCGTCGTTGCCGGGCACACTCGTGCCCCCCGGGTACTCGGGCCCGACCTGCACGGTCGCGGGCTCCGCGACCTCGGTGGTCACGCTCGCGCCGGTCCAGGCGAGCACCTGCGAGAGCACGATCACCAGGCCGATCAACGCCAGGAAGATCAGCGCCGGGTGCGGGACCTTGTTGCCGACCCGCTCGATCCCGTCGAGGAACCGTTGCATCGCTCCCTTCTTGGGCTGCTTCTCGCCCACCGCCTTGGCGATCACCGCGACGTCCCGGGCCGGCCGTCGGCCGCGGGCGGCGTGAACGCGCACGCGAACTCGATCAGCAGCTTGGTGCCGAAGCCGGTCGCCCCTTTGTTCCGCCACGTCCTCGGCGCCGGCAGCTGCGCCGTCCCCGCGATGTCGACGTGCGCCCACGGGTGCCCGTCGACGAACTCCTCCAGGAACAGCCCGGCGGTGATCGAGCCCGCGTTGACACCGCCCATATTGGTGAGATCGGCGATCGGCGAGTCGAGCTGCGCCCGGTACGGCCGGTGCAGCGGGAGCTCCCAGACAGGCTCGTCGGTGACCTCGCCGGCCCGCTTCAGCTGGTCGACGACGGCGGGGCTGTTCCCCATCACGCCGGCGAGCTCGACGCCGAACGTCCGCAGGCAGGCGCCGGTCAGCGTGGCGATGTCGACGATCGCGTCGACGGGCTCCTCGGTCGCCAGGGCCAGCGCGTCGGCCATCACGAGGCGTCCCTCCGCGTCGGTGTTCAGGACCTCGACGGTCGTCCCGTTGCGCATCCGCAGCACGTCGCCGAGCTTCATCGCCGAGCCGGAGGGCATGTTGTCGGTGCACATCAGGTAGCCGGTCACGGCGGTGGTGCAGCCGAGGTCGCGCAGTGCCGTCATCGCCGCGAGGACCGCCGCGGCGCCGGTCATGTCGTTCTTCATCTGGGCGTGCGACTCGTCGCTGGGCTTCAGGCTGATGCCGCCGGAGTCGTACATGATCCCCTTGCCGATCAGGGCGATCCGGCCGGTCGGTTCGGCGGGCAGGTAGCGCAGCCGGATCATCCGGGGCGGCTCGACACTGCCCCGGTTGACGCCGAGCAGGCCACCGCAGCCCAGCTCCACCAGCTGGTCCTTGTCGAAGACCTCGACCTGCAGCCCCGCCGGTGGACCGACCTCGAGCGCGACCTCGGCCATCCGGACGGCCGACAGCGTGCTCGCCGGGCAGTTCGCGAGATCCCGGCCGAGACCGCACGCCGCGGCGACCAGCCGGCCGCGTTCGACACCGGTCCGGACGGCGTCGACCTGCTCCTCGGACGCCACGACCAGGAGGGATTCCAGCGCCGGACGGTCGGCGTCGCGCCCGAGGAAGTACCGCCAGCGAGCCAGCAGGACGCCTTCGGTGACAGCCTGGGCGTACGCCGCGGCGGCGGCGCCGGTCTCCCGCGCCGGAACCTCGATCGCGAGGCGCTGGTGCCAGGGCACCGCGCGGGCGAACTCCGCGGCCACGTCGCGGACGACCGTCGGATCCGCCCGGTCCGGCGTACCCGTACCGACCGCGACCCGGGCCGGACCGGTGGGATGGGCGTGCACCAGCGTCTGTCCCGGCTCCCCGGTGAAACCGGCGGACGCCAGCCCGGCCGCGTCGAGGCCGAGTTCCTCCGGCACCTCCGCCCCGACGGCCACGGGGACCGCGAGGGCGTCCGCGTCCACCTCTGCCTGCTTGAGCGCGACAACGGTGACGGCGGGTCGACGACGGGTCGACGGGATCGGATCGAAATCGTCCGGAAGCGTAGGCACGAGACGTCCTCCAACCGGGGCCGCCGGCTGGGCCCCCGCGCTGCATCCCATCAGGCGGCCCGGCGGACCGGCTCCTCCGATTAGGGTGAGGTGCGCCGATCAGGAGGTGATCTCCGGCCGGCTACATCAGGCCGACCGACCGGGCCGTGCGCAACGCCGCGGAACGCTTCTCGACGCCGAGCTTGCGGTACAGCGACATCAGGTGCGTCTTCACGGTGTTCTCGGTGATGTAGAGCGCCTGGGCGATCTCGCTGTACGACGATCCGAGCGCCAACTGCTGCAGCACATCGGCCTCGCGCGCGGTGAGGCGGATCCGGACACCGCTGACGACGGCGTCGAGGTGACGCACGGCCGGGGCAGCCAGGTCCGGCCGGGTCCGGCCCAGCAGGGTCTTCCCGCCCGCGTCGCTCCAGGAGTACTGGTACCCCGAGAGCCCTTCCAGGACGACGGAGGCGAACGGATGCGGATTCGGGCCGGCGACGTTCTTGCGCACCTGGTCGAGGAACACCGTCTCCCGGCCCACGGGGACCAGTGAGTGCAGGGAACGTTGCGGCGTCACCCGGTTCAGCGTGTCGAGCAACGAGGCCTCGGCGGCGGACTCGTCACCGGCACGGACCAGCAGCACGGTCCGGAACGACGCCGCCGCACACGCCAGCGGCGGATGCACCTCCCGGTCGCTCAGCGCCTCGTCGATCCTCGTCACAGCGGTTCTCGCGTCGGCGTCCTGGATCGAGAGGACGGCCCGGACGAGCTCCGCGTCCGCATCGTTGCCGGTCTCCTCGAGGATCCGCACCTGATGGTCGACACCGTGCTTGTCACCGATGAGAACCGCCAGGCGGAACCGCAGCAAGGCGAGATCCCGCGAGAGGAACGACGGCAACGGGCCCGCCGCCGCGGGATCGGTGTTGATCTCCGTCAACGCCTCGTCGAGGCGTCCCGACTCGACCAGCAGCACGGCCCGCAACATCATGCACAGCGCGGCGACCACGGTGTCGGCACCGGCCATGTCGGCGGAGGAGGCGAGCCGGTGCCAGTGCCGGGCGCTGTCCAGATCGAGCTGGTTCAACGCCGCGAACCCCAGGACGACATGAGCCCGGACGCTGTACTCCTGCGGCAGTTCCGCGTCGCCCACAGTGTCGAGCGCGGCCTGGGCCGACTGTGCCGCACTCAGTCCCTGGCCACGCACGTACTGCACCACGGACCGATGGGCGAGCGCGGCGGCGATCAGCCGGGTATGGCCGACCCTGCGTGCCGTGACGAGGGCCTCGTCGAGATGGGTGAGCGCGGCCTCGAGATCGTCGGCCCAGGTCTCGGCCGCGGCCAGCTCGATGAGAGACCAGGCCAGCCGCTCCGGACCGAGCACCGGACGGTGCCGGCCCGCGGCGGTCGGACCGTCCACCGCCAGGAGCTTGCGGGCGCGGTCGATGGCGGCGTGTACGTCGTACCAGCCGTAGCGGGACTCCCACAGGCGGAGCAGGATCGTGTCCGCGGCCAGCGCGTCGTCGGCCGGTGTCAGCTCGCGGTTCTGCGCGGTCGTCAACCGGTCCGCGGCGGCCGAGTCCATCACCGCCCCGGTCACGTCGCCGGCCACCAGCCGGGTCAGGCCGCGGACACCGAGCAGCTGCGGGTGCGCATCGATGTAGCCGGCCGGGAGGGCGTCGAGGCCCGCGGCGACGAGGCTCTGCTCGCCGGCCGCGAGCAGCTCCGGACCGTGGACCAGCAGAATGTGAGCGACGAACTCGGCGTCGTCGCTCAGCAGGGAGTTGTGCAGCGCGGTCCTGGCATCACCGTGATTCTCGTAGTACAACGCCGACCGGTGGTGCGCGTCCGCGACCGTTCGCGCGGCCTCCGGACTGGTCGCGACCTTGCGGCGCAACAACTCGACGAGCAGCGGGTGATAGCGGTAGAGCGGTTCACCGCCCGAACCGTCGGAGTACGCCGTGACCAGGAGCCCGTTGGCCGCCAGGTCGCTGAGCATCGGACCGGCCTCGAGATCACCGCTCAGCACCGCAGCCATCTCCGCCGTCACCGAGTCGGCCTCGTAGGTGCCCAGCAGCATCTCCAGTACGCGCTCGTCCAGCGTCGTCACGGTCTCGCCGAGCAGCAGGTCGAGCACCGGCGGCTGGCTGACGAACAGCTCGTCGCTGTCGCCCGCCGCGGCGACCCGCCGGGCGGCGAGGACCAGCGCCGCCGCCCAGCCCGCCGTCTTCTGCTGGCACACGACGATGTCGTTGGGCGTCGCGTTCCGGGCGTGCGCCCGGACCAGAGCCGTGGCCTCGGCATCGGTGAAGCGCAGATCGCGCGCACGTAGCGTCAGCGCCAGCCCTTTCAGCTCCAGTTCCGGAACCGGCAACGGAAGGTCGTAGCGGGTGGCAAGTACCAGCCGGACTGCCGCCTGCGGCCGGGTCAGCGCCCGGGCGATTGCTGCGATGTCAGCGGTCGCCAGCAGGTGCGCGTCGTCGACGACGACCGGCACCGGCTGCCCGGCGGTGTCCGATGCGGGCTCCAGCTGGGCCCTGAGGGCCCCGGGCGCCTGACCGGAGATCCAGACCACGGGCCGTCCCGACTGCCGCCGCCGCTCCACCCAGTCCGACAGCAGGACCGTCTTGCCCGTGCCGGCCGGTGCCACCAGCATCGTCAGCGGGGTCCGCACCCCGAGGTCGAGCGCGGAGTGCAGCCGCTCACGGGACACCAGGGTCAGCGGGGGCTGGGGGATCCGGCCTGACGTGCGGTCCTGACGACGCACACCGTCGTGTTGCGGCGTCGGGACTGTCACGGGCCCCGCCTCCCCCGGCCGCCGTGCCCCCTGAGCTCAAGGCCCTCTTGGCTCCCCAGGATTCCGAGACTATGCGCTCCGCAACCATTTGGGCAGGCCGATCCGGGATTTTCCTGAGAATCGCAGGTCATTCACGGCGCCGGGGCACCGTCGGCACCTTCAGGCCGATCCAGACGGCGACCGCGACCAGCAGGCCGATACCGACGAACCAGCCCCACAGGCCCTCCGACACCGGACCGAGCCGGCCGAGGCCGAGCCCACCCGGGTCCTGCTGCTCCTGGAGGGCGGCGATGTAGGCGATGATCGACCGCTTGTCCTCCGGCAGCAGCACGGCGTCGGAGAACACCGGCATCTGCTGCGGACCGGTCAGCATCGCGAGGTACGCGTCCCGCGGCGTGGTGTGCATCAACGACGGTGCGTACCGGCCGTTCGGCAACGCACCACCGCGGCCGGAGAAGTTGTGGCAGGCCGTGCAGTTCGTCCGGAACAGTTCGCCGCCGCGGGTGATCTCCTCCTGGGTGACCTTGCTGATGTCGTACGCCTCCGCCGGCGGTACGGCGGGGCCGGGCGCGAGCGAGGCGACGTACGCCGCCAGCGCCGCGGTCTCCTCCTCGGTGTACACCGGCGGCTTGCGGGGAACCTGGGCGCCGGGCTGCACGGCCGGCATCCGCCCGGTTCCGACCTGGAAGACGACCGCGGCGGCGCCGACCCCGATCAGCGACGGACCGGTGAACCGGCCGTCCCCGTCCGTGCCGCCCTCGGCGTGGATTCCGTGGCAGCTCGAGCAGCCGACCGCGAACAGCTTCCGTCCTTCTTCGATCTGCTGCGACTGCGGTCCGTCGGCGCCCGCGGCGCCGTCCGGCGCCAGTGCGCCGTACCCGAACGCCACCGCGACCAGGGCACCGCCGATCACCAAGATCCTCGCGAACCGGCCCCGCCGCAGCGGACGAGCTGTGCTCATCTGTCGATCCTTCCCGGCGTCGGGTGCCGTGCTCAGCGGGCGTCGCGCTTGGCCTGGCGGCGCGCGCCCGCAGCCCTGGTCGACGCGTCCTTCTTCAGGCCGCCGGTGGTCTTCACGGTCCGTGCCCGCGGCTTGCCGTCCGGCGCCGGCTGCTCGGCAGCTCGCGTCGTCGCGGCCGTGAGGGCGGCCGGCTTCTCCGCCCTGGCCGCCGCGAGCCGTTCGCTCCGGAGCTCCATCGACGCCCGCCGCGCAGCCGCCGCGACCTCACGGCTGACCCGTGCCAGGACCGACTCGAACAGCTCGGCCTTGTCCCTGTCACGCTGGTTCTTCGGGTACGCCATGCCGCGCCCGCCGCTGGCGGCGACACCGGCGCTCGCCGCCCGCCGGTAGTTCTTGACGTACTTCGTGCGTGCCCGCCGGATCCGTTGGTGCAGTTCCAGCAGCTCGTCCTCGTCGAGCCCCTTCAGGGCGTCGCGCTCGGTCTCCGCGACCAGCAGCCGCTCGGCGTCGGTCAGTGACATCAGCAAGCGTTGGTTCATCGCGGGTCACCCATCTGCGCGAAATGGTCCGGCTCAGGTGCCACCCTGCCCCGCGCGCGCCGTGTGCGGCTCACCCGTCCGGGGTGAGTCCGGAGCCGCCGGCCCTGGTCACTCCTGCTGATCGCCCTCGACATCCGGGTGATCCGGGCGCTGACCCGCCCGGGCGCGATCCGGACCTGACGCGCGGGTCTCGCGCTCGGCGAGGGTGGCGCCCACCTGGGCGCCGACGACGGCCGACGCGACGATCAGCAGCGCGAGGATCACCAGCCAGGAGATCAGCGCGATCGCCACGCCGATGACGCCGTACCGCTCCGCGTTCTGCTCGATCAGGTGCGGTACGTACCGGCTGCCCACGGCGCCCACGAGCACCTGGCCGAACGCGCTGACGACGGCCCCGGGCAGCAACAGGCGCCACGCCACCCGCCGGGTCAGCAACAGCCAACTGGCGACCCACCAGCCGGGGACCGCGACGACGGTCTGTGCCAGGACTGTGACGATCCGGCCGCCGGGCAACTCGTCTGCCAGGCTCGCGAGGTAGGCGAGCGCCATCAGCATCAGGAGGACGAGGCACGCGCCCTGGATGCCGTGGACGGTGCCGCGCAGTCCCCGGGCGGGAAGCTTCCATGCCGTCTCGTAGGTTCGCTGGACCGATCGCGCGAAGCTGCTCGCCGACACCAGGACCGTCAGGACACTCAGGATCGTCAGGCCGCCGGACGCCGACGGCGGGCGGCCGAACAACGAACGGACGGCGTCGGCGGCCCCCGCGGTGAGCTCGAACTTGTCGATCAGCCAGTCGGCCAGCGCCAGCGCACCCGAGCCGCTGAGCATCGTCGCCACCACGATCAGCAGCGGAACCAGCGCGATGAAGGCCTTGCCGGCCAGGGTCAGCGCCCGGTCGTACAGCCGGATCTCGAGTGCGGCCACGACGATCCGGCCGATCAGGGTCGTCCGGACCCGTTCGACGAATCGCCGCACACGCGGATGCTCGGCCCACTCCCGCTTCATTCGCCGCCCTTCGCCGTCGCCGGGCCGGTGCGTCCGCCGTCGGTCCCGGTCCAGCGCCCGCAGTCCGACGCTAGGCGCGCGAGCACCCGGCGGACTCACCCCGCACGGATGAGGGCCGCGTCCGGGCCCCTCGCTCCCCCAGGAAGGGTGATGCCCGGCGGCCGGAGGCGGTGCAGAGTCGGCGCTGTCGAGCACGGAAGAGGGCAGAGACATGGCTCATTACGTCATTCGGGTGCAGGGCGATCTGTCGCCGGAGCTGACCGACGTCTTTCCCTCGCTGGCCGCGGATCACGAACCCGCGCAGACGGTCCTGCACGGCGACCTCGACGACCAGGCGGCGCTGGCCGGCGTACTGAATCACCTGGACACGCTCGGCGTCACGATCATCGAGGTCGTCCAGGTACCACCACCGCGAGTCACCCGATCCGGGTGATCCGGCGAGAAGGGAACTGACATGTCATTCTGGGACGTCGTGTGGTTCATCATCATCAGCTTCGCGTTCGTCGCGTACCTGATGATGCTGTTCTGGATCCTGACGGACATCTTCCGTGACCGGGAGACCTCCGGCATCGTCAAGGCGATCTGGATCATTTGCCTGTTCTTCCTGCCGCTGCTGACCGCGCTCGTGTACGTCATCGTGCGCGGCGGGTCCATGGCGGAGCGCCAGGCGAGGAGTGCCCGGGCCGCGCGGCACGAGCAGGAGAACTACATCCGGGACGTCGCGGGCACGGCCACGCCGGCCGATCAGATCGCCCGGGCCAAGGCGATGCTCGACGACGGCACCATCTCGCAGAGCGAGTTCGACACGCTGAAGGCGAAGGCGCTGGCGGCGTGAGGGCTGTGTGAACAGCGGCGGCTAGTGGACCCGCCAGTCGTAGACGACCGCCGTTCGCAGCAGCAGGTCCTGCAGCGAACGGCGGCGACGGCCGAAGATGCACAGCAGCAGCCCGATCGGGAACGCGACGTAGAGAACCGCCCGCACCAACGCGACGTAGGACCGCACCGGTCGTCCGCCGGCGCCGACGACCCGCAGCCCCATCACGCGGCAGCCGTACGTCCGCCCGCTCAACCACCACGCCACGAACAGGTAGCCGGTCAGCACGCACAGGCCGACCGTCCGGCTCACCACCGACGACACGCTCACGAAATGGAACTTCCTCGGGTCGACGACGAACAGCGCACCGTTGACCGCCAGGTATCCGGCCGCCAGCAAGGCGAGCACGAAGACGACGTCGACGATCCCGGAGGCGGCCCTGCTCACCAGCCCAGCCGGTTTCCCCTGGTACGGCCGCGCCCCCACCGGGACCGCACCCAGGCTCACGGCTCCGTCCGCGCCGCCGTCGGTGCATGCTTGCGGCTGAACCGCACCCGGATCCGGCCGGTCGCCCTGTCCACGGCGTCGTCGCCCGAGATCCCCTGCATCCGCGCGCCCTGGACCGTGTCGGAGGTCAGCGAACCGGTCGACTGGCGGATGATCTCGGCGACGTCGACCTCCGCGATCACGCCCTCGGCCAGGCCCGCGATGTCCATCCGGCCGACCACCGCGTCGAGATCGACGTCCTGGACGATGCTGTTCACGTCGACGTACCGCTTGACCGTCTCGGTCAGGTCGATCCGGTCGAGCACCAGGCGCAGCAGGGTACGGACCACGTCGTCACTCAACGAGGTCAACCGATCCCAGAGCTCGTCCTGCTCCCGCTCGCCGCGCCGCGCCAGCTCGACCACCCAGCTGTCCACGCGATCGTGTCCGGGGACCTGGACGCGTCCAGGCACCTGGAGGACCGTGGCGACAGCCTGCTTCGCACCGCGACCGGCGGCGACGGTGCGCGCGACCACCAGGGTCGAGGCCCCGATGACCACATCGAGGGCGAAACCCGGACCCCGATGCGCTGCCGAACCGGGCTCGTCCGGCCCGGACGCCTCTGCCGTGTCCATCCCTCATCATCGGCACACGATCCCGTCCGGCACCTCATCCACAGCGGGCGAGACGAGGGCTGCGGATGAGGTGCCGGACGGGGTGGCCGACGCTGCTCCCGGCGCCGATGACGCATGATGGCGGCATGGACGACATCATGGGACTGGCGCAGGAGCTGGCCGAGATCAGCCGGCTGGTCGAGGACGACGACGTCACCAGCACGCTGGGCCGATTCGTCAGCCGGATCGTGCGGACCGTGCCCGACTGCGACGCCGCCGCGATCGCGGTGCTCGCGGACGACGAGGTCGAGATCGTCGCCCGGCACGACGCGACGGACCGGACCTCCGAGCCGGCCCAGCCCATGTTCACCGCTCAGCTGATCGCCGCTGACGGTCCGTTACACGACGCGCTGGTGTACGGCGAACCGCACCGGATCGGCGACCTGGCCGCGGACCACCGCTGGCCGAAGTTCGCCGCCGCCGCGATCAACGCCGGCTACCGGAGCTGCCTGTTCCTGCCGCTGCCTGCCGAAGGCGACGCGGCGGCGGCCTTCAGCCTGTTCTCCGCCGCCCCGGACGCGTTCGGAAGCACGTCGTACGACGTGGCGCTGCTGTTCGCGCTCAACGCCGGGGTGGCCTTCGACAACATCCAGCTGTTCGACGACAGCCGGACCCTGATCGAACAGCTCCGGACGGCACTCGTCACCCGCAACCTGATCGGTCAGGCCCAGGGACTGCTGATGCACCGGTACGGCATCACCTCGAGTGTGGCGTTCGACGTCCTCAAACGGTGCTCCCAGGACGGCAACATCAAGCTCCGCGAACTGTCCCGCGAATTCGTCGACGCACAGAACAACGACGGGCTCTCCGCGGCGCTCCGCAAGCGCGGCCTGCGGGCAGATTGAGGACAGACTGAGGGCGGATCGAGGCGGCTGATTGCCTTCCCGGTTCCCCAACGGATCCGGGAAGGCAATCAGCGGGCCGGGTCCGCGCTCTCTGCTGAACGGCGGACCGGTCAACTTCGCGACCCACCGGTACCCAACGCTTCGGCAGACATGTACGTCGGTCCGTGACAGGCGTTGCGGTTTCCGGATTGCATCGACTGTGCATAGATTTGGGGTGTCCAGCCGGCGAGCCGAAGGAGCCCGATGAGACCGCGTAGCCGAGCGGCTCGACCAGCGCGTCCGCATGGCCGATGACCTCGGGCGCCGCTGGTTGTTCGCGGACCAGCTCGGACCTCACTTTCTCGATCAGCTGCGGCAACCGGTGCTGCTGGTCGAGTCCCGCAACGCGTTCGCCCGGCGCCGCTTCCACCGGCAGAAGGCACATCTGGTGCTGTCCGCGTTGCGCCACCGTGCCGTCGAGCTGGGTCGCCAGGCGAGGTTCGTCCAGGCGGACACCTACACCGCCGCTCTCGCCCAGATCGACGAGCCCTTGACGGTCTGTGGACCGACGACGCACGCCGCGCAGCGTTTCGTCGAACGACAGGAGTCGGTGACCGTCCTGCCGGCCAGAGGTTTCGTGACCAGCCGCGCGGACTTCGCCAACTGGGCCGCGAACCGGGGCCGACGGCGCCTGCTGCTGGAGGATTTCTACCGCGACGTCCGCGTCCGGCGGGAGATCCTGATGGACGGGACCACACCTGCCGGCGGTCGCTGGAACTTCGACCACGACAACCGGCAACCGCCACCGCGGGGCAGCAGCCGGCTCGGCGCACCCGATCCGTGGTGGCCGGAGGAGGACGAGATCGACGTCCAGGTCCGCGACGACCTGGATCGGTGGGAACGCGACGACTCGGTCGGTTTCGTCGGATCGGACGGTCCGCGGCGGTTCGCGGTGACCCGCTCCGAAGCCCTGTCCGCCCTGCAACACTTCGTCGAGCATCGGCTGCCCGTCTTCGGCGCGCACGAGGACGCGATGCTCGCGGGTGACGACTGGATGGCGCATTCGCTGCTGTCCGCTCCGCTCAATCTGGGCCTGCTCGATCCCCTCGAGGTCGTCGAAGCCGCCGAGGAGTCGTACCGCTCCGGGCACGCACCGATCGCCGCGGTCGAGGGCTTCGTCCGCCAGATCATCGGCTGGCGTGACTGGACCTGGCATCTGTACTGGCATTTCGACCAGGAGTACCGCACCCGGAACGCGCTGAACGCACGCCGCCACGTACCGGACTGGTTCCAGGATCTGGATGCTGAGGGCAACGTTCAGGCCCGATGCCTGTCCGAGTCGCTGCGCGGCGTCCGGGAGAACGGCTGGGCGCATCACATCCAGCGCCTGATGATCCTCGGCAACTACGCGCTGCAGCGCGGCTGGCGTCCGGACCAGGTGACGGACTGGTTCCACCGCAGCTTCGTCGACGGCTACGACTGGGTCATGGTCACCAACGTCGTCGGCATGTCCCAGCACGCCGACGGAGGCCTGCTCGCCACCAAGCCGTACGCCGCGGGCGGCGCGTACATCAACAAGATGAGCGACTACTGCGGCAGTTGCCCGTACGACCCGAAGGTGCGCGTCGGTCCCGACGCGTGCCCGTTCAGCGCCGGGTACTGGTGGTTCCTGAGCAGGAACGCGGAGCGGTTGCGCGACAACCATCGACTGGCACGCCCGCTGAAACAGCTGGAAACGCTCGAGGGCATCGAGGAGGTCGTCCTCCAGGAGCACGACCGAGGCTCCGAAGCCCCTTGATCGAGCGGATCGACCATCGACGGACCGGAAGGAACAGGTCGTGGAAGACGCCGACGTGATCGTTGTAGGAGCAGGGCCGGCCGGTCTTGCCGCGACCGTCCACCTGCAGGCCGCGGGCCTGCGGGTGCTGCTGCTGGAAGGATCCGACGAGGTCGGCGGCCGGGTGCGCACGGACGTGGTCGACGGCTTCCTCCTGGATCGAGGCTTCCAGGTGCTGCTCCCGGCGTACCCGGAGCTTCGGCGCCTGCTGGACCCGCAGAGCCTCGACCTCAGATTCTTCAGCCGCGGTGTGGTCGCCCAGGGAAGCGACGACAGGTGGGACCTCGACTTCTCCGCACGGGACCGCGAGACCCTGCTGTCCTTGGCGCGGTTCGCGGCCAAGCGCCCGCTGGACGCGCTGGCGGTCGGTGCCCTCACGCTCCGCGACACCACGGTCGCCCCGAACCGGATCCGCGCGGCGGTACCCACCGAGACCGGCCGCGAGCTGGCGAGGTGGCGGATCTCGCGGCCCACGATCGAGGAGGTCTTCCGGCCGTTCCTCGCCGGGGTCTTCCTGGATCCCGAGCTGACGACGAACTCCAAGCTGCTCCACCTGCTTTGGCGGTGCTTCGTCCGGGGCGGCGCCGCAGTACCGGCCGACGGGATGCGGATGCTGCCGCGCGCCCTCGCCGGCCTCGTCACCGACGATGCACTCCGCCTGTCCACAACCGTCGCCTCGGTCGACCGTGGAGCCGTCAGAACGGCAGATTCCGCCGTACCGCTGCAAGCCCGGGCCGTCGTGGTCGCGACCGACGGCGCGGCGGCGTCCACGCTGGTACCGGGGATGCGCGCCCCGGAGTGGAGCGGCGTGACGACCTGGTACTTCGCGGTCGACGAGCCGCCGCTCCGCCGCCCGACGCTCCTGCTCGACGGCGCCTCCGGCTCGCTGATGAACACGGCGGTCATGAGCGAAGTGGCGCCGACCTACGCGCCCGGCGGGCGGGCCCTCGTCGAGGCGTCGGTCCCGGGCGACACCGGCGCAGTGAGCGCGATCAGGTCCCGGCTCGGTGAGCTCTACCGGACGTCGACCAGTGGATGGGAGCTCGTCGCGGAGTACCGCATCCCGCACGCTCTGCCCCGGATGAAGTCGAACCACGTCTTCACCAGTCCGGCCAAGGTCGGAACACAGCTCTACGTCTGCGGTGACCACCGGGACACCAGCTCGATCCAGGGCGCGCTGGTGTCCGGGCGGCGGGTGGCAGCAGCAGTCGCTCGCGATCTCGCGCGGTGACCGCGGGCCGCGCGATCAGCCCTGCGGCCGGCCGAGGAGGTGCCGCAGGGCAGGTTCGAGCTCCGAGTACCGGAACACGTGCCCGGCCCCGGCAAGGCGGGTCGGCACCACACGTTGGTTGGCCTCGGCCAGCTCCTTGGCGCCCTCGGCTCCGAGCACGAGCCGCGGGCCGAACGACGGGGTCGGCACCAGCGCCGGCCGATGCAGGACCCGCGCCAGCGTGTCCGCGTACTCCTGGTTACGGACCGGCTCCGGTGCGACGGCGTTCACCGGACCGCTGAGCTGCTCGTCGTACAGCGCCCGGTGGTAGATGTCCAGGAGGTCGTCGATCCCGATCCAGGCCTGCCACTGCTTGCCGCTGCCGAGGCGACCGCCGAGACCGGCGGCGAACAACGGGTAGAGCGCCTTCAGCGTGCCGCCCGCCGGCGTCTGCACGAGCCCGGTCCGGACCTGCACGACCCGCAGCCCGCCCGCGGCCGCCGGCTCCGTCGCCTGCTCCCAGTCGCTCACCAGCTCGGCGAGGAAACCTTCGCCGGGGGCACTGTCCTCCGCCAGCTCCTCGTCACCGCGGTCGGCGCCGTAGTACCCGATCGCCGACGCGGAGACGAACACCGACGGTCCTGTGTCGGTCGTGGCCGCGAGCTCCGCCAGGACGGTGGTCGGACCGATGCGGGAATCCCGCAACTGCTGCTTGTGCTGCGGTGTGAAGCGGCCGGCGATCGAGGCGCCGGCCAGATGGACGACGGCGTCGATCCCTTCCAGCAATGCGCGATCCGGGCTCGCCGGGTCCCAGCGACGCTCGCCGGTGTCGCGCGGTTCGCCGCGGACCAGCTTGACGACGGTGTGACCGGCGGTGCTCAACAGGGCGCAGAGCGAGCGGCCGATGGTTCCGTGCGTCCCGGTCACGGCGATCGTCAGCGGGCGCATCCCCGCGGCACGCGCCCGCTGCTGCGCGGCGAGGTCGTCGGCCAGTTGCCGGTGCCGGTAGTCCAGCATCGAACGCAACAGGAATCCCGGGACGTTGCTGCGGATGTCGTCGACGACCCTGGTGTGATCGTCGTCCTCGGCAACGAACTCGTGGGTGTGCCGCCACTGCACGACCTGCCGCGCCAACGGCGTGTCGAACTCGTCCACGAACCGCTCCGGCGCCTCGGCCGAGCTGTGCCGCGCGATCCAGCGGAAGCCCAGCGGGAAACCCAGCACCGCGGTGCCGCCGGCCAGGTCCGTCGCCTCCTGCTCGATGCTGACCGGCATCCAGGGCGGCGTCAGCCGGACGATCGCTCCCGGCCGCTCGTGCCAGGCGAACACCTCCGGCCGCGGCGCCGCGACAACAGCCGAACGAGTGAGTCCCATGAACGGTTACCTCCGGATCGGGCCTGCTGGGTTCCCCACGCCGGCCAGCATCTCACGAACCGCCGAGGGTTTGATGCCTCACTTCTGCATAAATTTCGCCGGCCCCGCATCCGTGCCGCCGGCTGCGTCGGAAGAGGGAGTAAGTAGTCCGATCCTAGGAGGGTTCCTATGTCCGTGCGTCGAGTCAGTGCACTGCTCGCCACCGGCCTCGTGGTCGCCGGCGCGCCGGTAGCCGTGGCTGCCAGCGCCGAGGCGAAGCCGGCCGCCACCTCGTCCGTGTCAGTACTGCACGCGGTGCCCGGTGCGACGGTCGACGTCTACGCCAACGGCAAGGCACTGCTGACCAACTTCAAGCCCGGTACCCTGACCGACCCGGTCAAACTCCCGGAGGGCACGTACGACCTCAAGGTCACCGCGGCCGGTGCGGGCGCCGGAGGTGCGGCGGTCATCCAGGCGAACGACGTCAAGGTGCCGGGCGGCGCCAACATCACCGTCGTCGCGCACCTGTCCGCGGCCGGCAAGCCGGTGCTGACGCCGTACGTCAACGACGTCTCCAAGCTCTCGGCCGGCCAGGCCCGGATCACCGTGCGGCACGACGCGGCGGCCCCCGCCGTCGACGTCCGCGCGAGCGGCAAGCCCGTGTTCAAGGGGCTGACCAACCCGAAGGAGGCCAAGGCCGACCTGCCGGCCGGCACGGTCAAGGCCGACGTGGTCCTCGCCGGAACGTCGACCGTCGCGATCGGCCCGGCCGACGTGAACCTCAAGGAAGGCACCAACACGATCGTCTACGCCTGGGGCAGCGCCGCGGACAAGAACCTGAAGCTGGCCGTCCAGACGATCAGCGGCCTGCACGGCAACCCGTCCGGCGTCCCGGGCGGAACCGGCGGTCAGGCCGCCGCGCAGGACTCGTCCACGAGCATGCTGTGGCTCACCGGCGTTCTGGGCCTGGTTGCTCTCGGCATGATCGGCTTCGGTACGGCGGCCATCCGGCAGCGTGCCCGGTCGTGAGAACCACCCGCGGTGCGGCCGTCGTCCTGATGGCCGCACTCCCGGTCTTCGGCCTGGCGGCCGGCTGCTCGTCCTCCGGCGCAGCACCGGCCGGCAGTGACCGAAGCGAGCGGACGGAGCAGACCGCGTCGGTGTCCCCCACCACCCCTTCACCGGCGCGGCCTACCGCTCCGTCCGCTCCCCCGGCCACGGCCGGCAACGGGATTCGCGTCCGGCCGGCCGATCCGCCGACCGCGACCAAGGCGGCGCTGCCGACCCGCTTGGGGCTCGACGCCATCGGGCTCGACGTACCGGTCGTAGCCGTCGGTGTCGCGGCCGACGGGCAGATGGAGCTGCCGCCGAATCCGGCCGTCATCGGCTGGTACCGCTTCGGGCCGAGTACCACCGACCAGCGAGGCTCCGTCGTCCTGGGCGGCCACCTCGACAGCAAGCAGTACGGCGTCGGTCCGCTGGCCCGGCTCCGCAAGGCCCGGCCCGGCGACACGGTGGCGATCCGGCTGAGCGACAACTCGACGAGCACGTACCGGGTCCGGACCGTCGAGGACATCGCGAAGTCCAAGCTGGCCCTGGACCGGGTCTTCGATCGCGACGGTGCTCCGCTGCTGCGGATCATCACCTGCGGCGGGCCGTACGATCGCAACGGCGGCGGCTACCGGGACAACCTCGTCGTCACGGCGGCGCCGGTTTGATGGGGGATTCGCTACAGTGCCGTCTGTGACCAGCATCGAGGCCGGCGCGCCGTCGCCGGCCGACATTGCGAAAGGTCTGGCGGAAGGGCGCGAGCAGAGCCTCGCGGACGCTTACCGGCAGTGGTCAGGCCTGGTCTTCACCCTGGCCCTGAGAGTTCTCGGGGACCGCGCCGACGCCGAGGACGTGACCCAGCAGGTGTTCGTGTCCGCCTGGCGCGGGCGGACGAACTTCGATCCGTCCCAGGGCGAGCTCGGCGCCTGGCTGACGGGTATCACCAGGCACCGCATCGCGGACCGGCTCGCCGCCCGGGCCCGGGAACATCGCAAGGCCGAGGCGGCCGGCGGCCTGCTGCACACCGACGTATCATCCGAGCGCGTCGACCAGGACACCGTCGACAAGGTGTTCCTGGCCGACGAGCTGGCCAAGATCGACGACCCGCGCAGAACCATCCTTCGCCTCGCCTTCTACGAAGACCAGACGTACCCCGCGATCGCCGAGCAGCTCGAGCTGCCGCTCGGAACCGTGAAGAGCCACGTCCGGCGCGGCCTGCTGCACCTGCGTGACAGACTGAAGGAGGTGAAAGGTGACGACACATCTGGATGAGGAACGGCTGGCCCAGTGGGTCATCGACGGCGAAACACCCGATGACGCCGCCGCCGATCACCTGCGACTGTGCGACCACTGCCGCGAAAGCCTGAAGGAACTCCAGGCAGTAGCCGGTCACATCGGCGACCTGCCACGCCTGGACACGCCCCCCGCGGACGTCTGGGCCCGAATCGGCGCCGAACTCGCCTTCGACGCGTCGTCGACGCAGGCACCCCCACCCGACGCCCCGACCACCACGCCGAACCAGAACAACAGCACCGCCCACACCCAACCAGAGCCGCCCTCACCCGGTTCCTCCATTGCTGAGTTCAGGCGAGCGCGGCGACCCATCGGCAGGACGGCGTTGGCCATTGCCGCGTGTGTTGCTGGGGTGGTGGGGATCGGGGTCGGTGCGCTCGGCGCGGTGCTGGTCACCTCCGACGACTCGGATCGGCCGACCTCCGAGGCGGTCGCCAGACTGGAGCCCCTGGCCGGGAAGTCCGGCGACGGTAACGCCGACCTGCTCCGGGGCGCCAACGGGATCGAGCTGAAGGTGACCGCGACCGGGCTGGCGGCGAAGCCGGGCTTCTACGAGGTCTGGCTGATCAACGAGGACGGCAAACGGATGATCTCGCTCGGCGTGCTGAACCCGAGCACCGGCGGAACCTTCCAGATCCCGTCCGACCTGACCGGCCAGGGCTACCGCATCGTCGACATCTCGCTCGAACCGGACGACGGCAACCCGGAGCACTCCCACGACAGCATCATCCGGGGAACGCTGCCCAGCTGACGATCAGGCCCGCTGCAACTGGCGAGAAGCCGCGACGATGCGCGTCACGGCCCCGTCCAGGTCGTTCAGTTCACGCTCAGGACCGGGCCAGCCGTGACCCGCCTTCAGAACCTGATGCCCCTGACGCTGCAGGCGCCGGCTGAGCGCGGTCTGACCGCTGCGCCGAAGCGTGGTCCACAGCACGACCATCGTGGGATCGGTTCGCTCGGCCGCCGCCACCACGGCGTCGTCGTTCAGCCCGGCCTCGAGCGCGATCACCGGAAGGCCGCGCTCGAGCAGGCACCCCCGCAGGACCGTCATCGGCAACGTGTGGCGCTCGTCCGGGCAGATGGCGAGCAGGCACGGCCGCCCGCTGTGCTGCAGGCCGCGGCCGGCGATGTAGCGCTCGATCGCGTCCTCGACCGTCCTGGCCAGCAGGAACGTCAGATCGATGCAGTCACCGACAGCGGTGAACCGTCGTTCCAGCTCGTGGAACGCGGGCGCCACCACCTCGTTCCAGGCGGGCCCGGCACCACGCTTCTGGAGCAGGTTGTCGAGGAGCTCCGCCATCGTGGCGACCCGGTACGACTCCGCCGAGGCGAGCAGCGCGTCGGGTTCGGTGACGCCCACTCCGGGACCCGCGGTGAGCCGCGCGGCGTCCACCGGCGCGGCGCCCTTCGCGATCAACGCGATCATCCGGCGCAACCTGGCCACGTCGTCCGCCGAGTAGCGACGATGCTGACCGGTGCTGCGCTGCGACGGGCCGATGCCGTAGCGCCGCTCCCAGCTCCGGATCGTGACCGTCGGTACACCGAGCATCTCCGCGACGCGTCCCACCGGCCACACCATCTCCTCCGGGACGGCGCGTCGGGAGGCACTCGGACGGTTCGGCATCCTTCTACGATAGTCAAGACGACGGGCTAGGTGTCGGAGCGCTCCGATCGGGCCGCGGCCTCGAGCTCCCGGGCACCACCGGCCCCGACGGCGCGATCGGCCTCGCCGGCGCGATCGGCGCGATCGGCGTGTGCGGCGCGATCGGCGTGTGCGGCGCGATCGGCGTGTGCGGCGTCGAGCTCGGCGGCGGTGGGCTTCGGTACGGCGTCCGCGAAGTAGAAGCGGCTCAGCGCGGCCCGGACCCGGTCGCGCCGCCGGTACGGTCGGGCGACCCCGTTGTCGTCGGCCTCCGGCGGCTCGTCGAGCACGGTGTCCCGGTCGCGGGCCGTCAGCGCGTACGCCTCGTACACCGAGATCTCCTCGTGCTTCTCGGCGTACCCGCCGTCGGGCGCGCGCACGATGATGCCGCTCTCCCGCCCGTGCAGCAGCCGCTCCCGGTCCGCCCGCTGCAGCGAGATCGCCCAGCGCCGGGCGATCCAGAACGCGAGCACCGGCCCGACGACGATCAGCACCCGGCACGTCCAGGTGATCGCGTTGATCGAGCTGTGGAAGTGCGTGGCGATCAGGTCGTTGCCGCTGTTCAGCCACAGCACGCCGTAGAAGGTGATCATCGCGACGCCGACGCCGGTCCGCGTCGGGTTGTCGCGCGGCCGGTCGAGCAGGTGGTGCTCGCGCCGGTCGCCGGTGATCCACGCCTCGAGGAAGGGGTACAGGGCAACGAACCCGATGAACAGCGGCGGCACCAGCAAGGCCGGCAGGAAGATGTTCCAGCTGATCGTGATGCCCCAGAAGTGCGACTCGACACCGGGCATCAGACGGACGGCGCCGTCCAGCCAGCCCATGTACCAGTCGGGCTGCGAACCCGCCGTCACCTCGGCCGGGTTGTACGGCCCGTAGAGCCAGATCGGGTTGATCTGCAGCAGGGCGCCCATCAGCGCGGTCACGCCGAAGACCACGAAGAAGAAGCCGCCCGCCTTCGCGACGTACACCGGGAACAGCGGGAAGCCGACGACGTTCTTCTCGGTCCGGCCGGGTCCGCGGTACTGCGTGTGCTTGTGGTACACGACCAGGAACAGATGCACCGTGATCAGCGCCAGCAGGATCCCCGGGATCAGCAGCACGTGGACCGTGAAGAACCGGGAGACGAAGTCGTCACCGGGGAACTCACCGCCGAAGATGAAGAACGCCAGGTAGCTCCCGATCACCGGAGAGGCCAGCACCAGGCCCTGGGTGATCCGCAGGCCGGTGCCCGACAGGAGGTCGTCGGGCAGGCCGTAGCCGATGAAGCCTTCCACCACGCCGAGGAACAGCATCACGATGCCGATCAGCCAGTTCAGCTCGCGCGGCTTGCGGAACGCGCCGGTGAAGAAGATCCGCAACAGGTGGACGCTCATCGCGGCGACGAACAGCACCGCGGCCCAGTGGTGGATCTGGCGCATCAGCAGACCGCCGCGGACGTCGAACGAGATGTTCAGGGCCGACTCGTACGCCTCCGACATCCGCAGGCCCTTGAGCATGCTGTACGAGCCCTGGTACTCGACCTCGGCCATCGACGGCTTGAACCACAGCATCAGGAACACGCCGGTCAGCACCAGGATCAGGAAGCTGTAGAGCGCGATCTCGCCGAGCATGAACGACCAGTGGTCCGGAAAGATCTTCCGGAGGTTCTTCTTCCCGATCTTCGCGATCCCGAGACGGTCGTCAGCCCACCTGACCGCCGCCGGAAGCTGCTCCTGTGCCATCGGTTGCCGCCCGCCGTGTCGGTTGTGTCCCGGCTCGCCGGTACCCGGGAGCCGTCGAACCAAACTTATGCACAATTGATGCACGCCAGGGTCGGGTACGCAACCCCCGCAGCGGATCCGGCGTCAGGACCGGATGACCGCCCGCAGCCGATCGAGTCCTGCGTCGATCCGCCCCAGCGGGATCGCACCGAACCCGAGGACCACACCGGGCTCCACCTCGCCGAGGGCGTAGTCCCCCACCGACCCGATCGCGACGCCCTCCTTCGCGCACGCCGCGACCCAGGCGGCCACGGTGTCGTGGTCCGCACCGGTGCACCTGGCCGCGAGATGCAGGCCGGCCACCGTCGGAATCGGTCGCAGGTAGGGATGGAACGACCGGTCCAGCACCATCGCGATCCGGTCGCGCCGCTGCTCGTACTCGCGCCGCATCCGGCGCAGATGGGCCGCGAGCTGCCCGTCGTCGATGAACCCGCCCAACGCCAGCTGGGTAAGGCTCGACCCGTGCCAGCCGGCGACGAACCGGGCTCGCAGCAGCGCGTCGAGTACGGCCGGCGGGGCAAGGCAGTAGCCGACCCGCAGAGCCGGCAGCAGCGACTTGGAGAAGGACCCGACGTAGATCACCCGGCCGGAGTCGTCGAGTACGTGCAGCGGGTCGATCGGCCGGGCGCCGTACCGGAAGTCGGTGTCGTAGTCGTCCTCGATCACCGCGGCGCCGGCGGCGCGGGCCCATTCCAGCAGGGCAGTACGCCGGGCGAGGCTCATCCGGACGCCCAGCGGGAACTGGTGCGCCGGGGTGACGTAGACCGCCGTCGCACGGGCGGGAAGCCGGTCCACGACGATGCCCTGCTCGTCCACCGGCACGGGCACCACGGTGGCGCGCGCGAACTCGAAGGCCCTGCGGGCAGGTGGATAGCCGGGGTCCTCGACCGCGACCACATCGCCGGGTTCGACCAGCACCTGACCGAGCAGGGACAAGGCCTGCTGTACGCCGTCGGTGACGAGCAGGTCGTCCGGGCCGACGCTCAGGCCGCGCGAGACGCCCAGGTGACGGGCGATCGCGGCGCGCAGCACGGCAGGTCCCGCGGGGCCGGCATACACGGCGTACCGGCTGCTCCTGCGGACGACGGCGTCCACGTGCCGACGCCAGGCCGGGTACGGGAACCGTGAGTCGTCCGGCAGCCCGGTGCGGAAGTCGTACGCCGGTGGCTCGCCGTCCAGCACCGGCACCTGCAGCGATCCGCCGCGCCACAGCCGCGCCGGCGTCAGCGGAGAGGGCCGCGGCCGCTGCGCGGACCGCGCCGCCGGGTCGGCGTCGGGACTGACGAACGTCCCGACGCCGGCTCTCGCCTGCAGGTACCCCTCGGCGACGAGGTGGTCCAAGGCCGCGGTGACGGTGTTGCGGGCGACCCCGAGCGACTGCGCCAGCTCGCGACTCGACGGGAGTCGCGTACCGGCGGGGAGTCTGCCGGTCAGGATCGCGCCGCGGAGCTGGTCGTAGATCTGCTGCGTCAGCCCGCTGCCCTCGTCGAGGCTCAGGTGAAGGTCCACCACCCCCGCGATGCTAGGCGACGGCGGCTCACCCGGGGGTTATCCGATCGACACCGGACCAGCACAGATCGCGCCCGATTGGCCCCACCGGCGATCGACCGTCCCGCCTAGCCTGCTGGGAATCCGCCACGACAGGAGGCTCCATGAGATCCCCGCGCATCACCGCTGCCGCCGCCGTCACCGCCGCGGTCGGCATCCTGGCCGGTACGTCGCACGCAGCAGCGCAGCCCCGCTGCCGACAGGTCGACGCAACGATCTCCGACAAGGTCGTCACCGAGGGCTGCCCACCGGGTATCCCGGTCTGCGTGGCCGGGACCGTCCGCGGCAAGCACGGCTTCGACGGAACGACCGTGTTCGTGCTCGGATCACGCGGCGAAGCACCGCCGACAGCCCCGGACCAGCGCCCGGTCAGCGGGACGCTCACCTACACCTTCGACGACGGGTCGACCCTGACCGCGCTGGAGACCAGCATCGGCAACGTCAGCACCCAGACCGGCACAGGCCACGCGGGCGGCACCCAGCAGTTCACCGGCGGCACCCACCACTACGAAGGCGCGACCGGCTTCGCCTACCTCGCCCAGCACTGGGAGACCGACCACTTCGCCACCCGGATCCAAGGCGAGGTCTGCACGTCCTGAGACGCCTCAGCCGGTCCGGGTTGCGATCAGGTAGGCGTCCACGGAGGCCGGCTGGAGGGCCTGCTCGATGACCATCATGGCTGCGCCGTAGAGGCCGGCGTCGGCGCCCAGGGTGGCCGGCTCGATGGTGACGGCGGCAGCCGGGCCGGAGAGTGCGGACCTGGCGATGCCTTCGCGGATGCCGGCCGACAGCTGGTCTCCGGCTTCGGCGAGGTAGCCCCACAGCGTGATCGCGGCCGGGTTGAGCAGGTTGACGGCACCGGCCAGTACGTCGCCGATGTCGCGGCCCGCCGCCCGGACAGCGCGGCCGGCCTCGACGTGCCCGGCACGGGCGAGTTCGGCGACCGCCCGGGCGTTCGGGGCGTCGACCCCCTGCTCGCGCAGCCGCCGAGCGACCGCGGCCCCGCTGGCGACCGCGTTCAGGCAGCCGACGTTGCCGCAACTGCAGGGCGCCTGCGAGTCGCCGACGCGGGTGTGGCCGATCTCCCCCGCCATCCCGGACGCCCCCTGCACGACCCGGCCGTTGACGACCAGGCCACAGCCGATCACGGTCCCGACCTTGAGGCTGAGCAGCGCCTCGGGATCGCTCTCCCGCGCGCAGAGCTCGCCGAATGCGAGCAGGTTGACGTCGTGATCGACGAAGACGGGGACGTCGAGCCACTGCTGCAGCTCGGCGGTCACGGTGTCCTCGGTCCAACGGTCCGCGGAGCCTGCGTGCGCGGCGAGCTCGACCCGCGCCGGCAGGCCGAAGCCGATGCCGTGCACGCTGGCCACGTCCTCGCCCAGCTCCCGCAGCGAGCGTGCGAACGCGCGGGTGACCTGCCGCAGCACGTCGGCGAGCGGATCGGCCAGGTCGATCTCGATCATCTCGCTGGTCAGGATGTCGCCCGCCAGGTCGGTCACCGCGATCCGGACGCCGGAGATGCCGAGCTGGGCGGCGAGCGTCGTACCGGACCGCGGGTTGAACTCCAGCCCGACGGCCGGCCGGCCGCGCGAGCCTCCGGACGGCTCCGAGGTGGTCAGCATGCCGCTCGCGAGCAGCGCCTCGACGCGGTCGTTGACCGTCGACCGGGCCAGGCCGAGGTGCTCGGACAAGTGCGCGAGCGTGGTCGCCTGCCCCCGCCGCACCAGGTCCAGGATCTCGCCGGCCCGGGCGATCCGGGCGGGTGCGAACCGGCCGCGGCTCGACGGCGGACCGTCGCCGATCTCCTCGGTCTTCATCGCGCTCCTCTCACGCACACGCCAGCCTAGTCACCATCATTATGTCGCAGATCGACATCTTTCTGTTGACCATCGACATTAAAGCATCTAGATTCCCGGCCAAGCCCAGTGATGCCTTCCGCGGCATCGCGGCGACGGACCGAGGAGCAGGCGATGACACGTGCCGAGCAGTTCCGGCCGACCAGGCGGCAAGTCTTCCGAGCCGGCGGCGCGGCGGCGCTCGCCGCCGGGCTCGCACCCACGCTGAGCAGCTGCGGCGGCTCGGGCAGCGCCGGGAGTCGGTCCGGCGAGCTGACCTTCATGTACTGGGGATCCGCCTTCGAGAAGAAGGCGATCGACGAGATGCTGAAGCAGTACGCCGAGGAGCACGACGGCGCGAAGGTCGACCCGATGTTCGTGCCGGTGGCCAACTACCCGACCAAGGTCTCCAGCCTGGTCGCGGCCAACACGACGCCCGACCTCGGGTACCTGGGGACCAGCCAGATGTACGACCTGGCGCAGAAGGACGTGATCCTCAACCTGTTCCCGTACCTCGACAAGTACCCGGAGCTCAAGGACCGGCTACCGAGCAGCTATTTCTGGTACGGCAAGGACAAGCTCGCCGGGAACCAGCTCGCGATGGGCGTGCAGATCCTCTACTACAACACCGACGCCTTCCAGGCGGCCGGTGTCGACCCGGCGCCGTTCACCGCCGAGACCGCGTGGAGCTGGGACGACTTCGTCCAGGCCGCGGACAAGCTGACCGTCGACCAGAACGGCAAGCACCCGTCCGAGGACGGTTTCGACGCCGGCCGGGTCAGGCAGTTCGGGACCATCGCCCCGTTCGGCGGCGGCGGGCTCTACAGTCTGCTGCGCTCCAACGGCGCGGACATCGTGAACGACGACGGCACCACGTACGCGTTCGACTCGGCGGCGGCGATCGACGTACTCAAGAAGCTCCAGGACCTGATCTACGTGCATCGGGTCGCCCCGACACCGGCCCAGCTGGGCAAGAACGCGCCGACCACCTCGGTGCAGCTGCAGACCAAGCGCGTCGGGATGATCATCGACGGCAACTGGCAGATGCTCGACCTGATGGAGGGCAAGGTCCCGTTCGGTGTCGGCGTCCTGCCGAAGTTCCAGGAACCGCTGACGATGACCGGTGGCGCGTCCGGGGCGATCTTCGCGAAGACGAAGCACCCCGAAGAAGCGATCGAGCTCTACCTGTACTACAACGACCCGGCCCACGTGGACCTCTTCAAGGACGGGCTGTGGGCGCCGCTGCAGAAGAAGTACTACACAGACCAGGCCGAGATCGACAAGTGGGTGCTGAAGGACAAGTACCCGCCGAACTTCCAGAGCGCGGTGGTCGAGACGACGCTGAAGCACGGCGTCACCGACTGGGGCCAGCAGGTCAAGAACGGCGAGCGCATCTTCCAGGTGCTGGACCCCGCGATCGAGCAGATCAGCCTCGACAAGGGCGCCCCGGTCGACATCGTCAAGGCACTCAAGCCGAAGATGCAGCCGCTCCTGCAGGGTAAGTGGCCCACCCAGGAGCTGTGACATGGCTTCCTCCCCGATGAAACAGGAAGCCCGCTGGGGCGTGCTGCTGGCGCTCCCCGCGATCATCGGCTTCGTCGCGTTCACCTTCCTGCCGATGATCGCCTCGGCGGTGATCAGCCTGACCGACTGGACCATCGGCACGACGCCGAAGTTCGTTGGCTTCGCCAACTACCAGCGGATGTTCACCGCCGACGACAGCTTCTTCAAGTCGCTGTGGGCCACGCTGTACTACACGCTCGGCGCCGTGCCGCTGCTGCTGGTCGTCGCGTTCGCGGTCGCGCTGCTGCTCAACCAGCCCGTCCGTGGCCAGGCGGTGTTCCGGGTGATCTACTACCTGCCCGCGATCGTGCCGATCGTCGCGAACTCGATGCTGTGGATCTGGCTGTTCAACCCCGACTTCGGTCTGCTCAACACGCTGACGGGCAAGGCCGGGCTGCCACGGTCGCAATGGATCTTCGACGAGAGTACGGCGATCCCGTCGCTGGTGCTGATGTCGGTCTGGGGTTTCGGCAACGTCGCTGTGATCTTCCTGGCGGGACTGCAGGGCGTGCCACGACAGCTCTACGAGGCGATCGCGGTGGACGGCGGCGGCGCGTGGCGGAAGTTCCGTCACATCACGCTGCCGATGATGACGCCGACGATCTTCTACAGCCTGGTGACGAGCGTGATCGGGGCCCTGCAGGTGTTCGTACAGGCCGCGGTGATGACCGAGGGCGGCCCGAACGACTCCACGCTGTTCTACATCTACTACCTGTACCGGACTGCGTTCACGAACAACGAGATGGGATACGCCAGCGCGCTCGCCTGGATCCTGTTCCTGGTGATCATGGCGATCACCGTGGTGCTGTTCCGGAACTCGAGCCGCTGGGTCTACTACGAGGCCGGGAGCACGCGATGACCGCCGTACTCGACAAGCCCGAGGTGGCGACCGCACCGCCGCCCGCGGCGCGACCGCTCGCACCGCGGGGCCTGGGCAAGAAGGTCCTGGTCTACGCGCTGCTGATCGCCGGCGCGGTGCCGACGCTGCTGCCGCTGATCTGGCTGGTGCGCAGCGCGCTGATGGACTCCGGCCAGATCTTCGTCTCGCCGCCGGAGTGGATCCCGAGACCGTTTGCCTGGGACAACTTCAGCGGCGCGCTCACCCAGGTGCCGTTCGCCCGGTACTTCCTGAACACGCTGATCATCGAGGCCGGCGTCCTGGTCGGCACGGTGCTGTCCTGCTCGCTCGCGGCGTTCTCGTTCGCCCGGCTGCGCTGGAAGCACAAGAACCTGGTCTTCGGCATCCTGATGTCGGGCGTGATGCTGCCGTACGCCGTGACGCTGATCCCGACGTTCCTGTTCTGGCAGAAGCTCGGGCTGGTGAACACCTACGTCCCGCTGATCCTGCCGCACTGGTTCGGCACCGGCGTGTTCAACATCTTCCTGCTCCGCCAGTTCTTCCTGTCGATCCCCTACGAGCTCGACGAGTCGGCGTACATCGACGGGGCGACGCCGTTCCAGGTCTACTGGCGCATCATCCTGCCGCTGTCGAAGCCGGCGCTGGCCGTGGTCGGCGTGTTCACCTTCCTCGGCGTGTGGAACGACTATCTCGGACCCCTGATCTATCTCAACGACTCCGACAAGTACACGCTGGCGATGGGGCTGGCGTCCTTCCAAGGCACCTACACCGCACAGTGGGGGTACCTGATGGCCGCGGCCGCCGTGGTGCTGCTGCCGATCGTGCTGTTGTTCGCCTTCGCGCAGAAGTACTTCGTCGAAGGTATCGCGCTGACCGGACTGAAAGGCTGACATGTACAAGGTGACCGTGCTCTACGGGCCGCCGGACTCCGCCGCGGAGTTCGACCGGTACTACGACGAGACGCACATCCCGCTCGCGCAGAAGATGACCGGCCTCACGCGCTGGACGGTGTGCCGGTTCGAGCCCGCCCCCGACGGGACGCCGCCGCGGTACCACTACCAGGCCGAGCTCTACACCCGGAGCCGGTCCGACCTCGAGCTGGTGCTGGCCTCGCAGGCGGGGCAGGACGCCAACCAGGACCTGGAGAACTTCGCCACCGGCGGTGCGGTCTTCCTGTTCGGCGAGGAGCGGGAGGTGCCGGTCGGATGAGCATCGACGTCATCGTCGTCGGTCTCGGCTTCGGCGCCGACTTCACCCCGATCTACCAGGCCCATCCGGACGTCGGCCGGGTCGCGGTGGTCGACGCGGATCCCGCACGGACCGCGGCCGTCGCCGACCGGTTCGGGATCGCGGACCGGTTCGCGAGCCTGGACGAGGCCCTGGCGGCTCCCGGGTGGGACGCCGTCCATCTGCTGACTCCGGTGCGCTTCCACGCCGAGCAGGTCCAGCAGGTACTCAAGTCCGGACGGCATTGCGCCTCAGCGGTGCCGATGGCAACGACCTTGGAGGACCTGGACGCGCTGATCGCCGCGCAGGACGATGCGCAGCGCAACTACATGATGATGGAGACCGCGGTCTACTCCCGCGAGTTCTTCCACGCCAAGCACCTGCTGGACTCGGGGAGACTCGGCCGGCTGAGCTACTTCAAGGGCGACCACCTGCAGAACCTCGACGGGTACCCGGAGTACTGGCGCGGCTACCCGCCGATGCACTACGTCACGCACGCCCTGTCCCCCGCGCTCGCGCTGGCGGACACCCGCGTCGAGACGGTCCGCTGTCTCGGCTCGAGCCGGTTGACGCCCGACCACATCGGGCTCGCGGGTGACGGCTTCGGCACCGAGGCCGCGCTCTTCAAGCTGGCCGGCGACGATCTGGTCGCGAACGTGACGATGTCGTTCTTCCAGCTCGGCCGCAGCTACCTCGAAGGCTTCTCCGTGTACGGGGACGAGGGGGCGCTGGAGTGGCCGCAGCTCGAAGGCGGGCCGATGAAGGAGTTCGCCCTGCAGCCGCTTGCGGAAGGCCGCCGAGGTCGGGCGGTGAGCGAAGCGGACGTCCACCCGGCCGGAAGCCCCGAATTGCTGCCGGAACCGCTGCGCCCGTTCACCGCGGGTGGGCACGGCGGATCGCATCCGCACCTGGTCCACGAGTTGGTCTCCAGCATCGTCGAGCAGCGCACGCCGCGGGTCGACGCCCGGACGGCGGCGACGTGGACGGCGCCGGGGATCTGCGCACACCGGTCCGCGCTCCAGGGTGGCGCCGAGATCGCAGTACCCGACTACGGGGCCCGCTGATGACCGTCATCGCACTCGTCGGTGCTCTCGACACGAAGGCCGAGGAGTACCGCTTCCTCGCCGATCGCATCGAGCAGCTCGGCGCGTCCTGGATCCTGCTGGACATCGGCGTGCTCGGCGAGCCCGGCCTCACCGCGACGTACGACGCCGGCACGATCGCCCGGCACGGCGGCGGTCGGCTGGACAGTCTCCGAACGGTGGCCGACCGCAACGAAGCCATGCGGGTCATGGCGGCGGGCGCCGGCCGGGTCCTCGGCGATCCGGCCGTCGGCGTCGACGGTGTCGTGGCGGTCGGCGGGTCGAACGCGGCGTACGTGATGGCCGAGATCTGTGCGGTCCTGCCGTTCGGGCTGCCGAAGGTGCTCGTCTCCACGATCGCCGCCGGCGACACACGGAGGTACGTCCGGGAGGCGGACCTCACGCTGATGTATCCCGTCGTCGACATCAACGGGCTGAACCGGCTCACCCGTTCGGTGCTGACGAACGCCGCGGCGGCCTGCGTCGCGATGGCGTCGGCACCGAAGGAGCAGGCGTCCGACCGGCCTGTCGTCGGCGTCACCATGTTCGGCGTCACCACCGCGTGTGCGAGCGCGGTGGCGCAGGGCCTCACCAGGCGCGGGTACGAGGCGCTCTCGTTCCACTGCACCGGGGTCGGTGGCCGCTCGATGGAAGCGCTGATCCGCAAGGGCAGCGTGCAGGCCGTCGCGGACCTGACGACCACAGAGCTCGCCGACGACCTGGTCGGCGGCGTCTGCTCGGCAGGACCGGACAGGCTCACCGCGGCGGCCGCGGCCGGCGTACCGCAGGTCGTCAGCCTCGGCGCCCTCGACATGGTCAACTTCACCGGGCCGGAGAGCGTGCCGGCCCGGTTCAGGAACCGGCGGCTCTATCCGCACAACCCCGCCGTCACGTTGATGCGCACGACGGCGGACGAGTGCGCCGAGCTCGGCCGCCGCATCGCGGACCGGCTCAACACGGCGACCGCGCGCACCGCCGTACTCATCCCCCGTCGCGGACTGTCCCAGCTGTCCGTCCCGGGTGGACCGTTCCACGACCCGGTGGCGGATCAGGCGCTCTTCGACAGCCTCCGGGCGGGGCTGTCGCCCACCATCGCCGTGCACGACTTCGACACCGACATCAACGATCCGGTGGTCTCCGCGACCGCCGTCGACCTACTGGCCACATGGCTGGACAAGGGGCCCTCATGAACAAGCTGACCCGTGCCGAACTGCTCGCCGGCTACCGCGGCAAGATCGCCGCAGGCCGGCCGATCATCGGCGGCGGCGCCGGGACCGGGCTGTCCGCGAAATGCGCCGAGGAGGCCGGGCTGGACTTCATCGTCATCTACAACTCCGGCCGCTACCGGATGGCCGGCCGCTCGTCGATGGCGGGCCTGATGCCGTACGGCGACGCGAACGCGATCGTGATGGACATGGGCTCGGAGATCCTGCCGTTGACGCGTTCCGTCCCGGTGATGGCCGGCGTCTGCGGCACGGACCCGTTCCGGGACATCCCGCGCTTCCTCGACCAGGTCAGGGCGGCCGGGTTCGCCGGCGTCCAGAACTACCCGACCGTCTGCCTGTTCGACGGCATCATCCGCGCCAACCTCGAGGAGACCGGGCTCGGCTTCTACCGTGAGGTGGAGATGATCGAGGCGGCGCGGGAGCGGGACCTGGTGACACTGGCCTACGTCCACAGCGAGGACGAGGCGACCGCGATGGCGCAGGCCGGCGCCGACATCCTCGTGCCGCACATGGGTCTGACCACCTCCGGCCTGATCGGCGCCCGGACCTCGCTCAGCCTGGACGAGTCGGTCGACCTCGTCACCCGGCTCCGCGATGCGATCTTCGCCGTCGACGACGACGCCGTGGTGATCTGCCACGGCGGACCGATCGCCACCCCCGAGGACGCCCGGCACATCCTCTCCAAGGTCGACGGCATCGTCGGCTTCCTGGGCGCCAGCAGCATGGAACGGCTGCCGACGGAGGTGGCGATGACCGACCACATGCGCAGCTTCCACGCCATCGCCGACTAGACGGCGCCGGGCCCGCAGACACCAGTGGCCGGCCGTCCCCGTGGACGGCCGGCCACTGGGCCGTGAGCTGGATCCGATCGGCGCGGACCGGGGGCGGCCACTCGGCTGCGCCCTAGTGTGGCCAGTCGGCTTCTGTCACCGCTCCCCCGACGACGTCCGCCGTCAGCCGCACCGGTCCGGCGGGGCGGACATACAGCTCGTACCTGCCCTGCGGGACTTCGAAGAAGACTGCGGAGTGCACGACCTCCCCCGCCGGGGACGGCCGCGGCACGACCGCGACATGCGGCAGCGCACCATGGCCGTGCCCATCGCCGTGCCCATCGCCGTGCCCGTGGCCGTGCCCGTGGTGGCTGCCGGCGACGGTGGTGTGCCCGGCCGGCCGGAGTTCGATCTCCTGCCCGTCCAGCTCGGCCGGCATCCTCACGACCAGCGCACCGATGTCACCGCCGATGTCGAGCAGGACCGACGATCCTCGACCCGCGTGCGGGTTCTCTACGCCGGTCATCACGCGGCCGGGTTTCCGGGCTCGGACTGGTAGCCGCCGGCCGGCGTGCCGAGATACGGGAACGACGGACGGTAGTCCGCGTTCGTGTTCGACGTGCCGTCCTTGATCGCTGCCGCGGCCGCGTCGGGCTGGTACGACGGATCCACGAGCGGAATCGTCAGCCCCGCGACGGCCCGCAGTTCCACGGTCACGACGTCGTCGAAGACCCTGCGCCCGTTCGGGAACCCGGCCGCGTCCCCGGCCACCAGGCCCAGCGGGTTCGGTGCCTTGGCGGGCGGCACCGCGACGTTGAGCCGGAGCAGGTCGGCCTGAACGGGTCCGGTGAAGTTCTGGAACCCCGGTACGACGCCCTTCGGGATGCCGGTGAGCAGGATCGCCGCCAGGTCGGCGCGCGGCTTCTGGTACGCGGCGAGGTTCGGGAACACGCCCGGGTACAGCACCGGCAGCAGACCGGCCAGCTCGGGCTTGGTCACGAACCCGGCGTAGCGCTTGTCGTCCTGCGGCGCGCGACTGTTCCACCGGTCCTTCTCCGCCATCGGCACGATCACCTCGTTGAACAACGGGTTCCCGAGCCTGGAGACCTGCTGGTACGGCCCGTGCCAGGTGGCGATCCCGCCGTCGAGGATCTTCGACGTCTGCCGGCTCGCCGAGGCGTAGACACCGATCACCGCCGCCGGGTCCATCACGTCCTTGGGCCTGCGGCCGTCGCGGGTGAGGTCGGTGATCGGAACCTGCAGCGCGATCGTGTGCACGTTCGAGCCCTGCAGACCGTTGACGCCGGCCGCGGCGGCCGACGGGATCAGGTGGGCCATCTGGAAGGGCCGCAGCGTTCCGAGGTCGAAGATGCTGCCGAGGTCGGCGAAGAACCCGTCGGCGCGCTGACCGGCGAAGACCTTCCGGTGGTTGCCGATGGTGTGGATCGCCTGCCGGGCGAGCTTCGCGTAGTTCGGCGTACTGCGCACGCCGACGTTGACCGGCGGCGCGGGCAGGTTGCGGGCGAGGACCCGCGAGCTGCCGTTCTCGACCCGCGTGACCGAGTAGTACTGCGGGCGGTTCCAGGTCTGGTCCGTGATGGACGTGATCGGCCCGGTGTTGTACAGGAACGTCCTGGCGTTCCGGATCCTGGCGTGGAACCGGAACTGGTAGCTGACGTCGGCACGGCCGGTGCCGCGGTTGGAGATGTGGATCGCGTACAGCACGTCGTCGCCGAACTCGTAGAAGTTCGGCCCGCCGTACGGGTTCTGGAACGGGATGAAGTTGGCGATCAGCGTCACGGTGTCCGGCTGGTCCGGGCTGACGAACGCGTAGACATCGGTGTTGTCCGCGACCGGATCCTTCGAGATCTCCGGCGCTTCGCGGTGTGAAGACATGACTGTTCCTCCGGTGAAGGCGTGCGGGGTGTGCAGGGATGGCCGGATCAGGCGGTCGTGACGCCGGCCAGGCGCGCGGCCAGCTCACGGTCGGTCAGGACGACTTCACGGTCCCCGACCAGAATCGCCATCTCCCCCTTCCGCACGTCCTTCACGTGGACGACGAACGACTCGGCGGTCGCCAGGTCGGCCGCCCGCAACTCGTCCCCGCCCGCGGTCCGCGCGGACCGCTCACCGAAGATCTTCGGTCCGGCCACGGCGCCGACGGCTGCCGCGGTCCCCGCCCCGGCGAACACCAGAAAGCCCCGGCGTGTTGCGTCACTCATGGTTCTGCCCCTTCCCTGTCGAAAGGCCCCGGCGATGCAGCGGGTGCCCGAGGGGTGTTCGCCGCCGGCTGCGGCCCGGATGGGGCCGAACAGCAGGGACTACGTGGGGCGATCGCAGGCTCACTCGAAGCGCTGGGTCAGACCGGTGGGGGCTGGATGCCGTAGTCGTGGATCTTGCGATAGATGGTGGCGCGGGACATGCCGAGTGACTTGGCGGCGCGGCCTTTGTGGCCCTCGTTGGCGATCAGGCTGCGGACGATCGCGTCGCGCTCGAGTGCCTCCAGCTGGCTCAGGCTGCGGCGGCTGATCGCCTGCACGTGGGCCGGCAGGTCGGCGGGGGTGATCACCCCGGCGCGACGACGGCGTACGACGATCTGGCGGAGGATCTGGGCCAGCTCGGCGGTGTTGCCGGGCCAGGCCGAGCGCATCAGCTGCTGCATCGTGTCCGGACCGCAGGTCAGATCGCCGTGGCTCAGGCGGTCGAGGAAGTGCGGTACGAGCTCGCGGATGTCCTCGATGTGGTGGCGCAGCGGCGGCACCTCGATGGTCAGCGGGAAGATCGTCAGCAGGTCGCCGAGATCGGGCGGATCGGCAGCGTCGCCCGTCAGCGTGAGGACGATCCACGGCGGCTCCGCCGGCCGGCGTTCGACGACGTCGTACAGCGCCTCGACCGTGGCCTGCGCCCGGTCCTGGTCGAGCGCCTCGGCGTGGCGGATCACCAGCGCCTGCAGCGCGTCGTCGCCCAGCTCGGTCTCCAGCTCACCGGCGTAACTGTCCCCGAGGCGGGCCACGTCGATGACGTGGAACCGGCCCGACTGGCTGTTCTGGCGGTGCGCCGCACGAGCGAGCGCGACCTTGCCCACCCCGCGTTCGCCGGTCAGCACGACCCACTGGCCCGCCCGGCAGGCGTTGTCGACGTCGCGGCTGCTGCCGAGCCAGGGCGCGGTATGGCCGACCAACCCGGGAAGGGCGGGACGCGGCGGCGGGCGGTGGCCGGCGGCCGGCAGGCCGGTCCGCGTGCCGGAGGAGTGCGGACTGACCTGGACGATCCCCGCGCCGCCGCGACCACCCGGTACGACGGGGCGGCAGGTGATCCGGACCCGGGCGCCGGTGGGCAGCTCGGTCACGATCGCCTCCGCCGCCCCGTGGCTCATCATCTCGGCGGCATGACCGAGCACCGCCCGCTGGTCGACGGCGTCGAGCGCCTGACCGGCTTTGGCGTTCATCAGCAACAGATCGTCGTCGACCGCGATCACCATGTCACCGAGCCGGCGCGAACTCTGCAGGTAGGCCCGCAGCAGCCGCAGCTCCCGGGCGGAGCTGTCGTCGAGCAGCGCCCGCCGGATGTTCTCCGCGGTCGTCTTGGCGAGTGCCATCAGCAGCGCCCCGGCGTCCTTGCGCCAGCAGGTGAGGTCGATGGCGCCGATCGTCTTGCCGGTGACCGGATGCTTGATCGGTACGCCGGCACAGGCGAGCTCCTCGAGATCCTCCGCGTAGTGCTCGTGACCGAACACGTGCATCGGCCCGCCGCCCTCGAGCGCCGTCCCGATGCCGTTGGTGCCTGCGAACTCCTCGGCGTAACTGAAGCCCGGCGCCAGGTAGACCCTGTCGAGATGCCGCGCCAATTGGGCGTCCGCGGTCAGCCGCTCGAGGACCAGGCCCGTCCGGTCGGTGAGGATGACGCTGATCGGCTGGCCCTCGAGATTCTCGTGCAACTGCTTCAGCACCGGCCGGGCGCTGCGGGTCAGCGGCAGGTCCAGCTCCGGATCCGCGACGTACGGCAGCTTGATCCGGTCGGCGGGCAGGTTCCAGCGCCGCGATCGCTGCCACGAGGCCAGGATCGGCGGCCGCACGTCCTTCGGACTGACGGGATCGAGGGTCAGGAAGTTCAGCCGGGCCGTAGCCGCTCGCTGGTTGTCCGCCGCCGAGGGCGCGAGTTCGTCCACGGGACCTCCTGACGCCGGGCGGCTGCAGCCGATCCACACGGCCCCCGCCCGGTCATCCCCTTCCGAGAATAGTGCAGCCGGGCACCAGCGACGTCTCAGAATGAGACAGCCGTCGGGCCGCCACGGGCTTGTGATGCCAACAGGCGACCACGGAGGTTCCGATGGACAACGATGTCTCGCGGCAGGAGTCGTACAACCCTTGGACGGTGGTCCGTCTGGTCTTCGATCACTTGGCCGAGGCGGGTCTGCACCCGGTGCTCGGTCCGACGGGACACCCGGGCGAATCGGCCGCCGAACTGCTGCGCTGCCTGGGCATCCGGCCCGATCCGCAGGGCGACCACCGCACCGCCGAACGCAAGGAGGCGGAGCTGGCGAGGCTCCGCGAAGCCTACCTGGACCAACCGTGACGGGTGTCTCAATTTAGGACCTCGTTCCCCCGCTGACGGGGCTGTACTGCAGATGACAGCCGGTCACATGAGCGGGAGGAGTGCCATGAGTCGCCAGAGTGTGGCGAAGGCCCACCAGAAGATCCAGGAGTTGTCCTGGGAACCGGCGTATCACGAGCCGGTCTCCCAGTACGGAACGGACTACACGTTCCGCAAGGCGCAGAAGAAGGACCCGCTGAAGCAGGTTCTGCGGTCGTACTTCCCGATGCAGGAGGAGAAGGACCACCGGGTGTACGGCGCCTCCGACGGCGCGATCCGCGGAAACATGTTCCGCCAGGTGCAGGAACGCTGGCTGGAATGGCAGAAACTTTTCCTCAGCATCATTCCGCTGCCGGAGATCTCGGCCGCCCGGGCGATGCCGCTGCTGTTCCGGACCGTACCGAACCCCGAGCTGCACAACGGCCAGGCGATCCAGATGATCGACGAGGTCCGGCACTCGACGATCCAGCAGAACCTCAAACGCCTGTACATGAACAACTACATCGACCCGGCAGGCTTCAACTCCAGCCTGCGGAACTTCCAGAGCGACTACTGCGGCACGATCGGCCGGCAGTTCGCCGAGGGGTTCATCACCGGTGACGCGATCACGGCGGCCAGTATCTACCTGACCATCGTGGCGGAGACCGCGTTCACCAACACGCTGTTCGTCGCGATGCCGGCCGAGGCCGCGGCCAACGGCGACTATCTGTTGCCGACCGTGTTCCACTCGGTACAGTCCGACGAGTCCCGGCACATCAGCAACGGCTACGCCACCTTGCTGATGGCGCTCGCCGACGAGGACAACCACCAGCTGCTCGCCCGCGACCTGCGGTACGCCTGGTGGAACAATCACCGCGTCGTCGACGCCGCGATCGGCACCTTCATCGAGTACGGCACCAAGGACCGCCGCAAGGACCGCGAGTCGTACGCCGAGATGTGGCGGCGCTGGATCTACGACGACTACTACCGCAGCTACCTGGTGCCGCTGGAGAAGTACGGTCTGGAGATCCCGCACGACCTGATCGAGGAGGCCTGGAACCAGATCTGGAACAAGGGCTACGTGCACGAGGTCGCGCAGTTCTTCGCCACCGGCTGGCTCGCCAACTACTGGCGGATCGACCCGATGACGGACAAGGACTTCGAGTGGTTCGAGTACAAGTACCCGGGCTGGTACGACAAGTACGGCAAGTGGTGGGAGAACTACAACCGCCTGTCCCGGCCGAACGGGCACAAGCCGATCGTGTTCGAGGACGTCGACTACGAGTACCCGCACCGCTGCTGGACGTGCATGGTGCCGTGCCTGGTCCGTGAGGACATGGTGATGGCGAAGGTCGACGGGCAGTGGCGGACGTACTGCCACGAGATGTGCAAGTGGACCGACGAGACCGCGTTCCGCCCGACCTACATGGGCCGGAACACGCCGAACATGGGCCAGCTGATCGGCCACCGTGAGTGGGAGACGCTGTACCACGGCTGGAACTGGGCCGACGTGGTGTCGGACATGGGCTTCGTCCGCGACGACGGCAAGACCATGGTCGCGCAGCCGCACCTCGACCTGGACCCGGACAAGATGTGGACGCTGGACCACCTGCGCAAGTGCCCGCCGCTGGCCAGCCCGAACGTACTGCTGAACGAGATGAGCGACGACGAGCGGACCGCGTTCGCCGCCCGCTACGTGAAGGGTGGTCCCGCCGGCCGTCCCGCCCCGGCCGAAGCCTGACGACCAGATGAAGCACGTCGTGAGGTTCGAACCGGTCGGCATCGAGATCGAGGTCGACGAGGAGCAGACGATCCTGCGCGCCGCGGCCGAGCAGGGCGTGATGCTCATGCACGGCTGCAAGGAGGGACAGTGCGCGTCCTGCAAGTCGTTCGTCCTCGACGGCGAGGACATCGACCTGGACCGCTACTCGACCTTCGCGCTGCCGGAGTACGAGCTGGACGAGGGCTACACGCTGCTGTGCCGGGCGCATGCCTTCGAGGACCTCACGATCGAGCTGCTCAACTACGACGAGGAGATGATCCGTTCCGGGCTGCCGATCCAGGAGCGCACCGCCGAGGTCGTGGCGATCAACCCGGTGACCCACGACCTGCGGCACCTGGTGCTGCGGGTGTCCGGCGAGCTGAAGTTCTTCCCCGGGCAGTACGTCGACATCTCGGTCCCGGACTCCGGCGCGAGCCGCTCGTTCTCGATGGCGAACACGTCCAGCCGGGAGAGCGGCCTGCTCGAGTTCGTGATCAAGGTGTACCCGGGCGGTCTGTTCTCGGAGTTTCTCGACCGGCGTCTCCGGGTCGGCGACCGCCTGGACCTGACCGGGCCGTTCGGGGTGTTCACCCTCCGGGACAACCCGGACGCCCGGCTGGTCTTCGTCGGCGGCGGGGCCGGCATGGCGCCGATCCTCGCGCTGCTGCGCTCGATGGCCGAGCGCGGCATCGACCGGCCGACGACGTTCTACTACGGCTCCCGCACGCAGCTCGACCTGTGTTTCGAGGACGAGCTGCGGGAGCTCGAGCAGACCCTCCCCCGGTTCCGGTACGTGCCGGCGCTGTCGGAGGCGGACTGGGACGGTGAGAGCGGGCTGATCACGGACGTGGTCCAGCGGCTCGAGCCCGACCTGACCGGAGCGGATGCCTACGTGTGCGGTCCACCGCCGATGGTCGAGGCGGCGATCCCGCTGCTCGAACGCCTCGGCGTCGCGACCAAGCACATCTACTACGACAAGTTCACCACGACCGGCGACGCCGGCGACTCGAAGGTGCTGGAGGCAGGAAGCCGATGACCACCACACACGACGCCCCCAAGACCGAACGCAGTGTTCCCAAACCGGTCTTCACCGATGCCGAGGCCGGCGCCCGCGAGTTCCCGGACTCGACCCTGCGGCACTACAACTACTACAAGCCGCAGAAGCGCAAGCAGAGCCACTACGAGGACGTCACGGTCGACGTCCAGCCGGATCCGCGGCACTACCTCAGCCAGGGCTGGCTGTACGGTTTCGCCGACGGACGCGGCGGCTACCCGATGGACTGGACCGTCCTGAAGGCCTGGGGTTCCGACCAGCCGGCGCCGAAGCGCGGGCCGGGCTCCGGCGGCCTGTTCGTGAAGGATTGGCCGGCCACCGGCTGGCACGAGTTCCGGGACCCGAACGAGGAGTGGGAGCTCACCCTCTACCGCTACAACTCCAACGTCGTCCGGCAGGTCACCCAGAACGTCGAGGCGGCCCGCCAGTCGAAGGCCTTCGAGCAGTGGAACCAGAACTGGGTCCGCTTCGTCGAGCACCACATCGGCGCCTGGATGCACGTCGACCACGGTCTCGGCCTGTACCTGTTCGCGAACGCGAACCGGCGCGCTCCGACCAACATGCACAACAACGCGATCTCGGTGAACAGCATGCACCGGATCCGCGCCGCCCAGGACCTCGCGCTGTACAACCTCACGCTCTCGGAGGAGATCGAGGGCTTCGACGGCAGCGCGCACCTGGAGACGTGGAACCACGACCCGGCGTGGCAGGGCGTCCGTGAGCTGGCCGAGTCGCTGACGGCGATCGACGACTGGTGCGAGGCGATCTTCGCGGCGAACGTCGTGTTCGAGCCGCTCGTCGGCGAGCTGTTCCGCAGCCAGCTGGTCCAGCAGGCGGCGCCGCGCAACGGCGACTTCGTCACCCCGACGGTCGTCGGCGCGGCGGAGTACGACTTCGCCGAGCGCGACCTGCGCTACACCACGGCGATGTTCGAGCTGCTGACCAACGACAAGGAGTTCGCGGACCACAACAAGACGATCATGGCGGGCTGGCTGTCGAGCTGGACCGCGAAGGCCCTGGCCGCAGCCCGCACGCTGCAGCCGTTGTGGTCGCAGCCGGACGCCAAACCGCCGCGGTTCGAGGACGGACTCGACCGCGCGAAGAGCCGGTTCAGCGGGATCGTCACCGCGCTGGGCCTGACCGAACCGAAGGAGTTGGCACAGTGACCACGCTCAAGGCAGTCGTCGAGAGTCCGTTCAAGTCCGACAGCACGGCGTCCAACAAGTGCGGCTTCACGCTGATGAACAACCAGGTCGGCGTCGTCGTCGCGGACGTGATGAAGGCCTACGACAACGTCACCGTGACACCGTTGCCGTCGATGATCCGGGTCGACGCGATCGGCAAGATGGAGGTCGTCTACGACGACGTGTCCGAGGCGCTCGGCGAGGAGCCCGGGTACTTCGACCAGGCCGAGTTCGAGGAGAACATGTCCACCCACTACGGGCGGATGGTGCACCTGGACGACCGGACGATCCTGTTCGCCAACCCCGAGGACGCCGCCGACTACATCGGTTTCGACCTGACCGCATCCAGCTGACACAAGGGGGTTCTCGTGTACGAGAAGAACGGTGAGAAGTACTTCGTGGTCGACAGCCACATGCACTTCTGGAATGCGGCGCCGGACAACTGGGTGCCGGGCGCGGAGCAGTACGCGAAGGGCTGGATCGAGTGTTTCCACGCGTACATGAGCCTGGCGCCGAAGGAGACGCACTGGCCGCTCGAGAAGTTCATGCGCTACACCGAGGACGACCTGATGAAGGACGTCTTCGAGGACGGCTACGTCGACGTGGCGGTGTTCCAGCCGACGTACCTGAAGGAGTGGTACAAGGAGGGGTTCAACACCACCGAGCAGAACGCGAACCTGGGCGAGAAGCACCCCGGGATGTTCGTGCTCAACACCCGGTTCGACCCCCGTGACGGTGACGCCGGCCTGGAGGAGCTCGCGCACAACGTCGACCGGTACGGCTCCAAGGGCGTCAAGCTCTACACGGCCGAGTGGAACGCCGGGTCCCGGGGCTACAAGCTGACCGACACCGCGGCGTACCGCTACCTGGAGAAGGCGCAGGAGCTCGGGATCAAGAACATCCACGTCCACAAGGGCCCGACGATCTGGCCGCTGGACAAGGACGCGTTCGACGTCTCCGACGTCGACCACGCCGCGACCGACTTCCCGGAGCTGAACTTCATCGTGGAGCACGTCGGGCTGCCGCGGATCGAGGACTTCTGCTTCATGGCCACCCAGGAGCCGAACGTGTACGCCGGTCTGTCGGTCGTCATCGGCGGCCTGATGCACGCCCGGCCGCGGTTCTTCGCCAAGGTGATGGGCGAGCTGCTGTTCTGGGTCGGCGAGGACAAGATGACGTTCGGCAGCGACTACGGGATCTGGGAGCCGAAGTGGCAGGTCGAGGGCTTCGTGGACTGGGAGTTCCCCGACGAGCCGGAGTTCGCGGACTACCCGCGGCTCGGGGTCGAGGGGAAGAAGAAGATCCTCGGGCTGAACGCCGCCAGGCTGTACGACCTCAAGGTGCCGGACGAACTGCAACTGAAGGAGGCGACGCCGGCCGCCCAGGACGACGCGAAGCTGGTCGAAGCCTGATGACGACGATCGTCACTGAGCGGGACCGGGTCCTGGACGCGCTGGCCGCCGTCCGGGACCCGGAGCTGGACGAGCCGATCACGACGCTGGGTTTCGTGTCCACCTGCGTCGTGTCGGCCGCCGGTGACGTGGTCGTGCGGCTCCGGCTGCCGACGTACTTCTGTGCGCCGAACTTCGCCTTCCTGATGGTCGCCGACGCCTACGACGTGGTCTCCGCGGTGCCCGCCGTACGCTCGGTCGACGTCGCACTGGAGGACCACTTCGCGGCCGCGCAGATCAATGCGGGCGTGGCCGCCCGGGCCGGATTCGTGGCGTCCTTCGACGGTGAGGCAGCGGCGGAGCTCGACGAGCTCCGCCGCACGTTCGTCGCCAAGGCGGTGCTGGCCGGGACCGACCAGGTCTGCCGCCCGCTGGTTGCGTCAGGCATCGATCCGGCCGGCGTCGCCCGGCTGGCGATCGCCGACGTACCGCCGTCGCCCGAGCTCGACCGGCTGCTGCGGCGCCGGGCCGAGCTCGGGCTGCCGGTGGGTCCGGACGCGCCGCTGCTCGTGGACGCCGGCACGGGCGCGGCGATCACCGAGGACGCCGCGGCACGGCATCTCGGGCTGGCCCGGCTGACCCGGACCGGGATCGAGGCCAACACCGGGATCTGCAGGGGAATGCTGAAGCACCGGTACGCCGAGACCGGTGCGGGCGAGGAGGGGTAGCGATGAAGGCCGTTCGACTGCACGGGTACCACCAGCAACCAGTGGTCGACGACGTACCGGAACCGGTCGTCAAGGGCCCGCTGGACGTCGTGGTCAAGATCGGCGGCGCCGGGGTGTGCCGTACCGACCTGCACATCATCGAGGGCCAGTGGGACGCGGCGATGCACCCGACGCTGCCGTACACGATCGGCCACGAGAACGCCGGCTGGGTGCACGAGATCGGCTCGGCCGTCACCAACGTGCAGGTCGGCGACACCGTCATCCTGCACCCGACGCCGACCTGCGGGCTCTGCGCGGCCTGTCGCGCCGGCGACGACATGCACTGCGAGAACAGCACGTTCCCCGGCCTGGACAGCGACGGCGGGATGGCGGAGTACCTCCTCACGTCTGCCCGCGCGTGCGTCAAGCTCGACCCGAGCACCCGGCCGCAGGACGTGGCGGCGCTGGCCGACGCCGGCATCACGGCGTACCACGCGGTGCGCAAGGCGATCCCGTTGCTGCCGCCGGGGACGACCTGTGTCGTGATCGGCGCGGGCGGCCTCGGGCACATCGGCGTCCAGTGCCTGGCGGCGCTGACCGCGGCCCGGATCATCGTCGTCGACCGCAACCCGGACGCGCTCAAGCTGGCCGAGCAGCTCGGCGCCGACCAGACCGTGGTTGCCGATGGCAAGCAGGTCGACGCGGTGCTGGACCTCACCAACGGCGCCGGTGCGCAGGTCGTCCTGGACTTCGTCGCCGAGCAGGGCGCGGAGCACGACGGCTTCGCGATGACCGGCCGGGCCGGGTCGTACTTCGTCATCGGGTACGGCGGCCAGGTGCAGATCCCGACCCTCGACATCATCTCCACCGAACGCAACATCGTCGGCAACATCGTCGGCACGTTCAACGAACTGGCCGAGCTGATGGCGCTCGCCCAGGCCGGGAAGGTCACCCTGCACACCCGGACCTACCCGCTCGACGCGGCCGCCGACGCGGTCGCCGATCTCGACGCCGGCCGCGTCCGCGGCCGCGCGATCCTCGTTCCGTAACGACCATTTCCGGAGGGATTTGATGGCCAAGGAACTCAGATTCGGAGAGAACGCCCGTGATCTGTTGCTGGCCGGGGTCGACCAGTTGGCGGACGCGGTGAAGTCGACGCTGGGCCCGAAGGGCCGCAACGTGATCCTGGAGAAGATCACCGGGTCGCCGGTGGTCACCAACGACGGCGTCACGATCGCCCGGGAGATCCACCTCAAGAACCAGTTCGAGAACATGGGCGCCCAGCTGGTCAAGGAAGCCGCGATCAAGACCAACGACATCGTCGGCGACGGCACCACGACCGCGACCGTGATCGCGCAGGCCATCATCCGCGAGGGGATGGCCGCGATCGGCTCCGGCGGGAACCCCGTGCTGGTGAAACGGGGGATCGACCTGGCCGTCGGGAAGCTGGTCGAGCGGCTGCGCGAGGTCGCGCACCCGGTGGTCACCGAGCAGGACTACGCGCGGGTCGCGGCGATCTCGGCGAACGACGACGACGTGGTCGGCGCGGTCATCGCGAAGGCCCTGCACACGGTCGGCGACGGCGGCATCGTCACGGTCGAGGAGTCCTCGGTGCACGGGATGACCGTCGACTTCGTCGAGGGTTTCGAGTTCGACAACGGCTACCTGTCGCCGTACATGGTGACCGATCCGGGCAGCCTGCAGGCCGTCCTCGACAACCCGTACATCCTGTTGTGCAGCGAGAAGATCACCAAGGTCCAGGAAGTGATGCCGCTGCTGGACCGGATCATGCGCGAGCCGCGGCCGCTGGTGATCATCGCCGAGAGCCTCGAAGGTACGGCGCTCAGCATGCTCGTCCACAACCACGTGAACGGGCTGTTCCAGTGCGTGGCCGTGAAGGCGCCGGGGTTCGGCGACCGGCGGCTGCACAAGCTGGAGGACATCGGGGCGATCACCGGGGGCGCGGTCTACAGCCGGCACTCGGGCTTCAGCCTCGAGACCATGACGCTCGACCAGCTCGGCCGGGCGGACCAGGTGCGGGTCACCGCCGACCGTACGGCGATCGTGGCTCGCTCGGGTCACGAGGACGCGGTCGCGTTCCGGATCGCCCAGTTGCGGGCCGAGCTGGAGCGGGCGACGTTCGGCGTCGACGAGGACGTTCTCACCGAGCGGATCGGCGCGCTGTCCGGGAGGGTGGCGGTGATCCGGGTCGGCGCACCGACGCCCGCCGAGCTGAAGGAACTCCAGCACCGTGTCGAGGACGCGCTCTCCGCTACCCGCGCCGCGATGGCGGAAGGGATCGTGGCGGGTGGCGGCATGGCCCTCCTGCATGCCTCCACCGCGCTCGACGGTCTCGACGTGCAGGGTGATTACCGGACCGGGGTCGACATCGTCCGGCGCGCGTTGCGCGAACCGGCGTACCTGATCGCGGCGAACGCCGGCTACTCGGGCGCCGAGGTCCTGGAGCGGACGTCGGCGATGGACGTCGACGACGGGTTCGACGCCCTCGACGGCCGCTACGGCAACATGCTGACGATGGGCATCATCGACCCGCTCCGCGTCGCTCGATCCGCCCTGCAGAACGGCGCCTCGGTCGCCGGCCTGCTCCTCACCACCAACACCCTGATCGCCGAGGAGCAGACCCCTTGGGGAGGCAGCCCTGCCTTGATGACCGAGTACGGCGCCCTGGACGAGGGACTGCACCAGCCGTCCCCCGACTCCAGTACCCCACAATCCCTGGGCCTCGGCCCCTCGGTCGCCTAGGAGGCTTTACAGAGGCAAGCCGTTGCTGTCGGTGTTGAGGGACTGTGGTTTGAACTTGGTCAGGACGGCGGTCAGTTCCCCGCCGGGACGCTGGATGATGGTGCCGCCGTCCTGCCAGATCCCGTCGAGGTGCTGGAAAGGTCCTGGCGGGTCGCCCTGGTTGTAGTGGATGTCGTGGACGCCGAGGCCGGTCGAGTACGGGGCGCCGTACACGTAGACACGCTCGCATCCGAGCAGGCGCTGCTCGAGCAGGTTCAACGCGTTGTCGGCCGTGCTCTCGACCCAGCCGAACCTGGGCGACTTCAAGATCCCGTTCAGCCAGGCGACGAGCGGGTCGTAGACGACAGTCACGCACCCACCGGATCCCCGCAGCAGCGGCGACCGGATGTAGTCGAGCGCACCGGACGTAGGCGTACTGGCCAGCAGATGCCACCCGTCACTCAGGGCGGCCGTCGACGCGAACAGCTGCGGATTGAGGTTTCGTACTTCGCGATACTCCACCGGCACCCCGCTGGGCGTCGACACGTCCACCGCACACTCGTACTCACCGGCCGGCGCGGCGATGTACATCTTCCCGTGATACCAGGACCCGAAGTCATCCGGATCCTCGCGCGCGAACCGCACCAGCCGGCCGACGAGAACCCCATAGCTCGTTAAAGGCATAGCTCCTCCCCCTCCACCCTTCAGCATGGACTTGTTGTGGGTGTCGCGCACTAGCGCCGGATCAGGCCGAGAGAGGTGGCTGTGGCGACGGCGGCGGTGCGGGAGTCGACGCCGAGTTTGGTGTAGATGCGGGCGAGGTGGGACTTCACGGTGCCCTCGGTGAGGTGCAACTGCCCGCCGATGGCCTGGTTGGACAGCCCTTGCGCGACCAACCCGAGGACCTCGGTCTCGCGCCGGGTCAGGGCAGTGCCCGGTGTCCGGAGCCGGGTCATCAGGCGATCCGCGACGCTGGGCGCCAGCGCCGTACGGCCTTCGGCGGCGGTGCGCACGGCAGCGGCCAGGTCTTCCGGTGGGGCGTCTTTGAGCAGGTAGCCGGTCGCGCCGGCCTCGATGGCGGGCAGGATGTCGGCGTCGCTGTCGTACGTCGTGACGATCAGGACGCGGGGCGCTCCGGCCCGGCCCACGATGGCGGCCGTGGCCTCGGTGCCGTTCAGGTCCTTGCCGAACTGGATGTCCATGAGGACCACGTCGATGTCGCCGCGGGCGGCCCGGACGACGGCCTCCTCCGCCCTGGCTGCCTCGGCCACCACCTCGATGTCCGGCTCGGTCGACAGGACCGCGCGCAGCCCGGCCCGGACGATCGGGTGGTCGTCCGCCAGCAGGACACGGATGGGTACGTCGGTCACGAGCGAGCCCGGGTCGTCGCAGCGGGCAGTGCCGGCAGTGCGGCCAGCACCCTCGTACCGTTGCCGGGGACGGAGCTGATCGTCAAGGAACCGCCGAGCTCCTGCAGGCGGGACCGCATGGCGGGAAGCCCGAAGCCGCCACCGTCCGGCGCCCGGTCCGTCAGTTCGTCCGGGTCGAACCCGCGTCCGTCGTCAGCGATGCCCAGGACGACTTGGCCGCCGGAGAAGCTCAGGGTCACGTCGGCCACGCTCGCGCCGGCGTGCCGGACGACGTTCGCGAGCGCGGACTGGGCGACGCGCAACAGCGCCACCTCCAGTGCCGTCGGCAACGGTACGGCGTCACCCTCCACGCGGAACCGTGCAGCGAGGTGGTGCCGGGTGGCCGTCGTGGCACACAGGCGCTCCAACGCGCCGGCCAGGCTCGCGCCTTCCAGCGAGGGCGGTGCGAGTGCGGCGACGAACCGCCGTACCTCAGCGAGGTTGTCGGCGGCGGCGCGGCGGGCCTGGTCGACGTACTCCGAGGCGTTCTGCGGATCGGCTGGAAGGGATCGTTCGGCGGCGCGCAGCAACAGCTGGATGCTCGACAGCCCCTGGGCGAGCGTGTCGTGGATCTCGCGGGCCAGGCGTTCCCGTTCGGCCGCGACGCCGGCGGCGTGTTGTGCGGTCGCGAGATCGCTGCGCGTGGCGGTCAGCTCGCCGATCAGGCGCCGGCGTTGTTCGCTCTCCCGGTACAGGGCCTGATAGCCCCAGACCACAGCCACGGCGACGGCGGCTCCGAGGGCAGGTCCGATCGCGATCGCGACACTGAAGGAGCCCTGATGCGCGGCGAAGCCGACGATCGCCACGATCGCTGTCAGCACCACGGCGACCAGACCGGTACGCCGGGGCGCCAGGTGCAGCAGCAGGAAGTACAGCGGAAAGGCGAGCCAGACCCCATCGGCGGAGAGCGCCAGTACGACCACCCACGCCGCCCCGAGAACGGCCAGCCACACAAGGGCGTTGCGCGACGAACGTCGTACGGCGGGCAGGGCCGGGCCGGCCACATAGACCGCGGCGCAGATCGCGGCTGCGACCACGACCGCTGCCACTCGCGGGTTGCCGTCGGCCACGGCCCGGATCACGGTCAGGGCCAGCAGGGCGATGACCAGCAGATGCAGGCACCACGCGAGCATTCGAGTGGTCGGGGTCAGGACAACGGCGTTCACTGTGCTCCCAGGTTAGAGGCAAAGCGCTCGCCGGACCTCTATCGAAAGATGGAAGCCGGTGGCCGTCTTCCGGCGCCGCGAATGCCGTCCTCCGCCAGATGTCCGGCACCGGCCCGGTTGCAACCCTGGGAATATGTTCGTTGCCTGGAGAGACCTGAGGTTCGCCAAGGGGCGTTTCGCCCTGATGGGGACCGTCATCGTGCTGATCACGTTGCTCGTCGGATTGCTGTCCGGCCTGACCGCCGGGCTCGGCCGGCAGAACGTGTCCGCGATCACCGACCTTCCGGCGAGCCACATCGTGTTCGGCGCCGCGGGTGACGGACAGGGACCGTCGTACTCGAACTCCACGGTCACCGAGGCCCAGTGGCAGCAGTGGGCGCGGACGCCCGGAGTCCGCAGCGCGGAGCCGCTCGGCATCACGCTGACCAGGGCCGTCGCCGGCGCCCGGAGCATCGGGGTGTCGGCGTTCGGCGTTCACCCCGCGTCCGCTCTCGCTCCGGCCGGCGCGGCCCTCGACGACCGTACCGCGGTGCTGTCGGCCGCCGCCGCGGACGACCTCGGGGTCACCGCGGGCGACACCGTGACGCTCGCGGGGCGGCCTCTCGTCGTCAGCGCCGTACGTGGTGATGCCTCCTTCAGCCACGCGCCGGTGGTCTGGATCAGCCTGAACACCTGGCAGCAGGCCGCTCGTACGGACGGGCCGACAGCCACGGTCATCGCCTTGGACACGACGTCCGCGGCCGACCTCGGAGCCGCGGACCAGGCGGCGGGAACCCGGACGGTCAGCAAGGGCGACTCGCTGTCGGCGATCGGGTCCTACCGTTCCGAGAACGGCTCACTGCAGTTGATGCGCGGCTTCTTGTTCGCGATCTCGGCGCTGGTGATCGGCGCGTTCTTCACCGTGTGGACGATCCAGCGCAGCGGCGACATCGCCGTACTCAAGGCCCTGGGGGCCTCGACCGCGGGCCTGCTGAAGGACGCACTCGGCCAGGCCGTCGTCCTCCTAGCCGGCGGCACGCTGATCGGCACCGGTCTCGCGGCGGTCCTCGGAGCTGTCGTCGCCGGTTCGGCCGTGCCGTTCGTCCTCACTCCGGCGGTCGTCGCCCTCCCGGCGGCGGTGATGGTCGTCCTCGGTGTCGCCGGAGCCGCGTTGTCCGTCCGCAGGATCACGTCGGTGGATCCGCTGACCGCTCTGGGGAGCGCCCGATGAGCCTGGAACTGTCCGACATCACCCTCACCTACCCCGACGGCGACTCCCGCCTGACCGCGCTGGACCGCGTCACCCTCCACGTACCTCCGGGCAGCCTCACCGCCGTCATCGGCCCCTCCGGCTCCGGCAAGTCCAGCCTCCTCGCCGTTGCCGCGACCCTGATCACCCCCGACAGCGGCACAGTCACCGTGGACGGCAGCACGACGGCCGGACTCACCCGCGGCGAACTCGCCGAGCTCCGCCGCCACACCATCGGCATCGTGTTCCAGCAACCGAACCTGCTGCCGTCCCTCACCGCCGCCGAGCAACTCCAGGTGATGGCACAGATCGACGGCCGCAGTCCGCGTACCGCCGCCCGCAAGGCATCCGAGCTCCTCGACGCCGTCGGCCTCGCCGGCCAGGCCGGCCGGCGACCGCACCAGCTGTCCGGCGGCCAGCGTCAGCGCATCAACATCGCCCGGGCGCTGATGAACGACCCGAAACTCCTGCTCGTCGACGAACCGACCAGCGCACTCGACCACGAGCGCGGCGCGGCCGTCATCGACCTCATCACCCGGCTCACCCACGACCACTCGACCGCCACCGTGCTCGTCACCCACGACCGCGCCCACCTGAGCGCCGCCGATCAGATCGCCGAGGTCGCCGACGGCCGCCTCGCCGGGTAACGTCGCGTCGGTCGCGTTCCCGACTCGATGTGGAGGATCCCGATGGGCACAGTCCTGGTCACCGGTGCGTCAGGTATCGCCGGGCGGGAGGTGTCGCGGGTGCTGGCCGCGGCGGGTCATCACGTACGGCGCGCCGACATCGCCCCGTCCGCCGATCCCGCGGACTCCGCGATCGGTGAGTTCGTGCGCTGCGACACCCGGACGCCGACCGACGTGCTGGACGCGGTGGCAGGCTGCGACGCGGTGGTTCACCTCGCCGCCTGGCACAACGCTCACCAGCCGGGAGTCAGCGACGCGACGATCTTCGCGGTCAACGTCGACGGTACGTTCAACGTCGTCCAGGCGTGCCGCGCGGCGGGCATCCGCAGCGTCGTCTTCGCGTCCTCGATGGCGTACGGCTGGGGAAGTGTCTACAGCGTCACGAAGGTCCTCGGCGAAGACCTCTGGAAGATGTACCGCGAGGTCACCGGCGCGTCCGTCGCGCTCCTGCGCTACCACGGCTTCGTTCCCGAGCAGTACCTGCGCTGGGGCGAACGGCTGCTGCGCAACGGCGTCGACGTCCGCGACATCGCGACCGCGACCGCCGCCGCGACCGAGGCCGCGCTGGCGGGCCGCATCGACCTCTTCAGCACGATCGTGCACAGCGATCACGCACTGCCGAAGGAAGTCCAGGACGACTTCACGACGCACGGCGCCGCGTGGGCGGAGTCGAGACTGCCCGGCGCGACGGCTTTGATCGAGCGCCACCAGCTCGCACTGCCGGACCGCGTCGAGCAGCACGATCTCAGCGCGGCCGCAGACCTCCTGGGGTGGCGCCCACAGCACGACTTCATCGAGTTCCTCGAGGACCTGCAGCGCCGCGAAGCCGCCGGAGAAGACGTCAACGACCTGTGGGCACCGGGCCGCATCCCGGCCTCATAGCATCGCGCAGTCCCCTGGGCAGCTCGCGACGAGGGCTGCGCTGCTGTCGGTCGTGCCGGACGGCGGCGGGCCGTCGGAGTCGGACAGCGAGCCCCAGATCGCGATCGCGACGGCCACGCCGACCAGGAGCAGCAGGAATGCCAGGAAGGCGGCGCCGAGGGCGCCTCCGGACTTGTTCTCGGTCATTACTCTCCCAGGAGCCGAACGCTTCGCATCCTGCCAACAGCGCGACCGTTCGGGAAGCGGGATCGCCAACACACCAAGGATTCTGCAGGTACCTGCCACCGCATCTGCTCTGCGTGTCACCGGCCTGCTACGAAGCGCGTCCGTCCACGACGCGATGTTTGACGACGCGCTGTCGATCAGGCACTGCGAGGTACGACGGTGTAGCCGCGGCCCCGGATCGCCTCGAAGCTCTGCGCGCGAACCTCGTCCGACGGGAACGCCGCGACGAACGTCTCCACGAACGTGCCGACCACCGCCGGCAGCAACCGGGCGCCGTCCACCGTCATGTTCGCCAGGCACCGCGGCTGCTCCCCGGCGGGCAACAGCGCGTACTGCCGGGACATCTCCCCCAGCAGCACGTCGTACTTGCGCACCGCGTCCCCGACGGTCAGCCCCTCCTCGACCGTTGCCCGACGCAACGTCTCGCGGGCGTCGGCGATCGCGGTCTCCTTCATGGCCCGCAGCACGCCGACCGTCTCGGCGGCGTACCGCACGGTCCCGTCCTCGCGCGCGACGAACCGGACCTGGATCATCCCGGAGCCGCGCGATTACACCGCGTGTCGAAGCGCCGCCGCCAATAGGTCCGGGCGTCGGTGAGAACTGGTCCCGCAGTTGGATCCACGACGGTTCTTTCGGATCATTCGCCGGCGCGGACGGGACCGTAGCGTGGCCCGGAGAGGGGTGGACGAGCGGGTACGGAGGTGGCCGTGACTCGGGTTCTCGTTGCCGATCGGCCGTCACCGGTGTTGCGCGCCGTCCGGGAAGCAGTCGTCGGTGAGAGCGAGCTGGAGCTCGAGCCGGCGTTCGGCACCGAGCTGGAGCTGATGCTGGCCGTCGCCGAGCTGGAACCGGACCTCGTCGTGGTGTCGATGTCCGGCCGGGTTGTGCCGCCGTTGGCCGAACGGCTCCTCGACGAGTACCCCCGGCTGATGGTTCTGGCGCTCGATGTGGACCACAGCGAAGGCCTGGTCCAGACGAGCGGGTCTCGTGGGGAGCTGATCGAGGACCTGTACGGCGAGCGTCTGAGAGAGGTGCTCAAGTCCGCAGTCGGCTGATTCGTCGCCGGGAGGGAGCAAGAGATGCCGGAGACCGACTACCCATATCTTCGGGACGCACTGGACGACCGATTCTCCGGGCTGACCGATGCCGAGCTGGACTCGGTGTTCGCGACCGCGTTCGGGGACGACGTCACACCGATCGAGTACGAGGAGTTCTTCTCCGACCTCGGGAAGGCGTTCAGCACCTTCGCGCGACAGGCCGCACCCGTGGCCGCGACCGCGTTGCAGGGCGGTCTCGAGGGCGGGATGAAGGGCATGAAGTACGGACCGTACGGCGCGCTGGTCGGAGCTCTCGCCGGCGGCACCGGCGCCGCCCTGCAGAAACACACGACCGGAACCGGTCGCGACGTCGGCTCGGTGCTCAGCGGCGTCGTCAACATCGCCGGCGGCGGTCTCGGCGGCCCCGCCGGTGCCCCGGCGCCGCTGCCACCAGGCCCGCCCACCGGTGCGGCGCCCGGCGCGACAGCAAGGCCGCCGGCCACTGACCAGCTGATGCGCCTGCTGGCGACGCCCGAGCTCGGTCAGGCACTTGCCGCGCTCATTCGCGGCAGCAACAGCACCGTACCGGCCGGGCCCGGCGGCACGCCGGTACCGGCCAACGCCTACGCAGGGCTGTTGTCGGCGCTCGCCCGGGAGTCGGAAGCCGAGGCCTCGGGCTGGGACGAAGCGACAGCGGTGCCGGCCTACCTGGTCGGCCCGGACGGCCGCTTGGTCGCTGATCCGAGCGATCCGGACCAGCGATCCGGGCGACTGCTCCAGCTGCTGTCGGCGCAGCCTCGGGAGCAGGAAGAGCGGGACGACGGTATCGAGACGGTCGTCTTCCCGGAGGACTATCCCGAGGCCTACGACGAAGCCTATGACGAGGCTTTTGACGAGTACGACGAGTACGAGGACGCGTTGGGGTGAGCACGATGCCGGACGCCGATGTGGTCGAGGTTCTCAAACAACAGCTGGCCAGCGGTCAGAGCCTGGAACAGACCGTCAAGAACCTCGCACAGAACGACCCGCAGCTCGCACCGATCGTGCAGGCCCTGACCGACCGCGAGGCGGAGCGGGAGCACGGAATCGAGCAGGACGAGCTGCAAGCCGAACAGGAGCGTCAGCAACTCGAGGACGCGGCCGAGCACCGTCGCCGGACGACGGCGCTGCGGACCCACTTCGACGAACTCGTTCTCGAGCTCGACGCACTGCGGGAACGCCTGACGGAGCTCGCCGGCGCACTCGGCGCCTGTCCCGAGTGCCTCGGCGACGATCCCGGATGCCGGTGGTGCCGGGGCCGCGGGGCGCCCGGGTTCATGCCACCCGAGCCGGTCGCGTTCGAGCGGCTGGTGATGCCCGCACTGCAGTTGCAGGCCCGTCTGCACGGGCGACAGATCGCGGCGGTGGACCGCGGGAGCACCGATGAAAGGAGTGCTTCATGAACGGATACTCGGAAGACCTGGAATCACTGCTCGACAGCCTGGACTACGAGGCCTTCGACGAGGCGTTCGACGAAGCGGCGCCGCGCCGTACGGCCGTCCGGACGCCGACCCGCCGGAGCAGCTTCGTCCCCCGGCAGACGACCACGCCGGCGAGTCAGACCCAGGTCCAGAGCGCGGCGCGCAACCTGGACAGCAAGATCGAGACCTTGAGCAGTGCGGTCCAGGCACTCGAGACCCGCACCAACACGCTGTCCACGACGCAGGACCGTCAAGGCAGCCTGCTACGCCGGGAGGTCGCGGACCGTCGCAAGACCTCGGATTCGATCCGGTCCGATCTGCAGCAGACCAAGATGCTGGCAGTACTGCTCCCGTTGCTCAGCCAGGAATCGATCGAGGGAACCGACGACAGCGGCCGGTCGGTCCGCGTTCTCACCCAGTCGCAGAACCAGCTGACCACTTTGCTGCCGTTGCTGTTCCTCCTGCCGGGCTACTCCGGTGGTGACAGCAAGGGCGGCTTCGGTGGCGGCGACTCGACCATGATGCTGTTGCTGCTCGTCCTGTTGCTCGGCCGCCGGTGAGGGGGTGCGCGTCATGGCATTGGTCAGCCCGGCACTCGGCAGCGGTAGTGCTACCGGCACCCAGGTGGGGGTGCCCAACGTCGTCGGCAGGACGCAGGGAGAGGCCGAAACCATCCTGAGCGGGTTCGGGCTCAAGTCGAGGGCCGAGAACATCGAGGCCGACTTCGAGGAAGGCAAGGTCTTCGCGCAGAATCCGGAGGCCAACTCGGTCCGGCCGAAGAACACGGTCGTCACCCTGCTGATCGCCAAGGCACCCGTCGTGCCCGTGAATCTCGGCGAGCTCCTCGAGGAGCTCAAGGCGGCGGTCGACCCGATCGCACCGGCGGTGCAAGCCGTCGGCACACAGGTCACGACGCTCGACGAGAAGGTCGGCAGCACGGTCACCAAGCTCGACGACCTCACCACCAAGGTCGACACCGCCACCGGCAAGCTCGACGACCTCACCGCCAAGGTCGACACCGCCACCGGCAAGCTCGACGGCCTCGACACCAAGGTCGACGGGGTGCGCACCAAGGTCGACGACATCGCGACCTCCGTGGGTGCCGTCGCGACCAAGGTCGACGGGCTGGACGGAAAGGTGGAGACGGTGTCCGGCACCGTGGACGGTCTGGTGACCAAGATCGACTCGATCGCCACCGCGGTGGCGGCGGCCGAGACGGACACCGCGGCCGAGGACCGGATGCAGAAGATCCTCGACAAGCTCGACGAGGGCCAGGTCGCGCGCGGGAACGGCGGTAGCGGCGGAGGTGCCGCGAAACGGTCCGCAGGCTCGCGCCGGAGTGGAGACCCCGGGTGATCCTCGATGGATCCCGCGCTGCAGGAGCTCGTGCGTTCAGGCGAACCGGAGGACGAGGTCGCGGTCATCCTCCGGCTCCGCCGGCCGGGTGACACGCCCGCGCTGGGCACGATCGTCAGCCGGTTCGGGGACATCGCGACGGCACGGGTGCGACGCGACGACATCCATCGACTCCGCGCGGAGCAGACGGTCGTCAGTGTCAAGGCGCCCCGGCTCTACACCCCCGACCTGGAACCCTGGCCGCAGGAGAACGAGGAGCCGGCCGACCCGAACGACGCCCCGTTCACCGACCTCGGAGCGACCGGGCGGCACATCGCGGTCGGGTTGGTCGACTGGGGCCTGGACGTCACCCATCCGGACTTCCGCAACCCCGACGGATCGACGAGGGTCGTCGCCCTGTGGGACCAGCGCCCGGGCCCGCAGGATGCCGCCTCGCCGTACGGCTACGGCCGAATCCTCGACGCGGCCACGATCAACGCAGCACTCGACACGGCCGACCCGGTCGCGACGCTCGGCTACGACGCGGCCGACTTCGATGCGGGCCCCGGAGCACACGGCACGCACACGACCAGCATCGCGGCCGGTAACGGCCGCGGGGGTGGCCCAGCCGGCATGGCACCGGAAGCGGACATCATCTTCGTCAATCTCGGCCGTCGGCGCGGAACCGCCGAGGTCCCGCTGGGCGACTCCGTCGAACTGCTCGAAGCCCTGGATTTCATCGTCCGAACCGCCGGTGACCGCCCGTGCGCCATCAACCTCAGTCTCGGCCGTCATGCGGGTGAGCACACGGGGCACTCGCTCGTCGAGCTCGGCATCGACCAACTCGTCTCCTCGAGGCACGATCTGGCCGTCATCGCCAGCGGCGGCAACTACTTCCGCCGGCGGACCCACGCGGCATGGCGACTGCGCCCCGGATCGGTCCGCACCTTCCGCATCGAGGCCGACCCGGCCGACCGAACGGTCAACCAGGTCGACATCTGGTACCCCGGACGCGATCGCCTGGGCGCAACGATCACGCCGGCCGGCGGTGCACCGACGGTGGTTCCGCTCGGCTCGAGCCGCGTCGTCGTGGTCGACGGTCGCGAAGCAGCGCGGATCTATCACCGTGCCTGCGATCCGAACAACTTCGATCACCAGATCAGCGTGTTCATCGATCCGGGCGTACCTGCCGGTGGATGGGAGATCACCCTGACCGGTCAGGACATCGTCGACGGGAGGGTCCATGCGTGGATCGAACGCGACACCGCCTGCCCGACCTGTCAGGCCCGGTTGAGCCCGGGCGAGGCCAATCGACGGACGACGACCGGCTCGATCTGCAACGGCTATCGCACGATCACCGTCGGCGCGTACGACGCGCACCGCGACGACCGTCCGCTCGGAGCGTTCAGCAGCTCGGGGCCGACCCGCGACGGGCGGCAGAAGCCCGAGCTGGTGGCGCCTGGCGTCCAGGTGCTCGGAGCACGGTCCGGGACAGCCGGCGACGACGGTCCGCGCTATGTGCGCATGAGCGGCACCAGCATGGCCGCGCCGGCCGTCACCGGAACCGTCGCCTTGATGTTCGAGGTGGCCGACCGGCCCCTGGCGATCGACGAGACCCGCCGGGCCTTGCTGGCCGGCTGCGACGTGCCGGAACCGGGCGCGGACCTGCTCCGGCTCGGCAGTGGATACCTGAACCCCCGACGCGCACTCGACGCGGTGCGGTCGTCTCTCCCCGAGGAGGAAGCCGTGCCCGAGCTGCCTGCCGAAACCCTTGATCCGCTGCCGCCGGTCGATCTGTCCGAGGCCGAATCCGTCACCGAGGCCGTCCGGTCCGGCTGCCTGCCCACGACCCGGGTGGCCGTCATCGGTGCCGGGTTCGCCGGTCTGATGGCGGCCTGGACCCTCGAGACCGGCGGAACGAAGGTCACTGTCTTCGAAGCGAGCGGCCGGCTCGGCGGCCGGGTGCGTACCGATCCGGGCCTGGTCAAGGGCAAGGTCGTCGAGGCCGGCGCGGAGCTGATCGGGGAGAATCACACGACCTGGATCCAGCTCGCCCGACGCTTCGGTCTCACGCTCGAGAAGGTCAGCAAGGAAGCGGACTACGAACGCCGCGGTCTCAAGGTCAGGGTGCGACTCGGCGGCAAGGACCTCACCGACGCCGAGTTGGCCGACATCGAGCGAGAGCTCCTGCCGATCCGCACCCGCATCGCGGCCGACGCGGCGAAGATCGACGCACTCCGCCCCTGGACCTCGCCCGACGCGGCCGCGCTGGACGCCAAGTCGCTGGCCGAGCGCCTCGACGAACTGTTCGGCCGGTCATCGAGCAACGCCAGAAGGTACTTCGAGTTCGTCGCCGAGAACGACCAGTGTGCCCCGGTCGCGCGGCAGAGCTACCTCGGCTACCTGGCCGCCGTCCGCGCGCACATGCTGCCCGGCGATCCGCTCGCCTACTGGACCCGCACGGAGACCCACCGCTGCAAAGGCGGCAACGAGCAGCTCGCTACCCACCTGGCCAAGACGTTGCGGGACGTGCGGCTGAACACCGCCGTGAGCGCCGTCGAGATCGGATCACGATCGGTCCGCGTCACGTTCGGTACGCCGGCGACCGGTGAGGACTTCGACTACGTCGTCCTCACGACCGCACCGAAGGTCTGGCCGCGGATCCAGGCGGGTACGCCGTTCCGCCCCGCCGACTACACGATCAGCCATGGACCGTGTGTGAAGTTCCTCAGCGGCGTGTCCCGCCCGTTCTGGGAGGACGCGAAGCTTGCCCCGAGCGCGTTGTGGGACCGGATCGGCAGCGTGTGGGAAGGCACCGATCGCCAGACCAGCGGACCGGCTGCCTGCCTGTCCGTCTACTCCGGCGGTGGATTCGTCCTCGACGCCCGGCGCTACCAGGAGCGCCTCGAAGACCTCTATCGCGGATACGCCGCGCAGCGCCCGCGGATCAGCTTCGCCGACTGGCCCTCCGAGCCCTGGGTGCGGACCGGATACTCGATCCCGGCTCCCGGCGAGGTCACCACGATCGCTCCGAATCTCACGAAGCCGTTCGGCAACCGTTTGTTCTTCGCGGGCGAGCAGGCCTCACCTGGGTTCTACGGCTACATGGAAGGTGCGTTGACGTCCGGCGTGCTCGCGGCGTACCGGATCGTGAACGCGGTCTGGGCTTCGTGCCGCGATGCGGCGCGCAGCGAGTCCACGGATCAGGAGCTCGACGTCGCGCTACCTGACATCCAGGTTCCGGCGGCGACACTCTTCGACCTGTTCGTCACCGGTGTCGGGCCGAACGAGTTACGGGAGTTCTACGACATCGTCACGAGCCCGCGGGGACGGCTCGGTGTACTGCGCCCCGGAGACCTCGTCGTGAGCCGGGGGCGCGGCAGCCCGTTCGGCCGGATCGCGATCGTCGCGTCCGGTGCACTGCGCCATCGAGGGCAACTCGTCTCAGCCGGCTACCGCTCGGACACCCGCGTGCCCGGGCTCTACGCACATGTCGTCGAAGCGCCGGCACACCCCTGGTCCGATCGGTACGCCCGCCGGGTCGCCGACCAGCAGGGCGTCACCCCGTCGCACGTTCTGGTGCTTCGCCCGAGTGCGAGCGACTTGCCGACCGAGACGGTCAAGGGCCCGTGTCCCGACGTACCCGTACCACCCGCGAGCAGGCCGCGGGTCCTGCGCGACGGATCACGTCACACGGCCGTCCGGGAGATCCAGCGCAAGCTCAACGCCTTCCATGCCTACCGGATCGCCGCCGGCCAGTCGGGCCTCGCCGACGCGCCGCTCGAGGAGGATTGCGAGTACGGCGGACACACCCGGACAGCAGTCGAGTCCTTCCAGCGGCTCGTCTTCCCCACGACGCCTGCTGAGGTCGACGGCGAGGTCGGCAGCCACACCTGGGCTCAGCTCGACGCCATCGTCGTGGGTTCGACCGGAACCGCGCAGGTCATCGTGGAGTCGTTGTGGTTCGCCGGTCCGGGCGGGGCCGGCACCTCCCTGCGCTGGGACGAGGTACTCGGTGTCGACACTCCGGCGGTCGAGGTTCTGGCGACCGCTTCGGGCCTGCCGCTCGCGACGATGCCGGCCGAGGTCACCGTCGAGCTGATGAGCCGGCCACCGAATCGCGAAGCGGGCCGGGGAACCGCGGCATCGCCGGTGTCCTGGACGATCGCGCGGGAAGGTCCGGATCCGGCGAACCCGACCAGGCTGCGGTACCGCGGCACTCGAACGGTCGGCTCCCTCGGCGGGTTCCTGACGCTCGATGCGACCCACAACGAGGTCGCGACCGTGGTGAGGGCCGGCGGTACGAGTGACGCCGCCTTCCGGTCCGCGCTGGCCGCGACGAGCCGAGGCAGCGGTACGCAGCCGTCCTCGACCGGGGCGTCGACCGGCGCGGAGGCCGGTGAGGTGCCGGACGCGATGGCGCTGTTCCGCGCCGGCGGGGTCGAGGTCGCGGAGCTCACGGTGCGCCCCCGACCGAATTGGCGCACGCCTGCCGCGGTACGGCGCCTGATCCGCAGCCCCGCCGACATCTTCTACTACTCCGGGCACGGCCTCTCGTCCAGCGGCATGCTGGCGATCGAAACCACCGGTGCGGCCTGCGGGTCAGCCGGTACCTTCGTCAACTGGCTCGGTCCGGCCGACCTGGCCCGCGCATGGCCGGCCGGCATGGATCTCGACGTACTCGTCATCGCCGGATGCTCGGTCCTGAAGATCGACACCTCGAAATCACCCGCCACCGGACCGGGCGTCGCCTGGGCACGTCTGCTCAACACGCAGGGCGGACCGCTCGTCGCGCTCCTCGGCTATCAGGGCAAGGCTCCGTGTGACGCCCCGAACGGCGACGCGATCGCCGCGGCGTTCGCGGCGAAACTGCGGAGCGGGTCGACCGACTACGTCCGGGACTGGCTGACCGTGAACGGCGACCACAACGCGAACAACGCGATCGGCATGGACAGCCGCGGCCTCTGGACCATCGAGACCACCTGGACCGGCGGATTCACCATTCGCGGACCGAAGCCGATGAGTACGGCGCCGCCCGGCGAGGCTGCCGACGAAGAGACCTGGTCGGCACCTGCGGGCTCCGACGCCGAGGCGACCAAACTGCCCGCCCGGCTCGGCACTCAGGCGCCGAGTGCGTGGGAGGCTCTGACGCCGATCGCGCCCCGGTCCCCCGGCAGCTGTTCAGGCGGTCTGAAGAATCTCGGGACCTTGCTCCTCGTCCATGACGCCGAGACCGAGATCGACCTGCGCGACTACGGCGGCTACACCGACGCGAACGCGTGGATCCTGGTCCACACGGTCAGCGATCTGATCGAGGCGATCCGGTCGTACGTCGGTACCTGCGGCTACCTCACCGGGATCCACATCGAGGCGCACGGCGGCTGGTCCGGCAGCGGCGGGTTCCGCCTGGGCAACGACACGGACGGCGACGGGCACATCGAATCAGGCGAGGCGAACGACATGGTGTCCGGCACGACCCAGGCCACGAAGTTCGGCACGATCATCAAGAACGCGTTCGGCGGCGGAGCGTCGTTCGTCGCGATCGCCGCCTGCTCGTCGGCGGGCCCGTCGGACATCTTCATCAAGTCCTTGCAGGCCGCGACCGGCGGTATCGTCATCGGATCGGTCGATTCGTGCCGCTCCGGCGGGAACTGGTGGCACAAGGCCTGGTGGGAGGCCGAGAAGGGCCGCAGCCAGGTCAACCGGGACGGCTCGGTCAAACTCGACACCCGCGACGAGGGTCGCGGCATCTGGCGACCCTTCTGAGCGAAAGGCGGACGACATGCCTCTGACCGATCAGCGAACGCGCCTCCTGCGCCAGGACAAGGCGACCGTGCAGGCCCTGCTCGGGCGCCCGGCCAGGATCGGCTACTGGACCACGACGACCCTGCCGCGGAACGCGAGTGCCGCGATGGTCGCCGAGTTCCGCGCGCACACGCTCGACGAGATCTGGATCTACCCGACCGGCCGGGTTCACTTCACCCTCGACGGCCGGGCCGCGAAGGTCGACGACAAGCCGTCGCTCGACCTGCCGCCGGCGCCGAATCTCGTGTGATCCCGGGCCTTGTGACGAGTCGACGTGAACCAAAAGATCCGGGCCTCCGAGTTTGGACCTCCCCGTCGGACCTGGCTTGTAGCACTCTGTAGGAGGGGATATTCGCCGCGTTCCGGGACGCGGCCGAACGGGGCGGCGCGACCTGGTCCACGTTTTGCTGGAGGGGGCCATGGCACAAGCGTTCGTTGCAACGACGACGGCAGAGCGTGAGGGCGGGAGCGGGTACCGCGCTGCCGGATCGGTGGTCGTCGCGATCGTCGGGCCGGTGCGCATTCACCGGGAGAATCTGGCGGCGGCCCTGCGACAGGTCGCCGGTATCGATGTGATCGGGACCGCCGCCGATCTGGACGATCTGGGCGATGGGGTCAGGCCCGACGTCGTCCTCGTGGACGTCCACCCCCGGTACGGCGTACCGCTCGTCCCCGCCCGGCCGGCGGATCGTCCCGGCCCGCGGCTGGTCGTCCTCGGCGCGCCCGAGGACGACGAGACGATCATCGCTTGCGTGACCGCCGGGGTCGCCGGGTTTCGTCGCCTGCGAGGCAAGCCTGGGCGACGTCGTCACGACCGCGACCGCCGTCGCCCGCGGCGACTCCGCCTGCCCGCCCAGAGTGACCGCTGCCCTGCTCCGCCGGATCGGGTCCGCCGCCGGTCAGGCGGCCGAGCAGTCCGGCTCGACCCAGCTCACCACCCGCGAACGCCAGATCCTCGATCTCATTGACGACGGGCTCTCGAACAAGGAGATCGCCGGACGTCTGTGCATCGAGATCAGCACGGTCAAGAACCACGTCCACAACATCCTCGCCAAACTGGGCGCCCGCCGACGCACCGAAGCCGCCGCCAAAGCCCGCACCCGCCATCGCTGACCCCGGGCAATCCGGTCAGGCGTCGGCGGCCGGCAGGCGTACCTCCAGGGTGGCTCCGCCGAGGAGGCTTCGGGCGACCTGGACGTTGCCGCCGTGTGTGCGGGCGACCTGCGCGACGATGGCGAGGCCGAGGCCGCTGCCGCCGTCGGCGCGCGATCGGTCCTCGCCGACGCGGACGAAGCGCTCGAAGACGCGGTCGCGCTCCGCGGGCGGGATGCCCGGCCCGTCGTCGGAGACGCTCAGGACGACCAGTCCGTCGGCCTCCACCAGCCCGAACGCGATCCGGCCGCGGGCGTACCGGGCGGCGTTCTCGGCGAGGTTGGCCACCAGCCGCCGCAACGACGCCTCGTCGCCGCTCACCCTGCCCGCGGAGACCGCGCTCGTGCCGATCAGCAGATCGGTCCGATCGCGCAGCCGTCGCGCCTCGTCGAAGACCAGGTCGTCGAGGTCGATCGATGCCATCGGCAACCGGATGTTCCGTTCGTCGGCCTTGGCCAGCACCAGCAGGTCGTCGATCAGCCGCTGCATCCGCAGATCCTCGGCCAGCACGGTCCCGGCCAGCGCGCCGAGCGTCGTACGGTCCGGATGGGCCAGCGCCACCTCGGCGTGCTGACGGATCGAGGCCACCGGCGACCGCAGCTCGTGCGAGGCGTCCGCGACGAAGCGCCGGTGACTGTCGTGGGCGTGTTCGAGCCGATCGAGCATCCGGTTCATCGTGGTCGCCAGCCGGCCGATCTCGTCGGCGCTGTGTCGCGTCGGCACCCGCCGGTGCAGCTCGGTCGCCGAGATCTCGTCGACCTCACGGCGGATCGCGGCCACCGGCGCGAGCACCCGGCCGGCCACCAGCCAGGTGACGAGAGCCACGAGTACCAGCACCAGCAGCAACCCGATCACCAGCACGCGGGTGAGGTATCTCGTCGAGTCCAGTACGTCGACCAGCGGCCTCCCGACCACCACCTGTTCCGCTCCGTCCGGACGAGGGCGAGTGACGGCGGCCGACACGAACGCGTAGTCCTCGTCGTGCCCCGGCGGCTCGACGGCCACGCACCGCGCACCCGGATCCGCCAGGCGCGCCGCGTCGGACCTGCCGACCACGGCACCGGAGCGATCGAGGTACTGCACCAACTCCACCGACGGTGGGGCGTCCACCTCTGGCGCAGCCGTGGACGCCAAGTACGCCGCCCGCTCCCCCGTAGCCGCGCACACCTGATCGGTCAGCGCGGAGCTGAGCAGCCCGACCAGCACGAACCCACCCGCGACCAGCGCTCCGCCGACGACCAGCGTCGCGATCAGCGTCAGGCGCAACCGGACGCTCATCCCCCGCCGTCCGACCTCAGCCGCCATCGTCGGCCAGCCGATACCCGGAACCCCGGAGGGTCTGCAGCGAACCCTTGCCGAACGGACGATCCAGCTTGTTCCGCAACCGCCGCACGTAGACCTCGACGATGTTCGGATCACCCTCGAAGTCGTAGTCCCAGACGTGGTCCAGGATGGTCCGCTTGGACACCGCCTCACCGCGATGCCGGATCAGGAACTCCAGCAGCGAGAACTCTCGTGCCGTCAGCCCCACCTCGACCTCGCCACGCCAGATCCGGCGTGCCGCGGGATCCAGCCGCAGATCGCCGGCGCAGATCACCGCCGGCCGCTCCGCCGCACCGCGGCGCAGCAACGCCCGCAGCCGGGCGATCAGTACGGCGTACGAGAACGGCTTGGTCAGGTAGTCGTCGGCGCCGGTGTCCAACGCCCGCACCTGGTCGGCGTCGGCGTCCCTGGCGGTCAGCATCAGGATCGGCGTCCAGACGCGCTCGTTGCGCAGCGTCGAGCAGATGTCGAAGCCGTCCACCCCGGGCAGCATCACGTCCAGCACGATCGCGTCGTACGACTCCTCGCGCGCCAGCCAGAGGCCGTCGGTGCCCGTCAGCGCCACGTCGACCGCGAACCCCTCGGCCTCGAGACCGTTGCGCAGGCCCGCCGCGAGGCGCTTCTCGTCCTCCACCACCAGTGCCCGCATGACGCATCACCTTCCAAGACGATCATGCGCCAACGGCTCTGACAGCGGGCTGAAAACCGTTCAGCCGTCGTTCAGCGTCCCGGTTCTACCGTCGTGTCCATGGCGACCATCGAGGCTGCTCGGCTCAGCAAGCGGTACGGCGCTCGCACCGCGCTCGACGAGCTGACCTTCAGCGCCCGGCCGGGTGAGATCGTCGGGCTGCTGGGCCCCAACGGCGCCGGCAAGACGACGACGATCCGCCTGCTCACGACGATCCTGCGACCGACCAGCGGCACCTTCACGGTCAACGGCGTACCCGGCAACCAGACGGCCCGGATCCGGGAACACATCGGCGTACTGCCCGAGAGCGCGGGCTATCCGGAGCACCAGACCGGCGCCGACTACCTGCGTTACGCCGCGCGGCTCTTCGGCGCCACCCGCCGGCAGGCCGAGACCGTTGCGGACCGGCTCCTTGGCGATGTCGGACTCGCCCAGCACGCCGGCCGGCCGATCTCGACGTACAGCCGCGGCCTGCGCCAACGACTCGGCATCGCCCGGGCCCTCGTGAACGACCCGGCCGTCGTGTTCCTGGACGAGCCGACCCTCGGTCTCGACCCGGCCGGACAGCGCGAGATCCTCACGACCATCCGCCGCATCGCCGCGGAGCGTGGAGCCACGGTGGTGCTGTCCACACACCTCCTTCCCGAAGTCGAAGAGGTCTGCACGACGCTGCTGATCCTCGATCACGGTCGACTGCTCGCCGCGGGCAGCGTCGAGGAAGTGACGAGGTCGGTGGGAGTCCACCGCACAGGGCTGCTCCGGGTCCCGCCCGGTCGCGCAGATTACGCACTCCAGGTCCTGCGGCGACTCCGCGCGCTCAGTGCCACTGTCGCGCCCGACCGGCCGGACACCATAGAGCTGCAGGCAGAGACCATCGCCTGGAACGACGTACTGCGCGCATTGATCGCCGCAGAGATTCCGGTGCTGGGCTTCGAGGCCGACAGCACCAGCTTCAGCGACGCCTTCCTCGATCTGACCCGGGAGGCCTCGTCATGAACGCAGCGACGACGCGATGGACCGTACTGGCCGAGCAGGAGTGCAGTGACCTCTGGGCGCGCGGCCGCGGACCGCTGCTCGTCTTCACCTTCAGCCTGCTCCTCAGCGCCATGACCTACCTGTCGGCCACGAACCAGGCCCTGAACTTCCTCGAGCACCGCGAGGCCGTCAACCTGACCCTCCAGGTCGCCCTCGCCGTAGGTGTCCTGCTCACCCTCGTGGTCAGCGCCGACGCGATCAGCGGGGAACGCGAGCGCGGCACTCTCGAGTCGCTGCTCCTCACGCCGGTCTCACGGCGGTCGATCGTCGGCGGCAAGCTGTGCGCCGCGATGACGCTCTGGTTCGGTTGCCTGATCGTCGCCGTTCCGTACTTGTGGGCGCTCGGGCACGGGGTCGCGGTCACTCGTCAGGCGGTTGTCCTCGCCCTCGGTGTCGGAACGACGGTTGCCGCAGGACTGGGCTGCCTCGGACTGCTGATCAGCGCGGTCGCCGGCTCCAACAAGACCAGCCTCGCGACCAGCCTGCTGCTGCTCTTCGTACTGTTCGCCCCTACACAGGTGCCGGCGCTGCCGAAGACCGGATTCGGCGAGGCCCTGGTCCGGATCAACCCGATCGGCTCGGCACTGCACTACATCTCGACGGTCCTGGTCAGCCGGCAGAGCTGGACCCACGATCTCAGCTACCTCGCGGCGCCCGTCGTCCTCGCCGCGGTCGCAGGCAGCGTGCTGATCGCGGCGGCGCCACGGCTCGTCAGCCTGACCGGAGGAGTGAGCGCCCGATGAACACCCTGGCCGCGGTCATGATCGCCCTGCAAACGGTGCAGCCGCCGCAGCCCACCATCACCTTCGGCCAGCAGACCCTCGACGCCACCATCGGGCAGACCCTGACGCTGGAATCCACGGTCACCCAGGCCGACGGCGGAAGCCGCATGATCGCCCACCTCAACGTCACCAGCCTCGACGGCACGTACGTCGACCTCGAGGACTGGGCCAGGGACGTGACGCGACCGGTACCGCCGACGCCCGAGACCCAACTCGACTGGGAGGTCCAGGCCGTCAACGCCGGCCACTTCGCCGTCTACGCCGTCCTACTGCCCGGCGACAACACGCCTGCCGTCGTCAGCCCGCCGGTCCACGTCACAGTGACCGCCCGGCAGACCCTCAACACGGGCGCCGCTCTACCGATCGCGATCATCACGCCGGCCACGCTGGGCCTCGCAGCACTCGGCACCTACCTGCGCAGGCTCAGGCGATGACCGCTGTGTGAGCTCGGTCGGCATCGGCCTCCCCCGGTGCGGTGGGAGGCCGATGCCGGGCGCGGGGCTAGCCGGCGTCGGCGCCGATGTTGGGTGGGTTGGGGATGGTGGTGCCGAAGTAGTCGACACCGCCGTTGCCGGAGACCGGGGTTCCGGCTCCGAGGGCCGGGGAGCCGGTCTTGAGGGTGTAGGCCTGCGGGCACGGTTGCGGGCCGGTTCCGGACGGCGGTGACCAGGTGCAGGTGCCGCCGGCGCCGGGTGAGGTGAAGAGCGGGTCGCCCCACACGGCGCCCGATTCGAGTCCGGCGGCGGTCCAGGCCGCGAAGTCGGCGTACGTCGTGCCGCTCCAGCGCCAGCCGCCGGTGTTCGTCCCGTAGTACAGGTTGTTGGCCAGCGTCATGCCGGTCTGGTTGTAGGGGTTGTAGTAGAACTGACCGGTCTTGCCGAAGTTGTTCCGGTTCGTCAGGTAGCAGATGTTGTCCTTGATCTGCGAGCCGGCGGCCCAGACGCCCGTGCTGTAGCCGAAGTTGAAGCACGCGCTGGCGCCCTGCTTCTTGTTCGCGCTCTGGTCCTTGTTACTGAAGAACGTGTTGCCGTAGATCGACAGCGCGTTCTTCGGCGCGGCCGGCACGACGTCCATCAGGCCGCCCTGCGCCAACGCCCAGTCGTCGTTCTGCGAGATGTTGTACCGGTAGGTGTTCGGTCCCCAGACACGAGACGCGGCCGTCGAGGTGTAGGCGAGCAGCCCGCTGCCGGCGTTGTCGTGGGTGTAGTTGTACTCGACGAGCGAGTTCGTCGTACCGCCGTCGAGGTCGATGCCGTCCCAGTCGCAGCCCGCCGTGTACGCCGGCACCGGCTGGACCTTGTACACCTCGTTGTTGCGAATGGTGATGTTGTTCGACGTGTACGACATGATGCCGCTGGTGCCGCCGCAGGACGTCACGTTCGCGCCGATGTCGTGCACGATGTTGCGCTGGATGAGTGCGGTGTTCCAGCCGTTCGCGGTAATCGCGGCGCCGGTCGAGTTGGGCGCCATGCCGAGGTTGTAGACGGTGTTGCCCTCGACCCGGACGTTGGTGATGTTGACCCCGGAGCCCCAGCCGTAGACGCCCGGTCCGGCGTTCGACGTCACGCTGGCGCCGTACAGCTTGTTGTTGACGATCTGTACGTCGTTCAACGGTCCTGAGTTCCCGTTGACCGCGTAGCCGAGCACCATGATCTGCCCGCCGAACGTGCTGGTGCTGCCGCTCGGTGTGGCGAAGCCCGAGATGTCGGCGTTGTTGATCTGCAGGCCGCTGGTCGCGGTCGACGAGGTCTGGTTCTGCAGCAGCACACCGGCCGCGGTGGTGCCGCCGTTGACGAGTTTGACGTTGTTCAGCTGGAAACCGTTCACGGCGTCCGCGGTGACGGCCGCCGAGTAGTCACCGGTGCAGCTGGAGCTGATCGTCGCCTTCCCGGTGCCGTACGACGCGACCCGGAACGGCACCGACGCGGACGACGCCGGGACGTTGGTGGAGTTGAAGACCAGGCAGCCGGTGAACGTCTGCCCGCCTTCGAAGGAGATGAGGCTGCCTTGTGGGTAGGTGGAGCTGTTGACCTTGCCGATCGTCTTCCAGGCCTGGTCGGCCGAGAGACCGCTGTTGCTGTCACTGCCGCTGGGCGATACGTAGTACGTCGCACCGGCGGCCTGGGCGGGACTTGTGAGTGCGCCCGCCAGGAGGACACTCACGAAGCCGGACACCAGCAATCTTGTTCTCATCAATTTCCTACTTCCTGAAGATGTTCGCGAACCAGTCGAGCTGGGCGAGCTGCTGGTACGTCTGTCCTCCTTCGTGCTCGTTGTAGGGATAGACCTCGATCTCCTTCTGGTCGCTGCCGTAGTGGTTGAAGGCAGCGAAGACCGTCGAGGGCGGGCAGGTGGCGTCCATCAGCGCGACCGAGAACAGCGCCGGCGCCGTGGCCAGCCGGCCGAGGTTGACGCCGTCGAAGTACCCGAGCGTGTTCAGCGCGGCGTCGGCGTGGTGCCGGAAACCCTTCAGGTACTGGGTGATCTCGTTGTAGCGGCCGTGGTCGGTGATTTGGAGGGCCCGCTGGAAGTGGCACAGGAACGGTACGTCGGGCGCGCAGCCGAGCAGCTCGATCCCGGCGATCGGCGCGAGACCGGCGGCCGCGATCGCGATACCGCCACCCTGGCTGACCCCGGCGACGACGAGCTTGCCGGGGTCGACGAGCGGCGAGGTGCGGGCGGCGTCGAGGGCCCGGACCCCGTCGATGAAGACCCGGCGGTAGTAGTACGTCTCCGGATCCGTGATCCCCGCCGTCAGGAATCCCGGGGTGTGGTTCAGACCGGCGTACGGGCTGTCGTCCGGCGTACTGCTGCCGCCGGCCGTCCAGCCCTGCCCGCGGGTGTCGGTGACGAAGTGGGCGTAGCCGGCCTGCGCCCACAACGTGGTCGCGTGCGGGATCCCGCGGCCGCCGGAGTACCCGTGGTACTGCACGACGGTCGGCAGCGGACCGGTCGCGCCGGCCGGGACATGCAGCCAGCCCTTCACGGGCGAGCCGTCGAAGCCGGCGTAGGTGACGTCGTAGGTGTCGATCACCGCGAGCTTGTTGTCGATCGGGGTGAACGTGGCGGACAGGTCGTCGGTGCGCGCCTTCTCGATCGAGCGGCGCCAGAAGTCGACCAGGTCGGCGGGCGCGGCCACCTCGGGCCGGTACTCGCGGAGCTTGTCGAGGGGGAAGTCGAACATGGCCATGGGAAGCCCTTCAGCTGTCAGGACGGACGACGGGTTGCCCCGGCCCGTTCGGCGCGTTGGCGGTGAGGTGATCGGGGACGCGCTGCGCGACCAGCACGAACAGCAGACCCGCGGTCAGGGTGTCGCTCGCGCGGCCGGCGAAGAACTCGGTCCAGGTCCCGCCGACCGGCGTACCGGTGTCGAGGGTGACGTCGGCGGCGCGCCCGAGCGGTGATGCGGGGACGCCGGTGATCGCCACGGTCAGCGCACTCCGTGCCTTGGAACGCTTGACGTACTCGAGCATGGTGTTGTCGTGGCCCGAGCGCGTCACGACCAGCGCGACGTCGCCCTCGCCGAGCAGTCCGGCGCCGATCTCCGACGACTGCGGACCGTCGAAGAACCACACCGGGATCCCGATCCGCAACAGCCGGATGTACAGCTCCCGCGCCGGGATCGCGTCGCCCCACTCGCCGTAGATGTGGGTACGGCGAGCGGCCGCGATCGCGTCCGCGACCCGGGTCGCCGCGTCCAGGTCGATCGCCGACAACGCGGTCCGCAACGCGTTCGCCTGCGTCGACGCCAGCACGTTCAGCACCTGCTCGGGCGGATCCGCCGGGCCGATCGCCGACCCGATGTCACTCGTCCAGCCGGCCTCCAGACCGCGGCCGACCTCCATCGCCAGCGCGGCCCGCAGCGCCGGGTACCCGGCGTACCCGAGATGCGTCGACAGCCGGGTGACCGCCGAGGCCGAGGTCTGCGCGGCCTCGGCCAGCTTGGTGATCGAACCGCGCGAGACCTCGTCCGGATTCGCCAGGATCTGGTCGGCGACCCGCCGGAGCGAACCGCTCAGCTCCGGCAGGGCCCGTTTGACCAGCGCGACCGGGCTCGGACTGCCTGCTTTCACTTGGCCAGTCCGAGATCGGTCAGTTGCTGCTGTGCACTGTCGACGTACTTGCCGTAGCCGAACTTGTTCGTCAGGTCGCTGACGAAGGCGTCGTACTGCGAGAGCGGCTTCTTCCCGCTGATGAACTGGACCAGCTGCTCGTTCGAGTACCGGTCGGCGTCGACCTGGTTGTAGCCGTTCGGATTGACCACCAGGCTCGTGTAGGTGTCCAGCAGCGGCTGCTTCGCGGCGAAGTCGATCTCCTTCTTCTGCGCGGCGAACTTGATCCCGAGATACTCGCCCTCGTCCCGTCCGGTCAGCTGGTAGAGCCAGAACCAGCCGCCGTCGGTCGCCAGCTTCGGCGTCGCCTTGACCTTGCCGTCGGCAACGGTGTAGTGGGTGCCCTCGATGCCGTACGAGACCAGCCGATTGCCGTCCTGACCCGAGATGTACTCGACGAACTTCATGATGTTCTTGAGCTTCGCCTCGTCCTTGGCGACCTTGGCCGGGATCGCGTAGATCGACGCGAAGTTCTCGTCATAGGCCATCGCCCCCGGACCACCCGGTCCGGCGAGCGGCGCCAGCTGGATCCACTGCGCACCCGGCTGTGCCTTCTTCGCGGACGCGGTGAACTCGGGCTTGGTCATCTGCGGCCAGCTCTGGCAGAGGATCCCGGCCTTGCCCTGCATGGCACGCTCCTGAGCCTGTGCAAGCGTGCTGCTGGAGTAGTCGGGGTCCACCACCTTCGCGCTGACCAGCTTGGCGACGTACTCCAGTGCGGTCTTGGTGTCCGGATCCTGGTAGCCGTTGACGATCTTGCCGTCCTCGACGTACTCCGCGCCGGGGCCACCGGTTCCGAACCCGCCCCACAGCGGCGCCCACGGATCGGCGTCCTTGCCGCCGGTGATCCCGTAGGTGTCCGGCTTCCCGTTACCGTCCGGGTCCTTCGTGGTGAAGGCGGTCGCGACCGTGAACAGGTCGTCGGTCGTCTTCGGTACGGCCAGACCCAGCTTGTCCAGCCAGTCCTTGCGGATCCAGTACGTGCTGTACGCGTACTGCGGGCGCTTCACGACGCCGTACGTCTTGCCGTCGAGGATCGCCGCCTTCATCTGGTCCTTGCCGACGAACGCCGTGTACTGCTTGAGGTCCGAGTCCAGGTACTTCGTCAGGTCGAGCACCAGGCCCTGCTTGACGAACTGCTGCAGCCGCGAGCGGTCCACCTGGAACAAGTCGGGCGCATCCCCACCGGCCAGCGACGCGGAGAGCTGGGCGTAGTAGTCGTCGCTCGAACCGACGGCGTTGAGCTTGACGTCCAGGCCCAGCTCCTTCTTCAGCGCCTGCCCGATGACGTCGTCCTTCGGCGGCGTCGCACCGAACGAGACCTCGCTGACCGACACTTCCGTGTCCGCGGCTCCGTCCGCGCCTCCTTCCCCCGACGAGCACGCCGTGAGCAACAACGCGCCGCCGAGGGCAACCGCAACAACACTTCTGTACATCTCTACTCCTAGTTGATTCAGCCCTTCACGGAACCGAGCAGAACGCCCTTCTGGAAGTGCTTCTGCACGAACGGATAGACAGCGATCATCGGGATCGCCGCGACCACGACCGCGGCCATCTGCACGGTCACCAACGGCAGGACGGCGTCCGCGTTCTCGGTCGCCTGCGAACGCGCCAGCAGGTTGCGCACCACCACCTGCAGCGGCAGCAGATCCTGGTCGCGGACATAGAGGACGGCCTGGAAGAATTCGTTCCAGTGCGAGACCCCGTAGAACAGGCCGAGCGTGAGCATCACCGGCACCGAGAGCGGCAGCAGCACCTGGATCAGGATCCGCAACTCGCCGGCGCCGTCGATCCGGGCCGCGTCGACGAGTTCCTCGGGGATGCCTTCGAAGAACGTCTTCATGATCAGCACGTTGAACACCGACACCGCGCCCGGGACGATCATCGCCCAGACGGTGTCGAGCAGACCGGTGGCCTTGACGATCAGGTACGTCGGGATCATCCCGGCGCCGAACACCGTCGTGAACAACGCGATCAGGAGCACCGCGCTGCGCCCCGGCAGGTCCTTGCGGGACAGCGGATAGGCCATCAACGTGGTCAGCAGCATGTTCAGCGCGGTGCCGACGACCGTGATGAACACCGTCACCGACAACGCCCGCGGGATCGCCGGATCGGACAGCAGCTCGCGGTAGGCGTCGAACGTGATCGATCGCGGGATCACGACATAGCCACCGTTGCGGAGCACCTCGCCGTACGGCGTGATCGAGGCGGCGACCACGAACAGCAGCGGGAAGACGCAGACGATCGCCACCACGATCAGGGCGAGGTACACGATGCCGTTGGCGATCCGGTCCTCGCGGCTGCTGATGCGAGTCGTGCTGCGGGTGCCGGGGCGGGTCTTGATCCTGGTCCTGACCAGTGTCACCACAGTTGACCGTCCCAGCGCTTGGCGATCCGGTTGGCGGCCAGGATCAGCACCAGCCCGATGATCGACTTGAACAGGCCCGCGGCCGCGGCCAGCGAGAAGTTGAGGTTCTCCAGGCCGGTGCGGAACACCCAGGTGTCGAGGATGTCGGCGACCGGGTACACCTGCAGGTTGTAGAAGATGTACACCTGCTCGAACCCCGCCTCCAGCACATGGCCGAGGCGCAGCACCAGCAGCAGGATGATGACGTTGCGGATCCCCGGCAGCGTGATGTGCCAGATCTGCCGCAGCCGGTTCGCGCCGTCGACCTTGGCGACCTCGTAGCGGGACGGGTCGATACCGACCATCGCCGCCAGGTAGATGATCGCGCCCCAGCCCATGTCCTTCCATACCTCGGTCCCGACCAGCACCGTCCGGAACCAGTCCGTGCTCGTGAGGAAACCGATGGTGTGGCCGGTCAGTTGCTCGAGCCAACGATTCACCAGGCCGGTGCTCTCGGACAGGAACGCGCCGGTGATGCCGAAGATGATCACCCAGGACAGGAAGTGCGGCATGTAGCTGAGCGTCTGCACCCAGCGCCGCATCCAGGTCAGCCGGCACTCGTTCAGCAACAACGCCAGCACCAGCGGCAGCGCCGTACCCCAGACGATCTTGTAGATCGACAGCAGGAACGTGTTGCGCAGCAGCTGGCCGAAGTACGGCGATCCGAACAGCTCGCTGAAGTGGCCGTACCAGGGGTGCACCCACGGGCTGGCGACGATGCCCTCGCCCAGCGAGTAATCCTTGAACGCGACCACGATGCCGTACATCGGCGCGTACTTGTAGACCGCGAGATACACCAGCGCCGGGACGAGCATGACGTACAGAACCCAGTACCGCCGGGCCCGGATCACGGGGCGCACCAGCGCTGGACCGACGCGACCAGCAGGCCCGTCACCAGCAGCGGCGCCGCCGGGAACACGACCGTCAGAGCTACCGCGAACGCCAGCAAACCAAGGGTTTTCGCGGTGGCCGCCGGTTTGCCGACGGCGAGCTGGACGGACGCTTTGAGGATCTGCGGCAGCGACATCTCGTAGCCGACCATCAGCGTGAACGCGTACGCCGCGATCACCGCTGCCAGCGCCGCGGCGACGACCGTGCCCGTCGGCAGGAACAGCACCAGGAACAGGAACTGCAGCACGAACGCCTGCCGGAAGTTTTCCCGGAAGTACCGCAGGAACGACCGCGCCAACGGCGGCTCGAGGCCCCGGTTCCAGTCCCGGACGACCCCGAACACCGCCGCGGTGGCCGGCCCGGCCGTGACCACCGGCAGACACGCGACCAGCCACAACACATTGAGCGCGACCACCCGGGCGAACCGGTCAGCGGCGGTATAGGCCCGGGACGCGAGCACGTCCCCAGGCGATCTCGACCTCACACGCACGCTCCTCTCATCCACCAGATCGCGGAAAAGATTAGCGAGAGAGACCGGTCTTGCCTAGCTTTCGTGCAAATGTTTTTCAGACAAGCTCATGGCGATCAGGGCCGGTACGGCGCGGTCCCGAAATCTGAGATGGAGGCCTGAATGTCAACCAAACCAGTTGACTTTGAACAACTGATCGTCCCTACAACGTCGCAATGTATTTGCCGGCCCCACCGTTCGGTCCGAAGAGCAAGGGGCAGGTTCGATGCTCGGACCGGACGTGCAACAGGGGGCGACATGGCCGATTCAGGGTCAGCACAGGAAGCGACGGCACCATCAGCGCGCTCTGCTGCACGGGACAAGAGGGTGTGGATCCCGCTGAGTATCGGAGTTCTGATCCTGGTGGGATCGAAGTTCGTGGGCGGCGACGTTCCGGCGGTCGTGTATGTCGCCGCCGGCGTCGGTCTGATCGTATGGGGTCTGCTGCGATTGCTCGGGACGATCGACGAGCAATCGAAGCACAGCCGGGACATCTGGCTCGCGATGGCCGTATGGTTGGGCGGATTCGTCCTGATCGGCATCTGGCTGCTGCTCGACGTCGACGGTCTCGGGGTCGTCGGGTCGGTCGCCGGGTACGTCGCCTTCGGGCATCTCCTGCTCGCGGCCCGCGCCTCCACGTGTGGCGCACCCTGGCGAGGGCCCGTCGCTCTCGCGATCTGCGTCGCAAGCTTCGTCGTCGGCTGGCTCGTAATGATGCCGTCGAAGGATCCGGGCGCATGGTGGCCCTGGGTTCCACTGATCCTTCTGGGCGGCTCGCTCGTGGCCGCCCCGGTGGGTGTCTCCCTGTTCTCCGCGGATGTCCTCCGCCACCCCGGAGTCATGGCTCGGCGCGACCGCAACATTCGGATCTTCACCGTGGTGGGCCTACTCGTCCTCGGGATCCTCACCGTGTTGTTGCTTCAGCAACTCGGACAGATCTACCGGCCCGTGCTGGTACTCGGCGTCGCCGGATTCTTCCTGCTCGGCCTGATCGCAGCCCGAACGCAGGCCGACACCGTCCTCGTCGCCGGGCTGTTGCTTGTCATGGCCGTCATCGCAGCCCATCCCACGCCGGCTCCGCCCGCGCCGAGCGCCGGCCGGATGATCGTCGCGCTGGGCGACTCGTACATGTCCGGAGAGGGTGCCGGCTCCTTCTTCCAGGGAACCGATGACGCCGGCGCGAACGAGTGTCGCCGAGCTCCCACGGCGTACCCGTTCGTCTACGCCGAGAATCTCGGCGCGGCGAAGTATCCGGGCGGCGTCGTCTCGTTCGCCTGCTCGGGCGCCCGGACCTCGCATCTGAACCTGCCCGCAGCCAGCGGCATCCCGCAGTATTCGGGCGAGCCGGTGGACGGCTCCGCCGGACAGACCCAGTTCCAGCAACTCGAGTCCCTGCTCGACAGCGGCGCGGACGTCGATCTCGTTCTGCTCAGCATCGGAGGCAACGACTCCGGGTTCGCGACCATCGGAACCACGTGCCTGGCCCCCGGACACTGCGACGAACTGGAGAAGCTCTGGACCGGGAACCTCGGCAACGTACGGCAGGCGATCCGGACCACCTATGCCGCACTCAAGTCGATCCTCGAACAGCGCAACCTCCGGACGCCGGTCCTGGTGGTGCCCTACCCCGACCCGATCGCGGAGCGCAGGTGCCCGGACCTCGCCTTGGCGAAGACCGAGATCGACTTCTTGCACCGCTTCATCAACCAACTCGACACCGTGATCCGGGAAGAGGCCGCGACCGCCAAGTTCCTCTACCTGGACACGATGCCGACAACATTCGTCGCGAACAAGCTGCGGCTGTGTGACCACGGACCGAAGACCGGAGTGAACTTTCTCAACGCGCAGTCGGTCAATGGGTCAGTCGAGGCGCAGGTCTACCCGAAGAACTGGGTGCACAACAGTCTGCATCCCAACGAGGACGGTCACGAGCAGATGGCGGCCACACTCGCGGCATGGCTGACCGCACACCCGCCGCGCGACCAAACGTACGCCGAGACACCGGCAGTCACTCCGCCGGAAGCCACTCCACCCTGCGGCCTGGCCGAACTCGACGTGGAGAAGACCGGCAAACGCTGCGACCGTGAGGCACAGCACTGGGCGCTGCTCAGGATCAAGGACCGGATGCTGCCGAGCGTATGGCTCATCGGGATCCTTGCCGCCGGCGCCTGGCTACTGTGGATCGCCGAACTCGGCAGGTACCGCAACGGCACCGGCATCCTGCACGGCATCCACAACCGCCTTCAACGATTCCGGGGAACACCTGCGAAACCGGAAGCCACACCGCCGAAGGTCCCCTGACACTCAAGGGACGACCTTCCCGCTGCGTACCAGCCAGGCGAGTGCCAGGTCGTCGAGGGCCGCGGCGTCCAGGGGTGCGTCGATGTGCTGTACGAGTCCCGTGAGCGCCGCACTGCCGCTTGGGCGCGTCGTGCCGACGAAGACCCGCTGGACCCAGGCCAGGTCAGTGGGTGGCACCATGGCGAACTCGCGGCCGCCGATCGTCAGACTGCCACTGAACAGCCGTGTCTGGTCTTCGATCAGCTGAGCGATCGCGTTGCGAGAGGAGGCATCGCCGGCCTTGATCTGGCCGGCGAACAGGACATAAGCCTTGGGCGGGTTCAGGGTCTCGTTGACGACGAGCACCGCGTCGTCGACAAACAGTTTTCCGGCCTTGCCCGTGGCGCCGGGAGCGAAGATGGCCGCGTTCGGCTTGACCGTCTTCCACGCTGGGGTGGCACCACTTCGGACGGCACCGGTGTTCAAGGTCGCGGCCAGCGTTTCAGCGCGTCGCACAGCGCGGGACATGGACGACTGGTAGGCCGGACTCGCCGTGCCGACTGCCTCGGCGAGCGCGGCACGAACCCGAGTCACCAGCGCCTTGACCTTCTCGATTTCGCTGGCCTTCACCGGTTCGAGGCTTGCGATCTTGCGGCCCAGACGGCCCCACGCATTCGGTGACGCCTCGATCGCCGGCGAGAGATGCCGCCAGAAGAGGGTCCGCTTCGTGATACCGGCCGCGCGCTGGGCGCGGAGGAGATCGCCGACAGCGACTCCGAGCTGCCCCAGGACCTCGAGCGCTCCTTCGTCGGGAAGCTGCTTGGTGAGCGCCTTCGTGGCTTCCTGGACCGCCTTCACGTAGGTGCTGGAACGGCCGAGGACCTTCGTCGTCGCTTTCTTGGTGCTGATGGCACCGAGATTGGCGCAGAGCTCGTCACGGGCGGCCGCCAGTTCGGCTGGGTCGAAACCGCTCGCTGCGTCGTGCCAGCGAGCCAATGCCGTGCGCAGAGGATCGAGGGTCGCATCGTTGTGCGCGGCGGTCGAGTAAAGGAACGACTCCAACTTCCCGAGCTTGGTCACTCTGGTCGGAGCCAGCTTCGGCGCGCCCTTGGCCGGTAGCCAAGCCAACGCCTTGTCCACGTTGGTGATCTCAGCCCGGATTCGGTCGGCCAGAGCCTTGTCCGCCTTCTGCGCGGCCGCCTCCAGCGCCTCTTTCAGTTGGCGTGACTTGACCTGAAGCAGGGTGTCGGAGATCCACGATTCGGGATGCAGCGTCTTGCGCCAGTACGCGAACCGGAACTCGTGCGCGGCCTGTTCGGCCGCCGGGGCGAACTGCGCGGCCTGGTGTAGGACCGTGGACACCCCGACGATGAACTTCGGCGGCGTGTGCTCGGTCAGGTCACGTGCCGCTCGTGCGAGCGTCGAGGCCGTCCTGGACTCGGTCTTCAGCGCCTGCTCCAGCAGTTCCTCAGCACCTTCGCTCACGCCGGTCACTGTGTGGTCCCCGGCCTGAGGCGCATCACCGTCTCGGTAACTCCGAAAGCGAGCGCGGGAACGAATCCGGGGACGGCCGACCCGACCAGTCCGACGATCGACGCCTCGACCTGGCGCAGGCTCGGTGGCACAGCAAGCGAAGAGGCCGGGTCGAGTACCGCGCGGTGAGCGTCGCGCTGGTCCTGGTAGTCGACGACGTCGTGGAACAGATTCCACAGCGCCGTCGTGACGCCGAGGGGCACGCCGACGGGAGGAGCGGCCAGGCTGACCGCCAGCACGCCTCCTGTCATCAGGTGTGAAAGGCCGTTGTACTCGCTCGATCCGGCCGTTACCGAACTCGCCGCGACGGCGACCGGAGACGGCGGCAAGAAGCCAAGCTCCTGCAACGCGGCGTCGATCATGAGCGGGTAGCGCCAGGGTCCGCGTGGGCTGTGCATGTTGCGGGTGAAGGGGTTGGTCAGGGTTGTGCCGATGGTCAGACCCGCCGCCTGCCACCCGGCTTGCGCTTGCGCACCGGTAATGGTGTCCGTCGCCCAGACTCCACCGTCATGGACCGCGCTGCGCACGGACCTGATCGCATCGCTGATCGTCACGAGCTCGTCGAGAATCCTGGCGAGCAGGTCATCGTCGTCGATCGTCGGGTCCGTGCCGACCAGCCAGGCGACCAGCGGCCAGTACTGCGAGACCTCGTACACGCGCTGGGCTCGGCGAAGCTCGAACGCACGCAGCCGCATGACCGACTTGTCGAGGATGTAACTCAGGTTGGGATTGCCTCGCACGAGGTCGCGCTGCGACCTCACGGCGGCTCGCTCCCACTGAACCATCCGCTCGCTCGGTGCGAGATCCGCCAGCATCGAACGCAGGGCCGTCAGATGTGGGCCTGGACGAAGTGTCAGCCGCTGCCGTGTCGAGCGCAGGTAGCCGATCGGGGCCCTGTCGACCCCGGGGCCGGCGAGGAACGTCAGCCGTGCGGCCCGTACCTGCTCCTCGCTCAGCTTGAGACGCTGCAGCACGATCTCGCGGGCCAGATCCTCCACCTCGGCCAACTGCGGGACGATGTCGTAGATGGCCGCGTTGGCTTCGGCGTACACCAACTCCGTCAGACTCGGCACGCGGTGCTCCTCCACCTTGCGTACGAGCTCGAGGAGCGCCGGCCAGCCATGACTCAGGCAGTCGGCAACGGTGTCCGCCATAGCGACGGGGTCCGCTTTGATGGTGACACTTCGCTGTTCCTTGGGCAGAGCGGCCAGCGCGACGTCGAGTACGACCTCACGGGTCGGGACGCGCGACCAGTCCACCTGACTGCGTCGAAGTAGCCCGGCCTGAAGCTCGCGCCGGCGTTGCTCCAGCTCGCCCTCGTCAGGCAGCACCGTGCTGACCACCAGCGCCTCAGTCCCTTCCTTGGAGGCGCTCCCCTGGCCGACGGAGCTTGCTGCCGAGCCTCGCTGCGCTGACGGCGAGCGCTGCTGCCGCGCAGAATGGCGACGCTGACTGGCCGCGGCCGCCCGGCTCGCTGTTCCGGCCATCGCAGTCTCTACGGCACCGGGTCGACGGCAGGTTCGACCTCGTGCGTGATCAGTTCGATCCGCAGCGGCCGCGGTGGCGCGACCGGGTCGTCGTACTGCTCGTCGTCCAGGCGCAGGCCGCGCCGACGTACCTCGGCCTCGGCAATGCCCGCCTCGGCAGCGGCCTTGCGCTTCTCGATGTCGTGCATCGCGCGCTCGTGCGGTCCGCACCCGTCGCAGACGCCGAGCGTCGTGGTCACGGTCATACCGGGAGTCGGCAAGATGTAGTCGTCGGCCTGCATCCGCTCCTCCGCCTGCGCGGCCTCGTCCGACGCCTTCTCGAGGATGGTCTTCAGGTCCTCGACGGTCTTCACCAGCTGTGACTCTCCGACGGGTGTCAGGGGAAGGGCGAGCAGCGAACCGTTGTTGGCGACCACGCGTGGCTCGAAGAAGCCGACTCGCAGTTGCGGGGCGAGGTCGGTGAGGAGCTTGAGCTGCTCACCCGGTGGCAGTGCCTGGAACAGCACGAATCGGTAGTAGTCGGCGTGATCCTTGAGATGAGCCAGGAGCGCTTCCTCCCGCTCATGCGCATCGGCGACCACCTCGAGGCCGTACTTCATCTCGAGTTTGTCGACCCAGTTCGCCGCCGCCTGCTCCTGGTTCGCACCGGCCACCATCTGCTGCTGGGTGAGAAGCGCATCGCCTTCGGACGCCTTCGCCTCGTAGTCCCGCAGCGCCTGGGTGAGCCGACGGTGCGCCGCCGCGAAGCCGCAGTCGTCGGGGCTGTACATCCCCTGATCGCGGACCTGACCGGTGAACCAGCCCCAGTTGCCGAACCAGCCGTAGTGCTCCTTGATGGCTGCGGCGAGTCCGGCGTCCTCTTTGTCCGTGTCCTTGAGGCCGGCCAGGTCGGTCAGACCTGGATACGCCGTGGACGGCAAGGCATCGGCGAAGGTGCGCGCGTACTCGACGGAGAGTGTCGCGCTCCCGATCTCGCGCATCTTCGCCACCAGCGAAGCGCTGACCTTGTTCTGCACGAGTGTCCGGAAGAGCCACCGCTGAGCGGACTGGGCGTGATCGGGCGTCGCGCGATGGTCACTGCGGTCAGCGATGTCGCCGAACGCGGGCTTGTAGTCGCCCTTGACGAGGAGGTCGGACGCCTTCCGGAGCTCGGCCAGCGCCGCGAGAACATCCTTCAGCTGCGGCGGGTCCGGCTTCTCGTCCTGCTGGCCGCTGCCGGCTCCTTGCTGCTGCTTCGCACGCTGCCGGTCGAGCTCGGCGACCTCCTTGGACTTGGCTGCGATCGACGCAGCCTCGTCCCAGGCGAATTCGTACGAGCGCAGGAGGCGAACGGCCTCGAACGCGTCGGCGAGCTCCGGGTTCAGGAGCGCGTTACGGAGTGCAGTCTCGTTCGTGCGCACCAAGAGGCCGGTGAACTCGGTCGAACCCAGCGGATTCTCGATCATCACCACGACACGCACCCGTTGCGGAAGGAACTTCGTGGTGACCGTGTAGTGGGCCAGCCGCTCGTGATAGTCGAGGGTCAGCGTGTTGCAGCTGTTGGGGTTACGGATATGACGTACGACGTCCTCGCTGCGGCCCGCCTCTACCTGCTCAGTGATCTTCGTGACCCGCCGCGAACGAACCCGCGTCGTAGCTCGTCGCACCGTTTCTTGCATGTGCTGCTGCGACGACCGGGCGATGGAGCCGACGTTGTTGCCGGAGGTGATACTGCCGTCGACGGCGACCTGGATCGAGGCGACGCCTGGACTGTAGCTCGCATCCAGCGACGCCGAGGCCTGCGCCTGAAACTCCTGCGACGACGTCATTTCCCGGAAGACGTCCTCGGTGTCGCGCGTGGTGGAGGTGAAGTCGGCGGTGATGTCCGTCTCGGTCTCCGACATCTGCTCCAGTGCCTTGGAACGGCGCTCCCATTGCGACACCCGGATGGTGACCTCTTCGCCCGGAGCCAGCGCGATACTCGAGATCAGGTTTCCTCTGGAGAAGCCGACCAGCTTCCATTCCTGACGCCACGGCAGGAAGACCGCCACCCGCAGCCCTTTCGGACGCGGGATCGCAGCCTTCTTCTCCGGTACGACTTCGGTCCCTGATTCGCCGCCTCCTTGGAGCCCGCCAAGGTGCTTCAGGCCCTCACCATACGGACTGTGGAAGAAGTCGTAGGTCAGCTCCAACTCCTCGATCGGCTCATGTCCGAGACCGGGCCAGTTCAGGATGACCGATGTACCTTGGCCACGCCCGGGGTTCGTGACGGCCTCGGGCCCGAGCACCAGCCGGACGTCACGGCCGTTGATGTCGGTGAGTACCGAGCCGTCCCGCCGCAGGCCCGCGGCGAGATCCGCTGTCATGGGCACCTGGATCGGGCGCCCGTCGAGCGACGGCACCATGGGCGATGCGAAGAAGCCCGGCGCATCGGCGATGACGAACCTGCGCGCCGCGGGCTGGTCGCCTGCGCCGCGAATTCCGGAGCGCGGTGTGAGCCGGAACGGCTGTGCCTTGTCCTGAAAGAGTCCAGGTGCGACGACGCTCCGGTTGGCGAGCAACGCCTGCGCCACCTCGGGCGTGGGCGGAATCGTCACCACTCCCCCGCCGGCGACACCGACCTCGCGGCCGGCGAGGACGGCATCGACCGCGTCCGCGTCAAGGTCCACAGCCGTGACCTTCGGCATCAGCCGGACAACAGTCGGGTCGCCACCGTCAGCGTCTGTCGCCACAACGGTGACGGAACGCCCGCCCCACAAGGCGGATACCTCCTCGACCCCCAAGCGTGGTCGCACCTCTCGGCCGTTGATCTCCACTGGATCGCCGGCAACGACGGCGCTGATGTCCGCAACCGGCACCGCACCGGGACGTGCCGTGACGAGTTCCAGCGCCTCGTCACCGGCGACATAGGCGATGTCGAGCGGGACGCCGCCAAAAGCCTCCGCGAGCGAGCCTCGGGGAAGCGGTTCTCCCTGCAACGGACCGCCCGCGCCGATCGTCGCCGCTGCCCGGATCCGCGGCCGCCGGTCATCGTCGTCGGGGTCCTCGCCCTCGCCGTACACAGATCCGCCCTCCGACACGACCAGAGGCATCGACGTCGTCTTGCCGTTCAGCTTGCCCTCTTGCTGCAGCAGCACGAACTGTCCGAAGTCGAACCGCCGCGTCACGCCCCACGCCTCGAGCGGTTGCTCGCAATCGTCGTCCAACTTCGGATCCGGCGGCTTGACCACCGGGTTCCACGAGTTGTCGTCTGCACGCACATCGTGGATCGAACTCATCTCAACCCCCCGTCGACAACGCGTGAACGCACGGCCTCTGTGCACGAAAGACCAGCTAAGAAATCGCGTTCGCAACCAAGATGATGGTGAAGAGAATGAGGAGCACAATGGCGAAGGCAGCGATACGCCCGCCGATCCCGACGTTCCCGTGCTCGGTCACGCCAAAGACGACCGCCAACACCAGGATCGTAATCAGCGCGACCAACGCATGAGCAGCCCCACCCATACAAGCCCCCCGGAGGCACACTGTCCCCGGCTCCAACTATCACACCACAGACACAGCGATGGAAGATGCCGCGAACAATGCCGCTGTCACTAATCAGGCGATTAAATCGCCGACTTCAATGAATTGCTCTGCGCTAATGCCGGTCGGCGCTGTTCTCGCTCGCTGGGCGATCGAGCGTCGCTGGTCAATCAGCTGCCGGCGGCTCGGAGCCTCCTGCCAACAGCGGCGCCGAAACTGCACAGCTCGCCCCGTGGATCAAGGCCCTCGGGTGGTGCGGGGTCGCCGGGCCGATCTACTTGCTGATCTGCGCAGGGCGCGATCCCCATCATCCTCGGCGCGAACGTCGGCACCACCGTCACGACCAGCCTCGTCGCACTCACCTTCATCGGCGACCGCACAGAGTTCCGCAGGGCGCTCGGCGCGTCCACCGTCCACGACTTCTACAACTGGCTCGCGCTGCTGATCTTCTTCCCGGTCGAGTTGATCTGGCATCCACTTGAGCGCGTCAGCGGGGCGTTGACCGACGCGCTGTACGGCACCGGCTGGCTACCGAATCCCGTCCATTTCAACTTCATCCGGGCGGCAACCCGGCCGGTAGAACACGCTGTGATTCACGCGACCTCCCAACTCAGCAGTGCGCTCGGTCCGCTGGTCACGATCGTGATCGGCGCAGGCCTGATCCTCGTCGCGGTGCGGTACGTGGGAAAGTTGCTCAAACACCTGATGGTCGGCAAGGCGCGCGACGCGCTGATCAGGGCGGTCGGCCGCAACGCCTACCTGGCTATGGCGTCAGGCATGGGCGTGACCGTCGTTACCCAGACCTCGACCATCACCACCTCGGTGCTGGCCCCCTTCGCCGGAACGGGCATCCTGACACCGGCGCAGATCTATCCGGTCGTCGTCGGCTCCAATCTCGGTACGACCTTCACGGTGGTACTCGCCGCGTTCGCGGTCGTCGGACAGGACGCAAGAATCGGCCTGCAGGCAGCCTTCGTGCACCTGATCTACAACGTGTTCGCGATCGTCGCGATCTACGTCATCCCGCTCCTGCGCCCCGTACCGCTGTTCTGCGCCCAGAGCCTTGCCCGGATGGCATCCGAGCGCAGGTGGGTCCTCGCCGTCTGCCTCATCGTCGTCTTCATCGCGCTCCCTGCCGCGGTCATCATCCTGGTCGGCGTGCTCTGAGCGGGCTAGATTCGGTGGGGTCGGCTCTCGTGGCGGGAGGACGTCATATGACCGGTCGGATCGTCGTCGGTATCGACGGCTCGCAGCAAAGCGGCAACGCGCTCGAATGGGCGGTGGCGCGGGCACGTCTCGGAGGCGAGCAGCTCGAACTGCTCAACGCGTACACCCTTGTCCCCGAGCTCAACTTCTACGGCTACCACGGCGTCCCGAGCCAGCCCGTGGACTGGTACGTCGAGTTCTCCGGGCAACTGCTCGAAGCCGCGGCGAAGCGGGTACGCGAGCTCGCGCCCGAACTGACGTGCAAGCTGACCTCGGAGCTTGGTCATCCGGCTCATCTGCTCGCGGAGGCTTCTGAGGGCGCGGACGCTGTCGTGGTCGGCCGGCGTGGGCTGGGCAGCGTTGCGAGCGCGCTGATGGGTTCGGTGAGCAACCGCCTGACGAGCCAGGCGAAATGTCCGCTGGTCGTGGTCGGGGAGGACGACCGACCGACGACCGGCCCGATCGTGGTCGGCGTCGACGGCTCGGAGTACGGCGCGAACGCCCTGCGCTACGCGATCACCGAGGCCGCCGTACGCGGAACCACGGTGCGAGCCGTCGCCGCCTACGAGCTACTGCATCCCGCCCTCCGCGACGACCCGGAACTCGTCGCACGAATGCGCGCCGACGTCGAGCAGGAAACCGCCGCCGCCATCGCCCACGCCCTCGACGAGGCGAAAGGGACGGACACCGCGCCGGTAAGCGTGGACCCAGTCGCGGTCGAAGGCCCCGCCGCCGAAGCGATCCTGAGCCACGCCGAAGACGCCCAACTGATCGTCGTCGGCACACACGGCAAGGGCTTGGTACGCCGCATCCTCCTCGGATCCGTCAGCCGCCAGGTCCTCAACGACACCAACCGCCCCGTCGCCATCATCGACCTCCCCGAAACCTGACCCCGACCGACCAGATTCACCCGGCCGTCCCCGTCCAATCCCTCATCAACCGCCAGTACGGCGACCGTCGCCGGGCTGACCTGCGGCATGTCTGACACCTAGTGGCCGGCCAGCTTGGCGACGGTTGGGGCGAGGGTGTCGGCGAAGTCGGCGCCGATCACGAAGTACGAGAAGCCGATCTCGTCGCGTCGGCGCTGGATCTCCTCGGCGGCTGCCCCGGGATCGCTGGGAAGGATGACGAGCGAGTCGGCCGCACGGAGCGCCGCGGTGTCGAGGTTGGGCGCCGCCATGAACGGCGCGACACGGTCTCCGACGGCGGCGACATGCTGGGCGAGTTCGATGTCCGTGCGGCCGGCGAAGTCGCGTACCCGCTTCGTGGTCGCGACCCGATCGTCGTCCGCTGCGAGTACGAACGTGACCGCATCAGCAACCTCGAGCGCGAGCGCCTCCGACTTCGGCCCACTCACCGCCATGACCACCGGCGTACGCCGATCGGCCCCGTCGAATGTACGCAACGCAGCCACGGTCTCCCGCATCCTCGCCCGACGCTCAGCCACGGAAACAGCCGCCAGCCCCAACTCCACCTCGATCCCGGGCCGACCAGCACCGATCCCCATCTCGAACCGGCCATCCGTGAGCATCGACAGCGAGTGAGCCTCCCAAGCCGTACTCCACGGGTCACGCAACGCGGCCGCATACACCCACGAGCCGACCCGAAGGTCAGCCAGCGCAGCCGCGGTCGCCAGCGTAGGCCCAACCGCCGGCTGCCAAGTAGGCACGTCAGGCATCAAGAACGTCGAGTAACCACTATCGGCAATCCGACGCACCCGATCCCGCCACGCCGACAGATCAGACCCGACCGGCGCAACAACCCCAAACCGAAACGGCCTGGTCACACGCCTGCCCTGCTCGGACATCCTGTTCCTCCTTGAGTCTGAGGCCCTCATTTCGGTCCCGTTGTCCTATCCACGAACATGCCACCCCAAATCCGACACCGCCACACAAGATCCCGCGACGGACACCCGCTCAGGCACCCGCGCGTAACCTGCCGCGGGTGATCGACGTACCGGAGGTCTTCGCGCAATCAACCGTCGAGCGTGAAGGCGAGCCCGGTGCTGCGTGGTTGGCCGGGATGCCCGCGCTGCTGGCTGAGTCGCTGGCTCGGTGGGAGTGCGAGGCAGACGACCGGGAACGTGACGGCCCGCAGGACCTCGCCGATGCCCCGCCGCGACCCGGAGCTGTTGACCCCGTGGTCTCGCAGTACCGAGTCGGTCAGACCCAGGCATCCGGCACGTGACAGCCCGCACGACCCTCACCGGCACGCTCACCGCGACGCGGAGCTGCTGCCCCCGTGAACCCGCCGTACCGAGCTGGTCAAGCTCGGGCATCCGGATCCGTCACAGCCCGCAAGCCCCTCGCCGGCGCGCCCGCCGCGACGCGGCATCGCAGACCACGTGAACCCGCCGTACTGAGCTGATCAGGCCCGGGGATCCGGATACGTGATAGCCCGCACGATCCTCGCCGGCGCCCCCGCCGCCGCGACGTGGCAGTGCTGACCGCGTGAGCCCGCCGTACCGAGCTGGTCAGGCTCGGGCCTCCGGATAGGTGACAGCCCGCAGGACCTTCGCGGGTGCGCCTGCCGCGACCGAGTACGGGGGGATGTCCTGTGTGACGACGCTGTTGGCGCCGATCACGGATCTTTCGCCGATTGTCACCCCGCTCGTGACGACGACGTTCGCGCCCAGCCAGACGTTGTCGCCGATCCGCGTCGGGCCTTTGGAGTCGAAACCCTGCCACGGCACCGGGCGGTCCGGGTCGTCGAAGCGGTGATTGGCGTCCGTCACGAAGCACCCGTTCGCGAGCATGCAGTGCGATCCGATCTCCACCAGGTCGAGCGCCGCGACCATCACCGCGACGTTCAGGAAGGTCCCCTCCCCGATCCGCACCCGCCCCTCGTCGCCCATCGTGATCCACACGTTGGGCTCGAACAGCGTGTTGGCCCCAACCTCGAGCCGCCCGGACTGCAAGGCCTCCAGCACGTTCCCGTGCAACGGCCACCGTGCGAACGCACCGCGCCGCATCAGCTCCCAGTGGATCCGCCCCCGGTTCCACGGCAACGAACTCCGCTGGTACCAAAGCCACTTCTGCGCCCAGACCTTCAGCTGCCCACGGAGCTCCTCCACACCCGCCAGGCTACGCGGCAGAGCGGCCCGACGACTGACGCAGCCGCGTCAGTTGTCAGGCCGCCCCGAATCTGCCCGCGCCGCGGCGACGGCCGCGCCGATGTTCCGGTAGATCACGAGTCCTGATCCGTTGCCGGTGTGGTGGAGGACGTCGCGGACCTGGCCGATGTCGCGGGCGAAGTAGAGGCGGACGGCGCGGGCGGCGAGTTCGCGGCTCAGTTGATCGAGCATGCCGGCCGCGGTGACGTCGATGAACGGGCTGCTCTCGCCGTCCAGCACGACGGCGACGAGGCCGGGCGCGACGAGGGTCCGGATGCTGTCGCGGACGTGATCGGCGTTGGCGAAGAACAACCCGGACTCCACCCGGATCACGAGGATGCCGTCCTCGGGGCGTACGTCGGGGTGCCGGTCGGCGTCCACCCAGAGTCCCGGCGTGTCGCGGAGGCGGACCAGCCGGGTCACGTGCGGCCGGCCGGTTCGGTAGAGCAGCAGCGTCATCGACACGGCGATGCCGATCACCAGGCCGGGCAGGGTGTCGAAGACGAGTACGCCGAGCATCGCGGCGATCGCGGCGACGAAGTCCGCGCGGGCGGCGGGGCCATAAATGCCGCCGAGCCGTTCGGACCAGACGCGGTACAGCCGGCGCAGGGCGGCGATGTCGACCAGCTCGATGACCGCGGCAATCACGATGGCGGCCAGAGTGGCCTCCGGGAGCTCCTCGAACAGGCCGGTCAGGAACAGCAGCGTCACGACCGTCAGTGCGGCGACTGTCAGCCCGCTGACCTGGGAACGGGCGCCGGCCCCGCCGTTGACAGCGGTCTTGGACAGGCTGCCGTTGACGATCATCCCGGAGGCGAGGCTTGCGCCGAGGTTCGCCACGCCCAACCCGGCCAGCTCCCGGTTGGCGTCGATGTCGTACCCGGCCCGGGCGGCGTACGTCTTCGCGGCCGCCAGTCCCTCGGCGAATCCGACCAGCAGCACTCCGGCGGCCGGCCCCACCAGGGCGAGATAGTCGTCCCACGCCACGCCCTCGGGGAGGCCGACCCGAGGCAGACCGGACTGGATCGGCCCGACGATCGCCACGCCATGCTGGTCGAGATCGAACAGGGCGACGGCGGCGATGCCGAGCAGGACCGCCACCAGGGACCCAGGGACAAGCGGCAGCCACCGGCGCAGGACCAGCACCACGACCAGGCTCAGTACGCCGATCGCGAGTGTGGTCCCGCTCGTCTGGTCCAAAGAGGTGAGCAGGTGCCAGAGCTTGGCGAAGAAGTCGCCGTCGCCTCCCTCGACTCCGAACAGCTTGGGGAGTTGTCCGGCCACGATCGTCAGCGCCAACCCGACGATGAATCCCTTCAACACCGGCTCGGAGATGAACGAGGCGAGAAACCCCAGCCGTGCCAGTCCGGCAGCCACGCCGATGACACCGGTCACCAGTGCGAGCGCCGTGGTCAGCGCGGCATATTTGGCGTCACCGGCGGCGACGAAGGTTCCGATGATGCCCGCCGATAACGCTGCGGTCGCCGACATCGGGCCGACCACGAGATGCCGGGAACTTCCGAAGGCCGCGTAGAGCACCAGCGCCGGCACTGCCGCGTACAGGCCGACGACCGGCGAGACGCCGGCGATGGTGGCGTAGGCCAGCGACTCGGGTACCAGCACTGCCCACACTGTCAGGCCTGCTACCAGGTCACGGCGCAGCCATGGGAGCCGGTACCCGGCCAGCGATCCGAACAGCAACCCCATCCGTGTCCCCGCCTCCCTCATCAGCCCGCCGCCGACGATCCGCCGAAGCTCCGGCGTCCCTCGCCCGGGACGCCGGCGGCGCCGCGCGAGGTTTCGTCTCAGTCGGGTGTGACGATGGCGAAGTCCGGGTCGCCGGGGTCGAGAAGCGCGAACAGGCGGTCGAGGACCGCGGTGTCGCCAGTGATCTCGATGCCGGCAGCAGTCAGCGCGGCGGGGTCGGACGCAGCGCGGGCGAGACCCGGCAACGACGCGCGAGGCAGGGTCAGGGTCACGTCGGGGTCGTCGCTCTGTGCCGCTGAGCTGTACGTCAGAGCGCCGTTGGACAGCCGGAGCCGGTAGCGCTCGTCGACGTCGCCGAGGACGACATCGATCGACAGGGTCTGGTCCCAGGCGCGAGGTCCGTCGATCTGGATCGCGAACGCGTCAAACAGCATCTCCGGGCTGAGGTTGGAGACCAGGTCCGCGGACGCGGCCACGGTCGGGGTCCCGAAACCGCCCTCGCGCAGCTCGGTGGCACCGGACAGGTAGAAATTGCGCCAGGTGCCGTTCTCGGAGCCGTACCCGAGCTGCTCGTACGTATCGGCGAGCAACTCCCGGGCCGCGGCGTGATCCGGCTCGGCGAACACGACGTGGTTGACCACCTCCGCGACCCAGCGGAAGTCGCCGTCGTCGAGGTACTGCCGGGCCTTCTCCACGACGGCATCGGCGCCACCCATGAACTCGACGTACCGGGTGGCGGCCTCGACAGGCGGGTGCTGCCACAGGTGAGCGGGGTTGCCGTCGAACCAGCCCATGTACCGCTGGTAGATGGCCTTCACGTTGTGACTCACCGAGCCGTAGTAGCCGTGGGTGTGCCACGCGTTCTCCAGGGCGGGCGGGAGCTGGATCACCTCGGCGATTTCCGGGCCGGTCAGGCCCTTGTTCAGCATCCGCATGGTCTGGTCGTGCAGGTAGGCGTACAGGTCGCGCTGGAGAGTGAGGAATTGGACGACCTCCGCGTTGCCCCAGGTCGGCCAGTGATGGGAGGCGAAGACGACGTCGAGGTCCGCACCGAACAGGTCGAGCGTCTCGGTCAGATAGCGAGACCAGACATGCGGGTCGCGGACCAGCGCGCCTCGCAGGGTGAGGAGGTTGTGGAGATTGTGGGTGGCGTCCTCGGCCGCACATAGCGCCTTGCGCCCCGGGAAGTAGATCAGCATCTCCGAGGGCGCCTCGGTGTCGGGGGCCATCTGGAACACCATCCGGACACCGTCGACGGTCACCTCGTGCCCGGTGGTGGAGATGAACTCGGTCGGCGCGATCAGCGTGATCGTTCCGGTCGAGGTCGTCTGCCCGAGCCCGGCGCCGACCTGGCCGCGCGGACCGCGGGCCAGTGCCGCGCCGTACATGTAGCCGGCCCGTCGGCCCATCGCGGTGCCGGCGTACACGTTCTCGGAGACGGCGTGCTCGGTGAACCCCTCCGGCGCGAGGATCCGCACGCGCCCGGCGTCGACGTCGTCCTGCGAGATCACGCCCTTCACGCCGCCGAAGTGGTCGACGTGCGAGTGGGTGTAGACGACGGCGTGGATGGGCCGGTCGCCCCGGTGCTTGCGGTACAGGTCGAGGGCGGCGGCAGCGGTCTGCTCCGACAGCAGCGGGTCGATGACCACGAGCCCGGTCTCACCCTCGACGAACGTGACGTTCGACAGATCGAAGCCGCGCGCCTGGTAGATCCCCTCGACCACCTCGAAGAGCCCCTGCCGCGCAACCAGCTGCGACTGCCGCCACAGGCTCGGGTGCACAGTGTCCGGGGCGTCTCCGTCCAGGAACGCGTACGAGTCGTTGTCCCACACCACTTCCCCGCCCGCGGCCCGCACCACCCCCGGGCTGAGCTCGCCGATCAGACCCCGCGAGGTCGCATCGAAGTCAGCAGTATCAGCCATCGGCAAGGTCCCGAGCGCCGCCCAATGCTGAACGCGCACGGCAGCACTGGCATCACGAGGAGTTGTCATACCCCCGACCCTACCTCGCCCCGACAACACCGGACGTCACCCGAGCAGGATGAATTCTCGCCGGCAGGCCACGCTGATCAGGTCACCACCCACGACCTGCCAGACATCAAGGCAAACGTTGATCAGAGCAATCACATGAGACAAGCGCGAAGGTGATGATCGCGGCGTACGGCCGAAGGCGGGCGAGATCCGGTGCATGGGCTGGAAATTCGTGCGGCCGCTTCATTCTGTCCCGTCCTTGACTTCAGCTATTCGGAGGAGTACTGAGGAAGCAGGGGTGGGTATCCAGCGGGCGGCGGGTGCTCAGGGGGAGATTTCGGCGTGCCGTCTCCTGTCGGCCGGCTGCCGGTCTCGACATGTGCGCTCCACGTTCACCGGGCGCAATTGGCAGGGGGATTCACATGAGTGAAGAACAGCTCGAGCCCGTCACGATCGAAGAGCTCGATCTCAGGGGCGAAGACGACGACGTCCTCGAGGAGGACGACGAGTCGCCGGAGGCAACGGCGGAAGCCGGACTCACCGACGAGGGTGTCGAACTGGAGCCGTCGGACGACGTCGAGTTCGAGGAAGACGACAGCGGGGTGGCCCGATGAGCACCGTACCGTGGATGGCCGACGCATTTCGGAGTAACGGCCTCAAAGTCCTCGAGGTCACAGGCTGGAAGACGCGGGGCCGACCGGGCACCTTCGAGCCGCGGGGCGTGGTCTTCCACCACACCGCGTCGGGCCGGAACGGCGGCTCGGCACCGTCGATCAAAACCGTCCTCAACGGACGGCCGGGCATCCCAGGGCCGCTGTGCCAGGTGCTGATCGGCCGCGACCTGACGGTCCGCGTGATTGCCGCCGGCCGCGCGAATCACGCGGGTCTGGGCGGACCGATCATCGGCATCCCCAAGGATTCCGGCAACTCCTTCCTGATCGGTGTCGAGGTCGAGAACGACGGCGTGGGCGAAACCTGGACACCGGGTCTCCTCCAGACCTGCGACACCGTCTTCGCGACCCTGCTCCTCGGACTCCGCCGCCAGCCGGCGATGCTGATCGGTCACAAGGAATGGGCGCCCAAACGCAAGATCGACCCGGCACGCACGAACGCCGGTCTCCCGACCATGGACCAGGTACGCGCGCGGGTTACGGCAAAGCTGCGCACCATGGGCCACCCGGACGTCCGTGCCGCGTCGTCGGGGATCCACGTCGTCAAGGCAGGCGACACCCTCTTCAGGATCGCGCTGCAGCACCGCATGTCGGTCGCCGAGCTGATGAAACTGAACAACCTGAAGAGCACACTGATCAAACCCGGCCAGAAGCTCAAAGTACGACGCTGACGACCACAGCAGGCCCGCTGTACCCCACCTGAGCGACCCGATCGTCGATTCGGCACGCCGTTGGGGGGATCAGACATGACCGAGCCTTCACTCACGAACGCCGGAAGCGAGGACTTCGCGTTCGCCAGCCCGGTGCGACCAGGACCGGACGACACCGTCGAACTCGAGCCGGGCGTTGGCTTGTGCCTGTCCGGCGGAGGCTTCCGCGCGATGTTGTTCCACGTCGGGGTCCTGAAGCGGTTGAACCTTGCCGGCCGGCTCCAGCAGTTGGACAGGGTCTCCAGTGTGTCCGGAGGATCCATCACGGCGGCGTTGCTCGGACTCCGCTGGAAGAAGCTCACCTTCGTCAACGGGGTCGCGACCGACTTCGACAGGCACATCACCGACCCACTCAGGGCCTTCGCGCACCTGAAGGTCGACATAGAGGCCGTGGCGACAGGTACGGCCCTGCCCTTCGTCTCGATCTCCGAGCGAGTGGTCAGCAAGATGAAGAAGCATCTCTACGGCGATGCGACGCTGCAGAGTCTGCCGGCCGAGCCCGATCCGCGCTTCGTCATCAACGCCACGAATCTCGAGTCGGGCGTACTGATGCGTTTCAGCCGGCCGTACCTGGCCGACTACAAGGTGGGACGAGTCGAGGACCCGACGACCTTGCTGGCCGAGGCCGTGGCGGCGTCGTCGGCCTTTCCGCCGTTCCTCTCCCCCTTCGAAATCGATCTGTCCCACGCCAAATGGGAGACCGTCAAAGGCAACGTGCACACCTCTCCCGGCTATCGGTCCGACATCCTGCTCAGCGACGGCGGTGTGTACGACAACCTGGCGATCGAGACAGTGTGGAAGCGGTACGAGACCGTCTACATCAGCGACGCGAGCGGGCATATCGACGCAGACGCCGATCCAGCACGCGACTGGGCGCGCGGCATCATCAGGGTGCTGCACATCATCGACTCCCAGGTGCGATCGCTGCGGCGCAGCGCCGTCATCAGCGCGTTCAAGAGCCCAAACGACCCGCACAACGGATTCTTCATCAGCACGGTCAGCGATTTCCGGAACTGGCCGGCCGAGACCAAGCGGCCGTACATGGACGTGGATCCCACGGTCACCGCGCAACTGGCGAAGATCAGCACGCGACTGAACGCTCTGCCCGACGACCAGCAGGAGAAGCTCATCAACTGGGGCTTCGCGGCCGCCGACGCGGGCCTCCTCGCGTACGTCGACGAGGACCTTCCTCTCGAGTCGTGGCCCTACCCGGACAACCGGCCGAGCTGAACGCCGGGCGCACGAGGGGGTGCGGAGATGACCGATCCGTTGGCCAAGGTCCACCTGCTCATCCAGGACGGCGCGCTGACAGCAGCCGACCAGGCAGGTGCTGAACTGGCGCGAGAGACCAGGAATCTGGAGATCAGGGACGGACAGAACGACAGGTTCGCCGACGGGCCCGCGTGCCGCCGGCTCGCGGTCGTCGACTTCGACCCGCGGACCGGCGAGCCGCTGCCTCCCCCAGCACGCTTCGTACCGTCCAAACCTGGCTCCGTACGCGGCGCGTTCCCCGACGACGGCGATCCGTCGTCGGCCGCGTCGATCGCCGTCAACGCGTTCGGCATCGCGTTCCGAACGATCCAGATGTTCGAAGGCGCCGAAGCGTTGGGCCGCCAGGTGCGGTGGGCGTTCGACGGCGAGCAGTTGCTCGTCGTCCCGAGAGCCGGCGAATGGGAGAACTCGTTCTACGAGCGCGCGACCCGGAGCCTGCAGTTCTTCTGGTTCGAATCCACCGCCAAGAAGATCATTTACCTGGCCTTGAGCCGTGACATCGTCGCCCACGAGTGCGGGCACGCCTTGCTGGACGCGGTGGTTCCCTCGCTGTACGACTGCTCGACAGCGCAGTCGCTGGCGATCCACGAGGCGTTCGCGGACCTGATCGCCGTACTGATGGCCCTGGACAGCGCGATCTTGCGTACGGAGGTTCTCAAGAGGTCCAAGAACGACCTGGACGGGTCCAACGCGTTCAGCAGCATCGCCGAGGAGTTCGGCCGATCCGTCCCCGGCCCGGGTGGCCTCGCGCGCACCGAGCTCAGGGCACTCTCGAACACGTCCACGTTGCCCGACCTGGCCGGCGCCCGGCCGCACGTGCTCAGCACCGTGCTCTCCGGCATCTTCTACGACACCTTGCGCTCGATCTTCATCACCCGGTTCTACGCCGAACTGGAGAAGTCGGCGGATCCCGGCGACACGAAGATTCGCGATCAAGCCGCGAACAAGGCGCTCGGCACCGCACAGATCATCTTCCGCCGGCTCCTGCTGCGCGGCATCGACTACCTGCCGCCCGGCGAGCTCAGCTTCGCCGATGTCGGGAGGGCGATCACCGCGGCGGACAGAGCCGTCTATCCGGACAGCCGCACTCTTCGGGACGAACTCGCGCAACGCTTCGTCGACCGAAAGGTCGTCCCGGACGTGACAGACCTCGAATCGGACCGCCCGCACAGCCTCGAACTCGCCCCCGAGCGACTGGCCGAGCTGAGGGACAGCGACTGGGCCGCGTACCAGTACGTCGAGCAGCATCGCGACGTACTGGAGATCTCCAGGAGTCTGCCTTTCACGGTCCTGCCCCGCGTGGACAGTACGAAGGCGACCGGCGTGGAAAGCGACGGCCAGCGGGCAATGCACCGCGAACTCATTCTGAAGGTTTCATGGAATCGCGATGACGGCCCCTCAACGCGACCGGTACCGACCGGTGCCACGGTGAGCCTGTCCTGGCAGGACGGCTCCTGCCTCGCGCTCGTACGCGGAGGCCGGTCACTCAAGTCCGAGGTGAACCACCATGGATGAACTCGTTGTCCGTGCCTACAACATCGGCTTCGGCGACGCGGTCCTCGTGTCGATCCCGGAGCGCACAGCCAATGCCGGCAGCATCACCAGGCATCTTCTCATCGACGTGGGCAACCTGCTCGTCGGCGAGGACAACGCCGACGACGTCTTCATCAAGGTGGTCAGCGATATCGAGGCGCGGACCAACGGGGTCGTCGACCTGTACGTGATGACCCATGAGCATCTCGATCACGTCCAGGGTCTGCTGGCCGCGTCCAAAGCCGGCGTCGCGCTCAGTGCGCAGTACGCCTGGCTCACCGGATCCGCGCATCCGGACTACTACGAGACCCACGACGACGCGCGGAGGAAGCGGCGAGGCCTCGTCGACGCGCTCGGAGACCCGCGGCGTCTGCGACAGGCCGACAGCGATGCCTGGCTCGCGATGATGGTCAGGAACAACTCCTTGACCATGACCCAGGCGTTCGCGCTGACCACCGCCGACTACATCGACCACCTCCGGACGATCGCACCCGCGTCCCGGACCCACTACGTGGATCGGACGATGGACCTGACCGGAAAGCACCCGTTCGAGGAGGCACATCTGCGTCTCCTCGCCCCCGAGGAGGACACCTCCTCCTACTACGGGCCGGTGCTCCACGGCGCCTCACTCGCGGCCTCGGCAGCTGACGGCGCCCCGGCGGTACCGGCCGTCGACGACCTGCCGAGTCCTCCACCGGGCGTCGCCCCGGGCGGGTACTTCGACCTGGTCCGAGCACGTCGCGACGGCATCCGCCAGAACGTCAGGGAGATCGACAAGGCCAACAACAACACCAGCGTCGTACTGGAAATCGAGTGGAGCGGTTGGCGGCTCCTGTTTCCCGGCGACGCCGAACTGAAGTCCTGGCAGATGATGCACGACCTACAGATCCTGAGGCCGGTGCATTTCGTCAAGATCGCCCACCACGGCAGCCACAACGGCACCCTGGACCAACACATCGACGACATACTGCCGGCCGCCGGCCCCGACGGCCGCGAACGGCAGGCACTCGTCTCGACCCACAACGACGACTGGCCAAGCGTGCCCGACGACGACACCCTCGACCTCTACAAATCCAGAGCGACCGTCCACGACACGCGAACGGTTGCCCGCGGCTCCCACATCGAAATCAAGTTCCCGCGAACGCCGCGCTGACCCATATCGCCTCGGCTTATCTCCCCGCCGACGGTTCAGAGAGAGGGGGCCGCTTTATGGGGTGCTATATCTGCGCGTATCAAGTGAAGAAGACGCCCAGCACGGTCATGCACCTGCCCGTAGGGAGCTCGGCGGCGGCCAATGATCCGATCGGCACGTGTACCGATTGCGGTGTGTGGGCCTGTTCGATGCACGCCACGCGCTATGCGGCCTTTCAATGCGCGATCTGTTTACCGGCCGCTGCGGTGGTGAGCGCGGTCACCGGATCCGCGAGTTCAGCCGCCAACGCAGCCAAGTCCGCACCCGCTGCCAACCGCTCGGATCTGTTGATTACCGGCCGGCGTGTTCTGCAGAGGATTGTCGGGGACATGCGTCACGTGGGGTTGACCATCGCGCCGGCAGGACGACCGAACCTCATCACGGAGCTCACGGAGACGCTCGAAGCCGAGATGGCGACGAACCGGCAACTGACTGCGGATGAACGGCCCGTGCCATCGGCGGCCGATGTCGGAGCAGCTGTTTCGAATCGCATGGGTCGCCTTGAGCCCAACCCCCGCGAGGACGCGCCTGCGATCATCGTCGGCGCGGTCGCGATGGCCTACCACCTCGCAGGCGAAGGCGACATCGCAGAGCGGGCGAACGGTCTCCAGCAGCTTCAACGACCATGGCTTGTCGAGACGCCGCTGCTGCTGGACCCGGTCCTGTGGATGGTTGCCGTCGCGACCCAAGAGGTCTGACATGAATCTCTCGAAAAAGGCCACGCCAATCAAACTCGAACTCCAGAAGTCCGAGCAGCTCAACCCCGGCACGATCTACGTCCTCGAGGACGCCGACAGTTCCACAGCGGGCGTGACCGGGGGACGGCGTACTGTGCTGAAGACCGCGGACGGCAGCTCCCTCGAACTGCTCACCGTTGACACCATTCACGGCAACCCCACTGTCGCCGGCGCCTATCTCGCCCCCGACGACTTGAGATTGCTCAACTCACGGGCAGATCCGACGCTGCGCCTGTACTTGGCGCGAGATACCTGGCGCAAGCTGTTCTCGAGCACCGGTGCGGGTGCTGTTGTGCCTCTCCTGCTCGCTCTGACCAGTGCACTTGTCGCAGTCATCTTCGTGCTCTCTGTTGCCGGCGCTCCCTCCAGCGAAAGCCAGGCGCAGGCGCTGCTGGACTGGGTACGCCAGCCGGCGGTCGGCGCCGCGGACCCCACGGGCGTCGCGAAGCGGGCTGACGAGGCGCAGCGTTGCCTCGCCACAATCGTCGGCAGCTCCGACAGCCAGGCACCTTCCGTACCCGGAATCAGTTGCAAGCCGCCTGATACGCACTGGTGGCAGGACGCGACCGTTGGCTCGATCATCACGGGCGCCATAGGCGTACTGGCTGCTGTACTGGCCTTCACGCCCTTGCGGAAGCAGTTCGGCTTCCAGGGCTCCGCAAAGTGACGCCAGCTGACTGTCCTGTGGCGGCGGGAACCTCCCGGACCAGCGAGCCCCCGCCTAGCGGCGGGAACGTCGCGGACCAGCGAGCCCCCGCCTGGCGGCGACACGAACGCCCATGTCAGCTTCGTCTGGCTCAGGTACGACCGTCTGCGCCGAGCCCCTCTGCGGTCCAGGAGCGCTGCCGGGCTCCCGGCGTCCGGCGCTTGGCGGTCTCCGCGGAGCGCGGTCCAGTCACGTGTGCCTGCGCCAGCAGCCGGCCCACCGGATGCTGGGTTTGCGTCCGGCCCACCGGATGCTGGGTTTGCGTCCGGCCCACCGGATGCTGGGTTTGCGTCCGGCCCGCCTGGTCGCCGACGCCGGTTACGCCGCCGTGGCCACCAGCACGGGATGCAGTAGCTCGTAGGCGGCGACGGCTCGCAGCGCTGCTCCACGCACGGCGGCCTCGGCGATCGGGGTACCGCAGCGCCTTCGTGCCGAACTCCGACCTGTCCACCAGGATCGGGGCGGTCACCCTCCTCAACAACGTACCAGTCCACGAACTGGCTCGGCTCGCCCTGGTGAAAGCAGTCATCTGGTACGCCGTCTGGTCAGGACTGGCGGCCGGTCCATCGCGGGGAGACCTGCCTCCACTCGCGAGCCCACTCCTCGGCACGGCGGCGATCCAGCGGACGGCGGGACAGACGGAACAGACCGAAGATCAGGGGCCACGCGAGCATCGGCAGTGTGATTCCGGTGGCGACGGCCGGGGCCGCGCTGTCGGCGGGTGGGCGAGGTGCCGGCCGCATCGCACCTGACCGGTCGAGCCAGATCGTCAGCTCGGTGCCGGCCTTGGTACCGATCAGCACGTCGGCCTTGGCTTCGTGCGGAGCTCCTCGGCCGTCGTACCACCGGATGCGCACCGGTGTCGTGGTCAGACCGAGGGTCGACGGAACGGCTTGAGCGGTCCCATCCAGCGTCCGAGCCTGAACTGGACGAACTTCAGCACGCGCTTGAGCGGCGGACTGTTCGGCCCGATCGCGGACAGTGGCACTCAGCGCCGCCGCCGCGGGGATCACCAGCAGCGCAGCCGTGAGGGCAACGATGCGCAGTACCGCCTCAAGCCTGTCGACCCTCCGACGCAGCGGGTTGTTCCCGAACGAGAGCAGACGCAACTGCATCACGACGTAAAGCTCGGCACGGCGTTGTGTCATCGCACTCTCCCATCGATCCCAAAGGAGAAGACAACACAGCCACCTGCCCTGTGACGTCGGATCGCGATGGCCGCCGCTGTCCCGCCTTCGAGTGACTTGAGCGCGAACTGTGCGAGGGACTCGCCACGGGACGTCCGCCGGAACGACCGACGCCGGGCAGCCTCGTTACCGGCGACGCATCTGCTTGAGAGCACCACACTCGCGCACGTCACCGTACAACTCCCCAACCTGCTGCCAGAACACGCGATCCTGATCCACGTGTCGGCGTCCGAGCTTCGACCTGGCGAGGTGCCAAAGCCCATGTAGGTATGGCTATTCAGCTGGCCGGGCCATCACCCCTTGGCCGGTCATTCGGGCCGGTGCGTCACTACAACCGTCCAGCGCGCCGACGGATCTCCGACCACGCTGATCAGGTCACCGCCCGCGATCTGCCGGCGGAACTGTACGAGGCCGCAAGGAAGCTGTATGTCCCCGCCGAACTCGCCCTCGAGTCCGACTCGACCTCCGCTGCACCGTGCGTACAGCGCGATGTCCGGAATCGCGGGGAGAGCAACCGGGGTCCGGCTGTTGCCGGCGCCTGACCTGATCGTCAGAACAGTCTCTTCGGGCGGAATGTGAACGATGGTGTCAGGCACACCCACAGCTCGCCCTGGAAACGGATCAGGGCTGGCGGCATAGCGGCTCCGGTCGGGGCGCGTGTAGGTGTGCGGTTCATTGTCTGGCGACGCTGCACAGGCCGTCGTCACAAGCGCAGTACCGACCACGACTGCGACAACCCGCCTTAATGGGGTCAACGTAGAGACCAACTCCTGTGAATCCGGCGCGTCCCTCGAACGCACGCTGAGCGATGGAAACCGAACCTTGCCTGGAGAAACTCATCGGAGTACCCCTTTCGCTCAGCACGAAGGAACCGGCCGCAAACCACCGGTATTCACAGAGCCCGCGAGCAACCTCGCCTTACGGCCCGTTGGAACGTCAACTCCCGCCACCCTCGCACTCGTCTAGTCCACTGTCCACACAATTACCCATGGGCTACGGCCTCTGCCTTGGGAGGTTTCACTCATCAGTGATCGACGCTTCTCAACGTCAGCTACCAACTCTCAGAGACTCCCGCCCGTGCTGCTTGCTCCGGCAGGTCCGATATTGTCGGGCCCCATGACTGCGTGGAACGTTGGCCCGAGGCAACAATCAGGAGTATCCGATGCCCGCCGGCGGGGCGGCGTCGCGGGCGTCGTCGCCGGCGTGGTCCTGCTGGGTGTCGCGCTGCTCGTCCTGATCCTCCCCTTCGGCCTGTTCCTCCTCGGAGGCGGCGGCGACGGCGACCGCTTCAGCGCGATCCTGAAAGGATTCCTGATCGCCGCCGCGATCATCGCCGCACTGGGCATCGCCGCACTGACCTTCGGCATCGCCGCGGTCAGCTCGTCCCGCCGAGGCGCAGCTCAGTAGGTGCGAACCGTACTGGCCGGGTGGCAGGGGACGGAGCCCAAATGCACGCGATCGGCGTCGCCGAGGCAGTGACCCCACCATGCGAGCGTGGATGTCGCCGCAGCAGAGCTCGGGGCACCAGGCCCCGCTGGTTCTACGCCATACCCCATGTAGACAGGGTTCAGCTCAGACGAGCTGCTTCCTAGCGCCGCGACCTCCCGAAGCGGTGGGCTTCGTGGCAGTCACTCGCAACACCGAGTGATCGGCCGACAGCAGGCTCGGAACTACCCAGCTTTCCGCAGCGACGTTCGGCGGGCAGCTTGGAACACTTCTGGAACGAACCGGAGGTAACCGACTCGGCAAGCGCCAAACTCCGGCGAGCGCCTGGGGCTCAAGTCCACCGGGGGCTCCAGTCGACCTTTGGTTATTCCGGCCGGCGGCCTCCTAATCCGTCGGTCGCAGGCTCGCATCCTGCTGAGCGCGCCCTGTGATGACTCGAGACACCTGGCGAACGATCGCGTTTTGGTCGGTCGGATCACCCGTTGAGGAGGATGTTGCTGGGTTCGGGGGCGACGAGGATGGTGGGGCGACGGGGGACGAGGGCCGTCGCGTCACCGGCAGGGAAGGGGGACCGGGCATGGCTATCGGACCGGTGCAGTTGGTGGTGCTCGGGTTCAATCACCCGAACTTTCACGGGGAGATCATCGAGGAGCTCGAGCGGCTGCGCGAGACGGACGCCATCCGGGTGATCGACGCGCTCGCCGTCCACAAGGACGCCGAGGGCGAGATGCAGGTCGCTCATCTCAGCAACCTGACGCTGGACGAAGCCGTCGAGCTGGGCTCGAAGATCGGCGCCCTGATCGGCCTCGGCATCGAGGGCGAGAAAGGTATTGAGGAGGGCGCCGAGGCAGGCGCCGAGGCCGCCGCCGACGGATTCGAGGTCTTCGACGAAGAAGATGCCTGGGACGTTCTCGAGGAGATCCCGAACGACTCGGCCGCCGCGCTCGTCCTGCTCGAGCACCACTGGGCGGTGCCGCTGCGCGACGCGGTGATGCGCGCCGGTGGATTCCGGCTGGCCGACGGGTTCATCAGCCCGATGGACCTGGTCGGCATCGGGCTGATCGAGGCCGCCGAGGCCAAGGAACTGCACGAGATGGAGACGGCCGCCGCGGCGAAGTGACGCCGTCGGCCGGAACACAACGCTGGAGGTGACCATGTTCGGCTCTCGAAGGGTGGCGCGACGGACTGCCCGTCGCACGGCGCGGCGTGTCGACCGTCGCCGTCGGTAACCAGCCCATCGGCGGCGCGTACCCGACAAGGACGCGCCGCCGCGGCAGGTCATAGCGTTCGATCCGCGCGTTGATTCGTGAGAATGCCGGCATGCGAATTCTGCTGCGCGTCCGGCCTGGCGCGTCCCGTACCGCTGTCGGCGGTCAGTACGACGGCGTCGCGGGACCGGCTCTCGTGGTCGCGGTGCCGGCCCGCGCGGTCGAAGGAAAGGCGACGAAGGCCGTTCTGGACGCAATCGCCGCGGCCTTCGGCGTCCGCCGTGCAGCGGTCACCCTGGTGCGTGGCGCAACCAGTCGCGACAAGGTAGTCGACGTCGACGGCAGCGACAACGACATCCGGCAGCGCCTCGGCGAACTACTGACCAAGACGCGCGACACCGGATGACGCCGCCGCGGCGCGGCCCTCGGGCATCATCAGCAGCGAGGCGATGAGGAAGCAGACGGCGCCGAGGAAGGTGCCGCCGTTGGCGAGTTGGACGTTGGACAGCTCGCCGGCGGAGGTGACATGGGCGCCGATCGCGGACAGGCCGAAGAAGACCGAGCCCCAGAGGTTGAGTGCGGTGATGTGCCAGTCGCGTTGGCCGGGCCGCCACGACCACCAGCGGTGCCCGGCCTCCGCGAACGCGATCGCCGACGACACCAGGAAGCACACCGAGCCGATCGCGTCCGGCCGCCAGACGATCCGGTTCTCCAGATCGGACGGTACGTCGAACAGCCCGGCGAGCGTGGTCACGTTGAAGTAGAGCGTGCCGACCAACTGGATCAGGCACGCCCAGAACCCCGGACTGCGCGGCGCCCACGCGAACCAGCGATGGCCGGCCTGCCGCACCACCTGCAGGCAGGACAGGTATGCGCCGGACGTGAAGAACAGCGAGCCGACGAAGTACGTGAGCGCGTCGACGTGCCCGCCCACGGTCTGCGCGTACTCCGGGATCGGCCCGACGACGAAACATGCCGATCCGACGGCGAACAGCAGTCCCGCCCACCACGTCGTACCGAATCCACGCGCGCCGGCTGCCTTCCGGCGGGCTCGTGCCTCCCACCGCACCACGCGGCCGTCGGCGCGCCGGTACTGCACGCGAGTGACGAACGGGCGCGGGCCCTCGACCACCAGATCTGTCGCGTCCGGCGGCACATCGACCGGCAGCCTGGTCACGGTCGCGACCTCGTCACGATCTGCCTGGTCACGGTCGTGACCTCGTCACGATCTGCCTGGTCAGTGGCCGGAGCCGACCACCATCTTCTTGCGCTCCGACTCGTGCGCCCCGCCCTTCTTCTCGAGCGTGCGGCACGCGTCCTCGATGTCCCGCGCCAGGGTGTCGACCTGCTCGCGGCTCAGCGTCTGCTTGACCAGAGCCCGCATGATCGTCACGTCCTGCGCGTCCGGCGGCATCGTGTACGCCGGGACCATCCAGCCGCGCTCGGCGGACAACTGCCAGGCGACGTCGAACTCGTCGTACGGATGCCCCTCGGTCAGCTTGAACGCGACCAGCGGAAGCTGCTCGTACTCGCGCCCGATCACGCGGAAGTCGCCCATCTTCTCGAGTTTGTCGGCGAGCACCTCGGCGTTGCGCCGCATATTCTCCATGATGTAGCTGTAGCCGGGGCGGCCGTAGCGGACGAAGTTGTAGTACTGCGCGACCACCATCGCCGATCCGGTCGAGAAATTCAGCGTGAACGTCGAGTCGGTCTTGCCGAGGTAGTTCTCCTTGAACACCAGGTCGGGGTTGAGGTCGTCCTTCGTCCGGAAGATCAGCCAGCCGATGCCCGGGTACACCAGGCCGAACTTGTGCCCGGACGCGTTGATCGACCGGACCTGCTCGAGCCGGAAGTCCCACTCCGAGTGCGGATACAGGAACGGCCAGACGAACGCACCGCTGGCGCCGTCCACGTGCAGTGGTACGTCGAGGTGCCGCTCCTTCTTGATCCGGACGAGCAGGTCATTGATGCCGCCGATGTCGTCCTTGTGGCCGGTGAACGTCGTACCGAGGACGGCCGCGACGCCGATCGTGTTCTCGTCGATGTGCGGCTCGACGTCCTCCGGGCCGATCGTGTACTTGCCAGGCTGGAGCGGGACGATCCGCGGTTCGACGTCGAAGTACCGGCAGAACTTCTCCCAGACCACGTGGACGTCGCCGCCGAACACGAGATTCGGGTTGTCGGTCGGCAGCCCCGCGTCGCGGCGGCGCCGGCGCCAGTTCCACTTCAGCGACAGCGCCCCGAGCATGATCGCCTCGGACGAGCCCTGCGTCCGCGCGCCCGTCGTCTCGCCGGGGGCGTGGAAGAGATCGGCCAGCATCCTTATGCAGCGCTGCTCGAGCTCTGCCGTCCGCGGGTACTCAGCGTGATCGATGAAGTTCCGGTGCAGGTTCAGCGCGATCAGCTTCTGCGCCTCCGGCTCCATCCAGGTCGTCACGAACGTGGCGAGGTTCCGCGCCGGCAGCCCCTCGAGCGCCAGGTCCTCGGCCACCAGCCGCATCGCGTCGACAGCAGTCAGGCCCGACGAAGGAAACTCCCGCGTCGGCACCTCCCGGGCGACGAAACTGCTGCCGAACAACTCGGCGCTCTTCTCGTACGACCGCTCCGTCTCACCCACGACGACTCCTTTGCCCCGCCCCACGCTGCTGACGTGCCATCATCAGCACCTCGGCTCCGGCCGAACATCACCCCGTCGGGGTGACTTCAGAACCTGATCCTGGGGCGGCGGGGAGACGTCGTCGCTCCTGCCCGCAGTGCGAGTCTGGAGGTGGACTCGTGGCTGGATTCCCTGACGGTGCAGCTTTGCCTCGGTCGCCGGCGCCACCAACGGCCGGCGCTAGTGACCGGCTGGTAGTCCTCGGGTGTCGATCAGGAACCGGGCGACGTCGCGGAGCTTGGTGTTGGTGTCTTGGGAGTAGCGCCGCAGCACCGCGAACGCCCGGTCGTTGTCCAGTCCGTAGCGCTCCATGAGGATCCCCATCGCCTCACCGATCAGCTGACGGGCGTCGACCGCGACCTCCAGATTCGCCTCCGTCCGTGCCGACTCCATGGCGACGGCCGCGTGCCGGGCGAGAATATGGGCAACAGCCTGGTCGTCGGCGTCGAAACCGTCCGGCTTGGGATGGAACAGCGACAGCACACCGATGGTGCGATCGTGGGCGACCATGGGGACGTGCAAGACGCTGCCGATCTCGAGCTCGGCGGCTCGGGCTTGCCACTCGGGCCAGCGAGTCTCGGTCATGACGTCGTGGACAGCGACAGTGACGGTGCCGCCGAGCGCCGTCAGCAAAGGCCCTCCCCCGCTGTCGGCCTGGGCTTGATACAGCAGTCGCACGACCGGGTCGGTGACCGCTCCGACCTCGAAGGACCCACCCGAGCACGCGAGCGCGATACCGGCGTACCGGCAGCCGACGGCACGGATGGCGAAGTCGGTAGCCGCCTCCGCGGTATCGGCCAGACCGTGCGCGTCGTGCAACTCCACAGCAAGCTGCGAGAACCGCATCGCCGACTGGTCACCCGTCACATCGCCGACAGACCCGCGAACAGCCTCGTCGGTAACCGCACCGCCGTCCTCACCAGGCACCCTGTCAGGCTTGCCCGGCTCGTCGGCTGCGCCGTCCGCGTGGTCTAGGCGGGACATAACCCAATCATGCCGCTTCCGTCACCGACTGGGGCACCACCGATGCAAAATGTTGATGTAGAGCCGGAAGTTGTCGATGTGTCACCGAACCGAGGCCGGACTGAACGGGACCGGTTCCGCGCGGCCGCGGTGCTCCGCGACGGGCAGGTACGACTGTGGTCGCGCAATGGCAAGGACCAGATGGATGGTCATGAGGCGTTAGTCGGGACCACAGGCTTGCCGGTGGCGGTCTCCACTACGTGGGCCAGGAAATCCCGGACGTCCGCGAGTAGATCGGCCTGGTCGGTGTAGTTGGAAGTGCCGGTGGCGTCGCGCAGGCGTAGGCCCTCGGTCAGTACCCGGTGCCAGCGCTCGTCGTAGTGGGTCAGTGCCCAGCGGCCGGCGCGGGATTTCGCGGTCATCTCGCCGGTGACCAGGAGGTGGTGCAGACGCACGGAGGCGAGGATGCAGTGCGTGAGCAGATAGTCGCGTTCGCGCTGGTCCGTCGGGAGGTCGGCGGGGGTTGACCGGGCCAGGCCTTCGGCGTTGCGGCGCCAGTAGGTGTCGAGGTTGTCCAGGGTGTAGTCATGCAGCGCCTGCTTGTCGGTCCAGACCTGAAGAGTGGACAGCTCTGGCCCGGTGACCGTGATCCCGGCCTCGGCCAGTTCGTGCCAGGTGATCATCCACGACGGCGAGGCGAGAACCTCGAGTTTCCTGGTGGGGATCATCTGCGGCGCCGGCGGCAGCGTGCGCGGGTCGCACGCCAGGTCGGCGGCGAGCAGGTGCGGCCCGTCGAACCGGATCGAGGAGTACGCCACCATCTGCGCGTGGACGCCCCGCAGCGCCTCCACCTCCGCCGGCTCCGGCCGGTGGGCGAGCGTAGCGAGGAAGTCGACGTCGGACTCCCGCGGCGCCCACTCGCCGAAGACCACCCCACCATGGAGATAGAGCCCGGTCAGCAGCCCCGTGGGCAGCTCCCGCTCGGCCAGCAACAGGAAGCGGTCACACAGGTCCTGGACCGGGGCTGGCAGGGTCACGAGCTTCTCCTGTGTCAGGGTGCCGGAAAGGCCCACCGTAGCCAGGACCAGGACCATGCTGGCGAGAACAATCCCGCTCCGACACTTGATCCCATCGTCAGAACCGCAGCAGCGACATGGGTACGCCCGCACCGTGTACTGGGAGGAGTCGTTGGCCACCAGTTGCAACAACCATTCAGTGCCCGGCCCCAACTCCAGGCCCGCGGCGTCGACCACGAGAAAGTCCCGGCTGCCGCCCCGTCGCCGCCCGAACTCAACCGTCGGCAGGCACAACCGGATCGGACATCCTGCTACTACCAGCCTTGCCTGCAACAGTCCTCCCCGCACACACCGGCCAACCGTTCCGACCCGCGCTCGAACCATGCAGGCTGATTCGGCTAATACACCGCCGCTGCAGGTCTCCCCCGTCACCGACGATCTGGCCGAGGCGCAGGAGTGGTACGACGTACCGCCCGGGGCGACGGGGATCGAGGGCCCGGCGGTGAAGGGCGGGAGCACCCGGTACGCCGACGGGCGACGCGAGTGACTGAAGGTGAATTCTGTTGGGGTGGTGGCTGTTCGGTTACCTGAGGTATGGGGCGTTGTGACGTGGTTGCGCTGTGCGCGACACGTGTCGTGGACGGACGGCGGCGTGACGGCGGAAGGTGCCTCGGGATTGACCGGTCCGGTCGAGTTCGAGTCGCTCGGTCGGTCGATTGGTGCCGGCGAGCGTGCGTTGCCGGAGTGGTTCGAGGGAGAGCCGAAGCGGACGGCCATCTTTACTGCACAAAGCAAGCTGGAAATGGTGGCGCCGAGCCTCGATCTCGTCCGCTTCTCGGTGAGGAAAATGGCAAGCACTGGGCGTGGAAAGGTGCCAGGATGCCGGCATGGTTGCGCGCGCGGTGAGATCGGAGTGGTGGCGACCAGCCATCCGGGCGGTGATCGGCCCTTCGACCCGATGAGCCAGGGCAAGCATCCCGAAAAGCTCCCGATCGACGTCCTGGACGACGTGGCCAGAGTGGTCGGGGCAGAGGTCGCTCTTCTCAGTCGCCTCCCCGGAGGCTTCGACGTGGGTGCCTTGCGCGTCCAGTTGGCCGGCAGGGCGGAAGCAGTGCTCAAAGCATGGCCCCGGACACGTCCCAATCAGCTGGATGAGGTGTTGCGGGCCCAGCGAGTGGTCGAGCACATGCGTAGGCGCGGTTATCCCACCCCGGCCTGCCTCGGAGTGGGAGCCACTGCCACTCATGTCTGGCATCTGATGGACTTCGTTGACGCGACTCCCGCGCAAGAGCTGACGCCGTCCATCGTTGAGCAACTGATGGAGATCACTGAACTCCAGGCTGGCCAAGCCTCCGAGCCCTACGACCACTGGTCGTACGCCTGGCGGCTCGCGACCGGTCAAGAATCCGGTCAAGACTTGGCTCCAAGTCTGTCGAGGGCCGTTGCCGATCTTTCGGGGTATTCCTCCGTGGTGTCGGCCTTGGTCGAGCGCCTTCGGCTCATGTGCGCCGACGTCCCAGCGCCACGAGAAGCACCTGACATGGTCCATGCCGATTTCAACCCCAACAATGTCCTGGTCCGCAACGGAGCCGTGGTGGCCGTCGTGGATATCGGGAACGCAGGTAGCGGCACGCGCGCGACTGATCTGACCACCCTTCAGTGGCACACCTTCCAGGATCCGCGGCTGGATGGTGTCCGGAGGCGGCTGAGGACGAGAATCCTCGACCTGGTCGATTGGGAGGGAGCGGCAGTCCTCGCCGCGACACAGATCCTTACGCAGCTCGAGTGGCCCATCCGTCACGGGCACCACGATGTCGTTCCAGGAGTGGTCAAGCGCGGCCATCGCGCCCTCGACGAGCTGAACACGCTCCGTTAACCGTCGCCGGTGAAGATGGTGTGCGAAACGGGAACCTCCGACTTCGGCCGACCGAGACCGACCCTCGGTGGTCGTGGGAAGTCAGCGATGATGCCGCGGCCGTGCGGTATCGCGTCGCCGTGCCCTGACCAGTACGGGCTCGGGTTGTCCGTCCGGCCGCCGGGATCTGTGGTGTGGCTCATCGTCCGGCTGCTCGGATATCGCGTGGATCGGTGCCGCTCGGAGGGGCGGTCGGCATCCCGAGGTGTACGACGGCGCGGCGGGTCGTGCGCAGCACCCGGATCGTCTCGATGATCTGGTCGCGCTCAGCGGGCACGAGGTGTTGACATGGTCATCGAGGCGCCGGATCCCCCGGGCTGAGCCCGGCCAGTGGTTCCGGCTAGGTCATCGGTGTCACATCAAGGTCTTTGCCCAGCTCCAGCATCTTCTTGTTGGTCTTGAGCCCGACCAGGGGATCGGTCGCCATGCCGGCCAGGATGTCGAAGCTCACCGGCAGGTCCGACACGGTCGGGGACGGCCAGACCCACACCGAGACGACCTCTCCATCCGCCCGCTTCGTCGAGACGCCCGTGCCCTGCTTGCCCGAGGTGGTCAGGTGAGCCACTGCGGCCTTCGTACCGTCGTCGAGGGTACGGATCTCGCAGATATCGGGCGCATCGGCTTCCGACGGGCAGTCGAAGTCGCCCATCCACGGCAACTGCTTGTTGGGTTCGAGGCTGAACGACACAGGCCGTCCACCGATCTCGTAGTCGAGCATCACCACGAACCGGTCCGCCGTATTTCCCAACCCCTCGCGCACACGGACCAGCTTCGCCTCGGCAGGCATATGCCGGTGCGCCGCGGCGGCCAGTGCTCGCGTGGTGGTCGGCAGCGTCGGGTCATCCCGGCCGGCGAACCAACGGATACCGACAAACGACCCCGCACCAATCACAAGCAAGGCCAGAACCGCCACAAGGTACTTCCTCAACCCAGCCTCCCCTCGACCCCGAGAGCGGGGAGTCTACAACCGGATCACTGCCGGGATCCTGACCGCTGGTGTGAGGTTCAGGCCAGGGCCCTCGCTGCGGTCGGGGCGGTCGTGGTAGACCGCTACGAGCCCGCAGTAGTACTCGTAACCTCGGCGCGCTGACCACGGAGCACTACGTCCTGCCGTCCGCGGCCGGTACCGCGATCTCCGAAGCCGGCGCTCGGGCGACCGCGTTCATCCTCACGGTGCCCAACTCGATGGTCGCCATCTGATTCACCGTGCACGACGAGCGGGTCTTCTGGCCCTACATCTCGGCGGTCCTGCCGTTGATCTTCGACCTCGGAGTCGTCACGACGATCCGGCTCATCGAGACGGGCGTCCAAGGGCTGATGTACCAGCAGGCGATCGCCCAGATCCGCCGCTACTACCGCAATCTCGACGCCGATCACGCGATCTACTTCGGCAAGTACAGCGCCCACAACGATCCGGCCGACACGACCGAGGCGCTCGCCATGCTCGGCACCAAACAGCGGCCCGAACTCTTCTCGATCGCCACGACCGCGGCACTTATCGCCTGCGGAATCGCAGGCATCGGCGGCGCGCTCGTCGTTGTACGTATCGCCGGCACGAACGCCCTCCCCATCGCCTACCCGACAGGCGTCGTGGTCTTCGCCGCGCTGACAACCGTGTTCTTCCGATACGAAAGGGCCCGATACCGCGAAGTCTCAGGCTGAGGCCCGTCTAGTGCTTGTTCTCGGCCACCTGTTGCATGTGCGCGTACACCAGTTGCAGGTAGTCCGACCCGGCGACCGCCGTCAAGGCTGAGGCCACGACCCGCGTGACACCAGGCGCGAAGAGGAAACCGATGCTGAACCCGGTCGCCACCCAGACCGCGAGGCAGAAGGGGCAGCTCACGAGCTCGCCGACGGCGTGCCGAAGCTGGCCCGTCTGGCGGACGTCCTCCATTACCTCGGCCGGTCCGCCACTGTCTCGATATCGCGTGAACGGGGCTCGCCGCGGACTCGTGACCGCGTCCTTCGACGCCAGCCGCGACAGCTTGTGCGTCCCCGCGGTCATCAGCAGGAGCTCGTACGGCGTGATCCGCCGGCCACTCGTACCTCGCACGGCGGCCACCGCACCGGCGAGGCCGACCAGTCCGGCGAACGCCGTCATCACCAGCGCGTACCCGCCCAGCGGCCGCTCTGCACCTTGCCGGTACTCGTCAGCCTCGGAACGAACGGACTCGGACAACTTCTCCGTCATCTCTCCATCACCTCCTGTGCTAATCCCCCTGCTCGAAGGCATGCCGATCAGGTTGCATCAACTGCCGGTACCCGCCGACCGGCCGTGGACGCACAGCTCCCGGGCGGGCGTGGCGAATGCTTGGCGATGGGTACCGGTGCGTCGGGATCCGCCCGCACGGTCGATCCAGGAGGTTTCGATGCCGGGCAAGTCAGCGAACGTCAAGAACGAGAAGCAGTACGAAGCGCTCAAGGACAAGGGCATGTCGAAGGAGCGCGCCGCGAAGATCGCGAATTCGCCTGAATCCAGCAAGCACGGCGGCCAGGAAAGTGGCAGCGGCGGCAACAGCAAACAAGGCGGCACGACGGCTCAGAAGAAGAAGGCCGGCCGCAAGGGCGGCAAGGCAGCAGCCAACAAGAGCTGAATCCGGCGCAGCACCCCCCACGGCCCGCACCCGCCAAACCGGTGGCACCCGCAAGCCCATCGCCGCCGGCCTGTCGCAGTGCCGCCCAAGCAACCGGAAAGAAACTCGAGCGACTCAGAGCTCGCCTTCGCTCTCGACCTTCTTCTTCAGTTCTTCCTTGCTCAGTCCGGACGTACCTGAGATGTCCGCGTTGGCGGCTTGCTGCGCCAACTGGTCGCGGGTGATATCGCCGGGCTGCTCGCCCAGGTGCTGCTTGCGGCTGGCGGCGAACGCCTCGCCGAGCTGAGCGCGACGATCATCGGAGAGGTTCGAGCGCATTCCGGGCAGAACCTTGGTCTCCTCCTCCTCGACGTGATGCGACACGGCGTCGATCAGATTCTGCAGAACCTTCTCGAAATTCGGCGAGTCGGGATCCGTCGCGGCGAGCTTGGCCAGCAGCTGGTCGGCCTCGATGTGTTCCTGCTGGCTGTGTGAGACCTCCTCCTTCTCACCAGCCTCTTCCGCGGCCACAGGGTAGACCTCTGCCTCCTCGGCGCGGCTGTGCGCGGTCAGCAACGTGGTGAGTACGGGCAAGAGATTCGGCCGCTTCTCGGGGTTGTCCTTCAACTCGTCGAACAGCCTCTCGACCTCGCGATGGTCCTGCATGATCAGGTCGACGACATCTGCACTCATCACACTGCCCCTTCTTATCTGGCTTCTTCTTGAGCGTTCGGTACCCCGGTTCACACGCCGGGGCGACAAGGCCGCCCGCGGACTACCGCTGGGGTGGGGGAATCTGTTCGAGTGGCTCGACAGCGGGGCCGTTGAGGATGCTCCCGTCCGGGTCGAAGCGGGAGCCGTGACAGTTGCAGTCCCAGCTGGTCTCCGCCGGATTCCAGCGCAAGGGACAGCCCAGGTGTGTGCACGTCGGACGGACGGCGTGCAGCCCGCCATTCCGGTCCCGGTACGCACCCACCGTCGTACCGTCGAGGTCGGCGAGACCGCCCTCGCCCGGCTCGAGTGCGGCCGCGGGCGCGGCCCCGGTCCGCGCGAGACGGCCGGCCACGAACTCCTTGCCGACCTTGAGATTGTCCTTGACCAGTTCGCCGACCGCGTGCGCATCGCCGATCCGCCGCGCGTCGAACGCAGGCAGCCAGGCGTTGTCCCGTCCGGCCAGCGCATCGGTCAGGATCATCGCCGCGGCGGTGCCGTTGCTGAATCCCCATTTCTGGAACCCGGTGGCGACGAACACGTGTGAGCTCAGCGGGGAGCGGCCGACGTACGGGATCCGGTCAGGGGTGGAGTAGTCCTGCGAGGACCATCGATAGTCGACGGACTCGACGTCGAAGGTTGATCGGCACCACCGCTCCAGATCGGCGTACCTGCCCTCGGAATCGGGTTCCGCGCCGGTCTCGTGTCCGTTGCCGGCAACGATCAGTCCGTTGGGTCCGGCTGTCGGCCAAGGACGTGTCGATCGGGTCAGGGAATCGACGGAGATCGCCATCGTGGTCGGTGCGGCAGACTTCAGCTGTACGGCGAGGCCGTAGGATCGCACAGGCCTGCTTCTGGCGAAGTATCCGCCGATGATGCCGAGCGGCAAGAGGGTGGCGACCACAACTTGGTTCGCCCGGATCGTGTGACCGGACGCGGTGAGCTCGGCTGCTCGACCATGTTGTTCGTCGATGTCGCGGACCCGTGTCCGGTCGAAGATCAGGCCACCCGCGTTCGCGACCGCGGCAGCGATCCCGGCGAGGTACCTGCCCGGGTGAAGGTGGAGCTGATTCTCGAAGCGGACGGCGGCTTCGATGTCGAACGGCAGGTCGATGTCGTGGGTGAGCTTCGCCGGCAGCCCGAGCATCGCGGCGGCATGGGCCTCGGCGTCGATCTGGTCGCGCTGGTCGGGCCGCCTGGTGTAGGCGTACGCGGGTGCGCGGGTCAGGTCGCACTCGATGCCGAGTTGGCTGACGAGTGTGGCGATCTGTTCCACGCCGGCCTGGTTCGCGTCCGCGTACCGTCGCGCGTCGGCTTCTCCGTGCCGCTGGATCAGATCGGCATAGATCGTCGAGTGCTGCGACGTCACCTTCCCGGTCGTGTACCCCGTCGTACCGGCGCCGATCCGGTCAGCCTCCAGGACCGCGACGCGGGCACCGTCACGCTGGGCGAGCAACGCGGTGGTCAACCCGACCAGACCGCCACCCACGACAGCGACATCGACGTCGATGTTGCTGTCCAGGGTCTGATACACGGGTAGCTCCGACGTGGCCAGCCAGACGCTTTCGTGCTCGACCGTCGCATCAACATCTGTGAAGTCAGCCATGACCAATCTCCTCGAGTGCTCCGTCGCGCCATCGCGGCGACGATCTCGGTACCCAGCACTGACGGCAACGAACACGCCTCGCACCTTGAACCCAGCTCCTGCACGGCCGCCGGGTTGGCGATCGTGCGGTCGGCTACCGAGCCGGCATGGATCACGACGCGAGCCCGCTCCTGGATGCGCTCGCGGAGTACCACCGGCGTGGCTACGCCGATTTCGCGCCGCCCGGCCACAAGCAGGGGCACTGGGTACAGCGAAGACAACATTCGACGAAAGGCGTCCGATGAGCAGCGACCCCAGGAGCAGGTACGCCGGGCCCGAGCAGCAGGAGCCGCAGCAGCAAGCGCATCCCGGGCGCAGTGCAGCGATGACGCCGGAGCCGGATTACGGCGAGACGACGTACCGAGGCAGCGGGAAGCTGAGCGGCAAGCGGGCGCTGATCACCGGCGGCGACTCCGGCATCGGGCGAGCTGTCGCGCTGGCCTTCGCGCGTGAGGGCGCGGACGTGATGATCTCTCATCTCGAAGCCGAACAACAGGACGCCGATGAGACCTGCCGACTCGTGAGCGAGTCCGGAGCCACCGCGGCCTCGCTGGCCGGCGACATCCAGAGCGAGCAGCACTGCCTACGACTCGTCGACCACTGCGTGCAGGAGCTCGGCGGACTCGACATCCTGGTCAACAATGCGGCATACCAGATGTCGCGCGAAGGGATCGCAGACATCTCCACCGAGCAGTTCGACCAGGTGCTCAAGACCAACGTCTACGCGATGTTCTGGCTGTCCAAGGCCGCTCTGCCGCACCTGTCCGAAGGATCGGCGATCATCAACACCACCTCGATCCAGGCGTACCAGCCGTCCCCGAACCTGCTCGACTACGCCACCAGCAAGGCAGCGATCCTGAACTTCACCAAGGGTCTGGCGCAGGAGCTGGCACCGAAGGGTATTCGGGTGAACGCCGTCGCGCCCGGACCCGTCTGGACTCCGCTCATCCCGGCGACGATGCCCGCGGACAAGGTCGACGAGTTCGGCGCCGACACACCCCTCGGCCGAGCCGGCCAACCCGCCGAGCTGGCACCGCTGTACGTGTTCCTCGCCTCCGACGACTCCACCTACATCACCGGCGAACGCATCGGCGCCACCGGCGGCCGCCCCCTCCCCTGACACGACCGCGGCTCCGCGCGGCTGCTACCCATGACCTACCGCGAGATCGTCGAGGGTCAGTGAAGGCTCGTCCATCGCGGCGACGACTGTGCGGCCAACGGTTCTACGTGGGGTCTCTGTCCTGCTGCTCGTCGTCGGAACCCGAGACAGCGATCTCCACCGACCTGTCTTCGCTTGTGCGGATCTGGTCGCGTCGCCGCTCCAGCAGGCGGAGGACACCTGACCGTTCGCCATGAATGCGCTCATACCCGATGAGCTGCTCAACCTGCTCGATGTCCAGACCGCTGATCCGCGACGGCAGAGCCGCGGCCGGCAGCAAGTCGAAGTCCGGCACAGGCAGAGAACCATTCCGGCTTGCCATAGTTGCATTCCTTCCGTTTCGCCACCAAGTTCGCTTCGTACATCACACGCCCTCCGTGTCGCAGGCCTACCGGTACACAGAGATCGGTCGGCTGCGAACCCGCCTCAGCGAGTGCGGGGCCTCCGGGCGAGCAGCACCGCGAACGGCAACATGCTGGTGGCTTTGCCTGGCTTGGCTGTGAACGACGGTGTGCTGCCGACGAGGACAACCGCCACCCGGTTGCCGTTGCAGGCCTGGCTCATGCTGAGGTCGGCGCGGGTCGTGTCGCGCCTGCGGATCGGTGCGGTTGAAGGCTGCGGGCTGCTGATCGAGAGTCTTTTCGAGGTGCGCCATGAGCGCGAGTAGGGCGCAGATTGCAAGGAGCGGCCCAGCGATGAGTAGGACGATGACATCCAGGTCATTCGTCATCGACTCACCCCTCGTCATCCATTGCTGCCGGATGCTCCAGGGTTTGTTGGGGCGGACCCTCTCTTTCGATGCTCTGCATGTCTCCCGCCTCACGTCGGACCAAGGCGTTCGGTGCCCACTTCCGCCGCAGGTAACCAGCCCGAGGCATATCAGGCGGGCGCGTACTCCTGGTCTCGCAACAACCGGGCGAGGTGAGCGGCGTTGGCGGCGGCCGTCTTGGTTGTGGTGCCGGTGGTGTCAGGCTTGGGGCCCGCTTCGTTGTAATCCACCGATCCCATGGCCTCGCCCACCCAGTACGTGGCTCCGGCTGCCGGGATCGTGAAGCCGACGTCGTTCAGGGCCTGGAAGACCTCGGCCGTCACGTGGTGTGCGCCGTCTTCGTTGCCCACGACACCGACCACGGCCACCTTGCCGTACACGAGCGGCATTCCCTTGTCGTCCTTCTCGGACAGCTCGGCGTCCAACCGCTCGAGCACCAGCTTGCACACGCTGGCCGGTTGACCCATCCAGATCGGCGTCGAGATGATCAGGATGTCCGCCGCCAGCACCTTCTCCCGCAACGCCGGCCACTCGTCGCCGTCGCCTTCGTCGACGCTCACTCCGAACCGTACGTCGTGATCGGCGACTCTGACGACCTCACCTTCGACGTCGTGGTCGGCCAACGCGGTCAGCAGTTCCCGCCCCATCAGCTCCGAACTCGACTTCGCCGGTGACTTCTTCAACGAACAGCTCAGCACCAACGCGCGCAGCGACGACATCTGTGACAACTCCCGTTCCGATGCGGCATCGGCAGCCACACCTTCCGAACCGGTACCCAAGCCGGCCAGCTCTAGCTGCCCGGAGCGACCGATCACGCCGTCAGGCGCTGGGCGAACCGGTCGAACAGCCGGTCCGGGACCAGCCGGCGGACCCTCGGTACGACCTTCGCGGCGACACCACCGGCGTACCGGGTGCGGGGACGCGCCGCGGTCAACGCGTGAACGATCAGCTCGACAGCCTGCTCCGGGCCGGCGCTCGTCTTGCCCATCCGTTCCAGGCGCTCGCGTAGGGCCCGCACGCGATCCCCGTACCGGTCGGTCGACGGCAAGGCGTCGAGGCTGTGCGCGGCCTTGGACCAGATCGGGGTTGCCAATGGACCCGGCTCGACCAGCGCGACCTGTACATCATCCGGAGCCAGCTCCTGCCGCCACGCGTCCCCGATCGCCTCCAAGGCGTACTTCGAGGCGTGATAGGCGCCGGCGAAACCGACCGCCACCAGACCGCCCACGGATCCGACCAGCACCACGCGCGACCCCTCCGAACGGCGCAGCGCGGGCAGGAACTGCTGGGTCACCGCGACCTGACCGACGACGTTCACCTCGAGCTGCTCACGAAGCTTCTCGATCGGCAGCGTCTCCAGCGGGCCGGCGAAGCCCTTACCGGCGTTGTCGACCAGCGCATGCAGGCCGTCCGCGCCGAGCTGCAGGTAGACCAGGCCCGCGAACTCCTTGATCGAGCTCGCGTTCGTCACGTCCAACGGAGCAACCGTCACCCGATCGGAGGTCTGCCGGTCGAGGACCGGGATCTCCTCCGGGCCGTGGACCCCGGCGAATACCCGCCAGCCGTCCCGGTCAAGACGTACAACCGTCGCGGCGCCGATCCCGCTGCCGGCTCCGGTGATCACCACACTACGCATCGATCGTCCTTTCTGGCTCGTCACAGCTCGCGGAGCGCCGGACCGAGCTCCTTGGTGAAGAAGTCGAAGAACCCGGACATGTCCGGGCCGGCATTGATCAAGGCGAGATGGTCGTACCCCGCCGCCGCGAAGGGCCGGGCAATCGCCAGGTGGCGCTCGACGTCCGGGCCACAGCCGAACTGCTCACGCAGGTGGTCCGGCGTGATCAACGCGGTCGCAGCGTCGAAGTTCACCGGGTTCGGCAGCTCGGACTGAACCTTCCAGCCCGTCAGGCCGAACCGGAACAGCCGGTGCGCCGACGTCGCCGCAGCGTCCTCCGACGGAGCCCAAGCGAGCGGCACCTCCGCATACCGGGGACCGCTCCCGCCCGCTTGCTCGAAGGCGGAAACCAGTTCCGGCGCCGGCTCGGTCACGAACAGGGCGTCGCCCAGCTCAGCCGCGAGCCGCGCCGCCTCGGGGCCGCCCGCCGCGACCGCAATGTCGGGCAGCCGGTCGGGTAGATCGAAAACCCTGGCGTCTTCGAGCTGCAGGTGCTTCCCCTCGTACGACTGGTAGCCGCCCTTCCACAGCAGCCGGATGATCTCCAGGGCTTCGCGCAGCATCTGGTGCCGGATACCGACTGCGGGCCAGCCTTTCCCGACCACATGCTCGTTGAGGCGTTCGCCGGCACCGACGCCGAGAGTGAAGCGGCCCCCGGACAGGATCGAGATCGTCGCCGCGGCCTGGGCGACGATGGCGGGGTGGTACCGGATGAAGGGGCAGGTCACCCCGGTGGCAAGACCGACGGACGACGTTCGCGCCGCGATCGCCGCCAGCATCGAGAACGCGAAGCCGGAATGCTCGTGCTCGCCGACCCACGGATGAAAGTGATCACTCACCTCGACGAAGTCGAATCCGGCCTCCTCGGCCCGCACGGCCTGCTCGACGATCTCGAGCGGGCCGTAGGCTTCCGCGATCAACTTGAACCCGATCTTCACAGCTCCACCTCCCGTTCCTAGCGCAGCTCGTCGCCGCTCCCACTACCCGGCAGTGCGACGATCTCGTTCTCGCCCGGGAACTTGTCCGGATTCCGGGTCACGGCCGCCCGGACCGCGCCGAACAACTGCACAACTTTGCTGCTCGGGCTGGACCAGTACTCCGCGGTGTCGGCGTGGACCTTGATCAGGACGAGCCCGGGCGTCTCGAGCCCGTCAGGAAACCAGACCTTCAACGGAGCCGACCACAGCTCCGCTGCCTTCTCCCGGTCGACGACGATCTCGGCAGAGCCCGCGATCGACGTCCATTCGCTCTGCTTGACGTTCGAGAACGACACGTTGACCTGGGGATTCGCCCCGATCTCGCCGACCTTCGCCGACTCGGCGTACGTGAAGAACCACAGGTCACCATCGAACTCCACCTCTTGCACAGCCATCGGCCGGGCGACGTGCCGACCGTCGGTGGTCATCGTGGTGAACATGCAGATGGTTGCCCTGTCGACCAGTTCGGCGACAGTCGCAACGGAGTCCTCGGTTTCTGTCATTTCGGTGCGGTACCCAGATCTGCGCGCTCCATCCACACAATCCGCTGATGCACGGAGATCGGATCATCCGCGACGGATTCGTTCTATCGCTGACGGGTACTGGCGAAAGAGCTCATCAGGGCGGAAGGGCGCCCGATTGGAGCAAGACCGAGGGGACGTTGTGCCTGAACGGATTCGTGTGGCGACTCTCAACATCTGGTGCCGGCACGGGGACTGGCCTGCTCGGCGTGAGGTGCTTCGCGACGGATTCCGCGAGCTGCGGCCGGATCTCGTTGCCCTCCAGGAGACGGTTGTCGACGAAGCCGGCGATCAGGTCCGGGAGATCTTCGGCGACGAGTACGCCGTGCTGCACCAAGGTCGTCGTACGCCTGACGGTATCGGCTGCTCGGTGGTGAGCAGGTGGCCGCCGGTCCGAGTGGCCGAGCTCGATCTCTGCGTGACCGGGCGGGTCGATCCGCACGACTTCCCCGGACAGTCCACGGCGGCCGAGTTCGCTACGCCGTCGGGGACGGTGCTCTTCGTCAATCACAAGCCGAACTGGCAGGTGGGGTATGAGCGGGAGCGCGAACTGCAGGCTCTCGGCGTTGCACGGTGGATCGACGAACTGGCCACCGGCCGGGACGATCTTCATGTTGTCCTGGCGGGTGACTTCGATGCCCGGCCCGAATCCGCGGGCGTCCGGTTCCTCACGGGACGGCAGTCGCTGGGCGATCGGAGCGTGCACTACCAGGACGTCTGGGAGATCGCGCGGCCTGGCGAGGACGGGCACACCTTCACGCTCGAGAACCCGACGATCGTGGCCGAGGCGGACTGGTCGCGGATCCCGCCCAGACGAATCGACTACGTCATGATCCGTTGCGACGACCGCGGCCCCACCCTCCGCGTCCACTCCGCTGATCGCCTCTTCGACTCCCCGACCGACGGCGTCTACGGCTCCGACCACTTCGGCGTCGTCGCCGACCTCGAGTCTCAGGGTTCGACGAGGCCGGCACGGATCGCGTAGCGGGCCAGGTCGAGGCGGTCGCGAAGGCCGAGCTTCTGCAGCATGTTCGAGCGGTGCCGTTCCACCGTCTTGATGCTGATCGTCAGCAGCCCGGCGATCTCCTTCGACGAGTTGCCCTCAGCAACTAGCTTCAGAACTTCCTCCTCGCGCGGAGTGAGGATCTGCGCCGGGAGGTCGACGCCTTGCCGGACGCGATCCAGGTAGCTGCGAACGAGGGTGGTCACCGCCCCGGCGTACAGGAAGGGTTCGCCGCGCATGGTCGCGCGGCACGCTTCGACGAGGTCGCGGTCGAGCACAGACTTCAGCACATACCCCGACGCGCCGGCCTTGAGCGCCTGGAAGAAGTACTGCTCGTTGTCGTACATGGTCAGCATCAGCACGCGTACCTCGGGCCGTACGACGGACAGCTCCCGCGCGGCCTGGAGTCCGGTCATGCGCGGCATCGCGATGTCGAGGATCACCAGATCCACCGGCTGACTGCGGGCCAGCGACACAGCCTCGTTGCCGTCGGCGGCCTCTGCGATGACCTGCAGATCGGGCTCGCGGTCCAGGATCAGGCGGACACCGCGGCGTACCAGGGCGTGGTCATCGGCGAGCAGGATCTTGGTGGGCTGCATGGTCACCTCCCACGCGGTGCAACGGGACTGTCAGGCTGACGTCAGCGCCGCCACCCGGCGCGGCGCCGATCTCGAGCGTCGCACCGATCAACAGCGCTCGCTCGCGCATCCCCCGGATTCCCGCACCCTCGTGAGCCAGGCCGATGCCGCGGCCGTCGTCCTGGATCCGCAGTACGACGGACTCTTCGTGACCGGTGAGCGCCACATCGACGCCGGCCGCGTCCGCGTGCCGGGCGACGTTCGTCAGACTCTCCTGGGCGACGCGATAGAGGACCAGCTCGGTCTGCTCGTCCAGGCGCGGCAGTCCGGACTCGAGCCGCCGGCGGACGACCAGACCGGTGTGATCCGCCAGTTCCGTCGTCAGCGCGGTCAGGGCACTGACCAGTCCGAGGTCCTCCAGTACGCCGGGTCGCAGCCGATGAGCGAGGCGGCGTACCTCGTCGAGGCTCGCGCGCGTGGTCTCCTGAGCCTGCGCCAACTCGGCGCGCAGACCAGGATCCGCCGAGCGATCGGCCGCCCGGTCCAGGTCCATGAGTACGACCGTCAAGCTCTGCCCGACCTCGTCATGAAGCTCCCGGGCGATGCGCTGACGCTCCGACTCCTGCGCCGACAAGGCCCGTGCTGCGCTGGTCGCACGCTCACGCTCGAGACGGTCGAGCATGTCGTTGAACGCACGGATCAGAGCCGGAACCCCGCCGTGCCCACTGACCGCAAGGCGCTGACCAGGGCGCAGGATGTCGACCGTCGACATCCGCCGGGTCAGCCGGGCCAGCGGTGCGAGGCCGATCCGCAGCAGCGCCGCGTTGGCGACCAGCATCACCGCCAGACCACCGATCAGGACGACTGCCTCGGTCAGCAGCACCGGCACCGACACCGTCACCGGCGCCCACAGCAACAGCGCGGTCGCCGCCCCGAGCACCACCGCGTTCAGAACGAAGATCCGCCAGAACAACGACACCGCGCCACAATCCCTTCTGGTGATCCAACTCCCTCCACTATCCCCCACGTCGATCCGGTCCGGAGGCGACGGCTTCAAGCCTGCCGGTTCGACCGGTCGGCGTCGATCCGTGCTGACACCCATGTCGTCAGGCACCGCGAAAGATGGGTGTTGGTCCCGATAGGCATCCCGATGCCGAGCGGCGAGGGTGGGGCCATGAAGACACCACGGATGGCCTCCAGCACGGTCGGTACGGGCCGTCAGCCAGAGCCGCACCGCAGGCAGGAGATTCTGCAACGCCTGCAGCACGAGCGGAACACCCGGCTCGCCCAGGTCAACGCCATGGAAGCCGACAAGCCCAACGCGAACGAAGACCTGGTCAAGGCCCAGACCACCGCGATCCGCATGGTCCTGGCCGAAATCGACGCGGCGGTGGAGCGCGTGCAGGACGGTTCGTACGGCGTCTGTCATGGCTGCCAGGAGCGGATCCCGGTCGGGCGACTCGAGATTCTGCCCTATGTCCGCTACTGCGTGCGCTGCCAGCAACAAGCCATGTGACGACGGACCGAGGAGCACCCGTGATCAGCCGGACGGCGACCGCCTTCAACGCCGGCCTACCTCGGCAGGAGCTCAAGACTCTGCGAGCAAGGCTGCTGGAGCAGCGCGCCTTCCGCCGGGAGCAGGTCAGGACCCTGCACCGGTCGACGCCGGACGACTCGCTCGGCGCCGACCGGTCCGCCCACGCCGAGGTACAGGACCATCTGGCCGTTGCGGCGCGGGTCGTCCTGGCCGACGTCGAGGCCGCCCTCGACCGGATGGCCACCGGCCACTACGGACGATGCATCCGGTGCCGCAGCGCCGTTGAGTTGCATCGGCTGCAGATCTGCCCCGAGACGGTGTACTGCGCCGAGTGTCACCGCCTACAGGAGTCTCAACGATGAGGGCATCGCTCGGATCCCTGCGTCGCAGCACGCCGTCCCGGCCTGCTCCTGCAGGTGTCGCCATCGACCTGGGCAGCGCGCGGACCAGAGCCTGGACGCCGGGGCACGGCCTGCTCGTCGACGTGCCGACCATGCGCCCCGTGACCGGGCAACGGCCGGTACACCGCGGGAGAATCGTCGACGGATCCGCGGCGGCCGACGTCGTCGGTCAATTGCTGGAATCCCCAATAATCGCGAGACAGTGCCGCACGATCGTGGCGACGATCCCGGTCATCTCCGATGAGATACATCGCCGTCGGCTCCTCGCCGCACTCGATGTCCTGGGCCCTGACACCGTCCTGACGATCGACACGGTCAAGGCCGCGGCCCTGGGCGCCGGCGCCGATATCACCGAGCCGCTACTGGTCGTCGATATCGGCGCCCAACTGACCGAGGTCGCTCTGCTCGCAGACGGCCGTACACGCGGCGCGCGGTGCACGCAGTTGGGAGTACGTGATCCGGTGGCGTCGACACAGCTCGTTCAGGAGATCGTCGAGTCAACGCTCCAATTGATGGGTGCGTGTGGTCCGCAGATGGTCGATGCACTGGACCGTCACGTGCTCCTGACCGGTGGCGGCGCGCTTCGCCCCGAAATCACGGACCAGCTCGCGACCCAACTCGGAGCCACCGTCCAGCCCGCCCCGGCGCCGCACGCCGCCGCGGTCCGCGGCGCCGGCCTCATCCTCCAGGCAACCCACCGCCACCCGGGAACCTCCTGAGCCGGCCGGCATCAGCCTCCTCGTCAACGGATGGATTCAGCCGCTCAGGAGCTGTGCCGTCCGGGTGCGTAGCGGGTGGCGAGGCGGGCGAGTGCGACGGCGGCGACGAGGAGGCCGAAGTCGCGGAGGGCGACGTCGTAGAAGCCTGACAGGGTGAGCAGGTTGAGGATGATGCCTGCGAGCCAGGCGGCGACGAGCAGGGCGCCGTAGCGCGGGATGAGGGCGACGGCGATGCCGGCGACGATCTCGATGACGCCGACGAGGTACATGGCGTCTTGGCCCGAGCCGGGGACGATGTCGTTGATCCAGGGAGCCAGGTAGTTCGGCCAGTCGGTGAGCAGGTTGGTGAACTTGTCGAGGCCGAACAGGATCGGCGCCACCGTGAAGACCGTTCGCAACGCCAGGAACGCCTGGTACGCCGGGTCCGACAGCGACTCCCGGCCGGTTGTGTGGGCTGTACGCCCCTCACTGCTCATGATCCGCTCCTTCTAAAGTAGATGTAACTTGACTTTAGAAGCGTGCTCGATTTTCGTCAATGGGGCTTGGCTTTAGAATGGCTCCCGTGAACGAGTCCAGGGACGCTCGGATCTTGGCGATCGCAGCGTTGGAGGAACCGACGCGGCGCAGGCTGTACGACCACGTCGTTCGCCAGACCGGTCCGGTGACCCGCGACGAGGCCGCCGCCGCCCTGGAACTTCCGCGCTCGACTGCCGCCTTCCACCTCGACAGGCTCGCCGAAGAAGGGCTGCTCGAGGTCGTCTTCGAACGCCGCACCGGCCGAAGCGGTCCTGGAGCAGGTCGGCCGTCGAAGCTCTACCAACGCTCCAGCGACGACATCGGCATCTCCCTGCCCGAGCGTCGCTACGACCTGGTGGGCGGTCTCCTTGCAGCCGCCCTCGAAGACGTCGAAGCCTCGGGCGAATCGCCCCGGGTGGCCCTCGACCGCCGCGCCCGGCAACTCGGAACCGCCCTTGCCGCAGCTGTCGATGACACAACCGACGACCCAGCGAGCCCGCGCGTGCTGATGCAACTGCTCGAGGACCAAGGCTTCGAGCCACGCGCTGACGCGGACGCGATCGTCCTCGGCAACTGCCCCTTCCACACTCTCGCCCGACAGCACACTGACCTGGTCTGCGAAATGAACCGGCGCCTCCTCGAGGGCGTTCTCGCAGGCCTCGGCATCACCCGACTGCAGGCGAACCTGAAGCCGGCTCCCAACCACTGCTGCGTTCGCCTCGAGCCCGACACCCGCCGGCCTCCGATGACCCCGTCACCGAGCTGATCCAGGCGAGCGGCAACGCGGCCGCGGAGTTACTCGAAAACGTGCGGTCGACCAACGCGACCTAACCGGCATTGGCAGCGGGCCTCGCGATGTCAAGGGTCGTGCTGTGTAAGGCCGTCTGCGGTGGAACGCCGAATGGGGATCCGGGTCTGCTCGGCCAATGCTTCTTGCTTGCGCCGGTACTCCCGTGCGGCAACTCGGATCGTGATGATGACCACCGTCACCCCGAGCAGCATCAACAGAACGATGTCGCTGCCACCCGATGCCGTCATGCTCACAACTCCTCTGGAGGCCGATTTGCGCCGCACACCTCTCGCACCGGCCATACCGTCCCGTGCCCATCCGGACCAGAGCGGCTTCGACATCGTTCAGTACCTTCAACTCGGCCAGATCGCGGGCCGACAACTGACGCATGCCCAAGGCAACCACCTCGCGGCCAACCATCCGTCAGCCATCCGGCTGACTGCTGGAGTTGTGCGTGACCTTCGTAGCCGGCGGGATGATGACCACCGGGACGGTGGACTCATGCGCAACCTGCTGACTCACCGATCCGAGCAGCAGCCCAACGAATCCACCGCGCCCACGTGAGCCGACAACCAGCAAGGTCCCGTCCTGCGCAGTTCCGAGCAGCGCAGGCGCGGCGGGGCCCTGGACGATCCGCAGGTCGGGCTCGTGCGCCAGACCGGTGAGATCCACCATCGCCAGACTATCGGCTAGGGTCTTGCGCGCCGTCTCTGCGAGGGCGTCATGATCGGCCAGAAGCGGAGCATACGGGGACATCAGCGCCGCCGCGGGTTGCTGCCAGGCGTGAACGACGACCAGCCCGGTCCCGCGCACCTTCGCCTCGGCAACTGCCCATTCCAGTGCTTCTCGGGCAGCATCGCTGCCGTCGATGCCGACAATGATCTTCTCCATATTCACTTCTCCTCAGAAGTTCTTCGTACGCTTCGAGCACGTCTTTCGCGTGGCCTGACGGGTGCTCGCAGACTCACCCTGTTCAAGCGGCGGATGCGTTAGCGGTATGGCCGGTCAGCGCCCTTCCTGGCCGACGAGCGCTCTTGCGCCCGATAGGCGAACCCGATACCTCCGACGCAGATCAGCGGTGCTGCCACCGCGATGATGATCAGTAGCGCCATGTCGATCGCATCGATCGTCAACGGACTCACTTCCTCCTCATCACATTTTCGCTACATCATCTGTAGCGGATATGAAGCCGGGTCCGTTCCCGGCAAACTGGGCCTATGCCACCCACCACGAGCGGCCGCGGCCGGCCCCGGCTCGAGTCGACCGACCAGCGCATCTTCCAGGCGGCGCGCGAACTGCTTCGCCTGAAGGGTCCGTCCGCGGTGAACATCGATTCCGTCGCGGCCCGCTCCGGTGTGGCCCGGACGACGATCTACCGCCGCTACCGCAGCCGGAACGAATTGCTGCACGCCATCCTGGAGCACCTCATCGACCCGGGACCCCTGGCGCCCGACCTTCCGGTCGACGAGAAACTGCGATGGGTCATGGACCAGATCAGCGACATCCTGGAGAACCGGCTCGGACCGGGCGCCACCGCCGCGATCATCGCCGACAGCGATCCCGAGTTCACAAAGGCCGTACGGTCACGACTGGCCGGCCGGCTGAGCTCGCTGGCCGACCTGATGAACGTCGACATCAAGGCCGGGCTCCTGCAGCCGACGACCGATCCCGACACGGTCCTCGGCGTACTGGTCGGCGCCTACCTCGCCGAGACCCTCAGGTTCGGCTCGCCGCGCACGGGATGGATGGACCGCGCCGTAGCACTGCTGGCTCCAGCGGTCGTCAACAACTGACCCACCGGACCGCCCGCTCAAGAACGCCTGGGCGCGCCAGACGTCCGGCTTGCCCCGGAACGCTCGCGCAGCGAGTCGGACCAGCAGGAGCACCACACTCGCCCCGAGGAGCATCACGAGGAGTGCTTCAATCGCGCTCGAGGTCGTCATACCTGCATCCCTTCTCTCGGGTGATCCACGGAAACTTTTCGATACATTGAATGTAGCGTAAGTGGTTGCAGATCTATTCCCCGAGGCGGCTGACGACTCGGATCACTCCTGATTCAGAGGTTGCTTTCGGTCGCGGGGAAGCCGCCGGGCAGCAGGGCGGCCGGCCCCGCGTTCGAGCCGGCAGTCGCGTCACAGTCCAGCCCGAGGGTGTAGGCGGCCATCGAGATCGAGCCGGCGGCATGTCCGTCGACCAGGAGGTCGAACGGCTCGTCATCGGCGAGCCCCGCGGCGTACAGCAAGGGCAGGAAGTGGTCAGGCGTGGGGACCGCGCGGGTGAAATCAGGATGGGCGTCCAACGTCGTCACCTCCGACGGCGAGCCCTGGAGCAGCTCGCGTGCGGACTCGTCGAAACGCAGCGCCCAGTCGTACCCCGTGTCCGGCTTGCGGTAGTCGACGGCGCGCAGATTGTGGACGATGTTGCCACTGCCGACGATGAGCACGCCCTCATCGCGCAGCGGGCTCAGTGTGCGGCCGAGTTCGAGGTGGTGGTCGAAGTTCTTGAACGCGTTGAGCGACAGCTGGACGACCGGGATGGAGGCGTCGGGGAACGCATGCAGGAGTACGGACCAGGTGCCGTGGTCGATTCCCCAACTGTCGATGTCCTGCCCCACCCATCTGGGCTTGCAGACATCCGCCACGAGTTCCGCGACATCCGGCGCCCCGGGCGCCGGGTACTGCACATCGAACAACTCCTGTGGGAACCCGTAGAAGTCGTGGATGGTGCGCGGCCGGGGCATGGCGGTGACCGCGGTCGCATTCGTGTACCAATGCGCTGAGATGACCAAGATCGCGCGGGGCCGCGGCACCGATGCGCCGAATGCTCGCCAAGCCTCCGTGTAGCGGTTCGTCTGTAGCGCGTTCATCGGGTTCCCGTGGCCGAGGAAGGCAACGGGCATGCGGGTCACATCCACGGTCATCTCCCGACTCGGGGTCCAGGCCGACCTTACGCCGGTCAGAGCCTGCCGGGAATAAGTTCGCGGAGCTTTTCGCTACACCTCATGTAGCGAAAAGCTTCGGAGCGACAACGCCCGAGGGACGGATGCCTTCCCGAGTGGGAGGGCCGGACGGCAACGGATCGTGGAGGACCTGATGGTTGACAGTTCGACTCAGCAGCGCGGCTCTATCGGCAGCGTGACCCAGCTCGGCATTCCCGACGAGGTGGACGTGGCAATCGTCGGCTCGGGCGGAGCCGGGCTGATGGCTGCACTCACCGCCGCCAAAGAGGGGGCTCGGGTCATCGTTGTGGAGTCCCGGGAACTCGTCGGCGGCGCCACCGGTATTTCGGCGGGCGCGGCGTGGATCCCGAACCACGGCTTCGCCACCGCGGACCTCAAGGTGACCGACGACCTGGACCAGGCGCGGCGCTACATCTACGGCGAGGGCCGGGACAAGATCCTTGATCACGCGCTGGTGGAGCAGTTCCTGCACACCGGCCCCGAGGTCGCCCGGTTCATCGAGGAGCACACTTCGTTCGGGTGGATCCCGACGATCTGGCCGGACTACCGTTCCGACATCGACGGCGCGTCCGTCGGGCGGGCACTCTTTCCCGGCCCCTACTCCCCCGCTGGACTCGGCGACGCCGCAAAGTACGTGCGGCCGGCCCTGACGACGGGCATGGCCAAGAACCCGCTCCCGTTCTGGTTGCTGGGTGGCATCGGTACCAAGGACGTCTGGCTCGCCGGCCCGGCATTGGTCGGAGCCTTGCTCGAGGCCGGCCTGCGTCACGGGGTCGATGTACGCGTCGAGGCGCCCGCGGTCCGGCTCATCACGGACGGACCAGCCGTGCAAGGCATCGTGATCCGGTCGGACAGCGTCGAACACACAGTGCGCGCCACCAAGGGCGTCATACTGGCCAGCGGCGGGTTCGAGAGCTCGCCCGAAGCCTCCACGACCTACCTCGGGGCGCCCTTCGGCGCACAGGTTTCTCCCCGGGGCCACGATGGCATCGCGATGCAGCTGGCTCAGGAAGTAGGCGCCGATCTGACCGGCGTGGAGGACGCGTGGTGGATGCCCGCCGTCCAGTTGCCCGGTGAGGAACTGGAGGGTCGTCCGCTCAGTCGAGTCTTCCTGGGTGAGCGTGCGCTGCCACACAGCATCATGGTGAACAGCAAGGGTGAGCGCTTCGCGAACGAAGCCCTTCCGTACGACCAACTCGGGCAGATCATGCGCGAGGTCGACACCGAGACTGGCACCATGCCGAATGCCACCGCCTGGCTGATCTTCGACCAGACCTACTGGACGAAATTCGGGATCTTCGGCGTCCCACCTGGCGGAGACGTGCCCGACTATCTCCACCGTGCCGGAACCCTCGCGGAACTCGCGGCCGAGATCGGCGTCGACGAGGTGGGACTGCTTCGCACGGTCGACCGCTTCAACCCGGAGGCCGCTCACGCCCGGGACCCGCAGTTCAACCGCGGAGACACGCTGTTCGACCGCTACTTCGGCGCCTTCTATCCGACGCTGGGCAGGTACTCGCCCGACGCGCGGTTCCCCGCCGCCACCGCGAAAGCACGGACCCGCATCGCCGCGGCGATCGGACCGATCGTCAGCAAGCTCGCCGGACGAGTGGCGAAGAAGGACGATCCCGACCGCATGCGGTCAATCGTGGTGAGGCCGCTGGCGAGACTCATCCGGCCCGTGCTGAAGAGCCCGAAGTCGAGCGTGCTGGGCCCGGTGGATACAGCGCCGTACTACGCACTCAAAGTCGCGGCCAGCGCCCTCGGCACCGTGGGCGGTCCGAAGACAGACGCAAGGGGGCGCGCGCTGGACACCGATGGAAGGGTCATTCCTGGCCTGTACGCCGCCGGCAACGCGGGTGGCGCACCTACGAAGGGCTTCTACGGAGGCGCTGGAGGCACCATCTCACTGGGCCTCGTCTTCGGCCACCTCGCCGGCCGAGACGCCGCACGGCGACTCGCAGAACACGGCGCCGGTGCCGCAGGAATGGCGAAAGCCCTTTAGATCAAGCTGTTTGAGCTGCGCAGGAGTCTTCCCAGGCAGGCGGCTGGGGACCAGCTGGTTCATGGCTCATCCGGAGGGCCGTCACCGTCGCGTACGACGTGGAGGGTGGCATGGGCGCAGCTGGGCCGCGCGTGACCGTAGGCGCTCGCGGCACCCGCCGCGAGCCCTTCAGTCCCGCGATCTCCCCATTTCTCATCAATGATTAATGGGTCTCACCAATGAGTAATTGGGTTCTTCCACAGCGTGATGAAGTCCATAACGAATCGTTCGTGGTTCCATCTTTTTGCTTGTTTTTCGGTTGACAGAGAGTGACTTAGGCTACGGTTTGCCGCAAGGGGAGAGTCACAATCCGGGGGGCCGGCATGCCGAAACGTTTCGCGACCGCATTTTCCGTTCTCACGACTGCGGTCGTGATGATGTTAGGCCTCACCGCCCCGCCCGCATTGGCAGCGGAGGGTGATCCTGCGTCCTCCGTTGTGGCGACGTGGTCCTGCACCAGCAGCCCGTGCCCGTGGGGACCGTCGGACACCAGCAACACGGCGGTCTGGCCGGCCGCGGCCGAGCCGGTCCGGGCCCGCTACGGCTATACCGTCTCCCACGACGTGTACGCCCCGGCGCCCAAGGTGGCGGGCTGGAAGATCACCGTCACGTCCGGCAGCGCCACGGTGTACGCGGGCCCGGCCGACGACTCGCACTCGGCGCTGGCCAGTCTGCAGACAGGCGACAGCTACACCGTGCCCAGCACGCTGAGCAGCAGCAGCCTCGTGAGCGTGCAGGACGGTGGGTCGTTCCAGTACACGATCACCGCCGGCACTCCGACCGACCCACCGCCGCCGGCCTCCGGTGACAGCTCGGTGCCGGCCACCTGGAACTGCACCAGCAGTCCCTGCCCGTCGGGTCAGAGCTACACCAGCAACGCGGGCGTTTGGCCGGCCGCAGCCGAGCCGGTCCGGGCCCGCTACGGCTACACCGTCTCGCACGACGTCTACGCCCCGGTGTCCAAGGTGGCCGGCTGGAAGATCACCGTCACCTCCGGCAGCGCCACGGTGTACGCGGGCCCGGCCGACGACTCGCATTCGTCGCTGGCCAACCTGTCGGCCGGCCAGAGCTACACCGTGTCCAGCACGCTCAGCAGCAGCAGCATCGTGAGCGTGCAGGACGATGGCGCGTTCCGGGTCACCTTCACTCCCGGCGAGCCGACCACGCCGCCGGCGTCCGGCGACGGCTCGGTGCTGGCCACCTGGAACTGCACCGGCACGCCCTGCCCGTCGGGTGCGAGCTACACCAGCCACGCGGCGGTCTGGCCCGCGACGGCCGAGCCCACCCGGGCCCGCTACGGCTACACCGTCTCCCACGACGTGTACGCCCAGGCGGCGAAGGTGGCGGACTGGAAGATCACCGTCACGTCCGGCAGCGCCGCCGTGTACGCAGGCCCGGTCGGGGACTCGCACTCGTCGCTGGCCGCGCTGTCAGCCGGCCAGAGCTACACCGTCTCGAGCGCCCTGAGCGGCAGCAGCATCGTCAGCGTGCAGAGCGACTCCGCGTTCGCATACACGTTCACCCCGGGTGAGCCGGGCACGCCCCCGCCGGCCGGCGACGGCGAGTCGCCCCGGGTGACCTGGACGTGCACCAGCAGCCCGTGCCCGTGGGGTCCGTCGGACAGCGGGTACGCCGCCGTCTGGCCGGCCGAGACCGACCCCAGCCGCGCCCGCTACGGCTACACCGCCTCGCACGACGTCTACGCGCCGGCCCCGCAGGTGGCGAACTGGAAGATCACTGTCACCTCTGGCAGCGCCACCGTGTTCTCCGGCCCGGTCGGGGACTCACACGCGTCGCTGGCCAACCTGTCGGCCGGCCAGAGCTACACCGTGCCGACCACTCTGAGCGGCAGCAGCATCGTCAGCGTGCAGAGCGGTTCGCCGTTCGAGTACGCCTTCGTGCCCGGCCCGCCGGTGCCGCCGACGCCGGTCGCCTGTACCGACCCCACCACCTGCGACCCGGTCTCCTGGGTCAACGCCCGCTGGCGCTACGCCGGCACCGGCGAGAACCCCGGTGACTGGTACGGCGGCGTGATCACCTGGCCGGTCGGCACGGCCTACCAGGGCAACGGCCGCTCCGGCGACAACGCGCGCAACGTCTACTCGGAGTCGGGCGTTCCGCTCTACCCGTACATGGGTGCCTGGGCCGACGGGTGCACCATCAGCGTGGTCACCGGCCGGGTCCTGATCATCGAGTGGGAGCGCGGTACGGACGAGTGGCGGGAGACCCGCGTCAACGCCGGCCAGGCGTACACCATCTCGCTCACCGGCTCCGAGGACGGCGCCATGATCGAGACGGACAACGACGTCCAGCCCTTCACGCTCTCGGTGAGCAACTGCACCCCGCGGCCGCTCTCGGAGTCGAACAACCGCGTCCCGGTGGCGAACGCCGGTGCGCCGCAGTCGGTCGTGGCTGGTACGACCGTGACCCTGAACGGGTCCGGGACCGACGCCGACGGCGACGACCTCACCTACGCGTGGACCCAGACCGGTGGGCCGGCGGTGACGCTGTCCAGTGCGACGGCGGCGCAGCCGACCTTCACCGCCCCGTCCTCGGCGTCCACGCTGACCTTCAGCCTGGTGGTGCGGGACGGCAAGGCCAACAGCGCAGCGGCGACCACCACGGTGACCACCACCCCGGTCAACCAGGCGCCAGTGGCGAACGCCGGTACGGCGCAGACGGTCAACACGGGTACCACGGTGACGCTGGACGGCTCCGGCAGCCGCGACGCCGACAACGACCCGCTCACCTACACCTGGACCCAGACCGGCGGGCCGGCGGTGACGCTGTCCAGCCGGACGGCACAGAAGCCGACGTTCACCGCCCCGTCCACCAAGACCACGCTGACGTTCAGCCTGGTAGTGCGTGACGGCCAGGCCAACAGCGCGGCCGTCACGACCACGGTCACCACCAACACGGTGCCGGTGGCGAACGCCGGTACGGCGCAGTCGGCGGAATCCGGCGTCACCGTGACACTGGACGGCTCCGGCAGCCGCGACGCCGACAACGACCCGCTCACCTACACCTGGACCCAGACCGGCGGGCCGGCAGTGACGCTGTCCAGCCGGACGGTGCAGAAGCCGACGTTCACCACCCCGGCAACACCGGCCACGCTGACCTTCAGCCTGGTCGTGCGGGACGGCAAGGTGGACAGCGCCGTGTCGACCACCACGGTGACCGTCACCGGTCCGAACCTGGCCCGGGGCAAGACCGCCACCCAGTCGAGCACCAGCGGTACCGCGGTGGCGGCCCGGGCGGTGGACGGCAACACCAACGGCGTGTTCGCGAACGGCTCGGTGACCCAGACCAACCTCTCCACCCAGCCGTGGTGGCAGGTCGACCTCGGTTCCGCGGCGGCCGTCTCCACGGTCACGGTGTGGAGCCGGACCGACGCGAACCGGATGGGCAGCGGCTCGGTGTTCATCTCCTCGACCGACATGACCGGCCGGTCGATGTCCTCGCTGCAGGCCGACGACTCGGTGAAGGAGATGTCGTTCTCGGCGTTCTCGTCCACCACCAACAGCCTGACGCTGAACGCGGGCAACGCCACCGGCCGGTACGTGCGGGTGCAGCTGTCGAGCATCTTCGCCACGCTGAACCTGGCCGAGGTACAGGTCGGCGGCACCACCGGCGCCGTGAACCTGTCCGCCCACCGGCCGGCCACGCAGTCGTCGACCGACGTCGGCACCGCCGCCCGGGCCGTGGACGGGAACACCAACGGCGTCTTCGCAGCCGGGTCGGTGAGCCGGACGGCGTCCAGCTCGCAGCCGTGGTGGCAGGTCGACCTGCTGACGAGTTCCCGGGTCAGCAACGTCACGGTGTACAACCGGACCGACGCCTCGACCGACAAGCTGAACAACGCGGTGGTGTTCCTCTCCACCGCCAGCATGTCGGGCCGGACCTACACCCAGCTGATGGCCGACTCCACGGTGACCAAGCTGAACCTCGGGCCGACGCCCGGGGCGGTCACCAGCCTGCCGACCAACACCGTGGCCCGCTACGTCAAGGTGCAGTCGCCGGCCACCAGCGCCGGTGTGATCAGCCTGGCCGAGGTCACCGTGACGGGCACCCAGCCCAACTGACGCACGACCCACGGATCCGTCTCGGTTCGCTCCATCGCCAAAGCGCACGGTCCGGGCTCCACGCCCGACCGTGCAAGAAAGCCAGCGATGAGCGAGCCGGGACGAATCCTTTGCGCGGCGGCTCCGCCGGCGGACGGCGAAGCGCCGGCCCTGCTGTCCGCCTGGATGACGAGCCGCCGGCAGGCCGACCTGCCCCCGACCTGATCCTCCTGGAACGCCAACTGCGGCACGTCGGCATCAGTCGGGCTCTCGCCTGATCGTCGCTGTGCTGCCGTAGCGTCTAGTTGAAGGCCGAGTACACCGGCGTCTGATCGACTCCGGCAGTCAGCGCGCTTCGAGCACCGATTTCAGGCGGGCGAGATCCTTCTGGTTGGCCCGGCGCATCGCCGCCGCCATCAACGGGGCCGCGACGCCCGCGAATCCCGACGGCTCGCCACGATTGCGCAGTGACATGCGCGTCGACCCTTCGGCCTCAGCCGACCAGCGATAGCTGGTCTCCATCGGGAACGGTCCTTGCGCGGTCCGCATCACCAGACGCTCCTGCGGAACCAGCTCGATCACCTCGTACGTGTAGGCGAGACGCCGCCCCAGAAAGTGCGCGACAAAGTCCATCCGCGACCCGACGGCGACCGGCGGCTCGGTCTGCCACTGGACCGACTCGATGTTGCTGTACCACTCCGGCGCGTTCGACGGATTCCCGACGTACTCGGCCACGACGCCGACCGGCCGGTTGATGACGATCTCGGTCACGACATCGACAGCCATCGACCCTCCTGGTGCACGCCGCCGGTCCCCTGAATCAACGGTGCACGCCTCAGTACAGAACTGTCGAGGCAACCATCGCCCTCGGCTCGAACTCGGCCTTGCCGATGTGTCGCGCCCCGCCGTACCTCAGGTCCGGCCGTCAAGTCATCAGATCCCAAATCACGGCCGCCCGGAGCATGACAGAGGTCTAAGTCCGGATCGCCGCCCGGCCAGCGACCAGAGCCGCAAATCCCCGCGCTAAGTGCGGTACGTCACCGTACAGTGGCGGACACCGCGCCCCGGTCTGAGAGACCGGGGCGCGCTCGGCATGTTCGCGGTTGCCCTGCTATTGGACAGTGAACGTGCGAGTGGCCGTGGCGAAATAGCCGCCCACGATGTTGGGCTGGATCTGGAGCGTGTGCCGGCCGCTCGACAACCCGCTCGCGGTGAACGGTGACGTACAGGTGCCGAGGAACTCGCCGTCCAGGATGCACTGGGTGCCATCGCCACTCACGGCGGAGGTGTCGAACGGTATCGACACATCCGGACCGCTCATCGCCGGGACGTCCGCGATGACGACGTTGTGTCCTTGCCACGTGAGGTCGACGATGCGTTCGGCCGTCGAGTTGTACACGGGGGCACTGAAGCTGAGCCCACCACCACCGAGAAAATCACCGGCGTCGAAAGACTCGATGATGTCGCGGTCCCCGGACCTGGTCAGAACGGCGAGCTGGCGACCGACGGTGTCCCACTCGAGATCCTCGATGGTCTGTCCCTCGACGAAGCCGAGGTCGGCCACCGTGGCCGTTCCGCCGTCGGGCGGCAGGAACACGACCAGTCCGCGCGTACCCGCAGGCGCGTACGCCAGTACGTTCCCAGTCGGTGACAGCACAGCTCGCGTAGCACCCTCAGAACCCTCGAGAGTGGCGATCCGTGCTCCCTGCTCCGCTGCCGCGACATGGGTCAGCGGCGCCCCTGCCAGGCTCTCGTCCTGGACGATGAGGGAGTGGTTGTCGGGGTGCCAGATCGGATGATCGAGGTTGCAGCCCACCCTGACCACCGACGAGTCGGACAATGTCAGGATGTCAACACAGGCGGACGAATCGCTGCCCGTCGTATTGAACGCGATCCGCGTGCCGTCCGGCGACCATGCCGGATGCGCCATCCCGGCCGCGGACCGGACAAGCCTGTCGGCGCCCTGCTGACGAACCCACAGGTTGTCGCCCAGCACGTAGGCGATGTCGATGCCGTTCGGCCCGCTCGTCACCTCGGTGGCGTCCGTCGGCGCGTTCTCGACCGGCACGATCTGAGTGGCCTTCGGCACTGCGAGACTCCCGAGCACGACCGGCTCGTTCGGCCGCCGGTAGAGGGCGGCGACCTGCCCCCTCGCCCTCATCGGCGACACGCGCTCGGTTTCCAAGCTCGGCTCGAACTCGTTGACAGCCCACATTTGGTACGTCACCGGACCGGACGCCGCGGTCCACGGCTCGGTCCAGTGTGTCTGGTCCGGCGCGATGTTGAACGTGGTGTCGATGCCGCCGAGCGTCCGCCGGATGACGAATCCGACCGGCGTGGCGTTGCCCCATGATCCCGGCGTCCACGAAAGATCCACGCCGCTGTAGGTCGCAGTCGCCGTGACCTTGCCGGGCGCGCCGGGCCGGTCATAAACGCTGGCACTGAAATGAAGGTGACGCACACCTCGCGAGGTGCCGTCGAGGATCTCGACACTCTGTGCGTACTCGCCGGCGCTGGTCGCAGTGAGGCTCATGCCGACCACACAGCTGACGCCTGGCCGGACGATGCCACCGCACCCAGCGTTGCCCAGCTGCCAGCCGAACCCACCCTTCAGCGGCTGCACGGAAAGGATCAGGTCAGTCGTCCCCAGGTTGGTCAACGTCGCTTGCTTGCCGGGCCGCTGCGTACCGGCGAAGACCTTGCCGAAATCCACCCGCGGCGTGTCGACAGCGATCGCCGCGTACGGCTTCGTGCTTTTCACGCGGATCTCGCCGAAGACCGACGACGCGCCGGCGCAAGAACCCTCGTACGTCGCACTCAGGGTCGCGACCTGCAGATCGGCGGAGTACGCGACCTCCGTGACATCCAACGTCCCGTTGAGCGCACACTCGGCGTCGTGCTGCTTGAGAACGAACGTCGAACCGTTCGTACCAAGAGCAACGGCGCCCACGCCGGACAGAAGCCGGGGCAAAGTGATTTTGATGTCGCCTGCCGACAATGTCCGCGAGCCGCCGGCCGACACGTCCGTGACCTGGGCAGAAACCTCGTCCGTGAGCCAGGTCGATGAGCCGCCCGGGTCGGCGTCGACGGTCAGTACGTCGCTCGCGCCGACCGCCGGGTCCGTCGCCGGCCTGGTGCCTGTTGCGGTCGCGCTCGGCTGACTCTCGCCGTCGGCGTTCACGGCGATCACGCGGTACGTCGCGCTGGCGCCTGCCTTGACACGCGAGTCGACCCAACTCGTCGTACCGGCGGGCAACTGCTTCGACGCATCAGCCCACGCGCCATTGGTGCGAAGCGACTGCACAACATATCCGTCAGGCACACCACCATCGACAGGCGCAGCCCACGCGACACCGAGGCCGCCGAGGACCGGGAAAGTCTGTACGGCGGTCGGCGCCGCCGGGGCGACGTCCACCTGCGCGGACCACTGTGGTGCAGCAGCCGCAGGGACAACCACGCTGAAGGGCAAGGACAGGACAAGGGCAGACGTCAGCAGCAGACGGGCGCGACGCATCAACACTCCATGATCGGGCGGATCCGGCGCACCCCGAGCAACACCGGCGAAGGTCAGACAGATATGTATCGTTCAAAACCCACCGAGGGCAACCCTCTTGCAGCTTGTTGCAAGGTCCCGTCAGCCACCGGCCCGAAGCCGAGCCGATCGAACTTGCAAACAACACGCTCCGCAGCCCACCACACGACCGCGCGTTCATCGCGAAGCAGTTTCTCGACCTCAGAACGGGCGGACGTGCCCCGGGCTGGTCGAGCCCGACAGCGGCAGGTGGCGCCGGTGCAGAATTGCGACCCGGCCCACTTAGCGCATCGCAGCCGCGTAAGCCTCGGCATCACCGATCGCCCATAGAACGAAACCGAGACGTCACCTATGCAAGACCAACACCTATAACTGCAATGACCTCATCAAAGTCGATGACTTCATTTTCTCGGCGATCGAAGACTTACATCGTCTCGCTCATCTTCGATCAGTTCTTGTACGGCATGACCGCCTGCCCATGATTCGCGACCCTGGAAAGCCATGCCCGATCGCCATTCGAAGCAACACCTCGACAGGCACCTTGATTACTATGGCCGCCGGCAGGCTGGCCATCTCGCCTGAACACCGGCAGGCCCGGGAGCTGTCGACTCGAACTTATGCGTAATCGATACACACAGTACCCATGTCTTCCTGCCACGTAGCGTCGTCTGCCGTGCATCCGTCGAGCGCAGTCAGCGGGAAGTACCGGTAACAGCGGCCGCGAGGGCGCGGCCGTGCTGAGCGTAAAGGATGCCCCAAATGCTCACCATCTCACGACGCCTGATTCGTACTCTGGCCACAGGCTTCGTCGCGTCCGCCGTCGTGGTCACGAGCGCAGTCGCGACCACGACCCAGGCATCCGCCCATCGCCAGGCGGGGAATCGCAGTCTGGCCACAGTGCTGGCCGCGGACGGTGACACCTTCGACAGCAACTGGAACGAATACGACGTGCTGACCAACGCTGTCGGCGCGGTACTGGCCGCGAAGCCGAACAGTGCGGTCAAGGTGCTCGCCGACGGAAATGTCGCGCTGACGGCGTTCCTGCCGAGCGACAGGGCCTTCCGCATCCTCGCTCACGACCTGACCGGCACGTGGTACCGCTCGGAGAGCGCGTTGTTCTCACGTCTGGCCGGCCTGCTCGGTGTCGACACCATCGAGGCCGTACTCCTCTACCACGTGATCCCCAGCGCGACGATCGACAGCCGTATGGCACTGAAGTCCGACGGCGCCACCCTGAAGACGGCTCTACCCGGTGGCGCCGTCAAGGTCGACGTGATCAGCAAACGCTTCCGCATCGTTCGGCTGATTGATGCCGACCCCAACGACCGCAACCCGCGACTGAACCGTTGCGCGCTGGACATCAACAAGGGCAACAAGCAGATCGCCCACGGCATCACCCTCGTCCTCCGGCCGCTCGACATCTGAGCGCACCGACTCCCGCAGTGGTGGAACGCTCCGGCCCGGTCCGCGTCCACCACTGCGGTTCCAGATCACAACGGCTCGAGCGCAGCGCTGGCCTCTGTTTGCGCCTCCTAGTAGGCAGTGACGCAGCGAGCGGCTAGCTCGCCCAAGAGTTGCCGTACTGAGGGAGCAACAGGCACCGACACGAGCTCTGCTGCTCGGCGAGCCTCGTCTGTCTCTCGCCTACCGGGCCGGCAGCCGCCACCAGCCGCGGATCGAGACCGGCGTCCGGGTCCTGGTGATCGGCCCGGTTCAGGCGTTCGAAAGCTGGTCGTTCAGTGCCGGCTGTGCCTGTTGACCTGGGCGAGTATGAGAAAGTGCGCGCCATGGAGATCGCGGAACGGATTCGCAGCTTCGGACCCGACGATGTCGGCGTGTGGATCGGGCGGCTCGACGGAGCGGCGGTGTTCGAGCACCGGGCGGCGGAGCTGCATTATGCGGCCAGCACAATGAAGTTGCCGCTGGCAATGGCGGTGATGCGCCAGGTGGAGGCGGGCGACCTGTCCCTCGACCAGCTGCTGGAGGTCCACGACGACTTCGAGTCGCAGGTCGGCGGAAGGTTCCGGGTGGACCGCGAGGACGACGACGCACCGGCCACCTGGACACAGCTGGGATCCGAGGTCTCACTCGCCTGGCTCGTCAGCGAGATGATCACGGTGTCCAGCAATCTGGCGACGAATCTCGTGCTGGAGGTGGTCGGCGTCGACCGCGCGCACGCGGCTCTCGGGCAGTTCGGCGACCGAGCGGGCGCGATCCGGCGTGGGATCGACGACGCCGCCGCACGAGCCGCCGGAATCACCAACGACATCAGCCCGGCCGGGTTGGCCGCCGCCTTGAGAGCGGTAGGCAACCAAGCCGGCGCATCGGGCTCGTACCTGCGCGACCTGCTCTCCGCCAACCAGTGGAACGACGAGATCCCCGCCCGGCTCCCCGCCGGAACCCGGGTCGAGCACAAGAACGGCTGGGCCGGACGCAGCTTGCACGACGGCGGCATCGTCTACCCTCCGGACGCCGAGCCTTATTGCATCGTTGTCTGCACCACCTCCGACGCCTCCGAGCAAGAAGCACAGCGCCTCATCGCAGACATCTCCTGGCACGCGTGGAACCACCGTCACGACCTGGCCTTGTGAGGTCGACCGGACCGTGGCGCTCCGACAAGGGCCGTGCTGTTGCCCCGTGCGCCTCATCTCTTCTCGGAGCTACTTCGGCGATCTCCCTCCCCGGTCGGAGGTGCCTCCACACGGGACGGCTTGGTGCCAGATCTGCGGTGTGCGATCTGTCAGGGCCTCGAAGCCCAGCCGCAGCATGTTGGCCAGCGACGGGTTGTGCCTGCCTGGCTCCGGCTTGTAGGAGCCCGTGGTCACCAGGTCGCAGCCTTGCGCGAAGGCGTCGGCGATCCGGCGGGTGAGCAGCGCCGACTGCGCGCCTCTCCCCCGGAATGCCGGGTGGGTCGCGCCGCTGCGCAGCCGGCCAACGCCGTCCACGACATGCAGGGAACCGGTGGCAACCATCGTGTCGCCGTGCCAGGCGGCGTACGCCGTGACGCCGGGCCAGTCTGGGTACGCCGCGAGCATGGCGCGGAAACCGTCGTCGCGCATCTCGTACGCGTCCACTTGCAGCTGTGCCCAGACATCGGCGTATTGCGGCCCGACCGGCTCGATGCGGAAGTCGGACGGTGCCTGCTCGATGGGCCCGGCTGCGCGCGCGACCTGGACCGTGGTCTGTCCGGCGGTGATTCCGTACGACGTGGCGATGGCGTCCCAATCCGGCGGAAGCGCACTCGGGGCGATGCTGAGGCCGGCCGTCGTACAACCGGCCGCCTTCAGATAATCCAGGACCTCGCCGATCACCGCCGAGGTCACCGGCCCGTCCAGGCCTAACCCGGACGCCTGGGACCAGAACGACAAGGTGTCCCGTGGCGCCGCCAGAGCCACGACCGAGCCGAACCGGCGGCGCGTCAGCCCCAGCAGAGACGGGCCGGGTCCGGGGATGTCACCGAAACTCCAGACCAACTCCGTCTCGGCCCGTTCGATCCGCTCGATCAGCTCCATCCCGCCATCATGCCGGGACCGACACGGCCGAAGGGCGGTCGGGGGCATCGATCGTTTCTCACCACCCGCGCCGGCGTGGTCTTCCGGCCGACACGCGCGTGCCGACTCTCGAGAAACCCGTTGAGCGGCCCACGTCCTCGGTCTGACTCGCCGCGCAGCTGATCGCATACGACCACACATGCCTGCCAGCCAACGGCGAGGGCCGGTTCCATCAGTCGTGCGGGTTGTCGCCGAGTGCTGGCGACCTGCTTCAGCTGGAGCCTTCCTCCCGGGCGCGACGGATCATGTGCCACCGCACCCCGGTCAGCAGCTCCACCGCCCGCCGACTCCCGTCATTCAGCTGGGGTGGCTCGTAGCCGGTTGGTGGTCGTGGTGATGTCGGCGGTCTGTTCGGCCAGTGTGGGGTGGGTGTGCTGGAGTCTGTCTCCGGCGTCGGCCAGGGGTGTCAGCAGGGTTGCGGTGTCGTTGTCGCCGGGGGCGTGGAGGACGCGGTCGACGGCTTGCTGGGTGCTGGGGTCAAGGCCGTCGCGTGCGGTGATCTGGGCGGCCAGTCGGCGCAGTCGGCGCAGTCGGGGCGCGTTGGTGCGTGCCCATTGGTTGGCGGCGCGGTCGCCGGCGCGGCGGTCGCGGGCTGCCTGGACGCGTTCTTCGCCGGTCATGCCGACGGGGTCCGTGGCGTGGGGGTCGAGTCGCAGGTAGCGGCGCTCGGCGGCCTGGCGGCTGGCGACGCCTAGCGCGGGCGCGATCGCGGCCCAGCTGACCCCGCGAGCGCGGGCAGCGCCGATGAGCAGCGGCTCCCATGCGGCGAGCCGGTCCTGCACGGCCCGCAGGCCGGCCAGCGCCTCCAGTACGTCGTCCGACTGGAGGCGGACTCAGCCCGCCCGGGCGACGGGCTGCCTTGCGCGACCTGGTGGACGGTTTCCTCGTCGGCCGCGATCGCGGCCGACGCCGCGGCCTCTGCGGCCTCCGCGGCCTCCGCGGCCTCCGCGGCCTCCGGCCTGTCGCAAGCGTTGCCTGCCACGTCCACCTCCTTCTGCCTCCATGATGTCAGCGATCCGCTGACGCTTCTGCTTGTCATCGTTCCGATGACGTGCTACAACGAAGGTGCGTATTGACACCACTGTTGGATCAGCACTTTCAGGAGGTGTAGGACGATGTTGATGCGCACCGACCCGTTCCGGGAATTGGACCGGTTCGCCCAGCAGTTCTTCGGTAGCCAGGCGCCGGGCACGTGGTCGCGGCCGACCCCGATGCCGATGGACGCCTACCGTGCCGGCGACCAGTACGTCGTGTCGTTCGATCTGCCCGGGATCTCACCGGACGCGATCGACCTGGACGTGGAGCGCAACGTACTCACGGTGAAGGCCGAACGCCGGCCGCTCGAGCTCGGCGACGGCGTCGAGATGCAGGTCGCCGAGCGTCCGCTCGGGGTGTTCTCCCGGCAACTGTTCCTGGGCGACACCCTCGACGCCGACCGCATCGAGGCGAGCTACGAAGCCGGCGTGCTGACGCTCAAGATCCCGATCACCGAGAAGGCCAAGCCGCGCAAGATCGCGATCAGTGCCGCGGACAGCGACGACCGCAAGCAGATCGACGCCTGACCCGGGGCGACCCACGCCACGCACCAGTCCCGGTGACGTGCGACGAGTTGTCGATGAGGTGAGATCGATGACGGCGACCAACCAGCAGCAGATCCTCGCCGAGGCCGAGGTCTTCGTCGACCTCGTCCTGGACGATGACGATCTGATGCGTGCCGAGTTCGACGCGCTGATCGCTGCCTGCTGGGAGTCGCCGTCCGAGCCTCCGCGCCGCAAGCTCTCGCCGCCCGGCGGCGGGTGGGCCAGGCGGCCACCACGCCGGTGGCCGTCATGGCATCGGTACCGACTGACCGGCAGCGTCCCGGCGCGGAGACCCCAGAGCAGGCAGCGCGGTCCCCCGCGCCGGCGGAGGCGATGACCGCCCTGCCCTGACGATCCCCGATGGAGCCGCAACGAGAGATTCAGGGAGGTGGTACCCCAATCGAACCTGCTCTTTGACCCGATCTGGTGGTGCGGCCGCCCGCGCTGACACACCCTCATCGCGCGGCGGCATTCGACCCCGCCGCCTTGTCCTTCCCAGGACGACACCATTGCGGGCCGCCGCACCACCCAGTGGTTCCACCCGAACCACCGAACAACGACCCTGACGAAGAGGTGAGCGATATGACCCTCGGCGCCGTCCGGCAGCCGCCGGCCGTGCGGTGGCTGCCGGCCGACCCGTTCGCTCACCTCGACGACATCCACCACCGCACCCGCCGCGGCCTGCGTCATCTCACCGCCGTGGCATCGACCAGCAACGGACCGCCATCGGCGGTCGATGTCGAGGAAACCACCGACGCGTTCATCATCGAGCTCGACCTGCCCGGCGCCGCCGCGCGCCAGGTGACCGTGCAGTGCAACGGCCGGCATCTCGTCGTGCGGGGCCGGATCCCCGCCCACGTCCACGCCGGGACGCTGCGCCGGCACACCCGGTACACAGGGCCGGTATGTCACACCATCAGACTTCCCGAGCCGGTGCAGGGCAACAACATCACCGCCACCCTGACCAACGGCGTACTCACCATCCACGCCCCCAAGGCCCGCCCGGCCCCCGCCGTCTGCATCGTCGACCCCGACACGCCTGATGGATATCTGCCATGACCGCGCCGCCACTCGACCCGTACGCGATCCTCGGCGTCACCGTCGAGGCCTCCGACGACGACCTCGACCACGCCTTCCGCGGACTCGTCCGCGGGCTGCACCCCGACACCCGCACAGCAGAGCCCAACAACGACGCCGAGGCCGCCGTTGACGCCGACCGGCGCCTGCAGGAGCTCCTCAACGCATACGCCACCCTGCGCGACCCGATCCGCCGCGCCGCCTACGACCGGGCCGTAGTCCACCACGCCACTGCACCCAGTCCGTCCTCGACCGGCGCACCTTCGCCGCGGCCACGGAACTCCGGAGCCGCCGCACCGATCCGGGTCGATCCGGCGATCCGAGTCGGCCCAGTGCGCTGGGAACCGCCGGCATCAGGAGGAAAACACAATGGCCCCCGTTGACGACATCGAGACCTACTGCGACAACGGCATCTGGAAGACCCGCTGGCGCAACAGCCCCGAACCGTTCGCCGCCGGCGGCGGCCGGGACCGGCAAGTCTCCCAGGGTGCAACTGTCGCGCAGTGGTACGGCGTCGACCACATCGTCACCAACCCAGACGGCAGCGTGGCCGAACACAACTCCTACCGCTATCGCCGCGAAGCCCACGCCCCCGGGCCTCTGGACGTCGCCCCAGCGGCATCGGGCAGCTCCACGCTCACCAGCGCCCGGATGCGCGGCGCGCAGTTCGGAGCGCCCTACGAAGGACATCAGGGGCGATACACCAAACTGTTCAGCCAACAAGCCGAGCGGCCATCCTCCGACGCTCCAACAAGGCGCGGATCTCGTCGCGGCAGCGCAAGGAATTGACCGCTCGGTTCCCCAGATACCTTGCGGCCGGCGAAAGTGGTGCGCTCGACTCCCCGGCCGTCGGCGAGGGCTGCCCGACGGTGCCGTACTCGACGGCTTGATCTGAGTCGCAGGCTACGTGTTGCATGACGACGAGCTGGGCGCGTTCCAGCCGTGGCCGTGGTGAGTTTCGCTGTCGCCACAGTGCGCAGATGGCGTTGACGATCCGCGACGCGAGCCGCCCGGCTGCCTCACCCGTACGTCGTTCCGGCCGTTCTTGGCGCGCTGCGTCAAAGAGGTCCAGCGTCACAACCCCGGCGCCCCGAACACCGAACTGTTCCACAGACTCGTCGGCCCGGGAGTCGGACTCGTCGACCGCCTCGGCGACAGGCTGACCGGTCGGTCCACTCAGCCGCCCGCCGACCGACTGGCCACGTCAGACACATGCCTGGTGATCCATGCTGTTCGGGCTGCAGGCGTCGAAGCACGCAGGTGCCGCCGGCCAGTCGCGGGTGACAAGCCGTCGCGGCTCAGGGGTGTTTGACGAGAACCGCTCGGGTGTAGAGGAGGTCGAAGCCGCTGCGTTGGGCGTTTTGCTGGGACTTGGACGCCGGTTGCGTGGTGATGACGCCGACGTCGCAGCCCGCAGCAGCGGCGTCGGCGAGGCGGGTCGTCAAGAACGCTGTCTGGATACCGCGTCGTCGGTGAGCCGGAAGTGTGGCGGCGCCGGCGAACTGAGCGATGCCCGCCACAGTACGCAGGCCGGCCCCGCCCGCGATCTCACCGTCCCGCAACGCGACGTACCGAGTGATATCCGCCGCGGCCGCGTCTCGTTCCGCCTCGATGTAGGTCTCGCGCGGAAACTCCTCCCGCCACGGAACGCCCTGCGTATCCGGTGCGGCGACCGCGTCAGCCATCACGTCCAGCCACTGTTCGAGCTCGTCGTCACCACTCACCCGGATCGTGATCCCGTCCGGCACGACCACGTCGTACCGCTGCCCGATCGCGAGGCCGAGCACATTCTCGAACGATTCCAGCTGGTACCCGCGACGGCTGAGAAGGATGCCGATCTCCGGGTCGCCGAGATGCGCGAGTTCGACCTGCACCGGCGCGCCGACCCGAGCGTACGCCCGCTCGATCTCGTCCAGCTCCCGCTCAGCAGGGACACCGCCGAAACCGAGCCCGACGACCTTGTTGTACGGCGAGTCGTCATCCGCGAAGCTCGCGAGGCCGCCGCCCACCGGGATCACGAACCCCCGACCGTCGCCAAGCCGACGATGAGCGGCGCGAGCGCTGGCCTCGATCAACCCGGCCTCCACCCGCTCGATCCGCTCCGCGAGGTCGAGGTCGCAGAAAAGCCGTTCACTCATGACGCATCCACCACGAGTTCCCGATCAAGCCAGATCCGGTCTCGCAACGGGACGCCGTCGATGACGATCCCGTCCGGGTACCCGGACGCGGCAGTGAAGGCATCCCGCTCAACCCGAAGCATCCGGAACCCCAACCGCTGATAGAACCGCAGATTCCCCACATCCGCCGTGGCGGTGGCAACCACCATCCGAGAAACCCCACCCCGCCGGCAGTGCTCCACAGCAGCCTCCACCAACGCCCGGCCAACACCGGTCCCCCGCCGCTCCGCCAGCACCGCCATACTCTTCAACTCAACCGCCCCGTCAGCATCCACGACCTGCAGATGCCCGACCACCAACCCGTTGTCCTCAGCAACAAAAACCTCCCCCGACGTCAGGTAGCGATCGACCTCCGCCGCGGAGTCATCCGCATCCCGGAACAGTCCCCGCAACACCTCACGATCCCCGCCCCACAAACCAATCACCATCCCTCCACCCTCGCACGCCCGAACCACTGCCGCACCCCCGTACGCGAGCGGTGAGCCATCCGTAATCCCCGTCCTCGAGGGCGCCTCGCCACGACCGCAGCTCTACTCAGCGGGGTCCAGTAGTACCGGGAGTGTCTGGTGGCCGTTGCCCATGATGCTGGGGAGTGGGAGCAGGTCGGATTCGGGGACCGCCAGGCGCATGCGAGGGAAGCGATCGAAGAGCCTGGACAGCGCGATGGTCGCCTCGGCTCTGGCGAGTGGGGCGCCGAGGCAGAAATGAGCGCCGTACCCGAAGGCGACATGCCGCTTGTCCGGGCGGGTGACGTCGAACTCCCCCGCGGTCTCGCCGTGCGTCCGTGGGCTGTTGCTCGCGGCACCGAACGACGCCAGGATCGCCTCGCCCCGGCGGATCGTCGTACCGTTCGGCAGCGGGATGTCGGTCACCGCGTAGCGCATCGGGATGTGGCTGACCGGGGCGGCGTACCGCAGTGTCTCCTCGACGACTTCGGACCACTCGACCGTGCCCGCCCGCACGAGCTCGAGCTGCTCCGGGTTGACCAGCAAGGCGCAGATCGCCGAGTCGAGCAGGTTGACCGTCGTCTCGTAGCCGGCCGCGACCACCAGGAGCAAGGTGTCGATCAGCTCCTCCTCGTCCAGCGCCGACCCGTCACCCTCGTCGTCACGAGCAGCGATCAGGGCGCTGGTGAGATCGTCCCCGGGCGTCGACCGCTTGAGGGCGACCAGCTCATGCAGCATCGTGTAGACCCGCTGCGTGCTGGCCACGGCATCGTCGGAACTGGACGTCGTGTTCCAGATGCTGTCGATGGTGGTCCGGAATCCGAGCCGCATCGCTTCCGGGATTCCCAGCAGGTCGCTGATCACCCGCACCGGCAGCTGAGCGGCGAACGACTCCCGCAGATCGACGACTTCCTCCGGTCGCCTGGCGATCTCGTCGAGCAGCAGCTCGGTGTTGCTCCGCACCGACGGCAGCAGCTGGTCGGTCCTCCGTGCCGAGAACGCGGGACTGACCAAACGGCGCAGTCGACGATGATCGGCGCCGTACGCCGTGAACATGTTGTTGACCGCCACCTGCAGGTACAGCGGCCACTTCCCCACGATCTCGCCGTCGATGAACCGCGGCCAATGCTGCCGTGGATCCTTCGACACCCGTGCATCGGTCAGCAGGCTCATCAGCAGCGGCTGGTCGGCGATTGCCCACGCCCGTTCGCCCAGGATGTCGACGAGTACTGGCCCGTCCGCTGCGTGCAGGACGCGTTCCTCCTCCGGCCGACGCCGTCCGGTCGGGTCCAGCACAAGAATGTCGTCGCGCTCCACGGATCGATTCCTCCAGAGGTGTGAGTGTGAGTTCAGATATGCCCGGTGCCGGACCGGGGACCAGGCCAGGGCTCTGCCGGAAGCGCCGGGGGGCCGGGGTTCGAAGACTGAGGGGAAACAACGCCCACTCGACAGGAGACCTGCTGATGCCCCTGCTTCATCCCGGCGACCGGTTCCCGGACCTGACCTTTGCCGTGCCCGGTGGTGAGAAGGTCACCGTTCCTGTGTTGTTCGACGGCGGATTCGGCGTGATGCTGTTCTACCGGGGCTCCTGGTGCCCGTACTGCAACACGCAACTGCGAGCCTTCCAGCGAGCGGCGAGCACCCTCGACGAGCTAGGGGTCCGGGTAGCGGCGCTCTCGGTCGACGACGAGGCAACCACGGCCGAGTCGGTTGCCCGGCACAAGCTCACCTTCCCGGTCGGCTTCGGCGCCGACGCGGCGTCGGTGGCCGACCTCACCGGGGCGTTCGTGAACCCCGACCCCGTCTACCTGCAGTCCACCGGGTTCGTCCTCGACCCGGACGGCCGGGTCGTTGTCAGCGTCTACTCCAGCGGCGCGATCGGCCGGCTCGTCCCGGAGGACGTCGCCGGGCTCATCCGCTACGCGCAGGAGCACCCCGCCGCCTGACGCCGGGAGGCCCCGGCCCATCGGGCCGGGGCCTTCGCCTGCCGGCTATCCCTCGTACCGCCCGTCGAACCGCGATCCCCGCGCCTGGTCGACGAACGTCAACCCGACCGCGACCCCGTCCTCGACGATCCACCGCAGGTCGTACCAGGCCCGATAGGACGGCGGCCAGAACGAGCAGAACCTGCCGTCCTCCACCGACCACGTCCCGTGTGTTGCGCTGCTGGCCTCGGTGTACGTCGTAGCACCCGACGCCTCGAACACCTGTCGCGACCCGTCACCGTACAGTAGCGGGGCGGTGGTGACTGCCCGTGCGATGTCCGCGGGGTCGACGACCTGCCCGTTGCTCAACGGCTCCATCACCGCTCCCCCTTCCGCTGAACGGTGAAGCCCAACTGTCCGAGTACCTTGACCGCGCCCGCCTTGCCGCCCTCGAAGTCGGCGGATGCCAGCCGGTCTCCGGTCGCGAACTCGAACGCCGTCCCCAGGATCGCCTTCGGCGGGTACGTCCGCCCGTCGCGGACCAGCCCGTACGTCGTCGTGGGCGCGAAGCCGTGCGCGGCGAAGAACGGCTCGGCACCCAGCCGGTCGTACTCGTCCATCGCGCGCTCCACCTCCGCCGGCGTCACCTGTCTCCAGTCGATCATGCCCGGCTCCTCCTTCAGCCTCGGTACGTCTCGAGGAGGCGCAACCACACCTCGCTGATGGTCGGGAACGACGGGACCGCGTGCCACAACCGGTCGATCGTGACCTCACCTGCGACCGCCACCGTCGCGGAGTGCAGGAGCTCGGTCACACCCGGGCCGACGAACGTGACACCGAGCAGGGTGCGGGTGTCCTCGTCCACGACCATTCGGGCGTGGCCGCGGTACCCGTCGGCGAACAACTTGGCGCCGACCACGACGTCACCGATCTCGACGTCCACCACGCGGATCCGGAAGCCGTCCGCCTCGGCCCTGGCCGCGGTCCGTCCGACGGATGCCGCCTCGGGGGTGGTGAAGACCACCTGCGGTACGGCGGCAACGTCGGCGCTGGTGACGTGCGGACCCCAACTGCCCGGCTCGAGCGGCCGTCCGGAGGCCTGGTCCACGATCGCCTGGCCGGCGATCCGCGCCTGGTACTTGCCCTGGTGAGTGAGCAGCGCCCGGTGATTCACGTCCCCGAGCGCATACAGCCAACCGTCGTCGACCCCCCGGACCCGGCACGTGTCGTCGACGTCGAGCCAGGTCCCGGACGGCAGCCCGACCGTGTCCAGACCGATGTCGCCGGTCAGCGGGATCCGTCCGATCGCGAACAGCACCTCGTCGGCCTCGACTGTGTCGCCGTCATCAAGCACGACCGTCACCGGCCCGCTCTCGACCGGACGGCGTAGCGACTCGACGATCGATGCCGTCCGGACCGTCACGCCCTCGGCGGTGAGCCCATCGGCCACCAACTCGCCCGCGAACGGCTCCATCTGCGTCAGCAAGCGGTGCTCACGTGCGATCAGGGTGACCTCGGCGCCCAGTCCGTGCCAGGCGGTCGCCATCTCGACGCCGACCGGGCCGCCGCCGACGACCACCAGCCGGTCCGGGACCACGCTGCTGTCGGTCGCATGCCGGTTCGTCCAGGGGCGTGCTTCGGCGATGCCCGGGAGGTCCGGCGCCGCGGCGATGCTGCCCGTACAGATCGCGACCGCCTGTCGTGCCGTCAGCACCACCACCCGGTCGTCGGCTGTGGTCACCGCGACCCGTCGGGGACCGTCGAGGCGTCCGTGGCCGCGAACCAGTGTCGCACCGATGCTGCCGACCCAGTCCGCCTGACCGGTGTCGTCCCAGTCGGTCACGTACCGGTCGCGGCGGCCGAAGACGCCCTTGGCGTCGATCGAACCCGTCACCGCCTCACGCGCGCCGTCGACCTCCATCGCCTCAGCGATCGCGACCACCGGCCGCAACATCGCTTTGCTCGGGATGCAGGCCCAGTACGAGCACTCGCCGCCTACGAGCTCACGCTCGACGACCGCAACCGCCAGGCCACCGGCTCGCGCACGGTCGGCCAGCGACTGGCCGATCGGGCCGGCACCGATCACAACGACGTCGAACTCCTGCGTTTCCTCTGCACTGGTCACGACAGCGACTGTCCGTCACCTTGCCCCGTTGTCGCGTCCGTCAGATCCCCGGTGTGCGATACCGGCAACCCCCGGGCTCAGCCGGCGCCGGGCAGCTGCTGATGCCGCAACTGCCTGCGGGACGTCAGCTGGAGCTTCGCGAACACCTTGCCGAGGTGCCACTCGACCGTTCGCGGGCTGAGGAAGAGCCGAGCGGCGATCTCCGCGTTGGACAGGCCGTCTGCCACCAGCCGGGCGATCTGTGCCTCCTGCGCGGTCAGCAGGTCCGGCGCCTCCGGGCCCGGGTTCGTCGGCACCGAGTCACCCGCCGCCCGCAACTCGCCGGCGGACCGCTCGGCGAACGCCTGCATCCCCATCCGGTCGAACTGCTCGTACGCCGTCCGCAACTCCGCCCGCGCCTCGGTCACGCGGGCCGCCCGACGGAGCCACTCGCCGTACAGGAGGTGACTGCGGGCGAGTTCGCCGTGGATCCGCGTCTGCGAGAGGTGCTCGATCGCGGTCCGGTAGTGCGCTTCCGCCTCGTCGTCGGCAGCCAGCAGCGCCCGGCATCTCGCTTCCACGCCGAGTCCCCAGGCCGTACGCGTGGCCGTCGTCGTCTCGGCGAGCCGCTCGCAGGCGATGGCGGCCTCGGTACGACGCCCCAACCGGACCGCTGCCTCCGTCAGCTCGGCCAGGACGGCCCACGGCTCCACACCCATGACCGGTGGCCGTTGCGCGGCATTCGCCGCCTCGGTGAACGCCTCGTCGTACCGCCCCAGGCCGTTGTTCAGGACCGCGGCCGCCATCCCTGTCAGAATCAGTCCGAAACTCTCGCCGCGACGTTTCGTCTCCAGTTCCGCCTGCGCGATCAACCTCCGGGCGCGTTGCTCCTGGCCTTGCCAGGCGGCCAGCAGCAAGGCGCCGTACGGAGCCATCGGCAGGCCGGTGACCTCGTTCACTGCGTCGAGCTCGGTCTGCAGCGCCGCGGCCTCACGGAGCTCCCCGGTCATGACATGTGCACCCATCCGGACGCTGAGCGCCAGCGGCAACGTCGCCATCGCCCCGAGTTCACGCGCCTTGTCGAGGTGGCGCTGGTTGTCGAGTGTCTGCTCACTCCAGAGATTGCCGGCCACGATGTGCGCGAGCCAGAACCACCGCATCGACTCGCTCGTCAGCTCCAACTCCTGGAAGGCTGCCAAGGCATCGGTCAGCCGCGGCACCGCGGCCACGTAGCCTTCCGTGAAGCGCACCGCCAGGCCGTCCAGGAGCAGGTCGGACGCGCTCGGAGAGCTCGGCCGGACCGCGTTGCGGGCCGCCTCGGCGACCTCGTGGAGGCTGTTCGAGGACGAGTTGTCGTCGGCGAACATCGCCGCGAACAGCGCGTCCAGGTACGTCTCACGAGCCGTCGGTGGGTCGATGGCCTCCAGCTCCCGTGCCGCCCGCAGCAACAGCGGTGGCGCGTCGGCGCCGCGGTTGGCGGTGAACGCGATCTGCGCCCGGAGCAGGTCGACCTCAGCCCGCGTCCGCTCGTCGGGCCGGCCCGCCTCGGCCACCGGCAGCAGCCGCAACGCATCCTCGGCATGCCCGGCCTGGTGGTAGGCCCGGGCGGCGGCGATCGCCCGTCGCGTACGACGCGACGCCCCGCCGCTCAGCTCCGCCGCCCGCGACAGGAATGCGGCGGCGGCGATCAGACCGCCGCGGCTCTGGGCCCGCGCGGCCGACTCCTCGAGTTCGGTGGCGATGTCTTCGTCCGAACCGTTCACCGACTGCGCGCGATGCCAGGCCCGCCGGTCGGGATCGATGTTTGGATCGGTGACCGACGCGAGCGCCGCGTGTGCCTGACGGAGCTCGTCCGGCGCGGCCGAACGGTAGACGGCCGACCGAACCAGCGAGTGCCGGAACCGGAACCGCGTCCCGAGCCGCACCAGACCGGACGCCTCCGCCGGCTCGGCGGCCGACAGTCCGATGCCGAGCGTCTCCGCGGCGCGCCACGTCAGCAGCGGGTCGCCGAGTGGCTCTGCCGCCGCGATCACCAGCAGCCGCCGGGAGTCGGCGGGCAGCTCACCGAGCGCACGAACGTAGGTCTCCTCCACCGAACGCGGCACGAGCTGCGACCCCGGCGCACCGAAGCCACCGGCCAGCTGCGCCAAGCCAAGCGTCCGTGGTGCCTCGATCAACGCCAGCGGGATCCCCCGCGACTCTGCGACGATCTGATCGAGCACCTGCCGGTCCACGGGACCAGGCAGCACCGAGCGCAACAGTTCGCGCGCGTCGTCGCCGCCGAGCCCGTCGAGCGCCAGCTCCGGGATGCCGTCGAAGTCCCTGGCCCCGGCACAGTCCCTCGCTGCGAACACCATCGCGATCCGCTCGGCCACCATCCGCCGGGCGGCGAAGGTGAGCGCCCGGAGCGACGCGGTGTCGAACCACTGCGCGTCGTCGACGATGCAGACCAGCGGCTGCTTGGTCGCCGCCTCTGCCAGCAGGCTCAGCGTGCCCAGACCGATGAGGAACGGGTCAGGAGCCGGGCCGGACCGCAGTCCGAACGCGATCGACAGCGCGTTGCGCTGCGGTTCCGGGAGGACGTCGAACCGCTCCAGCAGTGGCCGGCAGATCTGATGCAAGCCCGCGAAAGCCAGCTCCTGTTCGGCCTCGACGCCTGCTACCGACGCCACCCGGCAGTCCGTGGCTCGCCCGACGAAGTGGTCGAGCAACGCGGTCTTGCCGACACCGGCCTCCCCGCACACGACGAGACTGCGGCTGCGACCGGCGCGGACAGCATCGAGGAGGCCGCTGAGCAGCCGACTCTCGTCCCGGCGATCGTGCAACACGTTGCGGAGTGTACGTCGCCACCCGCCGCGCGATTCCAGGCGACAGTGTCCCGGACCGCCGACCATTCACCTGACCGGTCACCGTCCGGTGAACACCCGGGTACAGACCCGGGTCGATTACGGGGGTCCGCAGGCCCGGAGCCGGGACAGAGTACGGCGGGTGTATCTGTCTGATCCGGCTGAACTCGTCGGCCGATCCGAAGCCATCGCTCAGCTCGAAGACCTCGTCCGGCAGGCACGAGCGGGCCGAGGCACGACGACCGTGGTGCGCGGGGCCGCCGGCATCGGGAAGAGCGCGCTCCTCGGAGTCGCGGTCCGAGCCGCCGACGGGATGCAGGTGCTGCGCTACCGCGGTGTCGAGGCCGAACGACGGATGCCGTACGCGGGGCTGCAACTGGTGCTCGGCGGCACACCCGGCCGGCCGCCCGATCTCGGCGGGCCGTTGCAGCCGGCGTTGGAGACGATCTTCGGCAAGCACGAGGGCCGGGTCGACCCAGCCCTCGCCGGGCTCGCAGCCGCGGCAGTGATCGAAGAAGCGGTCCGGCAACGACCGACGCTGATCGTCCTCGACGACGCGCACTGGCTCGACGACGAGACCTGTCCGAGCCTGGCCTTCGCGTTTCGGCGTCTCACCGGTCAGCCGCTCTGCGTCGTGGTCGCCACCCGGACCGCGAGCTCAGACCCGTTCGCCGACCTCCCGGCGCTGCTCCTGTCCGGACTCACGACCGCCGAGGCGACTGCCGTCTTCGACGCGGCGATCCTGCTGCCGATGGACGACGTCGCCCGGCGCCGGATCGTCGCCGAAGCCGGCGGCAATCCCCGGCTGCTGCTCGCGGCGGCCGCCGCGACAACAGAGGCGACGTTCGCCGGCGGCTTTGGTCATCCAGCGGCGACCCGCGGGGCGTGGCTGGACGAGCTCGGTCCGGACGAGCGGATGCTGCTGATCACCGCTGCCGCCGACACCACCGGCGACCCAGGTCTGCTGTGGCGCACCATCGACGAACTGGGTATCGACCGACGAGCAGTCACCCGCCTCGAGGACAGCGGCCGCCTCAGTGTGGGATCCCTCGTCCTGTTCACGGATCCGGACGCGCGCACAGCGGTGTATCACTCCGCCGACGGTGCCGAACGAAGAGCTGCCCACCGTGCCCTCGCAGCCGCGACGGACTCCCCTACCCACCGCGCCTGGCACCTCGCCCGAGCCGCCATCGGCCCCGACGACGTTCTCGCAGCACAACTCGACCAGCTCTCCTCTCACGCCCACTCCCCAGCCGCAGCAGCTTTCCTCGAGCGGTCGGCGCTACTGACCCAAGACACACGCTTACGAACCGTCCGCGCCCTGCGCGCCGCGGGCGCCCATCTGACAGCGGGCTCCCCCACCAGCACGACCCAGATGCTCATCACCGCCGCACTGGGTCGACAGGACCACCGCACCCGAGCACAACTGGCCTACCAGCAAGCCCGTCTTACCTCCTTCACCCACCCCAGCGTCAACGCGTCGAGCGAGCTCTTACACACAGCTCAGGCCGTCGACATGGCCGGCGCGCCATCCGTTCAGGCCCGTCTGGAGGCACTTCTTGCCATCGCAAAGGCCGGTCGGCTCGGGCCTGGAGCCGAGACGGCTGTGGACAAGCTACCGACGCGCCCGATCGTCAGGGGCCTCGTCGGCGAGCTGCTGCACGGCCTCACGCAGCGGTTCGCTCAAGGCTTCGCCGCCGGATACCCGATCCTTCGCCGAGCTCTTGATCGCGCCTCGCACGCTGAGGACATCCAGTGGCTGTGGCTGGCCGCACACGTCGCGGGTGACCTCTGGGCCGACGACTGCTGGCAGACCCTGTCGGCGGCTGCGCTCGACAGCGCACACCGCACCGGCTCGCTTCTGGTCATGCCGTCCGCACTTACGCAGGCGTGCGTGGTCCTGCTACATCGCGGGGAGTTCGACCAGGCCGCCCGCCTGCTGACGCGGATCGACGCGACGACCTCGGCAATCCAAGCACCACGAAGCTTCACAGCGGCGCTCCTGCACGCCGCGTGGCGCGGCACCGCCGAAGCCGCCGTCGAGTTGATCCGCACTGCCCGCCGTGCGGCACAACAACGTGGCCAAGGCGGCGTACTCGCAACCGCCTCCCTCGCCGAAGCCGTTTTGAACAACGGTCTCGGCCGCTACAGCGACGCCCTCTCCGCAGCACAGGACGCCATACAGCACGACGAGCTGCTGACCTACGGCCGTGCCGCGATCGAGCTGATCGAGGCCGCGTCACGCACGGGTGAGCACGCTGCGGGAAACCGTGCCCTGGCTGCTCTGACGGTACGAACCCAGCTCGTCGGCACCGACTGGGCACTCGGTATCGAGGCCCGCTCGCGAGCCCTGTTGACCGGCGATCCAGAAGCCCTCTATCGCCAGGCCATCGACTACCTGTCCCGCACCAGCATGGCTACGGACCTCGCCCGCACCCGACTGGTGTACGGCGAGTGGCTCCGTCGCCAAGGTCGCCGCGTCGACGCACGGGCCGAGCTCCACCTCGCCCACGAGAGCTTGACGTCCATGGGCGCAACCGCGTTCGCCGAGCGCGCCGACCGCGAGTACCTCGCCGCCGGAGAAAGAGCTCGGCAGGCGGCGGGGGGGGGGGGGGGCGGCGGGCCCGCGGGGGCGGCCGCGGGGGGGGGCGAAACCAAGGGGGCGCGCGGGGGGCGCCAACCCCCCAGGAAGGGAGGAGAGG
>NZ_JBEXMY010000005.1:0-519452 GCF_040610805.1 Kribbella sp. NPDC003557
GAACCGCCTTGGCCCGGGTCTGCGCGTCGTACTTCCTCGGCATAGATGCCACCTTCCCAACGAAGGAGGTGTGCATCAAACCCGGGGTGGTTCACACCAACTTGCAACGGGTATCTGGTCGCCTCGCGTGTCGCACGTTGAGCAAGCGTGGACGACTTGCCACCCCCGTTCGGACACGATCTGACTGCCCGCCAACACGTCTGTGAGCACTGCGGTGACACCTACGCCGCGGCCAGATCCGACCAGCGCTTCTGCTCGGATCGCTGCCGCCTCCGCAACTGGCGAAGCCGCCGGCGGGTCCGCTCGGCAGAGGCAATCGAGGCCGAACACGTCTCTGTCCTCCTCGCCGAAGTCGACCGATTGCAGCACCAGGTCACCGAACTCCAACAAGCCAACGCGACGCTCCGGGGGGGGGGCACTTTCCCGCGCGCAGAAGCGCTTGGTCACGGCGATGCCGTGGCCTCGGCGGCCGTACGGATCTTGGAGATGAGATGGCCCGGTGCGGCCGAGCTACGAGCACCGATTCCGTCCTGACTCTGAGCGTGACGCAGTTCGGGTTCAGCCGGATGCTGCGAGCGCGTGGCGCACCAGTTGTTGCGACGCGCGCCGGTTCGGATGCAGAGCAGGAGCAACAGATAGCGGCAGACTTGGTGTGGCGTGACACGTTCGCGGCACTGCACGGCACCCAAGTGACCGCCCCGGCGGGACGATCAGCGGAGGTAGGCGACGAGGAATGGCGCAACCTACCGACCCGTGGACGGCATTCGACTACGCAGTTGTCGACGTCGAAGGCAACGGACAGCGGCCAGCGGATCTGGTCGAGATCTCGATTGTCGCGGTCAACAGCGGCTTGATCGGTCCACCCAGGAGCTGGTTGGTTCGACCGCCTCGGCCGATCACTCCGATGGTACGACGGTTCCACAAGATCTCCGACGACCAGGTCACAGACGCTCCGGTTGTTGCCGACATCGAAGCCGAGCTGCGCGAGGCTCTGCACGACAAGGTGTTCGTTGCCCACAACGCCTGCGTCGATCTCGGGGTGCTCGGCCGTGAGTTGCTGGGCTTCCGACCTGCTCGCGTTGTGGACACTCTCAAGGTCGCTCGACGGCTGCGTCCCGGCCGCAAGGCGTACCAGCTCGGGGCGCTCGTCCAAGCGTTTGGGCTGGCCACAGGCCTTTCGACTGATCTGGTGCCGCATCGCGCAACCTACGACGCGCTCGTCTGCGCACGGCTCCTCTCACATCTCGCGACGCCTCCAAGCCGCGAGCCGCTTGCACTCGCTGAGCTGCTCGATGTCACAGTCAGCAAGGACGCAACGAGCCGCTCGGCGGATGAGGCAGCCGCGACCCTGTTCTGAGCCGCCACAACCGCTACTTGTAGCGGTGCCACAGTTCGTTGGCGCCTGATCTGAGGGTGGCCAGCCGGTGCGCGTGGACCTTCGCGATGTCGGGGCGGTTGCGGAGGTCGGTGATGACGCTGGTGACTAGGACCAGTTCTCGGATGCGGCGGAGCGTTGGCCATGAAGCAAGAGTGGTGACATCTAGGCCGTAGGTGGTGGCCAAGGCCTCGTGGTCTTGGGTGGCGCCGAAGCGGAGGGCGCTGACGGCGGCCACCACTAGGTCGTAGGCGAGAGGGCCGATGCTGGTGCCGTCGAAGTCGCAGAGGACGAAGCGGCCCGTGGGCTCTCGCAGCAGGTTGCCGATGTAGGCGTCGCCGTGAAGTAGGCCCATCTGGAGGTCCGGCATGAGGGCGCGGTAGTCGGCTTCGATGTTGGCCCACTGGTCGGTGAGCCAGGCGTGATCGTCCACGGTGAGGCCGTCGGCCATGGCGAGACGGCTGCGGGCACTGCTGAACGGGTCCCAGGGTTTTAGGCTCGGCATTGGTTCGAGCTTGTGCCAGCCGAGTAGTGGAGCAGCCAGCTCGGCTCCGGTCCACGCTGGGTTGCTGCTTTCGAGGAGTTTCCAGATCGTGGCTGAGTAGTTCTCGAACAGGACAGGCTGTGTCAGACCAGGCGCGAGCCTTGAAGCGGGCGCGTCGTGGCGTTCCAGCCAGGTGGCGATTCGGGCGACGTGGTCGGCGCGTTGGCTGGCGAGGTCGCCAGCTCCGAATCGGACGACAACACCTTGGCTGGGAAGGCGGTAGACGGCGTTGTTCGTGTACTTGATGAGTTCGGCTTCGTCCGGGAGTAGGCCAGCTTCTTGGCAGATGCCCTTGAGAGCGTGCTTGAGCCGCTCGTCGAGCTCTGGGGACAGGTTGGTCATGCGGTGAGTGCCTTCGGCGCGGTTGTGCGGACGGATTCGAGATGGTGTACCAGGTCCACAGCATCCGAGTTGTCGGTGTGCTGTGAGGCCGCGGCGCCGATCTCGGCAAGGCGGCTCATACCGCGGCCGCTGCGGAGATGCTGCGTTTCGCTGATTACGTCACGAGCGACGTCGATGCCGGCGTCCAGCTCGTTCGTACGCAGGAGGTTCGTCGACAAGATGATCCGATCGAAGGTTCGGCTTCGGCGCGATCTGTCGGGTCCGGATTCGGTGATTGCTTGCTGTGCGAATGCGACCGCGCGTACGGCGTACTCGCGGGCTTGTGCATCGTCTTTCGCGTAGCCCGACAGGGAGTTGTACACCAGTGCCTGATGCCCCGTGTAGTCCCCAGGAGTGAAGTACAGCGTGGTCCATGGGGATACTCGGCGCTTATCAGCGCGGCCCATCTCGTGTTCTGCGCGGGCGAGAGCGTCGACGACGTGATCGTGCTTGCCGAGCATCGCGTAGGCCAGGGCTTCGTTGGCGTGCAGTCTGGCGACTTCGGCCGGATCACCGGCGTCCTGCGCAGCGAGTTGGCCAAGTTGCAGCATCTTCAAGGCCTCCACAGGCTGGGCTTCTTGCATGCTCACACGGCCGAGGCGGTACAGGATCGATGCCGCGAGCGAGGGCTCGTCGGCGTCCTTCGCGAGCACGAGTGCGTTCATCAGGAAGCGTCGAGCCGCAGCTTGATCGCCGATGTCATGGAACGACCAACCCAGCATGCTGCTGAAGTCGGCCAGGGACACTTTGAGGTCCCGGTGCGTGCGCTGATCGGCGGTGGAGTGGATCATCCGCCGTGCATAGCCGTAGAAACCACGGGCGGCGTCGACCGCTGCTCCCCCGCCGTAGCGTTGATCGAGTTTCCGGAACTCGGCGGTCATCGACACCACTTGTTCCACGTCGGTCTCGGAGAGCACCGAGGGCACAGAAGCAACGCCGCTGGGTACGTCGGGCAGCCACTTTCGAGCTTGCTCGTTGACCGAGCCGAACGCCACACTCGCCACGGCGCCGGCGAAGTTCCTGCGATCGTCGTTGGTCAGTTCGCGCGATGCTTCTCTCTCTCCAGGACCAGATGAGCTGTATGCGAGCCCCATCCGTCCTCGGGGAATCTCGAACGCGTCGGCTATGCGTTCAAGGACGTCGTACGCCTTGACATGGCGGCCGTTGAGGATCTCTGACACCTCCCCCTGGGACTGACACGTTCGGGCACCGATCTGGGTCTGGCTCCAGCCGTGCCGCTGCAACCAGCGGAAGATGCCTGCCACGTCGCGCGATGCCAAGACAGGACGCAGCTCCAGGCGATCCCACCAGGAGGGGTCGAGCATCGGTTGCGTTGCCGGCATCGTCACTCCTTGTCCCCAGGCGGCTATGTGAAGTTAGCCCGAGCGCATCCGGCGCGTCTATCGGCAGCGCCGATAGGTCGGCTCGATGAGCACAGCCTGTAGTGGTGGGCACCCTGGCAGCGCAACGGTGTGGACACAGAGCGCTACAACGACCGACAAAGGACGCCCACCATGACGACGCCACTGCTCATCGTGATCTGCCTGACCGCGGGCCTGACTGTCGCAATGATCACGGACCTCGTGCGAGACCTAGCCGGCCGCGACGAATGACACGGCGGTCGGACAGATGACTAGCACTCTTTCAGGTACGAATCACGACGAGCGAGGCGACGCCATGCGGGCGTACGGCTACATCCGGAGGCACTTCCTCATGAACGAAACCGAGTTGGCCAACGCTCGGAAGCTCATTGTCGACGCCGCTCGGGCTCGCGGTGCGGAGATTGTGGCGATTCACGTCGAGCAGATCGAGACATCGCCTGAGGCCTTCCACGATCTACTCGCAGTCGTGATGCAGGAGGCGCGGCGAATGATCATCACGCCCGACGTGCTGCACCTCGAGGTCGCCGGCGACCCGTCGTCGGTACGACACCGACTTGAGTCGAACGGCATCACAGTCGTGGTCGCCGACTAGGCGCCGCGGTCGTAAGAGCGAGCGGTGCACATGCCGGCTACCCCAGCCCTCGGGTTCATCTCGATGTCCTTCGTGCGCAACACCGGCGAACTCCAAGCGATCCGCCGGCAACTGAAGGCCTTTGCTACCGAGCATGGGCTACGGCTCACCAAGGTGTACGTCGAAGAGCCCGGGCCGCCCCATGCTGCCTTGGACCTACTCGATTCGCTTCTGGAATCCGTCGGGCAGCCGCTCGTCGTGCCGACGTTGCACCACCTCGCCGCACTCGGGCACCCAGCACAGATCAGAGACCACCTCCGCCACTGCACCCACGAGGTCCTGATCGCCACCAAGCCGGCGGAGCGGACGTGCTGAGGGGACATCCCTCGTTCTCCTCAAGTCCCCTGCACCCCGCGTCCGTTCCGCCACACCATCCACCAGGAGCATCGCTCGTCCACGTCGCAACATCTGGCCGATGGTCCCGCCCTGAAGCTGCGTCCGCTCAGCGTTTCGGCTCCTGAGCGCACGCAGCGCGGCAGCCGCAGGTCAGGTCCGAATGCTCTTACCAGTTTTGACCAAGATGCGGTCGCAGCCGCATTATCACACGCAGCAAGCGGGCGGTAGCCCGCAACTCGGCAGCGGCGCCGGCAACGATGCTCCGTGCTCAGCGGAGGCGGGTGGGAGCGCAGAACCGGAGCGGCCTGTGCAGCACTCGTGGGTCTGCTTCACTTTCCCACATCACGACCAAGCTGATGCGCCAAGCTGGAGACGGCTAGGCGTTGACCAGGCGCTGGGATTTCGACGCAACCTCGAAGATCCCACGGCAGTCTGGCTTACGCACGGAGCCATCACCGAGACGACGCCGATGCTGGTCACCGGCACAGCGTGCGTCGAAAGGAACGCCCCTTTCTGCGCGCCAGAGAAAGGATCACCGAGCGTGATATGTCATGACATTCTCTGCATCCAGCGCTCTGGGCAGATGAGCCAAGCAGCGCGACGTCCGACGCGGGTGGCCACGCGGATGATCTAACTCCGCCGGACGGCACCTGCTAGCAGATTGCACTAAGTTGCAATCGATTCACCACGATCTGGCTTGATCGGTCAGTGACTCACAAACTACTGTCAGTGTCCTTCCCTCAGGTGGGGGCCTGAGGAGAGCTGAGTCGCGCTCCGCCCCGCGTGCCTCGCTCGCTTGGCGAGCGCTGCTCAGGCGTATCTCATCGATGACGACCTGGGGGCTACATGAGACGCTGGCAAGCGCGAGTCGCGACGACTGTGAGTGCAGCAGCGATCAGCTTCATAACAGTGATCGGAGCAAGTCCAACACCAACCGGGGCGCCGACGCCCACACCGGCCCGGGCGAGCTCGGACCGTGTGGCGCCCGCAAGTGATTCGCAACCGCGGCCGTACGATGACTTCAAGTTCCTGACTGTCGACGAGTGCCGGAAACAGCTCGCGGGTGTCGTCTACACAGGTGAGGAGCTGCGCGGCTATACAGTCAACCATTTTCAATGGTGTGCCTGGAGTGACGTTAGAGTAAAACTGAAGAATCTCAAGGGTGAAGAAATCAATCGCCTGTACTATCGCGTCACGGTTCTCGGTAGCGGGCAGGAGACGGACCGAAGTGTGACGGTGCATCTCTATTTCGATGACGTCTCGTGGCGTTACGGGACGAACTTCAATCCGGACACGATCTTCCTCAAGTTCACTCCGCAATGCTTCCTGAATGACAAAGGTGGCAATTGTGCATTCAGACCTGCACCTAGTGGGCCGATGCCGTTGTCATCACTTTCGGGAAACGTGCTGACCTATGAGTTGTACTCGGAGCAGACGGTGAAGGGCGACAACCCGTACGCGATCATGCAGGGGACACTCAGCCTCGGTCAATTCGTAACAACCACCATTCCTGACACTCTGCCGATTGCCCCGCAAAGATATAGTCAAGTAATCCGATGCGACTCGGCAAATTTGGATCCGGTCGGCACAAAGCAAATGCATACGCCAGCCTGCATATTCCCCGATGCGCAGCCCGTCCTCAATTTTAACATCAATGACGAGAGCATCGACGAGTCTGCGCAGCATATCCGCGACGCTCAGAACAATCCTGCGGCGATGATTCCGCAACCGGAGGACGGCAGTACCAAGACGATTCCAAATCTGCTTACCCGTCATTGGGATGAGGATCTCAAGAAGGACCAGCGAAACAAGTCGGTTGCTACATGTTTGAACAAGATTGGTCCCCGACCGACCGGTACGGACTGTGATGAGTTTCCATTTGCAACGACGATGGAGGGCTCACTTGCCCTGCCGCTCCCGAATTATGACTATTCAGTAAGGTACATCACGTCGAGGGATAACCAACGCTCTGGTTGCTGGCTGGGAAAGTGGTACACGAAGGATCGACTCCTGCCCGGCGACAAGTTCACCGTGCACATCTTCGACGGCCCGGTCGTCACGCAGGAGGATCCCGTGCCTGGCGATTGCCCAGTGGAATGAGGAAGAATTGAGTACGAGCGAACTCCTCGACGGACTTGAAGCTATCGACCACTTCCTGGCTGCACAGCCGTTCGCGGTCCGTCAGTTGCATCCGCCGGCCTCTATGCAAGCCCTTGAGGCGACGGCAGCCAAGCTGAGGATTGAGATTCCTGAAATCGTCCGAACCATGTACCGGTGGCGCGATGGCGCAGTTCCCGAGCCGGGAGGGCGGGAGCTATTTCTCTTCCCGCCTTACTGGCAGTACATGCCGCTCTCGTGGGTGGAGAAGGAGTCCGAAGGGCCACTGGCCTGGTGTCGCGCCATCGGCGTCGCAGGGTTCCCCGTAGCGAGAGACCCCGCCGGACAGTTCCTTGTGGTTCAGAGTGGGTCGCAGGATGTGTTGTTGGAGGCGGCCTACGACGGGGTCGCGGCGGCTTGGCCCGACGGCACGATGCTTGGGATGGTCAACGCGACTCGCCAAGCCCTTGCTGGCGAGCATGTTGAGTTTGAAGCAGTGTTCTCAGCTCATAGAATGGAATGGGTTTTCCCAGATCGGGAGAGTGGCAATGATTAGGCGCGTTTCGCTCGGTCTGGCGCTGACCGCGAGCATACTGGGCGGGTTTGCCGGAGTTCACGCCGTAAGTAAGGACGTCGTCGCTCCCGCTGCGAAATCCGCAGCAATTCAGTGCGGTATCAGCTGGGACATCACTGACCCCGCTGCTAAGCAGTCGATCACAAGGTCGAACCGACTCCTCATTCGAGGATCAGGAGCGTCAACGCGAGGTGCGGCTGCGGAGATCCTGCATGCGCACATTTCGACGCCGTATGCGATTCTTCCAGCCAAGAAGACGTGCATTGGAGGGGATCCGCTCGACCTTAGCTGGGAGACCTGGAACGGGGATAAGCATCTCGACAACCTGTGGTTCCTCAATTCGACCACCGATGAGGCAGTCTTCGCATCAACGGATCCCCTTGGACTTCGCACCTGGAAGGGAACCTCTAATCCACCGGACGCGAATATCCTGTTCACTTCGCCGCAGTCGATCGACGTAAGGTTGAAAACGGACTTAGATGTCATATCGAGGAATCATGCAGTCGTTCCTTGGAAGTATCAGGTAAAGGTAGTGAAATACTCCGTCACGCTGAATGCCGACGTGACGCATCCGAACATCGGAGTGACCTTACAGTACCGCTGTTTTCCGTCGGAAACCTGGCTATACTATGGACGGGCAAATTCAGATGCGAATGGCCTCTTCAGCTTTGCGATAAACGAGGCGACACAGTGTCCAGCGGTGGGGGATCAACTGCAAGTTCAAGGCGTGATCCACGACACGGTGGACACTTGGGGATGGACGCAATGGATCGAGTCGTAGCGAATCTTGCGTCGTAGCTGTCAATCGAAATGCCCGTTCGCGGGACAAAGTATTGGTCGTAGTCGAGGTGCGGTGTAGCCTCGTTTCCAGCAACTCAGGCTGTCAGGGCGCCGGCCACCATCAAACGACATTCGACCTGTGATTTCGGCGCGATTCGGGGGACCTGGCGGACCCTATCGCCGCCGAACCCGGAATAGGGACCCGACATCTGGACATATTGCCCCCATGCGTGACGTCTGCGCATGGGGGCAGTCGGCTACCCCTAACCTCGCATAGTCGTCGCGATCTTCACAGATGGAGATGCCTCTGATGATGCGGGTCGTTGCTTTTCCTCCGCTCCTAGGGCAAAACTCGTTATGGCTAGAGATGGCCGGTTGGCCGAGGCCGTTTGCCTTCCTCGACCTAGAGCAGGCACGACAGCGTCTATGTCCACATGTTTGTCCCGTCTGGAAGCCGCTCTCAAGGCCGCCGAATCTCAGACGGTGGCATACCCCCAGGATGGCGATCCGGCCTGCCTAAACTCTCGCCACTCAGCGCCACTCGACGATCTGCAGCCCTTCTAGCTAGGCTCATTGGCCGCGAGGTGCGCCGCCCACAACTAGCCTGATCCATTTCAGGGACAACCGGTCCACTGTGGACGCGCAACCGCGTGCGACTCTGCAGTCGCGCGACATCCGCTGTCATCGCGACAAGCTGCGAAACGCGCTTCTGCGTGCCTCGATGTCTTGGCAGGCGATCAGTGCGGACTGGCGAATGCAGACCTCCCGCGACCGCGGAGGAAGTCTGCAGGTCATCGTCTGACCCAGGTGGACCATGCTTGCCGATTCAGATAAGTCGTTCGACTTCACACGTTGAGCTTCCGCACATCGACTACGACGGAGGGTGCGGTCTGGTGGCTTATGTGAAGGATCTGTGGACTCGGCCTGTGGAGCAGACTGACAGGAGTGTGGTGCGGGTTCGGAATGAGCGGTGGGGGAAGGGGAAGCGGTGGTTGGCGGGGTGGGTGGATCCGGAGGGGCGGGAGCGGACTAAGGCGTTCGGTACGAAGGGGACGGCTGAGCGGCATGCGAATGCTATGGAGACGGATCGGGAGCGTGGGGAGTACATCGATCCGGAGGCTGGGAAGGTTCGGTTTGGGGAGGTTGCGGAGCGGTGGCTGGGTTCGCGGGTGGTGGATCCGGCGTCGTTGATCAGGTATGAGTCGTCGTTGCGGCTGCATGTGGAGCCGGTGTTTGGGCGGCGGCAGTTGCGGACGATCAAGCCGTCGGAGATCGCGGCTTGGGTTGCTGATCTGGATGCGCGGTTCGGGCCGTCGACCGCGCGTACGGCGTACCTCGTGTTGCATGGGACGTTGGAGATTGCGGTCGACGACGAGGCGATCAAGAAGAACCCGGCCAAGGGGCGAGCGGTCAAAGTGCCGGCCGAGAAGAGCGGCCGGACCGTTGCGTGGAGCGACGACGTAGTGCTCCGGATCGTTGAAGGGCATGCGCCGGAGTACCGGCCGATCGCGTCTGTGGGCGCGGCGTGTGGGTTACGGCAGGGTGAGGTGTTTGGGCTCGCTGAGGAGGACGTCGACTTCGAGGAGATGGTCATCCACGTTCGGCGGCAGGTGAAGAAGCTCGGTAGGGAGTTCGTGTTCGCGTTGCCGAAGAATGACACCGAGCGGACCGTGCCGATGTCCGACGGGACGGCGTTGATACTCAAGGACCACATCGAGGCTCGCGAGCCACGCCTGTACAGCTTGCCTTGGGAGAAGACGGACGGAGAGCCGCGGACCGTCAAGCTCATGTTCAGGTGGACGGACGACAAGCACATCCGGGCGCGGACATACGACGAGCTGGTCTGGAAGCCAGCGCTGTCCTACGCGGGCGTGATCGCGGAGCCGAACACAGACCGGCGGGGTCGGCGGCAGTACGTGTCGAGCCGGGAGAACGGGATGCACGCTCTGCGGCACTACTTCGCGAGTATCACCCTCGCGGATGGGGTCAACATCAAGGAGCTGGCCGAGTACCTAGGTCACAGCAACCCGGGGTTCACGCTGAGGCTCTACACCCACATGCTGCCGTCGTCGCATGAGCGGGCACGGAAGGCGGTGGACTCCAGACTCTCCCGTCTCTTCTCTCTGAAATCTCACGGAGCAGCCACGGAGCAGGCCGCCGTACGCTCCCCCACCACTTCTTGGGAGCCGGGCGGCGGCCTGTACCTAGAAGACCCTGGAATCGGGCTCTGACCTGCGGAAACGCCTACCGGATGCGCATGCCGGAGATGGCGCGCGCGATTACCAGGCGCTGGATCTCGGAGGTGCCTTCGAAGATGGTGTAGATCTTGGCGTCTCGGTGCATGCGTTCTACTGGGTATTCGCGGGTGTAGCCGTTTCCGCCGAGGATCTGGATAGCCTGTTCGGTGACGTGGACGGCTACCTCGCCGGCTTTGAGTTTGGCCATGGAGCCTTCGCCGTGGCGGTAGTCGGGGGTTTCGCCTCGCATCAGGGCGGCGGACATGTTGGCGGCGCGCCAGACCAGCAGCCTGGCGGCGTCGATTTCCATGGCCATGTCGGCGAGTTTGAAGGCGATGCCCTGGTTGTCGACGATGGGGCGGCCGAACTGTTCGCGGGTCTTGGCGTAGTCGAGGGCAACCTCGTACGCGGCGCGCGCGATGCCGACGGCCTGAGCGCCGACGATGTGGCGGGTGATCTCGAACGTGGCCATCGAGGCGTTGCGGCCGGCCGCGGCGGAGGAGCCTGAGCCGGCGGCGGCGCGGGCCTCATGGGCTCGGGCGATGCGTTCGTCGAGTTTTTGCTTGCCGCCGAGGACGTTCTCGGCGGGGATGCGGACGTTGTCGAAGAAGACGTCGGCGGTGTGTGAAGCGCGGAGGCCGTGCTTGCGCAACTTGGTCCCCTGCTCCAACCCGCGCACCTCGCTCCGCGGTACGACGAACGCGGCCTGGCCCTTGGTCCCCAGCGACGGGTCGACGGTGGCGACCACGACATGGATGTCGGCGATCCCGCCGTTCGTCGCCCACGCCTTCTGCCCGTTGATGACCCACTCATTGGTCACGGCGTCGAAGACGGCCCGCGTACGGATCGCGGACACGTCCGACCCCGCACCCGGCTCCGAGGAGCAGAACGCGGCGACGCGGACGTCGTCCGGCGTGCCGTAGCAGCGGCCCATCCACTGGCTCCACTGCTCCGGGGTGCCGTTGGAGAAGATCGCGGACGACGCCAGGCCGGTGCCCTTCAGCGACATCGCGATACCGGCGTCGCCCCAGAACAGCTCCTCGTGGACGAGCGGCATCAGCAGGCCGCTCGGGTCGACGAAGAGGTTGACGTTCATGTCCAGGCCGTAGATGCCGACCTTGGCGGCCTCCTGGATGATCGGCCACGGCGTCTCCTCGCGCTCGTCCCACTCGGCCGCCGCGGGCCGGATGACCTCGGCGGCGAAGGTGTGGGCCCAGTCGCGGATCTCACGCTGCTCGTCGTTGATCGCCAGCGAGAACGTGTTCCACTCCGGCTTGGAGCGCTCGGCGCCGAGCTCGCCGGCCAGCGTCATCACGTCTGCGGACACCACAGGGTCGCTCATCAACCATCCTCACGAATCCGGGAAGTTACCGACGAGTGTAACTGTCGTTTGCACCAGGGGGTACCACTGTGGCTAAGATCGACGTATGAGCTCCGCGCTGCTCGCGATCGGACGCCGCCGGACCACGGCGGAGCGTCGACGCGACCGGGAGCGGGACATCATCCGCGCGACCCGCGAGCTGTTCGACGAGCGCGGCACGATCGACGCCCAGATCGACGATATCGCCAAGCGGGTCGGGATCAACAAGGCCCTCATCTACCGGCACTTCGCGGGCAAGGAAGAGCTGTTCGCGCTCACGCTGATCGACTACCTCGGCGAGCTCGACACGCGGCTCGAAGCGGCCGACAATTCACGCCGCGCCCCGCTCAACCGGCTGAAGGCGCTGAGCGAGACGTTCGTCGACTTCTGCCTGCAGTACCCGGCGTTCACCGACTGCGCGATGAGCCTGCTGCGGAGAACCGGCGAGGAGCTCTTCGGCGAGATCACCGAGCCGGTGATGATCAAGCTCGGTACGGCGATGGCGGCCGCGCTCGACCGGATCGCGAAGGTCCTGGAGGCCGGCCAGCGTGCCGGGGTCTTCGACGAGGTCGACACCGCCTACCTGGCGAACCACCTCTACACCCAGACGCTCGGATCGTTGCACATGGCAAGGGTCGGGCTGATCGTGTCGGGCAGCCGACCGGGGCACCCGGTGGTGCATCATGCCGATGTCGGCACCGTCCGGTCGACGGCGATCACCGCCACGCTCGCCACCGCGGTCGGCCGCAAGGCCCTGAACCACAAGACCGGCAACCAGAAGACCGTCAGCCAGAAGACCGTCAGCCAGAAGACCGGAAACCAGAAGACCGTCAACTCGAAGACCGTGAACCAGAAGACCGTCAACTCGAAGACCGTGAACCAGAAGACCGTGCACCAGAAGACCGCGGCCAGGACGACAAGCAGTACGACGAGCACCAGGACAACCACCCGCTCCGCTAGAGCAGGAGAGACATCGTGACCGAACCGCGCAAGGTGGCCGTGGTCGCCGGCAACCGGATCCCCTTCGCCCGGCAGGACAAGACCTACCGGCACGCCTCCAACTCCGACATGCTCACCGCCGCGCTGAACGGTCTCGTCGACCGCGCCGGCCTCGGCGGCCAGGAAGTGGGTGAGGTCGTCGCCGGCGCGGTCCTCAAGCACGCCCGCGACTGGAACATGGTGCGCGAGGTGGTGCTGGGGTCCAAGCTCGCGCCGACCACCCCGGCGTACGACATCCAGCAGGCCTGCGGCACCGGGCTGGAGGCGGCGATCCTGGTCGGCAACAAGATCGCGCTCGGCCAGATCGACGCGGGGATCGCGGGCGGTGTCGACACCGCGTCCGACGCGCCGATCGCGGTCAACGACCGGCTGCGGAACATCCTGCTCGACCTGAACCGCGCCAAGACGTACCCGGACCGCCTGAAGGTGCTCGCCCGCGTCCGCCCGAAGGACGTCGTACCGGAGATCCCCCGCAACGCCGAGCCGCGCACGCGCAAGTCGATGGGCGAGCACGCCGCGCTGACCGCGCTGGAGTGGGGCATCACCCGCGAGGCGCAGGACGAGCTGGCCTACCGCTCCCACGTCAATCTGGCGAAGTCGTACGACCGCGGCTTCCAGGACGACCTGATCACGCCGTACCTGGGCCTCGAGAAGGACCAGAACCTGCGGCCCGACACGACGCTGGAGAAGCTGGCCAAGCTGAAGCCGGTCTTCGGCAAGGGCGAGACCGCGACGATGACGGCCGGCAACTCGACCCCGCTGACCGACGGCGCGTCGACGGTCCTGCTGAGCACCGACGAGTGGGCCGAGCAGCACGGGCTCAGGCCCCTCGCGTACCTGACTCACTCCCAGACCGCCGCGGTCGACTACGTGAAGGGTGCCGAGGGCCTGCTCATGGCCCCCGCGTACGCCGTGCCGCGGATGCTGGCCAGAGCGGGACTGAGCCTCCAGGACTTCGACTACTACGAGATCCACGAGGCGTTCGCGTCACAGGTGCTGTCCACCCTGAAGGCGTGGGAGGATCCGATCTTCTGCAAGGAGCGGCTCGGCCTGGACGCGCCGCTCGGGGAGATCGACCGGGACAAGCTGAACGTGAACGGCAGCTCGCTCGCCGCGGGCCACCCGTTCGCGGCGACCGGCGGGCGGATCGTCGCCGCGCTGGCCAAGCAACTGGACGAGAACGGTGGCGGCCGGGGGTTGATCTCGATCTGCGCCGCGGGCGGCCAGGGTGTCGTCGCCATCCTCGAGAAGTAGGAGCTGAGATGACGGATCGCTACCAGACCTTCACCACGACGCCGCTCGGCAAGACGCTGGTGAAGAACCTGGGTCTGCCCGACCCGGCGCCGCTGCCCCGCTGGACCGAGGGTGCACCGGTGATCGACGGGCCGGTCGTGTTCGGCGCGATCGGCGAGACCGACGCCGGCAAGGCGGTCCAGGCGCTGCTGCGCGACATCGGCGCCGCGTTCAGCACCGTGACCGAAGGAGTCGCGTCGAGCACGATCCGGCCGAAGGCGATCGTCTTCGACGCGACCGGCGCCACGTCGACCGCGGACCTGACCAGCCTGCAGCGCTTCTTCTCCCCGCTCGTGCGCCAACTGGCCCCGGCCGGGCGCGTGATCGTCGTCGGCCGTACGCCGGAACTCGCCGGCTCCCCAGACCAGCACGTCGCGCAGCGCGCGCTGGAAGGCTTCACGCGGAGTCTGGGCAAGGAGGTGAAGCGCGGCGCCACGGTCAACCTCGTGTACGTCGCCCCGGACGCGCACGAGCAGCTCGACTCGACGCTCCGCTTCTTCCTCTCCCCCAAGTCGGCGTACGTCGACGGCCAGGTCGCGCGGATCGGCACCGGTCCCCTGGTCAGCAACGACCCGGACCGGCCGCTGAGCGGCAAGATCGCCCTCGTCACCGGCGCGGCTCGGGGCATCGGTGCGAGTATCGCCGACACCCTGGCCCGCGACGGCGCCACCGTGATCGGCGTCGACGTCCCGCAGAACGCGGACCCGCTGCGCAAGGTGATCTCCCGCATCGGCGGCACCGAGCTGCTGCTCGACGTCACCGCGGTCGACGCGGCGCAGCGGATCGCGGCGCACGCGCAGGAGCAGCACGGCGGCCTCGACATCGTCGTCCACAACGCCGGTATCACCCGTGACCGGCGGCTCGTCAACATGCGCACCGACGCCTGGGACGCCGTCCTCGACGTCAACCTCCGGGCGCCGGAGCGGATCACCAAGCACCTCGTGGACTCCGGCGCGCTCCGTGACGGCGGCTCGATCATCGGGGTCTCGTCGATGGCCGGCATCGCCGGCAACAACGGCCAGACCAACTACGCGACCTCCAAGGCCGGCGTGATCGGTCTCGTCCAGGCGCTGGCGCCGGTGCTCGCGGAGCGGCAGATCCGGATCAACGCGGTAGCGCCCGGGTTCATCGAGACCGAGATGACCGCGAAGATCCCGTTCGCGATCCGCGAGGTCGGGCGGCGGATCAACTCGCTGCAGCAGGCGGGCCTGCCGATCGACGTGGCCGAGACGATCGCCTGGTTCGCGGATCCGGCCTCGGCCGGCGTGACCGGCAACGTCGTCCGGGTCTGCGGCCAGAGCATGCTGGGCGCCTGACATGCCGACCCGACGGTACGACGACTCCCCCGGCCTCGGCTCGCTGTACGCGCGGACCGTCAAAGCCACCCTGCGCCGCGCCGACTACGAGCCCGACGAGGACGGGCTGACGCTCGAGCTGCCCCGGTCGGCGATCGACCAGGACCACCTGCAGGCCTACCGGGAGGTCACGGGCTTCCAGGCGGGGCCGGCGTTGCCCCCGACGTACCCGCACGTGCTCGCGTTCCCGCTGCACCTGGACCTGATGTCCGACCCCTCGTTCCCGTACAAGCCGATGGGGATCGTGCACCTGTCCAACACGATCACGCAGAAGCAGCCGATCCCACTGCACGCCGAGCCGGCGATCCGCGTGCACAGTACGCCGGAACGCCCGCACCCGAAGGGCACCGTCTTCGACGTGATCAGCGAGGTCTTCGTCGGCAAGGAGCTGGTGTGGACCGATCTCACCACCCTGCTCAGCCGCTCCTCCGGGACGCCCGACGCGCGCGCCGACCTGCTGCCCGACCCGGTGCTCAGCCCGACCGCGTGGTGGGACCTGCGCGGCAACCTCGGCCGCCGGTACGCCGCGGCGTCCGGCGACCGGAACCCGATCCACCTGTTCAAGCTGACCGCTCAGGCGTTCGGGTTCCCGCGCCAGATCGCGCACGGGATGTGGGCCAAGGCTGCCGCGCTGGCATCGCTCCAGCGGGCCGGCGACCTGCCGGACGCCTTCACGGTCCGCGTGGACTTCCGTAAGCCGTTGCTGCTCCCGTCCCGCGTCGGCTTCGGCCACCAGCAGAGCGGGAAGACGGTCGACTTCGCGCTGTACGACGAGTCACACGACCTCACCCACCTGATCGGACAGCTGCAGGGACACTGAGCCCGGCGATCCGGTCGAGCACCTCGCCGATCGGCGCCGGGTCCCAGCGCTTCCCGTCGCGTTCGCGGACCGCGAGTTCGCCCGCCGCGGCTTCGCGGGCGCCGATGACCGCGGCGTACGGCGCGAGCCGGTTCTCCCGGATGCGGGCGCCGAGACTGCCCTCGTCCGCGTGCGCGACCTCGACCCGCAGTCCCCGGTCCGACGCCCGGCGGGCGACCTCGACGGCGAGCTTCTCCTCGTCGTCGGAGATCGGCAGGACGACGAGCTGCACCGGCGCCAGCCAGGCCGGGAAGGCGCCGCCGTGCACCTCGATCAGCTGTGCCATCGCGCGCTCGATGCTCCCGACGATCGCCCGGTGCACCATCACCGGCCGGTGCTTGTTGCCGTCGGCACCGATGTACTCGAGCCCGAACGCGGCCGGCTGGTGGAAGTCGATCTGGACGGTCGACAGGCTGAACTCGCGGCCGGCCGAATCCTCCATCTGGACGTCGATCTTCGGCCCGTAGAACGCCGCGTCGCCCGGCGCGTCCTCGAAGTCGACCCCCGCGTCCTTCAGCACCTCCCGAAGGATGTCCGCGGCCTGCGCCCAGCTCGCCGCATCACCGACGTACTTGCTCGACGGGCTGTTGAACTCCGCATCGGGAGACGGCAGCGCCAGGACGTAGCGGGAGGCGGCGATCCCCATGTCGGCGTACGCCTGGTTGATCAGCCGCAACGCATCAGCCGCCTCGGCGGCGACCTGGTCGAGACGGCAGAAGATGTGCGCATCGTTCAGCTGCATCGCGCGGACCCGGCTGAGGCCGCCGATCGCGCCCGACAGCTCGGCGCGGTACTGACCGCCCAGCTCCGAGATGCGCAGCGGGAGTTCGCGATAGCTGTGCGAGCGGGAGCGGAACATCAGGGCGTGGTGCGGGCAGATGCTCGGCCGCAGGACGAGCTCCTCGCCGCCGATCTCCATCGGCGGGTACATGTCGTCGTGGTACTTCGCCCAGTGCCCGGAGATCTCGTACAGCTCCTTCTTGGCGAGCACGGGCGAGTACACCTGCTGGTAGCCGGCTCTTCGCTCGACCTCGGCGATGTAGCTCTCGAGCGCGCGGCGGACCGCGGCGCCCGCGGGCAACCAGTAGGGCAGGCCCGCACCGATCAGCGGGTCGGAGTCGAACAGGCCGAGTTCACGGCCGACTTTGCGGTGGTCGTACATGGTGTGGCTCCTCGGTGAGAGGGGGCGAGGAACCACGGGAACGTCGAAGCCCCGGGGCACTCGCCCCGGGGCTTCGATCGACAGTCAGGTGTCAGCGCGCCGGGACAAACTCCGGCGTCGTCGTCACTACTGCGCGCTTGATCACGTGTCTACGTTAGCAGATCGGAGTCGAGTCCGACGGGACGAATGAGTCCCTCCTGCGCGACGGAGGCGACGAGGTTGCCGTGCTCGGTGTAGAGCCGGCCGGTCGCGAAGCCGCGGGCCCCGGAGGCTGACGGCGACGCCTGGTCGTACAAAAGCCACTCGTCCGCGCGGAACGCCCGGTGGAACCAGAGCGCATGATCCAGCGACGCGGGCTGGATGCGGCGGTCGCCGATCACGATGCCGTGCGGGAGCAGGCTGGCCCCGAGCAGGGTCAGGTCACTGGCGTAGGCCAGCACGCACGCGTGCAGCGCCGGATCGTCGGGAAGCTTGCCGGCGGCACGGATCCAGAACTGCCGTCCGGTGACACCTGCCAGCCGTACGTCGAGCGCCGCCCACTCGCGATCCCAGTCCGCGGCCGGTCGCCCGGACTGGGCTTCCAGCACCGTCGCCAGCCGCGGCGCTTCGTCCGGCGGCACGGCGTCGTCGGGCATCGGGTCCTGGTGATCCAGGCCGGGCTCCGGACGCTGGAACGACGCGGACATGTAGAAGATCGGCTTCCCGTGCTGCGACGCCACCACCCGGCGGCTGCTGAACGACCCGCCGTCGCGCGTCGGCTCCGCTCGGTACACGATAGGTACCGATGTGTCACCGGCGCGCAGGAAGTATCCGTGCAGCGAGTGCACGACGCGCTCGGGGTCGACTGAGCGCCCGGCCGCCGCGAGCGCCTGGCCGAGCACCTGACCGCCGAACACCCGTTGCATCGAGGTCTGCGGCTGACGACCACGGAACAGGTCGACGTCGATCTTCTCCAGGTCGAGCAGCTCGACCAAGTCCTCCAGCGACTCAGGCATGCCTCATCCTGACAGAGCCTGAGACGGCAAATGGCAACCGGGGACCTGATATACCAGGTCCCCGGTTGCGACAAGCGGTCTCAGGTTGCGCCGTCAGTCGTTGTCCTCGCGGTTCAGCTCGGCGAGGAACTGCTCGACCTCGGCGCCGAGCTCGTCGGCCGACGGCGTGGAGTCGGCGAGCAGGCTCTTCCGGCTGACCGAGCCCTCGGCCGCGTCGTACTGCGTCTCGAGCGCCTTGACGACCGAGCTGGCGTCCTCGGAGGCCTCGACCTGCTCGTCGACCAGCCGGCCGGTGACGGCGGCCTCGTCGAGCAGGGCCTTGCTGGGGAGCAGCAGGCCGGTCGCGGCCGAGATCGCGTGCACGAGCGCCAGCGCGGCGCCCGGGAAGCGGTTCTCCGCGAGGTAGTGCGGCACGTGCACCGCGAAGCCCATCGCGTCCTTGCCGGCCTCGCCGAGGCGGACCTGCAGCATCGTCCCGGCGCTCGCGGGCAGCCGCATCTCGCCGTCCCAGATGTTCGACCGGGTGACCAGCTCGGGCCGCGTCGCGTGCGCGGTCAGGCCCAGCGGCCGGGTGTGCGGCACGCCCATCGGGATGCCGTGGACACCGATCGTGAGCGTCACGTTGTACCGCTCGATGAGCTGGCGCATCGCGCCGGCGAACCGGTCCCAGTGATTGTCCGGCTCGACGCCCTCGAGCAGCAGGAAGTCGACCCCCGCGTCGTCCGTCACCAGGTGCAGCGAGAGGTGCGGCGGATCGTAGTCGGTGAACCGGTCCTCGGCGAACGTCACCTCGGGCCGCCGGGCCCGGTAGTCGTGCAGGAGGTCGACGTCGAACCGCGCCAGCAACCGGTGGTCCAGCACCTCGAGCAGGTGGTCCGCGGTCACGCGGCCGGCCTGGCCCGCGTCCATGAACCCGTCCAGCGAGTGCACCAGCACCTTCGGCGCCGCCGCCGGGCCGGTCGCCACCGACTCGTCGACGATCTCGTAGAGGTCGTCCGGTCGCAGCATCGTCGTCTCCTTCGTGATGGCCGAGAGGTAGTTCTACCGTGACCAACGCCGCGACGTCGCGCGGTAATTCCTGCTCGGCGGAACTCGGGGAAAAGTTTCAGGATGTTCCAAGACTCGGCGGTCGGCGAGACAGTTGCGGAAAGCGCTTGCTAGGTTGGTCGTCGTGAGCCGCGAACCAGATTCCGCCCTGACCGTCATGCTGGCGATGAACGACGCCAGCCGGGACCGCGTCCTCGTGCCGCGGGTCCGGCAGCGCCTCGACGCGATCGCCACCGTGCTGCCGGTCGGCCCCGGGACCAGCTTCCTCGCCGACCCCGACGTCCGGGCGGCGCTCCCGGACGTCGACGTGCTGCTCACCGGCTGGGGCTGCCCGCGGATCGGCCCGGAGGTGCTCGACGCGGCGCCGAAGCTGCAGGCCATCCTGCACGCGGCCGGCTCGGTCAAGGCGATCGTCGACCCGGTCGCGTTCGAGCGCGGCGTCCAGGTCTCGTCGGCGGCCACCGCGAACGCGCAGCCGGTCGCCGAGTTCACCGTCGCGGCGATCGTGCTGGCCGGGAAGCGGGCGTTCCGGCTCGCGGCGCAGTACCGGCTGGAGCGGCGCAAGGCCGACCCGCACGGGATGCCGGGCAGCTACGGGACGACGGTCGGCCTGCTCGGCGCGTCCCGGATCGCGAGGATGGTCGCGGAGCGGCTGCGCGGGTTCGACCTGGAGGTGCTGATCAGCGACCCGTACCTGACCGCCGCCGAGGCCGCGGCGCTGGGCGCGGAACTGGTCGACAACGACACGCTCTTCCGGCGCAGCGACATCCTCAGCGTGCACGCGCCGCTGCTCCCCGAGACCGAGGGCCTGGTGGACGCGCGGCTGCTCGGCCTGCTGAAGGACGGCTCCTCGCTGATCAACACCGCGCGCGGCAAGATCATCGACTCCGACGCGCTGATCCGCGAGTGCGTGACCGGCCGGATCGACGCGATCCTCGACGTCACCGACCCCGAGCCGCTGCCGCCGGACTCGCCGCTGCTCGACCTCCCGAACGTCTTCGTCACCCCGCACGTCGCCGGTGCCGTCGGCAACGAGATCGCCCGGCTCGGCGAGCTCGCGGTCAGCGAACTCGAACGCCTCGCGGCCGGCCGGCCCCTCGACCACGCCATCAGCCCCTCCGAACTCGGGAGACTCGCATGACCCGCCTGATCCTGCCGGACACCGACCGCGAGCTGTCCCGCCAGACCGGGTGGGTGCGGGCGCACTGGGAGGCGCTCGCCGACCACCTGCTCGACTCGCTCGTCCCGTACTTCTCCCCCGGCGCCTCGCTGGTCGAGCTGCCGGGCCGGCCGAGCCGCTCGGGGACGGCGTCGGACGCGCTGGAGGGCTTCGCGAGGTCGTTCATGCTCGCCGCGTTCCGGATCGCCGGCGTCCAGGGCAAGGGCTGCGAGGACCTGATCGAGCGGTACGCGCGCGGCGTCGCCAACGGCGCGAACCCGGACCACCCCGAGGCGTGGCTGCGGCTGACCCCGCGGTCGCAGCAGATGGTCGAGGCGGCGGCGATCGCGGTGTCGCTGCACGAGACCCGCGAGTGGATCTGGGACCGGCTCGACACCCGGGCGCAGGAACACGTCGCGGAGTGGCTCGGCGGCTTCATCGGCTCGACGACGCACGACAACAACTGGCGGCTGTTCCAGGTCGTCAGCGAGCAGTTCCTCGCCTCGGTCGGCGCGCCGTACTCGCAGGAGGACATCGACGGAGGCCTCGACCGGATCGAGGACTGGTACGTCGGCAACGGGTGGTACTCCGACGGCGACGGGCAGAACTTCGACAACTACATCGGCTGGGCGATGCACCTGTACCCGGGCCTGTGGGCGCGGATGGCCGCCGCGACGCCGGGAGCGCAGTACGAGGACCGGCTGAAGCTGTACAAGGAGCGGATCAGGCGCTTCCTCGAGGACGCCGTCCACCTCGTCGGGAACGACGGCGCCCCGCTCTACCAGGGCCGGTCGCTGACCTACCGGATGGCGGCTGCGGCGCCGTACTGGATGGGCGCGCTGCTCGACTCGACGCCGTTGACGCCGGGCGAGACGCGCCGGCTGTGCTCGGGGATCGCCCGGCACTTCGTCCAGCACGGTGTGCCGGACGAGCGCGGCGTGCTGACCCTCGGGTGGTACGACACGTTCCTGCCGACCACGCAGCAGTACTCCGGGCCGGGATCGCCGTACTGGGCCTCGAAGGGGTTCGTGGGGCTGATCCTGCCGCCCGAGCACCCGGTCTGGTCGGACCCGGAGGACTCGATCCCGCTCGACGACGCGGACCAGCTGAAGGCGATGCCGGAGCCGGGATGGATCCTGCACGGCAGCCGTCACGACCAGGTCGTCCAGCTGGTCAACCACGGCGCCGACCACGCGCCCGTGGCCGAGCCTGAAGGCGTGGAGCCGGCGGGCGATCCGCACTACAACCGGCTGGCGTACGCGAACCACGCCGGGCCGGACCTGTCCGACCACGAGCCGCACGTCGACAACCTGATCTCGCTCGTCTCCCCCGACGGACCGGCCAGCGGGCGCGGCCGGATCCGCCGGCTCGGCGTCGACGGTCGGACGGCGTCGTCGTGGCACAACGCCTGGCTCGGGTCCGAGGGACCGTGGGCGATCGAGATCACCTCGGTGGTGCGCAGCGGCTGGGAGATCCGGTGCGCGCTGGTCGAGGGCCCGGCCGGGGCGCTCGTCCGCAGCGGCGGCTTCGCGGTGGCCGGCGAATCTTTGCCTGCAGCAACGGTCGGCGAGGTGGCCGCGGCCGCGCGGAACGCGGACGGCCTGGTGTCGGCGGTGGTCGGCCTGCACGGGTACGACGAGGCGGGCGTGCACCGCGGTCTCGGGGTCAACCCGTTCGGCGCGCACTCCGCGACGCCGTACCTGACCGCACCGCATCAGGGCGAGCCGTTGGTGCTGGTGAACGCCGTGCTGCTCACCCGGGACGCGCTACGGCCGGAAGCGCTTGCCGAGGGCATCGACGTGAGCGTGGACGGTACGACGGTGCGGATCGGCCTGCCCGGCGGTGACGTCGAGGTGGTCGAGCTGGGACGCCACCGAGCCGGTTAGGTCAGGCTCGCCAAGCGTGTGTATTCGCCGGATGGCCGTTAGATTGACGGCATGAGCACGTACGAGAAACTCCTGCAGGAACAGATCCGGAACGAATTCACCGCCTCCCAGCAGTACGTGGCGGTCGCTGTCTGGTACGACGAGCAGGATCTGCCCCGGCTGGCCGCGCACTTCTACAAGCAGTCCCTGGAAGAGCGCAACCACGCGATGATGATGGTGCAGTACCTGCTGGACAAGGACATCCGGCCGCAGATCCCGTCGGTCGGCGAGGTCGAGTCCGAGTTCAAGGACGCGCTCGCACCGCTCGAGCTCGCGCTCGCGCAGGAGATCACCGTCACCAAGCAGATCGAGACGCTGGCGCGGACCGCGCGTGACGAGAGCGACTACATCGGTGAGCAGTTCATGCAGTGGTTCCTCAAGGAGCAGGTCGAGGAGGTGTCCGCGATGAAGACGCTGGTGAACGTCGCCAAGCGGGCCGGCGACAACCTCTTCCACCTCGAGGACTTCCTGGCCCGCGAGGCCGTCGGCGAGGCCGCCCCGGACCCGACCGCCCCGGCCGCCGCCGGCGGCACCGTCTGAGCACAGGCTGAGCACAGGCTGAGCACAGGCTGAGCCGGCCTGAGCCGGCCTGAGCCGGCCGTGGCTCGGTCGGAGCAGCGGCTGGGCTACCAGCTGCCGCCGCCTCCGCCGCCGCCACCGCCGCCGGACGACCCGCCGCTGAAGCCTGACGAGCTACCGCCGCCACCGCCGGAGCTGGACGGCGTGGGCGGCGGGTCGAAGCTGCTGGCGACGCTGGCCCCGACGGCGCCGGCGGTCCAGCCGGAGGTGTAGTAGGACGGGCCCGAGTACCAGTACGGGTCCTGCGGGATGCGGCCGGCGGCGACGAGCTGCTCGCACACCTTCTGCCAGCGGTCGGCGAGGCCGAAGGCGATCGCCCAGGGCAGGTATTTGGAGAAGATGTCCTCGCCCTCCTCGAAGCGCAGCTGGTCCGCTTCGGCGGTGGCCAGGTACTTCCGGAAGCCGATCAGCTGGTCGGCGACCGCCCGGCCGGCCGGGTTCCGTTGCCCGCGGCCCCGGATCGCGATCCAGATGCCGATGGCAACGATCACGGCGAGCACCGGGACCGCCACCACGACCGCGCGGCCGAGTCCGCCGGTCGCGGCGCTGGCGATGGTCCCGAAGATCCCGCCGCCGACCACCCAGATGCCGATCATCGCCATACACGCGCAGCCGAAGCCGTTCTTGAACGCCGAGCCACCGCCGGCCCGCGGCATCCGCAGGTACCACTCGCGGGCCTTCACCTGGTCGCGGAGCGCCTTGATCATCGCGTTGTGGGCGTTCCGCATGGTGTTGTCACCGACCGCACCGCGGCGCAGCAGCACCTCGGTGCCCGGCTGCAGGCCCGGGAACAGGCCGAGCATCAGCGCCTGCTCGTGCGGCGCGGTCGCGGCCGCCGGGTTGAGCAGCACCGCCTTCTGCGAGTCGCCGTCGTTGTCGATCCGGACGCCGCCGCGGACCGCCATGTCGATCAGCGTCGCGGCGGTCTCGACCGTGGTCGCCTTCGCGTCGATCAGCAGGCCGCCCTCGGCGACCGGGATCCTCGGCGGCGCGAACGCCACCGGGATCTGGTCCTCGCTCAGGTCGTCCTTCACCGGCTGCGCGGTCACACCGTCCGGCGGGAACGTGCCCGGCGGCATCCCGGCGTACCGCTGGTCCTTGTTGCCGAACTTGGAGTAGAGCGCGGCGAGCACGATCGCGGCCGCGGTCACGATGCCGGAGCCGATCAGCGAGAGCCAGGACAACCCGTTGCGCTCCAGCCAGCTCGGCGGGTCGACCAGGATCGGGGCGTCGTTCTGGACGGCGCCCGCGGGGATCCCGGCGACGATCGTGACGCCCTCGCCGCGGGTGAGGCCGGTCGCGCCGAAGACGCCCTGCTCACCGCTGACGCTGCTCGTGCACTCCTCGGTCGAGCCGATCTGGCCCTGGAAGCACGACGTCTTCTGCACGCCGCCCGGCACGGTCACGCCGATGTCGACGTTCTTGATGTCGGCGCTCCAGGCGGTACCGGTCGCGTCCCAGTACAGCTCGCTGTGGTCGTCGAAGTGCCGCAGCGCACCGCGCACGTCGTACTTGATGACGTACGTCGCCTCGGTGCCGGAGATGGTCTCGTCGGCCGAACCGATCTTGATCTGCAGCTCCTCGTACCGGCCCTGGTTCCCCGTGTACGTGTCCTCGGTGAACTTCGCCGAGGCGCCGGTGGGTGAGGTCACCTTGATGCCGGAGACCTGGTACTCCTGGTCCTTGGAGTCGTCGTCCTTGTAGGGCTCACGGGTCACCAGGTCGCGGTAGATGCCGTGCCGGCCGCTGTCGGCGAAGTGGTAGTCGATCGTCTCGGTGACGTGCAGTACGCCGTCGGCGGACACCTCGTACTCGATCCTGAAGTTCGTGATCTCGTCGCCGGCCTCCGCGGTCGCCGCACTCGCCGGCACGGCGGAACCGGCCAGCGCGAGAACGGCGAACAACGTGCTGACGACTACCCCGAGTGCCCTACGCATGTCCGTGACCCTATCGACGGCCGGGGTCCGGGCGGCGCGGGCGGTCACGAATCCGGGACCTGATGGGCCTTGTGCGAAGTGACGGTTAGCGGAATCGTGGGTGGACCAGGAGGAACGTCATGGCAGACAAGACGAACACTTCCCAAGGCACCGGAGCCGCGCCCGCTGTGGACAGCCCGGCCGCCATCCGCAACGTGGTCCTGGTCGGCCCGTCGGGCGCCGGCAAGACCACCCTCGTCGAGGCCCTGCTGGTGGCCTCCGGAGTCCTGAACAGACCCGGCACCGTCCTGGACGGAACCACGGTGTGCGACTTCGACGACGCCGAGATCCGGCAGCAGCGCTCGGTCGGCCTGTCGCTCGCCTCGCTCCCCCACGACGGCGTGAAGGTGAACCTGATCGACACGCCCGGGTACGCCGATTTCGTCGGCGAGCTGCGGGCCGGCCTGCGCGCGGCGGACTGTGCGCTGTTCGTGGTCTCGGCGAGCGAGGGCGTCGACGAGCCGACCCGGACGGTCTGGCAGGAGTGCGACCAGGTCGGGATGCCGCGCGCGGTCGTGATCACCAAGCTCGACCACGCCCGGGCGAACTACCAGAACGCGCTCGGCACCGCGCAGGACGCGTTCGGCGACAAGGTGCTGCCGCTCTACCTGCCCGCTGGTGACGGGCTGATCGGGCTGCTGTCCCAGACGTACTACGAGTACGCCGGCGGCAAGCGCTCGACGTCCGCGCCCGACGCGTCGTACGGCGACCAGATCGAGGAACTGCGCGGCTCGCTGATCGAGGGCATCATCGAGGAGTCCGAGGACGAGTCGCTGATGGACCGCTACCTCGGCGGCGAGGAGATCGACCAGAAGGTCCTGATCGAGGATCTCGAGCGCGCCGTCGCGCGCGGCTCGTTCTTCCCGGTCGTCCCGGTCTGCAGCGCCTCGGGTGTCGGCACGCTCGAGCTGCTCGAGGTGATCACCAGCGGCTTCCCGTCGCCGCCCGAGCACACGATCCCGGACGTCTTCACGCCGCACGGCGTCGCCCGCCCGGGCCTCACCTGCGACCCCGCCGGTCCGCTGCTGGCCGAGGTGGTGAAGACGACGTCGGACCCGTACGTCGGGAGGGTCAGCCTGGTCCGGGTGTTCTCCGGCACCATCAGGCCCGACGCGACGGTTCACGTGTCGGGCCATTTCACGTCGTTCTTCGGTGCCCCGAGCGGTAGCCGGAAGAGCGCGCAGAACGGTTCGTCGCACGGGCACGAGGACCACGACGAGGACGAGCGGATCGGCTCGCTGTCGTTCCCGCTCGGCAAGACCCAGCGGCCCGCGGGACAGGTGATCGCCGGGGACATGTGCGCGATCGGCCGGCTCACCCGGGCCGAGACCGGTGACACGCTGTCCGACAAGGCGGACCCGCTGCTGCTGAAACCGTGGACGATGCCCGAACCGCTGCTGCCGATCGCCGTCCAGGCGCACGCGAAGACCGACGAGGACAAGCTCGGGGTCGGGTTGCAGCGGCTGGCCGCCGAGGATCCGACGCTCCGGATCGAGCAGAACCCGGAGACCCACCAGATCGTGCTGTGGTGCATGGGCGAGGCGCACGCGGACGTCGTCCTGGACGCGCTCGCGAACCGGTACGGCGTGACCGTGGACACCGTGGAGCTGCGGGTCCCGCTCCGGGAGACGTTCGGCGGGTCCGCGAAGGGCCACGGCCGGCACGTGAAGCAGTCCGGCGGCCACGGTCAGTACGCCGTCTGCGACATCGAGGTCGAGCCGATGCCGGAGGGCAGCGGGTTCGAGTTCGTCGACAAGGTGGTCGGCGGGGCGGTGCCGCGGCAGTTCATCCCGAGCGTGGAGAAGGGCGTCCGGGCACAGATGGAGAAGGGCGTCGCGGCCGGGTACCCGATGGTCGACATCCGGGTCACGCTGCTCGACGGCAAGGCGCACAGCGTCGACTCGTCGGACATGGCGTTCCAGATGGCCGGCGGACTCGCGCTGCGGGAGGCGGCGGCCGCGTCCCGGGTCGCGATGCTCGAGCCCGTGGACCTGGTCTCGGTGCTGGTGCCGGACGAACTGGTCGGCACCGTGATGAGCGACCTGTCCGGGCGCCGCGGGCGGCTGCTCGGCACCGACAAGATCGGCGAGAACAGGACGCTGGTGAAGGCCGAGGTGCCGCAGGTGGAGATCACCCGCTACACCATCGACCTCCGTTCGCTGTCCCACGGGTCGGCGACGTTCACCCGGGAGTTCTCCCGTTACGAGGCGATGCCCGAGTCGGCGGCGGCGAAACTGAAGAGCTAGCTGAGGCGGCGGCGTACGTCGCGGGACTTGAGGTACGCCGCCACGTCGTCGTACCGCTCGCTCTGGTTGGCGAACTCGATGTACGAGCGGACGCGGTGCAGCCAGTCGAGGGTCGACGGCTTCACCGCGGTCAGCGCGTCGGTGAGGTGCCGCATCGCCAGCGGCGGCTCGCCACCGGTCGAGAGCGCCTCGTCGATCACCTTGTCGACGCCGCGCTCGATCAGCGCGCGCAGGTCCGCGCCGCTGAACATCGCCGTGTGCCCGGCGAGCGCCTTCAGGTCGAGGCCGTCGGCCGGGACCTCCTTGGTCAGCACGGACAGGATGTCGGCGCGGGCCGGCTCGTCCGGCGGCGGCACGAAGATCACCCGGTCGAACCGGCCGGGGCGGAGCATCGCCTCGTCGACGTCCCACGGCGCGTTGGTGGCGGCGAGCACCAGGAGGCCCTCGTTCTCCGAGCCGATGGCGTCGAGCTCCTGCAGCAGGACGTCGACCAGCCGGCGCGCCTCGGACCCGCCGTGCTTGTGCCGCGCGAACGCGAGCGCGTCCAGCTCGTCGAGGAACAGCACACACGGTGCGTTGGCGCGGGCACGCTCGAACGCGGCGTGCAGGTTTCGCTCGGACACGCCGAGGTACGGGTCCATCACGTCCTCGATGCGGACGTTGACGAACGGCAGCCCGCACTCCCCGGCGGTCGCCCGGGCCAGCAGCGTCTTGCCGCAGCCGGGCGGTCCGTAGAGCATCACGCCGCCGCCGGACTTCCGCCCGTACTTCTCGTACAGCTCCGGGCGGCTCAGCGGGAGGATCACCATCCGGTGGATGACCCGCTTGATCTCCTCCATCCCGCCGACCTGGTCGAAGGTGGTGGTCTCCTTCGGCGTGTCCAGGACCAGCGGGTCCTGCTCGTCCTCCGGGCCGACCTTGATCCGGACGCCGCTGCGCTCGGAGATCATCCCGTCGACGAGCTGCTGGAGGCGGCCCGTCCCTTCAACCACGCCCTGCTGGCGAGCGGCTTCGAGCAGGTTCCGCAGCAGGGCCAGCCGCCCGTTCGCCGCGGCCAGCTCGCCGACCGGTACGAACTGGTCGTCCGGCAGCCCGTGCTGGTCCAGGAGGACGACGTACTGGTCGAGGGCCTCCTCGGTGTCGCCGGAGGCAACCAGCGACTCCGCGAGCACGAGCCGCAGCAGGACGTCGTCCGGGTTGGCGTCGACGGCCTTGCGCAGCGCGTCGATCCGGTCGTTGCTCATGAACCCCACTTTCGGTTGATCCAGCGGCGGACCAGCGGCGGGACCACCCAGGAGTAGACGCAGAAGCCCAGCCAGAACATCGCGAACGCGAACGACAGCGGGGCCAGACCGGCGGCGCGGAGGCCGTAGATGACCGCGACCGCGGCCACCCAGACGACCAGCGGGTTGAACCGGGCGAAGGGCCGCAGCGGCAGCATCAGCGGGTGGTTGAACATCCTCGCCTCGCGGGCCGCGGCACGCAGGTCGGCGTCACCGGGCTGCGCCGCGGCGGCGGAGGCGAGCGAGTTGTACCCGGACCGGGCGTCGCCGGTGAGCATCGACGCCGTGCCGTGCAGGGCCCGGGCGTTCGGGTCCTCCGGGTCGTACGACAACGCCTCGGTGCTGTGCCGGTGCATGTCCCGGTCCTTGCCGAGCGCGAACGCCACCTGGGCACGCGCCGCCGAGACCGCGACGCTCTCCGGTGCGTGGGACGCGGCCCGCTCGACCAGGGCGCTCGCCTTCTCGGCCTGTCCGGCCGTGAGACAGACGTGCGCGTAACCGATCAGGAGGTCGGGGTCGTTCGGGTCGAGGCTCAGACCCTGCAGGAACGCGGCCTCCGCCTCGGGCAGGCGTCCCTCGGACCGCAGCGACGACCCGAGGATGTGCAGCATCGCCGGAAACGGGCCGTGCAGGGTGAGGCCGTCGCGCAGTACGTCGATCGCCTCGGCGTTCCGGTCGAGCGCATGCAGGGCCGCACCACGGAACAGGTACGCGCGGTAGTCCACCGCGGCGTCGCCGGACAGCCCCTGCAGCTCGTCGAGCACGCGCTCGGGCCGGCCGATCTGCAGCCAGTGCGCGGCCATCCGCAGGCGGGCCTCACTCGGGTCGTTCACAGCACCACCGTCACCAGGTAGAGGATCAAGGCCTCGGCGATCGCGCCTCCGATCGTCACCGCGATCCCCACGCCCCACAGCGATCCGTAGTCCTGGCCGCGCAGCTGGAACGCGCGGTCCATCGGACGCTGGAGCCGGAGCTGGGCCAGGCAGCACAGGACGGCGACGACGCGGGTGCCGACCCGGAGACCGGACGTGACGCCGGTGTCGCCGTACAGCAGCAGGAACACGCCGATCACGGCCAGCAGGCCGACCAGGCCGCTGAGCAGGATCAGCCGGCGCTTCGTGGCGTCGACGCCGAGCCGGCCGGCGTTCAGGAAGGCCACCGCCGTGGACGCCAGCACACCGCCGAAGAACGCGACGTACGTCTGGGACATCAGCCGCCACGGGCGCGCGGACATGTCCACGCCGGCACCGACGGTCGGGCGCAGGAGTTCGTCCGGCATCGGGCTCCTAGTACGGCACAGATGGGCAGGGGTTCGGCTCGCGCAGTGTATAGCCTGTCCGGATGAGCGAGAACTGCATCTTCTGCGGGATCGTGGCCGGCCGCATCCCCTCCACGCAGGTCGCCGAGACCGACCGGGCGATCGCCTTCATGGACATCAACCCCGGCACCCGCGGTCACCTGCTGGTGGTGCCGCGGGCGCACTCGACGGATCTGCGTGAGGCCGCCCCCGAGGACCTCACCGCCGCGACCCTGCTCGCCCAGTCGCTCGTCTCCCGGGTCATCGACCGCCTGGACGCCGACGGCGCCAACCTGCTCAGCTGCATCGGCGCCGTTGCGTGGCAGTCGGTGTTCCACACCCACCTGCACGTGATCCCCCGCTACAAGGACGACCCGCTCCAGCTCCCGTGGCACCCGACCCCGGGAGACCTGGAAGAGATCAACGCGACGGCCGCCAAGCTCAGCTGAGCCTGGACAGCTCGGAGAAGAACTCGCGGAGGTCCTGGAGCAGCAGGTCCGGCGCGTCCTGGGTCGCCCAGTGGCTGCCGCGGTCGAACTCGCGCCAGGACACGATGTTCGCGTGGTCCCGCTCGGCGAACCGGCGGAGCGGGCGGAAGTCGAACGCGAAGCCGGCCAGCCCGGTCGGGGCGGTGGTCGGCTCCTTCGGGTGCTCGGCGTGCTTGTCCTCGAAGTAGAACCGCGCTGACGACGCGCCGGTGTTCGTCAGCCAGTAGATGGTCGCGTTGGTCAGCACGTGCTCCTCGGAGCAGGAGCTGAGCAACTGGGCGATCCACGAGAGCTGCCCGGTCGGGGAGTCCGCCAGCGCGTGCGCGATGTTCTGCGGCGCCTGCTCCTGCAGCTTCGCGTAGGCGCCCAGGTTCTCGTTGAAGTACTGCAGGAACTGCAGATAGCCCTGCTCCTCGTCGGTGAGGTTCTCCAGCTCCGCCGGGTCCCCGCTCGGGAACGAGAACAGCTGCGTCACGTGAACGCCGATCACGTGCTCCGGGTCGACCCGTCCGACCTCCGGGGACACGTAGGACCCGCCGTCGTTGCCGTGGGCGCCGTACCGCTCGTAGCCGAGCCGGCGCATCAGCTCGGCCCAAGCGGCGGCCACGCGGTACCTGTTCCAGCCGCGGTCCTTGGTGGGGCCGGAGAAGCCGAAGCCGGGGACGGACGGGATGACCAGGTGGAACGCCTGCTCGCCGTTCCGCGGGTTGGTCAGCGGCTCGATCAGGTCGACGTACTCCAGCGACGTGTTCGGCCAGCCGTGCGTCAGGACCAGCGGGATCGCGTCCGGGTCGGCCGAGCGGACGTGGAAGAAGTGCACGTTCTGACCGTCGATCTCGGTGACGAACTGCGGGTAGGAGTTCAGCCGCTCCTCCCACTTCCGCCAGTCGTACGACGTGAGCCACTGCTCGGTCAGGCGCCGCACGTAGGACAGCGGTACGCCGTACTCCCACTCGGGCGGCAGCGGCCCGGTCTGCACCGCGCCGGTGTAGTCGATGTCGAGCTCGTTCGCCCACCGGGTGCGGGCGAGGCGGTCGCGCAGGTCGTCCAGGTCGGCCTGCGGGATGTCGATGCGGAAGGGCCTGATCTCGGTTTCGTTCGTCATGTCGTCAAACTAGGAGGCCATTAGGCGAGATAGCTTCCTAATGACCTGAGAGACTTTCGGACATGATCGAGACCTCGGCGCGGCTGCTGAAGCTGCTCACGTTGTTGCAGTCGCCGCGCGACTGGACCGGTGCCGAGCTGGCCGAGAAACTGCAGGTCAGCCCCCGGACCGTGCGCAGCGACGTCGAGCGGCTCCGGTCGCTCGGTTACCCCGTGGACGCCACCCGTGGGTCCGTGGGCGGTTACCGGCTGGGGGCCGGCGCCGCGTTGCCGCCGTTGCTGCTGGACGACGACGAGGCCGTGGCGGTGGTCATCGGTCTACGGAAGGCGGCTGCTGTCGCCGGCGTCGAGGAGATGTCGCTGCGGGCGCTGACCAAGCTGGAACAAGTCCTGCCCTCGCGGCTGCGGCGCCGGGTCAACACGCTCGCGAGCTTCAGTGTGCAGGTCCCGCCGGACGAGCCCGGACCGCAGCTCGACCCTGAACTGCTGACCCAGCTGGCGGCGCTGTGCCGCGACCGTGAGCAGCTGCGCTTCGACTACCTGTCGCACTCCGGCACCGCGACGCTTCGGCGGGCGGAGCCGCATCGGCTGGTCAACTGGGGGCGACGCTGGTACCTGGTCGCCTTCGACCTCGAGAAGCAGGACTGGCGGACCTTCAGGGTGGACCGGGTGCGGCCGCGGATCCCGACCGGCCCGCGCTTCGGTCCGCGGGAGCTGCCCGAGGGCGGCGACGTGGCGGCGTACGTGTCGCGCCGCGTGTCGGCCGCCGCGTGGCGCTATCGAGCTTCGGTGGTGGTCGCCGTACCAGCGGCGGTCCTTGCTGAGCAGTTGACGCCTGCCGTCGGGACGATCGAGCCGCTCGACGACGACAGCTGCCTGCTGCAGACGGGCTCCGACACGGTGCAGAGCCTCGCCGTACACCTCGCCCTGCTGGATGCGGATTTCGTGATCCAGGACGGCCCGCCCGAGCTGACGGCGTACCTCGACCGGCTGGCCGAGCGCTATCGCCGGGCGACGAGCTCGTAGACGGAGAGCAGCTCCGGGAGCAGGACGGACCAGTCGTACTTCGGCACGGTGGCCAGCCCGACGGCGCGCAGTTGCTCGCGCTCCTCGGGTCTGCGCAGGAGCCGGAGGGCGCGGGCGGCGAGTTCGCCGGAGTTCCCCGGCTCGAACAGCTCCCCCAGATGTCCGCCTTCCAGCACCTGACGGAACGCGGGCAGGTCACTCGCCAGCACCGGGGCGCCCGCGGCCATCGCCTCCAGCAGGACGATGCCGAAGCTCTCGCCGCCGAGATGCGGGGCGACGTACACGTCCGAGCCGGCCAGCATGTCGGCGCGGGCCTCGTCGTCGACCGCGCCCAGGAACAACACGTTCTCGCGGTACCGCGGCGGCAGCGTCTCCTCGGCCTGTCCCGAGCCGGCGACGAGGATCTTCAGCCGCGGCCGCTCGGCGAGCAATGCGGGGACGGCGGCCAGCAGCACGCCGAGGCCCTTGCGCGGCTCGTCCAGCCGGCCGAGGAAGCTGATCGTGCCGTCCGCGCCCATCCACTCCGGCCGTGGACTGCCCTTGAACCGGGCGGTGTACAGCCCGTTCGGGATCACCACGGCCTCGCCGCCGATGTGCTGGACCATCATCGAGCGGGCGTTCTCGGACACCGCGATCCGGGCGTCGATCTTCTCCAGCGCCGGCCGGAGCAGGCCCGCGGCCACACTCATCGCGCGGGACCGCACCTGCCAGGTGTGGAACGTGGCGACGAACGGCCCGTCGGCCGACCACAGCGCGATGATCGACGCACTCGGCGTGGTCGGCTCGTGGACATGGACGACGTCGAAGTTCCCCTCGGCAAGCCAGCTCTTCACCCGGGCCGCCGTCCGCGGACCGAACGTCACCCGGGCCACGGACCCGTTGTACGGCACGCCGACGGCCCGGCCGGACGAGACGACGTACGGCGGGACCGCGTCCGCGGCGTCCACCGGGGCGAGGACCGAGACCTCGTGGCCGAGCGCCAGCAGCGCCTCGGCCAGGTCGCGGACGTGGTTCTGTACCCCGCCGGGCGTGCCCAGCGAGTACGGGCACACCACGCCGATCCTCACAGCAGGATTGTTACTCCTCCAGGAAAATCCGCTGCAGCATGTGCCAGTCCTGCGGGTGTTCGGCGATCCCGACGGCGAACGCGTCCGCACACCGTTGGGTCATCGCCGCCACACCGCCTTCCGTGTCGACGGTGTCGTGGAACGTGATCACCAGGTCGCGGCCTTCGTAGTGCAGCGTCGCCGGGATCAACGGCGCGCCTGTCTTCAGGCTCAGCGCGGCAGGCCCGACGGGCATCCGGGACGGGCGGCCGAAGAACGTGACCGGCACACCCCGCTCGGACAGGTCCCGGTCGGCGACCAGGCAGACGAATCCCCCGGCCCGGAGCCGGTCCGCGAGCACGCCGGTGACGTCCTCGTCACCGCCCGTCAGCGGGAGCACCTCCATGCCGAGCTTCTTGCGGTACGCGATGAAGCGGTCGAACAGCGACTCCGGCTGCAGGCGTTCGGCCACGGTCGACACCGGCATGCCGGTCAGTCCGGCCCAGGCGCCCGCGTGGTCGTAGTTCGCCAGGTGCGGCAGCGCGCAGATCACGCCCTGCCCGGCGGCGTACGCGTCCCGCAGCAGCTTCTCGTTGACCGTCCGCACCCGGCCGACGATCTCGTCGCGGCTCCACTCGGGCAGGCGGAACGCCTCCTGCCAGTAGCGCAGGTACGAGCGCAGGCCGGCGCGGGTCAGTTCGTCGAGCTCGGCCTCGGTGGCCTCCGGGCGTACTGCGGCCAGGTTGCCGCGCAACCGCCGTACACCGCGGCCGTTCCGGCGGAAGGTGCGGTCGGCGGCCTGCCGGAACAGCCAGGTGACGGTCCGCTCGGGCAGGCGCCGGACCAGGGTCCAGGCGAGCGCGAAGGCCAGGTCGACGGCCCGCTGCCGGACGCCCTCCATCAGGCCTTGGGGTCCGGCGGCGGGGTGTCGAGGCCCGAGTTGGACGGGTCGGCCAGCACCTGCTGACGGACCGAGAGCGAGCGCTGGATGACAGTGATGGTGCTGGCCGCGGCGACGTACCAGATCACGATCTCGAGCAGGATCGGCAGGTCGAAGAGGTCGGAGAAGAACGCCAGGACCAGCGTGAACACCAGCCGGTCGGCGCGCTCGGCGAGACCGCCGCTCGCCTTCAGCCCGAGGCTCTCCGCCTTGGCCCGCGCGTACGAGGTGACCGCGCCCATCACCAGCGCCCACAGCGTCACAGCCGCCATCAGCGTCGAGTCGCCGGCCCGCGAGTTCGCGTAGAACATCACCAGGCCGCCGTAGACGGCGCCGTCGGCGATCCGGTCCAGTGTCGAGTCGAGGAACGAGCCCCACTTCGACGACGTTCCCGACGTCCGGGCCATGTAGCCGTCGATCAGGTCCGAGAACACGAACGCCGTGATCACCAGGACACCGATCCACAGCTGGCCGCGCGGGAAGAAGATCAGCGCCCCCGCGGACACACCGATGGTGCCCACCAGCGTGACCATGTCGGCGCTCACGCCGAGCTTGAGCAGGAGGGTGGCGATCGGCGTGATCACCTTGGTCCAGAACTGCCGGAATCTGTTAAGCATGGCGACGCGATCGTAGTTCACCGGGGTCACCATCGGGTGACAAGGCCCTGTCTGGTGATCCAGCGCCGTCGCGAGGAGGTGCTCGGTGCGGTGCATCGGCGTGCGGGGGCGAAGGTCTCGATGCGGAGCATCGTGGCCTTTGCACCCGTGCGGCGAGGTGCCGTGCCGAGTGCCCCGCAGTAGGCGATGGGTCACCAGACAGGGCCTCGGCACGGGTTTCGGCCTGCGCGGAGCCTTGGGGCAGGGGATGCTGGGGGGTGAGGAGGTGAGCGCCATGGGTCGCAGGCAGCTCGTGGGCGCGCTCGTCCTCCTGCTCGTCGCGAGTGGTGGCGCCGCCGGGTGCACGGTCGCCCAGCGGGCGAACGGCACCGCGCCGAACCCGGTGCCACCCACGGTAGTCGTCCCGACCGTGATCGCTCCCCCGCAGGCCGAGGGCCTGGACGGTACGTCGGGCGCGCCCGGGCCGCAGGTCTGTACGGCGATCACGCGCACACTGACGGCCAGGTTCCGCGGCCCGGTCACGGCGAAGCCGAACGCCTGGAACGACGGCGGACTCCCGGCGATGGATCTGTGCACCCTGCTGCTCGGGGACCTGCCGGTCACGATCGGCGTCAGCGCGCTGCCGATCCAGCCGGACACGCTCAGCCGGCTCGTGGAGAACCCCGGCTCGGTCGACCCGCTGCCGGAGCTCGGCCCGGAGGCCACCATCAGTGAGTCCCGGATCGTCTTCCGGGCCGGCGACCGCGCGGTGCGGATCACGCCGGCCGGCGGCATCGACCGCGACCCCGCCGACGGGATCGAGAAGGCGCGCGCGGTCGCGATCGCGACGGCCGCACGGGACGCCGTACCGCGGACCCTGCGGCCGGCCCGGCAGGCGGACGAGACCTGTCAGCTGTCGACCTCGGCCGCGGAGCGGTTCATCCAGCTGCGGGTGCAGCTGCGCCGGGACTACCGGGTGAAGGGTGCGCTGACGTGCATCTGGGGGACGTACGACGCGACCGTGTCGATCGTCGAGGCGTTCGACCAGGCGTCGATCCCGGAGGCGCAGCAGGTGCCGCCGCCCCGGTTCGCGCCGATCGGCCAGCCCGGCTACTACCTTCCCGAGGCCGGCGAACTCGTCTTCCGCCAGGGCCGCCGCGTCGTCCGTGTCACCGCCCTCACCAACCCGCCGCGCGAGGTCACCCTCGACACCCTGACCAACCTGGTCGACCCGATGCTGCCGCTGTTCCTGCGCTGACCGTCCGGCTTTTCACAGCCGGCCGAACTTTTCCGGTCATGGCCGCATCCAACCTGCCGTCCGATACCGAGAAGCAGGGGGAAAGAAATGATCAAGTGGGCCAGGTACGCCGGAGTCGTTGCTGCCGGGGCGGTCGGGATGGGCTTGCTGACCAGCGGTTTCGCCGCGGCGCAGCCCACCGGTGGCGCGAGCACGACGGGCGCCACGTGCAGCATCAAGGTCGGTTCGGTGACCGCGGGGGGCGACCACCGGCTGCAGACCTTCGGGACCGACGCCGCGTTGATCGAGGACAAGATCGTTGCCAAGGACATCTACCCGGACGGGCAGGTCCGGCTGAGCGCGACGATGCGGTTCGGCGCGACCGAGGTCGGCGGTGACGCGCACACCGGCCCGGTCATCATGGGGTCGAGTCTGTACGACACGTCGTACCTGACGCCGGCCGGTGGGGGCACCGTCTCGCAGAAGCAGGTCACCCGCGTGGGTGGCGGCTGGGACGTGTACCGGTCGCTCGACCGTTCGACCGTCGTCACCGCGACCTCGCAGCGGGACACGGAGTACTCGCTGCACAACGACGGCACGCTGTACCGCCGCAACGTGGCGTACATCAATGGCGTACCGAGCCGGCAGGTCACCGGCTACCAGTCCGGCTACAGCGGCGTGAAGGCGATGACGCTGATCAGCCAGACCGCGACGTACGACACGTTCCTGATGACGCTGACCAGCGGCAAGCTCTACACCGCGCACCTGCCGCTCGCCGGCGGGCAGGTCATCCCGGGGGTGGTGAAGGAGGTCCGGAGCTCGACCTGGCAGGGCTTCGAGTCGCTGGTCGCGGCGCCGTGCGGTAACGGCACGCTGCTGCTGGGCATCGACAAGGACAGCGGCTCCGGCTACCTGTACCGCGTGGGTCACGCCAACGGCACCGCCACGACGATCGAGTCGCTCGGCAAGGCCGCGGGCACCTTCAACGACCCGGTCTACTTCCTCTGGAAGAACTTCACCGGCCAGGACCTCGCCGGCGAGTGACCCTGTGACAGCGCCCCACCCGCGGCCCGCGGGTGGGGCGTTTCCTTATGGCCAGGACTTCATGGCCAGGACTTCGCGAGCAGGGCGCGGGTGTCGGCCAATAGTTGCGGCAGGACCTTCGTGTGCGCGATCGCGGGCATGAAGTTGGTGTCCCCCGACCAGCGCGGTACGACGTGCTGGTGCAGGTGCCCGGCGATGCCGGCGCCGGCGATCTCGCCCTGGTTCATGCCGATGTTGAAGCCGTGCGCCGCCGACACCGTGCGAACCGCCTGCATCGCCTGCCGGGTCAGCGTTGCGACGTCCGCGACCTCGGCGTCGGTCAGCTCGGTGTAGTCCGCGACGTGCCGGTAGGGCACGACCATCAGGTGACCCGGGTTGTACGGGTACAGGTTGAGGACGGCGTACGCCGCCTCGCCGCGGTGCACGATCAGCGCGTCCGTGTCCGGCAGGCCCGGGAGCCGGCAGAACGGGCAGCCCGAGCCGGCCTCCGAGCTGGTCGGCTTGTTCTCGCCCTCGATGTAGGCCATCCGGTGCGGCGTCCACAGCCGCATGAACGGGTCCGGCACCCCGACGCCGTCCTGCCGCACCAGCTCCTCCGGCTCGTACGGCGATTCGGGGTGCCCGGTCATACCTGCCCCGTCATACCTGCACGCGGTTCTTGACCGACTCGACGATCTCCGCGACCGCGTCCGCGATCGGTACGCCGTTCTTCTGCGTGCCGTCGCGGTACCGGAAGGAGACCGAGCCGGCCGCCATGTCCTCGTCACCGGCGATCAGCATGTACGGCGTCTTCGCCTTCTGGGCGTTCCGGATCTTCTTCTGCATCCGGTCGTCGGAGGCGTCGACCTCGACCCGGATCCCCTCCGCCTTCAGCTGCTTCGCGACGTCGAACAGGTAGTCCACGTGCCCGTCGGTCACCGGGATGCCGACCACCTGGATCGGGGCCAGCCAGGGCGGGAAGGCGCCCGCGTAGTGCTCGGTCAGCACCGCGACGAACCGCTCGATCGAGCCGAACAGCGCGCGGTGGATCATCACCGGCCGCTGCCGGGAGCCGTCCGGCGCGGTGTACTCCAGCTCGAACCGCTCCGGCAGGTTGAAGTCCAGCTGGATCGTCGACATCTGCCAGGTCCGGCCGATCGCGTCCTTGGCCTGGACGGAGATCTTCGGGCCGTAGAACGCGGCGCCGCCCGGGTCCGGGACCAGCTCCAGACCGGAGCCCTCGGCGACCTCGCGCAGCGTCGCGGTGGCCTCCTCCCAGACCTCGTCGGAGCCGACGAACTTGTCCGGGTTCTTGGTGGACAGCTCCAGGTAGAAGTCGTCCAGGCCGTAGTCGGCGAGCAGGCCGAGCACGAAGGTGAGCAGGTTGCGCAGCTCGTCGCGCATCTGCTCCCGGGTGCAGTAGATGTGGGCGTCGTCCTGGGTGAAGCCGCGGGCCCGGGTCATGCCGTGCACGACGCCGGACTTCTCCAGCCGGTACACCGTGCCGAACTCGAACAGCCGCAGCGGCAGCTCCCGGTACGACCGGCCGCGGGCGGCGAAGATCAGGTTGTGCATCGGGCAGTTCATCGGCTTCAGGTAGTAGTCCTGGCCCTGCTTGCGGATCTGCCCGTCCGCGCCGCGCTCCTCGTCCAGGTGCATGGGCGGGTACATGCCGTCGGCGTACCAGTCGAGGTGCCCGGAGGTCTCGAACAGCTGGCCCTTGGTGATGTGCGGCGAGTAGACGAACTCGTAGTCGTCCTCGACGTGCCGCTGGCGGGAGTAGTCCTCCATCACCTTGCGCAGCACACCGCCCTTCGGGTGGAAGACGGCCAGGCCGGAGCCGATCTCGTCCGGGAAGCTGAACAGGTCCAGCTCGGTGCCCAGCTTGCGGTGGTCGCGCTTGGCGGCCTCCTCGAGCCGGGTCAGGTGCGCCTTCAGCTCGTCGCGGGACTCCCAGGCGGTGCCGTAGATCCGCTGCAGCTGCGGGTTCTTCTCGCTCCCCCGCCAGTACGCCGCCGCGGTGCGCATCAGCTTGAAGTTGCCGAGGTACCCCGTGGCCGGGACGTGCGGCCCGCGGCACAGGTCCTTCCAGGCGACGCTGTCGTCACGCCGGACGTTGTCGTAGATCGTCAGCTCGCCGCCGCCGACCTCGACGCTCGCGCCCTCGGCCGCGTCCGCCGCGGAGCCCTTGATGCCGATCAGCTCGAGCTTGTACGGCTCCGCGGCCAGCTCGGCGCGCGCGTCGTCGTCGCTGACCACCCGGCGGCTGAACCGCTGCCGCTCCTTGATGATCTGCTGCATCTTCTTCTCGAGCTTGGTCAGGTCCTCCGGCGTGAACGGCGTCGGCACGTCGAAGTCGTAGTAGAACCCGTTCTCCACCGGCGGGCCGATGCCGAGCTTGGCCTCCGGGAACAGGTCCTGGACCGCCTGCGCGAGGACGTGCGCGGTCGAGTGCCGGATGATCGCCCGGCCGTCCTCGGACGATGCCTTCACCGGCTCGATCTCGTCGCCGTCGGCGACCACCCGGGACAGGTCCCGCAGCTCACCGTTGACCCGGGCGGCGATGGCGGAGCGGTCCTGGCCGAAGATCCCGGCGAACAGCTCCCCGATCGTCGTCGTCTCGGTCACACTCCGCTCAGCCTCGCCCTCGACGCCGATCAGATGGACCTTGACTTCCGACACGTTCACTCCTTCGTTCACGAGCAGATGGTATCGACAACGAAAGTAGGGGGTCGGACCAGCCGGTAGTCAGATGTGCCGCGGCGCGCGGATTTCTAGGTTCGTACCTATGAGTGACGCCCTCCTGCACTTCGCCGATCAACTGATGTCCTCGTGGTGGATCTACCTCGCGCTGTGGGGTTTCGCCGCGCTCGACGGGTTCTTCCCGGCGATCCCGAGCGAGACCCTGGTCGTCACCGCCGGCGTGTTCGCCGCGGCCACCGGCGAGCCGAACCTGTACGCCGTGATCGTGGTCTCCGCGATCGGCGCCTTCGTGGGCGACCACGTGTCGTACGCCCTCGGGCGCGGCGCCGGCGGGCGGTTGCTCGACCGGGTCAAGCCAGGCACCAAACGGGAAGCGGCCGTCCTGTGGGCCCGCCGCGCACTGGCCGAGCGCGGCGGACTGGTCCTGGTGGTCGCCCGCTACGTTCCCGGCGGCCGTACCGCGGTCACCCTGACCATGGGCTCCGTGCGCTACCCACTGCGCAGCTTCACCCCGTACGCGGCCCTGGCCGCCGTCAGCTGGGGCCTGTACTGCACCCTCGTCGGCTACATCGGCGGCAAGGCCTTCGAGGACAACCCCCTCAAGGGCGTCATCCTCGGCATCGGCCTCGCCCTGGCAGTCACCCTGATCGTCGAACTCATCCGCCACCGCCTCCGCAAACCTCAACCTCAGGTCGACCGTGAACCCGAACTGATCGACAGTTGACCGACGACCACGTCCAGCAGTTGCTGATCGCGCTCAGCGCGGGGTGTTGAGAGCGACGGTGATCTGTTCGGCGACCTTGGCGGCCAGATCCAGGGCTGCGCGGCGGGTGGCGGGCTGCAGTGCTGAGTGGTCGAGGGGACCCTCGGCGGCGATGTGCATGTCGGTCGGGATGTCGACGACGGCGGCCGCGCGGGACTCGAAGTACGGGCGGAGCTGCTTCTCGACCTCCTTGTTCACGTCGCCGGGGCCGTTCGAGACCGCGATGATCGCGCGGCGGATCAGCCGCTGCGCCTCCGGGCCCTGGTTGTCGAGCTCCTCCAGCATCTGCACGGCGGCCGCGCAGGACAGGCTCTTCCACTTGATCGGGATGACGAGGGCGTCGGCCGCCTTCATCGCCTCGCGCCAGTTGCTGGAGCCCTCGTTGTTGCCGGTGTCGATCACCAGCACCTTGTAGAACCGGCTCAGCAGGCGGTGGATCTGGTCGAAGTCCTTGGCCTCGATCTGTGCGTACGTCGTGGTCGCGGACGTGAGCACGTCGTACTGACCGGCGACCTGGTGGCGCAGGTACGCCGCGACGTCACCGAGCCGCGCGTCCGGCTGGGTCAGCATCGGCATGGCCTGCAGCATGTCCGTGACGGTGGACCGCGAGTTCGTGTCGTGGGTGCGCAGGTGCATGTTGCCGCGCAGCTCGTTGTTGTCCCAGGCCACGACCCCGCCGCCGCGGGCCTGCCCGAGCGCGCCGGACAGCAGCAGCGTGGTCGGGGTCTTGCCCGAGCCGCCCTTCGGGTTCGCCACGACGATCGTCACCGGACGCCGGAAGGCCGTCGCCGCGGTCGCGCGCGCGATCCGCTCGGAACGCTCCGAGCTCCCCGGACGCAGCTTCAGCACGCTCCGCACACCGCGCTCGGCCGGAGCCTCCCGCGGCAGCGGCAGCGCCTGGATCAGCTCGTCGGCACGGTACGACAGGTTCTGCGGCGGCTGCTGACCCTGCTGCCCCGGAACGCCCTGCGGGAAGAAGTGCTGAGCGGCCTGCGACAGCGGCTGACCGCTCTGACCAGCAGGCCCGGGCTGCGCAGGCTGACCGGCAGCCTGCGGCGCGGCACCGGACTGGCCCTGCGGGAACTGACCACCCTGCGGCTGACCGCCCTGCGACTGAGCGCCCTGCGGCTGGCCGCCCTGGTCGTGTCCGGAGCCGTGGAACGAGGAGCCGCCGAAAACCGGCGTACTCGGACCCGCGTCCGGCGTAGTGCTGTCGGCGGACGCGGCGGCCTCAGTGTCCGCGCCGAGCTCGTCGTCCTGCTCCTCAGGCTGGCTCCACGACGCGGAGCTCGACTCCGCGGCCGGCTGCGTCCAGGACGGCGCCGGCTGGCTCTGCGGCTGCGTCCACGGCGCCGGCTGGTCGACAGGCTTCGGGGCCACTCCCCACGAGTCGGTCCGCGAGAGGGCGTCCTCCTGCTCGTCGGTCTCCTCGACGGGCTCGGCGTCGGGCGACTGGTTCGGGTCCGGCTGGGTCCAGGAGGGGGTCGGCTGCCACATTCTCCGGACCTCGGCCGCCGCCGCTTCCCGGTCCTTGTGCTGTCCGGAGTTGTGCGAGTCGGTCACGACCTGGATCCCCGATTCTGTGAGAGGGGGCGGGTGGCCCCTGAGGCTTGCTGGGTGCCCCGGGGGGAAGTGAGGCCCCCAGGAGGGTCCACTATCCCATGACCGGGTGTCCTCACCACGTCACCACCCGGAGCGTCCGGTGACGGTTCCGCACCAGTGCCCCACCGGTGCGTCACCGATGCGTCAGCCCGTGACCAGCCCGGCTTCGTACGCCACGATCGCCGCCTGGACCCGGTTCTTGACCCGGAGCCGCAGCAGGATCGCGCTGACGTACGCCTTCACGGTCCCTTCGACCAGAAACAGCCGGGCCGCGATCTCGGCGTTGGACAGTCCGGCTCCGACCAGTCCGAGCACCTCTAGCTCGCGCGGGGTCAGTGCGCCGACCTGCTCCTTGGCGGCGGCCGCCCGCGCCATCGCGCCGCCGCCGGAGCCGGCGCCCAGCTCGGCGATCACCCGCTGCGCGACCTTGGGAGACAGATACGCCGCGCCGTCGGCGACGGCTTTCAGCCCGGCGATGAGCTCCCGCGGATCGCCCGACTTGAGCAGGAAGCCGCTCGCGCCGTCGCCGAGCGCCCGGGCGATGTAGGCGTCCTCCGAGAAGGTGGTGAGGACGACGACCGCCGTCTCCGGCACGGTCCGCCGGATCTCCGCCCCGGCGGCGAGTCCGTCCATCCTCGGCATCCGGATGTCCAGCACGGCGACGTCCGGCCGGTGCCGCCGGACCGCTTCGACGGCCTCGACGCCGTCGGCCGCTTCGGCCACGACCTCGATCTCGTCGTCGGTGCCGAGGATCGCGCGGACCCCGGCCCGCACCATCGCCTCGTCGTCGGCGAGCATCACCCTGATCATCGGTTGCCTTCCGGTGTCGGTGGAACGGACCCGCTCTGGACGACGGCCTTGGCGACGAGTGCGCCGCCGGCGAAGCACAGGCGGTAGACGTAGTTGGAGGAGAACGGGGCCGCCGGACGGTAGTACCTGCAGCTCCACCCGGCCGGCGGGCGGTAGCCCTCTCCCGGCGGGTCGATCATCTGCATCCGTGGCAGCACCTTCGCGACGTCCCCCTCGGACTGGCCGATGGCGAGTGCGTCGTACTGCGCTGGGCGCAGGATCGCGCTGTAGCCCGCGACGAGGTAGTAGCCAAGGGCAACCGCGCCGACAACGGCACCCAGCAGTACGGGAGCGGCAATGGCCGTGATGAGACCGCGCCGGGCGCTGCGTCGTACCGTGGCACGCTCCACCGCCGCCGTGGGTGGCTCTGGTCGGCCGCCGGCGCGGGGCATCGTGGCACTGACCTCGAACCCACCACCCGGACGCGGACCCGCGATGAGCGAGCCCCCGGCCAGCCGGACTCGCTCACGCAGCCCGTCGAGCCCGCGTCCGCCTGACGGCGCAGCCACAGCTTGGGTCGCGCCAGTGTCCAGAACCTTCACCCGTACGTCGTCCTCGTGCGTCGTGACGCTGACGGTCACGGTCGCGCCGGGTGCGTGCTTGCTGGCGTTCGTCAGCGACTCCTGCACCACGCGGTGCACGGCGCGATCCACCATCGGCGCCAGTACGCCGTCGACCTCCTCCGTCAGTTGCACCGCCAGACCGGACGCTGCGGCCCGGTCCACCAGCGCGCGCACCGTTTCGTCGTGCGGCACGGTCGGTGCGTCCTGGTCCCGCAGTACGCCGACGATCTCGCCCAGCCGCTCCGTGGCGGTCGCCGCCGACTCCCGGAGCTCACCGGCGGCCCGCCGATGCTGCTCCGGCAGCGACGGGTCGAGCTCGAGGGCTGCCGCGCGCAGTGCGATCAGGCTGAGCTCGTGACCGACCGAGTCGTGCATGTCCTCGGCGATCCGGGACCGCTCGCGCAGGCGCTCCTGGTCGATCTCCATCTGCTGTTCGCGCTCGATCCGCTCGGCCCGCTCCCAGCCGGCCGAGGCCAGCAGCGCCTGTTGCGCTCGGTAGCGGCCCATCAACCAGGGCAGCACGACCAGGAGCAGTGCGAGCAGGAGCAGCATGAGCCACGTCAGGACGGCCTCTGTTGCCTGTGCTCCCCTGCGCATGGTCAGGGCGAGGCCCAGCATCCCGATCAGCGACCAACTGCAGAGCAGGACGAAGTGCTTGAGCTGCGTCTCCCGCCGGCCGGCCAGGTAGCTCAACAGGCTGATCGCCGGTACCAGCGCGATCTGCACGCCGTTCGTCGTACCAAGCGCGAAGGCGAGAACGACGATCTCCGTCCACGCCACGACACACAGGGCGACCAGCGGCCACCTCCGGCGGCCGAGGACGGCGAACGCCAGTACGGCGAGGCAGACGGCGCGAAACCAGTACGGGTCGTGACGTGCACCGCTTTCCGCGAGCACGAGAAGGCTCAGCGCGGCCCACAGACCCGCGTCCCCCAGGCGCCGCCACTTCATGGCGTAGACGCTACACAGTCGCAGCACGTCCGCCGTACTGCCGAAAGTCAGGTCTCCGCGTCGATCAGCTCGAACGGTACGTAGGACAGGTTCGGCACGGGTTCGCCGCGCAGCTGCGCGAGCAGGAGGTCGACGGCGAGCCGGCCCATCTCCGTCTGGTTCTGGCGGACATGCAGGTACGGCGGTCCGCCGATGGAGTCGCCCGGCGAGTCGAAGCAGGCGACCACGCGATCGCCGCGCTCGCCGCCCAGCGCCCTGTCGACCATGCGAGCCAGGTTGTACTCACAGGCGAAATACGCCGTGACCTCCGGCCGCTGCTCGCGGAACGCGCGGATGGTGTCCATGTCCGCCCGGACACTCTCCGTGGTCGTCGAACCGGGCAGCGTGCTGCGCAGGTCGGTCAGCTCGTACGGCCGGCCGAGGTCGACGAAGGCAGACCGGAAGCCTTCCAGCCGCTCCTCGATCGAGGACGTGTTCACCGGCGGCGGCGAGACGAAGGCGATGTGCTCATGCCCCTGCACCAGCAGCCGCTGCGTCAGGGCCCGGGCGGCGGCCACATTGTCGGTCAGTACGGCGGACACCGGGATACCGGACAGCTGGCGGTCGACCAGCACCACCGGGAAGCCGTCCAGCACCTGTCGCAGCAGGCTGGCGTTGTAGAAGTCGCCGTACACCGGGAACACGATCAGGCCGTCCACGGTGGACACCAGCGAGTCGACAGCCTTCTCCTCGTCGGTCTGACGCCCGTGGGTGCGCCGGACCACCAGATGAGCGCCGTGCTCCGCGCAGCGCTCCTCGATGGTGTTGAGGAGGTCCAGTCCGAACGCCTCCGACATCGACGGCACGATGTAGGCGATCGAGAGCGTCTCGCGCCGCGGGTTCGACCGGAGCGGGACGGTCAGCTCGGTGAGGTCGGGCAGGCGGGGGACGACGAACGTGCCCTTGCCCCGGACACGCTCGACCAGACCGGCCTCCCGCAGCACCTCCAGGGCGCGCTTGGAGGTGATCCGGCTGACCGCGAACTGCGTGGCCAGCTCCATCTCCGACGGCACCCGGTCCCCCGGCCGCAGTGTGCCGCGGCGGAGCTGCTCCAGCACGTGAGCACAGATCCGCTCGTACAGCAGTGCCACAGCGCCTACCCCTCATGACTTGTCCGGTTGACATATCCAATCATCCACCGCAATTGTCGGCGGACGGTGGGAGCGTGCTGACCATGGACATCGCAGGCAAGACCGCAGTGGTCACCGGAGCGGCCGTCGGCATCGGCCGGGCGATCGCCGTCCGCCTGGGCGCCGCCGGCGCGATGGTGGTCGTCGCCGACCTCGACGCGGCCGGAGGCGAGCAGACCCGCAGGCTGATCGGGCCGACGGCGCGCTTCGTCCGGGTCGACATGCGCGACGACGAGGCGGTGCGCGCGCTGATGGCATGTCAGCCACAGATCCTGGTCAACAACGCCGGCGGCGGCGCGGTGCTGCGCCCCTGCTTCCCGGATGCCTCGGTCGAGCGCTGGACGGCGTCCCTGGAGGTGAATCTGCGCGCCCCGATGCTCGCCACCCACCTGGCGATCCCGGGGATGCGGGCCGCGGGCGGTGGTGCCGTCGTGAACATCGGCTCCACGGCCGGGGTCGGCTCCGGGTCGCACGTGTCCCCGGAGTACAGCGCGGCGAAGGCGGCCCTGATCCGCTTCACCACGACGTTGCGCGACCTCGACGGCGTCCGGGTGAACTGCGTGGTCCCCGACTGGGTCGCCACGCCGCGCGGGATCCGCGAGCGCGCGGCACTCCCACCGGCCGAGCGCGGGCCGGCCCTGGTCCCGCTGGAAGCGGTCACCGACGCGGTGGTCGGTTTCCTCACCGACGAGTCGCTCACCGGGCGCGTCGTACTGCTGGAACGCGAGGCGGAACCGCGCTGGCTGAACTAGGTGGTGGCAGACCCCGGCGGCTGGCACCATTCCGTCATGACGCGCCCAGCGGTGGCCGCCTTCGCGGTCCGACCGGTCATGACTGTCGCGCTCGTCGTCGGTGCGGTGCTGACCGCGCTGTCCGGGCGCTACGGCTACCACCGGGACGAGCTGTACTTCATGGTCGCCGGCCGGCACCTCAGCTGGGGGTACGTCGACCAGCCGCCGCTGACCCCGTTCATCGCGCGCGTCTCGACCGCGGTCTTCGGCGACACCGTGATGGGACTGCGGGTGCTGTCCACGCTGAGCACGGTCGCGACGATCGTCGTCGTCGCGCTGATCGCCCGCGAGTTCGGCAGCGAGCGACGCGGGCAGATCCTGGCCGCGATCTGCGCCGCGGTGTCCGGGTTCGTCCTCGGCGTCGGGCATCTCGTCTCCACAGCGACGTACGACCTGCTCGCCTGGATGCTGATCGGTCTGTTCGCCGTGAAGCTGCTGCGGACCGGCGACGGCCGCTGGTGGCTCGCGCTCGGCCTGACGGCCGGGATCGCGCTGGAGAACAAGTACCTCGTCGTACTGCCGATCGGCGCCCTGCTCGTGGCGCTGCTGATCGTCGGTCCGCGCGGCGTACTCAGGTCCTGGTGGCTGCTGGCCGGCGTGGCCGTCGCGGGCCTGATCGCCCTGCCGAACGTGCTGTGGCAGTTCCAGCACGACTGGCCCCAGCTGAAGGTCGCGGGCGGCATCAGCGAGGACGACGGCACCGAGAACCGGATCATGTTCGTCCCACTCCAGATCCTGCAACTGTCCCCGTTCCTGGTGCCGGTCTGGATCGCCGGGTTCCGCCGGATCTGGGTCGGGCTGCCGTGGGCGCGAGCCGTCGCACTCGCCTACCCGGTGCTGTGCGTCATCGTCCTCGCGGCCGGCGGCAAGTCGTACTACGCACTGCCGCTGCTGCTCGTCCTTGTCGCGGCTGGTTGTGAGCCGACGCTGCGATGGATCGACCGGCATCGCGCAGCGGCTGTCGTCGGTCTGGTCCTGACCGCGCTGACGTCCGCCGTCTTCACACTCCCCGTGCTACCGGCGTCGGCCGCGGACTTCGTCATCCCCGTGAACAAGGAGCAGGGCGAGCAGATCGGCTGGCCGGCTTTCACCGCGTCCGTCGCCGCTGCGTGGGACCGGATTCCGGCCGACGAGCGATCGACCGCGACGCTCTTCACCGGGAACTACGGCGAAGCCGGCGCACTCGTCCGGTACGGGCCCGCGCACGGCCTGCCCGCGCCGTACTCCGCGCACATGAGCTTCTGGGACTGGGCGCGGCCACCCGACACCAACACCGGCCCGGTCCTCCTCGTCGAGCTCGAACGGACGCCGATCTTCGAGTCGTACTTCCGCGACTGTGAGCAGGTCGGCACGATCGACAGCATCGTCTCCAACGACGAGGACGGGACGGCGCTCGTCCTGTGCGCCGGGCCGAGCGAGGCGTGGTCCACGCTGTGGCCGAAGGTCCGGCAGTTCTACTGATCGCCGTACGGTTGGACGATGCTCGACGTACCGGCCGGATTGCTGTTCCTGCGTGACGACCGGGTGGGCAGGCGGTGGCACGTGGACCTGCCCGCGTTCCGGCTGGCGCAGTACCCGGTCGCGCGGGACGGGCTGCCGCTGTGTGGCGTCAGCTGGTACGACGCTGTTGCCTTGTGCAACGAGATGTCGGTGTCGGCGGGGCTGCCGGTCGCCTATTCGATCGACGGCCCGGAGGTGAGCTGGGACCGGTCTTCGCCCGGGTACCGGCTACCGACCGAGGCTGAGTGGCAGTACGCGTGCACCGCCGGGTCGGCCGGGTATCGCTACGGGCCACTGGACGAGATCGCCTGGTACGTCGGGAACTCCGGCGGGCGTGCACATCCGGTCGGCCTGCGGGCGCCTAATGCGTGGGGGTTCCACGACATGCTCGGCAACGTGTGGGAGTGGTGCTGGGACCTGTACGACCCGGAGACCTACGGGTCGTACAGGATCTTTCGCGGGGGTGGGTTCGCCGATGAGGAGCGCTCGGTGGGGTCCACTGTGCGGCGGCGGTCGCATCCGACGTTCGCGATCGAGGATCTGGGGTTCCGGGTCGCGCAGTCGATCGTCGGCTAGGGCTTGAGCGCGATCTTGCCGACGGTGGCGCGGGCCTCGAGTTCCTGGAGGGCCTTGGGGCCGTCGGCGAGGTCGTAGACGGTCGGACGCCCGGGCGGGTAGACGCCGGCCGTGATGAGTTCGTTCAGCTCCGCGAGTACTTGCGCGAACAGCTCCGGTGCCTGCTGGATCGTGGTCGTCAGGTGCTGGCCGATCACGTGCACCGGGTGCTTGAAGTTGAGCTCCCAGTTGGTGATGGACGCCTCGCCGGCCGCGGCGCCGATCACGACGACCTTGCCGGTCACCCGGCGCGCGACCTCCACGCTCCGGCGGAACGTGTCGCCGCCGACGGATTCGAGCACGATGTCTGCGCCACGGCCGTTCGTCAACCGGCGCACCTCGGCGACCAGATCGGCGGTTCGGTAGTCGACGACGTGGTCCGCGCCAAGTCGCCGTACCACGTCGTGCTTGGCGGCGGACGCGGTCCCGATGACGGTCGCGCCGTAATGCTTGGCGATCTGCACCGCGGCCTGCCCGACACCACCCGCGGCCGCGTGGATCAGCACCGCGTCGCCCGCCTTGAGTTGCCCGAGGGGCCGGAGGGAGACGAGCGCGGTGGCCCAGTTGAGCACCAGCCCGAGCGCTTCCTCGTCACTCCAGCCGGCCGGCACAGGTACGGCAGCATCGGCGGGCATCACCACATACTCCGCGAACGCCCCGGCCCCCGTGCCGATCACATGCTCCCCCACGGCCACGCCCGTCACGCCCTCCCCCAGCGCAACCACTTCACCAGCCGCCTCGAACCCCGCGACGTACGGCGGCGTGGGCCCACCGTCGTACGTGCCCCGCGTCTGCATCACATCAGCAAAGTTCACCCCCGCAGCACCAACCTTGACCAGCACCTCCCCCACCCCGGCCACGGGCACCGCCACATCCCCGACCCCCATAACCCCAGGCCCACCCACCGACGGCTGCACCAACGCCCGCACGCCCCACCCCATCTCGATCTGTTTGACCAAGATCGTACATCTGTTCGCCCCACATCAAACTGATCCCGCCCGCAGCGGCCACATCAGCACCTCGACAGGACAAGTCCCCCACCATCAGCCGATCCCACGCTCAGCAAACCCCGAAGCCACCCGCAGTGGACGCATACGTACTGTCCACCTGCAGACCCAGGTTGGGCTTGAGCGGTTACCTCATGTCCCGGGCGGGGCGCGACTAGATCGCCTGGCGGCGCCTGCTGTCAGGTCAGCCGTGGCGCCCGAGGTTTGTGGCCGGCTTGCGTGCTGAGGCTGGGCGGGTGGGCTGGCTCGGGCGGGGTGATTGGTGTCCGCGCGCGGGGACAGTAGCCTCAGGCAGACCCGGGCACATCAGTTCACAAGCCACCCCAAGACCCGCGGGTGAACGAACCGCCCGCCGAAGGCCCGCGGGCGAACTAACCGCCCACTGAGACCCACGCACCGTGCTAACCGCCCACCCAACCCACGGGGGACGCTCACCAGCCGCCCAACCCAACACGCGCGCGGCGAATGCCAACCTCAGCAGGTGATTCCCGCAGGTGAGCTGCTCCACCCAAGGCAGCCACCGCTACCGAGCACCCCGCCTACCCAACCCCCGTGGCTGACCTGACCGCGCCAAGCCAACCACCGCCACCGCCGTGTAACACGACGAAGGCGACCCGGTCCGCGGTCTGCGCGGACACGAGTCGCCTGTCGACTTGGTGGACGATACTGGGATCGAACCAGTGACCTCTTCCGTGTCAGGGAAGCGCGCTACCGCTGCGCCAATCGTCCAGTGGAACCTGATTGAGGTTCTCGAGGTGGAGACGGGATTCGAACCCGTGTACACGGCTTTGCAGGCCGTTGCCTCGCCTCTCGGCCACTCCACCACTGAGAAAGCTGGCCTGCCGAACCCTCTCCGAGCGGACGACCGGGTTCGAACCGGCGACCTCAACCTTGGCAAGGTTGCGCTCTACCAACTGAGCTACGTCCGCATCGCGCCCGGTTTCGGTGTCCCCGGCGCGAGAAGAACACTAGCCCATCTCCGCCCCAGTTCAAAAACCGGGGTCCCCTGCCGGTCGACGTACCGTCATCGGCTGCTCACCTTCGGACTGCCGCGCAACCCCGGATCACCTGCCTACTAAGGTGATTCCCGGAAGGAGCACCACATGCGTATCTGGCTCAACGGCGCCCTGCTGGACGACGAGGCGACGGTCTCGCCGCTGGACCACGGGCTGACCACCGGTGACGGCGTCTTCGAGACGATCAAGATCGAGAGCGGCCGCCCGTTCGCGGTCCGGCGGCATCTCGACCGGCTGGTCCGTTCGGCGGTCGGGCTCGGCCTCCCGGCGCCGGACGTCGCCGCGATCGAGGCGGGGATCGACGCGGTGGTCGAGGCGGATCCGGGGATCCCGTTCGGCCGGCTGCGGATCACGTACACCGGCGGGGTCTCGCCGCTGTCGTCGGACCGCGGTACGTCGGGCCCGACGGTCCTGGTCGCGACGCAGGAGATCAAGCGCCCGGCGCCGGTGTCGGCGATCGTCACCGTGCCGTGGGTACGCAACGAACGCAGCGCGGTCGCCGGCCTCAAGACGACGTCGTACGCCGAGAACGTCCGTGCGCTCGCCTACGCGAAGGAGCGCGGCGGCAGCGAGGCGATCTTCGCGAACACGATCGGCAACCTCAGCGAGGGCACCGGCTCGAACATCTTCTGCGTGTACGACGGGGAGCTGGTCACGCCGACGCTCGCGTCGGGCGCGCTGGCCGGGGTGACGCGTGCGCTCGTCCTAAAGTGGTTCGGCGGCGTCGAGCGCGACGTACCGCTGGAGCGGCTGTTCGAGGCGGAGGAGATCTTCCTCACATCGACAACCCGTGACGTGCAGGGCATCCAGCGTGTCGACGACCGCGACCTGCCGGTGCCCGGCACGATCACCGGCCAGGTCGCGAAGATCTTCGCGGAACGCTCCGCCGAGAACCCCAACCCCTGAACCGCCGGAACCGGGTCGGTCGGTCGGTCGCAGAACCGGACAGCCCGCGGAACCTGTGGTCCCGCGGGCTGGAAATCGGTCCTACTCTCCGGACGCCTTGCGACGCTCCCGGTACGCCGCGACATGCAAGCGATTGCCACACGTCCGCGCATCGCAGTACCGCTTGGAACGGTTCCGCGACAGATCGATCAAGGCGTCGTCACAGTCCGGCGCCTCGCACCGGCGCAGCCGTTCTCGTTCGCCGGCGGAGATCACCTGGGCGAGCGCGATCCCGCACTCCACGGTGATCCGGCAGGCCAGCGACGCGCCGTCGCGGGAGTAGTGGATGTGCCACGGGTGCCCGTCGTGGTTGGTCAGCCGCGGAGTCGACGTACCGCGGGCGATGATCGCGTTGATCATCGACGCCGCGGACGCGTCGGAGTCCGTGGTGAACACCGGCGCGAACAACGGGCGCAGGTCCCGGACCTCGGTCAGGTCCTTGTCCGTCAGCATGTCGACCGCGCTGAACTCCCGTTCCTGGACGAACTTCTCCAGTTCCTCCAGGGTCTCCAGTGAGTCGACCTGACTGTTCGGTCCGGGCATGGTGTTGACGAGCCGGACCAGCGTCCCGAGCGCCTGCTCGGTGTCGTGCGAGAAAGTCACAATCACGTCTCCAACGCGACGGGATCTCCGTCCTGCAGCAAGAGTAGCCCGGCCCGATTAGATCGTCGCTTCATCATGCGCTATGGTTTCACCCGCAACACCACACAGGAAACATCAGCACCACCCCGGGCGATTGGCGCAGTGGTAGCGCGCTTCGTTCACACCGAAGAGGTCACTGGTTCGAACCCAGTATCGCCCACGAAGTCGATAGGCGGCGTGTGCTCGCGGAAAGCGCGAGCCGCGTCGCCTTCGTCATTTTGTGCGGCTGCGCTTCGCTTGCCGCCGGCGGGGGCTCCGCCACCCGCACCCCCTGCGCCATCGCTTCGCTCGGCTCCGGTGGTTGGGTTGGGCAGTCAGCTCACCTGCGGTGGTTGGGTTGGGCAGTCGGCTCACCTGCCGTGGCTGGGTAGGGCAGTCAGCTCGGCTCCGGTGGCTGGGTTGAGCAGTCGACTCACCTGTGGTGGTTGGGGTTGCTGGACGACTCAGGCGCGGTGGTCGCGCCGGGTGGTCAGGCGGGGCGGCTGCTCGATCAGCTGCCGCGGGACGGCGACGTCAAGCGTCAGTCCAGCCAGCGGCCGTTCTCGAACAGCACGCGGTTCTTGAGTTCGTTGACCTCGCGCCAGGCCTGGATCTTCGTCGGGGTGACGCGGAAGAACGGGTAGTTGGCCAGGGGGCGTGGGTCGAAGCCGGCCTTGGCTGCGAACGCCTCGCCCTCGGTGTCGGTCGGCTCGACGACCTCGACCGTGCCGGCCACATGGATCACGTCGCGTACCTCGCCGAGCGTCAACTGGACGACCGGATTCGCCAGCAGGTTGCGACCGGTCGGGTTGGTTCGCGCGGTCGACAGCAGCAGTGTCCCGTCGGTCCACAGGAACGAGAGCGGCATCAGGTACGGCGTACCGTCCGGCGAGGCCGTGGACACCCAGGCGTCGACGTCCTGCGCGAGACGGGTCAGGGTGTCCTTCTTGCGCACGTCCAACGGGCGGGCTGCTGCCGTCATCGCTCACTCCTCTGTCACATGTGCTCCGCGTGGTCCGTCAATCATCTGACGGCGCTCGGCCGGTCAGTGTGACAGGTGAAGGATGTGGTCGTGATGGGCGGGGACGACTGGCTCGCGACGCGGTTCGAGCAGAACCGGGACCGGCTGCGGGCCGTCGCGTACCGGATCCTGGGATCCGAACCGGAGGCCGAGGACGCGGTCCAGGAGACCTGGATCCGGCTCAGTCGCAGCGACACGGCCACGATCGACAACCTGGGCGGATGGCTGACCACCGTGGTCGGGCGGATCTGTCTCGACATGTTGCGGGCGCGGCGCGGGCGGCCCGAGCTCCCGGTCGCGGACCATTCGCCGGTGCTCGCCGACGACGTCGTACCGGATCCTGAACTCGAAGCGATCCAAGCGGATTCCGTCGGGCTGGCGTTGCTCGTCGTCCTCGAGACCCTGTCGCCGGCGGAGCGGCTCGCGTTCGTGCTGCACGACCTGTTCGCGGTGCCGTTCGAGGACATCGCGCCGATCATCGGCAAGTCCCCGGCCGCGGCCCGGCAGATCGCCAGCCGGGCGCGACGGCGGATCCGCGGTACGCCGGAACCGGCCGGCGTCGACGTGGCGCGCCAGAAGCAGGTCGTGACCGCGTTCCTCACCGCGGCTCGGGAGGCGGACTTCTCGGCGTTGCTCGAGGTGCTGGATCCGGAAGTCGTCGTCCGGGCGGACGCGGGAGCCGCGGCGTACGGCGGCCCGGCGGCGGAGGTGCTCGAGGGCGCGGCACGCGTTGCGCAGGTCTTCTCCGGGCGCGCGGCCGCGGCGAAGCTGGTTCTCGTCGACGGAATGCCCGGGCTGGTGTGGATGCGTCGCGGCGAACCGCTGATTGTGTTCTCTTTCACCGTGGTCGACGGGCGTGTCGCGGCGATCGATCTCCGGGGCGACACCGAGTACCTGGAAAACGTCGATCTGGTGACAGTGAAGGGCTAGTTCGGCGGCGTGGCGAGTGGACAGAACAGGTGGGACTCGTGTGACGGATGGGGTGCTGATCACGCTCGTCGCGAGGTAGTGGAATCCGGTTTTTGTCCGGGCGGAAAGTGCGCTACTGTTCTGCTCTCGCACCGAGCGGAAACGCCCCGGAGCGAAGCGCGGACGTAGCTCAGTTGGTAGAGCGCAACCTTGCCAAGGTTGAGGTCGCCGGTTCGAACCCGGTCGTCCGCTCGGAGAGGGTTCGGCAGGCCACCGTCCTCACAAGGGAAAAGGCCTCAGTGGTGGAGTGGCCGAGAGGCGAGGCAACGGCCTGCAAAGCCGTGTACACGGGTTCGAATCCCGTCTCCACCTCGAGAACCTCAATCAGGTTCCACTGGACGATTGGCGCAGCGGTAGCGCGCTTCCCTGACACGGAAGAGGTCACTGGTTCGATCCCAGTATCGTCCACGCGAAACAGGCGGTGTGTGCGGAATGCACACACCGCCTGTTGTCATTTCAGGGCCCGCGTCTGGGCCGCGATGGCCAGCAGGAGGACTGCGGCGCCCAGTGCGGCTGGTGCGGTGAGGTGTTCCTGGAACGCGAGGATTCCGATTGCTGTGGCTACTACGGGTTCCAGCAGGGCGATCACGGCGGCTGTTGATGCTCTGAGGGTTCTCAAGCCTGCGTAGAACAGGGTGTAGGCGAGAGCTGTGGGGATCAGGCCGAAGTACGCGATCAGTAGCCAGCCTGTGAGCGTCGTGGGAAGGGCTGCGAACGGGGCCAGGAACAGCGCGCCGCTGGTGAAGCCCAGGAGGGCGGCGGTGAGCGGGTCTGGGGTGTTGCGGTTCAGGAGGGTTGTCAGGGAGTAGCCGGCTGCGGAGAGGACGGCGGCTGCTACGCCCGGGAGGCTTGCTGTGCCGCTGGTGACCGACAGCAGGGTCAGGCCGGCGACGGCTGTGAAGAGTGCTGGGGTTAACCGTTCGCGGGCGGCGACGCTGATGAGGATGGGCGCAGCGCCGAGCGCGATCACGGTAGCTATGCCGACGCCCACGCGTGGAATCGCCATGAAGTAGCCAAGCTGACAGACAGCCAGCCCCAAGCCACTCGCCACGTGCCGCGACGGGCGGGCCGCGAGCAGCGACCGCATCGACGCACCCCGCGGCACACCAAGGCGCGAGGCTGCACCCCCACGACGGGGGCCAAGAGGCCAACAGCACGGCCTCGCGGCCGCACGACTTCCGGCAACTGTTGCGCGGCGTGCGGTGTGGGTGGTTAGTAGACGGGCGAGAGCCAGCCAGGCTGCGGCTGATGCCAGGCGCCAGAAGGAGGTGGCTAGTGGGGTGAGGCCCTGGTGCGACAGCAAGGCTCCGGTGGGGCCGCCTGTGCCCCAGGCGATGGCGGCGATGACAACAGAGACGAGGGCATGCCTCGTCGAGGGACGGTGGTGCATCGAAGGCTCCGGGAAGGTGTTCGCAACGAAGGATGGGGGCGTCTGCGAACAGCCCGGAGGAGCTCAGGACCAAGAAAGCCTGAGCCGGGAAGGAAGCCGTCCGCCTAGGCGGCGGTCGGCGGTGTGATGATGCGATGCACGAGCAAGGACCTTAGCCAGTCCCCCGCCCGAACGGCGAGCGGATTTACATCCGCAGGTACGAGCCGCCGTTGAAGTCCAGCACCGTCCCGGTGGCGAACTCGGCCTCGGGGGACGCCAGGTACATGATGGCGGCCGCGACCTCGGACGGGTCGGCCACGCGTTCGAGCGGGCTCTCCAGGCGGCGCCGGTCGTAGCCGTCGCCGGTCAGGTTCACCGCGGCCATGTCGGTCACCGTCCACCCCGGCGCGATCGCGGTGACCGCGATCCCCTCCGGCCCGAGCGCCCGCGCCAGCGACTGCGTGAACGAGACGATCGCCGCCTTCGACGCGCCGTACGCCGGCTGGTTCGGCTCGCCGCGGAAGGCGCCGCGGGACGACACGTTCACGATCCGGCCGCCGCGCGTCATGTGCCGCACCGCGCACCAGGTGACGTTGGACGGGCCAACGAGATTCACCGCGAGCGTGTCCGCCCACGCCTGCTGCCACTCGGCGTACGTCGACTCGCGGATCCGGTGCGGGTGGTAGACGCCGGCGTTGTTCACGAGGATGTCGATCCCGCCGAGCGTCCGGGCGGCGTCGTCGACCGCGGCCCGGATCGCCTCCGGGTCCGCGAGATCGGCCTGGACCATCACGTGCCCGGTCCCCGGAAGCTCCTTGAGGACCTGGGCCGCGGCGTCCGGTGAGGCGCTGTAGTGCACCGCCACCCGATCACCCGCCGCCGCGAACGCACGCGCCGTCGCCGCCCCGATCCCCCGCGAAGCCCCCGTCACCAGCACCGATCGATTCATGGAACCGATCCTTTCATCACGAGCGTGGCTTGATGTCCCGCCGGTACGACTTGCTGGCCCGCACCCAGTCCTTCTTCGCCTGCGCCCGCAGCCGCGCGTCGGTACGGCGGGCCATGTACGCCGCCTCGCGCTGCAGCTTCACCCAGCTGTCGTAGCGCCGGTACGGCAACGACCCGTCCTCCAGCGCCGCCTGCACCGCGCACCCGGGCTCCATCACATGCGAGCAGTCCTTGAACTTGCACTGCTCCGCCAGCGTCGTGATGTCCGGGAACGCCGCGGCCAGCCCCTCCCCGCTCTCCTGCAGACCGATCCCCCGCAGCCCCGGCGTGTCGATGACGACGCCGCCGGCGGGCAGCACGATCAGCTCGCGCCGTACCGAGGTATGGCGGCCCTTCCCGTCCTCACGGATGTCCTGCACGTCCAGCAGCTCCACACCGGCCAGCGCATTCACCAGCGAGGACTTGCCGGCGCCACTGGAGCCCAGCAGCGCCAGGGTGGCGTTCCCGTCGAGCAATGCCCGTACGTCGTCCATGCCCGCGCCCGTGGTCGCACTGCACACCAGTACGTCGGCCCCGGGCGCGGCACTCGCCACGTCCTCGGCCACGGACTCGGCGTCGCCGACAAGGTCGGACTTGGTCAGTACGACGACAGGCCGCGCGCCGCTCTCCCAGGCCAGCGCCAGGAACCGCTCGATGCGGACGATGTTCGGCTCCGGGACCAGCCCGACGACGATGGCGATCACGTCGACGTTGGACGCGAGCACCTGCCCGCGCGACGAGCCGCCGACCTCGGCGCGCACGATCGTGGTCCGGCGCGGCAGCACCGACTCGAGCGTGATCCGGTCGTCCGGCCAGAACCGCAGGACGACCCAGTCCCCCGTGCAGGGGCCGGCCTGGGCATCGGAGGCCAGCTCGGCGAGCAGCGCGCCGGACCAGCTGGCACGGACCGGGCCGTCCTCGGTGACAACCGTCGCCAGGCCCTTGTCGACCCGGGCGACGCGTCCCGGCACGAGGTCCTCCGGGACGGACTGCAGAAACTCGGCCGTGGAACTGTCGAGTCCCAGGGCCTGAAGTGTGGCTGACATGCGGCGAACCTTTCCGAGGGTCCGGCCGCGGGATCAGGTCAGCGGACGGACGGTGTAGGAGACAACGGCCCGACGGGCCTCTCGCAAGCTCATGGCGGTTGCCTCCTTCCGGGTTCCAGCGGTCCCGAGCCGGGGACCGTGTGTCGCGATGCCGTCAGCCTAGGTCGTCGGGGTCGCCCTGCGCACCGGATTTTCCGACCGACGCGGGCTTCCGCGCGGTCTCGCGCTCACCGTCAGGTTGAGGTTCGGGTGCGGGTCGGGCCGCCGCCTTGGGCGGCCGCTCGGACAGCTTCTCGATCTTCCGCCCGACCGCCGCCTCCGGCCGCTCGTCCTCCACCACCGGCGTGAGCGTGTGCTCGTGGTGGGGGTCCGGCTCCGCCTTCATCACCGGCTCGACCTCGTCGCCGGTCTGTTCGGGAGCGGTTTCCTCGGCAGCGGCCTGCTTGACCTCGGCGACCTGGGCCTTGTGCGGCCACAGCCGGTCCACGACCGCGTTCAGCGCGGCGCCGATCAGTACGGCGATCGCGGTCATGTAGAGCCACATCAGGACCGCGATCGGCGCGGCCAGCGGCCCGTAGATCGACGTGCCGCCGACCGTGCTCTGCAGGATCCAGCGGAGCACGAAGCTGCCCAGGATCCAGATCGACAGCGCCAGGAACGAGCCGGGCAGGTCCGAGACCCACGGCGTCCGGATCGGCACCGAGAGGTGGTACAGGGTGTTCAGGAAGCCCGCGGACAGGATCGTGACCACCGGCCAGTACAGCTGGTTCAGGAAGTCCAGCCGGTGCGGCAGCAGCGCGTCGACCGCGTCCGGTCCGGCCAGCACCAGCGGCAGGACGATGACGCCGATGACCAGCGCCGCGCAGTACAGCGAGAACGACAGCGCGCGGGTGCGGACGATGCCGCGCTTGCCGCCCATCCCGTACATGATCGTGATGGTGTCGACGAACACGTTCAGCGCGCGGCTGCCGGACCACAGCGCCAGCACGAAACCGATCGAGATGACGTCCGGGCGGCCGCCGTTCAGCACCTGGTCGAGCGTCGGCGCGATCACGTTCTTGATCGAGTCGTCGGTCAGCGCGCGGGCGGCCAGGTCGACGATCTGCTGCTTGATGTCGTTGATCGTCTCGACCTCGAACCACTTGCTCGCGATGTAACCGAGCGAGCCGGCCAGCCCGAAGATCAGCGGCGGCAGCGAGAGGATCGCGAAGAACGCCCCCTCGGCCGCGAGTCCGGTGACCCGGTAGCGCAGACAGACCCCGACCGTCTGGGTGAGCAGCTTCCAGGTCGTCGCGGGGACCTTGCGAACCCATGCCAATGAGAGGGAGCTCCCACCAGTGGGTCCTGCCCCAGAACGTGCCATACCGCTTACCGTACTGACATGGCGGACCCATTCGCGGTAACGAATCAGGCTCCCCCACTGCGGGGCGTGAACTTCTTCACCCACGATCAGCCCCTCGGTGACGCTCTGCGTCCGTACGCCGACCTGACGGCGGATCCCGGCCTGAGCCGGATCGGCGGACTCGCCGGCTCCGAGGAGGCCCGCGCGCACGCACTCCCGGCGAACCAGAACCCGCCGGTCCTGCGCACCCACGACCGCTACGGGAACCGGATCGACGAGGTCGACTTCCACCCGTCCTGGCACTGGCTGATGGAGCAGGCCGTCGGGTTCGGGCTGCAGGCCGCGCCCTGGACGGCCGAGCCGGGCGACCGCCCGGCGCCGCACCTGACCCGCGCCGCCGGGTTCTACCTGTGGTCGCAGGTCGAGCCGGGGCACGGCTGCCCGATCTCGATGACGTACGCCGCGGTGCCGGCGCTCAGGGCGGACGAGCAGCTCGCCAAGGAGTGGATCCCGCAGCTCGCGTCGACCGAGTACGACGTCCGGCGGCTGCCGGTCGGGGCGAAGCGCGGTGTGCTGGCCGGGATGGGCATGACCGAGAAGCAGGGCGGCTCCGACGTCCGGGCGAACCTCACCACCGCGACGCCGGCCGGGGACGTGTACCAGCTGAACGGGCACAAGTGGTTCTGCTCGGCGCCGCAGGTGGACGTGTTCCTGGTCCTGGCGCAGGCGCCGGACGGGCTGAGCTGCTTCGTCGTACCGCGGGTTCTTGCCGATGGCAACCGGAACCCGTTCGCGCTGCAGCGGTTGAAGGACAAGCTCGGGAACCGCTCGAACGCGTCGTCGGAGGTCGAGTTCCACGGCACCATCGGGTACCGGCTGGGTGACGAGGGCGCCGGGGTGCGGACGATCATCGAGATGGTGGCGGCGACGCGGCTGGACTGTGTGCTGGGGTCGGCCGCGCTGCAGCGGCGGGCGCTCGTGGAGGCCGTCTGGCACACGCGGCATCGGTCGGCGTTCGGTGGGTTGCTGGCGGACAAGCCCGCGATGCAGAACGTGCTCGCGGATCTCGCCATCGAGAGCGAGGCAGCAACGGCCCTGGGAATGCGGTTGGCGGCGGCCGTGGACGCTGCGACCGGCGGCGCCGCACAGCAGGCGGCCTTTCGGCGGATCGCTCTGCCGCTCGCGAAGTTCTGGGTGTGTAAGCGGACGCCGTTCATGGTGGCGGAGGCGCTCGAGTGTCTCGGCGGGAACGGGTACGTCGAGGAGTCGGGCTTGCCGCTGCTCTACCGGGAGTCGCCGCTGAACTCGATCTGGGAGGGGTCGGGGAACGTGAACGCCCTCGACGTCCTGCGGGCGCTGCGCAGGCCCGAGTCGCTCGACGCGTGGCTGACCGAGATGGCCGCCGTACAGGGTGCGGACCAGCGGCTGGACGCGGCGGTGAACGACGTACTGCAAGCGCTTGCTGACATCGAGAACGCCGAAGCCGGCGCGCGGCGGCTGGCCGCGCTGATGGCCCTGTGCCTGCAAGCCTCCCTGCTGATCCGGCACTCGACGCCCGAGGTCGCGGACGCGTTCGTGGCGTCCCGGCTGGCCAAGGACTGGGGTGGGGTGTTCGGCACGCTGCCGAGGACGACGCCGTTCCAGCAGATCGTCGACCGCGCGATAGGGTGACTATGCCTTTTCTTTAGGGCAGTCGCGACTGGCGCGCTAGGTGGAGAACCACCGGGGAGCGAAGAACGCGGGCACCGTGCGCCTGGGTGCCGGCGACCCACTGCAACCGCAGGAGAGACAACGATGACTCAACCTTTCGACGCCGCCGCCGCGTCGGCCGCGTACAACAACGCGCTGCAGGTGATCGCCGCGGTGGAGCCCACCATCGCCGGCGCCATCAGGGCCGAGCTGGCCGACCAGCGGTCCTCGCTGAAGCTGATCGCGAGTGAGAACTACGCCTCCCCCGCCACCTTGCTCACGATGGGCAACTGGCTGTCGGACAAGTACGCCGAGGGCACCATCGGGCACCGCTTCTACGCCGGCTGCCAGAACGTCGACACCGTCGAGCAGACCGCGGCCGACCACGCCCGGGCCCTGTTCGGCGCCCCGCACGCCTACGTCCAGCCGCACTCCGGCATCGACGCGAACCTGGTCGCGTTCTGGGCGATCCTGGCCCAGCGGATCGAGTCCCCGGCGCTGGCCGAGGCGGGCGCGAAGCACGTCAACGACCTGACCGAGGACGACTGGACCAAGCTCCGCAAGGCGCTCGGCGACCAGAAGATGCTCGGCATGTCGCTGGACGCGGGCGGTCACCTGACGCACGGCTTCCGGCCGAACATCTCCGGCAAGATGTTCAACCAGCACTCCTACGGCACCGACCCGGAGACCGGGCTGCTGGACTACGACGAGGTGGCCCGCAAGGCCCGCGAGTTCAAGCCGCTGATCCTGATCGCCGGCTACTCGGCGTACCCGCGGAAGGTGAACTTCGCGAAGATGCGCGAGATCGCCGACGAGGTCGGCGCGACCCTGATGGTCGACATGGCGCACTTCGCCGGCCTGGTCGCGGGCAAGGTGTTCACCGGCGACTTCGACCCGGTCCCGCACGCGCACGTCACGACGACCACGACCCACAAGTCGCTGCGCGGTCCGCGCGGCGGCATGGTCCTGTGCCAGCCGGAGTACGCCGATTCGGTCGACCGCGGCTGCCCGATGGTCCTCGGCGGTCCGCTCAGCCAGACGATGGCCGCGAAGGCCGTGGCGCTGGCCGAGGCGCGGCAGCCCTCGTTCCAGCAGTACGCGCAGGCCGTCGCCGACAACGCGGTCACGCTCGCCGAGGGTCTGATGAAGCGCGGCGTGAAGCTGGTCACCGACGGCACCGAGAACCACCTGGTCCTCCTCGACGTCTCGTCGTACGGCATCACCGGCCGGCAGGCCGAGTCGGCGCTGCTCGACGCGGGTATCGTCACCAACCGCAACGCGGTCCCGCGCGACCCGAACGGCGCCTGGTACACCTCCGGCGTCCGGATCGGTACGCCGGCGCTGACCACCCGCGGCTTCGGCGCCGACGAGTTCGACCGGGTCGCCGAGCTGATCGTCGACGTGCTGTCCGCGACGACGCCGACGACCACGTCCGCGGGCGCGCCGTCCAAGGCGAAGTACGTCCTGGCCGACGGCGTCGCCGACAAGACCAAGGCCGCCTCGGCCGAGATGCTCGACAAGTTCCCGCTGTACCCGGGCCTCGAGCTCAGCTGACACACGAAGCAGCGCCCGCTCCCCCGAAGGAGCGGGCGCTGTGTCTTGTGGTCAGGAGTCCTGCACTCCCATCAGCACGTCCTGCGAGGGCTTTGCGGCGCGCTTCGGCATCAGGACGGCCGCGAGGACGGCGCCGGCGACGGCGATGGCGGCGGAGACCCACATCGTGGTGTTCAGGCTGGTGAGGAAGGCGTCCCGCACGGTGTTCGCGAGGTCGGCTGACCCGGTCTTCGCGGCCACCGCGAGTCCGCCGCCGAGGCTCTTCTCGACCGCGTCCGCGGCCTGCGCCGGGAGACCCGTCGTGTCCACGTTGTTCCGGTAGACCGAGTTCAGGACTGTGCCCAGTACGGCGACCCCGACCGTGCCGCCGACCTGGCGGAACGCCTGCAGCAGGCCCGATCCGGTGCCGGCCCGCTCCGGGTCGAGGACGCCGAGCGCCGCGTTCATTGCCTGCGGCATCGAGCACCCGAGGCCGAACCCGACCACGGCGAACCAGATCGCGGTGTAGCCGTACCCGGTGCCGAGGTCGGTGAAGGCGCCGAGCACGAAGCCGACGGCCATGACCGCGAAACCGGTCATCACCACGAGCCGCGTGCCGGCGCGGGCCTCGACCGGTTCGGCCAGCTTGGCGCCGACCGTCATACCGCCGATGAACGGCAGCAGCTTCAGCCCGGTGTGCAGCGCGTCGGACCCGTTGATGCCCTGGAAGTACTGCGGCATCGTGAACAGCAACCCGAAGATCGCGAACACCGACACCGTCAGCAGCACGGCGCCGCCGGTGAAGACCCGCTCGCTGAACAGCCGCAGCTCGATCAGCGGCCCGGTCGCCCGCCGCTGCCAGAGCAGGAATCCGGCGATCAGCACGACGGCCAGCCCGAGGAAGACGACGGTCACGCTGTCACCCCAGGACGTCTCGCCGGCCTTGGTCACGCCGTACACCAGAGCGGCCAGACCCGCACTGGACAAGACGATGCCGGGCCAGTCGATGGCCGGACTGTTCGCGCTGCGGCTCTCCGGGACGAGCAGCGTGACGGCGAGCGCGGCGAGGAACGCGATCGGCACGTTGATGACGAAGATCCACTGCCAGCCGGCGTGGTCGAGCAGCAGGCCGCCGACGATCGGGCCGAGCGGCATGCCGATGCTGTTGGCGACGACGAAGAACCCGATCGCCTTCTTCCGCTCCTCGGCGGTGCGGAACAGCACGGTGATCAGCGACAGCGCGACCGGGACGATCATGGCCGCGCCGATCCCGAGGAAGGCGCGGGCGGCGATCAGCCGGCCGGCCGAGTCCGACAGCGCGCAGGCCACGGACGCCAGCCCGAACAGCGACAGCGCGATCGCGATGATCCTGCGCCGCCCGTACCGGTCGCCGAGCAGGCCGGCCGGCAGCAGCAGCGCGGCCAGCACCAGGTTGTAGCTGTTCGCCATCCACTGCAGCTGGCTGGTGGACGCGTCCAGGTCCTGGGCGAGCGTCGGCAGGGCGACGTTGAGCACGGTGGTGTCCAGGCCGAGCACGAGGACGGCGAGACACAGTGCGATGAGGACACCGAAACGCCGGGCGCCGGTGAGGGCCGGCTGAGAGGTGCCGATGGTCGAGGTCATGAAATTCAAAATATCAGAAGTCTGTGATAGTTGCGATAGATCAAATTACTGTAAGCTTCAACCATGGTGGAGGAACCCAGTCGGGAGGCAGTCAGTCAGTTCGTCGAGCGGTTCGCGGGCGTGCTGGCGAACAGCGGCGTACCGACGATGTCGGCGCGGGTGATGGGCGCGATGCTGGTGAGCCCGACCGGGACGATGACGGCGGCCGAGCTCGCCGAGTCGCTGAAGATCAGCCAGCCGGCGGTGTCCGGCGCCGTACGGCAGTTGCTGCAGGTGTCGTTCATCTCCCGCGAGCGGCTGCCGGGATCCCGCAAGGACCACTACCGGATCCGCGAGGACGTCTTCGCGGCGATCCTCGAGCGGCGCAACCTGGCCCTCAGCGAGTGGGAGTCGACCAGCCGCTCCGGCGCGTCCCTGTTCGGCGAGGACTCCCCCGTCGGCCGCCGCCTGACCGAGGCGGCCGACTTCTTCGCCTTCATCCACGCCGACATGGACCAGATGATCAAGAACTGGCGCTCGGAGCACCCACGCTGAATCAGTGCGCCGCGCAGATCGGGGGCGGCGGGAGGCTTGCCTGCAGGTGCCTGGCCGCGGCGAGCGCGACGGCGTCGGCGCCGTGGGGCGCGACGACCTGCATCCCGACCGGGAGCCCGCTCGACAGACCGGCCGGGACGCTCACCGCGGGGTGGCCGGTCACGTTGAACACCCAGCACGGATCGCCGGTGACGATGCTCTCCTCGTGCTGGTCGTAGCCGTGGGCAACGGTCAGCGTCGTCGGTGTGATCAGTACGTCGACCTCGGCGAACAGGCGGCCGAGCGCAGCGTTGTTGTGGTCACGGATCTCACGAGCACGGTCGGCAGCGGCGGCCTCCACGCCGCGGCCGTTGTCGAGCGCTGACAGGACCGGCCATGCCTCGTCCGTGGGCGCGAGCTCCAGCGGTACGGCGACGACCTCGACGTCCGCCGCGGCCAGGCGTTCACGGAGCACGTGGTCGACGCCTTCGTCTGCGGGACAGGCGCCGAGTGTGGAGAAGTACGCGACCCGCCACCGCCGCGCGGGCTCAATTGGTACGGGCCAGTGCGGCAGGGCAGACGGATCGAGATGGTGCGGGCCGCTGGCGATGCTCGTCGCGAGGATGACGTCGTCGAGATCCGCGCCGACCACGCCGGCCGTCGTCAGCCCGCCCGACCCGCGACCGCCCGACCCGCGACCGCCCGACCCACGCCCACCCGACCCACGCCCACCCGGCCGTGGGACCCGGCCGTATGTGCCCTTGAACCCGACGATCCCGCAGAACGATGCCGGGATCCGCAAGGATCCGCCGCTGTCCCCACCGGTCGCGATCGGTACGACGCCTGCCGCGACCGCCGCCGCTCCCCCGGCGGTCGAGCCACCGGGTGATCGCGCCGGATCCCAAGGATTCCGCGTGTACTCCTGCCCGTTCCACCCGAACGTCAGCGAGACGGCGCCCGGCCGGGCCCGCGTCGACCACCCGATCGGGATCGCTCCCGTCGCGATCAGGCGCTCCAGGATCGGCGACTCGGGCGGTGTCCGCGCCTTGATCAGGAACGGTACGCCCGCCAGCAATCCGGTCGGCTCCAACCGCTCCGCGGCACGCCGCGCCCCGTCCGCGTCAAGCGCCTCGAGGAAGTGCAACACCGGATCGAGCCGCCGAGCCGCCTCGAGAGCCCGCTCCACAACCTCCACCGCGCTGACGTCCCCGGACCGCACCGACGCCGCGATCTCCCGAGCCCGCCGGGGTAGGTGGTTCATCCGGCAACGAGCGTGTAGGCGAAGGCGAGACGGCGGTCCAGCCAGGCGGCCTTGATCGTGATCGACTTGGTTGCTTCGGACAACATGACGACGTCGTCGCCGGCGCGCCACTCCAGCACGCGTTCCTTGGTCGGCTGGTCACCGCCCTCGGCGCCGAAGCCGGTGAGCGCGTCGAGTACACCGGTGAACAGCCGCCCGGCGGCCTTCTCCGCGAGTTGCTTCGCGTCGCCGCTCAGCCACTCGGTCCGCCCGATCACCTCGACCTGACCGGGCTGCTCGATCCGCCAGTTCGGGCGAAGCAGCGGCCGGGTCGACGGGATCCGGGTGACGGTTCCAAGAGGGGCCGCCCCGGCGTCCTGAACGGTCCAGGTGTTGTCGCCCGACGGGACCGCCATGCAGAGCAGCTGCGTCAGCCCGGCGTCGAGGAACAGCGAGTGATCCGGCCCGACGTACGCGCACGCCGCGAGCACCCGCTCGTCCTTGCCACCCTGCGGGACCCGGATCGCCTTCGGTCCCCACCCGATCTTCTTGCGCTTGCGGGTGGCCGGCAGCTCGACCGTGCCGACGGTGAACTCACGGACGCTCTCCCAGCCGGACACCCGCGCGAGTTTACGTCAGCGATCGACGCGGGCCGCCGCCCACAGCACCAGCGCGGCGAACAATGCGGCGACCAGCACGCAGGCGACCGGAATGCTCGAGAAGCTGATCAGGGCGCCGAAGCCGGTCATCGCGACGGGCATCAGCGCCTCGTCCGACAGGTTCACGATGCTGAAGCTGCGCCCGAGGTACGCCGGATCGACCGACTGCTGGAACGCCGCCGACAGCTGCGCCGACGCGATCCCGGCGGTGCAGCCGATCATCGCCATCGCGACGAAGACGCCGAGCTTCGGCATCAGCCCGATCATCGCGCAACCGGCCGCCTGGACGACGAGGGCGAGCAGGCCCGACCGCGCCAGGTCGGCCGGCTTCCACCGCATCGCCACCAGCGCGCCGGCCGCGGCCGCGACCCCGGAGCACGCCTCGAACCAGCCGAACCAGGCCGAGCCCCAGCCCGCCGAGTGCGTGCGCTGCACCAGACCGACCGCGAGGATCGGACCGACGCACAGGTTCAGCCCGGAGAACGCGATCACCAGCGTGCGCGCCCGGACGTCACGCTTCAGGTAGGCGAAGCCCTCGCGGAGGTCCGCGCGGATCGACCGCCCCGCGGACACCGGCTGCGGGAGCCGCGGCTTCACCAGGAACGCGAGGGTCAGCGCGATCACCACGAACGACGCCGCGTCGGCGATCATCACCGTGATCAGCCCGCCGTGTGCGACCAGCAACCCGCCGAGCGGGGCACCGGCGAAGACCGCGAGCCGCTGCGCCAGCTGCGAACCGGCCGACAGCTTCACCAGGTCGTCGGAGCGGACCATCCGCCGCGGCAGCGTGCCGGAGGCCGGCGTGTAGAGCGCGTCGACGGCGCCGAACACGACAGCCACTGTCAGCAGCAAGGCGAGCGAGAGTCCCCAGACCGCGAGCGCCGTAGCGGCGACGATGAGGACGACGATCCGCGCGAGGTTGGCCAGGATCATCGTCCGGCGGCCGTCGAAACGGTCCGCCAGCGCCCCGCCGTACAGCAGGACGAGGGCCTTGGGCAGCGCGCCGATGCCCATCACCAGCCCGGCACCCGCCGGAGTGGTGACCTGGGCGGCGCTCCAGGCGAGGCCGACGTACCAGGCCATGTCGCCGGCCTGCGAGACCGCGGCCGACGCGATCCATCCGTGCACCCGACGGTCTCTCCGGAGCGGCGGGAAGACCGTCGTGCTCACGGCCGGGCCGGTACGGCGTGGGCGAAGAAGAACACGCGGTGGGCGTCGTCGCCCTCGGCGGGGTGGTCGTAGTACTCGCGGACCAGGTCCTCGACGCGCTCGCTCAGCTCGGTGAGCTGCTCGGGCGTCAATGTGAGCCATCTCTCGGTCGCGTACGCCGCCCGCACCCACGGCTCGTCGAACTCGTGCCGCATGTCGAACCACTGCCGCACTTTGCCGACGTGATGGGCGAGGTTCGCGTCCTCGGCGGTGGCCGCCACGAGCTCACCCGCCGGGTCCCCTTGCGCGTCCGCGATCGACCAGGAGTACTCCGAGGTGTCGCCGAGCTTCCACCACCGTTCCCGGCGGTTCCGGGCCAGCTCGGGAGCTTCGGTGATCACGCCCGCGGACGCGAGAACCTTCAGGTGATGGCTGATGTTGCCGACAAGTTCTCCGGTGGCGCCGGCCAGCCGGGAGGCGGTCGCGGGACCGTCGACGTATAGCAGGTCCAGCAGCCGGCGGCGCAGCGGATGGTGGATGGCGGCGAGCACGGACGGCGTCACGGTCCGGCGGTTGGCGGGCGTCATGGAGAGCAGAATAGGTTCCACAAGAGCTCTTGCACAAGATCTCTTGTGGAATACGCCAGGTAGCAGAATCAATCTCCAGCAGACTGGTAGACATAGCCACATCGTGAGATCGGGTCTCACGATGTAGGAATGGGAGTTGATTTGTCAGGCTCTGACGCTGACGCTTGTGGACATGCTCGCTGCCCTCTCCACCCACCTCGTAGGTCGCATTCATGTCGACCTCGGGCGGATGCGCAGCGCCATCTGTTGTCCTTCGATGTTCTGACAGCCACCCTGCCGGGCCAATGACGGCCCCCTGATCACCCCCGATCACCGCTGGGTGCGCACCGCGCGGAACGTATCGAACCGACGACGCTTCGATCCTGCCGCCCTCGGTGAGCACCTGTCATGAGGACAAGGACACGCCCCGATGACTGCCGGCGTCACCTCTGCTGCCCGCAAACCGGCCCGCCCCCGCAAGGGCAAGGGCGAAGGCCAGTGGGCACTCGGATACCGCGAGCCGCTCAACAAGAACGAAGAGAACAAGAAGAACGACGACGGCCTGAACGTCCGGGCCCGGATCGAGAACGTCTACGCGCACCGCGGCTTCGACTCGATCGACCCCGCCGACCTGCGCGGCCGGTTCCGCTGGTGGGGTCTGTACACCCAGCGCAAGCCCGGGATCGACGGCGGCAAGACCGCGACGCTCGAGCCGGAGGAGCTGGACGACCGCTACTTCATGCTGCGGGTCCGGGTCGAGGGCGGCCAGCTGAGCACCGAGCAGCTCAAGGTGATCGCCGAGATCTCCACGACCTACGCGCGCGACACCGCGGACATCACCGACCGGCAGAACATCCAGCTGCACTGGATCCGGATCGAGGACGTACCGGCGATCTGGCAGCGGCTGGAAGCCGTCGGCCTGTACACCACCGAGGCCTGTGGTGACGTGCCGCGCGTCGTGATCGCCAGCCCGGTCGCCGGCATCGCCGCGGACGAGATCATCGACCCGACGCCGGCCATCGACGAGATCGTCGAGCGCTACATCGGCAGCAACGAGTTCTCCAACCTGCCGCGGAAGTTCAAGACCGCGCTGACCGGTCACCCGTCGCACGACGTGGTACCGGAGGTCAACGACATCGCGTTCGTCGGCGTCGTGCACCCCGAGCACGGTCCGGGCTTCGACCTGTGGGTCGGCGGCGGCCTGTCGACGAACCCGATGCTCGCGCAGCGGCTGGGGACCTGGATCCCGCTGGACGAGGTCCACGAAGCCTGGTGGGGGGTCACCAGCATCTTCCGCGACTACGGCTACCGCCGGCTGCGGACACGGGCCCGGCTGAAGTTCCTGGTCGCCGACTGGGGCGTCGAGAAGTTCCGTGAGGTGCTCGAGGAGAAGTACCTGAAGCGGAAGCTGATCGACGGCCCGGCGCCCGAGGTGCCCGCGGTCCAGGGCGACCACGTCGGTGTCCACCAGCAGAAGGACGGCAAGTACTACGTCGGCGTCGCGCCGGTCGTCGGCCGGGTCTCCGGTACGACGCTCGCGAAGGTCGCGGACGTGGTCGCGCGGCACGGGTCGAACCGGATCCGGACGACCGCGCAGCAGAAGCTGCTCGTGCTGGACGTCGAGGAGGCGCAGGTCGAGCCGCTGATCGCCGAGCTGGCCGGGCTCGGGTTCCAGGCGCGGCCCTCGGCCTGGCGGCGGAACACGATGGCCTGCACCGGGATCGAGTTCTGCAAGCTGGCGATCGTCGAGACCAAGGCGAAGGCCGCGCAGCTGATCGACGAGCTCGAGGAGCGGATCCCCGAGCTGGACGTGCCGATCACCGTGAACGTGAACGGCTGCCCGAACTCCTGCGCCCGGATCCAGGTCGCCGACATCGGCCTCAAGGGTCAGCTGGTGATGGATGCCGATGGCAAGCAGGTGCCGGGCTACCAGGTGCACCTCGGCGGCGGCCTCGGCCTGGACGCCGGCTTCGGCCGGAAGCTCCGCGGTCACAAGGTCACCGCCGACGGTCTCACCGACTACGTCGAGCGCGTCACCCAGAACTACCTGAAGGAGCGCAACGAGGGCGAGCGCTTCGCCCAGTGGGTCACCCGAGCGGACGAGGAGGCACTGACATGAGTGAGCGTGCGGCACCTCTCTACTGCCCCTACTGCGGGGACGAGGACCTTCGTCCTGCCGAGGACGGTCATGGCGCGTGGGAGTGCCGGCCGTGTGCACGGGTGTTCCAGCTGAAGATGATCGGGTTGCGGGTGACGGTGGAATGAGTACGGATCTGAAGACGATCGCCGAGGAGGCCAACGCTCGACTGGCCGACGCGTCGGCCGTGGAGGTGCTCGCCTGGGCGCGGGAGACCTTCGGCGACGAGCTGGTGGTGACCGCCTCGATGGCCGACGGCGCACTCCCCCATCTCGCGGCCGCCGCGGCGCCCGGCGTCGACGTGCTGTTCCTCGACACCGGCTACCACTTCGCCGAGACGATCGGGACCCGGGACGCGGTGGCGGCGACGCTGCCGATCCACCTGATCAACGCGACGCCGAAGCAGACGGTCGCCGAGCAGGACGCCGAGTTCGGCGAGAAGCTGCACGACCGCGACCCGAACAAGTGCTGCGCGATGCGCAAGGTCGAGCCGCTGAACCGGTACCTGTCGGGCTACAAGGCCTGGGTCACCGGGATCCGCCGCGAGGAGGCGCCGACCCGCGCAAACACCCCGGTCGTCGAGTACGACGAGAAGCGGGACATGGTGAAGCTCAACCCGATCGCGCCGTGGACGCAGGAGGACCTGGACAGCTACATCCAGGACAACGGCGTACTGGTCAACCTGCTGCAGTACGACGGTTACCCGTCGATCGGCTGCGAGCCGTGCACGCAGCGGGTCGCGCCCGGTGAGGACCCGCGCAGCGGCCGCTGGGCGGGCACCGGCAAGGTGGAATGCGGGTTGCACACATGACCGTCACAGTCACAGAGCTCGATGCTCTCGAAAGCGAATCGATCTTCGTGTTCCGCGAGGTGGCGGCGGAGTTCGAGCGGCCGGTGATCCTGTTCTCCGGTGGCAAGGACTCGATCGTGATGCTGCACCTGGCCCGGAAGGCGTTCGCGCCGGCGGGTGTGCCGTTCACGTTGCTGCACGTCGACACCGGGCACAACTTCCCCGAGGTGCTGGCCTACCGCGACGCGGTCGTCGAGGAACTCGGGCTGCGGCTCGAGGTCGCGCGCGTCGAGGACTACATCGCCGACGGCCGGTTGCGGGAGCGTACCGACGGCACCCGGAACCAGCTGCAGACGATTCCGTTGCTGGACGCGATCAACGCGCACCGGTTCGACGCCGTGTTCGGTGGCGGCCGGCGCGACGAGGAGCGGGCCCGGGCCAAGGAGCGGATCTTCAGCCTGCGCGACGAGTTCGGCCAGTGGGACCCGCGCAACCAGCGCCCGGAGCTGTGGTCGCTGTACAACGGCAAGCACCGCCCGGGTGAGCACGTCCGGGTGTTCCCGCTGTCGAACTGGACCGAGCTGGACGTCTGGCACTACATCGAGCGCGAGCAGATCCCGCTGCCGAGCATCTACTACGCGCACGAGCGGGACGTGTTCGAGCGCGACGGCATGCTGCTGGCCGTCGGCCCGTACTCGCGGCCGCGCGACGGCGAGACCGTTGCCCAGCGCACCGTCCGGTACCGCACGGTCGGCGACATGTCCTGCACCGGTGCCGTCGCCTCCACCGCGACGTCGGCCGCCGATGTCGTGATCGAGGTCGCGGCCAGCGAGATCACCGAACGCGGCGCCACCCGCGCCGACGACCGGGCCAGCGAGGCCGCGATGGAAGACCGGAAACGAGAGGGGTACTTCTGATGAGCACCCTGCTGCGGCTCGCCACCGCCGGCTCCGTGGACGACGGCAAGTCGACCCTGGTCGGCCGGCTGCTGCACGACTGCAAGGCGATCCTCGCCGACCAGATCGCGCACGTGAAGACGGTCTCCGAAGCTCGCGGCGGCGACTTCGACTTCGCGCTGCTCACCGACGGCCTGCGCGCCGAGCGGGAGCAGGGCATCACGATCGACGTCGCCTACCGCTACTTCGCGACCGACAAGCGCTCGTTCATCCTGGCCGACTGCCCCGGACACGTGCAGTACACCCGCAACACCGTGACCGGCGCCTCCACCGCCGACGTCGTCATCATCCTGGTCGACGCCCGTCACGGCGTTCTCGAGCAGACCCGCCGGCACCTCGCGGTGGCCGGCCTGCTCCGGGTCCCGCACGTCGTCCTCGCGGTCAACAAGATCGACCTGGTCGGCTACGACGAGGCCGTGTTCACCAAGATCGCCGAAGACGTCGGCGAGGTCGCCGACCAGCTCGGCATCGCCGACCTGCAGGCCATCCCGGTGTCCGCGCTCGTCGGCGACAACGTCGTCGCCCGCTCCCCCGAGACCGCCTGGTACGACGGGCCGACGCTGCTCGAGCTCCTGGAGAACGCGAACGGCCGCACCGACACCTCGGCGCAGCCGTTGCGGTTCCCGGTCCAGTACGTGATCCGGCCGCAGACCGACGACGAGTACCGCGACTACCGCGGCTACACCGGCACCGTTGCCTCCGGCACCGTTACGGTCGGCGACCCGGTCATCGTGCTGCCCGCGGGGCGCCGTACGTCGATCGCCGGCATCGACCGCCCGGTCGTCACCCCGACCACCACCGCCGTGGTCGAGCGGCCGTCCGCGGTCGCGGGCGAGGCCGTCACCGTCCGGCTCGCCGACGACATCGACGTCGCCCGCGGCTCGGTGATCGTCGCCGCCGAGGCCTCCCCCGGCACCCGCCGGGAACTGGCCGCCACCGTCAGCTGGCTGTCCGACCGGCCGCTGACGGTCGGGGCCCGGGTGCTGATCAAGCACACCACGACGACCGCGCAGGCGATCGTCACCAAGATCACCGGGGCGCTGGACCTCGACACGCTCGGCGTCATCGATGCCACCGAGCTGGGCCTCAACGACATCGGCAAGGTGCAGCTCAAGGTCGCCGCACCGCTGGCCGCCGATCCGTACTCCAGCAACGCCATCACCGGATCGTTCCTGCTGATCGACGCCCACGACGGGTGGACGCTCGCGGCCGGCATGATCGACGACGAAGAAGGGGAACTGCTGTGACTGCTCCAGCGCTCGTGATCCTCGCCCACGGCAGCCGCGACCCGCGTTCGGCCGCCACCGTCCACTCGCTCGTCACGTGCCTGCGCGGGATGCGGGACGACCTGCGGATCGAAGCCTCCTTCCTCGACCACTGCCCGCCCACGCCGTACCAGGTGATCGGCAAGCTCGCCGCCGAAGGCGTCGAAGAGGTCGTCGTGCTCCCGCTGCTGCTGTCGTCGGCCTACCACGCGAGGATCGACGTACCGGCCGTCGTCGACGAGGCCCGGACCCGGTTCCCGAACCTGCGGATCATCGCGTCCGACGTGCTCGGGTACGACGACACGCTGCTCGACGTCCTGGACCGCCGGATGCGCGCGGAGCTGAAGGACGGCCGCGTGCGTGAGCTGGACGCGCTGGTGCTCGCCTGCGCCGGTTCCAGCGACTCGCACGCGAACGCGAGCGTGACCCGTCTGGCGCGGCTCTGGGGCCAGCGTCACAAGCTGCCGGTGACCGCCGCGTTCGTCTGCGCCGCGTCGCCGTCGCCCGCCGAGGCCGTGCTCCAGTGGCGTCTGGAGGGTCGCCGCCATGTGGCGGTCGGCTCGCTCTTCCTCGCGCCCGGCGTCCTGCCCGACCAGGCCGAAACCACCTCCCGCCGGGCCGGCGCCGTCGCGGTCTCGGCGCCGCTGGGCGTCAGCGCCGAGGTGGCCCGCCTGGTCCTGCTCCGCTACGGCGTGGCCGGCCTGGACCTGCTCACCCTCGAGCCGGCTCCGCGCCCGGTCATCGCCCGCCCGGAGCTGGTCCGGACCGCCTAGAACCTGTGCGGATCGACGAAGGAGACGTCCGTGAAGGGCGTCTCCTTCGTCGTGATCTGGGCCAGGAGCTCACCGAGGCCGGCGCAGTGCTTGAAGCCGTGCCCGCTGTCGCCGCCCGCGATCACCACGCGCTCGTCGTACCGCCCGGCCAGGAACTGACCGTCGGGCGAGTCGGTGACCATGCACGGCATCAGCTTCACCGGCTCGGGGTCGAGCGCCGGGAAGTGGTCCGCGATCGCCGCGGACAGCTCGGCGATGTCCTTGCGCGGGTGGATGTAGCGGTCCAGTTCGTCGGGGTCGACGTCCCGGTCCCGCTCCGCGCCGTCGAGGCCGACCTTGACGAGGAAGTCGTCGCCGGAGCCGTGCCCCCACAGTCCCCGGCCGTCCGCGAACTCCCAGATGAACGACGGGAAGTTCTCCAGCCGGAACGCGTCCGACGCGGGATCCTTCGGCTGGAACCAGAACAACGGCGTACGACGGGGTGACAGCGTCAGGCCCGGGACGAGCTTGCTCAACCACGCGCCGGTGCTGATCACGACCTGCTCCGCGGTGATCGTGGTCGTCGGCGTCCGCACGGTCACACCGTCCGGCCGGACGTCGACCGCCGTCACCATCGTGTGCGGATAGACCGTGGCGCCCAACCGCTGCGCCTCCGCGACATGGGCCCGCACGGCCGGCTCGGCGTAGCAGATCCCGGCGCCGGGATCCCAGACCGCCACGTCATCGGCCGCCAGGTTGTACTGCGGGAACCGCTCGCGCAGCTCGTCGTGTGTCAGGTCGGTCGTCGGAGCGCTTGCCGTGGCCGCCGCGAGGCGCGCACCCTGCACCGGCCGGCTGTCAGGAGCACCGACGTTCAGGGAACCGGTCTGCCGGACGTACGTCGCGTCGTTGCGCGCGCCCAGCTCGGTCCACAAGTTCAACGACTTCCGCGCGATCTCGGTCAGACCCGGATGCTCCATACACGCCACCCGGAACAGCCGCGTCGTCCCGTGCGACGACCCGAACGCGTGCCCGATCCCTTGCCGCTCGATCCCGACCACATCGACGCCGCGCGCGGCCAGCCGCCACAACGCCGCCGATCCGAACGCTCCCAGCCCGACCACCACGACATCAGTCATGCGGTCAGCCTATGGCGGGTTCAGAGGCCGACCATCGCCATCCCGGCAGGGTTGTAGCGGTCGCCCCCGACTCCGACGCGCGCGGCGAGCGCGTCGAGGCCGGCGATCTCGTCGGCCGACAGCGCGACCTGGGTGGCGCCGGTGTTCTCGTCGATCCGTTCGCGGCGCCGGGTGCCGGGGATCGGAACGATCCACGGCTGCTGGGCGAGCAGCCACGCGATCGCCACCTGCCCCGGGCTGCAGCCCTTCGGCTCCGCGATGGAGCGGACGTAGCTCACCAGTTCCTCGTTGGCGCCGAGGTTGCCCGCCTCGAACCGCGGAACCCTGGTGCGGATGTCGCCGGCGGTGAACTCGGTCGACGTGCCGACCGTGCCGGTGAGGAAGCCCTTGCCCAGCGGGCTGAACGGCACGAAGCCGATGCCGAGCTCGGCGCAGGCCGGCAGCACCTCCGGCTCGGGATCCCGGGTCCACAGCGAGTACTCGCTCTGCACCGCGGTGACCGGATGAACGGCGTGTGCCCGGCGGATCGTGCCGGCGCCGGCCTCGGACAGCCCGAAGTGGCGCACCTTCCCGGCCCGCACCAGCTCGCCGACCGCCCCGGCGACGTCCTCGATCGGCACGTCGGGGTCCACCCGGTGCTGGTAGAAGAGATCGATGACGTCGATCCCGAGTCGCCGCAGCGATGCGTCCGCGACCCGCCGGATCTGCTCCGGGCGTGAGTTCGTCCCGAGCATCTTGCCGTCCTGGATGTCCCACCCGAACTTCGTCGCGATCACCACCTGGTCGCGCACCGGCGCCAGCGCCTCGCCGACCAGTTCCTCGTTGACGTACGGCCCGTACACCTCGGCGGTGTCGAAGAAGGTGACGCCGGCCTGCTCGACGGCGTACCTGATCACGCCGATCATGTCGTCGCGGTCACCGGGGTTGGGGCCGTAGCTCTGCGACATGCCCATGCAGCCGAGACCGACCGCGGACACCTGCAGACCCTGACCGAGCGTACGCACATGCATGGTGTCTCCTCCGGCTCGATGCTCTTGACCTCACCGTAGGAGTGCAGGCCGTCGGCAGGGAGTCCCTCTCGTTCCAGGTACTGCCAGTGCCTCCCGGCGATAGCGTGATATCTTGCTAGCTATGGCGAAGGACGCGACCAAGAACATCCTGCTGCGGCTCGACCCGGAGCTGGCCGAGCGGCTGCAGACTGTGGCGGCGGTGGAGGGACGGTCGGTGTCGGACGTGGCGCGGGAGGCGATCGCGGCGCTGGTGGACCAGCGGCGGCAGGACGACCGGTTCAGCCGGCTGCTCGAGGAGAACCTCGTGCGGCACGAGGAGTCGTTACGCCGGCTGCGCGGGGACGACTGATGCGCTACCTCGGGCGGTACGACGTTCTCGCGGTCGCCGCGCGCGTGCTGCGCTGCGCGTCCGACGACGTCGTGCGGCGGTCCGACCTCGACGCGATCGACCGGGTGCTGGACGACGTACGGGCGACAAGTGGCCTGGCCGAGGCTGCGGGTGCGCTGCTCGCCGGGCTGGTGCGGGCGCGGCCGTTCGACGGGGCCAACCGGGTCGTGGCGGTCGCCGTCGTGCTGCAGTTCGTGTCGCTGAACCGGGCCGATCTGCAGCTCGAACCGGTGACCGACGTGGACGAGTTGCTCGACCGGATCGCGGCCGATGAGGCCGGCCGCGACGAGGCCGCGGCGTTCGTCCGGAGCCGGCTGGAGCATCACCCGGTCACACCCGAGGACCTGCAGGAGCACTTGCACATCGAGCTGCTCGACGGCCTCGGCGACCTGTTGCAGGACTGGTGGAGGGGAGATCCGATGTACGAGCAGTTCAGCGAACCGGCGCGGCACGTGATCGTGCTGGCGCAGGAGGAGGCCCGCAGCCTCGACCACGTGTACGTCGGCACCGAGCACCTGCTGCTCGGCCTGATCACCTCGGGGCAGGGCGTCGCGGCGCACGTGCTCGCCGACCTGGGGATCACGGCGCCGGCGGTGCGGGACCTGGTGGTGGAGATCATCGGCCGCGGCCGCAGCGGCGCGGCGGCCGGGACGATCCCGTTCACGCCGCGCGCCAAGAGCACGTTCGAGTTCGCCTGGGGCGAGGCCCGGGCCCGCGGCGCGGAACAGGTCGGCCCGGAGCACCTGCTGCTCGGCGTACTCCACGACGGCGACGGGGTCGGCGGGCAGATCGTCACCAAGCTCGCCGAGAGCACCGACGAGGTGCGCCGCAAGCTCGAGAAGCGGATGAACTGGCGGCAGCGGTCGGAGTCACTCGTCACCGGCATGCTCGCCGAGGACCCCGGCACCACCTGGACGACGTACGGCCGGCGGCATCACCTGCTCGCCGAACTCAACGCCGTCCTGGACGAGAACGAACGTCTCCACGAGCAGGTCGCCGCGCTTCGCGAGCTGCTGCGGCGCCACCACATCGACCCGGACAGCTGAGCTCAGGTCGCGGCGAGGCGCTTCTTCTCCGTCTCGACGTCGAAGTCGGCCGCCGGCCACTCCGGGTTCAGCTCCCTCAGCGTCTCCAGCAGGATCGTGGTGACCGCCCAGTTGCGGTACCACTTGCGGTCGCTCGGGATCACGTACCAGGGCGCGTCCGGCGTGTTACAGCGCTCGATCGCGGCGTGGTAGGCGTCCATGTAGTCCGGCCACAGCTGCCGCTCGTCGACGTCGCCCGGGTTGTACTTCCAGTGCTTGGTCGGGTCGTCGAGCCGCGCCTGCAGCCGGACCCGCTGCTCCTCGGGCGAGATGTGCAGATAGCACTTCACGATCGTCACGCCGCTCGCGGTCAGCTCGGCCTCGAACTCGTTGATCTGGTCGTATCGCCGGGTCCACACGTTCGGCGTGACCAGCTCGCGCACCCGGGCGATCAGCACGTCCTCGTAGTGCGACCGGTCGAAGATCCCGATCATCCCGTGGCCCGGCACCGCCTGCCGGATCCGCCACAGGAACCCGCGGCGCTTCTCGGCCGGCGTCGGCGCCTTGAACGAGGTGATCTTCAGGCCCTGCGGGTCCATCAGCCCCGCGCCGTGCCGGATCACCCCGCCCTTGCCGGAGGTGTCCATCCCCTGCAGGACCAGCAGGATGCTCCGCCCGCCACCCGTGCGTCCCTCGGCGAACAGCCGCTCCTGCCAGTCCGAGACCTCGTCACCGAGATTCGCCAGCGCGAGCTTGCCGTCGTCCTTGGTGCCGCTGAACCCCGCGGTCGCACGGGTGTCGTAGGTCGTCAGATCCACCGCACCGGCCGGCACCCGCAGCTGCTCCCGCAATCCCCCACCGGCGGCCTTCTGACCCTTCTTCTGCTTCGCCATTCACTCATCCTGCCTCATCGGTCCTGGATCGCCGCGGTATTGCGACGGCGCCGCCACAACACCAGTTCGATCACGACGACCGCGATGGCGCTGACCGCGAGCGAGACGAGACTCCACACCATGCCGCCGAGCAGCGAGAGGCAGTCGCCGTCGCCGGCCGGGCAGTCGGTGGCCTCGTAGTACGCCGTACCGGCGCCCAGCGCGACCAGCATCACCGCTACCGCGCCGCAGATGTACGCGACCGCGCGGACGATCCACCGGCCACCGGCCCGGGCAACGCCACGCGGCTGCGAGCCGGTCGCGGACAACACCAGGGACGCCAGGCCGACCGCGCCGACGAACACGACGAACTCGGCTTCGTCGCGGTTCCAGATGAAGTGGAAGCCGTCGTCCGTCGACGCCCGCCAGACCAGCCAGGCGAAGAAGACCGCCAGTACGACGGCAGCGCCGAGCCGGACTTTCCGCATGTGCTCAGGGAATCACGCCGCGCGGGCCAACGCGATCAATCTCGACAGGGCGCGCAGGTACTTCTTGCGGTAGCCGCCCTTCAGCATCTCGGGCGAGAACAGCCGGTCGAGCGGGACGCCGCCGGCGAGCAACGGGAGGTTGCGGTCGTACATCCGGTCGGCGAGGACGACCATCCGCAGCGCCACGTTCTCGTCGGTCAGCGGCCGGATGTCGGTGATCGCGACGGTCCCGACCCCGTCGAGCAGTGCGCCGTACTTGCTCGGATGCAGCTCGGCCAGATGCCGGTGCAGGTCGACGAAATGGTCGCAGGACGCGTTCGCCCGGACGGCCGCCTCCTGCTCGACCTTCTCGTCCGGCCACGGGTCCGGCGCCACCGGGAGCCCGCGATGCCGGTAGTCCGGCCCGTCCACCCGCCGGACGTCGAACCGGGCGGCGAGCCCCTGGATCTCGCGGAGGAAGTCGACCGCCTGGAACCGGCCCTCGCCGAGCTTGTCGGGCAACGTGTTCGAGGTCGCCGCGAACTCGACCCCCGCCTCGACCAGCTGGCCGAGCAGCCGCGAGATCAGCATCGTATCGCCGGGATCGTCCAGCTCGAACTCGTCGACACAGATCAGGCGGTACGACGACAGCGCCTCGACCGCGGTGCGCAGGCCGAGCGCGCCGACGAGGTTGGTGAGCTCGACGAACGTGCAGTACATCTTCGGGGCGGCCGCTTCGTGCCAGAGCGACGCCAGGAGATGTGTCTTGCCTACTCCGAATCCGCCGTCGAGGTAGATCCCCGGCTTGCCCTCGACCGCGCGTTGCGGGCGGAGCCGGGACCAGAGCGACGGCGCCTGCCGGGGTGTGGCCAGCTTCGCGGCCCGGGCGGTGAGGACGGCCAGTGCCTCGGACTGGGACGGCTCGTCCGGGTCGGGCCGGTACGTGCTGAACCGGACGTCGGCGAACCGCGGCGGCGGGACGCACTCGGACAGCAGCCGGTCGGAACTCACGACCGGCGTCCGCTCACTCAGCCGCACGACCATGCGCCCAACCCTAAGCCAGGGAAAAGTGTGGAAAGCCTGCTGTGGCCTTGACCACTTTCTTACTTTCAGTTAGGAAGTTGGGTGTGAGTTCGTGAGGCGAACGACGAGGAGTCTCCGATGGGCGAACAGCACGTGCGGCGGCGGACAGTTCTCAAGACAGCGGTGGGCGCGCTGGGCCTCGGGCCGGCGCTGGCGGCCTGCGGCGGCAGTGACAGCGGTGGCGGCACCACGAGCGGCGGGAAGGCCGTGGTCCGGATGTGGTCCTGGTACAACGACCAGGAGGACCAGTTCCCCAAGCTGATCAGCGCGTTCGAGGCCGCGCACAGCAACATCAAGATCGAGAACCGGATCTTCGGCACCCCCGACCAGTACCTGCCCGCCCTGCAGGCCGCGGTCGCCGGTGGCGACGTCCCGGAGATCTTCGCGCCGCACACCAGGGCGCTGACCTATGGCACCGGCGGGATCTCCGCCGACCTGAAACAGGAGCTCGGCGACGACTTCCTGAAGGACTTCTTCGACTCGGCCAACCAGGAGTACACCCTGGACGGCAAGCAGTACGCGGTCGGCTGGATGGCGCAGACGTTCGGGCTGTTCTACAACCCCGACCTGCTGAAGGCGGCCGGTGTCGGCGAGGACGAGATCGAGACCTGGGACGACCTGATCGCGGCGGCCGCGAAGATCCGGAAGACCGGCAAGCACCCGGTGGCGCTGAGCTGCAACCCCACCACCAGCTCGCTGGACTTCTTCCTGCCGCTGATCACGCAGGTCGCCGACGACCCGACGTACTACCTGAAGCTCGATCAGTTGAAGGACGGCGCCACGTACGAGGACCCGAAGGTGGTCCAGGCGATCGAACTGCAGCAGAAGATCGTCAAGGCCGGCGTCTTCCAGCCCGGCACGACCGGCACCAGCGGCGACCAGGCGCCGCAGATCTTCTACACCGGGAAGTCCGCGATGCTGTTCAACGGCAGCTGGACCCCGCAGGGCCTGACCAAGGACGCGTCGCCGGCCTTCAACAAGCTCTACAAGGTGATGAAGACGCCGGCGATCGCGCCCGGCAAGCGGCACTGGACGGCGAACCAGGCGGGCGCCGGCTGGGCGGTGTCGGCGACCAGCAAGAACAAGGACGCGGCGCTGGAGTTCCTGAAGTTCATGTACTCCGCCGAGCAGTACTCCCCCACCATGAACGACTCGAACTCGATGCCGGCCACCAAGAGCGCCGCACAGCGGATCGAGCTGCCGATCATGAAGCAGATGACGTCGTGGCTGCTGGACGGCGACGGCTGCCCGCACATCCCGTTCGGCCCCGGCTCGGTGGCGGCGGGCGATCCGCTGGCGAAGATCTTCGACGGCAGCGGCGAACCGGCCGCGGTCGCGAAGGCGATGCAGCAGGCGGTGCAGAACGCCAAGGGCGGCTGACTGGATGAGTGCCGGTCAGGTCTTCGGAACTCCACTCAGGAAATCCCAGAGAGTCGCAGGCTATCTGTTCGTCGCGCCGACGTTCGTCCTGTTCCTGGCGTTCGTGCTGTGGCCGATCCTCTACACGGCGTACCTGAGCCTGACCTCGTGGGGCGGGTTCGGGGCGCCGCGGTTCGTGAACCTCGACAACTACAGCCGGATGCTGCACGACCCGGTGGCGCGCCGGGCGCTGATCGTCACGCTGGTGCTGACCGGCGTGACGACCGCGCTGCTGACGTTCCTCGGACTCGTCACGGCGGTCCTGGTGAACGTGATCTGGCCGAAGGTCGGCGTCGTGGTCCGGACGGTCCTGTTCATCCCCGGCATCGTCTCGTTCGTGGTCTCGGCGGTGCTGTGGAAGCTGATCTACGACCCGAACATCGGCACGCTCAACCGGCTGCTCGGAGCCGTCGGCCTGGACAGCCTGCAGCACCCGTGGCTGGCCGATCACAAGACCGTGCTGCCGGCGATCGTCGTGGTGACGGTATGGGGCGGCATCGGCTTCACGATGCTGATCTACTTCGCCGGTCTGCAGAGCATCGACCCGAACCTGTACGAGGCTGCCGCGATGGACGGCGCCAACACGGTCCAGCAGTTCCGGCACATCACCGTGCCGAGCCTGCGGGTCGTCACCGGGCTGATCGTCAGCCTCGGGCTGCTCAACGGGTTCAAGGCGTTCGACGTGATCTTCGTGATGACCGGCGGCGGGCCCAATCACGCCAGTGAGGTGCTCGGCACCTACCTGTACTCGCTGGCCTTCGGGTCGACGTCCGGCTCGATCCCGCAGCTCGGGTACGCCAGCGCGTTCAGCGTCGTGACGATGGTGCTCTGCACGCTCGCCGTGGTCGCCCAGCTCTGGCTGACCCGGAGGGCGGACCGATGAGGAAAACGTGGTTCGGAAAGTCGGTCGCGACTTTCGTACTGTTTCCGTTCTGCGTCCTGATGGCGTTTCCGTTCCTCTGGATGCTGCTGACCTCGCTGCGGGAGCAGAACACGATCTTCAACGGTCCGGTCATCCCCCGGAAGTTCACCGGTACGGCGTACCGCGAGGCGTGGACGTCGATCGAGTTCCCGCTGCATTTCTGGAACAGCGTGTGGATCACGACGGTCACGGTGATCGGCGTGCTGGTGTTCGCGACGCTCAGCGGGTACGCGTTCGCGAAGCTCGATTTCCCGTTCCGGAACACGCTTTTCGTACTCCTGCTGACCACGCTGATGATGCCGTCGACGGCGCTGATCATCCCGCTCTACCTCGAGCTCAAGTCGTTCGGCCTGCTCGACAGCCAGACCGGGCTGCTGGTGCTCTACATCTCCGGATCGGCGCCGTTCGCGATGTTCCTGATGCGGGCGTTCTTCCAGACGCTGCCGGACGAGCTGATCGAGGCCGCGCGGGTGGACGGCGGCAGCGAGCTGACGATCTTCCGCCGCGTCATCCTGCCGCTCACCCGGCCCGGGATCGCGACCGTGGTGATCTTCCAGTTCCTGTCCACCTGGAACGAGTTCCTGATCGCCAACACGGTGCTGCGGAACACCGACTCGCTCCCGCTGCAGCCCGTGCTGTTCACGCTGATGGGTCAGTACTCCACGAACTGGCCGGCGCTGACCGCCGGTCTCACGCTGTCCGTCGTCCCGGTGGTGATCGTGTACGTCCGGATGCAGCGGCAGTTCGTCGCCGGGATGATGCTCGGCGCCGTCAAGAACTGAGAGAGGTCGTATGCCGATCAAGAACATTGTCGTCAACTGCACGGATGTCCGGCGCTCGGTCGAGTACTACACGCGGTGGCTCGAGCTGGACGTGATCGGGGAGGTCACACCGGAGCGCGCCGTCCTCGACGCGATGACCGCGACGATCGAGCTGCGCGCCGTACGGCGCGGCCGCGAGCAGAGCACCTGGTCGCCGGACGACCTGCAGAAGGGCTTCCGGCACATCGGCTTCAAGGTCGACCGCCTGGACGAGCGGGCCGCCACGCTGCAGGCCGGCGGCGTCGAGTTCAAGCTCGACCCGCTCGATGCCGAGGGCAACGTCCGGATCTGCTTCTTCTACGACCCGGACGGCACGCTGCTGGAGATGATCCAGGGCGACCTGCAGTACGCCGAGGTCCTGGACGCCGACGGAGTGGCGCGCGAGCGGGCCCTCGGCGTACCCGCGCGGCCGCGCTTCGACCACGTCGCGGTCACCATCGAGGACCGGGACGCGACCAGCGCGTTCTACCACCAGCACCACGGCTTCGACTTCATCGGCACGATCGAGCAGCCGCACGACAGTCGCGGTTTCCACATCGGCTACCTCAAGGGCGGCGACACCGTCCTCGAGGTGTTCACCTACGACGTACCCACACAGGCGCGCGACCCGCAACTGGACGTCGCCGGGTTCGCGTACGCCGAACTCGCGGGCGACCCTCCGGACCTGCCGGTCGCGATCTCGCCGGACGGGACGAAGGTCTACGTCGACCCCGACGGGTTCGCGTACGCCGTAGGCTCCGGCGCATGACTGAAGACAAGCAGGGAAACTGGCTGCGCCCGCTCGGCTCCACCGGTCTGACCGTCTCCGCCGTCGGCGCCGGCGGCAGCGGGATCGCGGGGATGCCCGCCGTCTTCGGGTACGACGTCACGCCGCGCGAAGCGATCGACCTGGTACTGCGGGTGTTCGACAGCCCGCTGACCTGGATCGACACCTCCAACGGGTACGGCGACGGCTCCAGCGAGACCCGGATCGGCCAGGCGATCCGCGAGTACGGCGGACTGCCCGAAGGCTTCCTGGTCGTGACGAAGGTGGACGCGAAGGACGGCGACTACTCCGGCGCGCGCGTCCGGGCGAGCGTCGCCGAGAGCAAGGAGCGGCTCGGGCTGGACGAGCTCCCGCTGGTGCACCTGCACGACCCCGAGGCCCACGACTTCGACTCGATGCGGGACGCCGTCGACACCCTCATGCAGCTGCGCGCCGACGGCGAGATCGGGCACGTCGGACTCGCGGGCGGCGACACCCGGGAGCTGTCCCGCTACCTCGACCTCGGCGGGTTCGAGGTCCTGCTCGTGCACAACCGGTGGAGCCTCGTCGACCACTCGGCCGGCGCGATCTTCCAGCGCGCCCGGGCCGACGGCATCGCGGTGGTGAACGCCGCGATCTACGGCGGCGGCATCCTGGCGAACCCGGCCGGCGCGACGAAGTACGCCTACCGCGAGGCCCCGCCGGCGCTGCTGGAGGCGGTGGCGGAGATGGACAAGGCGTGCCGCGACCACGGCACCGACCTGGCGACGGCCGCGCTCCGGCACTCGATCGACGACCCGGGGATCGCCGGCACCGTCGTCGGCATCAGCAAGCCGGCGCGCGTCGACGCGCTCCTCACCGCCCGCGATGCGGACCTGCCCCAGGAGTTGCTTAACCGGTTAGGTAGCCTGCTTCCGGACAAGCAATACTGGGTGGAGAAGGAGACGACGTGACGAACGGCTTCCCGAGCGGGTTCACCTGGGGCGCGGCGACCGCGTCGTACCAGGTCGAGGGCGCGGTCTCCGCGGACGGGCGCGGTCCGAGCATCTGGGACACCTTCGCCCATACTCCGGGCCGGATCGCGGACGGCACCAACGGTGACGTGGCCGACGACCACTACCACCGGTTCGCTGACGACATCCGGCTGCTGGCGGACCTCGGGCTGACCGCGTACCGGTTCTCGATCGCCTGGCCGCGCATCGTGCCCACCGGCTCGGGTGCGGTGAACGCGTCCGGTCTGGACTTCTACCGCCGGCTTGCCGAGACCTGCCTGGAGAACGGCGTCACGCCGTACGCGACGCTCTACCACTGGGACCTGCCGCAGCCGCTGGAGGACGCCGGCGGCTGGCTGGTGCGCGACACGGCCGAGCGGTTCCGCGACTACGCCGCCGCCACGCACGAGGCGCTGGCGGACGTGGTCAAGCACTGGATGACGCTGAACGAGCCGTGGTGCTCGGCCTTCCTCGGGTATGGCAACGGAGAGCACGCGCCCGGCCGGACCGAGGGCGCCGGCGCACTGAAGGCGGTGCACCACCTGCTGCTCGGTCACGGGCTGGCGCTCGACGCGATCCGCTCGGACGGCGGCACGTACGGGATCGCACTGAACCCGGCGCCGATCCACGCCGCGTCCGACTCCCCCGCCGACCGCGACGCCGCGCGCCGCATCGACGGCCTGCGGAACCGTCTCTTCCTGGAGCCGCTGCTGGCCGGTGTGTACCCGGCCGACGTCCTCGAGGACACCGGGACGGCCTCGTGGTTCGCCGAGCAGGAGGCGGACCTGCCGCTGATCGGGGCGCCGCTCGACTTCATCGGCGTCAACTACTACTGCCCGACCACGGTGGCGGCGCCGGACGGGCCGATCTCGTCACCGGTCGTGTCCACGCAGCCCGGCAGCGAGAACGTCGTCGCGGTCGACACCGGTCTGCCACAGACCCAGATGGGCTGGCCGATCGAGGCGACCGGGCTGCGCGACATCCTGGTCACGATCAACAAGATGGCGCCCGATCTGCCGTTGTACGTGACCGAGAACGGGTCGGCGTACCCGGATCTCGTGTCCGCGGACGGCACGGTCGAGGACGACGAGCGGCTCGACTACCTCCAGCAGCACGTCGCCGTCTGCCAGGACCTCGTCAGCGAAGGCTTCCCGCTGAAGGGGTACTTCGCCTGGTCGCTGATGGACAACTTCGAATGGGCCTGGGGCTACAGCCGCCGCTTCGGCATCGTGTACGTCGACTACGAGACCCAGCAACGCATCGTCAAGAAGAGTGGCCGCTGGCTCGCGGCCTTCCTCGAGTGACCTCACGAACCTGAGACGAGTTGTTGCATCCGGGGACCTGCTATTTCAGGTCCCCGCTTGCCATAAGAGGTCTCAGGTTGGGCAGGTGGGCTCAGGCGCGGGCGTTCTGATGCGGCGTCAACTGGCTGTGGAGTACTAGGGACGCTGCGCCTAGGGCTGCGGCGCTCGGGCCCAGTTTGGAGAGTTCCACGCGGGTCGGGTGCATGGCCCGGACGAAGGAGAGGCGGTTGATCTCCTGCGCCGCGACACGGGCGTAGATGTCGCCGGCCTCGCTGAAGCCGGGGCCGGCCAGGATGATCTGGTCGAGGTCGAGCAGGTTGGTGATCGAGAGCAACGCCTTCGCCAGGTACGTCGCGGACTCCTCGATCAGCTCCAGGCAGCGCGCGTCTCCGCCGGCGGCGAGGCGTGCGATCTTGGCGAAGTCGGAGCGGACCGACAACTGACGGCCGCGCAGACCGAGCTTGTCGGCCAGCGCCGGGTCCTCACCGGCGCGCGCCACCACCGCCGCCGGCGCCGCCAGGCTCTCCAGGCACCCCTGCCCGCCGCACCAGCACATCGGCCCGTTCACGTCGAGCACCATGTGGCCGATCTCGCCGACGTTGGACGACGAGCCGCGGTACACATCGCCGTTCGTCACCAGGCCTAGCCCGAAACCGGCCGCCAGATACACGGTGGCGAAGTCGTTCACCGACGGGATCTTGCCCGCCCAGAACTCGCCGATCGCCGCGCAGGTCGAGTCGTTCTCCACCACGACCGGGTGGTCGATCGCCGCCTTCAGCGTGTCCCGCACCGCGAACGGCTCCCACGCGTACTTCTGCGAGTCCGTCCGGAGCAGCCGCGTCCCGCCCCGGCCCTGCCGGCCGGCCAGCGCCACGCCGACCCCGACCAGCGTGGACGGCTCGATCCCCGCCTTCACGATCAGGTCCTCGAGCTCGGCCGTGATCCGCTGGACCGCGGTCGCCGGCGGCTCCTTCCCGATCCCGCGCGACGCCACCTGTTCGATCACGCGGCCGCTCATGTCGGTCACGACGTACGTCGTGCTCGGGGTGTCGATCGCGATGCCGACCGCGTGCCGCGCGCGGGGGTTGAACTGCAGCAGCGTGGCCCGTTTGCCGCCGGTCGGGTCGCCGTACCCGGTCTCGATGATGAGGCCGTCGGCGAGCAGCCGTTTGACCACCCGGGAGATCGACGCGCCGGTGAGCCCGGAGCGCTCGGCGAGGTCCACGCGGGTGACCGTGCCGCTGGAGCGGATCAGGTCGAGGATCGCGCTGTGCGTCTCCTGTGCGGTCGCACCTCTCAGAATCTTCGCCACGTCACCCTCCCTCGGAGCGAACTTTAGTACACAACGTAAGGAAGTGGCAGTGGTTGACCTCAATGATTGTTGAGGTTCTAGCGTGACGGATGTGAAAGCGATCAGATTGCACGCGTTCGGCCCGGCGGAGAACCTGGTGTACGAGGAGGTGCCGGATCCCGTCGCGGGCAGCGGCACGGTACTCGTCGACGTGGAAGCGGCCGGGGTCCATCTCGTCGACACGATGATCCGCGCCGGCACGAACGCCGGCAGCCCGATCCCGGTGCCGGAGCTGCCGACGATCCCCGGGCGCGAGGTCGCGGGCCGGGTCAGCGCGGTCGGCCCGGACGTCGACCCGTCGTGGATCGGCAAGCGGGTCGTGGTCCATCTGGGCATGGTGCCAGGCGGGTACGCCGAACGCGCGGTGGCGAAGGCCGAGTCGCTGTACGAGTTGGCCGACCACGTCGACGCCGCCCAGGCAGTAGCCGCGATCGGCACCGGCCGGACCACCGCCGGGATCCTCCGGCAGGCGCACGTCACCGCCGACGACGTCGTACTGGTGACCGCGGCCGCCGGTGGCATCGGCAGCTACCTGATCCAGGCGGCCCGCAACGCCGGCGCCGTGGCGATCGGCCTCGCAGGCGGTCCGGAAAAGGTCGAACTGGTCCGCTCGTTGGGCGCGCAGCACGCGATCGACTACCGCGACCCGGACTGGCCCACGCTCCTCAAGTCCGAGCTGGCCGACCAGGAGATCACGGTTCTCTTCGACGGCGTCGGAGGCCCCAACGGCCAACAGGCCTTCGACCTCCTGGGCACCGGCGGCCGAGCCCTGATGTTCGGCTGGTCCGGCGGCGGCCCCATCGAGTTCACCCACGAAGACCTCATGTCCCGAGGCCTGACCGCCGGCTGGGCCATAGGCGCCAAACTCACCCGCCAACTCCGAGCCCTCGAGTCCGCCGCCCTGGAAGAGACCAGCACCGGCCGCTGGAAGGCCCTCACCACAACCTTCCCCCTGTCAGAAGCAGCCGCCGCCCATCGCGCCTTGGAAACCCGAGCCACCACCGGCAAGGTCGTACTGCTCACCTGACCACCCACGAAGAAGAAAGAAGGATTGGTGGCCGGCTACTCGAAGCGCAAGCCGCCGGATCCTTCGCCCTTTCTACCCAGGCTTGGGTAGGTAGTCCCCCCACCCTCCAGGTCGAAGTCCGTCGGCTCCAGCTCGTCCTTCAGGTCCGGCGGCCGGGTCAACAGCTCCTCACCCGCACACTCCTACGGGAACGGGATCGGGCAGGTGGGGTTGCCGGCGCAGGTTTCGAGGTCTTCGCAGCCGGCGGCGATGGCGGCGCGGAGGGTTTCGGCGATGATGGTCAGGTCGGCGAGTTTGGCTTCCACGTCGGTCAGTTTCTGGCGGGCTCGGGTCTGGAGGTCGGCTCCCTCGCCGTGGCGGTGGCGGTGGCGGGTGGCGTCGAGGAGGTCGGAGACCTCGGCAAGGGTGAAGCCCAGGCGCTGGGCGGCCTTGATCGTGCGCAGCGTCGTGACCGCCTCCGGCCCGTACATTCGATGGCCGCCGAGGGTGCGTGACGGTTCGTCCAGCAGGCCGCGGCGTTCGTAGTACCGCAAGGTTTGCAGGTTCACCCCGGCGGCGGCTGCCACCTCGCTGGATCTCATGAGCGGAAGATTTCGTCCATGGATCGACGGTAATCCTGTACCCAAGTACAGGATGCAACTACTGGAGCCAGGTCAGCGTGAACTGGACCGCGCCGAACGCGACCCGGTCCCCCGGCCGGACCCGCACGGTGGTTGTGATGCGGAGGTCGTTGACGCAGGTGCCGTTCATGGAGCCGAGGTCGCGGAGCAGCCAGCCGTCGTCGACGTGCCGGAGCTCCGCGTGGGCCCGCGAGACCGACTCGTCGGGCAGCCGGAGCGTCGCGCCGGGGCCGCGGCCGATCCGCACCGTCGGTGAGCCCGGGGCCGGCAGCGCAAGAGCGGGCAGAGGAGCGGCATCCGTACGACGGACCAGGGCGAGACGAGGCAGCGACCGAGTGGGATGCGAGAGACGGAAGCGTGGGAGCTTATCGCGCAACTCGCGGATCCAGGTGACGAAGCCCGATTCGCCGCGTGGCAGGTCGCGGACGGCGTCGGCGAGTTCGCCGCGGCTCTGGGCGCGGAGGACGACGTTCATGCGCCGGATGAAGGTGTCGTGCGACAGGCGGCCCGTGCCGGCGCCGTCGCGGAGGATCGCCAGCGCCTGGTCCCGATCGGCGTCCGACGGACGCGTCCACCCCAGCGGAACCGAGCTCATGACGGCATTGTCCGTGGCTCCCGGTTCACTGTCCACCACGGCACCGTGACAGCGGGTTCCTGGAGACTGTCCGTGCGGTGGGACAGAATGACGGGATGCGACTGCCTGTGATGCCGCCGGTCAAGCCGATGCTCGCCAAGCCGGTGAAGGAGATCCCGCGCGGGGAGATGTCCTACGAGCCGAAGTGGGACGGCTTCCGGTCGATCATCTTCCGCGACGGCGACGAGGTGGAGATCGGCAGCCGGAACGAGAAGCCGATGACGCGGTACTTCCCCGAGCTGGTCGAGGCGGTCAAGGCGAACCTCCCGGAGCGGTGCGCGATCGACGGCGAGATCATCGTTATCGGCGCGTCCGGCGACCGGCTCGACTTCGAGGTGCTGCAGCAGCGCATCCATCCGGCGGCGAGCCGGGTGAACATGCTGTCGGAGAAGACCCCGGCCCGGTTCGTCGCGTTCGACCTGCTGGCGCTCGGTGACGACGACTACACCGAGCGGCCCTTCAGCGAGCGCCGCGCGGCGCTCCTGGACGCGCTCGCGAACGTCAAGGAGCCGATCCACGTCACTCCCGCGACGGCCGACCACGACACCGCGGCGCAGTGGTTCGAGCAGTTCGAGGGCGCCGGCCTGGACGGCCTGATCGCGAAGCCGCTCGACGGCACGTACCAGCCCGACAAGCGGGTGATGTTCAAGGTCAAGCCGGAGCGGACGGCGGACTGCGTCGTCGCCGGCTACCGGCTGCACAAGAGCGGCCCGGACCGGATCGGCTCGCTGCTGCTCGGCCTCTACAACGACGACGGCACGCTGGCGAGCGTCGGCGTGATCGGCGCGTTCCCGCTCGAGCGCCGCAAGGAGCTCTTCCAGGAGATGCAGCCGCTCGTCACCACGTTCGACGACCACCCGTGGGCGTGGGCGAAGCAGGAGGAGGGTGTCCGGACGCCGCGCAACGCCGAGGGCAGCCGCTGGCAGGCCGGCAAGGACCTCTCGTTCGTGCCGCTGCGCCCCGAACTCGTCGTCGAGGTGCGGTACGACCATATGGAAGGCATCCGCTTCCGCCACACCGCCCAGTTCGTCCGCTGGCGCCCGGACCGCACACCGGAGTCCTGCACGTACGAGCAGTTGGAGGAGCCGGTCAAGTTCGACCTGGCCGATGTCCTCTCCAGCGCCCAACGCTGATGCTGTACGACTTGTACGCGCGGCGCCTCCGCCGTCAGCTGCGCGGTCTGCCGAAGCCGGCGCACGTCGCGATCGCCATGGACGGCAACCGCCGCTGGGCCCGCGGCGCCGGGTACGACGACGTCCGCGTCGGTCATCGCTTCGGCGCCAGGCATCTCGAGCAGTTCCTGCACTGGAGCGCGGACGCCGGGATCACCTGCGTCACCGCCTGGGTCGCGTCGGCCGACAACCTGCGCAAGCGCGACTCGGCCGAGGTCGACTACCTGATGGAGCTCACCGAGAGCGTGCTCGCCGACCACATCCGCCGCGACCACCGCTGGCGGCTGCATGTCGCGGGCCAGCTGGACTTGTTGCCCGACTCAACCGCCCGCGCGCTGAAGGAAGCGGTCGAGCTGAGCCGCGACCGGGACGCCGGCGATCTGACGCTCGCGATCGGGTACTCCGGACGCCTCGAGGTGCTGGACGCCGTGCGGTCGGTGCTCGACGAGGCGGCCGCGGACGGGCAGTCGATCGAGGACGTCGCGGACGCGCTGAGCGAGGACGACATCAGCCGGCACCTGTACGTCCCGGGCCTGCCGGACCCCGAACTGGTGATCCGGACCAGCGGCGAGCTGCGGATGTCGGACTTCCTGCTGTGGCAGGCGACGGGCTCGGAGATCGAGTTCTGCGACCTGTACTGGCCCGCGTTCCGCGAGGTCGACCTGCTCCGGGCGCTGCGCACCTACGGACGGCGAAGACTGCAACGATCCAGTTGAATACTTTCGGGTCCGGCGGGGGCACTATGGAGGTGTACCGACTGGTAAGCAGCGGAGGTGGCACGATGTACGACGTCGTACTGCTCGTCGAACAGGAACTGTCCGAACCCGACGCGAAACGCGTCGTCGAACTCCATCAGGACATGCCCGAGCCGGTCAGGTACCACGTGCTGGTGCCCTGCCACAACGCGGAGGCCGGCGTCGAGGCGTCGATCAGCGCCCTCGGGACCGCGGACCTCTACGGGCCGGGTCTGGCCGGTCAGCGCGAGGACCTCGCGGAGGCACAGGAGGCGATCGACACCGAGGCCAAGGGGTGCAGCGGGCGCAGCGTCCAGCGGCTCCGCGACCTCGGCCGGAGCGCCGAGGGCGGTATCTCGCACGACCGGCCGATCGACGCCCTGGTCGCGACCGTGCAGCACGTCCAGGGCCGCGAGGTCATCATCCTGACCCGCCCGCACATCGTGGCGGAGTTCTTCCACCTCGACTGGACCAACTCGGCCCGCCGGCACCTCGGCGTCCCGGTGCTCCACCTGCTGGAGCACGACTCACGGCCGGCTAATGCGGGAGCAGAGCAGCGTAAGTGATCCCGCCGGCCAGAGCGGCGATCAGGAGCGCCAGCGTGGTGCGGACCGCGCGCTCACCGGTCCGCCCGTAGTGCCGGCCGTCCTCGGAGTGGTACGCGAGCTTGAACCCGGCGTACCCGGCCGCGAGGACGAGCCCTAGCTTGATCATCAGACACCTGCCGCTGTGCCGGATTCCCTGAACTGCGTGTGGTAGAGATCAGCGTACTCGCCGCCGGCCGCGAGCAGTTGCTCGTGCGTGCCGCGCTCGATGATGTTGCCGTGGTCAACCACCAGGATCAGGTCGGCGTTCCGCACAGTCGAGAGCCGGTGCGCGATCACCAGCGACGTACGGCCTTCCAGCGCGGTGTCCAGCGCCCGCTGGACGGCGACCTCGGACTCGGAGTCCAGGTGCGCGGTCGCCTCGTCGAGGACGACGATCTTCGGCGCCTTCAGCAACAACCGGGCGATCGCGAGTCGTTGCCGCTCGCCACCGGACAACCGGTGCCCGCGGTCGCCGACGACGGTGTCCAGCCCGTCCGGCAGCGCCGACACCAGGTCCCAGATCTGCGCGGACCGCAGCGCGGCGATCATCTGGTCCTCGGTCGCCTCCGGCTTCGCGTAGACCAGGTTGGCGCGGATCGTGTCGTGGAACATGTGCGCGTCCTGCGTCACGTACCCGATCGTGTCGTGCAGGGACTGCAGCGTCACGTCCCGGACGTCGTGACCGCCGACCCTGACCACTCCCCCGGCCACGTCGTACAGCCGGGCGACCAGGTTGGTGATCGTCGTCTTGCCGGCACCCGACGGGCCCACGAGGGCGACCATCTGGCCGGGCTGGACCACGAAGCTGACGTCGTCGAGAACCTGCGAGGACACGCGCTTGTCGAGGACCGCGACCGACTCCAGGCTGGCCAGTGAGACCTGCTCTGCCGTCGGGTACGCGAACGCGACATGCTCGAACTCGACACTCGCCGCGTCACCGGGCAGATCCTTCGCGTCCGGCGCGTCCTTGATCATCGGCTCCAGGTCCAGCACCTCGAAGACCCGCTCGAACGACACCAGCGCGGTCATCACGTCGACGCGAACGTTGGAGAGCGCGGTCAGCGGACCGTACAGCCGGCCGAGCAGCGCGACGAGCGCGAGCAGCGTGCCGATCGTCAACGTCTCGCGGACGGCCAGGTTGCCGCCCACGCCGTACACCAGGGCAGTCGCCAGCGCGGCGACCAGCGTCAGTGCGGTGAAGAAGACACGGCCGAGCATCGCGATCCGGATGCCCAGGTCCCGGACCCGCCCGGCCCGCTCGCCGAAGTCGGCGTTCTCGATCGACGGCCGGCCGAACAGCGTGACCAGCAGCGCGCCGCCGACGCTGAACCGCTCGGTCATCGCGGTCGACATCTCGGCGTTCAGCTGCATCTGCTCCCGGGTCATCGCGGCCAGCCGACGACCCAGGACGCGGGCCGGGATCAAGAAGATCGGCAGCATCAGGATCGCGACGACGGTCAGCTGCCAGCTCAGCGCCAGCATCGCGCCGACGACCAGGATCAGGCTGATGACGTTCGAGACGACGCCGGACAGTGTGGAGGTGAAGGCCTGCTGGGCGCCGATCACGTCGTTGTTCAGGCGTGAGACCAGCGCGCCGGTCTGGGTCCGGGTGAAGAACGCGACCGGCATCCGCTGGACGTGCCCGAACACCTTGGTCCGCAGGTCGTAGATCAGCCCCTCACCGATCCGGGCCGAGAACCAGCGCTGCACGAGCCCGAGCACAGCCTCGACGACCGCGAGCAAGGCGACCACCAGCGCGAGCGCGGTGACCAGGCCGGCGTTCCCCTTGGAGATCCCGTCGTCGACGATCCTCTTGAACAGCAGCGGCGACGCGATCACCAGGAACGCCGAGACGACCACCAGCAGCAGGAACGCCGTGATGTGCCAGCGGAACGGTTTCGCGAACCGCAGGATCCGCCGCAGCGTGCCCTTGGCCAGCTTCTGCTCCAGCACCGACGTGTCCTGGCGCCGCCAGCCCATCGCACCCATTCCGGGGCGCATCATTCCCGACATCCGGCCTCCCTTTCGCCTGATCTTCTCAACATCCGGTGCCCCGGGACACTTCCCGCAACTTTTGGTTGCACATCCGGGGCGCGATGCCCTACAGTCATAAGCAACCAAAGGTTGCGAAAGGATGAGGGGCATGACCAGGAGCATCGAGCGCGAGATCCGGATCGAGGCGGCGCCGGAGGTGGTGTACGAGGTGGTCAGCTCGCCCGAGCACCTGACCGAGTGGTGGCCGGACGAGGCCGACCTCAAACCCGTCGTGGGCGCGACCGGGACCGTGGGATTCCGGCAGGACGAGGGCACGGCGGTCATGCCGGTGACCGTGATCGAGGCCGAGCCGCCGCGCCGGTTCGCGTTCCGCTGGGACTACGACGCGGCGTCGGCGACCCCGGAGAACTCGCTGCTCGTGACGTTCGAGCTCGAACCGGTCGACGGCGGCACCCTGCTCCGGTTCGCCGAGACCGGGTACGACGAGGCCGCCAAGTCCGACGCCGTGCTCGAGGACCACACCAGCGGCTGGGACTACTTCCTGCCCCGCATCGCGCCGTACGCCGGAGGGCTGGCGCAGCGGTCGTGATCGACGACGAGCTCTGGTCCGCGATCGGCGACCCGACCCGACGGCGGATGCTCGACCTGCTGCTGGCCGACGGCGGCGGTACGGCGACCAGCCTCAGCGACCAACTGCCGGTCACCCGGCAGGCGGTCGCGAAACACCTCGGCGTCCTCGACCGGGCCGGACTCGTGCACTCCGCGCCGTCCGGGCGCGAACGCCGCTACACCGTGGACGACCAGCAACTCGCCCGCGCGATCGGCCAGCTGACCGACGTCACCGCGACGTGGGACCGGCGGCTCCAGCGCATCAAGCGCATCGCCGAGGCGATCGAACAACGCAAGGGAGAAAAGTCATGAGCGACATCCTGCACAGGGTCGGCGTCATCGCGCCGCTGAACGACGTACACACTGCCCTCACCACCATCGACGGTCTGGCCGGCTGGTGGACCGAGGACACCAAGGGCGACCCCGACGGCGTGATCGAGTTCCGCTTCGCCAGCGCGGGCGGCGACGGGTTCGACATGAAGGTGCTGGAGACCTCGCCGGAGCTGGTCCGCTGGGAGGTCGTCGGCGGGCCCGAGGAGTGGATCGGCACGCACGTCAGCTTCACGCTGTCGCAGGCCGACGAGTACGCGATCGTGCTGTTCAAGCACGAGGGCTGGCGGGAGCCGGTCGAATTCATGTACCACTGCAGCACGAAGTGGGCGACGTTCCTGATGAGCCTCAAGCAGTACGTCGAGACGGGCAAGGGCGACCCTGCGCCGAACGACGTCCTGGTGAGCAACTGGCACTAGCCGAACGCGGCCAGGAGCTCCTTCAGGCGGCGCTCCTGCGCTTCCCGCTCGGCCTTGAGCTGATCGTCGTACGAGTGGTCCGCGGCACCGAGCAACAGAGCCTTGGTCTCGCGGATCGCTCCCGGCAACGGGCCGAGCAACGCGTCGGACAGGTCCTTCACGGTCCCCTCCAGCTCGTCCGCCGGGACGACGATGTTCGCGAGGCCGAGCTCCTTGGCCTCCGCGGCCTCGACCCAGCGGCTGGTGGCGCAGATCTCCAGCGCCCGGGAGTAGCCGATCAGCTCGACGAGCGGCTTCGTGCCGCCGAGGTCCGGGACCAGGCCGAGCGACGGCTCGCGCATGCTGAAGCGCGCGTCGGGCGTGACGACCCGGAGGTCACAGGCCAGGGCGAGCTGGAAGCCGGCGCCGACCGCATGGCCCTGCACCGCGGCGATGCTGACGATCTCGGGACGCCGCAACCAGGAGAAGCCGGACTGGAAGTGCGCGATCAGCTCCAGGACCTCGTCGGTCGGCTTGGCGCCGAGCGTCAGCAGCGGCTCCTGACCCAGGTCGTTGTCGCCCATGATCAGCCGCCGGTCGAGCCCCGCCGAGAACGACGGCCCCTCCCCCGACACGACGACGACCCGCACCTCGGGCGGCAGCGCCGCACCGAACTCGGCCAGCGCACTCCACATCGCCGGAGTCTGCGCGTTGCGCACCTCGGGACGATCCAGCACCACCCGAGCCACGGGCCCGTCCACACTCAGTCGCAGACCAGTCATGGGACGGATATTACTCGGAAGTAATCAGGCGAGCGAGATCAGGTCCGCGTACTCGTTCGACCAGAGGTCCTCGACGCCGTCCGGCAGCAGGACGACGCGCTCGGGTTCGAGCGCCTCGACGGCCCCTTCGTCGTGGGTGACCAGGACGATCGCGCCCGTGTACGAGCGGATCGCGTTCAGCACCTCGGCGCGCGAGGCCGGGTCGAGGTTGTTGGTCGGCTCGTCGAGGAGCAGGACGTTCGCCGCGGACACGACCAGCGTGGCGAGCGCGAGGCGGGTCTTCTCGCCGCCGGACAGCACCCTGGCCGGCTTGTCCGCGTCGTCGCCGGTGAACAGGAACGAGCCGAGCACGCTGCGCGCCTGGGTCTCGTTCAGGTCCGGGGCGGCGGTCTTCATGTTCTCCAGCACCGTGCGGTTCACGTCCAGGGTCTCGTGCTCCTGGGCGTAGTACCCGAGCTTGAGGCCGTGGCCGTCGATCACCTCACCGGTGTCGGCCTTCTCGATCCCGCCGAGGATCCGCAGCAGCGTGGTCTTGCCGGCGCCGTTGAGGCCGAGCACGACGACCCGCGAGCCCTTGTCGATCGCCAGGTCGACGTCGGTGAAGATCTCCAGCGAGCCGTACGACTTCGACAGCTCGCGCGCCATCAGCGGCGTCTTGCCGCACGGCGCCGGCGTCGGGAACGCGATCTTCGCGACCCGGTCCTGGGCCCGCACCTCGTCGAGCGAGGACATCAACTGCTCGGCGCGCCGCAGCATCTGCTGCGCGGCGGTCGCCTTGGTGGCCTTGGCGCGCATCTTGTTCGCCTGGCTGACCAGTTGGTCGGCCTTCTTCTCGGCGTTCGCGCGCTCGCGCTTGCGGCGGCGCTCGTCGGTCTCGCGCTGGCTCAGGTACGCCTTCCAGCCGACGTTGTAGACGTCGATCTCGGCGCGGTTCGCGTCCAGGTGGAACACCCGGGTGACGGTCTCCTCGAGCAGGTTCACGTCGTGGCTGATCATGATCACGCCACCGGCGTACGACTTCAGGAAGTCGCGCAGCCAGATGATCGAGTCGGCGTCCAGGTGGTTGGTCGGCTCGTCGAGCAGCAGCGTCTCGGCCTGCGCGAACAGGATCCGGGCCAGCTCGACGCGGCGGCGCTGACCGCCGGACAACGTCGACAGCGGCTGGCCGAGCACCCGGTCCGGCAGCCCGAGGTTCGCCGCGATCCGGGCCGCCTCGGACTCGGCGGCGTACCCACCGGCGGCGTGCAGGTCCGCCTCGGCGCGCTCGTACCGCCGCATGCCCTTGGCGCGGGTCTTCTCGTCCGCGCTGGCCATCGACTTCTCCGCGGAGCGCATCCGCCGGACGACCTCGTCCAGGCCGCGCGCGGACAGGATCCGGTCCCGGGCCAGGACGTCGAGGTCACCGGTGCGCGGGTCCTGCGGCAGGTAGCCGATCTCGCCCGAGGACGTCACGGTGCCGCTGGCCGGCAGGCCCTCGCCGGCCAGGATCTTGGTCAGCGTGGTCTTCCCGGCGCCGTTGCGGCCGACCAGCCCGACCTTGTCGCCGGGACCGACCCGGAACGAGGCGGGCGCGAGCAGCTGGCGGGCACCGACGCGAACCTCGAGCTGGGAAACAGTGATCATCGGGGTTCGCAGGCGTCCTTACGCTGGGCTACGGGCTGAACTCTCGGGCGGCACGGCGGCGCCACGGCACGCCGGAATCCCCCGTTCTCAGGTCTAGTGTATGTGGGGTGAAATTCAATCCGGACGCGGATCTCGACACCAGCGGTGTCGAGGACACCCGCGGTAGTGGTGGCGGCGGCCGCAGCGGGCTGCCGGGCGGGATGATCCCGGTCGGCGGCGGTATCGGCGGCATCATCCTCCTGATCGTGATCCTGCTCCTGTCCGGCGGGCTGCCAGGCGGAGGTGGCAGCGACGAGCCGGCGGCACGGAACACGGCGGCGGGCAACCTCGACTCGTGCAAGAAGGGCACCGACCTGCAGTCGAACTCGGACTGCCGGTTCGTCTTCTACCAGAACTCGATCGAGAGCTTCTGGGCCGCGGAGCTCCCGCGCCGCGGCAAGAAGTACACGCGGGCGCCGATGCGGGTCTTCGAGGGCTCGGTGAACACCGGCTGCGGCCCGGCGACCAGCGCGGTCGGCCCGTTCTACTGCCCGCCGGACAAGCGGGTCTACCTGGACATCGGATTCTTCCAGACGCTGCAGGAGGACCTGGGCGCGCGCGGCGGCGAGTTCGCCGAGGCGTACGTCGTGGCGCACGAGTACGGCCACCACATCCAGAACCTGTACGGCATCCTCGACCGGATCAAGTCCCGCAACGGGCCGACGTCCGACTCGGTCCGCTCCGAGCTGCAGGCGGACTGCCTGGCCGGTATCTGGACCAACCACGCGACGACGGTCCCGAACAGCAGCGGCCAGCCGCTCATCACCGAGCTGAGCGAGGACGACATCGCCCGCGGCCTGGATGCCGCCGCCTCGGTCGGCGACGACCGCATCCAGCAGAAGACCCAGGGCCAGGTCACCCCGGAAAGCTTCAGCCACGGCACCGCCGAGCAACGCATGCGCTGGTTCACCAAGGGCATGGACTCCGGCGACATGACCGCCTGCGACACCTGGTCCGCCAGCACCCTCTGAGGGCTTACCTCCTCAGCTGGAGGGTTGCCCCCTGAGATTCTCAATGGGCAACCCTCCATCTCAGGGGCTGCCCGCTGAGATGGAGGGTTGTGGCAGCCAGAGTCAGGCGACCTGGGCCGGGCGGTGGTAGCCGGGGAGGAGTTCGTCCACCAGGGCGTCGGTCTCGGCCTCGGGGCCGCGGGGGCCGCCGTGGCGGGTGAGGGCGGCGTACATCTGGCCGGCCACGTTGGTGACGTCGGCGGTGGTGCCGAAGTGGGCGGCCAGGCGGAGGGTGGCTCGCCACAGTTCCTCCGAGGCCGGCGAGAAGCTGAGGCCGGTCTGGAGGGCCGTGCGGGCCAGGTTGCCGTCGTTGTGGCTGAGGGACGCCTCGGCGAGCCGCAGGGCGGCGTCGACGACAGCCTCCGCCATCCGGCGCTCGATCCCGGACGCCGCGAGCCACGAGTAACGGCCGCCGGGCAGGTTCGACCACGCCGGACCGTGCACCAGGCTGAGCGCCGTCGACAGCGGGCCGCGCGGGTCGTCGATCATCGACGCCTGCTTCGCGAGCGTCCGGAACACGTCCCAGTCGACCCGCACGACGCTGCGGTTGAGCATCCAGCGGCCGGACTCGTCGGCGTACATCGCGTCCACACCGACCCAGCGCCGGGTGTGGTCCAGCGCCGCGTCCCGCAGCTCCTGGCTGATGCCGCGCGGCCAGATCGCACCGGCGAGCACGTTCGGGTGGACGCCGTAGTCCTGGCTGGCCAGGAACGCGATGATCTCCGTCGACAGCGCGATCCGGCCGTCGTCGATGGTCCCGCGGGCATCCACCTCGACCGGGCCGAGCAGGTCCACCTCGACCGGAGCCGGCTGGCTCAGATCCATCGCGGAGAACTCGTACGCCGGCATGTCCTGCTCCGAGCGGCGCTTGTCCCGCGCGTCCGTCTCGGCCGCGTCGAACAGCGCGACCAGGTCGGCGAACTGCTCCGGGTTGACGCTGTGCGCGTCCACCTCGAGGCCGAGCAGCCGGCAGACGGCCTGGTTCTTCTCGTCCACGACGAACCGCCACGGCGAGTTCAGCACGTCACCGACCACGACCACCGCGATGCTGCGCTGGGTGTCCGCGGCCAGCCGGTTCAGCTGCTCCTGCTCCTCCGGCGACGGCGGCGCGGACAGGAAGATGACCTCCGGTCCCCACAGCGCCGCGTCCGGATGCGTCATCCGGGCCTCCGCGACCGAACCGGCGTTCCGCCGCTGGCAGGCCTGCACCTGCGCCTCGGTCCGCCGGGCGACCTCGCCCATCGCGTCGTCGAGGCGGACCCAGTAGCTGAGCCGCGTCGGCGCCAGCGACGACAGGTCGTCGCCGAACCCGACCATGCTGATGTGCGCGCCCTCGGACCACAGGTTCGTCGCGAGCTCGACGGCGAGCGAACCGACCACGTCGCGGGAGGCGTTGTTCACGCCGCCGAACGCGACGATCCCGTTCGCCGTGTCGAGGTCGATCAGCACCGTGGCACCGTCCGCGTTCTGCCCGACCGTCACCAGCGTCGGGTACGGCGCCGGCGCGTTCACCTCGCCGCTCGGACCGTAGCCGCGGCGCAACGTCCACCGCGTGCCGTCGGCGATCGCCTGCCACGGGCCGGGCGGCTCGGGCTGGGCGCCGTACGGGTCGAGGACGAGCGTGAGCGCCCGGTCGGTCACCAGCGCGGCAACGACCTTCGGCATCGGCCGCTGGAGCTGGGTCATGTCCGCACCCAGCTTGCGCAGCGAGTTGTCGACGAACTGGGCGGTCGGCACGTCCGACGCCAGCCGCAGGCCGACCTCGGTCTGCCGGTGGCCGGCGGCCTTCGGGCCGGGGCCCTGCGCCCAGCCGCGGCGGCGCTTCAGCGCGAGTGCCAGACCGGCCGCGAGCAGCGTCGCGCCGAACCCGTACATCCCGGCTTCCTGCAGGCTGATGCCGTCGTCGGCCGCGACCGGAGTCGCCTCCGGGACGCGGGTGCCGCCGGCGGCCGGTTCGCCGTGCTCGGACTGGCCGGCCCCCGGAGCATGCGGCTCGACGGTGACGCTCGGCTCCCCCGGCTTGACGTTCTTCGCGCCCGGGTCGTTCTTCGCGCTGCCGATCCCGATCGACGACGGCTTCTCCATTCCTTGCTCGGAGAAACGTCCCGGACCGGTCGTCTTCGTCTCGGGCGTCGTCCTGGTCTCGGTCTTGTTCTCGACCGTGACCTTCGGCTTGACCGCCGTCCTGGTCTCGGTCGTCGACTTGGTCGTCTTCGTGCTGACCGTCGACTTGGTGTGGTCGCCGATGCTCACGCGGACCGTGTGCACCCCCGGGCCCTTGGCATCGGCCGGCAGCCGCACCTGCCAGCCCGGCAGGATCAGGTCAGGGTTGGTCAGCCGGCGGCCGTCGGGCTGCAGCTTGTTCTTGTTGAGGTCGTAGATCTCCTTGTACCGGCGGCCCTCGCCCAGATACCGCTCGGCGATGTCCCACAGGCAGTCGTAGTTCCGGCCCTGCGGCGGGCGGACCTCGGTGTACTTGACGACCTGACCCTTGTGGTCGTTGTTCGTCCGGACGCCGACGCTCGTCTTCGACTGCTGGTGGCTGCCGCTGAGCACGGTGCTCGCCGCCTCGGTCTGGCGGAACTGCGACGCCGAGGACTCGTGCTGCACGCTCACGGACGTCGGGGCGGCCGGTCCGCTCGTGGTGACCGCGCTCGCGACCGGCAGGCTGACGCCCGCGCCCGCCGCGATCAGCACCACGGTGCCGATCAACCGCCGGGCCAGCGCCTGCGAGCCGCCGCCGAGCGGGACCCGCGGCGAGAGGCCGTGACCGCGGATCTCCGCGACCGCCTCCGCGACCAGGCAGACCACGAAGTGCAGCCACGCGATCCAGATGAAGAACGCGATGATGCCCAGCACGGTCTCGACGCTCAGCTCGCTGAACAGCATGCTCTTGCTGGGCATCGTGTCCGGCCACGGCGTACCGAAGAAGCGCAGCAGCACGTACGGCACGCCACCGACGATCGCCAGGATCGCGAGCAGCGCGACGAACCCCTTCAGCCGGTCCGCACCCGGACTCCCCGACCGCCGCTGCGGCAACCGCGCCGCCTGCACAGGCTCGTTCGTCCTAACCATCACGCCTCCATACCCCCACCATCAGCCACCAATCGCCTGAACTTCCTGCACAGGCAGCCGCTGCACAGCATTCACATTCGCCGTACCGATCGAGTGCCAGCCGCCTTGGTCCTTGCCGACCCAGTAGAAGACTTCCCATGTCAGCGTGAGCTTCACCGTGTACATGCCGTCGGGCTGACTCGCACTTGACCTCTTGTAGATGTGCTTGCACGTGTTCATCTGGTGGAACGGATCCTGGGTTTCGTCATACCCGTCCGGATCGCCTTCCGGGGTGACGCCCATCAAGCACTTGAACGGCTTGGTCCCGTCACCCGGATCCACGGTCATCTCGGATACCTGGCCGCGCATCGTCAGGTTGTGCTTCGGGTCGATGTAGCCGCTCAGGCTTCCCGGATTGTCCTTGTCAGCCCCCGCCTTCGAGCTCTGCGGGGTCAGGTTGAAGAAAGCCGGCACATTGACCCTCGGCGTGAACGTCGGCATGACCACCAAGGCTGGAGGCGGATAGTTACTCTTGAACGGATACCAGAACGGCACCATGTAGGTCGGGAACGGGCACTGCGCCTCCTCGACCGGGCCGACCGGCACGTACGCACGCTCCAGGTGGGCGTTGTCACCACCGTCGTACGTGTCGAGGTCGTAATCGGTAATGGTGATCCGGAGGACCCACTTCTTGCCCTCCGGCGCCTTGGGCAGCCGGATGCCGTCCGGGATGGCGAAGTCTCGGCACGGAACGAAGGGCCTGCCGTTCAGCCGCTGGCGCCAGGTAGGTGGCGGGTCGCCGCTGTCGGGGCCGAGGTAGGGCGCACCGTTGCTGCAGTACGCGCCGAAGCCGACGGAGTTGACGTACATACTGCAGACCGACGTGCCGGTGTGGATCGTCTCCGCGCCCGCAGTCAGCGCGGGCCCAGCCATGAGTAGTGCGAGTACGGCACTCAGGACCACCAGCCCGCGACCTACTCGGTTGTGCATCCTCACTCCCCAGACTCGTCTTCCGGCAGATTATCTTCGACCAGGGGCATCATGCCCGGTACCGAGTACCCCGTCACCTCTTCGCAACCTCAAGATCGATTTATGGTCTATGCCGGATAGTGCACCGCGGCGCAGTTGACGCCTTTGCTGGTCGCGAGGCGGTAAGGCATCCAGCCGATGCCCGTCTTGATCATCTCGATCACCTCGGGAGATCCCTTCGGGGTCACCACGGTCCAGTTCCGCGTCGCGGGATCCCAGTACTGCGTGGTTTGCGAGCGGCAGGTCTGCACTGCGACGGTGTTGTCCGGCGTGCTCTTGACCCCGACCACGACGACGCTGCCCGGCGGCTTCATCACCCAGCCGTTGCGCTTGGCATCCTGGATGCCCTGCGACACGTCGGCGTAGAAGAACGACGGGAAGCGCTTCTTCAGGATCGTGTCGTCCTTCGACACCAGGGCCTGGAAGTACAGCGGGTAGCTGGTCACGAGGCCTTGGACGGCGGGGTTGGACGCGAAGTTCCCTGGCTGGACGATGACCTGCTTGGCGGTCGGCCGGCTGCTGGTGGCCGGCTTGGGCGGGGCGCTGGTCGTCGTGCTCGGCTCCGACGACGGCGCCGTGGACGGGGTCGCCGAGGTCGTCGTACCGGCGTCACCGCCGACCGGGACCGGACGGCCGCCGTCATTGGAGTCCTTGCCGCAGGCACTGACCAGCAGGATCGCCGTCAGGGTGAGGGCCGGGAGGGCAAACCTACGCACGAAGAGAATCCTCCGGGGTCTAGCGCCCGCTCGTCGGCGGGCTCGTCGGGCCTGACGGACTGTCGGTCGGCGGCGTCCCGGAGGGATCCGGCGTCGGCGTCACATTCGGCGTACAGGTCGCCGGGAACGGGAACGGGGACAGCGTCCAGGTCGGGGTCGGCGACCCGACCGTCCAGGTGGGGCACGGCAGGTCGATCGTCGGCGGGCGCGCCGTGGTGATCGGCGCACCGGGGTCGTCGGGTGTCGAGTTCACGACGATCGGGGGGATGGTCGGGCTGTCGTCGGCCTTTTCGATGCCTTGTTCGGCGTGGGCCTGGCCGGTGCCGGTGGCTTTGAGGGATTGTTTGCCAACGAGGCCGAGGAACGTGGTCTTGTTGGCGATGTCGACCTGGATGTCGACCTCTTTGTCGGTGAGGGTGGTCGGGCCGCAGGCGGTGACGCCGGGGTCGTTGGAGCGGACCTGGCCGCAGAACTCGGTGATCGCGGCGGCTGCCTTGGCGGTGTCGATCTTGGCCTCGGCGACGTTCAGCTGGATGGCGGCGGCGCCGACCCGGGCGGCTTCCTGGGCGTAGCCGATCGCGCGGGAGCGGGCGCCGAGTTGCCGGCCGCCGTCGATGACGAGTCCGGCCAGGGTGAAGATCATCACCGCGAGGATCGCGACCGCGGGGCTCAGCGCACCGCGCGGGATCCGCCGCCGGTCGTTGCCCGGGTCGTTGCGCCGGGCATCGATCCGGAAGAAGTCGACGAGCCTACGAGCCGTCACCGCGCACCCCCCGGTACGGATCGAGCGAGGACGTGAAGCGCTTGGTGATCTTGGTGTCGCCGCCGAGGCCGAGCAGCCCGAGGTCGCGGTAGTTGATCGTGCAGGTGACCTCGACCGACAGCGGCGAACCGGCGGTGAACCCGGTCGTGATCGAGCCCGAGGCGGTCTGCTTGCAGGACTCCACCGCCTGGCTCATCGCGGCGGTGACGGCCTGGTCGACACGGCCCTGGGCCTCCTGCAGGGACCGGGCCTGGCTGGCGCCGCGGGCGCCGTCGCGGGCCGCGCTCTCCAGCAGCGAGGACGTCTGGAAGTACCGCCCGCAGGCGAGCAGGAACATGAACAGCGCGAGCAGCACGGGCGCCAGGATCACCATCTCCAGCGCCATCGTGCCGCGCTCACGGCGCCGTCGGCAGGACCTGACCCCCAGCATCCGCATCCTCACTTGTCGGCGTCGAACTGCTCGATCGGGCCGGTGGCGGTCCGGCTCACTTTCAGCGTCAGGCCCGGCACCAGCGAGACGGTGTCGCCGGTGACCGTGAACGAGACCGTGCCTTCCGGGTTGTTGTACGCCGGGAACGGGACGGTGGCGTGCTGCAACGTCGTGCCGCCGAGCTGCTGGGCGTAGGACTGGATGTCCGCCCGGACCTTCTCCCCCACGGCCGTGGTGTAGACCGGCGGCTGCACCAGCCGCAGGCGGGACACGCCTTCCTGCGCGGCGTTCAGCGCGACGGACCGCCCGTACAGCCACAGGGCGGTCTGGATGGAGACGAAGATCAGCGCGAGGATCGCCGGCGCGAGAATGGCCAGCTCGAGCGTGCTGACCCCCCGCTCCGACCGTCTCCGCCGAACCCGCTTCCGCCCCGGCCGCATCGGTCCGCGTCAGCCCTTGTCGATATCGGCGGTGTGCTTGTCGATGACGCGCTTCACCACGACACCGATCGCCAGCGCGGCGACGACCAGGATGCCCGAGATGATCGCCCACTCCAGCGCGGACGCGCCCAACTCGGTCTGCCCCTGCTTCGCCCGGGCGCGCTGGGTCTTCGCCCGCGCCACCGCGTAGCCGGCCATCGCCCGCCAGAACATCAACTCCGAGGTCATTCGCATGCCTTCCAGATCGTGAGGCCGAAGCAGGCCTCAGTATGCCGGGTTCGACGGACAAACCCTTCCAACGGATCCTTTGTCCAGATCACTGTTCGGCCTAACTTCCGAGAATGGCCACGCCGGCCGGGAAGGCCAGGAACAGGAAGAACGCCGCGATCATGACGAGCTGCGCGACCAGCATCGACTGCGAGCGCTCACCCGCCTTGCCCTCCACGTCGGCCAGCTCCTTGCGCCGCAGCGACGCCGCCCGGGCGAGCAGCGAGGAGCGGATCTTCGCGCCCTCGTCACCGGCCAGCGCCAGCGCCGAGGCCAGGTCGCGCAGTTCCTCGACGCCGAGGTCCTCGCCCAGCCGGGCCATCGCGTCCCACGGCGTGATGCCGATCAGCCGGGCGTTCGCGAGAGCCTGCCGGATCCGGGCCATCGCCCAGTGCTCGCCGATCGTGGACGCGGTCATCAGCGCCTCGGGCAGGCCGCGGCCGCCGGCGAGATTCATCGCGACCAGGTCCAGGAAGCTGCCGACCACGTGCCGGAAGTCGCGGCGCCGGGTCTCGGCCTCCTGGCGCAGCGCCAGGTCGGGCAGGAAGAACGCGAGCGCCATGAACGCGAGCGTCACGATCGCCGGCGCCGCCCCGGGCGCCGAGATCCCGATCGCGGAGAACAGGAACAGCACGATCGGGATGAAGATCATCGCGCCGAGCGCGAAGAACACCTTGGTGGCGAGCATCGCGGCGAACGGGCGGTTCATCACCGCGAGGTCGCGGCGGAGCTTGCCGAACGCCCAGCCGCGCGCGTTCGCCTCCGCCTCGAGCCTGCGGCCAAGGGTCTCGCGCGCCCGGTCCACACCGCCGAGCACCCGCTCGCCGGCGGCGCTGGTGGTGGCTCCGCCGGCATAGCCGCCGCGGCCCGCGTCGATCCGGGCGATCGTGGACAGCACGTTGGCCCGCGGCTTGATGAACATTCGGACCAGCACGTACACGCCGAGCCCGGCGATGCCGCCGGTGATGAAGGCCCAGGTCATCCGCTCACCGTTTCCATCCGCTCGCCGCCCGGACGGTTCGTCCGGTCGTCGACCATGCCGATCAGGAACCGCTCCGGCACCTCGATCTTCGCCAGCCGCCGCAGCCACAGCAGGCCGAGCGCGTACAGCCCGATCACCACCGCGAGCACGACCTGACCGACGAAGCTCCGGTACGGCGCCATGTACGTCGGGTTGAACAGCACCAGGCCCGCGGCCATGGCCAGCGTGATCGCGACGACGACCTGCACACTGCGCCGGGTCGAGCGGCGCTCGGCCGCCACCTTCCGCCGGACGTCGAGCTCCTCGCGGGCCGAGTCCGCCAGCGCGCTCAGCACCTCGCGCAGACCGGGACCGCGCAGCCGGGCGTTCAGCACCAGGGCGGCGACGATCAGGTCGGCCGACGGGTCGTTGAGATCGTCGGCGAACCGCATCAGGGCCGAGGGCAACGGTTCGCGGATCCGCAGCCGGTCGACGAGCAGGTTCAGGCTGGGCTTGATCGCGGGTGCGGCGTTCACCGCGGTGGCCGGGATCGCCTGCTCCAGGCCGACCGCGCCGGCGATGGTGTCGCGCAGCGCCTCGGTCCAGGTGGCGAGCGCGTCCAAGCGGTCGATCGCCCGGCGCTCCTCACCGGTGCCGCCGAAGAACCGGTCCGCCATCCCGGCCAGCAGGCCGAGCGCGACCGCGAGCACGAGCCAGCGGGTGACGACCAGGACGAGCAGGCCGACCGCGAGCGCGGCGCCGAGCCGGATCATGTTCTTGCGGTGGTCCGCGCCGCGGTTGCGGAACAGCGACGGGGTCTCGTCCTTCGGCTCGGTGCCGCGGATCGCGACGATCAGCAGCATCACCGCGCCGCCGACCACCGCGCCGCACAGCAGCGCCCCCAGTGTCCGATCGCTCATCGCGTCACGCCCACGTTCCGTGCACGAGGGGCTGGTAGCCGAAGTGCTCGAGTTCGTCCATGCAGGCGATCGGCGCGTGCGCCGCGGCGCGGCCGTCCGGTCCGGGGGCGAAGACCTCGCCGGACAGCACCCGGCCGTCCCAGCCGGTGACCTCCCGGATGCTCTCGACGTACCGGCTCAGGCCGCCGCCGCGGGAGTAGTCGTTGTGCTTGCGGACGAACACGACGAAGTCGAGCGCGCCGGCGATCAGCATCTGGGTGGCGTCCATCGGCAGCCGCTCCATCGCCTGGATCGCGTACGTGCTGATCCGGTTGAACACCTCCATCGAGCTGTTCGAGTGGATCGTCGACAGCGAGCCGTCGTTGCCCTGGCTCATCGCGTTCAGCATCGTGACGATCTCGTCGCCGAGCACCTCACCGACGATGACGCGGGACGGGTTCATCCGCAGCGACCGGCGGACCAGGTCGGCCATGCTGACCATGCCGACGCCCTCGGAGTTCGGCAGCCGCTCCTCGAACGCGACCACGTTCGGGTGCAGGTCCTTGAACTCGCCGAGGCCGAGCTCGAGCGAGCGCTCGACGGTGATCAGCCGCTCGTGCGGCTGGATCTCGTTGGCCAGCGCGCGCAGCAGCGTCGTCTTCCCGGAGTTCGTGGCGCCGGCGATCATGATGTTCTTGCGCGCCGCGACCGCCGCGCGCAGGAACGAGCCGACGTCGTCGGTCATGGTGCCGTTGGCCACCAGGTCCTTCAGGAACACCTTGCCGAGCCGGGCGCGCCGGATCGAGACCGCGGGCCGCGACGTCACGCCCATCACCGCGGACAGGCGGGAACCGTCCGGGAGCCGCAGGTCCAGCTGCGGGTTCGCCGAGTCGAACGGGCGGCTGGTCAGGCCGGCGTGGGCCGCCAGCACCTGGATCAGCTCGACCAGTTCCTCGTCGCTCTCGGCCACCGGCCCCGGCGTCTCCTCGCGGCCGTCGCCGTACTGCACGAAGACCTGGTCACAGCCGTTGATGTCGATGTTCTCGACCTCGGGGTCGTCGATCAGCGGCTGCAGCCGGCCGACGCCGAACAGCGCGGAGTGGATCGCGCCGGCGATCTGCGCGTCGTCGTCGGGGGTCGGCGGCGTCCGGCCCTCGGCCAGCTCGTACCGCGCGTGGTCCTCGAGCACCTGCACGATCAGGGACCGCGCGTACTCCCGCTCGTCCTCCGCGCTCATCGGCGGGACGCCGTTCACCTGGTCGCGACGGCGCTGCTCGTTCAGTCGCTCGGCGACCTGCACGCGCAGCTTGCGGACCAGCTCCTGGTCCGCGCTCACCGGTAATCACCCGGCGGGAACGCGGCGTTGGCCATGTCGAAGTCCTGCGGCGGCGGCGCGGCGACCAGCGAGGCCATCTCGGCGGTGATCGCGGTCGCGGACCGGATCAGCTGGGTCTTGTCGAGCCGGCCGTGGCCGCGCCCGTCGAAGAACGCCGCACCGGCCGGGTCGTACGCCAGGTGCCACCGGTGCCGGACCGGCAGCGACATGGCGTCCAGCACGGACCACACCTGCTTCACGCCGTCGCGCTGCTTCGGGTCGGCCACGACGACCACACCGAGCTGGGCGTCGACGTGGTGCACCAGCGTCGACAGCCGCTCCCGCAGGTGCGCCACCGACGAGCCGGTCGCGCTGCACACCATGACGACGAGACGAGCGGACTGGATGACCGGCAGCTGCGGGGACGACGCACCGATCCGCCCGCAGTCGGCCAGGACGTCGCCGTGCTGCATCTGGTTGAACGAGATGCCGAGCGGGTGCCACAGACCGCCCATGCCGCCCACCTGTTCGGGCGAGCGCACACCGAGCAGTACGTCGAGACCGCCGTCGAGCTGCTGGCTGTGAGCGAGGATCACCTCGTCGCCCAGCCCCTTGCGGCTCGCCGCGGCCAGGCTGACCAGGCCGCGGTCGGAGTTGAGCGCGGCGCCGGCCGGGCCGGTCATCCGGATCGCCACGTCGCTGCCGGCCGGGTCGCACTCGGCCAGCAGCACCTGCCGCGGCCAGAGCGCACCGAAGACCAGACTGGCCGTGGTTACGCCGGGCGAGCCCTTCGCGCTCGCCAGTGCCACCAGTGCCATCAGTTGGCCCCGCTGCGTTCCGCGTCCGGCGTGGTGCCCGGTGCGAGCTTCACCAGGACCAGGGTCTTGGCGGCCGCCGCGGCGGCGACCGTCGTGACGTCGTCCGCCGGGATCAGGATCGTCACGTTCAGGGAGCTGTTCGCGCTCGTCTTGCTGTCGATGATCGCACCGGCCGCCGAGGTCACCTTGGCCGCGTTGACCAGCGGGACCGCGGCGCCCTCCTGGTTGGCCGACGGGACCCGGATGACCTTGACGACATCGCCGACGAGGAGTCCGTCGGACGGCGCGCGCCCGGCCTCGAGGCTGACGCCGACCAGCGCGCCGCTGGCCGGGATCGGCTGCTCGCCCTCCTTGGTGAGGCTCTCCGGCGTGACGAACTGGTCCTTGTACAGCCAGGTCTTCGTGTAGCGACCGACGTACTTGTTCGCCTCCGACCACGGGATCAGCCCGCCGGTGGCACCGGCCAGGTCGCCGCGGGAGAAGTCCTTCGGCTCGAGTTTGTGGCCCGGCGGGAGGGTGTCGGCGACCGCGACGAAGTCGGAGCGGTTGCCGCTGTTCAGCGCGATCAGCGCGGAGCCGGCGGCGCCGAGCAGGATCAGGATCACCGCGAGCGCGGCCAGGGCGGGACGCCGTTCCCGGCTACCGGGGAGGCGGGTCGCCGCGCCACCCGTCGATCGGCCCGCTGCCCGGGCGCCTTGGGAGGAGGTACGCGTGGAGGACGAGAGACTCACGCGCCTACCGTAATGGCAGCGAGGTGCCATTCGTGCCAGCAGGCCACCGCCGTTACCGGGCCGCGATCCGCTCCAGCTCGTCGGGCCGGAGCAGCTGGTTGAAGGTGCCCGGCCCGCCGTACAACTGGTCTAGATAGGCATACATCGCGCGCAGGCAGAGCCCGACCTGACGCTCCCAGCCGGGCCGTCCCTCCAGCCAGACCACGAGGTCCCGCCCCTCGGCGAGCGTGACGGCCGCGTTCACCGGCTGCACGAGCCGGTCCGAGTCCGGGTCAGGTTCGATCCGCGGCCCGCGGATCTCCTGCACGGTCGCGGCCAGCGCTGCCTGCTCGGCGCCGGTGCGGAAGTAGTCGAACCCGTGCCGGCCGTGCAGGAGGTCGAGGTACTCGCACAGGGCGAGGAACAGCTCGATGCCGTCGTACTCCCGGCCGTCACCGGCGTGGTGCCGCAGCTGCGCGACCGTGCTGCGAGCCTGGGGGATGTTCCAATCGGATTCACCGAACTTCTCCCACATGGGCTTGATCCTAGGTGGGTCGACGGGCGTAAATCGTTAACAGTTCGGGTGGTTCGAGTAGCTGGCGAGTAACCGTTTGTTTGCTAAATTCCGGAACCAGAGGGTCCGGGTGACAACTGGTGAGCACCCGGGCACTGACGGGAGGGGTGATTCGGCTGACTACACCGACGTTGTCTGCCGCAGATCCGGCGGCTCGGGCTCAGTGGGCGGCCGGGACCGCTCTCGGAATCCTGCACCCGTCGGCGGTGCCGCTGCGTGACGGCCGGGTCTGGCTGACCAGCCGGGACGACATGCTCTCCGCGACCGCGATGCGCGGGATCGAGGACCTGCTCGTCCGCCGGGCGACGGACCGGGCGCGCGACGACCGGCTGCTGGCCGAGGCCGTGGCCGTGATCGGCATGGAGGTCGCCCGGGCCCGCGGCGAACTCCCCGCGCGCGGTGCGACCGACGCCCTCGACCGGTACCTCCAGCTGCCGGGGCTCGAGCAGTCCCGCCGTACCGAGGCCGACGCGATGCTCCGTGTCGCGCTCAGCAGCGCGGCACCGGACGACCCGGAAGCAGCTGCCCGCCTCGCCCGGCTGACCACGCCGCCGCACGCGGTCGCGACGTCGGCCATCGTGGCGGCCTCGGCCGCCATCACCCGCGAGGCCGAGCTGCTCGGCCTGGGTACGGCGCCAGCACCGCAGCGCACCGGCCGGCACCGCGCCCAGGTCGGCAGCGGCCACCGCCGGGCCGAGGGACGGCGGGTGTGGACGTCGCAGATCCGCGGCACCGGCCTGACGATCGGCGGGCGTCCGAGCTCGCAGCCGCCGCTGACCGGGACACATGCGCTGAGCGTGCTCGGGACGATGGACCGCCAGTCCCTGGCCGCCTCGGTCACCGACCGGCCCGCCGTCGACGCGCAATCCGGCCAGGCCGTCCTGCGCACCGCGGTCTCCGACGTACCGCAACACGTCCGGGTCGAGGTCGGCGACACCACGCTCGGCGCACTGGGACAGGGCGTCATCCGGGCCGGTACGGCGAACGACCCGCACGTACTGCGGATCTCCGGTGGGCTCAGCGATGAGCAGGTCCGGTATGTCTGGACGCACCAGCTGGCCCTGATGACGCAGGAGATCGGCGCGGCCCAAGCCGGGCAGTCCCGCGGCGTCCTCGGCCGGCTGAGGTCCGTCTTCAGTCACGAGCGCCGCGACCGCCGCCTGCACGCGGACCATGCGGCGTTCCAGGGTCTGGTCCGGGACTGGCACGAGGCCCGCGCCGAGACGCTCGCGAACGGGCGTCCGAGCGGCCCGCGGTCCGTCGCCGACCTCGAGCGCGACCTGGAGGGTCTCGCCCGGACGATCCGCCGGCACGGCGGCTCCGAGCCCGCACTCCCCTGGACCGCCGGGGCTGTCCCGACGCCCGACGCGACCGCCGCCGGTCTGGCCGCGGCCCGGGCCGACGCGAAGGCGAGGCCTGCCAGGCACTCGTACGCCCACTTGAGCGGCGAGGTCCGCACCCAGATCGCGACCCTCGAGGCCGCGGCCAGGGACCTCGACGCGAAGGCCGCGACCAAGCGGAACACCGCGCAGACCGCGACCGACGAAGCCACCAAGAACGACAAGGACGCCGACGACGAGGACAAGGGACGCGACCGCGGTGCACCCGAGCGCGCGCGCAAGCTCCGCGTCGCGGCCGGCACCGCGCGCAACAAGGCCGGGCGGCACACCGAGATCGCCGGCGCCTACGCACAGGCCGCCGACGAGGCCCGGAAGGCGCTGGCCGGCTACCGGACGCTGCTGACCGAGCTCGAAGGCGGCGCCCCGCAGGCCCGGATCATCGAGCTCGCCGGTGCCGCGAAGCAGCAGGTGGGGACGTACGAGCGCAGCCGTGACCGGGCGATCCCGGTCAAGAACCTGCTGATGACCGGGGTGCCGGGCGGCGAGGTCGACGTGCCCGTCGACGACATCAACCGGGTCCTGGCCGCCAACAACCTGCGCGAGCGGATGCCGACGCGCGGGCCGATGCCGATGGCCGCCGCCGAGTACCGCCGGGTCCTGTCCGAGGACGGGATGGTCTTCGCCCTCGAGAACCACCCCGACACACCGGTCGGCAAGGTGCGCGAGGTGCGGCTGCGGCTGATCCCGGACGACATCACCGAGCGCGACGACATCGACTACGAGATGGCCGAGCAGATGTCCGGCACGATCGGTGAGAGCGGCACGGCGGTCTCGACCACGAACACCCACGCCACCAGCCTCAACGTCGGCGTGAACCTGCAGCCGATCCTGGCCATGGCCGCCCCCGTCGCGGGTCAGCTCGTCACCCCGAAGGTCGAGGCGTCGCGCGGCCGGACCCTGGCCAACAGGTCCGAGCGGCGCGCCGACAGCCCCAGGTCCGCCTGGGTCGACGACAACCGCGGCGAGTCGATCCTCTACGAGTGGTCCGGCAAGTGGCAGATCGAGGTCCGGGACTCCCCCACCGAGCCCTGGTCGGCGGTCGAGACGGTCGACGCGGGCAGGCAGCAGACGTGGGTGTCGAGCGCCTACACCGTGCAGCCGCCGGCGGAGACCGTCACGCTGGACCAGGTCGGCCGCGGGCAGGACGTCACCGGCGAGTTCCCGCGGCACGCGGTCACCAGCATCACCGGGCTGCAGGACGTCACCGACCGCCTGGTGCGCAAGGCCCAGAAGCAGTACGGCGGCGGCCTCGACCGGGTCTCATACCAGCACATCGCCGGCCTGATGGTGAACGACTCGCACCGCCTGCTGCGCGAGCTGAGCCAGCCGGGCGGTATCACCCGGCAGATCCCGTCCGGCGGCGAGACCGAGTACGAGCTCACCTGGGAGGTCCAGCCGGTCTGGCGCAGCGCCGAGCTCGTCGGCGAGTCCAGCTCGGAGATGTGGCAGGAAGAGGTCCTCGTCGACTTCGCCGGCGTCAGCGCGAGCCAGACGTACGGCACATCGGCCACGGGCACGGCCTCGGTGTCGTTCCCGGGCAAGCCCTCCGACCTGAACCCGGTCGCCGCGGCGACGGCGCTCACCAACGTCGGCGGGTCCGGCGTGGACGTGTCGCCGAACGTGTCGGCCGGGCGCAACGTGTCCCGATCGGGCGGTCAGAGCGTCAGCATGACCACGATCACCCCGGCCGTGCACCGCAACCAGGGCCCGACGCAGGGGGTGCTGGTCGGCTTCGAGGTGCGCGCCACGCTGCGCAAGGTCGGCGACCCGGAGTCCAAGGCGATCGTCGAGACCGGCAAGTCCCGTGCGTTGCTGCGGGTCCCGGAGAACGACCTGCTGCGGGCAGGCGGCCCGGCGGACAAGAACGCCGTACCGCTGGAGGCGAACGGCGACGTCAAGCTGGACGAGAACCAGCGACTGCGGCTGCGAGGCGACGCGGAGCCGTCGACGGGTCCGCAAACGATGCCGCCGTGGATGGGCCGCGGCAAGAACCAGATGCGCGGTGTCGGCAAGGCCCTGCCGCAGAAGCTCGAGGGCGCGGACGCGGCCAGGGAGCAGGCGCTGGAGAACCTGCGCGCGATGGGGCTGGTCGCGGCGGACGGCGAGGAGCCGACGCCCGAGCAGCGGCGCAACCGCGATCGCGTCGTGGCGCAGATCGACACGACCCGGCTCGAGGCCGGCATCAACCAGGCCTGTCAGGGCGGCCTGATCGTCATGCTCGAGGACCGCGGCGCGCTCGGTACGCCGCGCTGGCGGCCGTTCCGGCTGTCGGTCACGCAGGACTACGACGAGGCGACCGAGCAGTTCGAGGTCGAGGGCGCCGGCACCAGCACGAACGAGAACGTCGTCCTGCTCGGGATCAGCTCGCGCGCCACCGGCCGGACCTCCGGGCGGTCCCGCTCGGTGCCGCTGTCGGCGGGCGTGGGCGGGTCGCACGGCCCGGCGGAAGGGATTCGCGGCTGGACCGGACGGATCGGGCTGAAGGGCACCCGGAACGCGCTCGGCCGCGCCTTCAGCTGGACGGCCGGGCGCCGCGTCAACCGGGTCACGCTCAGCGAGAGCACCGAGCCGCTCGACCGGCTCAAGCAGGGCATCCGGATCACGTTCGCGGAGATCACCGACCGCGGCGACGCCGAGCCGATCGCCGATGTCCGGGGCAGTATGGAGGTCGCGTACGACAGCTCGATGACGCGGGCCGACGCCCCGGTGTACGAGAAGAACCCGAAGCCGCCGCACCGCGTCGCGGTGGAGCAGGCCTTCCCGGTCGCGGTCGACGCGGGCAACGCGGCCGACGAGCTGTGCAACGCGATCCCGGCGATCCGGTCCGACTCGACCGCCCTGCCGGCGCTGCACGACGCGCTCGCGCCCACCAGCCTGGTCGCGAACCGCGAGTGGATGAACGGCGAGTACCGGCTGCCGTTCGTCGTGGTCCGCGCGCCCGGCAGCCCGGCGCACGCGTTCGCCGACGGCACGCTGCTCCCCGACGAGTACCAGATCGTCATCCGGGGCGAGGCGGTCAGCCTGACGCACGTCGCGATGAGCCAAGAGAACACCGTCGACATCAACTTCACGATGACCGACGTCGGCTCGACGTCCGGCACGTCGGCCTCCGGCGGCGTCAGCGGCGACATCGGCGGCGGCGTGAAGGGGGCCGACGGCAACGCTCAGTCCGGCGGGTTGTCGGCGGGCCGGACCGGCGGCAGGTCGCAGTCCACGACGACCAGCGAGACGTCCGGTGACGAGCGGCTGCTGATCAACCCGGGCACGCACCACGAGTTCATCGAGCGCCAGAAGATGACCGCGGACATCGTGCACAACGGTCAGGTGATCCGGTCCATCCCGCTGCCGGACGCGCTGGCACAGAAGGCGATGGCCGAGCGCCGGGCGCTGGACCTGTACGGCTCCGGGAAGCTCGACCTGCCGCTGTGGGTGGTCGCCGACGCCGCCGAGCGGTACCTGAACGACAAGCTGCCGGTCAGCCAGCGCGTCGCGGGCCGCTTCCTGACCCGGTACCGGCGGGAGAAGGAGGGCGTGACCACCGGCCTGCCGGCCGAGCACACGGCCGAACTCCTGACGGCGAAGCTGCGGTCGAAGAGCCGGGTCCGCGCCTCGCGGGCCGCGAACGCCGACACGGCGTTCGAGACCACCGCCCGCCGGGTGGAGGCGAAGGCCGACCAGCGTCGCGTCGTGCACACCTCCGAGGCGTACGACGAGAGCCTGGCCGCGGCCCAGATCGAGTCGGTCACCGTCGAGGGCACCGACGAGCGGGTCGACCTGCGGCAACTGGTGGAGCCGCAGGTGGACGAGCTCGCTCCCGGCCTGCGGAACGCCAGCCTCCTGCTGCAGAACGCCTTGGACGTCGACCTCAGCGCGGACAGCTACCAGGGTCACCTGGAGGACATGCTCGGCGCGGACGGGTTCGAGGTGCCGATCGAGGTGCCGATCGAGGGCCAGGAACGCCCGGATGTGCTGTTCGTCCGGGTCTGGGCGAGGTACGAGGGCGAGCTCACCGTCGACGGCGTCCCGGTCAAGCGGGACGGCACGCCCGAGCTGGAGAAGGAGGACGCGGGCGGCGTCGGGCAGAACTACGACTACGACATGATCGACCGCTCGACCGGTCACACCGTGACCGTCAGCGGGGGTATCGACGGCAAGACCAGCACCGCGCTCGACGGGGACGCGTCCGGCGGTCTCTCGATCGACCAGACCAAGACGAACACGGCCGGGACCGGCGAGCAGAACACCACGCTGTCCCGGCTCGGTCACTTCGACCTGGTCCGGGCACACCGGACCGTGGTCTTCGAGACGGAGGTCGTGCGGGTCCGCAACGCCGGCGCCGCGGCGATGGCCAGTGCCCGTTGGAAGCTGGGCCGGGTGGACCCGGCCGACGTCACCAGCGTGTCGCCACGCCGTCAGGTCCGCGCGGACCTGACCCTGCTGATTCCGCGCGGCGACCTGATGGACGGACCGCGGGTCGAGGCGCAGCCGGCGCTGGAGGAGCGTACGGAGCACCGCCCGATCCGCCTGCCGGAAGGCGCCGTCCCGATCCGCGCGGTGTTGCACGGCCGGGGAGGTGCCCGGCGCAACGAGCTGGTCGAGAACCTGACCGCCTACCTCGAGCAGCCCGACGTCCTCGGCCGCCGGGGCGCCGCGGAGTACCGGCACCTGATCAGGTCGAACCTCAAGCCGACCGCGCTCAAGGCCAAGGCGGCCCGGTTGCTCGACGAAGGCATCGCGCTGCAGCCGATGACGCGGCCGGGCAACGGGCGGACGACGGTGAACGTCGAGATCGAGGCGACCGGGGTCGGCTGGCACCTGCACGGTCCGGAACTCGAAGGACAGGAAGGCAGCGTCTGGCGCCGCCAGCAGGCGTACCGCTCGTCCAGCAGCAGCAACCGGATGACCCCGGTCACCGCCACCGGCGGTTTCGACGGCGGGTTCGTGTCGGTCAGCGGCTCGATCGGCGAGCAGGTCAGGGAGCAGTCGTCGGAGGCCAACGGCACCCGGCTGGAGACCAGCCGGTTCACCGAGGGCCAGATGGTCACGGTCCGGATCCCGGTCGTCTACAACGCGACCGTCCGGATGACCACCGACAACGGCCGCGGCGAACCGGTGACGAAGAAGACCACCAGCCTGCCGGAGCTGGCCCGTGGTGAGTTCTTCGTCCGGATGCACCTGCACCAGTACCTCGAGGGACTCCGGCAGATGGAGGCGGGCGCGTCGCTCGACGCCGTCCTGGCGAATGCGCGACTCGAGGCCGTGCCGACGGAGCTCGGGCCGCCCGACATCAGGGCGACCGAGTACGGCCAGGGCAAGTCCGGGGCGGTGTACCAGCCGTACCGGCCGCTGCTGAACGCGCTCGAGCAAGCCAAAGCAGAGCGGAAGTCGATCGTGCTGCTGGTCCAGGAGGCCGACGGCACCGAGCGGACGTACCAGGCCCTGCCGAACGGCACCATGCTCGGCCAGCACGACGGCGGTTTCGCTTCGGCGTTCGCCACCCTGCACCCGAACCTCGCGCTGATGGCCGAGGGGCGCGTGGACCTGCGGGAGCTGTACAACACGTCGTCGCCGGACGGCAGCTTCAGCGCGAAGGTCGCCGGTGAGCTGGAGAAGGCCGGCGTACCGCGGGACGTGCTGAAGGCGCTGGACTACCAGACGGCCGCGCGGACGATCGCGCCGGCTCCGAGCCACGGTGCGCGGGCGTCGCAGGGCGGCGCCGCGGGGCGGACGATCGCTCCGACCGGGCACGGGCCGGCGCTGGGCGGTCCGTGACGCCGATGACCGATACTCCGACAGACCGAGGGGGGTTTCATGGCATTCGCGGTGGCGCGGACCTGGGACGAGGCGCAGTTGTACCTGGAGTTGCATCCGTGCCCGGACTGCGGCTCGAGCGAGGCGCCCTGGGAACAAGCACTGGTCCAGATCGACGGTGAGCTCGCGGCCAGCTACGCCGCGACCTGCCCGGGATGCTCCGCCGCCCGCGAGTACCTGTTCGGCCTGCCCGCGCGGGAGACACCGGTGCGGGGCTGGCCGACGTTCGGCGGCCCGGAGCCGTCGGAGATCCTCGACGCGGGCCAGTGGCTGGACGTCGCCGACACCGCCGCGGCCGCCGTCCCCACGGATCCTGCCGAGGCCGGTAAGGTGCTGGCCGTCGCGCGAGCCGCTGTCGCCGAGGTGATCAAGTTCGTCCCGGCGGGCGCGGACGCCGTGCCGGAGGACGAGTTCTGGACGCCGGAGGGCCAAGCGGTCCGCGCCGCCGAACCGGGCCGCTTCCGGCTGGACAGGTTGCTGGTGGCAAGGGACGCGTACGCCGACCTGCACCGGCGGTTGGGCAACGAGATCAGGGAAACAGGAGCGAGATAACCGATGCTGATCGCGAGAACCCTGCGGGAGGCCGACATCTACGTGGCCCTGACCCGCGCGCAGGCCGAGCCGGAGCCCGGCATCGAGCTCGGGCCGGCGCCCGTTTTCGAGGTCGGCGTGAACCTGGCCGAGGGCCCGGACGCCTGGACCTACGCCTCCCCCGTCGGCGAGATCACCATCCCGTACTCGTCGGAGCGCTCGGCCACCACGAGCGGCGCGCACTGGGGACTGGGCCAGTCGCAGCTCGTCGACGCGGCCGAGTGGACCAGGGTCGGACAGCTGCACTGGGACCGGGGCACCGAGGCCGACATGGCCTACGACGGCGAGCCGGGTCAGGAGCGCTACTACATCGAGCTGAACTTCGAGCTCGCCGCCGAAGCGATCGCCGAGGCGATCAAGTTCCTGCCGGACGGCGCCGACCGGGTGCCGGACTCGGCGATCTGGACGAAGTACGGCGCCGACATCCTGGCCGACGACCCGAACGTCGTCACCCGTGCCCGGCTGGAGGACGACCTGGAGACCTACCGCGGCACACTCGCCGACTTCCGCGCGTTGTACAGCGATTCATGATGTGACAAACCCCACCGGCGATTGTTAACCCGGCTGGTGGGATATCGAGCGAGAAATTGAACAGTTGATTGCTAATCTCCCCGTCCACTGATCTGAACGGGGAGATTGGCGTTGACGTCTGCTGCGAGCACGGAGGCGGGCCTGCGGGCTCGCGCGCGCCAGGCGCTCGGCCTAGCGGTCGGCGTGGCGGCGCCCGAGGCAGTGGCCCTGCGGGACGGCACGCTGCGGTTGCGGCACTCGCGGGAACGCCTGGCCCGTAAGGCACTTCGCCGGCTGGAACGCCGGCTGGCCAGGCGAGCGGCGGTGGTCGGCGACGACCGGCTGGTCGCCGAGGCGGTGGCGTTCGTCGGGGCCGAACTCGACCGGGTGCGCGGCGGCCGGGCCGCGGACGGTGCGACCGCCGGTCTCGACGCCCTGCTGGACCTGCCGGGTCTGCCGGCGAGGCAGCAGCGCGAGGCCCGGGCTCTGCTGCGGGACGTGCTCGACGGCAATCGCTTGGAGTCCGATGCCGATCTCCGGCGGCTGACCAACTCACGAGCCCGGCAGGAAGGTTCGGAGCGGCCGTTCGCGGCGGATCTGGTCGCCGGTGCCCGCCTGCTCGCTCGTGACGCCGAGCGCCTGGACGCGCCGGCAGCCGGAACGTTGCGGGCACCGGGGCGTGCACGTCCGGAGGTCGGCGGCCGGCACCTGTCAACTGGCGCTACCGGGTTCGGCGGCGCGATCCGCCGGTTCGTGGACGGCGTACGGACGGGAGCCCGGGCGAACCGTGCGGAGCGGGACCGCCGGGCGCAGGCGCAGTACGAGGAGTTCCGGCGGCTCGGTGCCGAGTGGCGGGACACCCGGGCCGGTCTGGGCGGACGCCCGCTCGCCGAGGTCGAGGACGAGTTGACGAACCTGTCCGCCGCCATCCGCCGGGCCGGGCATCCCGCTCCGAGCGTCCCGTGGACCGGCATGCAGGTCGTCGCACCCGCTACGCAGTCTTCGCCCGCGACGACCCTGCGGGAACGCTTCGAGGCACGGGTACGGCGGCAGGTCGCCGACCTAGAGGCAGCCGCGGCGGATCACGCACATCGCGCCGACGTACGGACAGCGAGCGCGGCGGCGGCCCGCGAGCAGGCCGCCGAGTTGTTCGCGGCGGCCGACGAGGAGGCCACCGCACGGGACGCGTCGGCGGCTGAGCGCGCTCGCCGGCTCCGCGTCCGTGGGGTCGCGCGGATCCGCGTCGCCGAGCGCCATACCGAGATCGCGAACGCCTGCACGGCCGCCGCCGATCAGGCCCGCGCCGCGGCCGGAGCGTGCCGTGGTCTGGCGACGGGAGGCGATGCCGAGGCCGCCGTCCGTGAGGTCGAGGCGTACGAGCGGGCGACCGCGGCCACTCTCCCGGCCAAGGATGTGCAGCACAACGGCCTGCCGTCCGGCCGTCTCCCCCACCTGACCAAGTTGTGCGCGGAGCTCAACGAGGCCATCGGCGAACCCAACCGCTTCACACCCGACGTCCTGCACCGGACGCTGCGTGGCGAGAGTCGCCGGATCCTCTCGCCCGACGGCTTCGTCCTGACGGTCCACAACGACCCGCGGGCCGACGTCGACCGGCTGCTGCAGATCCACCTGCAGCTCGATCCCGGCGAGCTCCAGGAAGTGCTGGACAGCCCGCTGACCATCGACGAGGCCCAGGTCGGTCAGGTGGTCCAGGGCGGCTTCAGCGTCGCCACTGCCGCGGCCCGGACCGCGAGTGTGACGGCCGGCGCCGGCCTGCGGACGCTCACCGACGCGCTCCCGGACACGAGCAAGGTGAAGGCAGCGGCCACGCTCGTCTCACCCGGCATCGAGCTGAGCCAGGGCCGCGGCCGGACGGTCGGCGGCGGCGCGACCGAATACGCCCAAACCGGCGCGGTCGAGGCGCTCCGCGGTGAGTTCCTGCGGTACCGCGCGGAGCGGCCGCGCTGGATCTGGCGGATCCGGGAGTCGGCCACCGCCGACTGGTCGGCGCCCAACGTCGTCGACCGCTCGGACACCGCCGGCCGGGACGCGACCACGCTCGACCTCGGGTTCATCCACACCTACACCGTTCCGCCGCCGACCGAGACCACCGACCTGCGGACGCTCGGGCTCGCCGCGGAACGCCGGACGGCGATGCCGGAGCACATGGCCACCCGCGTCGACGGCCTCAACGATCTCTGCGACCGGACGATGGCGGAGCTGCGGCAGCGGTTGGGCGCTCTCGACCGCGTCGGCTACGACCGGCTCCGCAGCTTGATCGCCGAGGACGGGATGCTCCGGCTGGACGAGGCGACCAGGCCCGGCGGCGTCCGGCGCCTGATCACCGACGGCGGCCGGCCGGTGGCCTGGGCGCAGTTGGAGACGGTCGTCGAACTCGACACCGCCGAGCTGACCAGCGACAGCTCGCCGGACCACAAACTGGAGCTGTGGCGCGTCGGCAACTCGGGCGCGTCCGGAAGCCAGTCGTTCAGCTCCTCGCGCACGACCGGTGTCACCGCCAGCAGCCCGATCCTCGACGTCGGCTCGACGAGCGCGGACCTCACCCCGGGACTGCACGCGGGACGGAACACCAGCTACGACGACGTCGCGTCCACTGCCGACCTGGGCAGCCGATGGAGTACCCAGCGGATCGCGCCGACCGTCGGCGTGAAGGTGCGCCTGCGGCACAAGGTCACGGTCCACCGTCTCGACCGCGACGAGTCGTTCACGGTCGACGGTGCGGGCGACGCCTACCTGCGGATGGCGGAACGGGACGCGTTCCGCTACGGCCTCCCGGTCCCGGCAGCGGCTGTGCTCCGCGACGACACCGGCGCCGTACGGCGTGGTGCCGACGGCAGGCTGCTCCTGCGCGGGGACCCGCAGCCGACCGACGCTCCCCTGCGACTCCCGACGTGGCTCGGTAACGAGCCCGGGCAACTGCGCGGCGCCGGACCGGCGATGATCCGCGAGCTCACCGGTGCCGACGACGCACTGCGCGGCTTCCTGGCACACCTGTCGCAGCAGGGGATGATCCCGCCGCTCGACGAACACGGCCAACCGTTGCCCTCGGCCCTTGCCGGTCAGGACGCCGCGCTCGTCCTCAGCCAGGCGGAGAACTGGGAACGCGCCTGCCAGCAGATCGCCAAGCACCGGCTGGAGACGGGGTACGACCACGCCGCGCAGGATCGGCTGCTCTTCCAGCTCACCGAACACCGCACCGGTCACCCGCCGCGGGTCCGGTCCTACCGGATCGCGCTCGAGCAGCACTTCGACCGCGTGACGCCGATCGGTGTCGCCGACAACGACATGGTCGTCAACGTCGACATCGGAGTCAGTACGTCGGGACGCACCGAGACACGGACGCAGAGCGTGCCGTGGTCCGCCCGGCTGGGCCTCGGCAACGCTCCGGCCGCCGGACGGGCCGGGGCCACACCGACGGCCGGCGCGTCGGTCGGGCGGACGTCACGGGGCCGCTCGCTCAGTTCGTCGTCGAGCCGCGGCGCGTACCGGATGACGGTGGCCGAGTCGGGCTCGCAGGTCGCGGTGTTCGACGTACTGCACACCATCACGATCAGCGAGGTCACCGACAGCGGGGCCGTGCCGCTGACATCGTCCGAGGGCAGCGCCCGCGTCTGGCTCGACAGCGAGTTCTGCCGCGGGTCCGGCGAGCCCGCGCTCTCCGTCGCGGGCAAGGTCGAACCGAACCTGCTGGAGACGGCGACCATCCACCACGTCGACGCCCGCGACCCGATCGCCCGGCTGACCGAGGCCGTACCTGCCCTGGCCCGCGCGGACAGCTCCGCCCTGCATCACCTCAGCGGGTTCCTCGCGCCACGCAACCTCGTCGCCCGGCCGGAACTGCTCACCACGGAGTACCGCACCGGACTGGCCGTCGGCTCGGTCCCGTCCGACCCGCTGGACGTGATCCGGCAGCGCGGTCTCACTCCCAGACCGGCCGCGCTGAGCATCAGCACGCGGGTCGAGAACCTCAGGTACGTCGGCACCGGGCAGCCCATCCTCGCCGAGCTCAACGTGACGCTCGCGACCACCGGCAGTACGGCCGGCGACTTCGCGGCCGGCACCGCCGGGATCAGCGCCGGCAGCGGTACGGTCGCGGCCGACGGGTCGTCGTACGGCGGCTCGGCCGGGCTGAACCGGACGACCACCACCTCGTCGAGCGCGTCCGAGTCGGCCACCACCGGCGTCGAGCGGACGTTGATGCGGGACGGACAGCACTACCAGTTCTGGGGCGATCTCGTCCTCGAGGCCCGGCTCCGCGCCGGCGGAGCCGCGCCGCGGACGATCCCGCTCGAGACCGGCGCGGTCCTGCTCACGCTGCCAGAGCGCGACGCGCTGCTGACGTACGGGCGGGGCGAGCTGGATCTTCCGCTGCACCAGGTCTCCGACGCGGTCGAGCGGGTGCTGAACGGCAACCTGCGTCTCCCCCGCCGGACTGCGATCGCGCTGCTGCGGCGCTACCGGATCGACAAGCGGGACGTCACCGACGGCCTCGCCGCCGGGCACACCGAGGACGTGCTGGCGGCCGCGGTCCGCAAGGCGGCCGGTCTCGACCCGCGGCCCGACCAGCGACTCGACGCCGTACTGCGCCGGGCCGAGGAGCTGGCGCGGCTGCGGATCGTGCCGCAACTCCCGCGCCACTACGAGCGGATGATGGGCGCGGCGCAGGTCGACCGGGCCGCGTTCCAGGACCGCGACGGCAACGACACCGACCCGTTCCGCGAGGTCTGCGCGGCGGTCGCGGAGCATTCGCCGCGGGCCATGGACGACCCGGTGCTGGTGAACGCGCTGCGCGGCGAGTTCGCCGGCACCCGGTGGCGCAACCAGCTGGACGACATGCTCGACCCGCGCGGCGCCGTCCGCGAACTCCCGGTCCGCGTCGGCGCGCACACCCGGAACCTCCGGATCCGCGCCCGGCTGCGGTTCGTCGGCGACCCGAGCACCGAGGTGGGCGGGACGCAGGGGCAGACCGGCAACGGGTTCGGCCTCGTCCAGTTGTGGAGCCTCCGCGACCGCGGCCGCAGCACCTCCGCGGGCACGTCGTACGGCGGGTCCGTCGAGGCGGCCGGCTCCGACGGGACGCCGCTGTCGGCCGGTGCCGGTGCGGAGCTGAGCACCTCGACCACTGCGGCCGCGAGCGAGGCGAACACCAGTATCAACACGGGGCTCGCGATCGAGACAGCACGGATCGAGCGCGACTTCGAGCTCTTCCTCGAGATCGAGGACTCGGCGGAGCCGGGTGGGAAGGCCGCCTCAACCACCCGCCGCCGAGCGTCCGGACGAATGACCCTGGCCGTGCCCGCGTCGGTGCTCGATTCCGCTCCGCCACAGCTCGGGCCGCCGGACCACCGGGCCGTGGTCCTGCCCGACCGCTATCTGCCCGAGGGCACCGTGCCGTACCTGCCCGGCGCGGAGGAGGACAACACCTTGTTCGAGGCGGCGTGCGCCCGTCTCGAAGCGCCGGACATGCTCCGGCCCGAAGGCGTCCGGCGGCATGCCACCACGCTGGAGTCGCGGCTCGGCGCCGCGAACCGGATGGTCGAGTTCCGCGAGATGGCCGGCCCCACGGGGCATGAGCTCGTCCCGCTCGCGGTCCCCGGCGACAGCGCCCGGGTGGTCACGGTCCGGGTCCGCGCCGAGCTGTCGGGCCTGGAGCTGGTGTCGGATCCGGACGACGAGTCGAGCACGCAGCTCGGTGAGAACTCCCGCGATCTCCGGGTCAGCCAGCTGACGGCACGCAGCAACCGGATGCTGCCCGGTTCCCGGACGATCGGCGGCAGTACACCGGGCGGCGAGATCAGTGTGAGTGCGACCAGCGGCCGCCGGGTCAGCGAGCAGGACACCGGTACGGTCGGCGCGCGCCACGAGACCGGCGTCTACGAGTCCGGGCAGGTCGTCACGGTCCGGGTGCGCGTCGACTACCACCTGGACTTCGAGCGGCTCCGGCTCGGCCGGCGCAGGCCACCGAAGGTCGAGCGCTCCGGCACGGTACGGCGGGCCGCGTCCGGCGAGGCCTATCTGACGATGTACCGGCACGAGTACGACGCGATGCGGGCGCGGATGGAGGCCGGTGAACGCGCCGGCACCAAGCCGGCCCGGGTGCGGACCGTCCAGGTCCGGGTGGAGGCCGACGAGCAGCATCCGTACCGGCCTCTCGTCGACGCCCTCGACCAGGCCCGGCGCGACGACGTCGACGTCCGGCTGACGGTCCGCGAGGCGAACGGCCGGCGGACCGTGTACGTCGCCCATCCGGACGGCACGATGACCGGCCGCGGCGACGGCGGGTTCGCGGCGGCCTTCGCCACCCTGCATCCCCGACTGGCCCTCCTCGCCGAGGGCCGGGTCGATCTGCGGGCCCTGCACACGCCGGACGCGCCGCGCCGGTTCACCAGCACCGTCGTCGAAGCCCTGCACCAGCACGGCATCCCGGCGGCGGCCCTCGCCGAAACCGACTCCCGGACAAGCCGGACCCGGACGTCGAAGCCACAGCTGCGCAGGAGCCACACCACCAACCCCGCCACCGGGATGACGATCGAATGACCGACTACGACCCGCCGTACGCCATCGCCCGGACGACCACCGAGGTGATGCTCTACCTGGACCTCACCGCGTGCGCGGGCTGCGGCTCGGACGAGGCGTCCTGGCGGCACGATGTCGCCGGGGCCGCGCTGCGGTACGCCGGTGTGTGCGGGCATTGCGGCGCCGGGCGCGAGTACCTGTTCTCGCCGCCCTGCGACGGACTCCTCGACGGCGTCGCGACCTTCGGCGGGCCGGCGCCGTCGGAGCTGATCGACGCCGGGCAGTGGCTGGCGGTCGCCGACTCGATCGCCGCGGAGGTGGCGGCCGTCGACGAGTCCGACGCGGCGCGGAGGGCGATGGCCTACGCCCACGAGGCCGTGCGAGAGGTCCTGAAGTTCGTCGGACCGAACGGCGAAACGGTGCCCGACGAAGCCTTCTGGACGGACGCCGGGCGGGCCGAGCGGGAGCGCGACCCGGGACGCTTCCGGGTCAACCGGCTGCTGGCCGTCCGGGACAGCTACTCCGGCTGATCGACCTCGATCCGGATCGCCCGCGCGTCGGCCCCGGCCTGCTCGAGGACCTTCTGCTTCGGATCCGGTACGCCGAGGAACGGCGGCCGCACCAGCGCGCCGAGCTCCTTCAGGCGCGGGTCGTCGAGCACGGTGTCGACCGCGCGCCGGTCTCCCCCGCACACCAGCACGTCGAGGCGCGCGGGCGCCAGGATCCGCACCGCGACCTCGGTCGCCGCCGCGAACGCCTCCCGGGCCTGGTTGTCCCGCCGGCGCGCGTACCGCTGCTGTGACCAGCCGCCCGCCTTGGTCGTCCCCTGCACGTGCCGCGACCCGACCTTCGAGTCGAGCAGCTTGCCGCCGGCGAACACGCCCACGCCGTACCCGCCGCGCCGGACCAGCAGGACACCGATCCGCCGCTCGGCCAGCACGTGCGCGACGAGCCCCTCGCGGGACAACGCCGCGAGGGGCTCGAAAGGCACGGTGACGACGGCGGACGAGCCGTCCTCGGCCGTCAGCGTGACGCTCTGCGGCGTCACGTCGTACGTGACCGCGCCGTGCCGTTCACCGAAGCCGGTCAGCCACCTGTCCAACCGGTCCGGTGCGACCTGGACGGTCCGGATCACACGTTGAAGCCGAGGGCGCGCAGCTGGTCGCGGCCGTCGTCGGTGATCTTCTCCGGGCCCCACGGCGGCATCCAGACCCAGTTGATCCGGAAGTCGTTGACGAGACCGTCGAGCGCCATCCGGGTCTGGTCCTCGATGACGTCCGTCAGCGGGCAGGCCGCGGACGTCAGCGTCATGTCGATGGTCGCCGTACTGGTGTCGTCCACGGTGATGCCGTAGATCAGGCCCAGGTCCACCACGTTGATGCCGAGCTCGGGGTCGACGACATCCTTGAGCGCCTCGGTCACGTCCTCGACCTTCGCCGGGGTCGTGCCGACCTCCCCCGACTGTGCAGCCTGCGCAGCCTGCGCCGCCTCCAGGTCGACCTCGGGCAGCTCGATCTTCTCGTCGGTCTGGTCAGGCATTGCTCACTCCTTGGTTGGCTGCCCCACTGTTGGCCAGGGCCTGGGCGGTGGCGTCGCGCCACGCCGACCAGCCCAGCAGTGCACACTTCACCCGGGCCGGGAACTGCGCGACGCCCGCGAACGCGACGCCGTCCTCCAGAACCTCTTCGTCCGGATCGACGTTCCCGCGGCCCTGCATCAGCTCGAGGAACTTGTCGTACGTCGCCATGCCCTCCGACACCGGCTTGCCGATCACCAGGTCGGTCATCACCGAGGTCGCGGCCTGGCTGATCGAGCAGCCGACGCTGTCGTGCGTGACGCCCTTCACGGTCTCGCCGTCGAGCTCGACCCGGAGCGTGACCTCGTCCCCGCAGGACGGGTTCACGTGGTGCACCTCCACGTCGTACGGGTCCGCGAGGCCCGCGTGGTGCGGGCTGCGGTAGTGGTCCAGGATGATCTCCTGGTAGAGGCTGTCGAGCTGCATATCAGTCCACCTTGAAGAATTTTCGGACGAATCCGAGGCCGTCGACGAGCGCGTCGATCTCCTCGGGAGTCGTGTACAGGTAGAAAGACGCTCTGGTCGACGATTGCATTCCGAACCGCTCGTGCACCGGCCGTGCGCAGTGGTGCCCGGCCCGGACCGCGATGCCCCGGGTGTCCAGGACGGTCGACACGTCGTGCGGGTGCACGCCGTCCAGCGCGAAGCTGATCGCGCCGCCGTGGTCCTTCGCGTCGGTCGGCCCGAGCAGCGTCAGGCCAGGGACCGTCTTCAGCCCCTCCAGCGCGTACTCGACGATCGCGTGCTCGTGCGCGGCGATCTTGTCCATGCCGATCCCGGACAGGTAGTCGACGGCCGCACCGAGGCCGACGGCCTGCGCGATCGGCGGCGTACCGGCCTCGAACCGGGCCGGCGGCGGAGCGTACGTCGAGCCGGTCATCCGGACGACCTCGATCATCTCGCCCCCGCCGAGGAACGGCGGCAGCTCGGCGAGCAGTTCGTACCGCCCCCAGAGCACGCCGATCCCGGTCGGGCCGACCACCTTGTGACCGGTGAAGACCAGGATGTCCGCGCCCAGCGTGGAGACGTCGACCGGGAACTGCGGGACGGCCTGCGAGGCGTCGACGACCACTGTCGCGCCGACCGCGTGCGCCTTGGCCGCGATCTCGGTGATCGGGTTGATCGTGCCGAGCGCGTTCGACACCCAGGTCAGCGAGACGACCTTGGTGTTCTCGGTCAGCAGCTCCTCGATGTTGCTGAGGTCGAGCCGGCCGTCCTCGGTCACGCCGAACCACTTCAGCGTCGCGCCGGTGCGCTCGCAGGCGAGCTGCCACGGGACGATGTTGCTGTGGTGCTCCATCTCTGAGATCACCACGACATCGCCCGGCTTCAGCGACGCGCCGAGCGTGTGCGCGGCCAGGTTGAGCGCCTCGGAGGCGTTCTTGGTGAAGACGATCTCGTCCCGGTTCGGCGCGCCGATGAACGCGGCCACCTTGTCCCGGCCGCCCTCGTACGCCGCGGTCGCCTCGGCACCGAGCTGGTGCATGGCGCGGGCGACGTTGGCGTTGTGCTCGAGATAGTGATCCTCAAGAGCCTGCACGACCTGGCGCGGCTTCTGCGAGGAGTTCGCCGAGTCGAGGTAGACCAGCGGGAACCCGCCGGCGAGCTCCCGCGACAGGATAGGGAAGTCCGCCCGGACCGATTGCAGGTCCAAGGGACTGCTGAACGTCCGGGCGTCGGTCACTTGGACGCGCCTGCCTTCACGAAGCGCTCGTACCCGTTGGCTTCCAGCTCCTCGGCCAGCTCCGGGCCGCCCTCCTCGGCGACGCGGCCGTCGACGAAGACGTGCACGAAGTCCGGCTTGATGTAGCGCAGGATCCGCGTGTAGTGGGTGATCAGCAGGATGCCCTTGTCGCCCTGGCCGGCGAACCGGTTGACGCCCTCGGAGACGATCTTCAGCGCGTCGATGTCGAGGCCGGAGTCGGTCTCGTCGAGGATCGCGATCTTCGGGTTCAGCAGCTCCAGCTGGACGATCTCGTGCCGCTTCTTCTCACCGCCGGAGAAGCCCTCGTTGACGTTGCGCTGCGCGAACTCGGGGTCCATCTGCAGGTCGCCGAGCGCGGTGTTCACGTCCTTGACCCAGGTGCGCAGCTTCGGCGCCTCGCCGTCGATCGCGGTCTTCGCGGTGCGCAGGAAGTTCGCCACCGACACCCCCGGCACCTCGACCGGGTACTGCATCGCCAGGAACAGGCCGGCCCGGGCGCGCTCGTCGACGGACATGTCCAGCACGTCCTCGCCGTCCAGCGTCACGGTGCCGCCGGTGATGTTGTACTTCGGGTGCCCGGCGATCGAGTACGCCAGCGTCGACTTGCCGGAGCCGTTCGGGCCCATGATCGCGTGCGTCTGGCCGCCGGCGATGGTCAGGTCGACGCCGCGCAGGATCTGCTTCGGGCCGGCCTCGGTGTCGACCGACACCTGCAGGTCGCGAATCTCGAGTGTCGCCATGGTTAGTCTCTGTCTCCGTTGCTTTACAGGGATGCCTGGTTCAGGGGGTTCTTCACGTCGACGAGCACGTCGTCGCCGTCGAGGCGCACGGGGTAGATCGGCACCGGGTCGTAGGCCGGCAGGCTGGTCGGCTCGCCGGTGCGCAGGTCGAAGCGGGACCCGTGCAGCCAGCACTCGATCTCGCACTCGCCGACGTCACCCTCGGACAGCTGGATCTGCGCGTGCGAGCACTCGTCCCGCACCGCGAAGTACTGTCCTTCGCTCTTCACGACCGCCACCTCGACTCCGCCGACCTCGACCGGGATCACACCCTCGTCGGGGACGTCGGCAACGGCGCAGGCGCGCTCGAACGTGTCGCTCATTGGCCGATGGCCGCCTTGGCCGTCTCGCTCAGCTCCGCGGTGCGCGCGAGCTTCTCCTCGATCACGTCGTGCAGGTGGTCGCTGACCTCACCGACGCCGATCTTGCCGATGATGTCGTTGAAGAAGCCGGCCACCACCAGCCGCCGCGCCGCGTCCTCGGGGATGCCGCGAGCCTGCAGGTAGAACAGCTGCTCGTCGTCGAAGCGGCCGGTCGCGGACGCGTGCCCGGCGCCCTCGATCTCGCCGGTCTCGATCTCCAGGTTCGGCACCGAGTCGGCGCGGGCGCCGTCGGTGAGCACCAGGTTCCGGTTCAGCTCGAAGGTGTCGGTGCCCTCGGCCGCGGCCCGGATCAGCACATCGCCGATCCACACCGACCGGGCGTTGTCGCCGGCCAGCGCGCCCTTGTAGAGCACGTTGCTCTTGCAGTGCGTGGCCTCGTGGTCGACGAACAGCCGGTGCTCGTGGTGCTGCCCGGACTCGGCGAAGTACACGCCGACGAGTTCGGCGTCGCCACCCGGTCCGGCGTACCGGACGTTGGTGCCGATCCGGACGATCTTGCCGCCCAGGGTGACCGCGACGTGGTGCAGCCGCGCGTCCCGGCCGACCAGCGCGTCGTGCTGGCCGAGGTGGATCGACTCGTGGTCGCCCTGCTGGATCGAGACGACCCGCAGGTCCGCGCCGTCGCCGACCTTGATCTCGACGTTCCCGCTCAGCTCGCCGGCGCCGGTGTGGTCGATGATCACGATCGACTTGCTGTGCCGGCCGGCCTCGACGATCAGGTGGCTGAAGCCGCGGCCGCCGAGGCTCGCGACGTTCACGTGCACCGGCTCGGTCAGCTCGGCCTCGACCGGGATCCGGACCGCCAGCGCCCCGGGCGCCTGGTTCCAGGCGACCGCGGCGGACCGGTCCTGCGGCGTACCGACCTGCACCGCGTCGGCGGCGACCGTCTCGATCACCACGCCCTCCGGACCGGAGGCGTCGATCTTCGGGGTCTCGGTGCCGGCCGCGTCCTCGAACAGGGCCTTCAGCTGCTTGACCGGGGTGAAGCGCCACTCCTCCTCGCGCCCGTTCGGCACCGCGAAGTCGGCCACGTCGTACGACGTCGGCCGCTCGCTGCGCGCCTGGAGCGGGACCGGCGAACCCGGCCCGTGCGAGTGTGCCTTGTTGCCGGTAGCAACAAGCGTTTCAGAGGTCGACATCAGCCGACGGCCCCTTCCATCTGCAGCTCGATCAGTCGGTTCAGTTCCAGCGCGTACTCCATCGGGAGCTCGCGGGCGATCGGCTCGATGAAGCCGCGGACGATCATCGCCATCGCCTCGTCCTCGGCCATGCCCCGGCTCATCAGGTAGAAGAGCTGGTCGTCGCTGACCTTGGACACGGTCGCCTCGTGCCCCATCGCCACGTCGTCCTCGCGGACGTCGACGTACGGGTAGGTGTCCGAACGGCTGATGGTGTCGACCAGCAGCGCGTCACAGCGCACCGTGGACTTGCTGTGGTGCGAGCCCGGCGCCACCTCGACCAGACCGCGGTACGACGTCCGGCCGCCGCCGCGGGCCACCGACTTCGAGACGATCGAGCTGGAGGTGTACGGCGCGTTGTGCACCATCTTGGAGCCGGCGTCCTGGTGCTGGCCCTCGCCGGCGAACGCGACCGACAGGGTCTCGCCCTTGGCGTGCTCGCCCATCAGGTAAACGGCCGGGTACTTCATCGTCACCTTGGAGCCGATGTTGCCGTCGATCCACTCCATGGTCGCGCCCTCCTCGCAGGTGGCGCGCTTGGTGACCAGGTTGTAGACGTTGTTCGACCAGTTCTGGATCGTCGTGTAGCGGCAGCGGGCGCCCTTCTTCACGATGATCTCGACGACCGCCGAGTGCAGCGAGTCGGACTTGTAGATCGGCGCCGTGCAGCCCTCGACGTAGTGCACGTAGGCACCCTCGTCGACGATGATCAGCGTCCGCTCGAACTGGCCCATGTTCTCGGTGTTGATCCGGAAGTAGGCCTGCAGCGGGATGTCCACCTTGACGCCCTTGGGGACGTAGATGAACGAGCCGCCGGACCAGACCGCGGTGTTCAGCGACGCGAACTTGTTGTCGCCGACCGGGATCACCGAGCCGAAGTACTCCTTGAAGAGCTCCGGGTGCTCCTTCAGGCCGGTGTCGGTGTCCAGGAAGATGACACCCTGCTCCTCCAGGTCCTCACGGATCTGGTGGTAGACGACCTCGGACTCGTACTGCGCCGCGACACCGGCGACCAGGCGCTGCTTCTCCGCCTCCGGGATGCCGAGCTTGTCGTAGGTGTTCTTGATGTCCGGCGGCAGGTCCTCCCAGCTGGTGGCCTGCTTCTCGGTGGACCGGACGAAGTACTTGATGTTGTCGAAGTCGATTCCCGACAGGTCGGCACCCCAGGACGGCATCGGCTTGCGGCCGAAGAGCTTCAGGCCCTTCAGGCGCAGGTCGAGCATCCAGTCCGGCTCGTTCTTGAGGGTGGAGATGCCTCTCACCACGTCCTCGCTCAAGCCGCGCTGAGCGACCGCGCCGGCGGCGTCGGAGTCGGACCAGCCGTACTGGTAGTTGCCGAGGCCTTCCAGTTCGGGGTGAGCGGTTTGCGTCATCGCGTAGTCCTCGCAGATTCGCCGTCGGTTAGCTTGCCAGGGGTCACAGGGGCAGGACCCGGGATATGCCCTGCTGGTATATGAGTCGTACAGACACCGTCGCCGTGGGCGATGGTGGCCAGGCGCTGCACGTGCTTGCCGAGGAGTCTCGAGAACACCTCGGTCTCGGCCTCGCACAGCTGGGGGAACTGCTCGGCCACGTGCGCGACCGGGCAGTGGTGCTGGCAGAGCTGGGCGCCGTGGCCCGCCTCCGCCGTGGAGGCGGCGTACCCGTCGGCCGTCAGGGCCTGGGCGAGCACCTCCGCCTTCTTGTTCTCGGGAGCCTGCGCGAGCAGCTCCCGGTACCGCTCCTCCACCTCGGCGACGCGGCGCCGGGCGAACTCCGTGATCGCGTCGTCACCGCCCGCGTCGGCGATGAACCGCATCGCGGTGGCCGCCAGGTCGTCGTACGCCTGGTGGAAGGCATGCCTGCCGGTGTCGGTCAGCACGAACACCTTCGCGGGGCGGCCGCGGCCGCGCGGGCCGTAGACCCGCTCCTCGCGGGATTCCACCAGGCCCTCGTCGAGCAGGTGGTCCAGGTGCCGGCGGACCGCCGCCGGGGTGAGTTCGAGCCGCTCGGCCAGCACCGCGGCGCTGGACGGGCCGTTGGTCAGGATCGAGCGTGCGACCCGGTCCCGGGTGGACTCGTCCCGCGCGGCGCCGCTGACGGCTCCGGTGGTCGCAGGATTTTTCACAACATCAGTGTCGCGTAATTCCCCGGGGCCTTCAAATAAGGTTCACCTAACCGTTTCCCGCGCTCACGCGGGGCACCGGGGGTAGGCGTGAGCGAGGTCACGTCGGCCCGTTCTCTATGCTGCCGTTTGTGCCAGTCGCGGTAGAGATCGACAACCTCGTCGTGCGGTACGGCGAGAAGACCGCGGTCGACGGCCTCAGTCTCACCGTAGCCGCCGGCGCGGTGACGGCCGTGCTCGGCCCGAACGGTGCCGGCAAGACCACGACCGTGGAGACGTGCGAGGGCTTCCGGCGCCCGGACTCGGGCAGCGTCCGGGTCCTCGGCCTGGACCCGCTCGCCGACCATGACGAGCTGATGCCGAAGATCGGCGTGATGCTCCAGGAGGGCGGCGCCTGGTCGGGCGTCCGCGCCGTCGAGATGCTCAGGTACGTCGCGACGCTGCACACGCACCCGCTCGACATCCCCGCGCTCGTGGAGCGCCTGGACCTGGGCAGCTGCGGGCGCACGCCGTACCGCCGGCTCTCGGGCGGGCAGAAGCAGCGGCTGTCGTTCGCGCTGGCGATCGTGGGGCGGCCGGAGATCGCGTTCCTCGACGAGCCGACCACCGGGCTGGACCCGCACGGCCGCCGGGAGATCTGGCAGCTGATCCGCGACCTGCGCGACGACGGCGTCACGGTGGTGCTGACCACGCACGCGATGGACGAGGCCGAGCAGCTGTCCGACCAGGTGCACGTGGTGTCGGCCGGCAAGGTGATCGCCTCCGGCACCCCGGACTCACTCACCCAGCACCACACCAAATCCCTCGAGGACGTCTTCCTCGAGCTCACCAAGCCGGACCGCCGATGACCACCACCTATGCCCCGATGCCCGGGAGCGCGCCCTGGCCACGGAAAGTGGTCGCGCACACGCGGATGGAGTTCAAGCTGCTCGTCCGCAACGGGGAGCAACTGCTCCTCGCCCTGGTGATCCCGCTCGGCCTGCTCCTGCTGCTCGGCGGCACCGGGCTGGGCGAGCGGCTGCCGCTCGGCAGCGGCCGCCCGATCGACGAGGCCGTCCCGCGCGTCCTCGCGCTCGCGGTCCTGTCGTCGTCGTTCACCTCGCTGGCGATCGCGACCGGCTTCGAGCGCCGGTACGGCGTGATCAAACGCCTCGGCGCCTCTCCGCTGTCCCGCACCGGGCTGCTGGCCGGGAAGATCGGCGCGGTCCTGATCGTCCAGCTGATCCAGCTCGCCGTCCTGATCGGTGCCGGGTTCGCGCTCGGCTGGAAACCCGTCGGCGGGTTCGCGGCCGTCTTCGGTGTGATCCTCACCATCCTGTGCGGTACGGCGGCGTTCGCGTCCCTCGGTCTGCTGATGGCCGGCGTCCTGCGGGCCGAAGCCACGCTCGCCGCGGCGAACCTGCTCTACCTGCTGTTGCTGGTCGGTGGCGCGATCATGACGCCGGTCAGCGAGTACCCCGAAGGCATGCAGGGCATCGTCCGGCTGCTGCCGAGCGCCGCGCTGGCCAACGGCATCGCGAACTCGACCGTCGAGGGCGTCATCCCGTGGGCGGCCGCGCTGTCGCTGGCGCTGTGGGCCGCCGTCCTCGGATACCTGGTCTCGAAAACCTTCAAATGGGACTGACCTTTAGAGTGTGCCGGTGATGACGACGGAGACCCCGCCCCGAGAGACCGAGCCAGTGCGCGGATTCTGGCGCCTGGTGCCCGAGCCGAGCCTGGACGTGGTCCGGCGCTGGGGCTGGGCGTCGGTGGTGGTGAACATCGGCATCGTGGTCACCGGCGGACTGGTCCGGCTCACCGGTTCGGGGCTCGGCTGCCCGACCTGGCCGTCCTGCACCGATGACTCGTACGTCCCGCACGCGGCACTGGGTGTGCACGGCGCGATCGAGTTCACCAACCGGATGCTCGGCTTCGTCGTCGCGATCGTCGCGATCCTCACCTGGCTGGTCGTGATGCGCTACCGCCCGGTCCGGCGGGACCTGCGCCGGCTGGCGACCGCGGCCGCCCTCGGGGTCCCGCTGCAGGGCGTGATCGGCGGCATCAGCGTGCTGACCGGCCTGAACCCGTGGATCGTCTCGGCGCACTTCCTGGTCTCGCCGATCATCATCACGTTGACGGTCTCGATGGTGCGCCGGTCGCGGACCAGTCCGTACCCGCACACTCCCCCGGTGGTCCGCGCGCTCGCCACCGCCTGTGTGGTAGCGGTCTGGCTGTCCGTTGCTCTCGGCACCATTGTCACCGGCGCCGGTCCGCACTCGGGCGACCCGGAGACCGGCCGCAACGGGTTCGACCCGGAGCTGGTCAGCCAGCTGCACGCCGACGTCGTCTTCGGCCTGCTCGGGATCTCGGTCGCGCTGGTGATCGCGACCCGGGTGACGGCGACCTCGCGCACGCTCCGCAAGCTGGCCGCGTGGCTGCTGGCCGTCGAACTGCTCCAGGGCGCTGTCGGCTTCACGCAGTACTTCACCGGCCTGCCCTGGCCCGTCGTACTCGTCCACATGTTCCTGGCCGGGCTGCTGATCGCCCTCGTCACCGCCGTGTACGGCGAACGCGGGACACCCGCCACCTGACGGGCGTCCCGCGCGTCTCACAGCCTCAGTCAGTACTTGACTCAGTACTTGACCCTGTACACCGCACCCGGCCCGAAGACCGGTCCGGCGACGTACAGACCGCCCCACCGGTTGAAGGCCGTGCCACCCGGCAGGTTGAGCTGACCACGCACCAGTTCCCGCTTGAAGCCGGCGCGATGCCCCTTACCCGGGTACTGCAGGTACAGCGAACCGATGGTCGAGCCGCCCATCTCGAACTTGAGCCAGCTCTCCCGGGCCAACTGGACGACCGCCAGCGTGCCGTGCGGACCGCCGGCCAGGTCGACGATCGACGTGTAACCGTCGGCGTACCGCTTGCAGTTGCCCTTGTTCGGCTTGGCCGGGTCACAGACCGCACCCACCGAGCCCGGCTTGATCCGCCAGATCTCCGACGTCCCCGGCGTCGCCGGGAAGCCGCGGAGCTCGCCGACGTACCAGTAGCCGTCCGAGCCGACGGTCACCGACGTGGCGACGGCCTCGGCCGGGAGCAGCGTGCCGGCCGGCGGCGCGTCCGGTCCGAGGCCGGCCGGCGTCTTCACGACGCGCGGCTTCAGCCGGGCGACGGTCTTGATGTGGCCGTTCGGCCACACCCGGAGAAGGTCGTTGCCGGCCGCATCGGCCACCAGAACCGTGCCGTCCCGCAGCGCCGCGACGCCGAACGGGTTCGACTCCGTCGGTGGGTCGGCCAGGTTGTACGGGTCCGGATCGTGCATCTGGTACTTCCCGATGTCGGCCACGACGACCGGCGACTTGCCCGGCCGGAGGCGGTACAGCGTCGCGCCGCCTGGCGGGATGGCGCCCTCCGGACCGCCGCCGCCCGTCAGCGCGTACGTCCGGCCCCACCGGTCGGTGTCGATCGCCGGGGCGAACCCACCCGGAACCTGGCCGAGCTTCCAGGTCTTCTTGCCGTTCGTCGCGTACACCGAACCGTCGGTCACGCTGTAGATGACCAGGTCCTTGTACGTCGACACGCCGCGCGGCCCGTCCAGACCTGTTGCCACCGGCTTCAGGCTCGAGGAGTGGTTGCCCCCGGCCTCCGCCTGCCCCGCGACCAGAACCGATCCTGCCAGCGCGAGTGCCGCGAGTGCGGCAATACGTGCTCGTACCCCCATAGATCCCCCTGCTGCAGCGCCTCCCCAGGCGTGGATCCCCCTCCACAGGCAGGACCCCATCGCAACATCAGATCACGATCAGGTCAACGGGGAAAACTCCCCGCAGCCGCGGGACGACGCTCAGTGCACCGATCAGTCCACGGATCAGTGCAGAAGCGGATCGATCGCCGCGGCGATGAACAGCAGCGCCAGGTAGATGTTCGAGAAGTGGAACAGCCGCATCGGCCGCAGCGCGGCGCCGTCCGCGCCGGTGTGGGCCCGGAGCAACAACCGGCGCGCCTCGCGGAGGAACACGAAACCGAGCACGACCGCGGCCAGCGGATACACGAAGCCGGTGTCGGCGATCGGCCAGAGCGCGAGCGACGTGATCACCATGACGACCGAGTAGGCCATGATCTGCCGCGCGGTGGCGATCGGGGTGGCGACCACGGGCAGCATCGGCACGTCCACCGACGCGTAGTCCTCGCGGTAACGCATCGCGAGCGACCAGGTGTGCGGCGGTGTCCAGAAGAACACCACCAGGAACAGCACGACCGGGGTCCAGGCCAGCTCGCCGGTGACCGCGGTCCAGCCGATCAGGGTCGGGAAGCAGCCGGCGATCCCGCCCCAGACGATGTTCTGCACGGTGCGGCGCTTCAGCACCATGGTGTAGCCGAAGACGTAGAACAGGTTCGCCGCCAGCGCCAGGCCGGACGAGAGCCAGTTCACGAAGAAGCCGAGCTCGAGGGTGGCCAGCACGCCGAGCACGACGCCGAAGGTGGTCGCCGAGCGCGGGCTGACGGCGTGCCGCGGCAGCGGGCGGCGCCGGGTGCGGCGCATCTGCTCGTCGATGTCGCGGTCCAGCACGCAGTTGATGGTGTTCGCGCTGCCGGAGGCGAGGATGCCGCCGATCAGGGTGGCGACCACCACCTGCAGACCGGGCACACCGCCGGCCGCCAGGAACATCACCGGCACGGTGGTGATCAGCAGCAGCTCGATGATGCGCGGCTTGGTCAGACCGACGTACGCCTTCACCACGTCGCGCACCGACGGACGCACCGTTGCAGCTGATACAGCGGTAGCGTCCGGCAGCGGCGTCGGGTACGACGTCGTCGCGGCGGGACGCGGGTCGACGGCCGTCACGAACACCTCGAACAATCTGGGTTGACGCCGGAACTCCGGCGCTGACGATTCAGCAGTCTACGACGCCCCGTAGGAGGGTCCTCGCACCCCCCTCCGATCCGGCGTGACCGGTCGGGGAACAGGAAGAGTTGCCGGACAGTTGACACTCAGTTGAGCAGTGTGCAGGGGCAGGAGTTCATCACAGTAGGCTCATCCTGTACTCAGAAGGTTTCCATCGAGAGGAGCGCCGCCGGCGTGACGGAGAAGACCAGCCCGAAGCTTGAATGGACCGAGCTCGACCAGCGCGCGGTCGACACCGTGCGGGTGCTCGCGATGGACGCGGTCGAGAAGGTAGGGAACGGACATCCCGGTACGGCGATGAGCCTGGCGCCGGCGGCGTACCTGCTGTTCCAGAAGGTCATGCGGCACAACCCGGCCGACCCCCACTGGGCCGGCCGCGACCGGTTCGTGCTGTCCGCGGGGCACTCCAGCCTGACCCTGTACATCCAGCTCTACCTGGCCGGGTTCGGCCTCGAGCTGGACGACCTGAAGTCGCTGCGGACCTGGGGCAGCAGGACACCCGGCCACCCTGAGTACCGGCACACCCCCGGTGTGGAGACGACCACCGGACCGCTCGGCCAGGGCATCGGCAACGCGGTCGGCATGGCGATGGCGGCCCGCCGGGAGCGCGGTCTGCTCGAGCCGGACGCCCCGAAGGGCGAAGGCCTGTTCGACCACCAGGTGTACGTGATCGCGTCCGACGGTGACATCGAGGAAGGTGTCGCGTCCGAGGCGTCGTCGCTGGCCGGCACGCAGAAGCTCGGCAACCTGACGGTGATCTACGACGCGAACAAGATCTCCATCGAGGACAACACCGACATCGCGCTGTCCGAGGACGTCGCGGCCCGCTACGCGGCGTACGGCTGGCACGTCCAGGACGTCGACTGGACCCAGGGCGGGACGGGATACGAGGAGGACGTCCAGGCGCTGTACGACGCGCTGGAGGCGGCCAAGGCGGTCACCGACAAGCCGAGCTTCATCCGGTTGCACACGATCATCGGCTGGCCAGCCCCGAACAAGCAGAACACCGGCAAGATCCACGGCTCGGCGCTGGGCGCCGACGAGGTGGCCGCGACCAAGAAGGTCCTCGGCTGGGACCCGGAGCAGACGTTCCAGGTCGCCGACGACGTGCTCGCGCACACCCGCCAGGCGCAGGAGCGCGGCAAGGCCCTGGAGGCCGAGTGGACCGCGAAGTTCGACGAGTGGAAGGCCGCGAACGCCGAGCGCGCCGCGCTGCTCGACCGGCTCTCGAAGCGGGAGCTACCGGCCGGCTGGAAGGACGCGCTGCCGAGCTGGGACGCCGACGCCAAGGGTGTCGCGACCCGCGCCGCCTCCGGTGACGTGCTGACCAAGCTCGCGCCGGAGCTGCCCGAGCTGTGGGGCGGTTCGGCCGACCTGGCGGGCTCGAACAACACCACCCCGAAGGGCCAGCCCTCCTTCATCCCGGCGGAGTACTCGACCAAGGAGTTCTCCGGCGACGAGTATGGCCGGGTCCTGCACTTCGGCATCCGCGAGCACGCCATGGGCTCGGTGCTGAACGGCATCGCGCTGCACGGCCTGACCCGTCCGTACGGCGGGACGTTCCTGGTCTTCTCCGACTACATGCGCCCGTCGGTGCGGCTGGCCGCGCTGATGCAGCTCCCGGTCACGTACGTGTGGACGCACGACTCGATCGGTCTCGGCGAGGACGGCCCGACGCACCAGCCGATCGAGCACCTGTCGGCGCTGCGCGCGATCCCCGGCCTGGACGTCGTCCGGCCCGGTGACGCGAACGAGACGGCCGCCGCGTGGGCGACCATCCTCGAGCACACCGACCGCCCGGCCGGCCTGGCGCTGACCCGGCAGAACGTCCCGACGTTCCCGCGCGGCACCGACGGCTTCGCCACCACCGAGAACGTGCACAGGGGCGGGTACGTGCTGCTCGACACCGAAGGCACGCCGGACGTGGTGCTGATCGGCACCGGCTCGGAGCTGCAGATCGCGGTCGAGGCCCGCAAGGTCCTGGCCGAGGAGGGCGTCAAGGCCCGCGTGGTCTCGATGGTGTCCCGCGAGTGGTTCGACGAGCAGGACGACGCCTACCGCGAGTCCGTCATCCCGGCCGACGTCCGGGCCCGGGTCTCGGTCGAGGCCGGGATCGCGCAGAGCTGGCACGACATCGTCGGCGACTCCGGCCGGTGCGTGAGCCTGGAGCACTACGGCGCGTCGGCGGCGTACCAGACGCTGTACGACGAGTTCGGCATCACCACCGACGCCGTCGTCCAGGCCGCCCGGGACAGCATCGCCGCGGCCTCGAAGGTCAGCGGCCCGGGGGTACCGCCCGGGCGCGCGGCCGCCGGTCCGGTCGGGCCGGCCGACACGAGCGAAGCCAACTGAAGACACCCACAACAGAACATTCCGGAAGAAGGCATCGGAACCATGAACGATCGCTTGAAAGCACTCGCCGACGCGGGTGTCTCCATCTGGCTCGACGACCTGTCCCGTGAGCGGCTGGCCAGCGGCAGCCTGCAGGCGCTGATCGAGGACAAGCACGTGGTCGGCGTGACCACGAACCCGACGATCTTCGCCAAGGCCATCTCCGACGCCGACGCGTACGCCGCGACGGTCGAGCGGCTGGCCGCGCAGGGGATCTCGGTCGACGAGGCGATCCGGGTGATCACCACCGACGACGTCCGGGACGCCGCCGACCTGTTCAAGCCGCTGTACGACGACACCGAGGGCCAGGACGGCCGGGTGTCGATCGAGGTCGAGCCGACGCTCGCCCACGACACCGCGAAGACCGTCGAGCAGGCCAAGCAGCTGTGGGACATCGTCGGCCGCGAGAACGTCTTCGTGAAGATCCCGGCGACCAAGGCCGGCCTGCCGGCGATCACCCAGGCGCTGGCCGCCGGGATCAGCGTGAACGTGACGCTGATCTTCTCGCTCGAGCGCTACAAGGCCGTCGCCGACGCGTTCCTGAGCGGCCTCGAGCAGGCCGTCGAGAACGGTGTCGACGTCACCAAGATGGCCAGCGTCGCGTCGTTCTTCGTCAGCCGCGTGGACACCGAGGTCGACAAGCGGCTCGAGGCCATCGGCACGGACGAGGCGAAGGCACTGAAGGGCAAGGCCGCGATCGCCAACGCCCGGCTCGCCTTCGAGGCGTACGAGGAGATCTTCGACACCGACCGCTGGCGCGAGCTGGAGACCGCCGGCGCGAAGCCGCAGCGGCCGCTGTGGGCGTCGACGGGCACCAAGGACCCGTCGTACTCCCCCACGCTGTACGTCGACAACCTGGTCACCCGCGGTGTCGTGAACACGATGCCCGAGGCAACGATCAAGGCGGTCGAGGAGCACAGCGAGTTCTCCGGTGACACGGTCCGTGGCGACTACGCGGGCGACCGCAAGGTGATCGACGACCTGGAGCGGCTGGGCATCTCGTACGACGAGGTCGTGCAGCTGCTCGAGGACGAGGGTGTCGCGAAGTTCGACGCGTCCTGGTCGGAGCTGCAGGACACCGTCGCGGCGGCGCTGAAGGCGGCCGCCAAGTGACCACTCCCAAGGTGACGACGCAGAACGGCGACTGGGCCGAGGTCGTCGACAAGCTCGTGGCCGAGAAGATCGCCTCCCGGATCGCCGCGAAGGACGCGACGATCTGGGGCCCGGAGGCCGAGTCCGAGGCCTCGATCCGGCTCGGCTGGGTCGACCTGCACGACACGTCGCGCCCGCTGCTCGCCGAGATCGAGGCGCTGCAGGCCGACCTGCGGTCCGAGGGCCTGGACCGGATCGTGCTGTCCGGTATGGGCGGCTCGTCGCTGGCGCCGGAGGTCATCACCCGGACGGCGGGCGTGGAGCTCGTCGTCCTCGACTCCACCGACCCGAGCGTGGTCAAGCGCGCGCTGGACGGCGACCTGTCGAAGACCGTGATCGTGGTGTCCAGCAAGTCCGGCGGCACGGTCGAGACCGACAGCCACCGGCGGACGTTCGCCAAGGCGTTCGCCGACGCCGGGATCGACGCGGCGTCGCGGATCGTCGTCGTCACCGACCCCGGCTCGCCGTTCGAGAAGCTGTCGGCGGACGAGGGCTACCGCAAGACGTTCCTCGCCGACCCGAACGTCGGCGGCCGGTACAGCGCGCTGACGGCGTTCGGCCTGGTGCCGTCCGGTCTGGCCGGTGCGGACATCGCCGAGCTGCTGGACCAGGCCGCCGAGGCCGCGCCGGCGCTGCAGGCCGACTCCACGGACAACCCGGCCCTGTGGCTGGGTGCCGTGCTCGCGGCCAGCGCCGGGCGGGACAAGGCGATCATCACGGCCGACGGCTCCGAGATCGTCGGGTTCCCGGACTGGGCCGAGCAGCTGATCGCGGAGAGCACCGGCAAGAACGGCACCGGCGTCCTCCCGGTCGCGGTCGAGGTGACCGCGCCCGAGCTGACCAGCGAGGCTGCCGACCTGACCAACGCCTTGCTGGCGGAGAAGGCGACGAGCGGTGTGCCGACGGCGCTGACGTCGGGCTCGCTCGGCGGCCAGTTCCTGCTCTGGGAGATGGCGACGGCGGTGGCCGGCTACCTGCTCGGCATCAACCCGTTCGACCAGCCGGACGTCGAGAGCGCGAAGAAGGCGGCCCGCGGCCTCCTGGACGCGCAGCCCGAGCCGGAGGCGGCGGCCTTCACCGAGGGCGCTGTCGAGGTCCGCGGTTCCGAGGGCCTGCTGGACGGCGTCGACTCGCTGCAGGGTGCGGTGGACGCGCTGCTCGGCAAGCTCGACGACAAGGGCTACGTCGCCGTTATGGCGTACCTGGACTCCGAGCGGGACGCCGATCTGCTCGCGGTCCGGCCGGCGCTGGCGACCAGAACGGGCCGGCCGGTGACCTTCGGCTGGGGTCCGCGGTTCCTGCACTCGACCGGTCAGTACCACAAGGGCGGCCACCCGGAAGGCGTGTACCTGCAGATCAGCGGGGCACACCCGACCGACGTCGAGATCCCGGACCGTCCGTTCACCTTCGGCACGCTGATCTCGGCGCAGGCCGCCGGTGACGCGAACGTCCTGGCGGAGCGCGGGCGTCCGGTGCTGCGGCTGCAGCTCACGGACGTGGCGGCCGGCATCCAGCAACTGTTGTCCCTGTTCAAGTAACCCGTTCTCGCACGACGACACCTCGGAGGAACGCGGTCATGACCGCTGAGCTCGACGAAGAGCCGACAGGTCCGGTGAACCCGCTACGCGAACCGCAGGACCGGCGGCTGCCGAGGATCGCCGGGCCGTGCAGCCTGGTGATCTTCGGCGTCACCGGCGACCTGGCCCGCAAGAAGCTGATGCCGGCGGTCTACGACCTGGCGAACCGGGGGCTGCTGCCCCCGGGTTTCGCCCTGGTCGGGTTCGCCCGCCGGGACTACACGAACCAGGACTTCGCCCAGATCGTGCACGACTCGGTGAAGGAACACGCCCGGACCCCCTTCCGCGAGGAGGTCTGGCAGCAGCTCTCCGAGGGCTTCCGGTTCGTGCCGGGTGACCTGACCGACGACGAGGCGTTCAAGCGGCTGCGGGAGACCGTCGACGAGCTCGACGTCACCCGCGGGACCGGCGGCAACCACGCGTTCTACCTGTCGATCCCGCCGGGGCTGTTCCCGGAGGTGGTCCGGCAGCTGTCCGAGCACGGGCTGACCGACGAGCACCCCGGCTCGTGGCGGCGGGTGGTGATCGAGAAGCCGTTCGGTCACGACCTGCAGAGCGCCCGCGAGCTGAACCGCGTGGTCGAGTCGGTGTTCCCGCCCGAGGCGGTGTTCCGGATCGACCACTACCTGGGCAAGGAGACGGTCCAGAACATCCTCGCGCTGCGGTTCGCGAACGCGATGTTCGAGCCGATCTGGAACAGCAACTACGTCGACCACGTCCAGATCACGATGGCCGAGGACATCGGCATCGGCGGCCGCGCCGGGTACTACGACGGCATCGGCGCCGCGCGGGACGTGATCCAGAACCACCTGCTCCAGCTGCTCGCGCTGGTCGCGATGGAGGAGCCGGTCAGCTTCGACGCCTGGTCGCTGCGCCAGGAGAAGAAGAAGGTCCTGAACGCCGTCCAGCTGCCCGAGCGGCTGGACCTGCACAGCGCCCGCGGGCAGTACGCGGCGGGCTGGGCCGGCGGCTCGAAGGTCAAGGGCTACCTGCAGGAGGACGGCATCCCCGCATCGTCGGCGACCGAGACGTTCGCCGCGCTCCGGGTCGACGTCGACACCCGCCGCTGGGCCGGCGTCCCGTTCTACCTGCGGACCGGCAAGCGGCTCGGCCGGCGGGTCACCGAGGTCGCGGTGATGTTCAAGCGCGCGCCGCACCTGCCCTTCACCAAGACCGAGACCGAGGAGCTCGGCCAGAACGCGCTGGTCCTGCGGATCCAGCCGGACGAGGGCATCACGGTCCGCTTCGGCGCCAAGGTGCCCGGCACGTCGATGGAGATCCGCGACGTGAACATGGACTTCGCGTACGGCGGTTCGTTCACCGAGTCCTCGCCGGAGGCGTACGAGCGGCTGATCCTCGACGTCCTGCTCGGTGATCCGCCGCTGTTCCCGCAGCACACCGAGGTCGAGCTGGGCTGGAAGATCCTCGACCCGGTGCTCGGCTACTGGGAGCGGCACGGCAAGCCGGAGCAGTACGCGTCCGGCGGCTGGGGCCCGGACTCGGCGCACGAGATGCTCGCCCGCGACGGACGTGCCTGGAGGCGGCCATGATCATCGACCTGACCGACACCACGTCGAGCGAGATCGCGTCGGCGCTGCTGAAGGCCCGGCGGAACGCCGGCTCGCCGGCCATGGGCATGGTCGGCACGATCGTGGTGGTCGTCGACGAGGCGTCCCACCACGACGCGATGAAGGCCGCGAACGAGGCCGGCCGCGAACACCCGTCCCGGGTCCTGGTCGCGATCCTGCGGCCCGGGCGCGGCGCGTCCGGGCTGGACGCGGAGGTGCGGGTCGGCGAGGGCATCCCCGGCGAGGCAGTGCTGCTCCGGCTGCATGGTGAGCTGGCGAAGGTGCCGGAGTCCGTGATCACGCCGCTGCTGCTGCCCGACTCCCCCGTCATCGTCTGGTGGCCGGGCGGCGGGCCGCGGGTCCCCGCGGAGGACCCGCTGGGCCGGCTGGGCCGGCGCCGGGTGACCGACGCGGCGGCGACCCGCCGGGCGTCCGTGGACTACAACGCGCGCGCCGAGGGATACGCACCGGGCGACACCGACTTCGCGTGGACGCGGCTGACGCCGTGGCGTGCGCTGATGGCGGCCGCCCTCGACCAGTACCCGACGAAGGTGACCGGGGCCGAGGTCGCTGCGGCCAAGGGCAACCCCAGCGCGGACCTGATGGCCGCGTGGCTGCAGTCGCGGCTGAAGGTGCCGGTGGAGCAGCGCAACTCGCGCGGACCGGGCGTGACCGCCGTGCGGCTGTTCACGCCGTCCGGGCCGATCGCGCTGACCCGGCCGGACGGTGCGATCGCGACGTTCAGCGTGCCGGGGCAGCCGGACCGCCCGGTGGCGCTGAAGCGGCGTACGACGTCGGAGCTGCTGAGCGAGGAACTGCGCCGGCTCGATCCCGACGACGTCTACGCCAGGACGCTCGCGACCATGGTCGAGCGGGACGCGCTGCCGGACGACGCGAAGAAGGTCGGGGACACGGCGCGGAAGTCCACCGCGGCGAAGGTCACCGCGGCCGGCAAGAAGGTCGTGGCCGCCAAGAAGCCGGAGCTGGTGAAGAAGACCGCCGCGCAGAAGTCGGCCGCGAAGAAGACCGTTGCGAAGAAGACGGTTGCCAAGAAGGCGGTTGCCAAGAAGGCGGCGAAGCGATGACTGTCGATCCGGAACTGCTGATCCACTCCGACGCCGGGGACCTGGCGTTCTCGGTGGCCTCCCGCTTCCTCACGGCGCTCGTGGACGCCCAGAGCACCGGTGCGGTCGCGCAGGTCGTGCTCACCGGCGGCCGGGTCGCCGCGGCGGTGTACCAGGCGGTCGCGGAGTCGCCGGCGCGGGTCGAGGTCGACTGGCGACGGGTCGAGTTCTGGTGGGGTGACGAGCGGTTCCTGCCGTCCGGCGATCCCGAGCGGAACGAGACACAGGCGCGGGACGCCTTCCTGTCGGCGCTGGACGTCGATCCGGCGCGGGTTCATCCGATGCCGGCCGACAGCGGGCAGGGTGCCGAGGCGGCAGCTGCGGCGTACGCCGAGGAGCTGGCCGCGGCCGGTTCGCCGACGTTCGACGTACTGATGCTGGGCGTCGGCCCTGACGGGCATGTGGCGTCGCTGTTCCCGGGGTATCCGCAGCTGGGGGTGACGGACGTGGCCGCGGTCGCGGTCCACGACTCGCCGAAGCCGCCGCCGACCAGGGTGTCGCTGACCTTGCCGCAGCTGAACAACGCCCGTGAGGTCTGGTTCGTCGTCTCCGGCGAGGACAAGGCCGAGGCGGTCGCGAAGGCGCTGAGCGAGGGTGACGTCCCGGCGGCCCGCCCGAAGGGCCGCAACCGCACGCTGTGGCTGCTCGACGAGGCCGCGGCCGGGAAGATCCCGAACGCGTGATCGGCTCACGGGTGGCCATCGCGGTGGCGGCGAGCATCCTGCTCGCCGCCACCGTTTTTGTTGCCACGTCAGACGCCGGGCTGATCCCGTTCGTGAGCATCAAGACCGCGCCGAAGGCCACCGGCGCCGGCCAGTACGACGGCCGCCTGCGGGACCTCGCGGTGTGGCTGAAGGACCGGCCCGACACGTACTTCATCTGGTACCACGAGCCGGAGAACGACATGGACGGGCCGACGTTCGCGAAGGCCTTCAAGCGCGTCCGGGACGTGATGAAGGCGGCCAACCCGCAGGTGAAGGTCGGCTACTCGGCGATGGCCTTCCAGTGGGACGGGCATGTGCGGTGGTATCGCGAGGTCGTGCAGAAGACACCCGGCGCGGCGTCCAAGTGGGGACTGACCGAGCGCGGGTTCAAGCGGACGAAGAGCGACCAGGCACGCGCGAACGAGATCGACCGCGAAAGCACGTACCTCGACGATCTGCCCGCGGGCTCCCGGCCGGCCTTCTACCTGTACTGGAACACCAAGGGCACCGAGGGCGATCCCGATCTGGTCAACGGACCGAAGGCGCGGGCCGCGGTCGCCCGGATGGTCAAGACGCTGGGCTGAGTTCGGCAGGCGCCGAAGCGTCGAAGTGACAGACTCGGGGCCATGACGACGTTCCGTGAGTTGCACACCGGGAAGTTCGTGATGCCGAACGCCTGGGACGCGGGCAGCGCGGTGCTGCTCACGGCCGCCGGGTTCCCGGCGATCGCGACCACCAGCGCGGGGATCGCGTTCTCGCTGGCGAAGGGCGACCACACGCTGCCGGACGGCGCGCCGGCGGTGTCGCGGGAGCAGATGTTCGAGCGGGTCCGCGAGATCACGGCCGCGAGCGCCGTTCCGGTGAACGGGGACCTCGAGGACGGGTACGGCGCGGAGCCGGCGCGGGTCGCGGAGACGATCACGCTGGCCCGGGAGGCCGGGCTGGCCGGCGGGAACATCGAGGACTACGACGGGCGCGAGCTGTACGACGCCGGGCTCGCCGTCGAGCGCATCGTCGCGGCGCGCGAGGCGGCCGGGCCGGACTTCGTGCTCACCGCGCGGACCGACGGGCAACTGCTGCGGACGCCGACGTCGCTGGCCGATTCGATCGACCGCGCGAACCGCTTCCACGCGGCCGGCGCCGACTGCCTGTACGTCCCGGGGGTCAACGACCTCGACGCGATCCGCACGCTGGTCACCGAGATCGACGGCCCGCTGAACGTCGTGCTCGGCCTGGGGACGTCGGCCTTGACGGTCCCCGACCTGCAGTCGGCCGGCGTCACCCGGATCAGCCTCGGCGGCAGCATCGCGCGCGCCGCCCTCGGCTTCATCCGGCGCAGCGCCGAGGAACTGGCCACCCACGGCACCATCACCTTCGCCGCCGGCCAGATCCCGCAGGCTGACCTGAACGAGCTTTTCGCGCGATCATCCAAGGGTGAGCACTGATCCGAGCCTGCCGGCGCTGGCGAGGCTCCACGGCATCGTGGGCCTCACCACCTGCGCCTGCCTGATCCTGCTCTACGCCGGCGCAGCCCCCTTCGGCCTCCTCAACGACCTCGGCAACGCACTCTTCGGCCTGCTGAGCTTCGCCCTGGCGTGGCGCTTGGGCAGGCGTCGGCTGTTGCTTGGAGTTGTCGCCGTGGGCGCGGTTCTGACGGTTGTCGGCACGGTGCTCGTCGTGAGCGATGTGACCGGGTTCTACCTGGCCGGTCTGTGGTCGGGTTTCGGGTTCGGCCTGATCGGGGTCTGGCTGGTCGCCACCAGCCGCCTCCTGCGTGGACGGCTGCGGCGCGCGGGCGTGATCGCCGGTGCGGTGATGATGCTCGGCCTGGTCGGCGTACCAGGCATCCTGCTGGGGATCGACGACATGAGCACCGCCCCGGCCTGGACCTTCGTCGCCGGGCTCAGCTGGGCCGGCACGTACCTGCTGTTCCCCGCCTGGAGCCTACGACTCGCCAGGCAGGACCGTACCGAAAGCGTCCGCTAGCGGCGGGAACATGCCGCGCACGTCTCCCCCGCGCACCCAGATCCCGATCGCCAGCGCCGCCGTTGCCTCCAGCAACTTGGCGTGCCGCAGCCCGCCCGCGGCCACCGGCGTACACCCCAGATCCCGTACCAGCTCCGCCACCTGTTCCACGCCGTCGTCGCCGCACAGCGGCACCCCGAGCCCGGCGGGCGGGTTCCGCCACACCGCGTCGGCCGCCAGGTTGAATGCCTTCACGACCCGCACCCCCGGCGCCACCGCGGCGCCGATCGACTCGGCGACCGAGTCCTGCGCCAACGTGAAATCCCGGTGATCCAGGGCATTGCTGCAATCGATCAGCGTCTTCCCCTCCGGAACCACACCGGCGACCGAAACCGCCACCTCCGCCGGCACAGCCAGCAGCACCACCTCGCCGTACACCGCCGCCTCCGCGAACGACCCGGCGGCAGCACCGACCCGCCCGGCCACCGCCGCGGCCCGCTCGGCAGAGCGGCCACCGACCATCACGTCGTGCCCGGCCGCGACCCAGCCAGAGGCGAGCGCCTCGGCCATCAATCCGTTGCCCAGTGTTCCTATTCGCATGCCGCCGACGGTAGACAGTTCGATACGCACCTGGTGGTGTCCATCGACCCGCGCACAATGGAGGCGTGAGATTCTTCGCCGACTGCCAGGCGCGCGTCGCCGCCGACCTGATCAGCGGACGCTGGCCGATGGTCGTGCTGTACTCGCTCGCCGACGGCCCCGCACGTCCCGGCAAGCTTCGTGAGCAGATCGGCGGCATCAGTCAGAAGGTCCTCACCGAGACCCTCCGCCGCCTCGAGCACAACGGTCTCGTCGAGCGCCGCCGGTACGCCGAGGCGCCGCCGCGGGTCGAGTACTCGCTGACCGCCGCCGGCACCGACCTGCTGGTGCCGATCCGCGCGCTGGGCGACTGGGCCGCCGTTTACGCCGACCGGCTGCCGACCGAAAACAAACCGTAAGCGCCCCGCGGGACAGTGCTGGAGTCAGCCCGATCCCGATGGAGGTTCCCGTCATGTTCACCCTGCAGCAGGTCGTCGACGCCCCGCCCGCCGAGGTCGTCCGCGCGTTCACCGAGCCCGAGCCGTTCGCCGCCTGGTTCGTCGCCGAAGGCTTCAGCACCCCGTCCGACCGGGTCACGCTCGACGTCCGTCCCGGCGGGCTGATCTCGGCCGTGTTCGTCGGACCGGAGGCCGAGGTCCCGTTCACGCTCCGCTTCGGCGAACTGGACCTCCCGCACCACCTGGTCCTGCACTTCGACGACCCGGCCGAAGAGATCACCGTCGACCTCAGCGCACTTCCCGACGGCCGCACCCGCCTCGACTACCGCAGCGTCGGCCTGACCGACGAGCAGCAGGTTCCGATCCGGCCCGGCGTCGCGACGATGCTCGGCCACCTGGCGGCGTACTTCAGCCGGTGACACCTATCCGGAGGGTCCTCCGCAAAGCGGGATAGGATTCGGGTATGACTGCTTCCGATTCCACCGACCGTCCGTACGGCGCCTTCCCCGCCCGGATCGGTCTGCAGGTCCAGCCCCAGCACGCCCAGTACGCCGACATCCGGCGCACCGTGGCGGCGGCCGAGGAGATCGGCGTCGACGTGGTGTTCAACTGGGACCACTTCTACCCGCTCAGCGGTGAGCCCGAGGGCCTGCACTTCGAGTGCTGGACCATGCTGGCCGCCTGGGCCGAGGCGACCGAGCGGGTCGAGTTCGGTGCGCTGGTGACCTGCAACTCCTACCGCAACCCCGACCTGCTCGCCGACATGGCGCGCACGGTCGACCACATCAGCGACGGCCGGCTGATCTTCGGCATCGGCTCCGGCTGGTTCGAGAAGGACTACGACGAGTACGGCTACGAGTTCGGGACCGCGGGCGGCCGGCTGGACGCCCTCGGCGAGGCGCTGCCGCGGATCGAGCAGCGCTGGGAGAAGCTCAACCCGAAGCCGACCCGGGACATCCCGGTACTGATCGGCGGCGGCGGCGAGAAGAAGACGCTGAAGCTGGTCGCCAAGCACGCGAACATCTGGCACGGCTTCGGCGATGCCGAGACGCTCGCGCACAAGCACGCCGTGCTGGACGAGCACTGCCGCACGATCGGCCGCGACCCGGGCGAGATCGAGCGCTCTGCGGGCGTCGGCGACAAGTCCCCCGAGGACATCGGCAAGTCGCTGCTCGACGTCGGCACCCGGCTGTTCACGGTCTCGTCGTCCGGCCCCGACTACGACCTCGGCCTGCTCCGCGAGTGGGTCTCGTGGCGCGACGAGGTCAACGCCAAGTAACACCTGAGCCGGGTGGCCGCGATCGCGGCTACCCGGCTGTCTAGACTTTCCCGCATGTCTACGTTGCCTGGGAACGGTTCGGTGCGGCCCATCACCCGCTGGGGTGAGGACGTCATGCACCGGGTCAATCAGCCGGTCACCGATTTCGGGGACGAGCTGCAGACGCTGGTCGCCGACATGGTCGCGACGATGCGCGCCGCCGAGGGAGTCGGCCTCGCCGCGAACCAGGTCGGCGTGGACCTGCAGCTGTTCGTCTTCGACTGCCCGGACAAGGACGGCAAGTATCTGCAGGGCGTCGTGTGCAACCCGACGCTGGAGCTTCCGGAGGGCAAGGACCGCAACCTCGACGAGGGCGACGAGGGCTGTCTGTCCCTGCCGGGCGCGTTCACCAAGTGCGCCCGCCCCGACTTCGCCCGGGTCACCGGTGTCGACCAGAACAATCAGCCGGTCACCTACGAAGGCACCGGCCTGCTCGCCCGCTGCCTGCAGCACGAGACCGACCACACCCAGGGCACCGTCTTCGGCGACCGGCTGTCCCGCAAGTACCGCAAGCGCCTGTTCGCCGAGGCCGAGGAGTTCGCCCCCGACTACCCGTCGGACTGGCCCATCTCCCCGATGGTCGACCACGACCACGAGGACACTCCCGCCACCTGAGCTACCAGCGGGCCTTCTCCAGGTCGATCGCGTCCACGGTTTCGGCCGGCGTCTGGTCGGTGGTATCCAGCCACAGGCCCCGGCGCGGGATGAGGTCGAGGTCGGCCTGGAGCGCCCGTACGGCGTCCTCCAGCGCGTCGCCCGGCCCCTGCCAGTCGCGGTACGAGTTCCCGCCGCCGCGGCCGAGCTCACGCCGCACGATCGACTCGACCGACGGGACCAGGACGACGAGGTACTTCTCCACGTCGTGCAGCCTGGCGAACCACCGCGCGACGTCCTCGCCCAGGATGATGTCGCTGCAGACGAAGTCGAAGCCGTTGTCCGCGTAGTGCTGCGCCACCAGCGCGCTGGCGTCGTACCGCACCTGGAGCTGCCGCAAGGCCTCCGCCGACGGCTCGGGCGTCATCACCTCGGCCCCGGCGACCACGCCGCGATAGAACACATCACCATCGAGCGTCGCGGCCGGCGGCCCCATCCGCGCAGCGAGCAACGGCGCAACCGTGGACTTCCCGGCGGCCTGCATCCCGGTGATCAGCACTACTTTCGGCACAGGACCATGTCATCACCGCGGTCAACTGCTTTTGAGAGCACGCGCGGAATTCCACAGCACACCGCGGTTGAGCCGGTCGGGGTAGCTTTCGAGTACCGCGTTGTAGAGGTCGAGCGCCGTGCTGGTTCCGGCCGCGGCGCGGGCGAAGGTGTTGAGGTAGCGGCGCGTTTCGTCGATGTACCGCGGATCGTCGGAGGCGTCGGCCTGGCGGTGTCCGGAGACGACGGCGACCGGCTGCAGGGCCTCGAGCCTGTCGAGCGCGGTCAGCCAGTGGTCGAGGCCGCCGTCGGCTGATTCCGCCAGGTAGAGCTGGACTTCGTCGTACACGGCGTCGCCCGCGACAACCAGCCCGATCGACGGGACGTACAGCGCCGAACTGCCGTCGGTGTCCGTGTGACCGAGATCCATGGCGGTCAGCTCCTCGCCTTCCAGCGTGAAGGCACCGTCCAGCGGCTCGGCGACGATCAGGCGCTCGGGCAGCTGACCTGGGAACCGCGCCCGCCAGAATCCGTCCAGCCACGGCGGCGTGAGCTGCTGGCGCATCCCCTCGACGACGGCAGGCAGCGCAACGAGCCGAGCCTCCGGGAAGCGGTCGAGAACCGGCGCGGCGCCGAAGAAGTGGTCGCCGTGGCTGTGCGTCACGAAGATCGCCGTGAGGTTCTTCCCGGTGGCGGTGATCCAACCGGCCAGGTCCTCGCCTTCGGCCTGCGTCATCAACGGGTCGACCAGGACGGCGTCGTGGTCGCCGGAGATCAGCGTGGCCGCGGTCGGCGACCACATCCGCTGCACCTCCCCCGGCGGTAGATCGTCGGAGACGGCCGGCTTGGAAGGTGCGACGTACGTCGAGTACTTCAAGGTTGTCATACGGACAGCGTCGATCGGGACGCCCGTGGCCGGGAAGGTCGCGTCTTCCTGGGTGCGCCGCACCCAGGCAGCTCAGCCCAGCCGGGCCAGCGCCTCCGCACTCCCGCTGCCGGGCTCCGCCGTACCGACAAGCAACTGCTGTCCCGGCGCCGCGCGGACGTCGAAGGTCTGGTACGTGAGCTCGATCCGACCGGCCTCCGGGTGGTGGAAGATCTTGTACGCGCGACTGAATCCCCGCGCCGTCCGGTCCTCCCAGAGCGCGCGGAACTCGGGCGAACGCGGGAGCAGGTCCGCCACCAGGGCCTTGATCCGCGGGTCGTCCGGGTACGTCGCCGCGTTGAACCGGACGGCATACACGGCCCGGCGTACGACCGTCTCCCAGTCGCCGAAGATCTCTCGTGCCTTGGGATGCTCGAACATCATCCGCAGCATGTTCGTCATCCCGAACGGGGCCAGCAGACCGTGCGCGACCGTGTTCGTCGCGAGGACGTCGTACGCCGGATTCAGGACGTAGGCCGCCGCGCGCGGGAAGTTGTCCAGCACCTGCAGCAGCGCCGGATGAACCTGGTCCCGTGCGGTGCCGAGTGCCGGCGTCGGCGCCATCCCGGCGAGCCGGAACAAGTAGGCGCGCGCATCGGATTCGAGCCGCAGCGCGTCGGCGATCCCGTTGAGGACCTGCGCGGACGGATTGCGCTCACGTCCTTGCTCGAGCCGCGTGTAGTAGTCGGCGCTGACGACAGCCAGTACGGCGACCTCCTCGCGCCGCAACCCGGCGACGCGCCGATCACCGCCCGCAGGTAGCCCGACGGCCGACGGATCGACCCGGGCCCGCTCGGCGCGAAGGAACGCCCCGAGCTCACCGACCGCCTTCATGGGGTCAGCCTACGATGCGGCTCCTGGTCAGCGACGGGTTGCGTAGAACGCGACTGCGGCCGAGGAGGCGACGTTGAGGGAGTCGACGCCGCCGGCCATCGGGATCCTGACGGTGAGGTCGGCCTGGCGCAGGACGTGCGGTTTGAGGCCGTGGCCCTCGGTGCCGAAGATGAGGGCGAGCTTGTCGTCCTTGCGGTCGGCGAGCTCGTCGAGGGTGATCGAGTCGTCGGTGAGCGCCATCGCCGCGGCGACGTACCCGTGGTCCTGCAACTCGTGCAGGTCGCCCGGCCAGCTCTGCAGCCGGGTCCACGGGACCTGGAAGACCGTGCCCATCGACACCTTGATCGAGCGCCGGTACAGCGGGTCGGCGCAGGTCGGCGTCACCAGCACCAGCCCGACACCGAGCGCCGCCGCGGCCCTGAACCCGGCGCCGACGTTGGTGTGGTCAACAATGTCGTCGAAGATCGCGATCCGCCGTACGTCCCCGGTCAGCAGCTCGGCCAGCGGTACGGCGGCCCGCCGCTTGTACGACGCCAGCGCGCCGCGATGCACGTGGAACCCGGTGACCTGCTCGGCCAGTTCCTCCGAGACGACGTACACCGGCGTGTCCGGCCATTGCTCCAGCACGTCCCGCAACGAATCCAGCCAGCGCGGCGCGAGCAGGAACGACCGCGGCTCGTACCCGGCGTCGGCGGCGCGTCGGATGACCTTGTCCCCCTCGGCGATGAACAGCCCGTGCTCCTCCTCGAGCAGCCGCCGCAGACTCACCTCCCGCAACTTGACGTAATCCGCCAGCCGCCCATCCGCCGCATCCTCAACCGGGACCAGCGTCACCCCTACCCCACCACCCCAGCACCCTCACCACTGGTTGGTTCCTGCTCGGCGCCGCCGGCAGGGCGCGCCGCGCTCGGCACGTCTCGGCCTTGGGCTGCGACGTCCACTACGTTGCCGATGACAACGATCGCGGGGGCGCCGACGCCCTCGTCCGCCATCGCCCGGGCGATGCCGGCCAGGTCGGACGTGACCATTCGCTGGCCAGGAAGGGTGCCGTCGGCAATTGCCGCCGCAGGGGTGCCGGCCGGGCGGCCGGCCTCGATCAGCCGGGCGGCGATGGCGGGCAGGTTCTCGACTGCCATCAGCAGGACGAGCGTGCCGTGCAGCTGGGCGAGCGCGTCCCAGTTGACCAGCGAGTCCGGGTGCGACGGCGGAATGTGCCCCGACACGACCGTGAACTCATGTGTCACCCCGCGGTGCGTGACCGGGATCCCCGACACCGCCGGCACCGAGATCGAGCTCGTGATCCCCGGCACCACGGTCCACGGCACCCCGGCCGCCGCGCACGCGAGCGCCTCCTCGAAGCCGCGGCCGAAGACATACGGGTCCCCGCCCTTCAGCCGGACGACCACCTTGCCCTGCAGCCCGCGGTCGACCAGGATCCGGTTGATCTCCTCCTGCCCCGCGGCGCGCCCGCGCGGCAGCTTCGCCGCGTCGAACAGCTCGACGTCGGGGTGCAGCTCGTCCAGCAACTGCTGCGGCGCCAGCCGGTCCGCGACGACCACGTCCGCCTCGGCCAGCAGCCGCCGTCCGCGCACGGTGATCAGATCCGGGTCGCCCGGTCCGCCGCCGACGAGGTACACACCCGGCCGCCGGTCGACGTCCCGCGCCGCCAGCTCACCGATCCGCAGCCCCTCCAGGATCGCGTCCCGTACGGCGGCCGACCGGCGGTGATCGCCGCCGCCGAGCACGCCGATCGTCACGTTGTCGTGCTGCCCGGACGCGGGCGTCCACGCCGTCGCGCGGGACCGGTCGTCGGACCGCACGCAGAAGACCCGTCGTTCCTCCGCCTCCGCGGACACCTGGTCGTTGACCGCGGCGTCGTCGGTCGCGACCACGACGTACCAGGCCCCGTCCAGGTCGCCCGCGGCGTACCCGCGCTCGATCCAGGACAGTGACGGGTTGCCGAGCAGCCCCTCGATCGTCGGCGTGATGGCCGGCGAGATGAGGTCGATCCGCGCCCCGGACTCGAGCAGCCGCGGCAGCCGCCGCTGGGCGACACCGCCGCCGCCGACGACGACCACGCGCCGCCCCTCGAGGACGAGCCCGGACAGGTACTGGTTCGTCACGAAGTGATCCCCGCGTCCTCGAACGTGGCCATCTCGGCGAGCGCCCGCACGGCGCACGTCAAGATCGGGTACGCGAGCACCGCGCCGGTCCCCTCGCCGAGCCGCAGGTCCAGGTCGACCAGCGGCTGCAGCCCGAGCTGCTTGAGCGCGACCGCGTGGCCGGGCTCCGCCGACCGGTGCCCGGCGACGCAGTAGTCGATCACCGCCGGGTGGAACGCCTGCGCCACCAGCGCGGCCGCACCGGCGATCACGCCGTCCAGGATCACCGGGACCTTGTTGGCCGCCGCGCCGAGGATGTACCCGGCGAGAGCGGCGTGCTCCAGGCCGCCGTACGCCTGCAGCGCCTTGAGGGGCTCGGTCGCCGGCACGGCGTGCAGCGCGAGCGCGTCCCGCACGACCGTCGTCTTGTGCGCGAGCGCCGCGTCGTCGATACCGGTGCCGCGGCCCGTGACGGCGTCGGCGGTCGCGCCGGTGAAGGTCGCGATCAGCGCGGCGGACGCGGTGGTGTTGGCGATGCCCATGTCACCGGTGAGCAGGCAGCGGTACCCCTCCCGGACCAGCTGGTCGGCCAGGTCGAACCCGACGGCGACCGCCGCGCGCGCCTCGTCCTCGGTCAGCGCGTCCGTGCGCGCGAGATCGCGGGTGCCCGGGCGGACCTTCGCGTGCACGATGTCCAGCTGCTCGACCGGGGTGGCGACGCCGACGTCGACCACGCGGACGTCGACGCCGTTGTTCTTGGCGAACGCGTTCACCGCGGCTCCGCCGGCGGCGAAGTTGGCCAGCATCGCGGCGGTCACTTCCTGTGGCCACGGAGAGACGTTCTGCGCATGGACGCCGTGGTCGGCGGCGAACACCGTGACGACGGCCGGGGCCGGCAGTGTCTGCGCGCCGGTCATTCCGGCCACCTTCACGGACAGGTCCTCGAGGACGCCGAGGGAGCCGGCCGGTTTGGTCAGCCGCGCGTGCCGCTCCGCGGCCGCCCGCATCGCCGCCTGATCAGCCGGAGCGATCCGCTCCAGGTACTCGTCCACCAGGTCCTCCGTCCGTTCCCGTGTGCCGTTCCTTGTGCACCGCTCCCGATCTTCGCATCTCCGAGTGTGTGCCCCGGGGCGGACCGGCGGGATGTGGACAGTAGTGTCGGAATCACCACACATCGCGAGCTGCTGGAGGGTTTACAGATGTCGCTAGATCGCCCCGTCGCACCGGACCCGTACAAACTCCTCCCGGAGGTCGGGTCGTTCACCGTCACCAGCACCGATGTCGCCGACGGCAAGCCGCTGTCCGACGACCAGGCGTTCGCGGGCGGCAACACGTCGCCGCAGCTCAGCTGGTCCGGGTTCCCGGCCGAGACCAAGGCGTTCGTGGTGACCTGCTTCGACCCCGACGCGCCGATCGTCTCCGGTTTCTGGCACTGGACCCTGGTCAACCTCCCGGCGACCGTCACCGAGCTGCCGACCGGCGCGGGCACGACCGAGCGCCTGGACAACGGCGCCTTCCACGTCCGCAACGACTTCGGCACCAAGAACTTCGGCGGCGCCGCTCCGCCGGCCGGCGACCAGGTGCACCGCTACTACTTTGTCGTCCACGCCATCGACGTGGAAGCCCTCGACGTCGACCCCGAGGCCACCCCCGCCTTCGTCGCCTTCAACCTCGCCTTCCACACCCTGGCCCGCGCCGTCCTCACCCCGACCTACCAGATCGCGGAGTAGCGCTCAGAGCGCCTCGACGTACACCCACTGGCCGGCTTCGCGGGTGAAGGTGCTGTTCTCCTGCTGGACGCCGGGACGGCCGTTCCTGGTGTAGTGGGCGCGGAACTCGACGGTGCCTTCGGTGTGGAAGGGGCTGCCGCCGGTCGTGGTCACGATCTCCAGGCCGGTCCACTTCTGGCCGGGGGTGAAGTCGATGCGGGCCGGGCGGGTGGTGAGGGACCAGGTCTTCCGCAGGTACGCCGCGTCGTGCATCACGAAGGCGGCGTACCTGGACCTCATCAGCTCCTCCGCCGTGGTCGCCGTCGCCTCGCCGCGATGGAGCCGGCCGCAGCAGGCGTCGTACAACAGGTCTTGTCCGCAGGGGCAGGTGGGAACTGGCATGTGCCGATTGTTGCCGATCGCGTCACCCGCTCGCGTGATTCACTGCGGTGATGGTGACCGACGCGGCACGCTGGCGCAGGAAAGTGGTGCGGCCGGTCCTCGACCGGTACGCCGCGATCGACGGCGTCGACGCCGTCATGCTGGGCGGGTCGACCGCCCGCGGCGACGCGGATCGCTGGTCGGATGTCGAGATCGGCGTGTTCTGGCAACGGCAACCCACCACCGCCGAGCGTCGAGCGGTCCCCGGCGCTGAGATCCGGTTGCTCAACGTCGCGGGCCCGCCTCCCTGGGACGACCAGGTCGACCTCGACGGTCTGATGCTCGAGGTCTCGCACACATTGTCGGAGTCGGTCGACAGCGCCCTGGACGAGCTGCTGGTCTCCGGCCGGCCGGACGGCGCGACGATGCAGCTGGCACAAGGGGTCGTCGACGCCTCCGAGGTGATCGGCGCGCGGCCGGAGCTCGTGGCCCGCTGGAAGGCACGCGTGGCGACGTACCCACGCGAGCTGGCGGTCGCCGTCGTGCGGCACGACGGGAACATCGAGAAGTTCTGGCGCCTGCAGATGCTGATCGAGCGCGAGAACCCGCTGCTGATCTCCCGCGAGTTCGTCCGGATCACGGGCCAGTTCCTGACCGTGCTGCACGCGGTGAACGGCCGGTACAGCGGTCACATCCTGGCGTTCAAACGCCTCGACACGATGGAACGCGACCTGCCGCTGGCGCCGCCGTCGCTCGCCGCGCGCGTCCGTGCGGTCTTCACCGAGCCCGCCCCGATCGGCGCGCAGATCCTTCGCGACCTCGTCGAGGAAACGTACGACCTCGTCGAACGCCACCTGCCCGAGGTCGACGTCGACCGCCTCCGCACCACGTTCCGCAACGACCGGAAACCTCTCGACTCACTTGACTGAGAGCCGGGGCTCCTGCAGCGGCAGGGTTTCGACCTCCGCGCACAAGGCGTCGTACTGCGGCCTGCTGAGCTTCTCCGACAAGACCACCTCGACGTGACCGCCCTTGCGGCCCCACGCGCCGACGATCCGCCCGTCCACGAGCAGCCCGTTCGGGTGGAAGGAATCAGCAGCGGCCGTCAACGCCCGCAGACCAGGCGCGATGAACCTGCCGTCACGGTCCCGGCCGAACAGTCGCAGATCGGGCGCCACCAGCAGCCGCACGCCCCGCGGCGCCTCCGCCGACCACAAACGATCCTCGTCGGCCCGGAGCACCCACCCCGATACGCCGTCGAAGTTCACCTCGACGAGCTCGCCGGCCAGCTGGTCCCACACCACCCGCGCGTCGGCCGGCGACAACCCGGACCACCACGCGAACACCTTCGACGACGTGGGCCCGAAGCACTGAACATGCCGCCGGCACAGCTCCAGCCGCGCCTCGGCGACGTCGATCTCCGGTCGCGGCACTTCTCGGGCCCACAGCGACGACGTGTCCCACCTGACCGCGATCCGTCCACTCGCACACGCCTCGCGCAGTCCAGCGATCCCTGCCCCGCGCCGTTCCCGCCCACCCAACGTCCGGCACACCTGCTCCGCGACGCCGTCGATCCGCCGCGAATCCAGCGGCATCCGTCCGAGCGTGAACACGCCGAAGTCCCGTGTCGGCAGGACATACACGGCCGCCCGCGGGCTGTACGTCTGGATCAACGACGGATGCTCCCAATCCGCCGTGGCACACCCCGCCATCCGGGCGTGCAGCCCCAGCAACGCGTCGCGCGGCGCGGTGTCCTGCAACCCGATGTACGCCGCCTCCGCGTGGGATCCGGGCGGCAGCCGATCGACGAGGTGATTGACGTGCAGCCGGTAGGCGATGGCCCGCTCCCGCGTCACAATCCGCATAGACCCGACCGTAGACACAAAACACGCCAGCCGATGACCTACTTCTCCGGAGCGCCATGCTGAAGACGGCCCGACTCGACCTGGTGGCGTTCGACCTCGAGCGCGACCTCGGCGCCCTGCACGCGATGTTCTCGGATCCGGCGTGGGCGCGCGGCGGGTACATGGCCCCGACCGGGTCGGTGGAGCAGTCGCGGGAGCGGCTGACGCAGGAGTTCGGGGACAACGGCGGGTGGACGTGGGTGCTGCGGGTGCGCCCGGACGAGGACGCCGCGGGTCTGATCGGGGTGTTCTCGGACCAGGGCAGCTCGATCCGGGGCATCAGCTGGTACCTGAGGCGGGAGCACTGGGGCGCCGGCCTGATGACCGAGGCCGCGCGTGTCGTCGTCGACCATTTGTTGCGGCAGCCGTCGATCACCGGGATCGAGGCGTGGATCGACTCGCGCAACCTGCGCTCGATCGCCGTCGCGCGGCACGCCGGTCTCGACCTGGTCGGCCGGTTGCCGCGCACGCACTACGGCGAGATCGCTCAGTCGGTCGTGATGGCGCGTGCCGCCGAGCTGACGGATCTGGTGACGTTCGGCGTGGCACCGGTGCTGTTCGTGAACGACGTTCCTGGCACAGCTCGGCTTCTGTGCGAGCTGCTCGGAGTGCAGGTCCGGTTCGAGCTCGATGATTTCGTGCAGCTCGGATTCACCGAGTGGAACGGGCAGAGCGGTCTCGAGATACGGCGGGCGAGCGGAGGCGTCTCCCCGGCCACGGTGACCGTCGACGTCGGCGTACTGGTCGATCCGATCCACGACGCCGCGCGGGCCGCGGGCCTCGTCGATTCGACGCCGCCCGAGGACACGCCGTGGTACCGGCGTACCTTCACCCTCGTCCTGCCCGAGGGTCACCGGCTGACGGTCTCGGGGCCGGTTCGGCCTTGACGACAGGAGGTGTGGCCGATTCGGCGCCCCGTGCCGGTGCGTTTGAGCGTGGTCGGTGGGTCTACTACACGTATACGTACTGTCGTTAGGGCCCCTCGTGGAGGGGGAACGCGCGGATGATGACCGCGGTGGGGGTGCCTGCGGTGGGTTCGGTGGCGGGTTCGGTGGTGGGTTCGGTGGTCGGCTCGGCGGTGGTGAAGTCGCGGAGGACGCGGTGCAGGCGGGCGCGGAGCTCGGCGAGTTCGCCGTCGGCCAGGGTGACGACCTCGCTGAACGCGAAGTCCTCGTCGTCGGAGGTCTTCGCGGCCAACCAGCTCGCGTACGCGGTGTCCTCGAGCTCGCGGTTGAGCGCCGCCGGCTCGGTCCGCACCCGCCGCCACGGCTTCACCCGGCCCGCCGCGCCCGGCTCCGGCTCGATCACCCCGAGCGCCTCCAGCCGGCGCAGGTGGAACGAGCAGGAGCCGGTGCTCTCCCCCAGCTCGCGAGCGGCGATCGTCGAGGTGGTCGTCCCGTCCCGGTCGATCAGCGTCAGCAGCGCCTCCCGCAGCGGATGGGCGCGGACGACGGCGCGGCGGTTCGGCGTACTGCGTTCCATTTCCGCATCCTAGCGTTGGGCTTTGCAAAGCCTGGACTTTGCAGAGTAGGGTCTTTGCATGCCGACGTACGTCCTGGGCCGCCCGAGCCGTCGCCTGCCCGAGCTCACCGACGAAGTACGGCGCGGCACGCCGCTGCGCATCACGGAGTACGGCGAGGAGATCCTGCACCGCCCGTGCCGCCCGGTGACCGAGTACGGCGCCGCGCGCTGGCGTGCGCTGATCGACGACCTGTTCACGACCATGTGGATCGCGGAGGGCTGCGGCCTCGCCGCGAACCAGGTCGACGTCGACGCGCAACTGTTCGTCTACGACCTCACCGACGAGTACGGCGACCGCCACGTCGGGCACGCGTTCAACCCGCGGATCGAAACCTTAGCCGCCCTGGTCGGCACGCAGTCCGGCACCGAAGGCTGTTTGTCCGTCCCCGGCGCCAACGCCGCCCTGGACCGCCCGGCCCGCGCGACGCTGCACGCGTACGACATCGAGGGCCGCCCGTTCACGCTGGAGTCCGCCGGCTACTTCGCCCGCTGCCTCATCCACGAAACCCAGCACCTCGCCGGCACGGTCTACGTCGACCATCTCTCTCCGGCCTCACGCAACCGAACCCTCAGCGCCTCTGCCACCAACCGCGCCGCAATCCTTGGGCAGCGCGCCACCCGCCAGGACCTGCTCGGCAAGTAGCTTGGCCGGGGTGGACGACCCGAAGCAGGTGGTGCGGCGCGGGTACGACGCGCTGTCACGCAGGTACGACGAAGCGACCGGCGCCGACTCGAAGTACGGCGAATGGATCCAGCCACTGATCGCTCAGCTAGAGCCCGGCAGCCGGATCCTGGACCTGGGGTGCGGCAGCGGCGTTCCGTTCGCCCGGGCGCTCACCGCCGCAGGGCACCACGTCGTCGGCGTCGACATCAGCGAAGTCCAGATCAGCCGCGCCCGCGACCTCGTCCCCGACGGCGAATTCGTCAACGCCGACGTGATGGCGGTCGAGTTCCCACCCGAATCGTTCGACGCCGTCGTTTCGCTCTACGCGCTGATCCACATGCCGCTCGACGAGCAGCCACAGCTTCTCGCACGGGTCGCGAACTGGCTCCGGCCCGGCGGCAGGTTCGTCTGCACGACTGGCCACACGGCCTGGACCGGTACCGACGACAACTGGCTCGACGGTGGGGCAGCTATGTGGTGGAGCCACGCCGACGCCGCCACCTATCGCGACTGGCTCACGGACGCGGGTTTCACCATCGACAGCGAAACGTTCGTGCCCGAGGGGAGCTCGGGTCACGCGCTTTTCTGGACCCGCCGACCTGTCTGAGCTGCAGACTCAGTGGGATGTGGTCGGCGCCGCGGTCTCGTGGCGCAGGGTTTCGAGTACGTCGAGTTCGCGGTCGATCTCGCGGCGCTTGGACTCGAGCCGCCGAACCTCCTGGGCCAGCAACTCCTCCAGCACGCCGGTGCGCTCCTCGGGCGGCGCCTCCAGGCACGGCAGGAGCTCGCCGATGATTGCGCTGCTCAGGCCGGCCGCGTACAGGTGCTGGATCATCACGACACGCTCGACCATCGAGCCGTCGAAGTCGCGCCAGCCGCCGGGTGTGCGGCTCGAGCGGATCAGGCCCTGCTCCTCGTAGTACCTCAACGAGCGCGTGCTCACGCCGCTGGCCTGCGCGAGTTCTCCGATCCGCATGGACCCAGTGTTGCACCTGACACCAATGTGAAGTTTCACCCTCGGGAGGTCGGACTCTCCCGGAAGGAACCTTCATGCACTGGCTCTACCTCGCCATCGCCGTCGTCTTCGAGATCGCCGTGGCGATCTCCGCCGGCAAGGCACAAGGCTTCACCCACCGCGGCTGGACCGCCGCGACGCTCGTCACCGGCGGTCTGGGGACGTACTTCCTCAGCCGCGCGCTGCTCACCTTCGACGTCGGCGTCGGGTACGCGCTGTGGACGTCCCTGGCCGGGGTCGGCATCACCCTGCTCGGCGCGCTGGTCTTCGGCCAGCGCCTCACCTGGCGCAAAGCCATCGGCATCGCACTCGTCATCGCCGGAGTAGCCGGCCTCCAACTCACGGCCTGAGGAGCACTCCCGTGTCACATTCATCCCGCGCTTGGCTCACACTGCTACTGGCCGGAGCCTTCGAAATCGGCTACGCCCTCTCGGTCGCCGGCAGCCAAGGCTTCACCATCTGGTCTTGGTCGGCCGTAGCAGTCGTCTTCTTCCTACTCACCCTCTGGGCCCTGAGCCGAGCCTTACGCACCATCGAGGTCAGCATCGGCTACGCCATCTGGGCCGGCATCGGAGCCGCCGGAGCCGCCCTCCTAGGCCCAGTCTTCTTCGACGAATCCCTCACCGCTCGCAAAGCCCTCTGGCTAGCGGTCATCATCACCGGAGTCATCTGGCTAAAACTGGCCGACCGCTCCCCCACAACCACCCGACCATAGGCGGGTCCGATCGCTCACCTCTCCGTCCGAGGAGCGCCTTCGAGGCGCTCGAAATTCAGGTGCGAAGATCTCGCACAGAGCTTTGGTCCAGCGTCGCGGCGATCCGACGGATCGGCACCCAAACCGCCGGTTCACCCACCAACCTCGCTCAGATCAGTCATCTGACGCTCCCCCGCACACGCCGCTAGCACGGCAGCTCGACAGGAGGTGTCCACCGACCGACGCACCCGTCCAGCGTGCGCACCCGCCCGGCGACCACGCCGTGGGCGTATACGTACTGTCGAACTGCAGACGCCAGCCGGCCTCTACCGCTCAGCCACCGGGCGATGACCGACTTGCGTCACCCGACACAACCAACGACACCTGCCGCACCAACCAATCCCCCCACGCCCACAGATCAGGCCCGCCGAAGGCGCGCTAAGACAGCCACCACGAAGCGGTGACCGATCACGGCCGGCCAACCCACCCACACCACAGCCCGCCGAAGGCGGCTACCGCTCAGCCGCCGGGCGGTGATCGACTTGCGCCACCCGGCACGGCCAGCGACACCTGCTACACCAACCAATCCACCACGCCCACAGATCACGCGCCCGCCGAAGGCGCGATAAGACAGCCATCGCGAAGCGGTGACCGATCACGGCCGGCCAGCCCACCCACACCACAGCCCGCCGAAGGCGGCTACCGCTCAGCCGCCGGGCGGTGATCGACTTGCGCCACCCGGCACGGCCAGCGACACCTGCTGCACCAACCAATCCACCACGCCCACAGATCACGCGCCCGCCGAAGGCGCGATAAGACAGCCGCCGCGAAGCGGTGACTGCTCGGGGCGGACCAACCCACCCACACCACAGCCCGCCCGAGGCGGCTTCAACTCAGCCGCCGAGCCGTCACCAATCCGCCTCACCGGCGCAGCAAGCGACGGCCGCTGCACCAACCAAGTCCAGCCGAGCCACAAGCACGCACCCGCCGAAGCGGCAACAACACAGTCGCCGCGAAGCGGTGACCGATTGGGGTCGACCAACCCACCCACACCAGAGGCCGCCGGAGGCGGCTGCAACTCAGCTGCCAAGCCGCGACCGATCGGCTCACCCGGCACAGCCAGCGACAACTGCTCCGCCCGCCGCATCCAGCCGAGCCACAAACCACGCGCCCGCCGAAGGCGGCAATAGGACAGTCGCCGCGAAGCGGTGTCCGTTGGGCGGTGTTTGTTGCGGCTGGGGTGGGAGGGGTGGCGGGGAGCCTGGTGGACTCCCCGCCGGATTGGGGTCAGTCCTTGATGCCGGACTGGGTTACGCCCTGGATGAGGTAGCGCTGGAGGAAGGCGAAGATCAGGACCAGCGGGAGGATGGAGACGGCGACGGCCATGAACAGCTCGTGGATGTTGATCGTCTGGGCGGTGATGAACGTCGACATCGCCACCTGGATGGTCCACGACGAGGAGTCCTGGCCGATCACCAGCGGCCACAAGAACGAGTTCCAGTTGCCGATGAACGTGATCGCCGCGATCGCCGCGAAGAACGGCAGCGAGTTCGGTACGACGATCCGCCAGAACACCCCGAAGTACCCGGCCCCGTCGACCCGGGCCGCCTCCTCGAGCTCTCGCGGAAATCCGAGGAAATACTGCCGGAAAAGGAATGCCGCGAACCCGCTGAACAGCGTCGGGATGATCAGGCCGCGCAGCGACGAGACCCACCCGAGCGACGACACCACGATGAACGACGGGATGAACGTCACCGCGCCCGGGATCATCAGCGTGGCGACGATCGCGTAGAAGACCTTGTCCGCGTGCCGGTACGGGATCCGCGCCAGCCCGTAGCCCGCCATCGATGCCAGCAGCAACTGTCCGCCGGTGCCGAGGATCGCGACCACGGCGGAGTTGTACAGCGCCCGCGCCATCGGCACCGTGGTGTCGTTGAACAGCTCACTGATGTTGCTCCACTGCAGGTGCGAGGGGAACAACGTCCAGTCGGGCGCGGTGATGTCCTGTTCGGTGGACAGCGCGTTGCGCAGGATCAGGTAGAACGGGATCAGGAACAGCACGACCGCGATGAACAGCGCCATCCAGCGCAGCACCATCCCGACGATGCCCATGCCGCTGCGGCTGAACCCGATCGGCTGCGGGGTGCCCGTCGTACGTTCGGAGACCGCCATCAGTCGCCCGCCTTTCCGAAGCCGAAGATCCGGTTCTGCAGCAGCGTCACGAGCATGATGATCACCGCCAGGATCAGCGCGCCGGCCGATCCGTGCCCGAGGTCCTGGATGGACCCGAGCGAGATGCCGTACAGGTAGACCAGCGGCGGCCGCGCGTAGTTCACGTTGCCGACCAGGTTGTAGAACTCGTCGAACGCCTGGTACGCCGCGATCAGGTTCAGGATCAGTACGGCGACCGACGTCGCCCGCAGCTGCGGCAGCGTGATGTAGCGGAACACCTGCCACCCGGGCTTCGCCCCGTCGACGTACGCCGCCTCGTACAGCGTCGGCGAGATCCGCTGCAGGCCGGCGATGAACAGGATCATGTAGAAGCCGAGCTGCAGCCACAGCCGCACCGTCACCAGCGGGATCCAGTACCAGGGCGGGTCGACGGTCGACAGCCAGGCGATGTTGTCGATGCCGAACCAGCCCAGCACGGTGTTCGCGAGGCCGAACCGGACGCCGTTGAAGATCGACAGCTTCCAGATCAGCGACGCGACGACGTACGAGCACGCGGTCGGCAGGAAGAACACCGACCGGAAGAACGCCCGCGCGATCTTCACCTGGTTGACCAGCAACGCCAGCGCCAGCGAGAGCGCGAACGTCAGCGGCACGATGAACACCGCGAAGATCGTGAACGTGCCCAGGCTGGACAGGAAGTTGTGGTCGGTCAGCATGTCGACGTAGTTGCGCAGCCCGACGAACTTCGACGGGGTCGCGGTGTTGTACGCCTCGAAGAAGCTGAGGACCAGGCTCCAGAGGATCGGCAGGTACGAGAAGATCAGCAGCCCGATCACGAACGGGCCGACGAACAACCAGAACCAGAGGGTGTTCCCGGCGATGCCCTTGTGCCGGCGCTTGCGCGTTTCCCGCTGCTCACCAGAAACAGCGGGATCCGCGGACGTCTTGGCCGGAGCGCTCATCCGAACAACCGCTGCAGCTCGGCGTTGACGGTCTTCTCGGCTTTGGCGATCTCCGCAGCTGGGTCGGCTCCCTTCTTGATCACGTTGGTGAGCAGGTCGGTGAACGCCGTACCCATCTTCGGGGTCCACGCCGGGTTGTCGGTGTGGCCGTAGTCCTGGTTCAGCTTGACCGTGTCGGCCGCGACACCGCTCTGCAGCTTGGACGCCTTGGCGGCCAGGCTCTTGCGCGGCGGGATGTGGAAGCCGTAGTTGAGCGACCAGTCCTCCTGGTACTCCGACTTGTCGAGCCACAGCCACTTGACGAACTTCTTCGCCGCGTCGACGTTGGCGCTCTTGGCGGACACGAACTGGGTCCAGCCGCCGGAGTACACGGCCGGCTTGCTCTCCGCGTCGAGCTTCGGGAACGGGATCACGCCGAGGTCGTCGCCGAGTGCCTTCTGCATGCCCGGCACGGCCCACATGCCGATCCACTGCATGGCGACCAGGCCCTGGTTGATCGCGGTCGGGTCCCACCAGTCCGTGGGCGCGCCGAGCAGGATGCTCTTGCTCGCGTAGAGCTCGTGCAGCTTGCCGAACGCCTGGGCCGCGCGGTCGTTGGTGAAGCCCGGCTTGTTGTCGTCGGTCAGGTACTCGCCACCGGACGACCAGAGCGCCGGACCGCCCATGGCGTTACCGCCGTCGTTGCCGACGAAGATGCCCTTGACCTTGTTCGTGGTCAGTTCCTTGGACGCGGCGATCAGGTCGTCGATCGTCTCCGGCGGCTTGATGCCGGCCTTGTCGAGCATCGACTTGCGGTAGTAGATGACCTGCGGGTCGATGATCATCCGGACGCCGTAGATCTTGCCGTCGATGGTGTTCGTGGCCAGGTCACCGGGCAGGAAGTCGTCCTTGACGTCGGCCATGATGTCGTCGAGCGCCACGACCTGGTTGCTCTTCACCATGCCGATGTTGAACTGGCTCTCGAACACGTCCGGGCCCTTGCTGGACAGCAGCCCGGAGGACAGCTTGGCGGCGTAGTCGCCCGGGGTCCACTGCACGGCGACGTTCGCGTCGGTGTAGGCCTTGGCGTACTTCAGCGCCGCCTGCTGCGTCCCGGTCTCGCCGTACTGGTGGTACCACTGCGACAGGTTCACCTTGGCGCCGCCGTCCCCGCCACCGGAGGAGGACGGCCGGCCGGTATTCCCGCCACAGGCAGCGGTCAGTGCGGCGAGGGCGGCCAGACCGCCGGTCCGCTTGAGCAGATCCCGCCGGGTCAGACCGGCGTTCGGAACATGAGCAGGCATGAATTCCACCTTCCCGGGAGCGACGTCGCAGGGGTACGACGCCAGCGGTTCCGAGTTACTTAACGATGTTAAGCATCTCCGATTTTCGCACACCGTACTACAGGTCAATCGTTGTAGAAGTGCCAGCACAATGTCTCAAAAGCGCGCCCGGCGCAAGACCGGACGCGCTCTCGATTGTTCGAAACTGTGGAATGTTGTCAGGCCGTGATCACGTAAACATCTCACCGGCGGCGGACATCCGAACCAGCCGGGCCGGCGGCTCGAAGCGAGCGCCGTACGTCGCCGCGAGCTCGCGGGCCCGCTCCGCGAAGGCGGACAGGCCGTAGGCGTTCACGTACTGCAGCGCGCCGCCGTGCAGCGGCGGGAACCCGATCCCGAAGATCGACCCGATGTTGGCGTCCGGCACGGACCGCAGCACGCCCTCGTCCAGGCATTTGACGGTCTCCAGCGCCATCGCGAACAGCATCCGCTCCTGGAGATCGACCAGCGGTACGTCGGCAGGCCGGGCGAAGTGCTCCCACAACCCGGGCCACAACCGCTTGGGGCCGTCGGCCGGGTAGTCGTAGAACCCGGCACCGGCCGCCTTGCCCTTGCGGCCGAACTCGTTGACGAGCCGGTCGGCAACCGCCATCCCGGGGTGGTCGTCGAACGCCCCGGCGCTGTCACCGGCCGCCCGCGCGGCGTCCCGGATCTTCTGCGGCAGGGTCAGCGTGACCTCGTCGAGCATGGCCAGCGGCGGCGCCGGGAACCCGGCCAGGGTCGCGGCGCGCTCGATCGTGACCGGGTCGACACCCTCGGCGACCATCGCGGCGCCTTCCATCACCAGCGTGCCGAAGACCCGCGAGGTGAAGAACCCACGGCTGTCGTTGACCACGATCGGCGTCTTCCGGATCTGCCGGACGACGTCGTAGGCCCGCGCGATCGCCCGGTCGGACGTCTTCGCGCCCACGATCAGCTCGACCAGCGGCATCCGGTCGACCGGCGAGAAGAAGTGCATGCCGATGAAGTCGTCCGGCCGGTCGACGCCGTCGGCGAGCGCGGTGATCGGCAGCGTGGAGGTGTTCGAGCAGAGCAGCGCGTCGGGCTCGACCACGCCGGCGATCTCCGCGAACACCTTCTGCTTGAGCCCGCCGTCCTCGAACACGGCCTCGATCACCAGGTCGCACCCGGCCAGGTCGTTCGGGTCGCCGGTCGGCGTGATCCGGCCCAGGAACGCCTCCACGTCGGCGGCGGTCGTCCGGCCCTTGGCGACCTGTTTCGCGAGCAACTTCTCGGAATACTCTTTTCCGCGCGCAGCAGCCTCCAACGAAACATCTTTGAGCACGACATCGATTCCGGCCTTCGCGCACACATAAGCGATTCCCGCGCCCATCATCCCGGCGCCGAGCACCCCGACCTTGCGCGCGGAATACTTCGGAACGTCGGCAGGCCGCGACCCGCCGGCGTTGATCGCCTGCAGGTCGAAGAAGAACGCCTGGATCATGTTCTTGGCGATCTGCCCGGTCGCCAGCGACACGAAGTACCGCGACTCGATCCGCGAGGCGGTCCCGAAATCGACCTGGCTGCCCTCGACCGCGGCGCTCATGATCGCCCGCGGCGCCGGGTACGGCGCACCCTTGAGCTGCTTGCGCAGGTTCGCCGGGAACGCCGGCAGGAACGCGGCCAGCTTCGGCGACGACGGCGTCCCGCCCGGGATCTTGTACCCGTCGCGGTCCCAGGGCTGCTTCGCGTCGCCCTGCAACTCATGCGAGTACGTCGTGATCCAGCGGCGGGCCGCGTCGAGCAGGTCGCCGGCCGGTACGACCTCGTCGACGATGCCGACCGACAGCGCGTGCGCGGGCTTCATCCGCTGCCCCTGCAGCAGCACCTTCATCAGCGCGTCCTGGAGACCCAGCATCCGGACGGTACGGGTCACTCCCCCGCCGCCGGGCAGCAGGCCGAGTGTCACCTCGGGGACGCCGAGCTCGATCCGGTTGTCGTCGGCAACGATCCGGTGGTGGCAGGCGAGCGCGATCTCCAGACCGCCGCCGAGCGCGGACCCGTTGATCGCAGCAACGACCGGGACGCCCAGGGTCTCGAGGGTGCGCAGCTGCTGCTTGACCAGCTCGACGGTCTCGAAGACCTGGGCAGCGTCCGACGGCTGGATCCGCGACAGCATCTGCAGGTTGCCGCCGGCGAAGAACGTCGACTTCGCCGAGGTGACGATCACGCCCTTGAGCAGCGCCTTCTCGGCCACCAGTCGCTCGACGGTCCGGCCCATCGCCTCGACGTACGCGTCGTTCATGGTGTTCGCGGACGCGGCGGGATCGTTCAGCGTGAGCGTGACCACCCCGGCGTCGTTCTTCCACTCGATCATGCGGCGATCCTTTCGATGATCGTCGCGACGCCCATCCCGCCGCCGACGCACAGGGTGGCCAGACCGTAGCGGAGCTCGCGCCGCTCCAGCTCGTCCAGCAGGGTTCCGATCAGCATCGCGCCGGTGGCACCGAGCGGGTGGCCGAGCGCGATCGCACCGCCGTTCACGTTCACCTTCTCGTGCGGTACGCCGAGATCCTTCATGAAGTGCATGACCGCGGCCGCGAACGCCTCGTTCATCTCGAACAGGTCGATGTCGCTCACGTCCAGACCGGCGCGGGCCAGCGCCTTCCGCGCGGCCGGCGCCGGGCCGGTCAGCATGATGGTCGGATCCGCACCGCTGACGCCGGTCGCGACCACCCGGCCGCGCGGCGCCCGACCGAGCGCCTCGCCGGCCTTCTCGTTGCCAACAGCAACCAGGGCCGCACCGTCGACGATGCCGGACGAGTTGCCCGCATGGTGCACATGGGAGATCCGCTCGACGGCCAGGTACTTCTCCAGCGCGACGGAGTCGAACCCGCCGTGCTCCCCGATCGCCGCGAACGACAGCGGCAGGCCGGCCAGTGTCTCGACCGACGTCCCGGGCCGGACCAGCTGGTCGTGGTCGAGGATCCGCAGTCCGTTGCGATCCACCACCGGTACGACGGAGCGCGCGAAGTACCCGTTGGCCCACGCCTTGGCGGCCCGCGCGTGCGACTCCGCGGCGTACGTGTCGACGTCGGTGCGCGAGAAGCCGTCGATGGTGGCGATCAGGTCCGCGCTGATGCCCTGCGGGATGAAGCCGGTCTCGAGCGCAGTCTCCGGGTCCATCGCCCAGGCGCCGCCGTCGGAGCCCATCTTCACCCGCGACATCGACTCGACGCCGCCGGCCAGGATGAAGTCCTCCCACCCCGACCGGACCCGCTGCGCGGCCTGGTTGACGGCTTCCAGGCCGGAGGCGCAGAAGCGGTTCAGCTGCACGCCACCGGTCGTCTCGGGGTAGCCGGCCATCAGGACGGCGGTCCGCGCGATGTCCATGCCCTGGTCGCCGATCGGGGTGACGACGCCGAGCACGACGTCGTCGATTGCGGCCGGATCCAGGCCGGGATGCCGGCTGCGCAGCTCGGTCAGCAGTCCCGTGATCAGCTGGATCGGCTTGACCTCGTGCAGCGCGCCGGTGGGCTTGCCCTTGCCGCGCGGTGTCCGGATCGCGTCGTACAGGAAGGCTTCGCTGGTCATACAACTGATTGTGACAGTAGCGCTGTCACGATGGTCAAGGGCGACTCGTTATGATCTCCGCCATGTCGGAAGTGGCGGGGGCTGCATCATTCGAAGGCGCGACCCTGACGGTCGACGAGTTGTCGTCGCGGGTCGGGATGACGGTGCGCACGTTGCGGTTCTACGCGGGGCGGGGGCTGATCCCGCCGCCGATCCGGCGCGGGCGGGTGGGGTACTACGGCCCGGAGCACATCGCGCGGCTCGACCTGGTGCGTGAGCTGCAGGCGCACGGGTTCACCCTGCAGGCGATCGAGGGCTACCTGGACCGGATCCCGTCCGACGCGACCCCGCAGGACATCGCCCTGCACCGCACACTGCTGACGCCGTGGATGCGGGACCTGCCGGAAACGCTCGACCGCGCGGCGCTGGTCCGGCGGACCGGACGGGAGCTGAGCGACGACGACATCGAGATGCTGGTCGCGCTCGGGGTGGTCGAGCCGACCCCGGACGAGGACGTGTTCCAGGTCGCGACCGCGCACCTGAGCCTCGGCGTCGAGCTGCTCGACCTGGACCTGCCGGTCGACGCGGTGCTGGCCGCCGGCCGGATCTTCACCGAGCACGGCCGCGCGATCGCGGAGGAACTGACCGAGGTGTTCCGCACCAAGGTCTGGCCGCACTACCGCGACTCCGGCGGCCCGCCGGAGCACATCCAGCAACTCGTCGAGCGGTTCAAGCCCGTCACGATCCAGGGCCTGGTCCTCGCCTACGAACGCGCCGTCGGCGAAACCCAGCGCGACACCATCCGCCGCACCCAGCACAAGCGCGCTAGTAGGTGATCGCGAAACCGGCCGTCCCGGTCGGTACGTCGTCGCTCACGTCGACCCGGTCCACCGCCGCGTGCGGCGGACCGTGGTGGGCCCACTCCACCATCCGCCGGACGCTGTCGTCGGGGCCTTCGAAGAGCGCCTCGACCGAGCCGTCCGGACGGTTGCGCACCCATCCGGCCACGCCCGCCTCCTGCGCCGCGTGACGGCAACTGGCGCGGAAGAACACGCCCTGGACCTGGCCGTGGACCACGACGCGGCGGGCGATCACGAGTTCGGGACGCGAAGGTAAGTCAGACCCCGGAGGTCCAGGTAGGTGTTGTCGGGAGTCGTGACGACGCGGAGCAGGACGGACTCGCAGCCGTTGCAGCGGGCAACCATGCCGGGCGCGTCGACGTACAGCCGGGACTCGGCGAAGACGGCGACCTGGCCGCAGCCGTTGCACCGGCCGGTCGCGGCGGTCAGGTCCACGGCGAACACTTCACTGAGGGCCCCGGCGGCCGCGTTGCCGTCCAGGTAGTTGGCTTGACTCATCCGAAACGCTCCGTTCTGACTCGGGCCGGGTCGTGACCGGCCGCCACCAGCAGATCCGCCACCGTCTCCACGAACGGCGTCGGGCCGCACACGTACGTCGTCGCACCGTCGGTGGGCGCGAACGCGTACTGCTCGATCAGCTCCGCGTCGATCCGCCCGACCCGCGGCTCCCCCGCCGGCGCCTCGCGGGTGTACACCAGCCGGACGTCGACGTCGTCCGACGCGGCCAGCTCCTTCAGGTCCTGCACGTAGATCACCGACTCCGGCCGCCGTACGGAGTACAGCAGCCGCATCGGGGTCCCGGAGCCTGCCGACGCGCGCAGCATCGCCCGCAACGGCACGACGCCCGATCCCCCGCCGATCAGCTGCACCGGCCCTTCCTGCTCGGGCTTCCACACGAACCACCCGCCGACCGGGCCGCGGATCTCCAGCGGGTCCCCGGCCTTCAGGACCTCGACCAGGTAGGGCGACACCTCGCCGTCGGGCACCTGCTCGACGGTCAACTCGATCGTCGAGGAGTCCCACGCCGACGCGATCGAGTACGACCGGGAGGCGCGGTACCCGTCCGGCGCGGTCAGCCGGACGTCGAGGTGCTGCCCCGCGAGGTGCCCGGGCCAGTCCGGCACGTCCAGCACGATCGTACGAGCGGTCTCGGTCTCACGCCGCACCTCGGCGACCGTGGCGATCTGCCACATCAGTCGCCGGCGTATCGCTGTTCTTTCCATGGGTCTCCGTACTCGTGATAGCCGGCGGTCTCCCAGAAGCCGAGGTCCTCGGTGTCGGACAGCACCAGGCCGCGGACCCACTTGGCACTCTTCCAGAAGTACAGGTGCGGGACGAGCAGTCGCGCGGGGCCGCCGTGCTCGGGGTCGAGCGGCTCCCCGTCGTACTCGTACGCGATCCAGGACTGCCCGTCGAGCAGGTCGTCGAGTGGCACGTTCGTGGTGTAGCCGCCGTAGCTGTGCGCCATCGCGAAGTCCGCGCCGGTCTCGACGTCCGCGAGCAGCGTGTCGAGCGAGACGCCCTTCCAGGTCGTCTGCAACTTGGACCACCGGGTCACACAGTGGATGTCCTTGGTGATCTCCTCGGCCGGCAACGCCATCAGCGCCGCCCAGTCCCACTTGTACTTCTCGCCGCTCTCCGTGGTGACCGTGAACTCCCAGTGCTCGGTCAGGATGTGCGGCGTCGGGCCGGCCGACAGCACCGGGAAGTCCCGTGTCAGGTACTGCCCCGGCGGTAGATCCGTCCCGCCCCCGCGCCGACCGGTGAAACCTGGTGACACGATGTCCATGCCGATCCCCTCCCTCGGTGCGCCACTGGAGCCACCGCTCGGGAACACACTGATGAGCGCATCGTACGGCGTCGGCCCGGCAGACGAGTGACAGGCACCGGAGTGGGTACCGGTGCACTCCACACAGCCCTTCAGGGCCGGTGTCGCTATGAGTCACCAGATCATCATCCGGCCGCTAGAGTGGAGCATCCGCCCGGCGGCGGCGCGAACTTGGACGGGATGCGTGGATCTGGATCGCAGCGCGAGGGTGTGGGGGTCGATCAGGTCCTCCGCGCGCGCCGAGAGCACGCCGCCGACGCTGCGGCACGCCGTCCGCGCGTGCGCCGAGGCGCTGTCGGCCGTCGGCGCGGGGTTCGCGATGACGCGCGACGGCGGCACCTGGGAACCGCTGCTGGCGAGCGGCCCGGAGGCGACCGAGCTCGACGAGGTGCAGTTCACGCTGGGCGAGGGCCCGAGCAGCGAGGCATTGCGCCGCGGAGTGCCGGTGCTCGCCTCCGACCTCGCCGGCCTCGGCGCCGGGCGACGCTGGCCCGCGTTCACCGCAGCCGCCACCGAGCGCGGCATCGGCGCGGCCTTCGCGTTCCCGATCGGCGTCGGCGCGGCCCGGATCGGGGTCCTCACGGTGTACCGTCGCGAGCGCGGTCCGCTGCCCGGGGAACTGCTCCAGGACGCGTTGGTGTACGCCGACGCCGTACTGGTCCTGGCCCTCGACGACCGGGTCGGGGCCGGTACCGACCTGGAGCAGGTCGTCTCGGCGGCCTTCAGCGCCCGGCGTGCCGAGGTGCATCAGGCGACCGGCGCGGTCGCGGCGCAGCTCGGCATCAGCGTCACCGACGCGCTCGCGCGGCTGCGCGCTCACGCGTACAGCACCGGCCTGTCCTTACAAGAAGTCGCCGGCGCGGTCATGGCGGGCGAGCTGCGCTTCGAGATCGATCACACCACGCCTGGAACGAAGGAGACGGATTCACAGCATGCGGACCAGCAGGAGGACTCATGAGCGCAACTGACAGGAGAGTGCGCGACGTATTCATCGAGCTGTCCGACACCCTCGTCGCCGACTTCGACATCATCGAGTTCCTCGACCGGCTCGCGGACCGGTGCAGCGAACTGCTGGACGTGTCGGCGTGCGGCATCCTGCTCGTCGACCACTTCGGCGCCCTGAACCTGGTGGCCGCGTCCAGCGAGGAAGCGCGGCTGATCGAGCTCGGCCAGCTGCAGAACCTCGAGGGGCCCTGCCTCGACGCGTTCACGACCGGGCAACCGGCGCAGTACGCCGACCTGCGCGACGGCTCCAGCCCGTGGCCCGAGTTCACGGCGGCGGCCGTCGACGCCGGCTATGTGTCGGTCCAGGCGCTGCCGATGCGGCTGCGCGACACGACGCTGGGCGCGGTCAACCTGCTCAGCAGACAGCCCGGCCCGCTGACCCCGGACACCATCCTCCTGGGCCAGGCACTGGCCGACGCGGCAACCATCGGCATCGTGCACCAGCGCGCTCTCGCCCGCCAGGAAATCATCACCGAACAATTGCAGACGGCCCTCAACAGCAGAATCCTGATCGAACAGGCCAAAGGTTTCCTCAGCCACAGCCTCTCGGTCACCGTCGACCGAGCCTTCGCCCTCCTCCGCACCCACGCCCGCTCCACCAACCGCCGCCTCACCGAGGTAGCCAACGACGTCGTAGAAGGCAGAATCACCCTCTCCCCATAAGCCACCTTCTGTCACCGGGAGCCTGTTCGGATCACGAACTCAAGCCAGACAAGGTGATTCCGGAGTGCGCACTCGCCCAGCACCGCCTTCAACTGCCGAGCGGTATGACCTCACTTCGCTCTCCGAGTGCCTCGAACATGCCGGACCGCAGCTACAGGCTCACCCAACCACGCACTCAGCCATTCTATATCTTTTCATTTCTCTGTTCTTTGTTCTCTTTCCTTCCTCGTCTCTCATATTCCCATGGTTCGGCCGATGATTTCTTTCATTATTTCTGTGGTGCCGCCGTAGATGGTTTGGATTCGGGTGTCCAGGTAGGCCTTGGCGATGGGGTATTCGGTCATGAAGCCGTAGCCGCCGTGGAGTTGGAGGCAGCGGTCGACGACTTTCTTCTGGAGTTCGGTGGTCCACCACTTGGCCATCGCGGCCTCGGCCACGGTGAGGGTGCCGGCGTTGAGTTCCTGGATGCAGCGGTCGACGAATACCCGGGCGATCTTCGTCTCGGTGGCTAGTTCGGCCAGGACGAAGCGGCTGTTCTGGAAGGAGCCGATCGGGCGGCCGAAGGCCTTGCGGTCTTTGACGTAGCGCAGTGTCTCGTCGAGCATGTTCTCGCAGGCCGCGGCGGCGACGACGGCGATGGTGAGCCGCTCCTGCGGCAGCTTCTCCATCAGGTAGACGAAGCCTTTGCCCTCCTCGCCGAGCAGGTTCGCGGCCGGCACCCGGACGTTGTCGAAGAACAGTTCGGCGGTGTCCTGCGCCTTCAGGCCGATCTTGTCCAGGTTCCGGCCCCGCGAGAACCCCGCCATCCCGCGCTCGGCGACGATCAGCGAGATCCCCTGCGCCCCGGCGTCCGGGTCGGTCTTGGCGACCACGATCACCAGGTCGGCGAGGATGCCGTTCGAGATGAAGGTCTTCTGCCCGTTCAGCACGTAGTGGTCGCCGTCGCGCCGCGCAGTGGTGCCGATGCCCTGCAGGTCGCTGCCTGCGCCGGGCTCGGTCATCGCGATCGCGGTGATCGTCTCCCCCGAGCAGAACGCCGGTAGCCAGCGCGCCTTCTGCTCGTCGGTCGCATAGTCCAGCAGGTACGCCGAGTTGATGTCGGTGTGGATCGTGAACCCGACCCCGCTCGCGCGGACCCTGGTCAGCTCCTCGATCAGCACGGCGTTGAACCGGAAGTCCCGCACCCCGCCCCCGCCGTACTCCTCGGGCATCATGAAGCCGAGCAGCCCGGCGTCACCGGCCGCGGCCCAGAGCTCGCGCGGCACGATCCCGGCCTCCTCCCAGCTGTCGTGGTGCGGCACGATCTCCTTGTCGCAGAACGACCGGACGGTCTCGCGGAAGGCATCGTGATCGGCGTCGAAGAGCTGACGTTCCACGGGCGGGTTCCTTTCAGGACTGGACGGCGGCGCCGGACTCCAGCAGGTCGTCGAGGTCGGTGATGCCCCAGTCGGCCAGCGCCTCCCGGGTGTGCTCCCCCGGCCGCGCGGGCGGCCGGCCGAGGCTGGTCGGCGTCCGGTCGAAGCGCGGCGCGGGAGCCGCCTGCCGGACGCCGTCGTGGTCCACAAAGGTGCCGCGGGCAACCAGATGCGGATGGTCGCCGCCGAGCGGGAGGACCGGCGCGACGCACGCGTCGGAGCCGTCGAAGACCGCGGTCCATTCCGCCTGGGTCCGCTGCCGGAACGTCTCGGCGAGGACCTTGCGCAGCTCCGGCCACTGCGCCGGGTCGTTGCGGTCCGGCGCGTCGAGGCCGAGCTTGCCGACGAGTTCGGCGTAGAACTGCGGCTCCAGCGCCCCGACCGCGACATGCTTGCCGTCGGCGGTCTCGTACACGTCGTAGAACGGCGCACCGGTGTCGAGCAGGTTCGTCCCCCGCTCCTGCTGCCAGGAACCGGCCGCGAGCGCCCCCAGCATCATCGTGGTCAGGTGCGCCGAGCCGTCCACGATCGCCGCGTCGACGACCTGCCCCTGTCCGCTGTGCAGCGCCGCGAGGACGCCGATCACCAGGTACAGCGAACCGCCCGCGAAGTCGCCGAGCAGGTTCGCCGGGACCTGCGGCGGTCCACCGGCGCGACCGATCAGGTGCAGCGCGCCGGAGACCGCGAGGTAGTCGATGTCGTGCCCCGCCGTCTGCGCCAGCGGGCCGTCCTGGCCCCACCCGGTCATCCGCCCGTAGACCAGCCTGGGGTTGATCGCGTGACAGTCCGCCGGCCCCAGCCCGAGCCGCTCGGCGACTCCAGGCCGAAACCCCTCGACCAGTACGTCGGCCTGCGCGACCAGCCGCCGGACGACGTCGACCGCGGCCGGCTGCTTCAGGTCCAGCGCCGCGCTGCGACGGCCGCGGTTGACCAGGTCCAGCTCCGGCGGTCCCATCGACGGCCCGCCGCCGGGCCGGTCGATGCGGAGCACCTCGGCGCCGAGCTCGGCGAGCATCATGCACGCGAACGGCGCCGGGCCGAGACCGGCCAGTTCGACCACTTTCACGCCCTCGAGTGGACCCATGCGGGCTATTGTGACAGTCCCACTGTCACAGTCGTCAAGTCATCCTGCGCGTCCCGGCCAGCGCGGTCAGGGGCAGCACGACCATCAGCCCTACCGACACCGCGAGCACGATCGACCAGCCGAGGTGGTCGGGTTCGAGGTGGCCGAGGTGGAAGACCGTGTGCGGGATCGAGAACGCGAGGTAGGCCACCAGCGCCAGCGTCGCGAGGAATCTGTCCAGGCGGACCGCCGCGGCGATCAGGACGACAGCCAGGCCGAGCGACGCGGCGCCGAAGTCGCGGAACGCGTGTTCGGCGTACGGCGGGTCCCAGTCGACCGTCGGGACATGGTCGTAGAACGTCTTCGGCACGAGCGTCAGCCACACCCCGAGGACCAGCTGGACCGCGGCGAAGGTGATCAGCACCGCGCGGACGTACGCCCTCATCGCAGGTACTCCGCGAACGTGATCCGCCCGTACGCCGGGCCGTCGACCGTGGCAGCGCCGGCGGCGAACGCGCGGAACGTCTTCCCCGGAACCCGCACCGGCAGCACGGGACGCCGAGACGGGCGAGCCTGCTTCCATTGCCGGGCCAGTTCTCGCGCCGGCAGCCGTTCCGGGCCGGCGATGTCGGCGGCGTGACCGTCGACCGGCGGCGCGGCCACGAGTTCGGCGAGCCGGACGGCGACTTCGTCGACCGAGATCGGCTGCAGGGTGATGGTCGGGGCCAAAAGCACCGGCGAGAAGCGCTGCGCGCTGAAGACCCGGTCGACGAGGTTGTGGAACTGGGTCGCCCGCAGGACGGTGTACGGCACGCCCGACGCGGCGACCAGACGCTCGGATTCGAGCTTGTACCGGTAGTACGCGAGCGGGATGCGGTCGATCCCGGCGATCGATACGAAGATCAGGTGCTGGACGCCCTTGGCAGCGTCCAGGAGGTTGCGGATCTGCTCGACGTCGCGGCGGCCCTGGCTGGTGGCGAGGTGGACGACGACGTCGGATCCCTCGACCGCCGCGGCGACGCCGGCACCGGTGGTGAGGTCGGCGACGACGCGGTCGGGGCCGGGTTTCCGGCTGAGCACGCGAACCTCGTGGCCGTCCGCGACCAGCCGGGTCACGGTGGGCCGGCCCAGGGTGCCGGTCCCGCCGGTGACAAGAAGTGAGCTCATAGCGCTGGTTTCCTTTCGTTCACCAGCTCTGATCCGGCAGGCTCCCGATCTGTGACAACTGCGCGGCGGCGAAAGCGAGCTTGTCGGGGTTCATCACGAATTCGAGGCTCGTCAGCCCGTCCGGACCGGTGCCGACGAAGCAGATCGCCATCACGCCGTCGGGGCCGACGGCAACCAGTGCCGGCTCGCCGTTCGCCTCCGCCAGGTACGCCTCGATGCCGGCGCCGAAGCGTTGCAGTGCCCCCGCCACGTACCGGGCGACCCGGTTGCGGCCGACGACGACGTTACGGGCCGCGGAGACCTTGCCGCCGCTGTCGGCGCGGGACACCACATCCGCGGCGAGCAGCTGCTCGAGTTCCTCGATCTCGCCCAGCCGGGCGGCCGCGATGAACCGCTCGACCAGCTTCCGCCACCCCGCCCGGTCGACCGGCTGCTCCCGCGGCCTGTCGGCGGCCAGCTTCTTGCCGGCCCGCGACGCCAACTGCCGTGCGTTCGCCTCGGACGTCCCGATCAGCTCGGCCACGTCGCGGTACCCGTACGCGAACGCCTCGTGCAGCACGTACGCCGCCCGCTCGGCCGGCGTCAGCCGTTCGAGCAGCAACAACAAGGCGAACGACACCGATTCGCGCTCCGCGACGACGTCCAGCGGTCCGAGCGCGTCGAACTCGGTCCGCCCGGTCAGCACCGGCTCCGGCAACCACTCCCCGACGTACGTCTCCCGCCGTGCGCGTGCCGACGTCAGCTGCCGGATGGACAGGTTGGTGACGACCTTGGCCAGGTACGCGTCCGGGTCCCGCACCGAGGAACGGTCGACGTCCTGCCAGCGCAGCCAGGCGTCCTGGAGGATCTCCTCCGCGTCGGTCGCGGTACCGGTCATCCGGTACGCGATCCCGAACAACCGCCCGCGCACGCGCTCGAAGTCATCCACGCAGGAACGTCTCCGCCGCGCGCTGGATCTTCGCGTAGAACTCCGACCAGGCCGCCTCGTCGAGCAGGCCGGCATCCTTGCCGCCCTGTCCGTCGATCAGTTCGCGGACGATGTCGGCGTGCCCGGCGTGGTGCGCCGTCTCGTCGACGACCCGGACCAGCAGCGCGCCGAACGTCGTACCGCGTTGGCCCTCGGCCCAGTGCGGCACCTCGGCGGGGTGGTCCAGGTCGAGCTCGGCGATCGACCGGTCGCTGTGCGCGCAGGCCTCGCGGTACAGGCCGGTGATGTACTCCGTCGACTCGTCCGGCTTCGCCCACATGTCGGCGCCCTCCCACACCGACCCGTCGGCCTCCCAGGGCAGCGCTTCGGCCGGTGGGCGGCCGACGCTGGTGCCGAGGTAGACGTACTCGATCCCGACCAGATGCTTGACCAGACCGAGCAGGTTCGTCCCGGACGGGACGAGCGGGCGGCGGCGGTCGTACTCGCTGATCCCGTCGAGCTTCGCGAGCAGCAGCGCGCGGGTCTCCTGGAGGTACTGCTGCAGGTGGGACTTCATGGCGCTCCTGGTGGGACGAAGGGGACAGCGGGCGCGCCGTTCTCGATCAGGCGCAGCAAGGCGGCGGTGTCGGCGTACTCGTCGATCATGTCGGCCAGCCGGTCCAGCCGCTCCTCGCGCAGCCCGGCGAACGACACCGAGCCGTCCGGCGCGGGCTTGCCGGTCTGCTCCGCGACCTCCCGCAGGAAGGCATGCCGCGCGGTGTCGTCGTCGAGCAGCCCGTGCCAGATCGTGCCCCACACGTTCCCGGACCGGCAGCCGCCCGGGAACTCGCCGGCCTCCCCCGTCACCGTCACCACGCCGTGGTGGATCTCGTACGCCGTCGGCGCCGGTCGCGCCAGCACCTTCTCCCGCCCGAACACGGTTGCGACCGGCAACAACCCCAGACCGGGGTGATCACCACCGGTCTCGACCGCGTACGGATCGGACACGGAGGCCCCGAGCAGTTGGTACCCGCCACAGATCCCCAGGACCGGGCGACCCGCGCCGGCCCGGGCCGTGATCGCGTCGGCCAGGCCCTGTGCGCGGAGCCAGGCAAGGTCGGCGACCGTGGCGCGTGAGCCCGGGAGGACGACCAGATCGGCGTCGCGGACCTCGGCGGGACTCGTGGTGAAGAACACGCTGTTGGTCGGCTCCACCGCCAGCGCGTCGAGGTCGGTGAAGTTGCTGATCCGCGGGAACCGCACCACCGCGATCGTCAGCAGGTCGCCCGGCGAGGTCCGCCGGACCGGGATGTCCAGCGCGTCCTCGGAGTCCAGCCACAGCTCGGGCAGCCACGGCAGCACGCCGTACGTCGGGCGGCCGGTGACGGAGGTCAGCATGTCGATGCCCGGCTGCAGGAGCGACACGTCGCCGCGGAACTTGTTCACCAGGAACCCGCTGATCAGCGCCTGGTCGGCCGCGTCGAGCAACGCGACCGTGCCGAACATCGACGCGAACACTCCCCCGCGGTCGATGTCGCCGACCACGACGACCGGCGCGCGCGTGTGCTGCGCGAGCCCCATGTTCACGTAGTCGGACTGCCGCAGGTTGATCTCGGCCGGGCTGCCCGCACCCTCGCTGATCACCACGTCGTAGCGCGACGCCAGGTCGTCGTACGCCGCGAACGCCGCCTTCGCCAGCTCCGCCCGCTCGGTCAGGAACCCGCGCGCGGACAGCTCGCCCCACGGCTGACCCATCAGGACCACATGGCTGCGCCGGTCGCTGCCCGGCTTGAGCAGCACCGGGTTCATCGCCGCCTCGGGTTCGGCGCCGGCGGCGACGGCCTGGATCCACTGCGCGCGGCCGATCTCGGTGCCGTCGCCGCAGACCATCGAGTTGTTCGACATGTTCTGCGCCTTGTACGGCGCGACCCGCACGCCCTGGCGCGCCAGCCACCGGCACAGCCCTGTGACGACGGTCGTCTTCCCGGCGTCGGACGTCGTCCCGGCGATCAGCAGCGAACCCACGACGTCATCTTAGGGTTCGGGTTCTGACCGCCGGTCGGTGCTCGGGATTCGGGGCGTCGTGCCCTGGAAGCGGGTGGCTCCGGTCCTCGACGAGAGCGGCGTGGCGATGTTCTCGAGCGACTTGCCCTCCGCGTCCACGCCGAAGAACCAGGCGATCAGGCCGCCGATCAGCATCACGGCCGCGCCGATGATGTAGCCGACGGTCAGCGGGCCGCGCGCCGGGTGGTCGCCCTCACCGATCAGCGAGGCGAACAGGAACGGCGCGATCACACCGCCGGTCAGCTGCGAGATCGCGAAGAAGAACGAGATCGCCTGGCCGCGCAGCTCGATCGGGAAGATCTCGCTGACCGTCAGGTACGCCGACGACGCGCCGGCCGACGCGAAGAAGAACACCACACACCACAGCCCGGTCAGCGACGCGGCGTTCAGGGCACCGGCGTTGAACAGCAGCGCGGTGAAGAACAGCACGACGGCCGACAGCGTGTAGGTGCCGAGAATCATCTTCCGGCGGCCGATGGTGTCGAACAGGCGCCCGAGCAGCAGCGGCCCGGCCAGGTTGCCGATCGCGAACGGGAAGAAGTACAGCGCGACGCTGGAGTCGTTCAGGCCGAAGTACGACTTCAGCACCAGCGCGTAGGTGAAGAAGATCGCGTTGTAGAGGAACGCCTGGGTGACCATCATCGAGAAGCCGAGGAACGAGCGGCTGCGGTAGTCGCGCAGCATCACCCGGGCGATCTCGCGGTACGTCACCGGCGGGTAGTCGACGACCTCGATCGCCTCGTCGTCGCGGACCTCGCGCAGCTCACCACCCTGCTCCCGGACCTTCGCCTCGATGCCGTCGACGGTTCGCTCGGCCTCCTCGACCCGGCCGTGCGTCATCAGCCAGCGCGGGCTCTCCGGGATGTGCCGGCGCAGGTAGATGATGACGAGCCCCATCACCGGGCCGATCAGGAAGCACAGCCGCCAGCCCCACTCGACCGGAATGATGTCGGTGTTCAGGAACACCAGGCCGACCGCCGACCCGATCAGCGCGCCGGCCCAGTAGGTGCCGTTCACGCCGATGTCGACGCGGCCGCGGTAGCGCGACGGGATCAGCTCGTCGATCGCGGAGTTGATCGCGGCGTACTCACCGCCGATGCCCATGCCGGCGATGAACCGGAAGACCAGCAGCGACCCGAGGTTCCAGGACAGGCCGGCCGCGCCGGAGGCGATCAGGTAGACGAGCAGCGTGACGATGAACAGGCTGCGGCGGCCCAGCCGGTCGGTCAACCGGCCGAACAACAGCGCGCCGACCACCTCACCGCCCAGGTAGACCGACGCCATCAGACCGACCTCGGAGGTGGTCAGATGCAGCGTCTCGGGCTCCTTCAGCACGTTCCCGACCAGGGAGACGAGCTGGATCTCGAGGCCGTCGAGGATCCAGGAGACGCCCAGGCCGACGACGATCATCCAGTGGAACCGGGTCCAGGGCAGCCGGTCCATCCGGGCCGGCACCAGACTAGGTATCGCCTTCCCGTGCTCCAACGCGTGCTCGCTCATCCCAGCTCCTCCCGGCCCGTGGTTGACGAAAGCCCACGGGCCGGTACCCCGGGAGTCACGATCCTCAAACGCTGGGTGACCATCACCGCACAGGGCCTAGAGTTGCGGGCATGGAGAACGACATCACGGTGGTGGACGCCAAAGACCGCAGCCGCTACGAGGCACACGACGCCGAAGGCACGCTGATGGGCTTCGTCGACTACCGGTTGCACCCGGGCAGCATCACCTTCATCCACGCCGAGACGCTGCCGGAGTTCCGCGGCCGCGGCGTGGCCGGCACGATCGCCACCAAGTCCCTCGACGACGCCCGCGCGCTCGGGCTCCAGGTGAAGCCCGCCTGCCCCTTCTACCAGGACTTCCTCGCCGAGCACACCGAGTACGCCGACCTGGTGAAGGCGGCGCAGGAATGACCGCACCGGTGATGGGCAAGCTGGAGTGGCAGCCCGCGGCCGACGTGCCGGAGCTGCTGGCGGCCCCGGTGCGCGACGCGCTCGGTGACCTGCCGGCCTACGCGGCCGCGATCGACCCCGGCCTCGCCGACACCGCGGCCTTCTGCGCGGAGTACGACGTACCGATGGCCGCCTCGGCGAACTGTGTGGTCGTGCTCGGCAAGCGGGCCGGCGAGGAGTCGTACGCCGCGGTGCTGGTGCTGGCCACGGACCGCGCCGACGTGAACGGCGTGATCCGCAAGCACCTCGGCGTCCGGAAGATCTCGTTCGCCACGCAGGACGACGCGGTCGGCCGCACCGGCATGGAGCACGGCGGCATCACGCCGATCGGGCTGCCCGCGGACTGGCCGGTGCTCGTCGACGAGGCGGTCGTCAAGGCCGGGCCGGTGGTGATCGGCAGCGGGATCCGCGGCTCGAAGATCCTCGTCGACGGCGCGGAGCTGGCCACGCTGCCGACCGCGGCGGTGCTGGACCTCGCGCAGCACTGATCCGGAGCGCGGATGCAGCAGCACGACTGGCCCGCCGAGTACGCCGAACTGACGGCGGCCGGCCGGCATGCGCCGCTGCCGCCCGCGGACCTCGACCGGCTCGCGGTCGCCGCCTTCGTGCTCGGCCGCGACGCCGAGGTCGCGGCGTACCGGGAGCGGGCCTACGAGGAACACCTGGCCCGCGGCGACGTGGTGGCCGCGATCCGGAGCGGGTTCTGGCTCGGGTTCCACCTGCAGCAGCACGGCGAACTCGCCCGGGCGGCGGGATGGCAGGCGCGGATCGAGCGGCTGGTACCCGAGGACGACCCGCAGCTCGCCGGGCTGGTCGCCATGGCCGACGCGGCGCTGCGGATGAACTCCGGTGACGCGGCCGCGGCCCTTCCCCTGTTCGAGCAGAACATGGGCTGGGCGACCGAGCCGGACGCGATCGTGCTGGCCGCCCTCGGCCGCGGGAACTGCCTGACCATGCTCGGCCGCGGCGCCGAGGCGCTCAAGGCGCTGGACGAGGCGATGGTGCACGTCACCGCCAGTCAGGTCCGCCCCGAGGTCGCCGGAATGGCCTACTGCTCGGTGATCGCGCTGTGCATGAGCCTCTACGACATCCGTCGCGCCCAGGAGTGGACGCAGGCACTCACCGGCTGGTGCGATCAGCAGCCAGGCCTCGTGCCGTACCGCGGGACCTGCCTGGTGCACCGCGCGCAGATCCTGCAGTACCGCGGGGCCTGGTCCGATGCGGCCGACGCCGCCGCGGACGCCTGCCGTCGGTTGCCGGCCGGCGCGGTCGGCTCCGCCTGGTACCAGCTGGCCGAGGTGGAGCGGCAGCGCGGGCAGTACGCCGCCGCCGAGCGCGCGTACGTCGCCGCGGCCGCGGACGGGACGGACGTGCAACCGGGGCTGGCGCGGCTGCGGGCCGCCCAGGGCCGGCTCGACGTGGCCGTCGCCGGGCTCGAGCGCGCGCTGGCCGAGGACGCCTTCTCGGCGGCCCGTCCGATGCTGCTCGCCGCGCGGACCGAGCTGGCCATCACCTGCGGGGACCGTGAGACGGCGCGCAAGTCGGCCGCCGAGCTGAACGAGCTGGCCCGCGCGGACTCGCCGTACCTGCAGGCGCTCGCGGCGTACTCCGAGGGCGCGGTGCGGGTCGCGTGCGGCGACCCGAAAGGCGCGATCCCGTCGTTGCGGCGGGCTTGGTCGTTGTGGCAGCGGCTCGAGATGCCGTACCAGGGTGCGCAGACCCGGCTCCTCGTCGCCCAGGCGTGCCGAGCACTCGGCGACCTCGACGCGGAGCAGATGGAGATCGACAGCGCGCGAGCCGTGTTCGAGCGGCTCGGTGCGACGGTCGAGCTCGCCGCGCTGGAGCCCGGCCGCAGCAGCGGGCTCAGTCCCCGCGAGCTCGAAGTACTGCGTCTGCTGGCGACCGGCGCCACCAACCGGGCCGTCGCCGATCAGCTGTTCCTCAGCGAGCGAACGGTCGCCCGTCACGTCAGCAACATCTTCGCCAAGCTCGGTGTGAACAGCCGGGCCGCGGCGACGGCGTACGCCTACGAGCACGGGCTGGTTGGGTAGAAATGACCACTCGCCGTCCGCGGGATTGGCGTGGTCGGTTGATGTACGGGTCCGCCCCGCCGCCCTAACTTGAGGGTTATGGACAGGGTCGGAACAGTGGTGATCGGCGCGGGACAGGCCGGGCTGGCGATCGGGTACTACCTGCACAAGGACCGCGAGGACTTCGTCGTGCTCGACGGCCACGAACGCGTCGGCGACTGCTGGCGGGAACGGTACGACTCGCTGCGGCTCTTCAGCCTGCCGCGGTACGCGAGCCTCCCGGGGCTGCGGATCGGGACGCGGGACTGCCCGAGCCGCGACGAGATGGCCGACTACCTCGAGCAGTACGCCGTCCATCACAAGCTGCCCGTGCGGACCGGCGTACGGGTGACGCGCGTGTCTCGGGACGCCGAGGGCTTCCTGGTCGAGACGACGGCCGGCGACTGGCGGGCGGACAACGTCGTGGTGGCAGCCGGGATGCACAGTGTGCCGCGGTGGCCGTCGTTCGCGGATCAGCTCGACCCGTCGATCGAGCAGCTGCACTCGCTGGAGTACCGGAATCCGTCGCAGCTCGCGGACGGAACCGTACTGGTCGTTGGTGCGGCCAACTCCGGGACCGATATCGCGCTGGAGGCCGTGAAGACGCACCGCACGCTGCTCGCCGGGCGGCACCCGGGCCAAGTGCCGGTCGACATCGACTCCGCGGCGGGCCACTTCTTCACGCCGATCGTGATGTTCCTGTTCAAGTACGTGCTCACCCGCGGTACGCCGATGGGCCGCAAGGCGATCGCGAACGCGCTGCACAACGGGCTGCCGCTGACCCGCAACAAGCTCGAGCACCTCGACGCGGCCGGGATCGAGCGGATCGCTCGCATCGCGGGGGTCCGCGACGGCAAGCCGGTGACCGCCGACGGCGACGTCCTCGACGACGTCCGCACAGTGGTCTGGTCCACCGGGTCGGATCCGGACCACGGGTGGATCGACCTGCCGGTGTTCGACGACGCCGGCCGGCCGCGGCACGAGCGCGGCGTGTCCACCGACGTGCCCGGGCTGTACTTCCTCGGGCTCGACTTCCAGTACGCGATCGCGTCCGCGGCCATCCAGGGCGTGGACCGGGACGCCCGTTTCCTGGTCAAAGATCTCGGCCGCCGGAAAGTCGCCCGGGCGATACCTGTGGACAGCCGGTAGCATCACCCGCTGGAATGGGTGCGTGGCTGGGCGTGGGTCAGGGTGAGTGAGCAGACGGTGAGTGGCGGCGACGGTGGGCCGACGGCACTCCGGATCATGCTCGGCGGGCAGTTGCGGCGGATGCGTGAGTCCGCCGGGATCAGTCGCGCCGACGCGGGCTGGCAGATCCGGGCCTCGGAGTCCAAGGTCAGCCGGATGGAACTCGGCCGCGTCGGCTTCAAGGAGCGCGACGTCAGCGACCTGCTCGAGCTGTACGGGATGGCCGACGAGCAGGAGCGGTTCCGGTTGATGGAGCTGGCCCGGGCGGCGAACAACCCGGGCTGGTGGTCCCGGTACGGCGACGTGATGCCGAGCTGGTTCGCGAACTACGTCGGGCTCGAGGTCGCCGCGACGCTGATCCGGACGTACGAGGTGATGTTCGTCCCGGGCCTGCTGCAGACCGAGGAGTACGCGCGCGCCGTCGTCCAGATGGGCAAGTCGTTCCTGCCGCACCAGGAGGTCGACCAGCGGGTCGAGCTGCGGGTGACCCGGCAACAGATCCTGACCCGGCCGAACCCGGCCCGGATCTGGGTCGTCATCGACGAGTCGGTGCTGCACCGGCCGGTCGGCGGCGAGGACGTCATGCGGGCCCAGATCGAGCATCTGCTGAAGTGGTCGCAGCAGCCGAACATCACCCTGCAGGTGATGCCGTTCAGCAGCGTCGGGTACCCCGGCGCCGGCGGCGCGTTCAGCCTGCTGCGGTTCGCGGACGGCGACCTGCCGGACATCGTCTACATCGAGCACGCGGCCAGCGCGATGTACCTGGACAAGATCGAAGAGGTCGACGAGTACGTCGCGATCATGGAAGGGCTGACGATCTCCGCGGCCCCGGTGTCCTCCACGGAGGGCCTGCTGCTGCAGGCCCTCGCGCGGATGTAGCTCAGGCGACCTTCAGGTCGACCTTGATGTTGCCGCGGGTGGCATTGGAGTACGGGCAGACCTGGTGTGCCTTCGCGACCAGGTCCTCGGCGGCCGCGGTGTCGAGCCCGGGCAGGCCGACGACCAGCGCGACCTCGAGGCCGTAGCCGGCGCCGCCGTTGATCGGGCCGATGCCGACCTCGGCGGTGACGGTCGAGCCGTCAACGTCCAGACGGGCCTTGCGCGCGACGACCTTCAGCGCGCTGTGGAAGCAGGCCGCGTAGCCGGCCGCGAACAACTGCTCGGGGTTGGTGCCGTTGCCGGTGCCACCCATCTCGGCCGGCGGCGCGACCACGACGTCGAGCTTGCCGTCGTCGGTGGCGACCTTGCCGTCACGGCCGCCGTCGGCGGTGGCGCGGGCGGTGTACAGAACCTTCTCGACAGCGATTGTCATAGCTGGTGATCTCCGTATCGGATTCAGCGGGTGGGGTCGAGCAGGAGCTTGCCGACGGTCCGGCGAGCTCGCATGTCTTCATGGGCGGTGGCGACGTCGGACAGCGCGTACTCGCCGCCGACGATCGGGCGCAGCTCACCGGCCGCGGTCAGGTCGAACAACTCGGTCAGCGGGCCGCCGAGCAGCTGCGGCTTCGCGAAGCAGTCCGCCAGCCAGAAACCGGCGATCGTCTTCGAGCCCTTCATCAGCCGGCTCGGGTCGATCTGCGCGGCCGGCTGCCGGGACGCGGCACCGAAGGTGACCAGGCGGCCGAAGCGGGCCAGCGCGGCGAACGACTCGTCGAAGGTCGGGCCGCCGACCATCTCGAGCACGATGTCGACGGGCTTGCCGCCGTTCGCCTCGAGGACACGGTCCTTCAGCCCTTCCGGCGTGCCGTCGATCGCGGCGTCGGCGCCGAGCTCGAGGACCTGCTTGCGCTTCTCCTCGGTCGAGGCGGTCGCGATCACCCGGCCGGCGCCCCACAGCTTCGCGAGCTGGACGGCGAGTGAGCCGACGCCACCGGCACCGGCGTGCACGAGGACGGACTCCCCCGGCTGCAGGTGCGTGGACGTCTTCAGCAGGTGCCACGCAGTCGTGCCCTGTAGGACGAGGGCGAGTGCCTGACCGTCGGTCACGCCCTCCGGCACGTCCCACGCGTACGGCGCGTGCGCCACCGCCTTCTCGGCGTACCCACCGGAACCGACCAGCGCGACCACCCGGCGACCGTCGGCCGTGTGCCCGACGACCTCACCGCCCGGGATCAGCGGCAACTCGGTCTTCGACAGGTAGCTGTTCTCGACCTGGTGGGTGTCCGCGTAGTTGATGCCGGCGCGGTCGACCGTGATCAGGACCTGCCCGTCGCCGGCGACCGGCTCCGCGACATCGCTGACCTTCAGGACCTCTGGCCCGCCGAACTCGGTGATCTGAATGGCTCGCATACACCGTACTATACACTGTACGTTAGGAGCATCGGAGGGAGATGGGTCACATGGCGCGGACGCCACGCAACACCCTGAGCGCCGACCTGATCGTGCGGACCGCGCTCGAGCTGATGGAGGCCAAGGGCACCGACGCGTTCAGCCTGCGCGGAGTCGCCGCCGAGCTGGGCGTCGGCCCGATGGCGCTCTACACCTACTTCCGGAACAAGGACGATCTGTACGACGCGGTCCGCGATCACCTGATGGGGCTGCTGCCCGACGTGCCGCCGGAGGTCGCGTGGCCGGACCAGGTGCGGGCGGTGTGCCGGTCGCTGCGGCTGCTGATGCTGCAGCATCCTTGCCTCGCGCAACTACTCGCGAGCCGGCCGTTGAGCGGGCACGAGACGGCCCGGGTCGCCGAGGGGCTGCTCGGCGTCCTGCGCTCCGCCGGTTTCGACGCGGAGACGGCCGCCCGCACGCACACCACCCTCTTCACCTACGTCCTGGGCGCCACCAGCTGGGAGATCCAGATGGCCGCCGAGCGCCGGGACCCCGAGGCGTGGCGCCGGCTGCGAGCGACCATGGAGTCTCTCTCGGCGCGCGACTTCCCCTCGGTCGTCGAGCTCGCCCCCGAGCTGGCGCGCACCACGGGCGGTGACGAGCAGTTCGACTACGGCCTCGACCTGCTGCTGGCGGGGCTCAGAACACCATCGTGACGATGGCGAGGACGCCGATGCAGACGATCAGCGCCCGCAGCGCGATCGGCGGCAGCCGGCGGCCGTAGCGGGCGCCGATGAAGCCGCCGACGGTGGACCCGCCCGCGATCAGGGCGGCGGCGAGCCAGTCGACGTCGGAGACGATCACGAACAGGATCGCGGCGACGGTGTTCACGACCGTGGCCAGGACGTTCTTCAGGCCGTTCATCCGCTGCAGGTTCGAGTCCAGGCCGAGGCCCAGGATCGCCATCAGCAGCACGCCTTGCGCGGCGCCGAAGTACCCGCCGTACACGCCGGTCGCGAAGACCGCCGGGATCACCCACCACGCGCCGCGGTGCAGGTGCGACGGCGCGCTGATCCACTTCGACAGCCACGGCTGGAACGCGACCAGCAGGCAGCCGAGCAGGATCAGCACCGGCACGACGGCGTGGAACGCGGAGTCGGGCAGGGTGAGCAACAGCACTGCCCCGACGATGCCGCCCGCGAGCGAGGCCGGCACCAGCCGGAGCATCCGCCCGCGCTGCCCTTGGAGCTCACGGCGATAGCCGATCGCGCCCGCCGCCGTACCGGGCGCCAGGCCGACCGTGTTGCTGACGTTCGCCAGCACCGGAGGGATGCCGACGGCAAGCAACGCGGGGAAGGTGAGCAGCGTGCCCGACCCCACCACGGCGTTGATCGTTCCCGCGCCCATCCCCGCCAGCAGGACGAACACCGCCTCGAACCATGTCATCGCTGAAGAACTCTACGCACCTGACCGCTCAGGTGCAGATCTGTCCAGCCGTTGAGCAGCACGAAGCCCTCCCGGATCACTGTGTCCGGGAGGGCTTCGTGGTGGTTCAGCGCTGCGGCGGCTCGGCGGCCGGCGGAGCCTGCGGCGGCAGGTCCTGGGTGGGAGCCGGCGGCGGGACGGCCGGGGTCGACGGCGCGGCCTGGGTGCGGCTGCTCACCGCCGCGGACTCGGCGGCCGCGATCGCCTCGCGGACGGCGTTGTCGGCCTCCGCCACCGCGGATCCTCCGCTGCCGTTGCCGACACCGGCGGCGTCGAGCTCGGGCACCTCGCCGTTCTGCAGCTGCGGCGCCTCCCAGTTGCCCTCGGCCTGCTGCGCGATACCGGCCACCTGGCCGACCGCGCTGCCGAGACCCTTGAGCGCGTCGCCGATCTCGCTCGGCACGATCCACAGCTTGTTCGCGTCGCCCTGGGCGATCGACGGCAGCATCTGCAGGTACTGGTACGCGAGCAGACCCTGGTCCGGCTTGCCCGCGTGGATCGCGTTGAAGACCGTGGTGATGGCCTGCGCCTCACCCTGTGCCTTCAGGATCCGGGCCTGCCGCTCGGCCTCGGCGCGCAGGATGCGGGACTGCTTGTCACCTTCGGCGGTGAGGATCGCGGACTGCTTCTGACCCTCGGCGGACAGCACGGCCGACTGCCGCATACCTTCCGCGGTGAGGATCGCGGCGCGCTTGTCGCGGTCGGCGCGCATCTGCTTCTCCATCGAGTCCTGGATCGACGGCGGCGGGTCGATCGAGCGCAGCTCGACCCGGTTGACCCGGATACCCCACTTGCCGGTCGCCTCGTCCAGCACGTAGCGCAGCTTCTCGTTGATCTCCTCGCGCGACGTCAGCGTCTGCTCCAGGTCCATGCCGCCGATGATGTTGCGCAGCGTCGTCATGGTCAGCTGCTCGATCGCCTGGATGTAGTTGGAGATCTCGTACGTCGCCCGCACCGGGTCGTTGACCTGGAAGTAGATGACGGAGTCGATCGACACCATCAGGTTGTCCTCGGTGATGACGCCCTGCGGCGGGAACGCGACCACCTGCTCGCGCATGTCGATGGTGTAGCGGACCTTGTCGACGAACGGGGTCAGCAGGTTCAGACCCGGCTGCAGGCCGGTCTTGAACTTACCGAACCGTTCGACGATGCCGACGGTCTGCTGCTGCACCACCCGGACGGACTTGATGAGTGTGACGATCACCAACAAGGCGACCAATGCCAGCACTACGAGGAACGCGGTCACTCGACCCTCCACTCGACAGAACGCTCAGGACGGACAGTCTTCCGTATGGACGGGCCATCCGGCGTGCCGGTTCCCGGCGCGTCGGGAGGTACTGCCGCCTGTCTCCGACAGTACTGCGCGCAGCGGACCACTCCACGTCAGGTCTGCGGCGGATCGTTCGGCGTCGGCGGCTCGGTGCTGTCGAGCTGGTGGTGCAGCGGTTCGCCGACCGGGTAGACGACCGCGGTCGCGCCGTCGATCGACATCACCTCGACGCGGGTCCCCGGCGCGATCGTCGACACCTCGTCGTACGGCCGGGCCGTCCAGAGCTCGCCGCCGAGCCGGATCGAACCGCCGCCGTCGGGGTGGATCTCCTTGACCACGGTCCCGGTGCGGCCGATCACGTGCGCCGAGCCGGTCTTCAGTTCCTGGCCGTGATGGATCTTCCGGACGATCATCGGCCGGATCGCGGCGAGCATCGCGGCCGCGGTGATCAGGCCGACGACGATCTGCAGCCAGAGCAGGCCCGGGAAGAACGCCGCCACGCCGGCCGCGGTGAGCGCACCGGCGGCCAGCATCAGCAGCGTGAAGTCGAGCGAGGCCAGCTCGGCCAGACCGAGGACGGCGGCGATCGTCAGCCACGCCGCCCACATGTTGTCCCGCAGCCAATCCATCATTTCCCAAGCCTATCCACGTCGGGGGCACCCAGCAGGTGTTTCGACGCGTCACCGGCCCGCCGGGATCCGGCGTCAGAGGGCGCGGGCGGTGTAGCGGCCGTCCTCCTGCTTGAGGGTCAGGGCGAGGTCGAAGGTCTCGCTGAGGTTCTCGGCGGTGAGGGCCTCGTCCATCGGGCCGGCGGCGACGATGCGGCCCTGCTTGAGCAGCAGGGCGTGGGTGAAGCCGGGCGGGATCTCCTCGACGTGGTGGGTGACCAGCACCATCGCGGGCGCGCCGACCGCGGTCGCGATCGCACTCAGCGAGCGGACCAGCTGCTCGCGCCCGGTCAGGTCGAGACCGGCCGCGGGCTCGTCCATCAGCATCAGCTCGGGGTCGGTCATCAGCGCCCGGGCGATCTGCACCCGCTTCCGCTCCCCCTCGGACAGCGTGCCGAACGTCCGGTCGGCGAGGTGCCCGATCCCCAGCTCGGTCAGCAGCGCCGCGGCCCGCTCGTGATCCAGCTCGTCGTACTCCTCGATCCAGCGGCCGAGCACGGCGTACGACGCCGAGACCACGACGTCGGACACCCGCTCGCCCTTCGGCAACCGGTCCGCGAGCGCGGCGCTGGTCAGGCCGATCCGCGGCCGCAGCTCGAAGACGTCGACCGCGCCCAGCACCTCACCGAGCAGGCCGGCCACACCGGACGTCGGGTGCAGCTGTGCGGCCAGCACCTGCAGCAGGGTCGTCTTACCGGCGCCGTTCGGCCCGATCACCACCCACCGGTCGGCCTCGTCGATCGTCCAGTCGATCCCGTCGACCAGCCGCGAGTCACCGCGGACGATCGTCACCCCGGCCAGCTCCACCACTGCAGTCATGCTCAAAACCTAAGGGGTCGCCCTTGCCGATCGGTTGCCGGGTGGTGCGAGACTTGCGGGCGTGCTGACGACCTCCGCCTCGGTTCGGTTCACCGTGTGGACGAACGCGATGCTGACCGGTGCCTGCGATCCCGACACCGCCGCGCAGAAGATCCTCGGTGACGACGTCGGTCACCACGTGGCCGGCCTCGCCGGCCACCCCGAGCCGGCCACGCTGCCGGTCGCGCTGAACCTGTTGCGCGCCGCGGGGACGACGCAGGCGCATCTCGCCCTGCCGATCCCCGGTGACCCGATCGGCCTGGCCGGGCCGCCGCCCTTCAACGAGGCCGCGCTGGAGACCGGCGAGGCCGTCGTCCTCACCGGGCCGGAGCTCGGGCTGGTGCCGTCGTACGTCGGGCCCGCGGTGCAGTGGACCGTGCTGCCGGCGGCATCGCCGCTGCCCGCGGACTTCGGTGAGGCGGATCGCGGTCTGCGGATGGCGCTGATCGACGCGGCCGAGTCGCTGGCCGCGCTGGACGTGGCGCGGTGGAAGCCGGAGGTCGCGGACGCGCTGATCGACATCCGCAAGATCGGGCGCGGGAAGGGCGACGACCTTGCTCCGGGCTACGAACCGCGTGCGGTGAAGGCGGCCGCGACGGCGCGGCGCTGCCTCGCGATCGCGGACGCGGCGCTCGAGGACGACGGCGCGGCGGTGACGGGCGCCGAGGCCGACGCCCGGCGGCGGGCGCTGCTCGAGCTGGCGGCCGCGGCCCGGCGGGCGTTGGTGGCCGCCTGCGCACCACCCGTGCACGCCTGAGGGCGTTCCCCGTTCGCGCCTGGGATGTGGACCGGACACCGGACGGTCATCTCATGTGGGTAGCGTTCGGGTGAGATGACTGATCTGGGTGAGGTTGAGAAGGCGGCGGCCGACCGGCCGACGTTGCTGGTGACGTTGACGGGGACCGACCGGCCGGGGCTGACGTCCGCCGTGCTGGCCACGCTCGCGACCCGCGGGCTGGACGTGATCGACGCCGAGCAGGTCGTCCTCCGCGGCCGGCTGATCCTCGGTGTGCTGCTCACCGCGCCGCGTGACCACAAGGACCTGAAGGACGAGCTGAAGGCGCTCGCGAACGTCCTCGACGTCGACATCTCGGTGAAGAAGGGCGTCGGCGACAACGAGCCGCGGCGCCAGGGCCGCAGCCAGGTGACCGTGATCGGCCATCCGCTGTCGGCCGCCGGGCTGGCCGCGGTCGCCGGCCGGATCGCCGACACCGGCGCGAACATCGACCGGATCAGCCGGATGGCGCGCTACCCGGTGACCGCGATGGAGTTCGCCGTCTCCGGCGCCGATCCGGACGCGCTGCGGACCGTGCTCGCCCAGGAAGGCGTCCGGCAGGGGCTCGACATCGCCGTCCAGGACGGCGGGCTGTACCGGCGGGCCAAGCGGCTGATCGTGATGGACGTCGACTCGACCCTGATCCAGGGCGAGGTCATCGAGATGCTCGCCGCGCACGCCGGGCGGCTCGCCGAGGTCGCCGCCGTCACCGAGCAGGCGATGCGTGGCGAGCTGGACTTCGCCGACTCGTTGCGGCACCGGGTCGCGGCGCTCGAAGGGCTGCCCGCGAGCGCCCTCGACGAGGTGTACGCCGCGATCGAGCTGGCTCCCGGCGCGCGCACGCTGGTCCGGACGCTGAAGCGGCTCGGGTACCAGTTCGCGATCGTCAGCGGCGGGTTCAGCCAGATCACCGACAAGCTGGCCGCCGAGCTCGGCATCGACTACGCGATGGCCAACGAGCTGGAGATCGTCGACGGCAGGCTGACCGGCCGTGTCGTCGGCGAGATCGTCGACCGGCCCGGCAAGGCCACCGCGCTGCGCCGGTTCGCCGAGCGGTCCGGTACGCCGCTGACGCAGACGGTCGCGATCGGCGACGGCGCCAACGACCTCGACATGCTGGCCGCTGCCGGTCTCGGCGTCGCGTTCAACGCCAAGCCGGTGGTCCGCGCGGCCGCCGACACGCACCTGAGCGTTCCGTACCTGGACACGATCCTCTACCTGCTCGGCATCACCCGCGAAGAGGTCGAGGCGGCGGACGCCGACACCCCGGCCTGACCGCGCCGATACGGCAGGATCGGCGGTATGGACCTCACCCGCCGACCCGCCACCCTTGACGACGCAGATGCGATCCACCGGCTGATCGCCGCCGCCGAGCAGCTCTGGCACGGACAGACCGATCGGGTCCCGGACGCGATCGCCGCCGACCTGCGGCGCCCGCTCATCGACCTCGATCTCGACACCCGGGTGATCGAGGCACCGGACGGGGAACTCGCCGGCTGGGCCTGGGTCCACGGCGGGCGCCGAGCGCAGATCGACGTGCATCCGTCGTACGTCGGTCGTGGCCTCGGGACCGAGCTGCTCGACTGGGCGGAGGGCCGCGCCCGCGAACACGGCAGCGACTGGCTGGCGCAGACGGTCGACGACGCGGACAAGGCCGGCACCGGCCTGCTCCGGGCCCGCGGGTACGAGGTCCTCGCGACCAACTGGCTACTCGAACGGCCCGTGACCGGCGACGCACCGGTCCTTCCCGAAGGCGTCACGCTGCGGCCGTTCGCGCCGGGTGACGCGCGCGTGGTTCACCAGGTCGTCCAGGACGCGTTCGACGAGTGGCAGCCGCGGCGGCACGAGTACGACGAGTGGGCCGGGACAAGCATCGAGCGCTCCAGCTTCGACCCCGAGCTGTCACCGGTCGCGGTCGCCGGCGACGAGATCGTCGGGGCCGTCATCAGCCTCGAACTCCCGGACTCCCCCGACGGCTACGTCGACCAGGTCGCCGTACGGCGGGACTTCCGCGGCCAAGGCCTCGCCCGGGCGCTGCTCACGTACGCCGCACTGGGCGCCGGGCAGCAGGGCAAGCAGACGCTGACGCTCTGGACACACTCCGGGACCGGGGCCCTGGCGATGTACCAGCGCCTCGGCATGTCCGTCCGCCGCAGCACGACGGTTTGCCGTACGGCGCTCCGAGCTGTTGACACACCACCGTGAGAGCGCTCACATTGACCTCATCCACCGCCCCTGGAGGTCGACATGCGTATCCGCCCCCTCGCACTCGCCCTGGCCGTCCCACTGCTCGCCCCGCTGATCGCCGTGCTCGCGATCGGCGGCGCCGCGGAGGCCGACGTCCCGACTCCGCCCGCCGGCTGGAGCACGGTGTGGAGTGACGACTTCAACGGGCCCAGCGGCAGTCTGCCGTCGGGCTCCAACTGGATCATCGACACCGGCCACGGCTACCCGGGCGGCCCCGGGAACTGGGGTACCGGCGAGATCCAGAACTACACCAACAGCCCGAACAACGTCTCGCTGGACGGCGCCGGCAACCTGCGGATCACGCCGCGCCGGGACGCGGCCGGCAACTGGACGTCGGCGCGGATCGAGTCCCAGCGCGGCGACTTCAAGCCGCCGTCCGGCGGGATCCTCGCGATCGAGAGCCGGATCCAGATGCCGAACGTCACCGGCGACGCCGCGCTCGGGTACTGGCCGGCGTTCTGGGCGCTCGGGTCGCCGTACCGCGGGAACTACTGGAACTGGCCGGGCATCGGCGAGTTCGACATCATGGAGAACGTCAACGGGATCAACTCGGTCTGGGGCGTGCTGCACTGCGGCGTGAACCCCGGCGGCCCGTGCAACGAGACCACCGGCCTCGGCGCCAGCCGCGCCTGCCCGGGCTCCACCTGCCAGTCCGCGTTCCACACGTACCGGTTCGAATGGGACACGTCGGTCTCGCCGAACCAGTTGCGCTGGTCCGTCGACGGCCAGCAGTTCCACTCGCTCAGCCAGAGCCAGTTCCCGGCCGACACCTGGTCGAACATGACCTCGCACGCCGGCTACTTCGTGCTGCTGAACGTCGCGATCGGCGGCGCGTTCCCGGACGCGCTGAACGGGCCGACGCCGCGCGCCTCGACCGTCCCGGACCGGCCGATGGTCGTCGACTACGTCGCGGTGACCGCGAAGGGCGGCGGCACGACGACTCCCCCGACGACTCCCCCGACGACGCCGCCGGGCGGCTCCTCGGCGTACAGCACCCTGCAGGCCGAGTCGTACACGCAGCAGTCGGGCATGGGCCTGGAGACCACGACCGACACCGGCGGCGGCCAGAACCTGAAGCAGATCGGCAACGGCGACTGGGCGCTGTACCGCGGGATCAACTTCGGCAGCACGGCGGCGACACAGTTCGTGGCGCGGGTCGCGTCCGGCGCCGCGGGCGGCGTCAGCGGGCTCGTCGAGGTCCGGCTGGACAGCCGCAGCAACGCGCCGATCGGCAGCTTCGCGATCGCCAACACCGGCGGCTGGCAGTCGTGGCGAACCGTCCCCGCCAACATGGCGTCCGTGACCGGCACACACGACGTCTACATCACCTTCACCAGCGGCCAGCCGGCCGACTACGTCAACCTCAACTGGTTCACGTTCGGCCACTGAGGGATCTAGCACCTATTCTTCGGCTTATGTCAGAACTGCAGGGTGGGCCGGGTGCCCTGTTCGCCATCGGCGGCGCCGAGGACAAGCTGAAGAAGCGGACGGTGCTGCAGGAGTTCGTCGACGCGGCGGGCGGGTCCACGGCGCGGATCGTGGTGGTGCCCACCGCGTCCGCACTGGGGCCCGACGTCGTCGACGTGTACCGCGCGCTGTTCGCGGCCCTCGGCGCCGAGAGCGTGGTCGGCGTCCGCCCGGAGAACCGGGAGGACGCCGACGACCCGGCCTTCATCGCCCCGCTGAACGACGCGACCGGCATCTTCATGACCGGCGGCAACCAGCTCAAGCTCGCGGGCGTCGTCACCGGTACGGCGTTCGGCCGCGCGGTGACCGCCGCCCACGCGCGCGGCGCGGCCGTCGGCGGGACGTCGGCGGGCGCGAGCATCCTGGCCGAGCACATGATCGCGTTCGGCCGCTCCGGCGCCACCCCGCGGCAGCGGATGAGCCAGCTGTCCGGCGGTCTCGGCCTGGTCCAGGGCGCGATCGTCGACCAGCACTTCGCGCAGCGCAACCGGTACGGCCGGCTGCTGTCGCTCGTCGCGCAGTCCCCCGGCCTGCTCGGGATCGGCGTCGACGAGGACACCGCGGCGGTCGTCCGCGGCAGCCACCTGGAGGTCGTCGGCCGCGGCGCGGTGACGATCTTCGACGGCACCCGGATCACCTCCAACGCCCACAACGCCAAGCGGTCCGAGCCGATCCTGGCGTCCGGCGTGGTCCTGCACGTGCTGCCGGCGACCGCGACGTTCGACCTGCAGAACCGGGTCCTGCTGTCGTACGGTCCGCAGCCGGCCGCGTCGGAGTACGCCGAACTCGCGGCCGCCGAGGCCGACCTGCGCAAGCTCGCGAAGGAGATCGCCGCGGAGGGGGTGTCACCGGCGTACTACGCGGAGCGGAAGCGGCGCGCGGGCCGCCGGGCGAATAAATCTGCCGCGGCCGGGGAATCCAGACCGGAGGCGACCGAGCCGATCACGGCAGGCGCCGACTCCGAGTCCCCCGACCGCACGCTCCCAGAACAGTGACCCCCGAATGACCGAGACGCACGGCACGCCCGCCCCTGACCTGAAGATCATCGAGACCCGCGTGTACCGCGGCCCCAACGTCTGGAGCTACGACCCCGCGATCCACCTGGTCGTGGACCTGGGCTCGCTGGAGAACTTCCCGTCGAACACCATCCCCGGCTTCACCGAGCGGCTGCTCGCCGACCTGCCCCGGCTCGACCAGCACCACTGCTCGCGCGGCCGCAAGGGCGGCTTCATCGAGCGGCTGTACGAGGGCACCTGGCTCGGCCACATCGCCGAGCACGTCTCGCTCCAGCTCCAGCAGGAAGCCGGCCACGACATGCGCCGCGGCAAGACCCGGCAGGTGAAGGGCTCCCCCGGCATCTACAACATCACCTACGCGTACGCCGACGAAGCGGTCGGGCTCGCCGCGGGTGAACTCGCCGTACGGTTCGTGAACAACCTGGTCCAGCCGGACCCGGCGTTCGACTTCACGACCGAGCTGGAGAAGTTCATCAAGCAGGCCGAGCGGACCGCGTTCGGCCCGTCCACGCAGGCGATCGTGGACGAGGCGGTGTCCCGGGACATCCCGTGGATCCGGCTCAACAAGGCGAGCCTGGTGCAGCTCGGGCAGGGCGTGCACGCGAAGCGGATCCGGGCCACGATGACGTCCGAGACCGGCTCGATCGCGGTCGACGTCGCCGGCGACAAGGACCTGACCACCCGGCTGCTCGCCTCGGCCGGTCTGCCGGTGCCGCGGTCGGAGTCGGTGCGCACGGTCGAGGAAGCGGTCTCGGTCGCGCACAAGATCGGGTACCCGGTGGTGTGCAAGCCGCTCGACGGCAACCACGGCCGCGGCGTCTGCCTGAACCTGCAGGACGCGGACGCGCTCCGCGAGGCGTTCCCGATCGCGGCCGAGCAGTCCCGGCGCGGGTACGTGATCGTGGAGAACTTCGTCACCGGCAAGGACTACCGCTGTCTGATCATCAACGGCCGGATGGAGGCGATCGCCGAACGCGTGCCCGCGCACGTCGTCGGCGACGGTATCCACACCGTGGCCGAGCTGGTCGACATCACCAACGCCGACCCGCGGCGCGGTGTCGGGCACGAGAAGATCCTCACCCGGATCACGATCAACAACGCCGCCCGCCAGCTGGTCCGCGACCAGGGCTTCGAGCTGGACGACGTACCGCCCGAGGACGCGATGGTGAAGCTGACGCTCACCGGCAACATGTCCACCGGTGGGATCTCGATCGACCGGACCTGGGAGGCGCACCCGGAGAACGTCGAGATCGCCGAGGAGGCGGCCCGGATGATCGGGCTCGACATCGCCGGGATCGACTTCATCTGCCCCGACATCACCCAGCCGGTCCGCGAGACCGGCGGCGCGATCTGCGAGGTGAACGCGGCGCCCGGGTTCCGGATGCACACCAACCCGACGGTCGGCGAGCCGCAGTACATCGCCAAGCCGGTGGTGGACATGCTGTTCCCGCCCGGCGCGGTCAGCCGGATCCCGATCGTCGCGGTCACCGGGACGAACGGGAAGACCACCACGTCGCGGATGATCAGCCACGTCTTCAAGGGCATGGGCCGCAAGGTCGGGATGACCTCGACCGACGGCATCGTGATCGACGAGCGGCTGGTGATCCGGCAGGACGCGTCCGGCCCGAAGTCCGCGCGGATGGTGCTGCAGAACCCGCGGGTCGACTTCGCGGTCTTCGAGGTGGCGCGCGGCGGGATCCTGCGCGAGGGACTGGGGTACGAGCGCAACGACGTGGCCGTCGTGCTGAACGTCCAGCCCGACCACCTCGGGCTGCGCGGCATCGAGACGCTCGAGCAGCTGGCCGACGTGAAGGCCGTGCTGGTCGAGGCGGTGCCGCGGACCGGGTACGCCGTCCTGAACGCCGACGACCCACTGGTGCGGAAGATGCGGCGCAAGTGCTCGGGGCAGGTCGTGTGGTTCAGCATGGCCGAGCAGGGCAGCGAGATCCGCGACTACATCGAGGGGCACTGCCGCCGGGGCGGGCGCGCCGTGGTGCTGGAGCGGTCGGACCTCGGCGACATGATCGTGGTCAAGCACGGCCGCCGGTCGATGCAGCTCGCCTGGACCCATTTGCTGCCGGCAACGTTCGGCGGGCGGGCGATGATGAACGTGCAGAACGCGATGGCAGCCGCGGCGGCGGCGTTCGCGGCGGGTGCGCCGTTGCACGACATCCGGCAGGGCCTGCGGACGTTCAACACGTCGTACTACCTGTCGCCGGGCCGGCTGAACGAGATCGACGTCGACGGGCGCAGCGTGATCGTCGACTACTGCCACAACGCGCCGGCGATGCGGATGCTCGGTGACTTCGTCGACCGGCTCGGCGAGAGCCTGAGTGCGTCGTCCGAGGTCGGGCGGCCGTCGCGGATCGGTGTGATCGCGACCGCGGGCGACCGTCGCGACGACGACATCCGCGAGCTCGGCGAGGTCGCCGCCCAGCACTTCGACGTGGTCGTGGTCCGCGAGGACGCCCGGCTGCGCGGCCGCAAGCGCGGCGAGTCGGCGGAGCTGGTGACGGCCGGCGTGCGGGCCGCGATGGACAACGGCGCGCGGTGCCGGCGGGTCGACGTCGTACTGGACGAGCTCGAGGCGGTGCGGTTCGCGCTCGAGCGGTCGAACCCGGGTGATCTCGTGGTGCTGTGCGTCGATCAGCACCAGTCGGTCCTGGCGGAGCTCGAATCGGTGTCACACCTCGCCCAGGCCGGGGCCCGGTCCGGTGACGAGGGCGGTGACCCCGACTTCGTCCAGCCCGACGAGGAGATCACCGAGGACCCGGCCCGGGAACTTGCCTAGGGCAAGTCTCGTTGGCTGTTGCGTGAAGACGAAGTTGCTGCTGTTGCTGGTGCCTTTCCTGCTGAGCGGTTGCGGATCGACGGCGACGCCGGAGGCCGCGGTCGGTGCGCCGGGCGTGCTCGTCGAGGACGCGTGGGTGCGGGCGACGACGGGCGCGAAGGACACCACGATGACGGCCGCGTTCATGGCGCTGACCAATCCCGGCAGCACCGACGTGAAGTTGACCTCGGCAACTTCTCCGGTGGCCGGGGTCGTGCAGCTGCACGAGATGGCGACGCAGGACGGCAAGATGGTGATGCGCGCGAAGACCGGCGGCGTCACCGTCCCGGCCGGCTCCCACGCGCACCTCTCCCCCGGCGGCGACCACATCATGCTGATGGCACTCAAGCAGCCCCTGAAGCCCGGCGACGAGGTCCCGCTGACGCTGAAGTTCTCGGACAACACGACCCACGACCTCAAGGTCCCGGTGAAGGCCTTCACCGAGGAAGAAGAGCACTACCACCCGACCCCCAGTAGCAAGTGACGACCGAAGACGCCCGCCCGCTGGGCGCACCTCCGGAGGCCGGGCGGCGGCCGACACGTCGGCAGATGTTCGGCTTGGCAGGTGCGGCGGCCGCTGGTGCTGCGGTCGCAGGAACCGTTACCGCCGTTGCCTTTGGCAAGGAGACGTCGGTTGGACCTCCGGTGCGGAGTGTCTCGCCGTACGGCGTGCATCAGGCCGGGATCGCGATGGCCGCGCCGGCCTCGGCCGAGCTGGTGGCATTCAAGCTGGCCACGGATCGGTCCGGGCTGGGGCGGTTGATGCGGCTGTGGACGAGCGATGTCGTCGCGCTGGCGGACGGGCGGCCGGCGCCCGGTGACACGGCGCCGGAGTTGGCCGTGGCGAACAAGCGGCTGACGGTCACGGTCGGCTTCGGGCCGCGGATGTTCGACGTGACCGGCCGGCGGCCGCCGGGGCTGGACGATCTTCCGGTCATGCGGCACGACCGGCTGGAAGCCGGCTGGTCGGGCGGTGACCTGCTGGTGATGGTCGGCGCGGACGACACGGTCAGCGTGGTGCACGCCGTACGGCGGTTGATCGCCGACGCGAAGCCGTTCGCGACCCCGCTCTGGCGGCAGACCGGCTTCTGGGACGGCACCGGCCCGGACGGCGAGCCAGTGACCGGCCGCAACCTCTTCGGCCAGGTCGACGGCACCGGCAACCCCGCCTTCGGTACGCCGGAGTTCGACCGGACCGTCTGGTCGGCCGACGGCCCCGACTGGTTCCGCGGGGGCACGACGCTCGTCGTACGGCGCATCCGGATGAACCTCGACACCTGGGACGAGCTGACCCGCTCCGAGCAGGAACGCGCCGTCGGCCGCAAACTCTCCACCGGCGCACCGCTCACCGGCACCGCCGAGCACGACGAACTCGACCTCGAGGCCCGCGACGCCGACGGCCGCCCGGTGATCGCGCAGAACGCGCACGCCCGGCTCTCCCACCACTCCGAGAACGACGGCCGCCGCATCTTCCGCAAGGGCCTCAACTACGTCCACGACACCGGCGCGACCCGCGAGTCCGGCCTGATCTTCCTCAGCCACCAGGCCGACATCGCCGGCCAGTTCCTCCCCCTCCTGAGCCGGCTGGACGCCGTCGACGCCCTCAACGAGTGGACCACGACCGTCGGCTCCGCCGTCTTCGCCCTCCCACCCGGTTTCCAGCCCGGCGAATGGCTCGGCCAGAAACTTCTCAGCTGACCTGTCACCCTGCGACGCTGCTCAGAGCGTTGTAGGGGTGTGGGGATGACATCCGAGGACGACTTCGACGAGTTCGTGCGCGCGCGGTGGAGCGCGACCGCGCGGCTCGCGTACGCCCTCACCCTCGACCACCAGAAGGCCGAGGACCTGGCGCAGGAGGCGTTCACCAAGCTCTGGTTCCACTGGCGGAAGCTGCGGAAGGGCAGTCCCGAGGCCTACCTGCGCAAGATCGTCACCAGCACTTTCCTGTCCGGACGGCGCCGCCGCTGGCTCGGCGAACACCCGACCGACACGCCACCGGAAGCCACCGTCGAGGCCGGCACCACGCAGGTCGAGGAACGCCTCGCCCTCCGCCAGGCCATGGCACGCCTCAGCCCGCGCCAACGCGCCGCGGTCTATCTCCGGTACGCCGAGGACCTCCCCGAGCGCGTTGTCGCCGACCTGCTTGGATGCTCGGTCGGAGCCGTCAAACAGCACACCAGGCGGGGCCTGGAGACGCTCCGCGTCGACATCACGTTCGTCACCCCGGACGAGCTGGCCGACCTGGCCGGAAAGGCGAACCCATGACCGACGACCCGAACCGGCGGCCCGAGGACCTGGGCGCCAAGCTGGCCCTGCTCACGGCCGAGCACCCCGAACCCACCGACCCGGCCTCGCCGGTGCGGCTGCGGATCAAGCGCCGCCAGGTACGTCGCCGTACGGCCGCCGCGGCGATCTCCGCGGCGGCGGTGGCCGCGGTCGTCGTGGTGGCGAGCGCGACGCTCGGGTCCTTCAGGTCCGCGGAGCCGGGCGTCGCTACTACGACATCGCCGGTCCCCACGCGGGCGATGCAGACCCAGCATCTCGACTTCAGGTACACCCCGCTGCCGACGCCCTGGTCCGAAGAGCCGGCGTTCACCACCCAGCCGGACTCGCTCAAGTACGCGCCGGCCTTCTACGTCGCCCGGGGCAGCGTCCCGAACGAGAGCTGGGCGGTCGCGTCGTACGCGAGGTCCGGCTGTCTCGTCGTCACCGACGAAGGACCGGCGAAGAGCTTCGGCGGTGCCGACGTGTGCTTCGACCCGAACGGGCAGCAGCGCGCGCAGTACCGGGCGATCCCGGCGGTGATCCCGAACCTCTCGTCCCCGCTGCGGCTGACGCTGGTCATGGGCGCGGTCCCCGCCGACGCACGCAAGGTCCGGATCACGGCCGGCGGCAAGACCTACGACACCGACGCGGTCGGTACGCCGAACAGCAACCGACTCCGCTTCTTCGCGCTGGTCGTCGACGCGGCCGCATCCGAGGTCACCGAGGTCACCCCGCTCACTGCCTAGCCCGCCGTCAGCCGACGGTCGAGCTCTCGTCCAGAGACCCCTCGACCGCGGCCCGCCGGCGGGCGAGCAGGCGGCGCCGTGGCTCTTCCTGGTCGATCCAGTCGAGGTCGTCGGACAGGATGGCGTCGTTGGACCGGTCGGCGTACGGGTCCGGAGGCGGTGGTGGCGGCGGCAGGGCGCGGAGTTTGAGCGCCACCATCGGGATCGCGAGCAGCACGCCGACCCCCAGCCACGGCCAGTACTCACGCAGCAGCGGCTCGAACGACTGGAAGAACGTCTCGGTCGACGCGTCACCGACCGCGTCCATCGGCTTCCCGGTCGACCGGCTGATCAGCCGGACCGACGCCACGATGCCGAAGCACACCAGGTAGAACCCGGTCAGCGGGATCCAGGACCCCACCGACCGCCAGCCGCGTTTCCAGCACGCGATGTAGAGCAGGACGGCGAGCCCGGCGCCGACCAGCAGCCCGTTCAGCTGCCATTGCCACTGCCATTCGGTCAGCTGCTCGGCCGGGCGCAGCGCGCTCCACGCCACCGGCAGCGCCAGCGCGAACGCCGCCACCACCGAGCTCCGGGCGCCGACGGCCCCGAAGAACCCGCCGAGAGCGCTTGCCACCAGCAACGTGATCAGCAGGTCGCGGTCGCCGGACGAGTTCCCGGTCAGCCACCACAGGCCCGCGGCAACGACCAGCACCACCGGCACGGTGATCCGGATCCGCCCGATCAGCAACCCGGCCAGCACCCCGCCGGCGAAGCCGCCGAGCACCACCAGGTCGATCCGCGGCGGCACGAACGACGTCGTACCCTCCGGCAGGCCTTTCAGGTAGGTCGCGGAGAAGCCGCCCACGAACCAGGCGACCACCGCGGCCGGGATCGACCACAGGTAGCGCATCACAACCCCGTTTCCACCCCGGCACGGGCGGTGGCGGGGCTTAGTGCTGGGCTCTTTCGACCTTGCTCTTCAAGGTCTCCGGTGTGTCGACAGTAGCCCCCTCGGACCGCAACCAGTCGTCAAGACTCGCCCGATGCTGCAGAGACATCACCGCGACCACGTCGCCCGGACCCGCCTCGGCGACCAGCGCCTGCGCCGCCGCCAGCTCGGTCGGGAACGCCGGCACGTCGGTCACGCCGACCGAGGCCGCCCCCTCCCGGAACACCGCCTCGAGCTCTTCCGGCGGCCGTCCGCGCAGGTAGTCGCTCTTGTGGCCGATCGCGACCCGGTCGGTGGCCCGCGCACCCATCGCGCCGAGCGCGGCGACCATGTCGTCGGCCCGGTCCCCGGGCGAGCCGAGCGCGAGCATCAGCCGACCACCCGGCGGCCGGACGCCGTTCATGATCTCGAGCAGGGCCTCCAGGCCGGCCTCGTTGTGCGCCAGGTCGATGACGACGGTGAAGCCGCGCAGCGAGTACATGTTCATCCGGCCCGGGTTGTTCTCGTTCGGGGCGAAGGTGCTCAGCCCCTCGATCACCGCCGCCCGCGGCAGTCCGAGTCCGAGCGCCGCCGATGCCGCGGCCAGCGTGTTCTCCACGTTGTAGTGCGACAGCCCGGACAGCGTCATCGGTACGTCGACGACCTTGAGCAGCGGCTCCGGGTCGCGGGCGTTGTCGAGCACCGTGACGAACCCGTCCAGCACGGTCGTCGCCCGGCCGCCCTCGTCGAGCACCGTCCGGATCGACGGCGAGTCGGGGTCCCGGGAGAAGACCCAGCACTTGGCCGGCGAGCCGAGCCGCATCGCGAACGTCCGCGGGTCGTCGCCGTTCACCACGCACCAGCCGCGCGGCCGGGTGATCTGGGTGATCACGGCCTTCACCTCGGCGAGCTGGTCGACGGTGTCGATCCCGCCCAGGCCGAGGTGGTCCGCCGTGACGTTGGTCACCACCGACACGTCGTTGTACGCGACGCCGATACCGCGGCGCAGGATCCCGCCGCGGGCCGTCTCGGTGACCGCGAGCTGGATCCCCGGCTGCGACAGCACCTGGCCCGCACCGCTCGGCCCGGAGAAGTCGCCGTACTTCACCAGCTCGCCGTCGAAGTACACGCCGTCGGTGCTCGACCAGCCGACGTGCAGCCCGGCGGCCCGCCCGATGTGCGCGATCATCCGCGACGTCGTGGTCTTGCCGTTCGTCCCGGTCACCGCGACGACCGGCACCTTCGGCCGCAGGGTCGGCGGCGGGTTGCCCGGCGGCTCGTCCCGGACCCGCTCACCGACGGTAGCGATCAGCTCGGCCAAGTCGTCGGTGTGATCAGAGCCGAACGCGTCCAGCACCTCGACGATCGCCGCGCCGAGCGCCCGGGCGCGACCCTCGTGCGCCCACGGGAAGGCCACCACGAGCCGCCGTACGTCGGCCTCGGGGCGGACCCGGACACCGATCCGGCCGATCCCGGCCTCGCGGGCGATCCGCCGGACGATGTGACCGGCGACCCGGATCGCGAACCGCTGCCGGAAGCCGGAGCCGATCCGGCCCGGACGGGTGGCGCCGAGCCCGATCGCCTGCGCGTACGCCTTGGCCGCAGGCGCCGGGGCGTCCGCGATCGCCGACACGTCGAGCGTGAGCTTGACCGCGGCCCGGCTGAAGTAGAGGTTGGCGCCGTCGAGAACGCGGAGCTCCACCAGGGAAGTCGCCACTACGCTCCCATCGCGTGGTAGCCGCCGTCGACGTGCACGATCTCGCCGGTCGTCGCGGGGAAGAAGTCACTGAGCAGGGCGACGATGGTCCGCCCGGTGGGCTCGAGATCGGACGGGTCCCAGCCCAGCGGGGCCCGGTCCAGCCACGGCTCCTCGAACTTCTCGAAGCCGGGGATCGCCTTCGCGGCCAGGGTCTTGAGCGGACCGGCCGAGACCAGGTTGCAGCGGATGCCCTGGGCGCCGAGGTCGCGGGCCAGGTAGCGGTTGGTGGACTCGAGGGCGGCCTTGGCCACGCCCATCCAGTCGTACCCGGGCCAGGCCACGGTCGCGTCGAAGGTCATCCCGACCACGCTGCCGCCGCGGCTCATCAACGGCGCGCAGGTGACCGCGAGCGCCTTCAGGCTGTACGCCGAGACGTGCACGGCCTGCGCCACGTCATCCCACGGGCCGTCCAGGAACTTCCCGCCGAGGATCGTCTCCGGGTTGCCGTACGCGATCGAGTGCACGACACCGTCGAGCCCGTCGACGTGCTCGCGGACGGCGTCCGGCAGCGCGGCCAGATGCTCCGCGTTCGTGACGTCGAGCTCCAGCACCGGCGGCTCGGTCGGCAGCCGTTTCGCGATCCGCTTGGTGATGCTCAGGGCGCGGCCGAAGTTCGAGATCAGGACGGTGGCGCCCTGCTCCTGGGCCACCTTGGCCGTGGCGAAACCGATCGACGAGTCGAGGGTGACGCCGGCGACCAGGATCCGCTTGCCGTCCAGGATGCCCATCAGTTGCCCATCCCGATGCCGCCGTCGACCGGGATCACCGCGCCGGTGATGTAGCCGGCCTCCTCCGACGCCAGCCAGCGGACCGCGTTCGCGATCTCTTCGGTCAGGCCGAACCGGCCGAGCGGGATCTGGCCCAGGTACTGCTTCTGGGTCTCCTCCGGCAGGACCGCGGTCATGTCGGTCTCGACGAAGCCGGGGGCGACCACGTTCGCGGTGATGCCGCGGCTGCCCAGCTCGCGGGCGATCGAGCGGGCCATGCCGATCAGGCCGGACTTGCTGGCCGCGTAGTTCACCTGGCCGGGCGAGCCGAGCAGGCCGACCACCGAGGAGATGAACACGATCCGGCCCTTGCGCAGCCGCAGCATGCCCTTCGCGGCCCGGCGGGCCACCCGGAACGAGCCGGTCAGGTTGGTCTGCAGGACCGCGTCCCAGTCGTCGTCGGACATCCGCAGCAGCAGCGTGTCGCGGGTGATGCCGGCGTTGGCCACCAGCACCTCGACCGGCCCGTGCTGCTCCGCGATCGTGTCGAACGCGGCGTCGACCTGCTCCTGGTCGGTGATGTCGCACTTGACCCCGAGGAAACCCTCCGGCGGCGGGCTGGTGTTGTACGTGACAGCGACCTGGTCGCCCGCGTCCTTGAACGCGGTCGCGATCGCCAGCCCGATCCCTCGGCTACCGCCGGTCACCAACACTGACCTACCCACAAGCCCTCCTCACATCGCCGGACGGAGGAACGCTATCCCACCGGGGCGGGTGCTCCCGACTCTGCCGGACCTGTCAGGAGCCTTCGAGCCGGAAGCCGACCTTCATCGTCACCTGGTAGTGGTCGATGCGGTTGTCGGCGAGGTGGCCGCGGATGTCGGTCACCTCGAACCAGTCGAGGTGCCGCAGCGTCTCTCCGGCGCGCGTGATCCCGTTGGTGATCGCCTGGTTGAGGCCCTCTTTCGAGGTGCCGACGATCTCGGTGACCCGGTAGGTGCGATCGGTCATGACGAACCTCTCTCCAGCCTGGCTGCGCCCGGGCGGCCGGCGCGGCGTACCGTTGTTTGTGAGGAGGATAGATGTCGAAACGCCATGAGCGGAGCGACGCGACCGTCATCTCGGTGACCAGTGCGCAGCCCGGCCGGTCCGAGGACCTGGACAGCCGGATCGTGCGCTACGCGTGGATGATGTCGATCCGCATCGTCTGCTTCGTGCTGGCCGTCGTCACGCCGTCGCCGTGGCGGTGGCTGTTCGTCGTCGGCGCGATCGCGCTGCCGTACTTCGCGGTGGTGCTGGCCAACGCCCATCGGTCCGCGACCCAGGCCGGCGCCGACCCGTACGTGGCGCCCGCCAGACCCGCGATCGGGGAGCGTCCGACAGTCGTCGTACCGGCCGACGACGACCCTTCCTCCGACCCCCGCAGCGACCCTTCCGGGGACCGTCCGGCCGACACCGAAAAGTGATCTCGGCCGGGACTGGAAAACTTGGAGTGATCCGTGTCAGAATCTCCCGCGTGCTCTGAAGTTCAGCAGTGAAATTCAGGGACTTGATGCGGCGTCGGACGGCTCCCCCCGTGGCTGTCCGACGTCGCTTCATTTTGCCCAGGCTATTGATTATTGAGACATCAGGAATGCAGAGGAATGGCACCCGCGGATGACTGAAGAAGGCACACCTGCGGTCTGCTCCGCCAAGGGCTGCGGCAAGCCGGCCACCTGGGCCTTGCTGTGGAACAACCCGAAGATCCACACTCCCGACCGGCGCAAGACCTGGCTGGCGTGTGACGAACACAAGGACAGCTTGTCCGACTTCCTCGGGCGCCGGTCATTCCTGCGCGAGGTCGAGCCATTCACCGCGTGAATGCGTGGTACCGAAAAAGCACATTTCCGGATTGGGCCGGTATGACCGTCAACCGCCGATCGCGGACATCGGCCGCGCGGGTTGCAGGAAGCTCGGGTCGTTGATGCCGTGACCCGGCAGTTTGCCGAGCATCGCACGCCGCCAGCGATCGGCCAGTTCCGCGTCGTCGGCGCCGGCCCGCAACGCGGTCCGCAGGTCGGACTCGGTGCGCGCGAACAAACAGTCCCGGACCTGGCCGTCGGCGGTCAGCCGGACCCGGTCGCAGTCGCCGCAGAACGGGCGCGTCACCGAGGCGATGATGCCGACGGTCCGCGGCCCGCCCTCGACCAGGAACGTCTCGGCCGGCGCACTGCCGCGCTTCGACGCGTCGACCGGCGTCAGGTGGAACCGCTCGGTGAGCATGCCGAGGATCTCGTCCGCGGTGATCATCGTCGTCCGGTCCCAGCCGTGCTGGGCGTCCAGCGGCATCTGCTCGATGAAGCGCAGTTCGTAGCCGCGTTCGAGGCAGAACTCCAGCAATTGCGGCGCATCTGCGTCGTTCACGCCGCGCATGAGGACCGCATTCACCTTCACCGGCGTCAGGCCGGCGTCGTGCGCGGCCTGCAGCCCGGCGAGGACGTCCTTCAACCGGTCGCGCCGGGTCAGCTTCCTGAACGTCTCCGCGTCGACCGTGTCGAGGCTCACGTTCACCCGGTCCAGACCGGCTTCCTTCAACGCCGTCGCCTGGCGGGCGAGGCCGATCCCGTTCGTGGTCAGCGACACCTCGGGACGCGGGCTGAGCTGCGTCGTCCGGGCGACGATGTCCACCAGGCCGCGGCGCAGCAGCGGCTCGCCGCCGGTGAAGCGGATCTCGTGCACGCCCAGGTGGGTGACCGCGATCGACACCAGGCGGACGATCTCGTCGTCGGTGAGCAGCTCGGGTTTCGCGAGCCAGTCCAGGCCCTCTTCCGGCATGCAGTACGTGCAGCGCAGGTTGCACCGGTCCGTGAGGGAGACGCGCAGGTCGGTCGCGACCCGGCCGTACCGGTCCGCCAGACCTGTTCGCGTCACTTCCTGGGTCGCTGTCACGCCCCCAGCGTACGTGCCGGGCGCCGATCGTTTCAGGGCATGGCTTAAGTTCGAGACGTGGGTCGCTTGATGAACGTCCGCTGGATCGCCGCCGCACTCGGCGTGCTCGTCCTCGCCGGCGTGTGTGTGCAGCTCGGTCGCTGGCAGCTGCACCGCCTCGACGAACGCAAGGCGCGCAACGAGGTGACCCGCACCAACCTGGCCGCGCCCGCGGCGCCGATCGACCAGATCCTCGGGCCGCCGGGAGTCGTCGGCGACCAGCACGCGTGGCGGACCGCGGTCGTCACCGGGCGCTACGACGCGTCGAAGCAGGTCGTGCTGAAGTACCGCAACGTGCAGGACAAGCCCGGTTTCGAGATCGTCACGCCGCTGGTCCTCGCCGACGGCAAGGCGGTGCTGGTCGACCGCGGGTTCCTGGCCCGGCAGAGCTCGGAGCTGATGCCGCTGCACGTTCCCGCCGTACCGGCCGGTGAGGTGACCGTCACCGGCCGCCTGCAGCGCAGCGAGCGCGGCGGCCGCACGAACGGCGGCACCCCCGACGACGGGACGGCGCGACTGATCAACGGGCCCGACTACGCGAAGGTGCTCGGGATCGACCTGTACGACGGGTACCTGACGATCGATAAGCAGCAGCCGGCCAACGATCCGGCGTTCAGCGGGTTCCCGGGCCCGGAGATCGACGACGGGCCGCACTTCTTCTACGCGTTGCAATGGTTCTTCTTCGCGATGCTGGCGATCGGCGGACTGGTGTACTTCTCCCGGCAGCAGGTCCGCGGTCCCGGGCCCGCGGAGCCCGTCGTTGCTGTGCGCAACGAAACCCCGGAACCCGTGAAGCACGGCGACTAGCGCGCTGTTTGCTGTCGGCCCCGAACGGTCGAGGTGCGCGGCCCGGGGCGGTGCGGCAGGATGGTGCTGTGGACCTTGGACTGCGCGACCGCACCTACATCGTCACCGGCGCCAGCGCCGGGCTCGGCTTCGCCACCGCGAAGGCGCTGGCCGCCGAGGGCGCCCGGCTGGTGATCTCCAGCCGCAACGAGGAATCGATCGCCCGGGCTGCCGCCGAGCTCGGCGAGAACGTCGTCGGGATCCCCGTCGACAACGCGGACCCGGAGAGCGCGGAGCGGCTGGCCGCGACCGCGATCGCCAAGTGGGGCGCGCTGCACGGTGCGCTGATCAGCGTCGGCGGTCCGCGCGCCGGGACGGCGCTGGACACCGACGAGGAGGACTGGCGGGCGGCGTTCGACAGCGTGTTCCTCGGCGGGCTGCGGATCGCTCGCGCGGTCGCCCGGGCCGGCGCGGAGGACACCTCGATCGCGTTCGTGCTGTCGTCGTCGGTGAAGTCCCCGATCAACGGGCTGGCGATCTCGAACGGCCTGCGGCCCGGGCTCGCCATGGTGGCGAAGACACTCGCCGACGAGCTCGGGCCGAACGGGATCCGGGTGAACGGGCTGATGCCGGGCCGGATCGCCACCGACCGGCTGAAGGAGCTGGACGGCAAGTCCGGCGACCCCGACGCCGCCCGGCGCGCCTCGGAGAAGACCATCCCGCTGCGCCGCTACGGCTCCCCCGACGAGTTCGGCCGGGTCGCCGCGTTCGTCCTGTCCCCCGCCGCGTCGTACGTGACGGGCGCCATCATCCCGATCGACGGCGGCGCCCTCCGCACGATCTGAGCTCAGCCCGGGTCAGCCCCACTGGCCCGGGACGTAGTCGCCCGCGGGTTGCTGGGTGATGACGTTGAGGCGGTTCCAGGTGTTGATCCCGGCGATCGCCGCGACCAGCGCGCCCAGCTGCTCCTCGTCGTAGTGCTTGGCGGCGTTCAGCCACACGTCGTCGGGCACTCCGCCGGCGGCGTCGGCGATCCGGGTGCCGGCCTCGGCCAGGGCCAGCGCGGCGCGTTCGGCCTCGGTGTAGACGGTGGCCTCGCGCCACGTCGCGACCAGGTTGATCCGGACCGTGGTCTCGCCGTGGTGCGCGAGATCCTTCGAGTGCATGTCGACGCAGTACGCGCAGCCGTTGATCTGACTGACCCGCAGCTCGACCAGCTCGAGCGTGGCCAGCGGTACGCCGGCGTCCAGCGCGCCGCGGGCCGCGGTGTTGAGGTGCTTGATGAACTTGCCGAGGACCGGGTTGGTGAACAGGTCCAGACGAGCATCCATAACGGGTTTCTCCTCGTGAATGAGCATGTTGACACCCACCCGACGAGACGGCCCCGCGAAGTGTCAGTCCGCGACGATGCGGTTGCCCTGCTCGTCCCAGTGCTCGGCGACCTTCTTGCTCGGCTGGACCCGCGGCGGCTCCCCCGGCATCTTCGGGTAGTCGGGCGGGAAGTTCAGCTCACCGCCGGGGAGCTCCTCCCACAGCCGCAGCAGCGCGTCCAGCGGGTAGGCCGTCTCGTCCATACCGGCCCACGGGTCGCCGTCGGCGAGGTAGTCCGGGACGGTGTGCAGGTTGAACGCGCGCGGATCGTCGGTCTCGGCGAGCCGCTCCCACGTCATCGGCGTACTGACCGGGGCGCCCGGGCGCGGCCGGAGCGACCAGGCGCCCGCGACGGTGCGGTCGCGGAGGTTCTGGTTGAAGTCCAGGAAGATCGAGGCCTCGCCGCGCTCCTCCTTCCACCAGGCGGTGGTGACGCCGTCGTCGCGGCGCTCGAGCTCGCGTCCGAGACCGATCGCGGCGTGCCGGACCTCGTCGAAGCTCCACTCCGGCCGGATCCGCACGTAGATGTGGATACCGCGGTTGCCGCTGGTCTTCGCGTACCCGCGCAGCCCCAGCTCCTCCAGCAGCTCCCGGGCGACGCCGGCCACCCGGCGGGCGTCGGCGAAGGTCGCGCCCGGCTGCGGATCGAGGTCGATGCGCAGCTCGTCGGGGTGCTCCAGGTCGCGGCTGCGGACGGCCCACGGGTGGAAGGTCAGCGTGCCCATCTGCGCCGCCCAGACGGCCGCGGCGGGCTCGCTCAGGCACAGCTCGTCGATCGGGCGCCCGTTCGGCGTCAGGACCCTGCAGGTCTCGAGCCAGTCCGGCGCGCCCTTCGGGAGGCGCTTGGAGTAGAAGCCGTCACCCGTCTGCCGGCCGGTCGTGTCCACCGACAGCTTCATGCCCTCGCGCCAGCCACCGGGCCAGCGCTCGAGCGCGACGGGGCGGTCGCCCGACGCGTGCATGAACGCGGGAGCGACGCTGATGAAGTACTCACAGACCTGGAGCTTGGTGACCTCCGGCGCCCACTCGGTCGCCTCGTAGACCACCCGCTCGGGACTGGACACCCGGACCTCGCGGCCCCCCACGGTGAGCATCACCGGTGTGCTCTTCGCCATGCCGCGACCGTATCGCCCCGGCCGGACAAATCGGCCGGGATTTCCGTGGGGCGCACGGGAAAGGCAACTTTTCTCGACCTCTGGCCACGGTAGGTGACCGGGCGGTAACGTTCCTGCACCTCGTTCCTGGGGCGTGAGGCCTCCGGGACACCTGACAAGGAGCGCGAGGATGAACAGATCCGCCCTGTTCGCCGCTGCGACTGCAGTGGCGACCACCACCGCCCTCGGACTGACCAGCGCCACCACAGCAACCGGAGCGCCGACGGCATCCCCTGTCCCCAGCCCTGCCGCGGCCGTCGCCAAGGCCAAGGAGGCGATCAGCGGCAACCTGACCGCGCTGCGGGCCACCCCGGCCGACGCGTTCGTGGTCAAGGACGTGATCGTCGACAAGGACGGCTCCAGCCACGTCCGGATGGACCGCACGATCGGCGGCCTTCCGGTGCTCGGCGGCGACGTCGTCGTCCACCAGTCGAAGGACGGCGCCTTCGAGGGCGCCAGCCTGTCGCTGAGCAGGAGCGCGAACGTCGCCCGGACGCCGAAGCTCGGCAGCGCGACCGCGACCGCGAAGGCCGTCACCAAGGGCCTCAAGGCCGACGGCAAACCGAGTCTGGTGATCGAGGCCCGCAAGGGTGCGCCACGGCTGGCCTACCTGGTCACGGCGGTCGGCACCCAGGCCGACGGTACGCCGAGCCGGGTCACCACGACCGTCGACGCCTTGACCGGCGCGAAGCTCGTGAGCGAGCAGCACATCGAGACCGCGACCGGTGACGGCAAGAGCCTCTACAGCGGGACCGTGCCGCTGCAGACGTCGACGGCGACCGGCGGCTACACGCTGACCGACGCCACCCGCGGCGGCGGCTACACCGCCGACGCGAACAACAAGACCGACTCGCTGCTGTGCCAGCTGTTCGGGTTCGGCTGCACGGCCCCGACCCGGTTCACCGACGCCGACAACCACTGGGGCACCGGGGTCAACTCCGACCGCGCCACGGCGGCGGTCGACGCGCACTACGGCGCCGCGACGACGTTCGACTACTACAAGAACGTCCACGGCCGCAACGGCATCTTCGGCGACGGCAAGGGCGTCCCGAGCCGCGTGCACTACGGCTCGAACTACGTGAACGCGTTCTGGGACGGCAAGCAGATGACGTACGGCGACGGCGACAACGTCGTCGCGGGTCCGCTGGTGTCGATCGATGTGGCCGGCCACGAGATGTCCCACGGCGTCACCGAGCACACCGCGAACCTGACCTACTCCGGCGAGTCCGGCGGCCTGAACGAGGCCACCAGCGACATCTTCGGCACCCTGGTCGAGTTCTACTCCAACAACGCCTCCGACCCCGGTGACTACTACATCGGCGAGGAGATCATGAAGGACCGCCCGGCGCTGCGGTTCATGGACAAGCCGAGCAAGGACGGCAACTCCGCCGACTGCTGGTCGTCGGGTGTCGGCAACCTCGACGTGCATTACTCCTCGGGCGTGGCGAACCACTTCGCCTACCTGCTCGCGGAGGGCACCGGCGCGAAGACGATCGGCGGGCTGCCGCACAACGCGTCGACCTGCAACGGCAGCACGCTGACCGGTATCGGCCGGGACAAGCTCGGCAAGATCTGGTACCGCGCGCTGTCGACGTACATGACCAGCGGTACGACGTACGCCCAGGCCCGGACCGCGACGCTGAACGCGGCCACGGACCTGTATGGCGCCAGCAGCCCGGAGCGGGCCGCCGTCGCCGCCGCCTGGTCCGGCGTCAGCGTCAACTGAGGTACTGAAGGTTTCGCCGGGTCCTGTCCCACTGGGGCGGACAGGACCCGGCGAACAAACGCTTTGTCTATTGCGACCCGGTTTGTGCGGACCTACCGTCACAACCATGGGTGGGGACCCCGGGGAGGGGCCGCGGCTTCGGACCGCGCGGCCGGTACTGCTCGTCGTCGACGCTGACCCGGAGCGTCTGGAGCGGTGCGAGACAGAGCTGGATCGTGGGTTCGGCGCGGACTTCCGGGTCCGCGGCGAGGTGACGACGGCCGCCGCGCTCGACTGTCTGCGACGGGCGCACGACTGGGAGCAGCGGGTCGCCGTCGTGATGGTCGACCATGCGCTGCCCGACGACGAGCGGGCCGAGATCCTCGCGGCCTCGCGGACGCTGCACCCCGACGCCCGCCGGGCGCTGCTGATCGAGTGGGGCGCCTGGGCGGAGCGGACGACGGCGTCGGCGATCCTGTCCGCGATGTCGGTCGGCGACATCAACTACTACGTGCTGAAGCCGTGGATCGCGCACGACGAGCTGTTCCACCGGACGGTGGCGGAGTTCGTCCAGGAATGGTCGCGGTACGAGGTCGCCAACTGGCGCGAGGTGGTCGTGATCGCGGCCGCGAACTCGGTCCGCGGTCAGGCGATCCGCAGCCTGCTGGCCCGCAACGGGATCCCGAGCGCGTTCCGGGAGAGCGGCTCGGCGCTCGCGAACGACGCGCTGGAGTTCATCGGCGAGCCGGATCCCGGCGACGGTGTGCTGGTGTGGATGCCGGCGGTGGGCGGTCCGGTGCTGCACGATCCGACCGACGTGGAGATCGCCGAGGCGTGGGGCGTCCCGACCACGCTCGCGCCGGACGAGGAGCGGTCGTTCGACCTGCTGGTCGTCGGGGCCGGACCGGGTGGGTTGGCGGCGGCCGTCTACGGGTCGTCGGAGGGGCTGCGGACGCTGGTGGTCGAGCGTGAGTCGATCGGCGGGCAGGCCGGCACCAGTTCGCTGATCCGCAACTACCTGGGATTCTCGCGGGGCATCCGCGGCTCGGAGCTGGCCCAGCGCGGCTACCAGCAGGCGTGGGTGTTCGGGGCGCACTTCCTGCTGATGCGCACGGTGGAGCGGCTGGAGAAGCGCGGTGACGTGTTCGTCGCCACCATCGGCGAAGTGGGCGAGGTCACGGCGCGGGCCGTGGTCCTGGCCAGCGGCGTGTCCTACCGGCGCCTCGGCGTACCGTCGCTGGAGAAGCTGGTCGGAGCCGGGGTGTACTACGGCGCGAGCGTCTCGGAGGCGCACGGGTTGAAGGACCGGGACGCGTGCGTGGTGGGCGGTGGGAACTCGGCCGGGCAGGCGGTCCTGCACCTGGCTCGGTACTGCCGCCGGGTGCTGCTGGTGATCCGTGGCAAGGACCTGTCCGCGAGCATGTCGCAGTACCTCATCGACGCGATCGACGCCGCGGACAACGTCACCGTGCGGGCATCGAGCGAGGTGACGGGCGGCGGTGGCGAGGGCCGGCTGCAGGAGGTCGTCCTGCGGGACCGGCAGACCGGTGACGAGGAAACGGTCCCGGTCGACGGGCTGTTCGTGATGATCGGCGCGGTCCCCGGGACCGAGTGGCTGCCGGAGGACGTGGGCCGGGATCCGCACGGCTTCGTGCTGACCGGGTCCGACGCCGCGGCGGATCCGCGGTGGCGCGAGGACCGGCCGCCGCAGCCCTACGAGACGACGCTGCCCGGCCTGTTCGCGGTCGGGGACGTGCGGGCCGCGTCGGTGAAGCGGGTGGCGTCCGCGGTCGGTGAGGGATCGGTGGTGGTCTCGCAGATCCACACCCATCTCAAGGTTCGCTCGGATGCCTGAACGTCGGTTCGTCTACACGCCGGCCATGGTCGGCGTGACCGCGCTGGTCCTGCTGATTCCGCTCGCGGGTCTGGTGCTGCTGCTGCAGAAGCCTCGACTCGACGTGCACTTCGAGCATCACCCCGCGCACTTCTGGCTGGTGCTGCTGACCGCCGCGCTCAGCGCCGTGCTCGCCTACACGACCGGTGCGGCCGCCATCCGGCGGGGTGACGCGCGGGTGCTGTTCGTGTCGCTGGCGTTCCTGTCGGCCGCCGGGTTCCTCGGACTGCATGCACTCGCGACGCCGAAGGTGCTGCTGGAAACACCGAACGCCGGCTTCACGCTCGCCACACCCGTGGGCGTGGCGATCGCGTCGGTGTTCGCGTTCCTGTCGAGCCTGACGGTTTCCGGCATCGTGTGGGGGCGAAGGCTGCGGGCCGCTCTGCTCGTGCTGATGGCGTTGTGGGCGTTGGCCTCGGTGCTGCGGTTGTGGCCGCTGGACGCGAGGGCCGTTCCTGAGGTTGCCGACGGCATCCTCGCGGTGCTCGCGGTGCCCACCATCGTGCTGTACGGCGTCGCCGCGGCCCGGTACCTGCGGACGTGGTGGGCGCGGCCCTCGTTGATGCTGCTGTCGATGATCTCCGCGTTCGTGCTGCTCGCCGAGGCGATGGTCGCGCTGGTGTTCGCGCGCAACTGGGCGCTGTCGTGGTGGGAGTGGCACGTGCTGCTGCTCAGCGCGTTCCTGCTGGTCGTCGCCGGCGTCCGGATCCAGTGGTACGAGGAGCGGTTCGCCGACCTCTACCAGGCGGACACCGTGTCCGGTCAGCGCGAACTGAGCGTGTTGTTCGCCGACCTCCAGGGGTTCACCGCGTTCTCCGAGCGGCACCAGCCGGCCGAGGTCACCGCGATGCTCAACACGTACTTCGAGGTCGTCGTACCGGAGGTGGTCCGGCGGCACGGCGGCGACGTGGACCGGATCATCGGGGACGCGCTGATGGTCACCTTCAACAAGCGCGGCGACCAGCCGGACCACGCACAGCGGGCGGCCGAGGCCGGCCTGGCGCTGCAGGAGGCGGCCACCGCCGTCCGGGCGTCGCACCCGAACTGGCCACAGTTCCGGGTGGGCGTCAACACCGGGATCGCCTCCGTCAGCCTGCTCGGCACGGAGGGCGGCCGGACCCACACGGTCATCGGCGACACGGTCAACGTCGCCTCGCGGATCGAGGGCAAGGCACCGGGCGGGGCCGTCGCGATCGGGGCGGCGACGAAGGCACTCCTGCCGCAGGCCCGCACCGAGTCCCTCGGACTGGTGACGCTGAAAGGCAAGGAGGAGCCGGTGGAGGTGTTCCGGCTGCTGGGGCTGCGGACATGATCAGGTGCATGATCACCCCTGCCTTCGGCACGTGTTCACGTGTTGGACCTTGGAACGACCGCGTCCCGGTGTGAGAATCCGGGCCATGTCTGCCCTGTACCGACCACGGCGCCGCCTGGGCGCCCTCGTGGTCACGACCAGTCTTCTTGCCTCCGGGGTGGCGGTGGCGATCCTCGCCGCGCCCGCGCAGGCCGCTTCGACCGATGTGGTCGTCACCGAGGTGTACGGCGGTGGCGGTAACAGCGGTGCGCCGTACACGAACGACTTCGTGGAGCTGACCAACAACAGCTCGGCCCCGGTCGACGTGAGCGGCTGGTCGATCCAGTACGCGTCCTCGGCCGGCTCGTCGTGGCAGGTCACCAAGCTGACCGGCAGCATCGCGCCGGGCGCCGCCTACCTCGTCCAGGAGGGCGGCGGCACCAACGGGGCGCCCATGCCGACCCCGAACGTCACGGGCACGATCCCGATGTCCGCTTCCACCGGCAAGATCGCGCTGGTCACCAACCAGACCGCGCTGGCCTGCGGCAGCACCTGCCACGCGGACCCTGGCGTCAAGGACTACGTCGGCTACGGCACCGCGACCGACTCCGAGACCGCGCCGGCGCCGGGCCTGTCGAACACCACCTCGGCCGCCCGGGTCGACCCGAAGGTCGACACCGACAACAACAGCGCCGACTTCGCCGCGGGCAACCCGTCGCCGGGCACGCTCACCGGTGGTCCCGCCGAGCCGCCGGTCGACGCCAAGATCCACGACATCCAGGGCGCCGCGCACCGCTCCCCGCTGGAGGGCAAGAAGGTCGCCGACGTCACCGGTGTGGTGACGGTGAAGGGCAGCAACGGGTTCTGGTTCCAGGACCCGCAGCCGGACGCCGACCCGGCCACCAGCGAGGGCCTGTTCGTGTTCACCAGCTCCGCGCCGACGGTCTCCGTGGGCGACGCGGTCACGGTCGAGGGCTCGGTCGCCGAGTTCCGCCCGGGCGGCTCCGGCGGTACGACGAACCTGACGACCACCGAGCTGACCAACGCGAAGGTCACCGTGACGGGCACCGCCGCGGTCCCGGCGCCGACGATCGTCGGCCAGGGTGGCAGGGTGCCGCCGTCGACCGTGATCGAGGACGACGCGTCCGGCGACGTCGAGACGACGAGCACCGCCTTCGACCCGGCCACCGACGGTCTGGACTTCTGGGAGTCGCTGGAGGGCATGTGGCTGGGCATCAACCAGCCGCAGGTCACCGGGCCGACCAGCTCGTTCCGCGAGCTGTCCGTCGTACCGGCCGGTGCGGGCGTGCGCACGGTGCGCGGCGGCATCCTGCTGCAGAAGACCGACAGCAACCCGGAGCGGGTGTTGCTGGACGACGTACTCACGCCGATCCCGGACGCCAAGACCGGCGACACGCTGGCCGGCGTGGTGACGGGTGTCCTGGACTACTCGTTCGGCAACTTCAAGCTGCTGCCGACCACGACCCCGACCGTGGTCGACGGCGGGGTGAAGCGGGAGACGACGAAGGCCTCCTCGCCGGTGCAGCTGTCGGTGGCGACGTTCAATGTCGAGAACCTGGACCCGTCCGACGGTGACGCCAAGTTCGACGGGCTCGCGCAGGCCGTCGTCCACAACCTCGCCTCGCCGGACATCCTCGGCCTCGAGGAGGTGCAGGACGACGACGGTGCGGTGAACTCCGGCACGACGAGCGCCGACAAGACGCTCGGCCTGCTGGCCGCGGCGATCGTGAAGGCGGGCGGCCCGCAGTACGCGTGGAAGCAGATCGACCCGGTGAACAACGCCGAGGGCGGTGAGCCGGGCGGCAACATCCGGGTCGCCTTCCTCTACCGGACGGACAAGCCGCTGAAGTTCGTGGACCGGCCGGGCGGCGGCTCGACGGTCGCCACCACGATCGTCACCGACGCCGCCGGGCGGCCGCACCTGAGCTCGTCGCCGGGCCGCGTCGACCCGGCGAACCCGGCCTGGGCCGCCACCCGGGTGCCGCTCGCGGGCGAGTTCAAGTGGCACGGGCAGACCGTGTTCGTGGTCGTGAACCACTTCAGCTCCAAGGGCGGCGACAACCCGCTGTGGGGCCGGTTCCAGCCGCCGGTCCAGGTGACCGCGGACAAGCGCCACCAGCAGGCCGCGGCGGTCCGCGGGTTCGTGGACCAGATCCTGGCCGCGGACAAGGGCGCGAACGTCGTCGTCCTCGGTGACCTGAACGACTTCGACTGGTCCGAGACCGCGGACATCCTGGTCGGCTCGGGCAGGACCGCGCTGATCGACCTGCCGCGGACCCTGCCGCTGCCGGAGCGGTACAGCTACGTGTTCGAGGGCAACAGCCAGATCCTGGACCAGATCCTGATCTCGCAGAACCTGCGCCCGGCCGCGGCGTACGACGTCGTGCACATGAACGCGGAGTTCCCGGACCAGATCTCCGACCACGACCCGCAGGTGGTGAAACTGATCCCGCTGCCGTCCTGGGTGCGGTGATTTCGGGCGTCTTACGTGTCGGGGCCCGGGCGGGGTTTTCCTTGCCCGGGCGCCGATACTTGAGGTGTGACTGATTCGACCAAGCAGTACGCCGTACAGAAGTCCGACGCGGAGTGGAAGGCGCAGCTGTCCCCCGCCGAGTTCCACGTGCTGCGCAAGGCCGGCACCGAGCGGCCGTTCGTGGGCGAGTACACCGACACCAAGACGGTCGGCGTCTACAAGTGCCGCGCCTGTGACGCCGAGCTCTTCCGGAGCGAGACCAAGTTCGACTCGCACTGCGGCTGGCCGTCGTTCTTCGCCCCGCTGGCCGAGGACCGCGTCGAGTACATCGAGGACAGCACCCTCGGCATGAAGCGCGTCGAGGTCCGCTGCGCCAACTGCGGCTCCCACCTCGGCCACGTCTTCGAGGGCGAGGGCTACGGCACACCGACCGACCTGCGCTACTGCATCAACAGCATCAGCCTGACCCTCACCCCGGCCTGACCTGCGCTCCGTTCGGCCGGTCGGGTCCTAGACTGGGTCGGCTGGTGGAGGCTGGGGAAGGAAATCGGTGGCTGACGACGTCCGTAGACCGCGGGTTCTCGATGTGCTGGCGGCGGAGGAGCCGTGGGAGGTGCCGGGCGCGTGGCTGGCCCAGGTGCGGGCGCAGCTGAAGGCCTGGGCCGACGATCCCGAGGCGTTGCGGCCGTTGCGGCCGGAGGCGTTCCCGGACTTCGTGAAGGGCACGCCGGCGGCGGTCTGGTTCACCCACCAGGCGGCGCCGCTGCTGACCGGCTGGATCCCGGTCCTGCACGGTGAGTACGCCGACCTGCCGACCGAGCTGACCCGCGAGTTCTACCGGCCGTCGTCGCGGCTGGGCGGCAACGGCCACGTCATCTACGTGGCGCCGACGGACTGGCACCTGCAGGCGATCGCCGGCGCCCGCGGCTTCCGCGAGAACGGCCGCAAACACGCCCTCCAGCTGTCCCGCAACGTCGCCGCGCTGTTCGTCGACGCTCCCCCGATGGCGGCCCGCGCCACGGCCCTGACCGCGGCGTTCGACCGGGTCCTGGCCGACCGCGAGCTGACCGAACTGCACGTCACCGGTGAGTACGACGAGATCGCGAAGTACTGGCGGACCGAAGCGCTGAAGGACTCCGAGCGCGCGGTCCTCCCGGAGCTGGCCGGCCCCACCGCCGCCCTGCGGTACTCGCTGAACTCGGTGCGCGACACGCACGCCCGGATGCTGATGGTGAGCCCGGACGAGTACGCCGGCGACTTCGCCCAGGTGCTGGCCGAGCTGATCCTGGCCAGCGGCCTGCGCGGGATCCCGCAGTCGGTCGCGAACATCCTCGGCGACGCCGCGATCGACGTGCACAAGTCGCTCGAGGAGATCCACTCGGCCTTCACGCTGACGACCTGGCACGGCCATGTGAACCAGTGGATGTCCCGCGCGATCCGCAGCGGGCAGTCGGTGCTGGCCCGGTCCTGGGGCGCTGCCGCCGCGCGCGTCGGCGTCCACCTGTCCGGCGTGCTGGGCAAGGGCCCGTGGCCCGAGACCGAGGTTCCCGACCTGACCACGCTGTTCCGGATGCTCGACCGCGAGCGCTGGAGCATCATCGAGAACGCGGCCGCCGCCGATCAGGAGGCGTCGCTGTCGGCCGCCTGGAAGACGGTCAAGGACGACGAGGAGGAGCCGAAGGCCCGCACGGGCGGCGACGGCACCCTCGACGACCCGCTGCCCGAGGTCGTCGACTTCAGCGACGACCCGCTGGCCGAGCTCGACTCGCTGATCGGGCTGGAGTCGGTCAAGGACGCGGTGCGCCGGATGGTCGCCGAGGTGAAGACGAACCTGCGCCGCACCGAGCTCGGCCTGCCGAGTCACGAGCGGGCCCGGCACATGGTGTTCGTCGGGAAGCCCGGTACGGCGAAGACGACGATCGCCCGGCTGCTGAGCCGGATCTACCACCAGCTCGGCGTGCTGGAGAAGGGCCACGTGATCGAGGTCGACCGCTCCGACCTGGTCGGCGCGGCGGTCGGTTCGACGGCGCCGATGACCGCGGCCAAGTTCCGTGAGGCGCTCGGCGGCGTGCTGTTCATCGACGAGGCGTACAGCCTGACGCCGGAGAACACGCCCGGCGACTACGGCCTGGAAGCGGTCTCGACGATCCTGAAGATGATGGAGGACCACCGCAACGACTGCATCGTGATCGTCGCCGGGTACCACCGCGAGATGCAGCGGTTCATGGAGTCGAACACCGGTCTGCAGTCGCGGTTCCCGAAGCTGCTGTCGTTCAGCGAGTACGACACCGACCAGCTGGTCGCGATCTTCGAGCTGCAGGCGCGGCAGAAGGGCATGATCTACGGCGAGGAGGTGCTGGACAAGGTCCGCACCGTCATCCCGCCGGCGCCGCGCGGCCACAGCTTCGGTAACGGCCGTTTCATCCGGAACGTGCTCGAGGAGGCCGTCTCCAACCAGGCGACCCGGCTGTCCGCGAGCGACCCCGACAAGCTCACCGAGCGGGACCTGCGCGAGCTGATCCCGTCCGACGTCCGGCCGCCCACGTCGATGCGCGCCGAGGACTACCTGCTGCAGAAGCCGGGCACCTAGACCGGCCTCAGATCGGCCTCAGATCGGCCTCAGATCGGCATCGCGAGTGCGACCGGGTTGCCGTCCGGGTCGGCGAGGTACGCCTGGCGCTCGCCCCACGGCATCGTGGCCGGCTCCTGCAGGACCGGGTGGCCGGCCTCCCGGAAGCGTTCCACCTCGGCCTCGACGTCGTCGACGTACACGAACAGCTCGAAGCGCGGCGCCGTCCCGACCGTGATGCCGAGCTGGGCCTCGGGCCAGTTGGCGTCGGACAGGCCGAGCGACGAGTCGCCGCGCTCGAGGCCGACGTAGTGCGGGTCGCCCTCGAGCGGGAACTGGTACGTCGGCTCGTAGCCGAGAAGCGTGTAGAACGCGACGGCCCGGCGTACGTCGGTGACGTAGAGCACCGGGAACGCCTTGCGGTGCACGCCTAGACCAGGTTGGCGACCAGGTCGCCGAGCTCGGTCCGCTTGCCGGTGAAGAACGGGACCTCCTCGCGGACGTGCCGGCGTGCCGTCGACGCCCGCAGGTCGCGCATCAGGTCGACGATGCGGTGCAGCTCGTCGGCCTCGAAGGCCAGCATCCACTCGTAGTCGCCGAGCGCGAACGACGCCACGGTGTTGGCCCGCACGTCCGGGTAGCCGCGCGCCATCTTGCCGTGCTCGGCGAGCATCGCGCGGCGCTCCTCGTCGGGCAGCAGGTACCACTCGTAGGACCGCACGAACGGGTACACGCAGACGTACGGCCGGGGCTCCTCGTCGGCGAGGAAGGCCGGGATGTGGCTCTTGTTGAACTCGGCCGGCCGGTGCAGCGCGAACTGCGACCAGACCGGGACCAGGTGCCGCCCGAGCCGCGACCGGCGCAGCGCGTGGTACGCCTGCTGCAGCGCGTCGGACGACGGCGCGTGCCACCAGACCATGAAGTCCGCGTCCGCCCGGAAGCCCTCGACGTCGTAGATCCCGCGGATCACCACGTCGTCGGCCGCCAGCTTCCCGATCAGGTCGTCGAGCTCGGCGGTCAGCTCGTCGCGGTCGGCGTCACCGAGCGGTGTCTCGACCTTGAACACCGACCACAGCGTGTAGCGGATGACGTTGTTGAGCTCGCGGGCTTTCGGCTTACCAGTCACGGTTTCCACGATGTCATTGTCTCCAATGCGTCCAGGTGCTCCCGCACCCGGGTGGCCGCCTTGCCACCCGATGCCACACACGCGGCGATGCCGACCCCTCGGTACGCCGCCCCACACACCGCCAGCCCCGGGACGCCGGCCACCGCGGCCTCGACGCGGTCGACCCGCTCCAGGTGCCCCACGGCGTACTGCGGGAGGCCGCCGCCCCAGCGTGTCACCAGCGCGCCGACGACGGGCGCGTCGAGCCCGATCGCCTGCTTCAGGTCGGACGCCGCGAGCTGGACCAGCTCCTCGTCGGAGCGCTGCAGCACGTACTCCTCGCCGAGGCGGCCGACCGAGGCGCGCAGTACGGCGAGCTCTCCCCCGGCCTCCGCCGACCAGGCCCACTTGGCGTGCGAGTACGTCGAGGCCTTGATCGTCCGGTCCTCCACGGACGGGACGAGGAACCCGGACCCGGTCGCGCCGGCCGGCCAGTCGCGCTTGCGCACGGCGAGCGTGACGATCGCCATGCTCGCGTACTCGATCGTCGCCAGCTCGGCCGACGCCGCGGGCGCCAGCGCCGCCAGCATCCGCCAGGCGGGAGCAGCCGGTACGGCGATCACGACCGCGTCCGCGGTGAGCAGCGTCGGCGCGGGCACCGGCCCCGCCTCCAGCTCGAACCCGTCGGCGATCCGCGAGATCCGGCGGACGGCGAGCTTGGTGCGGATCTCGACGCCGCGGGCGAGCAGGTCCTGCTCGAGGGCGCCGATCAGGCGGTTGACGCCGCCGACGAGGCCCGCGAACACCGGCTGGCCGGCCCGCTGCTGGCCCAGTGCGCGCAGCTCGGCCGTGGCGGCGAGCAGGCTCGGCGCGGTCCGCAGCCTCGCGTACAGGTCCGGGACGGCGGCGGCGAGCGAGATCTCCTCGGCCTTCCCGGCGTACACCCCGCCGAGCAGCGGGTCGATCAGCTTGTCGGTCACCGCGGAGCCCATCCGCTCGGCGACGAACCGCCCGATCGCCACGTCCTCGGTCAGCGCGGGAGCCGGCAGCTCGGCCTCGTGCGCGACCTGCTCGGCGGCCGCGGCCCCGAGGACGTCGGCGGTCGCCGCCGGGTCCACCGGGACACCCATCACGGTCGGCGGGATCGCCCGGATCCGGTCGCCGACCCACAACCCGGCCGAGGTCGTCGCCGGATGTACGAGGTCGTCCCCGAGGCCGACGGCCCGGATCAGGTCGACCGCCTCCGGGCGCCGCGCCAGCACGGATTCGGCGCCGAGGTCGACCGGGACGCCTTCGATCGCGTCGCCGGCCAGCTTCCCGCCGAGCCGGGGCGAGCCTTCGAGCACCGTGATCCGCGGCGGGTTCGGCCCGGTCGCCAGCGCGTGCGCCGCCGCGAGCCCACTGATCCCGCCGCCCACCACGACAACCCGGCTCACACGCCCTCCAAGCTCAATTCGTACGTCGTTCCCGGCCCGAGATCGGTGCTGCTGCTCCCGACCGCCCGGAAGCCCGTACGCGTCAGCACCGCCTGCGAGGCGGCGTTGTGGTTCGACGCCCCGGCCCGCAGCGCGGTCAGCCCGTAGGCCGGTGCGAGCTCGATCACCGCCCGCACGGCGGCCGTCGCCAGCCCCTTGCCCGCCCACTTCTCCGCGATCCGGTAGCCCAGCTCGGCCGATCCGTTCTCCAGGTCGATCAGATTCACCCGGCCGACCACGGCGCCGTCGCCGTCGACCAGCACGTGGAAGCGGCAGATCCCGGCCTCCTGCTCGGCGAGCAGCGCGGCGAGGCGGGTCTCGAACTCGGCGAAGAACTCGTCGCCGCGGTCCCAGATCCACGCGGCGAAGTACGCCCGGTTCTCCCGCTCGAAGGCGAGGACGGCGTCCGCGTGGTCCGCACGCAGCGGCTCCACGGTGACCCCGTGGTCAGGCAGGTACATGGGCCGACACGGTCTGCACGTACTCGGTGATCCGGCGCAGCACCTCGGGATCCGCGTCCGGCGGGACGCCGTGGCCGAGGTTGAAGATGTGGCCGGGCGCGGCCTTGCCCTCGGCGAGGATCCGGTCGATCTCGGGCTGGATCGCGTCCCAGCCGGCGAACAGCAGGGCCGGGTCGAGGTTGCCCTGGACCGGCTTCGGGGCGCCACCGGCCGCGGTGACCCGGCGGACCGCCTCGTCCAGCGGGACCCGCCAGTCGACGCCGACGACATCCGCGCCGGCGTTGCTCATCAGACCGAGCAACTCGCCGGTGTTCACGCCGAAATGCACCCGCGGGACGCCGTACGCCGCGATCGCGTCGAACACCTTCGCCGAATGCGGCAGCACGAACCGCTCGTAGTCCCGCGGCGACAACCCGCCGGCCCAGGAGTCGAACAGCTGGACCGCCGACGCGCCCGCCTCCACCTGGACCGACAGGTACGCGATCGCGACGTCGGCGAGCCGGTCGGCCAGCGTGTGCCACAGCTCCGGGTCGCCGTGCATCATCGCCTTGGTCTTCGCGAAGTCCTTGCTCGGCCCGCCCTCGACCAGGTACGACGCGACCGTGAACGGGGCGCCGGCGAACCCGATCAGCGGCGTGCCGCCGAGCTCGGAGACGAGCTGCTGGATGGCCTCGGTGGTGAACGGCACGTCGGCCGGGGTGACCGGGCGGACCGCGGCGACACCGGCGGCGTCCCGGATCGGGTCCGCCACCACCGGGCCGATACCGGGCTTGATCTCGATGTCGTACCCGGCGAACTTCAGCGGGGCGACGATGTCGGAGTAGAAGATCGCCGCGTCGACGCCGTAACGGCGGACCGGCTGCAGCGTTATCTCGACGACGAGGTCGGGCCGCAGGCAGGACTCGAGCATCGAGATGCCCTCCCGCACCGCGCGGTACTCGGGCAGCGCCCGGCCGGCCTGCCGCATGAACCACACCGGCGTGTGCGGCACCCGCTCACCCCGGGCAGCGAGCAGATAGGCGGAATCGTCCAGAGCGGAGGGTCGCGTCACACAGCGATGATCCCACGCGCTCCCGACCGCCCTGACAGCGCGTTACCGGCGCGTCTTGACGCGCGGCGGTGAGTAATCGGTCGTAGGCTGCCGATATGGGTGCCCGCAAGCAGGTCGACGCGCCACCCGCGGAGTTCACCGAGGCAGTCTCGCAGTTACGAGGTGCCCGGTTCCGGCCCGAGGTTTTCGTCGAGGAGATGCCCGCACCGCAGCGGATCGCACCGCATGCGGCGGCGGTCAGCGCCGACGTGACGGTCGACGGTGACGATGTCGCCACCGGCCGTCTGGTCATCCTCTACGACCCGGCCGGGAACGACGCCTGGCAGTCGACCTTCCGCTGTGTCGCGTACGTGCGCGCCGCCGTCGAACCGGAAATGGTGACCGACGCGCTGCTCGGCGGCGTGGGCTGGACCTGGCTGATGGAGGCTCTGGCGGACCGGGGTGCCGACTTCCTCGCCCCGAGCGGTACCGTCACCAGGGTGGTATCGGAAAGCTTCGGCGGCATGGCCGACGACGACGCGACGGCGGAGATCGAGATCCGCGCGTCCTGGAGCCCCGTGCCCGGCCCCGGTGGACTCGTGGACGTGACCCGGCACGCCGAGGCGTGGGGCGAGGTGCTGTGTACGGCGGCCGGACTGCCGCCCGTTCCGCCGGGCGTGGTCGCGATGCCGACCCGGCGCGGACAGCGGGGCCGATGAGCCCAGCCGAGACCCGACAGCCGTCCGTCCCGGACGACCCGACCGCACATCTGCCCCTCCTGGAGCTGAGGGACGGGCTCTCCGACGTCGTCGACACCGATTCCGCGCTGACCGGGACCATCGAGGCGTTCCGGTCCGGCAGCGGCCCGGTCGCCGTCGACGCCGAGCGCGCCTCCGGCTACCGGTACTCGCACCGTGCGTACCTCGTCCAGCTGCGCCGTGAGGGCGCCGGCTCCGCGCTCGTCGACCCGATCCCGTTCGGGGACCTGTCGGCGCTCGGCGACGCGATCGTCGACGCCGAGTGGATCATCCACGCCGCGAACCAGGACCTCGCCTGCCTGGCCGAGGTCGGGATGGTGCCGCGCAAGGTGTTCGACACCGAGCTGGCCGGCCGGCTGCTCGGGTACCCGAAGGTCGGGCTCGCCTCGCTCGTGAGCGAGGTGCTCGGCTACCGGATGCGCAAGGAGCACTCGGCCGCCGACTGGTCGACGCGGCCACTGCCGGCGCCCTGGCTGGTGTACGCCGCGCTGGATGTCGAGATGCTGATCGAGCTGCGGAACGCGATCGAGCAGGAGCTGCACCGGGAGGGCAAGTGGGATTGGGCGGCGCAGGAGTTCGCCGCGATCCTCGACGCCCCGCCGCGGGAGCCGAAGCCGGACCCGTGGCGCCGTACGTCCGGGATGCACCGGGTCCGGAACCGCCGCAGCCTGGCCGTGGTGCGGGCGCTGTGGGAGGCCCGGGACCAGATCGCCGAGTCCGCCGACATCTCCCCCGGCCGGGTGCTGCCGGACGCGGCGATCGTCGAGGCGGCGTCCGCGATGCCGACCGACCGGGACACGCTCCAGCGGCTGACCGCCTTCAAGGGCCGCGGCGCGCATCGTCACATGCGGACCTGGTGGGAGGCGGTCGACCACGCCCGCCGGCTCCCCGACTCCGAGCTCCCCAAGCAGGGCCCGCGGTACGACGGCCCGCCGCCGGCCCGCGCCTGGGCCGACCGCGACCCCGATGCGGCAGCGCGGTTGTCGGCGGCCCGCGCCGCGGTCGCCGAGATCGCCGAGGCGCACCGCCTCCCCACCGAGAACCTGCTCGCCCCGGACACGATCCGCCGCCTGGCCTGGTCCCCGCCCAAGGACGTGAACCTCGACGTCGTCACGACCTTCCTCCGCGACCACCACGCCCGCGCCTGGCAGATCGCCCTGACCGCGGAGGTCCTCACCGACGCAATGGCCTCCGAAGCCGCAACCCTCGACTAGCCACCCGGCCGAAACAGAAATCCCCGCCGCGGCCGCGCGGCGGGGATGCTGATGGGGTTCAGGCCGGGAGTTGTGCCTCGATGGCGGTGGTGATCTCGTCGGACTCCGGCTCGGTGCGGGGGCGGAAGCGGGCGGCTACGGTGCCCTCGGGGGTGAGGAGGAACTTCTCGAAGTTCCACTGGATGTCGCCGGCTTCGCCGTCGGCGTCGGGGGTCTGGGTGAGTTCGGTGTAGAGCGGGTGCCGGTGCTCGCCGTTCACCTCGAGCTTGTCCAGCAGCGGGAACGTGACGCCGTACGTCGTCGAGCAGAAGGTCTCGATCTCCTCGGCCGACCCGGGCTCCTGCCCGCCGAACTGGTTGCACGGAGCCCCGAGCACGGTGAAGCCGCGGGACGCGTACTTCTTCTGCAGGTTCTCCAGGCCCTCGTACTGCGGCGTCAGGCCGCACTTCGACGCCACGTTCACGACCAGCACGGCCTTGCCCTTGTAGTCGCCGAGCGAGGTCGGCGCACCGGACAGGGTGGTCAGCGGAATGTCGTACAGGCTCATGCTCATCCTTGGGAGGTTGGGAGGTGACGGGCAAGAAAGTCTTCGGTACGGCGCCAGGCCAGCGCGGACGCTCCGGCGTGGTGGAACATCGGCAGTGGGTTGTCGAACGCGTGACCGGCACCGTCGTACCGGTGGATCTCGACGTCGCCCAGCGCGGGCACGACCGCGTCGACGTCCAGGTACGCGTCGGCGTTGCCGAAGTGGTGCAGGCTCGCGGCGCGCACCTTTGGCACCAGGTCGAGCAAGCCGGGCAGGGCCGAGCCGTAGTAGCTGACCAGCACGTCCGGCGACGACACGGCGGCCACGTTGAAGCCCAGCCCGCCCCCGAAGCAGAAGCCGACGACCGCCGTACCCCGGCCGCGCGCCCGCAGGCGCTCCAGCACCGCGACCGAGTCCTCGACCGCCTGGTCCCAGTCGAGCCGACCGACGATACCCATCGCCCGCGGCAGCAGGTCCGGCGAGGACTCGTCCAGGTCGGTGTCGTCAAGGCGCCAGTAGACCTCGGGCGCCAGCACGTAGTACCCGAGGGCGTGCAGATCCGCCGCACGGTGCTTGATGTAGTCCGAAACGCCGAAGATCTCCTGCAGCAGCAGGACCCCAGGTGCTTCGGAATCGGCGGATCCCCACTCGTGGACCGGTATCTCCGACGTCACACTGTGAAGCGTACGACCTCAGGAGTAACCGGCTTCGGTGCGGGTGCCGGCATCCACGCCTTCGTCTCCGCGATCGCGTCGACGAGCAGCTTGTAGAGCCGGTCGTCCGGATCCTGCACGCAGGCCTGGGAGATGCCCTCGACCGCGCACGAGACCGCGCGGGGCGCCGTCCGGCGGGCGAAGTCCGGTGTCGCACGGCGCGCGCGGGCCGTGAAGGACCGGGCCCACTTGGTCGCCGACGGCACCGCCTCCAGGACGGCGCGCGAGTCCGGCTCGACGTCGTCGAGCGGCCTGCCGTCGAGTGCGGCGAGTTGCTTCTCCCCCACCAGCAGCGCGACGGCCAGGATGTACTGCCGCTCCTGCGAGACGACCGGCAGCGCGTGCTGGATGCAGCGTGCGGTCACCCGCGCCACGACATGCGGGTCGTCCGGTGTCAGCCCGATCACCGACGGGATCAGCGGCGCCAGGCGGGACCGCCCGGCGTCCGTGGTGCAGTCGTTGACGTCGCGTGCCACACCCGCCAGCAGCGGATGTGTGCACGACGGGTGGTCCGACCACGGCTCACCGGCCAGGTAGGACGCGAACTCCATGAAGCAGGCACCCTTGCGTGGGTTGCGATGTTTCCCCCGGCTCAGGACCGGCACGGACAGATCAAGATTGTTCATGGAACAACTCCAGTAACGCGGACCTTGACCACCAGCATGCGCTCATTCGCGCCGCATTTCCACGGGTCACGGCTCTGTGAGCGGGCCCACACGCGCGGCTACTTTGGCGGTTCTGTTACTCATGGGTAGCATCGGGGTAGCTTTCCCGACCCCCAGAGGAGGGCCCTCGTGCCCCGTGAGATCCGCGATGTCGTGTACGTCGACGGCGTTCGCACCCCGTTCGGCAAGGCCAAGGGCCAGTACGCCGAGACCCGCGCCGACGACCTGGTGATCAAGTGCATCCGGGAGCTGCTGCGGCGCAACCCGGGTCTCCCCCCGGAGCGGGTGGACGAGGTCGCGATCGCGGCCACCACCCAGATCGGCGACCAGGGCCTGACCATCGGCCGGACCGCCGCGCTGCTGGCCGGCCTGCCGAACACCACCCCCGGCTACGCCATCGACCGGATGTGCGCCGGCGCGATGACCGCCGTCACCACCACCGCCGCCGGCATCGCGTTCGGTGCGTACGACGTGGTCGTGGCCGGCGGTGTCGAGCACATGGGCCGGCACCCGATGGGCGAGGGCGTCGACCCGAACCCGCGGATCATCGCCGAGAAGCTCGTCGACACTTCCGCGCTGGTGATGGGCTCCACCGCCGAGAACCTGCACGACCGGTACCCGGGGATCTCCAAGGAGCGCGCCGACGCGTACGCCGTGGCGTCGCAGGAGAAGGCCGCCAAGGCCTACGCGAACGACCTGATCCAGCCGGACCTGGTGCCGGTCGCGACCCGGTCCGCCGAGCAGGGCTGGGGCTACGCCACCACCGACGAGCCGATGCGGCCGGGCACGACCGCCGAGGACCTCGCCGGGCTGAAGACCCCGTTCCGCCCGCACGGCCGGGTGACCGCGGGCAACTCCGCCGGTATCAACGACGGCGCGACCGCGTGTGTGCTGACGTCGGCCGAGGCGGCCGCGGAGCTCGGGCTGACCCCGAAGATGAAGCTGGTCTCGTACGCGTTCGCGGGTGTCGAGCCCGAGGTGATGGGCGAGGGCCCGATCCCGGCCACCGAGAAGGCGCTCCGGCTCGCCGGACTGACCATCGACGACATCCAGGCCTTCGAGGTCAACGAGGCGTTCGCGGTCCAGGTGCTGGCGTTCCTGGAGCACTACGGCATCGCCGACGACGACCCGCGGGTCAACCCGTACGGCGGCGCGATCGCCTTCGGGCACCCGCTGGCGTCGTCCGGGGTCCGGCTGATGAACCAGCTGGCCAAGCAGTTCGAGCAGCGCCCCGAGGTCCGCTACGGCCTCACCACCATGTGCGTCGGCCTCGGCATGGGCGGCACGGTCATCTGGGAGAACCCGAACTGGGAAGGTGCTGCGGCATGAGCTTGCAGGAACTGATCGACAGCGCGTCGGCGCTGTCCACCGACGAGGTCGTCACGCTGGCGCACTCGCGGGACGTCGTACTGCCGAACAAGGCCGGCACGATGGCGCTCATCACGCTGGACAACGGGCACGACCACACCAAGCCGAACACCTTCGGGCCCAAGGGCCTGGGGTCGTTGAACGCTGCCCTGGACGCGGCGCTGGCGCGGGACGAGATCGTCGCGATCGGTGTCACCGGCAAGCCGTTCATCCTGGCCGCGGGCGCCGACCTGACCGGCGTACCGAAGCTGACCGACCGGGAGCAGGCGCTCGCGCTCGGCAGGATCGGGCACGGCGTGATGCGGAAGCTGGTCGACGGCGGCAAGCCGTCGTTCGCGTTCGTGAACGGCGTCGCACTCGGCGGCGGGCTCGAGGTCGCACTGCACGCCACGTACCGGACCGTTTCGACGGCCGCCGGGATGCTGTCCACGCCGGAGGTCTTCCTCGGGCTGATCCCGGGCTGGGGCGGCAACTTCCTGCTGCCGAACCTGATCGGCGCGGACAACGCGGTGAAGGTCGTCGTCGAGAACGCCCTCAACCAGAACAAGATGCTCAGCGGGCCGGAGGCGGTGAAGCTCGGTATCGGCGACGTCCTGCTGGAGTCGGCGGACTTCCTCGAGCAGTCGCTGCTGTGGGCGTCGAACGTCCTCACCGGCGCTGTTGCCGTCGAGCGGCCCGCGGTCGACCGGGGCGACGCGTGGGACGCTGCCGTCGCCCGGGGCAAGGCCTTCGCCGACGTCAAGGTCAGTGGTGCGGCGCCGGCGCCGTACCGGGCGCTCGAGCTGATCGCGGCCGCTCGCGACAACGACCGGGACCGTGGGTTCGCGGCCGAGGACGAGGCGCTCGCCGACCTGATCATGAGCGAGGAGCTGCGCAGCGGGCTGTACGCGTTCGACCTGGTGAACAAGCGGGCCAAGCGGCCGGCCGGGGCGCCGGACAAGTCGCTGGCCCGTCCGGTGACGAAGGTCGGCGTGGTCGGCGCGGGTCTGATGGCGGGTCAGCTGGCGCTGCTGTTCGCGCGACGGCTCGAGGTTCCCGTCGTACTGACCGACCTCGACCAGGAGCGGGTGGACCGCGGCGTCGGGTACGTGCACGGTGAGATCGACAAGCTGCTCGCGAAGGGCCGGGTGCGCCCGGACAAGGCGAACCAGCTGAAGGCACTGGTCACCGGGTCGGTCGACCGGAGCGTGTTCGCGGACGCCGACTTCGTCATCGAGGCCGTGTTCGAGGAGCTGCAGCTGAAGAAGACGATCTTCGCCGACCTGGAGAAGATCGTCCGGCCGGACGCGATCCTGGCGACCAACACGTCGTCGTTGCCGGTGACCGAGATGGCCGCGGACCTGGAGCACCCGGAGCGGGTCGTCGGGTTCCACTTCTTCAACCCGGTGGCGGTCCTGCCGCTGCTGGAGATCATCCGCGCGGACAAGACCGACGACGCGTCGCTGGCGACGGCGTTCGCGGTCGGCAAGCAGCTGAAGAAGTCCTGTGTGCTGGTGAAGGACGCGCCGGCGTTCGTGGTGAACCGGCTGCTGACGCGGTTCCTCGGTGAGGTCAGCGCGGCGGTCGACGAAGGGACGCCGATCCTCGAGGCCGACAAGGCGCTGGGGTCGCTCGGGCTGCCGATGCCGCCGTTCGTCCTGCTGCAGCTGGTCGGGCTGCCGGTCGCGCTGCACGTCGCGGAGACGATGAACCGGGCGTACCCGGAGCGGTTCGCGGTATCGACGAACCTGGCCAAGGTCGTTGCCGCCGGCAAGAGCTCGTTCTACGTGTGGCCCGAGGGCAAGCCGGTCGTCGACCCAGAGGTCGAGGCGCTGGTGACCGTCGGCGACAAGCCGTCCACGCCCGACGAGCTGCGCACCCGGGTGCTGACCGCGCTCGCCGAGGAGATCAGGATCATGCTCGACGAGGGCGTGGTCGCCGAGGCCCAGGACATCGACCTGTGCCTGCTCCTCGGCGCCGGCTGGCCCTTCCACCTCGGCGGCATCACGCCGTGCCTGGACCGCACCGGCATCGCCGAGAAGGTCAACGGCACCCGCTTCCTCCCCCGCGGCGTCGCCGGCCTGTCCTAACCCGACCTGCTGGGGGGCGGTACGGAGCCGGAAGCCCGCTCCGTCCCCCAGCAGCACCAAACAATCGGCACAAGAGCAAGAACAGAACGGGCCTGCTCGTCGGTTCACGCTTGCTGCTGGGCGCGAACGGTTCCACGGTCCGGGCTGGTCGCCATGGTCGCCGACGGTGCGGTGCGGGGCCAGGTCCAGGCGTACCGCAGGATGAGGGCGAGAAGGATCAGTTCCAGCGCGACGCCGAGGCCGTAGAAGAACCGCCAGGACTCGCCCACCATGTTGAACGCCGTGACGGGGACGTAGAGCGAGGCCACGACGAGGTTCGCGATGCGGTTCACCCTGGCGGGCAGCGTCATCGACAGGACGACCATGAGGATCGGGATGGCCACCAGGGTCAGCGCCGTGGTCGAGAAGGTCTGCGAGAGGTCGAACTCGAAGACCCTGCCGTCGAGGATGTCTTCGATGACGCCGGGCGTGAAGAAGTTGAGAATGTCCACGTAGGCGTACAGGAACATGAAGCTTGTCCACGCTGCGGCGAGCTTGGCCCGCACTGGGATCGGCTGGTCTTCCAGGGTTGTGGTGGGTTGGCGTGTGCTCATCGTGGGCTCCGTATGTGGTGAGGATCGGTGCGTCCCACGATCGCTGAGCCCTGCCGCGGGCACATCGGCCCGGAGGCCGGAGGTCACCCGGCCGATGGCATGGTCCGTCTCTCGTCCTTTCGGTGGGTACGCCGCAGGGCGCCGATCTCCAGGCTGGAGCCGTGGACACTGTCCGGCGCTCCATCTGGCATGAGCCGCGCCCGGCTGACGCCCACCCATCGGTCGTCTCGACTGGCTGCTCGTGGGCGTGTTCGCGGCCGCCGCCTTGGTCGAGGGCATCATTCGGCCGGACTTGGCCCGGCGACCCCTTGTGACGGTGCTCGCCGTGGCGGTGATACCTGCCCTGATCGAGTGGAGCGTCGCCGGGCTGCTCTCGGTCTTCCAGCTGACTGCGCATGCCGGAGACCTCGGTCTCTACTCCATGATGGTGATCCTGCTCCACTCCCTGGTGCGCTGGGGCTCGGGACGGGAGATCGTCTTGGGGACAGCGTTCGTGACAGTCGTCGTCGCGCCCGGGATGTACGCCGCCTCCGCGAGCTGGGCCGACGTCTTCGGCGGGATCGTCCTCCTGCTGTTGTTCGTCGCCCTCGCGGCGGTGTTCCGCTACCGCGTGTTGGCCCGCCCCGTGGACGCCACGCTCTACCGCCTCGCGCAGGAGTCTGGGAGGTGGCCTACTCCTACGCGCAGACTGTCAGCGGCCCACCGAACCCGGCCGCGCACCCAACTCCCACTCTCGTTTTCTCTTTGTTCTGTCTTGCTCTTATGTCGTTCTTTTGTTTCTCGTTCTTACTCCCCGCATCTTTCCTCTCTTGCCGGCACCGGCGGGTCAGCCTTTGAATTTCTTGGCTGCGGCTGTTAGTTGGGCGGGGGTCATGCCGGTGTCTTTCTGGAGGGCTGGCTCGCCTTGGGTGGAGAGGTCGGCGTACAGGGTGGCGAGCTTCTTCTCGCCCAGTTTGTCGGCGAGGTATTCGACGATCCACCAGCTGCTGCCGTAGGCCAGGTCCGCGTCGCCGTCGAAGGTCGCCTCGTTGGGGAGGGTCTTCAGCTTCGGCAGGTACTTCGTCCGCACCCGCTTGCGGTACGGGTCGACCGACCAGTGCGGGTCGTCCTCGATCGAGCGGCAGCGGACGTACTCCGCCAGCCCTTCCACCGCCCAGATCGGCGTCTTCATCCCGAGAGTCGCCGTCGCCACGTGCGTCATCTCGTGCACGAGCAGGTCCTTGTCGAGCCGCTTGCGCAACGCCGGGTTGACCACGATCCGGCTGCCGATCGGCCGCCCGACGGGCTTGCCCATCTGCTCCCCCTCGAACAGCGTCACGGCCTTCGCGGCGATCGTCCAGCCGTCGCCGCTACCGGCTGTCCAGAGCGTCGACATCACCCGCACCTGCGGCATCGCGACGACCAGCACGGCGCCGTTCCACGGTCGCTTCCAGTGCCTGCGCACCGACTTCACGGCCTGGTCCGCGGCCTGCGCGACCTTCTTGCCGAGCGCCGCCTCACGTTTGTCCACGACCACGACGACCTTGCCGCGGCGGACGAGCTGGACCTCCTCGAAGTCCCACGGCTGCCGGTGCCCGGCCTCGGTCAGGTTCTCGTCGTACCCGCTGTCGTCGACCAGCACCCAGGCCCCGCCGCGCGGCACGAACGTGTACCCGAGGTCGGTCTGCACCGGCCGCGGGTCCAGCCCGCCGATCTGGTAGCGCATGATCACCCGCGTCGAGAACGCCGTCGGTCCGAACTTCTCGACCAGCGCGGGCGCGTCCGGGAGCGTGTCGGCGGTGAAGTACGCCAGCGTCGCGAACCCGAACTTCCGCAGGTTCGTGAACAGCAACCGCTGGCGCGCGACCAGCTCGGCCTGTTTCGGGTCGACCGCGGCCAGGAAGCCCTTCAGATCGCCTGTCCGCACGGCCGTGGCGCGTCGGGTGAGTACCGCGTCGACCGCCTTTTTCCGCGCGGCCTCCTGGGTCGAGCTGAGCTCGCCGGGCGTCTTGCTCGGAGTGCCGGCCTTCGCCAGGACCGCGCCGGCCGGGACGTCGCCGTCCAGCGCCCGGACGGCGACGACCGCGCCGGACGCGGTCAGCGCCAGCGCGGCAACGCCCGCGAACAGGCGTTTCGGGTGTTTCATCGGTGCCCCCCTCGGACAGTCGGCTGATCCTAGCCGACTGTCCGAGGGAGTTGTTCAGGCTTTCTGCACCTCACCGGTGCGCTGCTCCAGCCCGACCCGGCTCTTGCGGTAGCCGTAGGCGGCGTAGACCACGAAGCCGAGCACCATCCAGATCGCGAACCGCAGCCAGGTCTCCAGCGACAGGTTCAGCATCAGGTAGAGGCAGATCAGCGCCGCGAGGATCGGGATCACCGGGCTGCCCGGGACCCGGAACGAGCGCTGGATGTCGGGGCGGCTCCGGCGCAGCAGCGGCACCGCGATCGACACCAGGGTGAACGCGGCCAGCGTGCCGATGTTCACCATCTCCTCGAGCTTGCCGATCGGGGTCACCCCGGCCACGATCGCGACGACGACGCCGATGCCGATCGTCAGGCGGTACGGCGTACCCCACTTGGCGTGCGTCTTGCCGAGCTGCCGGGGCATCAGGTGGTCGCGGCTCATCGCGAACACGACGCGGGCGGCGCCGATCATCAGCGTCAGGACGACGGTGGTCAGACCGGCCACCGCACCGGCCGAGATCAGCGTCGCGAAACCGCCCCGGCCGACGGCCCGGAACGCCTCGGCGAGCGCGGCCTCACCGCTGATGTCGGTGTACTTCACCATGCCGGTGATCACGATGCAGACCAGCACGTACAGCACCGTGCAGATGGCCAGCGACCCGATGATGCCGCGGGGCAGGTCGCGCTGCGGGTTCCGCGCCTCCTCGGCGGTGGTCGCGACCACGTCGAACCCGATGAATGCGAAGAACACCAGCGACGCGCCCGACACCAGACCCATCACACCGAACGTCGACGGCGTGAACCCGAACAGCGCCTGGAACAGCGGCGTGGTGATCGTGACCTCGCCGCTCTCGGCCGGCACGCTCGGCGGGATGAACGGCGACAGGTTCGAGCCCTTGATGTAGAACAGTCCGGCGACGATCACGAACAGCACCACGAACAGCTTGATCGCGACCAGCACCAGGTTGACCCGCAGTGATTCCTTGATGCCGATCGTCGCGAGTGTCGCCAGCACCAGGACCAGCAAGATCGCCAGCACGTTGACGTTGCTGTCCGGCCCGATCGACGACGGCCAGCCCAACCCGATCTGGTCGAGGAACAAGGCGGCGTACGTCGACCAGCCCTGCGCCACGACGCTTGCCCCGAGCATCAACTCGAGCAGCAGGTCCCAGCCGATGATCCAGGCGAAGATCTCACCGAGGGAGAAGTACGAGAACGTGTACGCCGATCCCGACACCGGCACGGTGGACGAGAACTCCGCGTAGCACAGCGCGGCCAGCGCGCAGCAGACCGCGGCCAGCACGAAGGACAGTGCGATGCCCGGTCCGGCGTACAGTTTGGCCGCGCGGCCGGTCAGGGTGAAGATGCCGGCGCCGATGATGACACCGATGCCGAAGACGGTCAGGTCGACCGCGGTGAGGCGTTTCTTGAGCTGGTACTCCGGCTCGTCGGTATCGGCGATCGACTGCTCGATCGTCTTCTTCCGGACAAGACTCATCTGCGCCTCCTCGAGATGGACGGAACCATCCGAGACTGCTCCTCTGACACCGCGAGGTCAAACCGCCACTCAGCGTTGTGGCTCGTATGTTGTCAGCGACGTCCACAGCGTCGCCTCGGTGAGTCCGGTGCGGCTCAGCAGGATGCGGTCGCGGGCGGCCTGGTCGGTGCCGTTGCGCGCCATGTCCTCGTACAGTTCCTCGACCTTGGCTAGACCGATCCGCCCGACCAGGTAGCGGACCGCCAGCCAGCTCACGCCGTACACGTCGGCGGAGTTCTGGTAGAAGCCGGCGTCGCTGGGCAGCGAGCTCAGCTGCGGCAGCGCCTCGTCGACGACCTCCTGCTCCCACTTGCCGACCTCGCCGGCGCCGCTGACCGCCTCGATACCGCTCCAGGAGACGTACTCCGCTGCGCCCTCGGCCAGCCACAGCGGTTCGTACCCGCCGAGATCCGCGGTCGCGACGTGGGTGATCTCGTGCGACAGCAGGATCTCGTCGACGCGGTCGCGTTCGTTCGGGTTGATCACGATGTACCCGCCGGCGACCGTACCGTCGGCGGTCTCCTGGCCGGGCAGCGACGAGAACGTCGTACCGGTGCTGGCCGCGGACTCGATGTCCTCGTCGGCGAACCTGGCGTCGCGGACCTCGGTCTCGTCGAGCGCGATCACGAACACCGAGCCGCTCCACCGCAGCGGCCAGTACGCCGCCACCTCGCCGAGGCCCTCGGTCGCCTCGGCGACGATCGCCCGGCCGCGCTCCGTGTCGCCCTTCTCGACGACCACCAGGACGCGTGCCCCGCGCTGGACCTCGATCCGGCCGAGGTCCCAGGCCTCCCGGTGCGCGCCCGGCCCGAGGTCGGCGTCGAGCTCGTCGTCGGCGGTGATCAGCCAGCGGCCGCCGCGGGCGACGAACGTGTAGCCGAGCTCGGTCGTGACCGGCGTGAAGTCGACCTTGGGGATCTGGTAGCGCATCAGGATCCGGACCAGGTACGTCGTACTGCCGTGGGCCTTGAGCACCGACGGGTTGAACCGCTCCTCCGCCTGGCTGTAGCCGATCTCGGTGAAGCCCATCTCGACCAGGTTCGCGAACAGGATCTTCTGCTCGGCGCGGAGCTTCTTGTTGGCCGGGTCGACATCGGCCAGGAACAGGGCCTCGTTGCCGGCCTGCACAGCTTGCGCGCGGCGCAGCAGGATGGTGTCGACGGCGACCCGGCGGGCGGCGACCGCTGCGGCGACCCGGGACGGCTTGGTGGACTTCGGCGGCGCCGGGGTCGCGATGCGGGTGGCGGTGACCCGGTCGCGGGCGTCCTGCTCGCGCTGTTCAACGGTGTACACGACGCCGCCCGACACCAGGGCAACCGCCACCAGCAGACCCAGCCAGCGGCGGGGTCCTGGCGGACCGGACTTGGGCGTCGTCGCACTCACTTCGGGTCGTTCCCTCCGAGTACCCGGGTGGTCGCAGCCGGGCTACCCTACTCGACCGCCGCCGGTTACGCTGCCGCGGCAGCCTTCAAGGCGCGGAAAAGTCCCGCCTCGGTCATCCCGACGTGCTCCAGCATGATCCGGTCGCGGTCCTTCTGGGTCGACCCGAGCGCGGCCAGTTCGCGGTACAGCGTGCCGACCTCGACGCCGCCGAACCGGGTGAACAGATAGTCCAGCGCCAGCCAAGACAACGGGTACGAGCTGTCGGCCCGGGCGAAGAACGTGTCGTCGGTCGGCAGGCTCTTCGCCTTCGCGAGGTACTTCGTCCGCACGTCCTGCTTGTACTCCGGGATCGCCAGGTTCTTCTGCCCGTCCATCGGCAGGAACTCGACGTACGTCGCGGCGCCCTCGACCATCCAGCGCGGCGCATACGGGCCGTACGGCGCGGTGGCGACGTGGGTGAACTCGTGGGCCAGCGTGCGGGCGTCCACCTTGGCGCGGTTGTGCGGGTTCACCACGACGTACGAGTCGGCGCGCTGCCCCTCGCCGGTCACCTCGCCGGGCAGCGTGCGGTACACCCAGGTGGCCATCGCCAGCGCGTCCTCGGCGTTCTTCGGCTGCGTGTAGTCGGCGCCCCGGACGATCTTGTCGTCGAGCGCGATCACCACGCCCGAGCCGTTCCAGCCGCCGGGCCAGTTCTTCGAGACGGCCTGCACGGCGCTGCCCGACATCGCGACCAGCTTGTCCGCGAGGGCCTGCTGGCCCTTCTCGACGACCACGAGGACGCGGGCCGCACGCTTGACCAGGATCGGGCCGAAGTCCCACGCCTCCTGGTGCGAGCCGCGGGGCAGGCGCTGGTCCAGGTCGGAGTCCGAGACGAGCACCCAAGCGCCGTTCGCCCGCTGGGTGAACGTGTAGCCGAGCATCGCGCGCACCGGGACCAGGTCGATGGCGCGGATCTGGTAGGTCATCGCGACGGCGACCAGGTACGTCGACGGGCCGTACTTCTGCGCGATGCTGTCGTCGTACTGCTGGGCGAGCTGCTGGTACGTGAGCTTCGCGAAGCCGAACTCGCGAAGGTTCGCGAACAGTGTGCGCTGGCTCGCCACGAGGCGCTTGTCGCCGGGATCGACGTCGGCGACGAACGCCTGCTCGTTGCCGGTCAGCACGGCCTGCGAACGGCGCTTCAGGACCGCGTCGACGGCCGCTGCCCGCGCGGCCTGGTCGACCGTGGGCGTGCTGGTGGCCGAGTCCGCGGTGCCGTCGCCGTCCTGGCTCGATCGGTGCAAGGCAAGGCCGCCGGCCACCGCGACCGCCACCAGGACGAGCGACAGCAACAGCGGCCAGGCCCGCGATCGGCGGCGCGTGGCGGCGTGTCTGCTGTGCCGCCCTGGCTCGGCCATGGTCCGTTAGGCGTTACCCGGACGGCCGCCGGCCGGATCCGGCTCGTTGAGCGCGTGGCCGTGCTGCCGCGTGAGCTGCTCGGTGATCTCCCGGGCCACTTCCTGGCCGGTGAGCCCGATCTCCTGCAGTACGGCGGCCCGCTTGGCGTGGTCGAGGAACTGCTGCGGGATGCCGAAGTCACGCAGCGGGGTCTGGACTCCCCCGTCGCGCAGCGCCTGGGCGATCATCGTCCCGCAGCCGCCGGCGCGGCCGTTGTCCTCGATCGTGGCGACCAGCTCGAAGTCCTCGGCCAGCTCGACCAGCTCCGGCGGCACCGGCTTCACCCAGCGCGGGTCGACCACGGTCACCCCGAAGCCGTGCGCCTCGAGCCGCTGCGCCACGTCCATCGCGGTCGCGGCCATGGCGCCGATCCCGACCAGCAGCACGTCCTTGGCGGTGTTGCGGCCGGTGCGGCTCAGGACGTCGAGCTGCCCGATCTTGTCGATCGCCTCGATGTCCGGGAACACCTCGCCCTTCGCGTACCGCAGGACGGTCGGGGCGTCGTCGACGTCGACGGCCTCGTTGAGGAGCTCCTGGACGCGCTTGCCGTCACGCGGCGCGGCCAGCCGCAGGCCGGGGACGACCTGCAGGATCGACATGTCCCACATGCCGTTGTGGCTCGCGCCGTCGTCACCGGTGACACCGGCCCGGTCGAGCACGAACGTGACACCGCACTTGTGCAGCGCGACGTCGAGCAGCAGCTGGTCGAACGCCCGGTTCAGGAAGGTCGCGTACAGACCGACGACCGGGTGCAGGCCGCCCATCGCCAGGCCGGCCGCGCTGGTCACCGCGTGCTGCTCGGCGATGCCGACGTCGAACGTGCGGTCCGGGAACTCGTCGGCGAACGCCGCCAGACCGGTCGGGTGCAGCATCGCGGCGGTGATCGCGACCACGTCCGGGCGGCGGTGGCCGATCTTCACCAGCTCGTCGGAGAACACGTCGGTCCAGCCGCGCGGCTTGTTCGCCGGGCGGATCTGGTGGAAGTTGTCCTCCTCGTCCTGCTCGGCGGCGGCGTACCCGTAGCCCTTCTTGGTGACCGCGTGCACGATCACCGGGCCGCCGAAGGACTTGGCGTTGCGCAGCGCGTCCTCGAGCGCCTGCCGGTCGTGCCCGTCGACGGGGCCGACGTACTTCAGGCCGAGGTCCTCGAACATGCCCTGCGGGGCCAGCAGGTCCTTCAGGCCCTTCTTGACGCCGTGCAGCACCTCGTACATGGGAGGGCCGACGTACGGCGTGCGGCCGAGGTTCTTCTTGATCAGGTCGAGGACCTTCTCGTACCGCGGGTTAGTGCGCAGGCTGGTCAGGTGCGTCGCCAGGCCGCCGACGGTCGGGCTGTACGACCGGCCGTTGTCGTTGACGATGATGACGAGCTTCAGGTCCTTGGCGGCGGCGATGTTGTTCAGCGCCTCCCAGGCCATCCCGCCGGTCAGGCCGCCGTCGCCGATCAGCGCCACGACGTACCGGTCCTCCTTGCGCAGGCGGTACGCCTTGGCGAGGCCGTCGGCGTACGAGAGGGCGGTCGAGGCGTGGCTGTTCTCGACCACGTCGTGCTCGGACTCGGCGTGGCTCGGATACCCGGACAGGCCGCCCTGCTGACGCAGCGTGCCGAACTCGCCGGCGCGGCCGGTGAGCAGCTTGTGCACATACGTCTGGTGGCCGGTGTCGTAGACCAGGCGGTCCCGCGGCGAGTCGAACACGCGGTGCATCGCCAGCGTGATCTCGACCATGCCGAGGTTCGGGCCGAGGTGACCGCCGGTCCGGGACACGGTCTCGACCAGCACGTCCCGGATCTCCGCCGCCAGATCAGTCAACTGCTGTCCGGTCAGCTTCTTCAGGTCGGCCGGCCCTCCCAGCGTCTCCAGCACGCGCATCGAGCTCCTCCCGCAGGTCGTCCTCGAATGCTTGAGTCTATGCACCCCGCGCCCGGAATCCGAACTCGGCAACCGCGTTCCACGCCACCGTTCCCCGGTCCCGGGCAATCTCACACTTCAGGACGCCGCCCGGGTGTGCCTGGTTCGGAGGTGCGGCCCGTCTCACCTAGGGTGATCGGGTGGAGATGGTGACGACGTTGTTCCGGAAGTACGACGGGCAGCCGCATCGTCTGGTCGAGGCCATCCGGCTCGGCGAGGACGAGCACGGCCTCTGGGTCGGCTCCGTCCCCGGGACGCAGGGCCAGCGCGCGGACGGCCGCTGGCAGACGATCGACCACCACCGCGTCCGCCTGTTCCCGCACGGCGAATGGTGGAGCGCCCTGTTCAACGACACCCCGCACCGGACCGCGATCTACTGCGACATCACCATGCCCGCCGAGTTCGGCGTCGACTCGGTCACCGCCGTCGACCTGGACCTCGACATCCGCCTGCTCCGCGACGGCACCGTGCACGTGATGGACGAGGACGAGTTCCACGAACACCAGATCCGCTACAACTATCCACCCCAGATCATCGCCACCGCCCAGGCCACCTGCACCCACCTCGCCGCCACCATCACCACCACCGAACCCTTCCTGACGGCCTACAAGCCGTACCTGGAGCAGGTCCGCGCCCTGTCGGCAGGCTGAGGTGGCTGAGGCGGCCGGGCCGGTGAAGGTGATCGGCCCTCGGGGGCTAGGAGCCCCCCTGAGCCCTCGAAGGCCGATCACGATGTCGGCCTGGGGCCGGCATCACCCCATGCTCCGTCGCGGTCGGCGACCGGTCCACTGCTGACCGCGAAATTGCAGGAAGTTGCAGTGCTGCTCGGGGCGGTGGGGAGCCGGTGGATGAATATGCTGCGGCGGTGGGGATCACGGTGACGATCATTGACGTGTCGGGGGCGGGACGGGTCGGGGCGACAACCCTGCTGGAGGGGGTCTCGAGCAGGTCGACGCTGCGCGATCTCGTCCGGACGCGGGTCCGGGACGAGGTGGCGCGGTTCAACGCCGCGCCGCAGCCGATCTTCAGAGGGCTGGTGATGCCCGAGGGCGGGTCGCCGGCGGAGGACGGGTTCCGGGTGCCTCGGCAGCGGCAGCTCGACTGGGAGCGGCAGGCCGATCGGGCGATCGAGGCGTTCGGGCGCAACGGGTTCTTCGTCCTCGTCGACGACCGGCAGGTGACCGAGCTCGACGAGGAGCTCGAGCTGACCGCGGACTCGGACATCCGCTTCGTCCGCCTGGTTCAACTGGTCGGTGGCTGAGCGTGGCGGGCGAGACCGAGGCCGCTGCGCTCGTGGCCGCTGCGCTGCGGGCGCTGGGCAGCCGGTCATGGACGAGCGACGGCGACGCCCGCGCGCTGCCGCAGGTCCAGACGATCCTGCAGGCCCCGGAGACACTGCGGCGGGAGTGCATCCTGACCATCCCGGACCGCATCGACAGTCATCACTGCGCCCAGCTCATGTCGGTGATCGCACGCAAGCGCGTCCGGTTGTCGGCGGAGCACATCGAGCGGTTGCTGGACCTGCGGCCCGGCGAGCGCGAGCAGCCCGAAGCCTGGTGGAGCAGCTGGGCGCTGCGCGGGGTGAGCCGTCAGATCGAGCAGGCGTACGCCGAGCTGTCCGGCGCGGAGCAGGAGCGGTTGAAGCCGCTGCTCGCGCTCGCGGCCGACGAGGTCCAGGACGCCCCGACCGCGACCAGGTTGAGGAAGCTCGCGGGACCTGACGAGGGGCTCCGCGTCGATCTGATCGACGATGCCGACGACGCCGGTCCTCGGCTGCGCGTCGCGTTCGAAACGGCTGACGGGCCGCTCGAAGCGCTGGACGCGGCGATCGACCTCCTCGCGGCCTATCCCGACAGCGGACGCCCGTCCAAGAAGTGGCTCACCGAGGCCGCGCGCGTGATCGGCCGGCTGGGCGGGCCCGCGAGTCTTGTCGGCGCGCTCCTCGATGCGGCGCTCGACGCGGACGACGCCGAGCATTACAGGTATGTCAACAACGGCAACGAGTCCTTCCTCTGCGGGGCTGTCGCGCTCGCGGGGCTGCTGGGCGATCCGGCGCTTCTACCGCGACTGCGGCGGCTCGCGCTCAAGACGGTGACTGTCATCGGAGGGCAGTTCGGCCATCCCCGCAGCCTCCGGCTCGCCAACGCCTCGGCGCAGGCGATGGCCGACATCGGCGCCCCGGCGTCGATCACCGAGCTGCTCGCGCTGGAGCGTTCCGTACGGCACGGGACACTGCTGAAGCAGATCCGCAAGGCCGTCGACGCGCTGGCCTCCGCGCAGGGAATGACCCGCGACCAGCTGCTCGAACGCGCTGTCGAGACCCACGATCTCGACGGCGAGCGCCGGACGCCGTTGTCGCGGGGATCCGCCGAGATCGTCGTCGACGGACGAACGGCGTCACTCGTCTACGTCGACGAGAACGACAAACCACGGAAGTCCGTACCGCCGGACGTGAAGCTGGCCGATGCCGACAAGCTCGCCACGCTCCGGGACCAGCTCAAGGCGATCCGGAAGACGATCGCCGGCGAACGCGTGCGGCTGGACGGCCTGATGGCCGCCGACCGCGCCTGGCCACTCGACGACTGGCGCACCTGGTACCTGGACCACCCGATCACCGGGCGCCTGACCCGCACGCTGGTCTGGGTCTTCAGCACGCCGCAAGGATCGAGCATCGTCGGCATCCCGCTCGACGGCGCGACCGCGGTCACCAACTCGGGTCAGCAGGTCGAGATCCCGCCGGACGCCGAAGTACGCCTCTGGCATCCGATCCACGCTGCCGCGGACGACGTACGGGCGTGGCGGCGGCAGTTGCTCGAGCAGCAGGTCGTCCAGCCGTTCAAGCAGGCGTTCCGGGAGCTGTACGTGCTCACGCCCGCGGAGGAACAGACCCGCGTGTACTCGAACCGCTTCGCCGGCCACGTCTTCGGGCAGGTCCAGGCCCGGGCGCTGATGAAGGGGCGCGGATGGGCCCCGGTCGCGGTCGCGTGGTGGGACGACGGTATCGACAACGGCGTCGCGCGGCGGACGTTCGACGCGGCCGGGATCCGCGCCGAGTTCTACTTCGACCCGATCCACGACCTGCAGCCGGGCGCGACCGACCTCTATCCGTACTGCACGAGCGACCAGGTGCGGTTCGTCGACGTACGCAGTGACGAGTCGGTCGAGCTGGCCTCGGTTCCACCGCTGGTCCTCACCGAGGCGCTGCGCGACGTGGACCTGTTCGTCGGGGTGACCTCGATCGGCGCCGATCCGGAGTGGCTCGACCGCGGGACCGAGCGCCGGTTCGACACGTACTGGCACACGTACGGCTTCGGTGAGCTGTCCGCGGCCGGCGAGATCCGCCGCGAGGTGCTGGAGCAGCTCGTCCCGCGGCTCGCGATCGCCGACCGGTGCTGGTTCGAGGACCGGTATCTGATCGTGCGCGGCGACCTTCGCACGTACCGGATCCACCTGGGCAGCGGCAACATCCTGATGGCGCCGAACGACCAGTACCTGTGCATCGTGGCCGCCCGCGACGGCCAGGCGCAGAAGCTGTTCCTGCCCTTCGACGACGATCCCGTCCTCAGCCTGGTGCTCAGCAAGGCTTTCCTGCTCGCGAACGACACCGCGATCACCGACCCCACGATCACCGCCCAGATCAACCGCCGCTGACCCCGCGGCCGATAGGTTGTGAGTTATGCGTGATGTTCGGGTGGTCTATCGCAAGTACGACGAGAAGCTGCACTGGCATCAGTGGATGCGCTATCTGGGCGAGGACGAGTACGGCGTGTGGCTCGGCGCGCCGGCGGGGTCGGTGTCGCAGCGCGGCGACGAGCTGACGGTGACGCAGGAACAGGCCCACGTGCAGCTGTTCCCGCGGGACCAGTGGTTCACCGCGATCTTCAACGACGAGCCGCGCTACACCGAGATCTACGCCGACATCACCACACCGGTCGAGTTCTCCGACGACCTGGTGACGATGATCGACCTCGACCTGGACGTCATCAAGCGCCGCGACGGAACGGTCTTCATCGACGACGAGGACGAGTTCGCCGAACACCAGATCAAGTACGCGTACCCGCCGGACGTCATCGCCACCGCCCGCCAGACCTGCGACTGGCTGGTGCAGGCCGTAGCCACCGACGAGCCGTTCCTCACCGTCTACAAGTCCCACCTCGACAAGATCAGATAGCCGGGGTCGTCGCGCTGCCGCGTTAGAGCGAGGTGCGGCCCATTGCCACCGCGATGACGCCGATGACGGTCAGCAGCAGTGCCGAGCCGGGGTGCATACCGATCGAGATGCGGATGTCGCGCTTCTTCCAGGCCAGGTGGACGCCCGGATAGAGGAAGACGAGCTTGGACAGCACCGTCCACGGGGCCCAGAAGTGGTACACCGAGAAGAAGAACACGTTGAAGATCGGGGCCCAGCCGCGCAGCTGCGACAGGCGGGGCAGCAGGAATCCGCGGAAGTAGTACTCCTCGATGAGCGGCAGGAACCAGCCGGTGAACGGGCCGCAGATCAGCAGGGTGGTCAGCAGCTTCTGCTGCGAGTATCCGTTCAGGTACGACGTGGCGCTGTCGCCGGTGCCGGCGTAGTTGATCCACGAGAACACGTGGTCGTACAGGACATTGTCGAGTGGCGTCAGCGAGAGCGACACGACGGTCATCCACAGTAGGCAGAAGATGATCAACGCGGTGACCTTGCCGCGCGGGACGGGGCGGTCGAGGTATCTCAGTGCGCCGCCCCGCAGGCAGTAGCGGCCGGTGACCTGCTTGCCGAGCCAGGACAGGCCCAGCAGGACCGGGAAGAGCACTACCGCCAAGGCGATCGCCCAGGCGAGGAACGGCGGGTACTCGATCGCCCGGACGAGCGGCGCCGCGACGAAGGCGTAGACCGCGACGATCAGGGCGCCAGGCACCAGATGCAAGGCGATGGACAGAGGGATCGAGTGCTTGTCGGCGAGCAGGGTCTCGACGAACTTCGGACGGGGCTTGGTGAGCGTGGTTTCGTTCATGCCGAGAAGATTCGCCGGGCGCCCTGACACGGACCCGCCACGACTCTGACGCGGTGCCGCCACCGCGTCAGAGCTACCGGGCTACATGAACCTTCAGCGTGCCGTTCTTGAGCATCATCACACCGGGGAGCGGGCCGCGTTGGCCGGCGTACATGTCGGCGATCGGGGCGACGGTGAGGTACAGGTTCTGGCCGGGCGGGACGTCGACGGCGACGGCGGGGAGTTCGATCGTGCGCCGTACGCCGCGGGCGGTGGTCTGCTCGCGGAGCGGCATGGTGTTGTTCTGCACGACCTTCGCGGTGAGCGGGCTCGTGCCGACGCTGAGGGCGAAGTACGCCACCGATCGCGGGATCACCGTGTACACGTCGGCGGTCAGCGTGGGCGTGCCGGCGATCGTGATCGGGCCCTTCGCGATCGGCAGGCTGACGGGGAGCCCGGCGCCGGTCGGCGCGACGATCTTGCCGAGCGGGTAGCGCTTGTTCACCGTCAGGTTCCGTTGCGTGAGGCAACGTCCGGCGGCGGTCGACAGGTGGTAGGTGCCGAAGCCGGTCAGCCCGGTCGCCTGGTGCAGGAGCCGCAGCCGCATGAAGCGGATCGAGAGGCTGGAGAACGTCGGCGATCCGAGCGCGACCGAGCACGGGTCGCCGGCGGTCGCGTAGCCGGGCGGCACGACGCTGGGCAGCGTGTGGCCGCCGTTGTACCCGACGAAGATCGACTCGGCCCGGGCGCGAGCCGTCAGCGCGCGGTCGAAGTTCGCGAGGCCCTGGTTGAGGTTGAACAGGTTGTCGGAGATGCCCTGGCCGAACAGCACCGGGATGTCGAGCCTGCGTCCCTGCTGAACATGCCAGGCCGGTCCGTTGTGCGCGAAGAACGCGTCGAGATCACGCCCGGCCTGGCCCGCGGGCCACGCGCCGGTGGCGATCAACGCGACGAACGCCTTCGACACCGCCGGCGGCAGATGCGTCCCGCCGCCCGCGAACAGGATCGACAGCCACATCGTCCGGGCAGCCTCCAGCGGCGCGAGGCTCTGCTTGAGGTCCCACCAGGTGATCTCCGGTGCGAGCGCGTCGAACCGGGTCCGGCCGCGGTCGCGCAGCTCGGTGAAGGCGCCCGCGAACTGGTACCCGCCGCCGTACGACCCGCCGATGGCGCCGATCAGCGGGTCACCGGGACGCTGCTGCGTCACCCAGTCCAGCCCCGCGACCAGGTCGACGAGCTTCACCACGTCGCGGCCCTCGTAGTCCGGGTTCATCACATGCGCGACGCCGCTGCTCTGGCCGAAGCTGCGCTGGTCGAAGCTGAGCACACCGAACCCTGCGTCGAGCCACGCCTTGAACGCGTTCGGGTCCGTGGCGCGGCTGCCGCCCCAGCCATGGCTGTGGAAGATCAGCGGCACGGTGTGCTGCTTCGAGGCGGTCGCCGGTCTGAACAGCGAGTAACAGATCCGTACGGGCGTCGTCGTGCCGGGCTCCGGCACCGACGCGACGCAGCCGTTGGTGACCGTGCTCGCCGCCGCGGCGGGAACGATCGAGGTGCACAGCAGAGCGACGACCACACCGACCAGCCAAGGCACCCGACGCATCAGTCACTCCCAGTGATCGGTGAATCCCGCTTCGCACACGCTAGAGGACCGGGCGGGAGCTGACCAGTCCCGGGTGTCAGCCGTGGGCGAACCGTCGGGTCGAAACCGGGTGGAAACTGGGTGGAATCCGGCGCGCGCTGCGACACTGTGCGCGTGCATATCGCGATCGAGGTCGTGGCCCTCGTCGCCGTCGTCGCGGCCGGTGCCGCACTGGCGCGACGGATAGGGATCTCGGCTCCCCTGCTGCTGGTGGTCGTCGGGATCGCCGCGTCGTACCTGCCGTTCATCCCCCGCGTCGAGCTCGAGCCCGAGGTCGTCCTGGTGGGATTCCTGCCGCCGTTGCTCTACTCGGCCGCGATCAAGACCAGCCTGGTCGACTTCACCAAGCACCGGCGCTCGATCGGGCTGCTGTCCGTCGGGCTGGTCGCGTTCACCGCGCTCGGCGTCGGCGTGGTCGCCTGGTGGCTGCTCGGCGTGGTCGCGGAGTCGATCGGCCAGGAGCCGTTGCCGTTCTGGGCAGCGTTCGCGATCGGCGCCGTCGTGGCCCCGCCGGACGCGGTCGCCGCGACCGCGATCGCCAAGCGCGTCGGCCTCCCCCGCCGGGTCGTGACGATCCTCGAGGGCGAGAGCCTGATGAACGACGCCACCGCGCTGGTGTGCCTGCGCACCGCGATCGCGGCCGCCCTGGTGGCGCCGACCGTGTGGGACGTCAGCCTGGACTTCCTGCGCGCGGCCGGCGGCGGTGTGGTGATCGGCGTCGCGGTGGCGTTCGTGCTGGCCAAGATCCGGCGGCGGTTCACCGATCCGGTGCTGGACACCACGCTCAGCCTGACCGCGCCGTTCATCGCCTACATCGCGGCCGAGAACCACTACGTGCACGCGTCCGGTGTGCTCGCGGTCGTCGTCACCGGCCTGCTGCTCGGCCACAAGGCGCCGATCATCCAGTCGGCGAAGTCCCGGATGTCGGAGCGGACCAACTGGCGCACCTTCCAGTTCCTGCTCGAGAACACGGTGTTCCTGCTGATCGGGCTGCAGACCCGGTGGATCCTCGACGACCTGACCGAAAGCCCGCTGCCGACGTGGCTGATCGCGACCACGACGGTCGCGGTCTTCGTCGCGGTGGTGCTGCTGCGGCCGATCTGGATCATCCCGACGACGCTGCTGTCCCGGCGCTTCCTGGGGCCGTCCCGTCCCGGACCGGTGTCGCGCAACGCGCTGATCGTGGTGTCGTGGGCGGGGATGCGCGGCGTGGTCACGCTGGCCGCGGTCTTCACGCTGCCCGAGAGCACGCCGCACCGGGAGGTGCTCGTGTTCATCGCCCTGGCCGTCACCGCCGGCACGCTGCTCGTCCAGGGCTCGACGCTGCCCTGGCTGGTCCGCCGCCTGCGCCTGCCGGGCCCGGACCCGGCGGAGGACGCGCTGCAGGAGGCCGCCGTACTGCAGGGGGCTCATCGGGCCGCGATCGAGAAGCTCGACGAGATCTCGACGCCGTCGGACCCGCCGTCGGTGCTCGACGTACTGCGCCAGCGGGGCGAGGCTCGGGCGCAGGCCGCGTGGGAGCGGCTCGGGCGGCCCGAGACCGAGTACGAGACGCCGAGCGAGGCGTACCGGCGGCTGCGGATCGCGATGCTGGAGGCCGAGCGCGCACACATCCTGAAGGTCCGCGACGCCGGGCTGGTCGCGGACGAGGTGCTGCAGCGGGCCCAGAACGTGCTCGACATCGAGGAGTCGATCCTGGATCGCGACGAGGACGACGACGTCGGCGGGAGGTCGGAGGACCTGAAGCCGAAGACGTCGCCGGGCGGGGCGTGCGAGCACCTCGAGCAGGCGCCGGTCGTGGTCACACCGAACACCCCGGAGGGTTGCGAGGAGTGCCTGGCCGACGGCGGCTCGTGGGTCCACCTGCGGCTGTGCCTGGGCTGCGGTCACGTCGGGTGCTGTGACTCGTCGGTGATGAAGCACGCCGCCAAGCACCACGAGGAGACCCGGCACCCGGTGATGCGCAGCTTCGAGCCGGGCGAGACCTGGCGCTGGTGTTTCGTCGACGAGAAGCTAGGTTGACGAGATGGCGGACTGTCTTTTCTGCTCCATCATCGCCGGGACGACACCCGCGCAGATCGTGCTCGACACACCGGATGTCGTGGGGTTCCTCGACATCCGGCCGGTGTTCAAGGGGCACACGCTGATCGTGCCGCGGACCCATGTGCCGACGATGGTGGAGATGTCCGACGAGGTGATGGTCCCGCTCTTCGGCGCGGCCCGCTCGGTCGCGACCGCCGTCCGGACCGCGTTCGACGCGCAGGGATCGTTCGTTGCCGTGAACAACGTGGTGTCACAGTCGGTGCCGCACCTGCACGTCCACGTCGTACCGCGCACCAAGGGCGACGGCCTGCGCGGCTTCTTCTGGCCACGCACGAAATACGCCGACACCGCCGAGGCCGAGGAGTACGCCGGGAAGCTACGGGCCGCTCTGGAGGACTAGCTCGTACTCGACCTGTGGGAGCGGGTTGCCGTCGCCGAAGTCCCGGGACTGGGTGGCGCCGGTCTCGGCGAAGCCGCACTTGGTGTAGAAGCGGCGGGACTGCGGGGTGTCGCGAAGCGTCCAGAGGTGAACACCCTCGTGGCCGGTTAGCTCTCGCAGGGTGGCGTCCATCAGGGCAGCCGACACACCACTCCCCCACGCGTCAGGGTGTGTGTAGAAGCTGTGGATCTCCGCCAGGCCGGGACGGCTGTGGGACGGGCCCGACCAGGACATGGCCAGCGGCCGGTCGCCGACGAACCCGAGCATGACGAGCCCATCCCCGGCCGCGAGCCGGGCGTGCCACCTCGTCAGCCGGCTCTCGATCCCTTCCCGCGCTACATCCTCGGCGAAGAGCGGCGCATACGCCGCACCCCACGACGCGGCATGGATCTCACCGACAGCCTCCCCGTCACCCACCGTCGCACGCCGAGCGGACAACCCTCCCGACCGAGGCCCACCCTCCAGGCCGGCTTGGTCAGTAGACCGATCGGTCAAGGCGCTCCTCCAGTCTCGCAAGCGCGCGCGGACAGCGCTGCGGCCGGCCGAGGACCAGCCTTCGGGCCGCGTTGGTCGGTGAACTGGTCGGTCAAGGCGCTCCTCCAAGTCTCCCAAGTGTGTGCGGACAGCGCTCCGGCCGGCCGAAGACCAGCCTTCTGGTTGGCGTGGTCAGTGGACTGGCCGGTCAAGGCGCTCCTCCAGGTTGGTGAGTGCGCGCTCGACGGCGGCGCGGACGGTTTGGTCGGGGTCGTCTGCGAGTGGGCGGATCGCGTCGGCATGTTCGAACTCCCCCGCAGCGCCGACTGCCCGTACGGCGGCCGCGCGCACTCGGGGCAGTTCGTGGTCGAGCATTGGCAGCAGTGCGTCGACGAGCTGGCCGAGTTCGCGTTGTGCGGTGATTCTGGCGACGTGCTCGCGGACCCGCCACGCGGGATCGTTCGCCGCCGTCCGCAGCGCGTCGACCACGTCGTCCCGCCACACATACAGGAACGCCCGCGCCGCCCAGACCCGGATCCAGTAGTAGTTCACCGGATCGACCGGCGCCTTCCACCCACCCGGGTTGTCCGCCCCGGTGATCGCGACGAGCTTCGGCAGCTCCTCGCCGTACGCCGCCTCCCCCGGGATCTCCCCGGTGAGGAACGCGACGCACCAGTCGATCACGGTGTCCTCGCCGTACGTCGCGCACGCCGCCCGTACGACGTCCCGCGGCGACTCCCTCTCGGCCATGAGGACAGTTAACCGCGAACCGCCGACAGTTCCGGTGAGCTCGCCCGTTACTAGGCTCTGGAGTTCGTCCCGCTCCGAAAGGTGGCCGCATGCCCGACGGTCTGCTCGATCCGTCCTCCGACGAGTACCGCACGATCGCGGGGCTGATCCAGGCCGCGCACCGGCGGGTCGGCGGCACCGCGTCGCAGCGCTGGAACGGTGCGATCGGCGTCCTGCCGACGCTCTCCCGGCAACGCAGCCGCTCGGATCTCGACGGGACGATCCGGCTGCACACCCGGAACGTCATCGCGCCGCTCGTCCGGGCGTCCGGCGGGGCGGACGCGCGCTGGTGGTACCCGCGGGCCGCGCGCGATGCGGCGTACAACGTCATCTACGAGGCGTTGCGTCAGAGCAGCGAACCCGCGCTGCGCCCGGTCGAGGCCAAGCCGGGTCAGGCGTTGAACGACGTACTGGCGCCCAGCGCGCGAGGGCTCGACCAGGCGCTGTGCGAGCAACGCACCTACGAGATCGCCGAGCAGGTGCTGGCTGAGAACGGACTGGGACATGTGTACGTCGAGGACCCGCCCGAGGCTGCCGCCCTGGGCGGGCATGGTCTGTCGGCGGGCATGGTGACGCCGTTCCGGCTGACGCCGACGTCGGTGACGGCTACGGCCGCGGTCAGGGGCTTCGTCGACGAGGTGCACGCGCACTGTGGCGGCGGGCGCGACGAGCTGGTCGACATGCTGGTGACCCAGCCCAAGGGCTCCCGCTGGAGCCTCGCCGCCGCGCTGGTGGCGGAGCACCAGCACCCCGGGGCGACGTCGGAGCTCGACACGGAACGCGCCGTCGCGGTGTACGGCGCACTCAGCCGCGATGCGGCACACGAGTGGTCGCGCCTGACGAGCCTACGAGCGGCAACGATCAGCACCGTCGACGCAGCGACACACTGGGGCCACGCCATCGGCCGAGACACAGCCACCCGAGTGGTCGCCGCCGGAAAGGAAATAGCCGGCAAGTACGAGACCGCGCCCAACCGAACCACGCAGGACCGAGCGCGGCAGGATCAGGCCAGGCAACCCCGGGCCGGGACGGACGTGGGTGGGAAGGCGGGAGGCGGGCAGGACGGGGGCAGCCTTGTCGAGGGGCCTGGGCGCTCTCGGGAGCTGAATCCGGCTGAGGTGCTTGCTGCTCAGGCACCGCCCGGCGGCACGCAGCGCTCGGACGTCGGCGCGGCCGCGGCACAGAACCGCAGCACAAAAGGCGCCCAGCTCGACCGGTAGCAGGTGGGGTCACGAGGGCCGGGCGGTGGGCAGGGTGGTCACGAGAACCAGCCGACGGCCGAGGCAGGCATGAGAACCGACCGATCACCGGGGTGGTCACGAGGACCGGGCAGTGGCCAAGGCAGTGACGAGAACCAACCGACGGCCAGGCGGTCGCGAGGGCCGAACGGTGGCCACGGCGGTCACGAGAATCAACCGACGGCCGGACGGTCACGAGGACCAACCGGTGGCCGGGGCGGTTGTGGGGGCCGCCCCGGCTCTGGGGGTCAGCCTGCGATCAGGGAGCGCAGGACGTACTGGAGGATGCCGCCGTTGCGGTAGTAGTCGGCTTCGCCGGGGGTGTCGATGCGGACTACCGCGTCGAACTCCTTGACTGCGCCGTCGGGCGACGTGGCCTTGACGTGGACCGTGCGCGGGATCGCGCCGTCGTTCAGGGCGGTGACGCCGGTGATGTCGAAGGTTTCCTCGCCGGTCAGGCCGAGGGACTCCGCGGTCTCGCCCTCCGGGTACTGCAGCGGGAGGACGCCCATGCCGATCAGGTTCGACCGGTGGATGCGCTCGAACGACTCGGTGATGACCGCCTTCGCGCCGAGCAGCGCCGTACCCTTCGCGGCCCAGTCGCGGGACGAGCCCGAGCCGTACTCCTTGCCGGCCAGGATCACCAGCGGGGTGCCGGTCTCGGCGTACGCCTGCGCGGCGTCGTAGATCGTGGTGACCGGCGCGTCGTCCTTGGTGAAGTCGCGGGTGAAGCCGCCCTCCGTGCCCGGTGCGATCTGGTTGCGCAGCCGGATGTTCGCGAACGTGCCGCGGATCATCACCTCGTGGTTGCCCCGGCGGGAACCGTACGAGTTGAAGTCCTTGCGGTCCACACCGTGCTCGGCCAGGTACTTGCCGGCCGGGCTGTCGGCCTTGATCGAGCCGGCCGGCGAGATGTGGTCGGTGGTGACCGAGTCGCCCAGCTTGGCCAGCACGCGGGCGCCGGCGATGTCGGTGACCGGCGCCGGCTCCTTCGCCATGCCCTCGAAGTACGGAGGCTTGCGCACGTAGGTCGACTCGGCGTCCCACGCGAACGTCTTGCCCTCCGGCGTCGGCAGCGACTGCCAGCGCTCGTCACCGGCGAACACGTCGGCGTAGTCCTTCGCGAACATCTCCTTGTTGATCGAGTTCGCGATGGTGGCCTCGACCTCGTCGGCGCTCGGCCAGATGTCCTTCAGGAAGACGTCGTTGCCGTCGGTGTCCTTGCCCAGGGCATCGGTCTCGAAGTCGAAGTCCATGGTGCCGGCGAGCGCGTAGGCGATCACCAGCGGCGGGCTGGCCAGGTAGTTCATCTTCACGTCCGGGTTGATCCGGCCCTCGAAGTTCCGGTTGCCGGACAGCACCGAGACGACGGCCAGGTCGGCCTCCTGGACGCCGGCCGAGATCGCCTCGGGCAGCGGGCCGGAGTTGCCGATGCAGGTGGTGCAGCCGTAGCCGACCAGGTGGAAGCCGAGCTTCTCCAGGTACGGCGTCACGCCGGCCTTCTCGTAATAGTCGGTGACGACCTTCGAGCCGGGCGCGAGCGAGGTCTTCACCCACGGCTTGGACGCGAGGCCCTTGTCGACCGCGTTCTTCGCGAGCAGCGCGGCGGCGAGCATGACCGACGGGTTCGACGTGTTGGTGCAGGAGGTGATGGAGGCGATCACGACGTGGCCGTGGTCGAGCTCGATCTCCTGGCCCTCCAGCGAGACCGTCGTCTTCTTCGACGGACGGTCCTTGGAGGCGTGCACCTCGTGCGGGCTGTCGTCGACGTTGCCGTGGCCGTTCGGCGCGTCGCTGGCCGGGAAGCTGCCGGTCTCGGACGGGTCGACGTCCTTCTCCTCGGCGGCGTAGTCCGGCAGCACGCCGCGGAACGCCTCCTTGGCCTTGCTCAGCTCGATCCGGTCCTGCGGCCGCTTCGGCCCGGCGATCGACGGTACGACGGTCGACAGGTCGAGCTCGAGGTACTCGGAGAACCGCGGCTCGACAGCCGGGTTGTGCCAGAGGCCCTGCTCCTTCGCATACGCCTCGACGAGCGCGACGTCGTCGTCGGAGCGACCGGTCAGCCGCAGGTAGTCCAGCGTGACATCGTCGATCGGGAAGATCGCGCAGGTGGAGCCGAACTCCGGGCTCATGTTGCCGATCGTGGCGCGGTTCGCCAGCGGGACCGCCGCGACACCGTCGCCGTAGAACTCGACGAACTTGCCGACCACGCCGTGCTTGCGCAGCATCTGGGTGATCGTCAGCACGACGTCGGTCGCGGTCGCGCCGGCCGGGACCGCGCCGGTGAGCTTGAAGCCGACCACCTTCGGGATCAGCATCGACACCGGCTGGCCGAGCATCGCGGCCTCGGCCTCGATACCGCCGACGCCCCAGCCGAGGACACCGAGGCCGTTCACCATCGTGGTGTGGCTGTCGGTGCCGACGCAGGTGTCCGGGTACGCCTGGCCGTTGCGGACCATCACCGTGCGGGCCAGGTGCTCGATGTTCACCTGGTGCACGATGCCGGTGCCCGGCGGGACGACCTTGAACTCGTCGAACGCGGTCTGGCCCCAGCGCAGGAACTGGTACCGCTCGCGGTTCCGCCCGTACTCGAACTCGACGTTGCGCTCGAACGCGTCCGGCGTACCGAACACGTCGATGATGACCGAGTGGTCGATGACCAGCTCGGCCGGCGCCAGCGGGTTGATCTTGGTCGGGTCACCGCCGAGCTCGCCGACCGCCTCGCGCATCGTGGCCAGGTCGACCACACACGGGACGCCGGTGAAGTCCTGCATGATCACCCGCGCCGGGGTGAACTGGATCTCGGTGTCCGGGGCCGCGTTCTGGTCCCAGTTGCCGAGCTTGTTGATGTGCTCGGCGGTGATGTTCGCGCCGTCCTCGGTGCGCAGCAGGTTCTCCAGCAGGACCTTCAGCGAGTACGGCAGCGTGTCCGCACCCTCGATGCCCGCCAACCTGAAGATCTCGTACGACTGTCCGTTGACCTCGAGTGCACCTTTGGCACCGAAGCTGTCGACGCTCGCCATCAACCCGCTCCTCTTGTCCGCTCCGTGTCCGCTGCGCCCCATCCTGCCGAGCGCGTTGCCCGGCCGCGAGGTCAGGTTCACCTAACCTCGCGCCGCAAACTCTCTCGACATCAAGATACACGCCATCGAGCCAACTTCCACCGCCCCGGCCCCTGCGCGCCCTTGCCCCGCGCCGGAAGACCTGGGACCTGAATTGGGAACCTGGGACCTGAATTGGGAACCTGGGACCTGACACAGCAGGTCCCAGGTAGCTGCTTCCGGCCTCAGCTTCGGCTCAGGAGACCTGCGGGAGCACGTCCGAAGCGATCAGGTCGAGGTGGTCTAGGTCCTGCAGATCCAGGATCTGGACGTACTGACGGTCCGATCCCGCGGCGGCGTACTGACCGAGACGGTCCACCACCTGGGCCGGCGTACCGGCGATGTCCTTCTCGGGGTGCGGCTCGCGGCCGATCGCCTCAGCGCGCTGCTTCACCTCGGCGTCGTCCTTGCCGACGATGACCGTGTGGGCCGTGGAGAGGGCGAGCGTCTTCGGGTCGCGGCCGATCGCAGTACAGACGGCCTGGACGCGCTTGAACAGCGTTGCGGTCTCCTCGACGCTGCGGAAGCCGGCGTTGAACTCGGCGGCGTACTTCGCGGCGAGCTCCGGCGTTCGCTTCTTGCCCGCGCCACCGACGATGATCGGCGGGTGCGGCTGCTGCACCGGCTTCGGCAGCGCTGGGGAGTCGCTGATCTGGTAGTGCTCGCCCTGGAAGTCGTACTTCTCCCCCACGGGCGTGTCCCACAGACCGGTGATCAGCTCGAGCTGCTCGGTCAGGAGGTCGAAGCGGCCGGGGGTGTCCGGGAAGTCGAGGCCGTACGCCTTGTGCTCGGCTTCGTACCAGCCCGCGCCGAGGCCGAGCTCGGCGCGGCCGCCGCTCATCTGGTCGACCTGCGCGACCGAGATCGCGAGCACGCCGGGGTTGCGGAAGGTGGCCGAGCTGACCAGCGTGCCGAGCTTGATCCGCTGCGTCTCACGGGCCAGGCCGGCCAGCGTGATCCACGAGTCGGTCGGGCCCGGGAGGCCGTCGTTGTCGCCCATGACGAGGTAGTGGTCGGAGCGGAAGAACGCGTCGAAGCCGTTCTCCTCCGTCTTGCGGGCGACCGCGAGAAGGTCGTCGTACGAGGCGCCCTGCTGAGGTTCGGTGAAGATCCTGAGAAGCATGGCGCCAACGCTATCTCGCGCTCGTGTACAGCTTCTCCAGGTACGACGGCTGCCACTCGGGGCCGCGGTCGTACAGCCGGCGGACCAGCCCGTCGACGTCGAGCCGCTCCTCCACCGGGTTGTCCCACCAGTCGGGCACCTGGTCGTACCACCGGTCGATCCGCAGCGTCCGGCCGGCCGCGTCGATCCGTGCGAACAACCAGCCGCCCTGCTCGCTCTGTGCCTCGGTCAGCCACAGATCGCCGAGGAGCCCGCTGAGCTTGTCCGCCGCGAACTCCGGGTCGTCGACCTCCGGTGGCTCCAGGTCGAACCGGTACGACGGGGCGCCCGGATCCAGCACCTGCACCTGAATGGTGAACCCCGACGGCACGATCGCCGTCCGCGCCCGGCACCAGTCATGCAATGCCTGCACTGCCGCCGACTCCTCGGGCCGAGGCCGGGGGCGTTCGACTTCGGCCCGCATAGCCTCCTCGATCGACCCCGCGGGAGGCACCACTCGGGGTCCGCCGCCTCCGATCAACCCCAGCCCAGGCACGACCATGGCGGCTGCCGCGCTGCTCGGACGATCTTTGGGGTCCTCGGGCAAGTCCAGCTCATCGACGAACCCGACCGCAGCCATCACACCGGTCGGCTCGTCATCCTCCACGACCGGCACAGCCCCCGTAGGCGTGTCATCGTCGAGGTCGCCGCCGACCGCCCAGGCCCCCGCCCCACCACCGACCGCCCAAGGCCCCGCCTCACCGTGCGTCCCTGGCGGCGAGCCCTGCGCAGCGTCGACATCCGCCCCCGGCCAAGCCTGCAGCTCAGACCCACGAACGGGACGTGCCTCAGCAGCCGGCCGCGCGGACGCCGACTGGGCCTGCGAGCCGGGGAACTGCTCCGGGTCAGTGTGCGGCTGACCCCAGGACTGCCGGTCATGCCCGCCAACGGACCCTGCCTCAGCAGCCGGCCGCTCGGGAGTCGAGCTCGGCTGTGGGCTTGGGACGTGGGTCGGGTCGGCGTGTGGCTCGAGCCAGGACTGTGGGGCCGGTCCGCGAGCCACGTGGCGCTCGGGAGCCTGCTCGGGTGCCGCTTCCGGCTCGGGGGCGGGCTCCGGCTCCGGCTCGGGTTGTGGTTCGGGCTCGGGTTCCGGCATGGGTTCCGGATCCGGCTGGGGGTATGGCTGGGGGAACGGCTGTGGCTCCGGCTCGGGCAGGGGCTCCGGGGCGGGTTCGGGCTCCGGGTCCGGGATCGGCGTCGGCTCGGGAGACGGGCCGGGGTACGGCGAAGGGCCCGGGCGTGGGGTCGGCTCGGGCGTGGGGCCTGGGGTGGGCGTGGGACCCGGGTACGGCCCGGGGCCGGGGGTTGGTTCTGGTGACGGGCCGGGGATCGGGCCTGGTTCTGGTGCGGGTGGGGAGGGCTGGGGCCAGGGGGCGGGGTGTGGTTCGGGCTGCGGCCACGGCTCGGGTTGTGGTTGCGGCCAGGGCTGCGGTTGAGGGTGAGGCTCTACTTGAGCTTCAACCTCCGAGGCATCAGACCTCCCGAAGACCTCGTCTGCGCCGTCGAACTCCTCGTACCGCGACTGCTCGTCGCGACGAGCAGGCTCCTCAACCTCATGACCCGGATGAGACGCCCATTCGTCGGCAGCCGACCGCTCCTCGGGTACGTCGGAGCTCGCCGCGGCACGCCGTGCGTCGGCGGCCCGGCCAACCTCATCCGGTACGCCGCCGGTCGGCGTGCGAAGGTCAGAGGCTCGCTCAACCTCTCCCGATGCGTCCTTGGCAGGCGCGGATGCCCGCCCGTCCTCGGTCCGCCCAGCCCGGCCCAGTACGTCGCCGGTCCGCGCAGCCCGGCCCGGTACGTCGCCGGTCGGCGTGCGAAGGTCAGAGGCTCGCTCAACCTCTCCCGGTGCGTCCCCAACAGGCGCAGACGCCCGCACGTCGCCGGTCCGCGCAGCCCGGCCCGGTACGTCACCGGTCGGCGTGCGAAGGTCGGTGGCTCGCGGAGCCTCACCCGGTGGCTTCTCGGCAGGCGCAGACGCCCGTACGTCCTCGGTCCGCGCCACCCCGTCCAGTACGTCGCCGGTCGGCGCCGACGCCCGTACGTCGGAGGCTCGCGCAGCCTCACCCGGTGGCTCCTCGGCGGGCGCAGACGCCCGTGTGTCCTCGGCCCGCCCAGCCCCGCCCAGTACGTCGTCAGTCGGCGCAGATGCCCGTGCGGCGGAGGCTGGCGGAGCCTCACCTGGTCGCTCCTCGACAGGGGCAGACGCTTGTACGTCCTCGGTCCGCGCAGCGCCGCCCAGTACGTTGCCCGTCGGTGCCGACGCCTGTACGTCAGCGGTCCGGGAAGCTTCACCTGGTGCCTCGTCGGCGGGCCGGGCGGCCTCACGTCGTACGTCGCCGATCGGTGCGGGGCGGCGTACGTCGGAGCTCTGCGGGACATCGTCGGGTAGGCGGCTGGCCGGCGCAGACGCTCGTACGTCGTGGTGCCCGGAGACCTCGGGCGCCTCCCCCGGCGCGGAAGCCTGTGCGTCGGCGGGGTGCGGAGGCCCGCTTGGTGCGCCGTCGGGCTGGGCTGGGGTGCGGAGGTCGGACGCTTGGGCGGGGGCAGACGGGGTGCTTGGTTCGGCGTCGTCCAGGATTGCGGGGATTTCGGCGGTCTGGTCGTCGGCGTCGGCGAGAGTTGTCGGCTGGGGCGTGGGGCCGGGCTCGCTGTGCGCGACCGGGGCGAAGGGAGATGGGCCCGTGAAGGAGGCCAACTCCTCCTCGTCGTCAGCGCCGGCGTCGTTGCCCCAGACCGTGTTGTGGACCGGAGCGTCGTGGGCAGCCGCGGCGTTGCGAGCCCAGCCGGCATCGTGAGCCGAGGCGGCGTCGCCAGCCGTGTAGTTGGCCGAGGCGGCGCCCCCAGGCACAGGGTTGGCCGAGGCAGCGTCCCCAGCCGCGTAGTTGGCCGAGGCAGCGTCCCCAGGCACGTAGTTGGCCGAGGCAGCACCCCCTCCTGCGTCGTGAGCCGGGGCGGTGTGCCCAGCCATGTCGTGGGCCGAGGCAGCGCTCCCTGCTGCACCGTGAGCCGGGGCGGCGTTTCCAGCCGTGTCGTGGGCCGGGGCGGCGGTGGGGGTCCGGGCTGCATCGGCAGCCGGAGCGCCGTTAGGGTCGCGGGTCGATTCCCCGGCCGACGTGGGTTCGTGGGGCTGGGGGTTCTCGTACGCCGGCGTGCGGGCCTGTGGCAGGGCCGAGTTGTGGGCTTCGGCGTCGTCGGCGCGGGACTCGGCTGTGGCGTCGGCCGGGTCGAGTACGGCTTCTATTTCGGCCGTGGGGGCGTCGTCGTCTTCGACGTCAGTGGCGTTAGGGGCGAACGGGGAGTCCGCCACAGCGGGCGGTGCCGCGGCGGTGGGGTCTTCGACCCATTGGCCGTTGATCCAGGCGGGGCCGGTCCAGGCGGGTTCGGGGTCGGGGAAGGGCTGGTATTCGCTGGTTGCCTCTTGGTCGGACCAGGATTGTTGTTCGGCGGTTTCCCAGTCCTGGTCCGCGGCAGTGGCGGCGGCGCCCGAGGGGGCGTCGGCGAAGAGGCTGTTGTAGAAGTCGTCGCCTTCGTACACCCCGCCGCCGACGCGTGGCGGCTCGGAGGACGGAAGGGTCGGGTTGTAGGCCGGTGTCGGTAGGCCGGGGCCGGACACGTTCTCGGGCAGGTACGTCCCGGGCGCCGGCTGCTCGTACGCGGGCTCGTCCTCGGCCACGTCCTGCTTGCGGCGTCGCAGCCAGCCTTGTTTTCTCGAGCCGCCGGTGTCGTCGGGCTCGCCGAGGTCGGCCGAGGGCTGGTACGGCGGGGGGTCGGCGATCGGCTGGCCGGTGAAGGGGCTGATGCCGGGCGGGACGACGAACGACTCCTCGTCGTCGGCCTGCGGGTTGTCTCCGATCACGGCATCTTCAACGACCGAGACCTCGGCCGTGTCAGGGTCCGCGGTGAAAATTGCCTGTTCTGCAACGTTCCCGGTGAAGTCCTGCGCGGCGGCGACGCCGGCGGGCAGGTCGGGCTGGAGCGGCGACCGCGGGTCGATCTTGAAATGGCTGAAGTACGCCGCGAGCGCGGGCGCCGAGATCCCCGGGCCGGCCGCGGTCCGGATCAGCTCCATGCCGAACGGACGCAGCTCGTCGAGGCCGCCGAGGTAGTCGGACCACTCCGCGACCCACTCGGCCATCATGTCGGCGGTGGCCTCGTCGGAGGTGATCCACTGCCCGATCGGCGCGAACCCGTCCTCGACCGGCTCCCACGGATCGCCCGGGTACGACGCGCGGGCCCAGCTCCCGTTGAAAGCGCCGTACACGAATCCGAGCTCGCCCGCGGTCTGCCGCTGCCGCACCTCGGGCTGCCCGATCCAGTCCGGGGACCCGGCCAGCAGGTCCTCGCCGGCGGTCCGGCTGTGCTGCGTGTGGAATCCCCACAGCACCGCCCGCCCGTCCTCGAGCCGCACCATCCGCAGCTCCGACGCGCTCTCGTCCTGGTGGTGATACCCGTCGGCGTCCGCATACCACCGGCGGTCGAAGCCCGTGGCGTGGGCGACCGCGGCGAGCGCGGACCAGCGGGCGCGCAACTCCTCCGGGTCGTCCAGGTCAACGAGCGGCATCAGGTCTCCAAGCGCAGGTGGAATCCAGGCCCTGACGCTACCCGAGCCCTCCCGAGCTGACCACTTCACTGTCCACAGGCTCGAGGATGGCGACGCACTCGATGTGGTGGGTCATCCCGAACAGGTCGAAGGCGCGCAGCGACGCGATCCCGTACCCGAGCCGCCCGAACGTCTTCAGGTCCCGGGCCAGCGCCGCGGGGTCGCACGCGACGTACGCCACCCGGCGGGGCCCGAGCGCCGCGATCCGCCGTACGACGTCCTTGCCGGCGCCGGTGCGGGGCGGATCGAGGACGACCAGGTCGACGTGTTCGAGGCCCTGACCGGCGGCCGCGTTCAGGACCCGGTCGACGTCGCCGTTCTCCAGCGTCACGCCGTCGAGGTCGTGCAGGTTCCGCCGGGCGTTGCGGACCGCGTCCTTGTCGCCCTCGATCGCGAGCACCGGGCATCCGGCCTCGGCCAGGAACGCCGCGAACAGCCCAGCACCCGAGTACAGGTCCAGCGCGGTCTCTCCGGTGACAGGCTCCAGTCCGCTCAGTACGGCGTCCAGCAGCGTCTCCGGCGCCGCCGGGTGGACCTGCCAGAAGCCACCGGCCTCCACCAGGAACCGCCGGCCGCGCACCACCTCGACCAGCCGCTCCCCCGGGTCCTGGTCGGTCAGTACGGCGGTCTTCCCCTCGGACGACACCACCGCCTGGACCGACGACACGCCCGGCCACCGCGAGCCCAGCACGTCCGGCGTCCCCGGATGCGCGATCAGGCACCGGTCGATGGGCACCAGGTCGTGCGAGCGGTGCGCGTACATGCCGGGGCGCCCGTCCACCACGGCGTACCGCATCCGTGTCCGCCATCCGAGCCCGTCGTCGCCCGGCGACTCCATCACCACGGTCCGGTCGATCCCGCCGATCCGGCGCAGGGTGTCCGACACGACCGTGGCCTTCAGCCGGCGCTGCTCGACGATGTTGGCGTGCTGGAAGTCACAGCCGCCGCAGCGCCCGGGCCCGGCGTAGGGGCAGGGCGGCTCGATCCGCTGCGGGGACGGTGTGAGCACCTGGACCGCGTCGGCCCGCAGGTACTTCGCGGTCTGCTCGGTGATCCGGGCGTGCACCAGCTCCCCCGGCAGCGCGTGCCGGACGAACACCACCTGCCCCTCGTGCCGGGCGACGCAGTGTCCCCCGTGCGCGACTGGCCCTACCTCCAGCTCGACTACCGCCCCGACCAGACTGTTCTCGTCTGTCACCGATCTCCTGACGTCTTTCGGGCACCGCGCCGTACCTGGCCGGCCACCCGTTCCACCCGGTCCTGCCGCTCCTCGGCCCCCTGCGACGAGAGCAACTGGTAAGGAACGGACGTAACCATGACACCAGGTGTGAACAAGAGCCGCCCCTTGAGCCGCAGTGCGCTCTGGTTGTGCAGGATGTGCTCCCACCAGTGCCCCACGACGTACTCCGGGATGTAGACCATCACCACGTCCCGCGGCGACTGCCGCCGGATGTCGCGGACGTACTGCAGGATCGGCCGGGTGATCTCCCGGTACGGCGAGGCCAGCCGCTTCAGCGGGATCGGGATGCCGCGGGCCTCCCACTCGGCCTGCAGCGCGTCCGCCTCGTCCCGGTCGACGTCGACGGTGACCGCCTCGAGCTGGTACGGCCGGGCCGCCTTCGCGAACGCCAGCGCCCGCAGGGTCGGCTTGTGCAGCTTGGAGACCAGCACGATCGAGTGCACCCGCGACGGCAGCATCAGCGGCTCGTCGCCCTCGGCGGCCATCTGCTTGCGGACCGTCTCGTAGTGCCGGTGGATGCCCTTCATCAGCACGAACAGCACCGCCATCGCGATGATCGCGATGTACGCGCCGAGCAGGAACTTCGTGATCAGCACGATGATCAGCACGATGCCGGTCAGGGTCAGGCCGATCGCGTTGATCACCCGCGACCGCTTCATCCGGGCCCGCTTGCCCGGGTCCTGCTCGGTGCGCAGCAGCCGGGTCCAGTGCCGGACCATGCCGGTCTGGCTGACCGTGAAGGATACGAACACGCCGACGATGTACAGCTGGATCAACCGGGTGACCTCGGCGTTGAAGGCGACGATCAGCACGATCGCGAAGCCCGCCAGGATGATGATGCCGTTGCTGAACGCCAGCCGGTCGCCGCGGGTGTGCAGCTGCCGCGGCAGGTACCCGTCGCGGGCCAGGATCGAGCCCAGCACCGGGAAACCGTTGAAGGCGGTGTTCGCGGCCAGCACCAGGATCACGCCGGTGGCCGCGGCGACCAGGTAGAAGCCGGGTGAGAAGTGGTCGAAGATGCCCTTCGCGAGCTGGCCGATCACCGGGTCCTGGTGGTAGCCCTCCCCGACCGGGACGCCGTCGCGCACCAGCTGGGTGGCCGGGTCCTCGGCGAACCGCACCTTCATCACGTTGGCCAGCGCGACCACGCTGACGACCATCGCGATCGAGATCGACCCGAGCAGGGCCAGCGTGGTCGCCGCGTTCCGGCTCTTCGGCTTCTTGAACGCCGGCACGCCGTTGCTGATCGCCTCGACGCCGGTCAGCGCCGCGCACCCGGACGAGAACGCCCGCAGGATCAGGAACGCCATCGCCAGGCCGCTGGCGCCGTGCGCGAACTGGTTCTCGGCGGCGATGTCGAGCGTCGAACTGCTCGCGTCGGGCAGGGTCCCGAACAGCAGCCGGCCGAAGCCCCAGGCGGCCATCCCGAGAATGGTGAACATGAAGATGTACGTCGGGATCGCGAACGCCGCCCCCGACTCGCGGACCCCGCGCAGGTTCATCGTGGTGAGGAACAGCACCGCGATCACCGCCGCCGTCGCCTGGTGACCCTCGAGCCCCGGGATCGCCGAGGCGGCGTACTGCGCGGCGGACGAGATCGACACCGCCACAGTCAGGACGTAGTCCACCATCAGGGCGCTCGCGACCGTCAGGCCCGCGGTCGGGCCGAGGTTCACGTTGGCGACCTCGTAGTCACCGCCGCCGGACGGGTAGGCGTGCACGTTCTGGCGGTAGGACAGCACGACCACCACCAGCACCACCGCGACGGCGAGCGAGATCTTCCACGAGATCGTCAGCGCGGCCAGGCCGGCGATCGACAGCGTCAGGAAGATCTCATCCGGCGCGTACGCGACCGACGACAACGCGTCGCTCGCGAAAACGGGCAGGGCGATGCGCTTCGGCAGCAGGGTCTCACCCAGCTGGGTGCTGCGCAGTTTGCGACCGAGCAGCAGCCGTTTGCCGATATCGCCTAGAGCGGGAGTCACACCGGTGATGTTAGAGGCAGGCCCGGTCCGGTGTAGCGTCTATCCCTGCCGAACGAGCCAGTGGGGCCCGCAGTGGCCGAGGAGTGATCAGCGAGTGCACGTCGTCATCATGGGCTGCGGCCGCGTCGGGTCGACGCTCGCGCGCGGCCTGGAGAAGCGCAGCCACACGGTCGCGATCATCGACCAGTCGGCCGACGCGTTCCGCCGGCTGAGCCCCAACTTCACCGGCCGGACGATCGTCGGCATGGGGTTCGACCGCGAGATCCTGATCGAGGCCGGGATCGAGGACGCGGAGGCGTTCGCGGCCGTCTCGAACGGTGACAACTCGAACATCCTGGCCGCCCGGGTGGCCCGCGAGACGTTCGGGATCAGCAACGTGGTGGCCCGCATCTACGACCCGGGTCGCGCCGAGGTCTACCAGCGGCTCGGCATCCCCACGGTCGGCACGGTCCGCTGGACCGTCGACCAGATGATGCGCCGGCTGCTGCCCGAGGGCTCCGAGCCGGAGTGGCGGGACCCGTCCGGGACCGTCCGGCTGGCCGAGGTCCACGTGCACGCGGACTGGATCGGCCGCGCCGCCTTCGACATCGAGAAGGCCACCGGCGCCCGGGTCGCGTTCCTGACCCGGCTCGGCGAGGGACTCCTGCCCCGGGCCGACACGGTCATCCAGGAGGGTGATCTGGTCCACGTGGTGATGCTCGAGCGGGACGCCGCCGCGATCGAGTCCCAACTCGGCACCAAGCCTGAGGAGCTGTGATGCGGGTAGCCATCGCCGGTGCCGGCAACGTCGGTCGTTCGATCGCCGGCGAACTGCTGGAGAACGGTCACGAGGTCCTGCTGATCGACAAGGACCCCCGCGCGATCAAGGCCGAGTCCGTGCCGCGCGCCGAGTGGCTGCTCGCCGACGCCTGCGAACTGTCCTCGCTCGAGGAGGCCGCGCTGCAGCGGTGCCAGGTGGCGATCGCCAGCACCGGTGACGACAAGGTCAACCTGGTTGTCTCGCTGCTCGCCAAGACCGAGTTCGGCGTCCCGCGGACCGTTGCCCGGGTCAACCACCCGCGGAACGAGTGGATGTTCAACGAGGCCTGGGGCGTGGACGTCTCGGTGTCGACGCCGCGGATCATGTCCGCGCTGGTCGAGGAGGCGGTGTCGGTCGGCGACCTGGTCCGGCTGTTCACCTTCCGCCAGGGCGACGCGAACCTGGTCGAGCTCACCCTGCCCGAGGACTCCCCGATGATCGGGCAGCGCGTCGGCGACGTCGACTGGCCGCTGGACACGGCGCTGGTCGTGATCCTCCGCGAGGGCCGCGTGCTGCGTCCCGACCCCGAGGGCACCCTCGAACTCAACGACGAGCTCCTCTTCGTCGCCGCCGACGAAACCGAGGAACAGCTCGAGGCGATGCTCTCGCCCCACCACCACCTCAAAGCGGAGTAACGGGAGCCGGGCCAGAGCCCGGCTCCCGTCCCGTATCACCGCAAACCGAAGGCCCGCACGATCTCCTGGTCGACAGTGTGGCCCGCTCCGTCATCGGCCCGCGTCCGCAACGTCACGAACTGTGCGGACCGCGGCGCGTCCAGCCGGGTGCTCCAGCCGGCCCCGGTACGCCGTACCTCGGCGTGCCGCCAGGTCTTGCCGTCGTCGTACGACACGTCGACCGTCGGCCTTCGCACACCGAGAACCGAGGACGACTCGGACCACCGTGGTGTGACGCCGAGTTCCGCCGTACGGCGTGCCCGGCCGTCGGCGTCCACGTCGACGGCGTAGTGCAGCTGGATCAGCGACTCGCTGACCGCCTCGCCGGACGCGGCCGAGGTGAATCCCCACTCGGTCCGGGTCGAGGTCGAGAACGGGTTCGGGTAGGCACCCCGGGTGTTCTCGGCGACCAGCCGGTACGGCAGCCGGTCGGGGCTCAGGCCCGTCGCGGTCAGCTGATCCCGCTGCTCCTGCTTCACCAGCTGGCCGCCCTGGTACAGGCTGAGCTGCTGGGTGAGGTCCCAGTTGCCCTGCGCGGTGCCGATGACCGGCCCGGTGCCCCAGCCGGGCGACACCGCGGTCAATTGGTCACCGTTGCGGACCGGTGAATAGCCCTTCGCCAGCCACGGTCGCTGGATCGGCCCGAACCACTCGATCTGCGTCCGGCTCCCCGCCCCATAACTGGTCCAGCCCGGCTCGACCTGCTGGACCTCGCGCAGGATCTGCGCCATGGCCTGGTACTTCACCCCGGCGGTCACCCAGTCGGTCCGTACCGCGGCCACCGGCATCCCCGAGCTGTTCATACTCGATTCCCAGTCGCCGTTCCACACGTCGTACCGGTTCTCGACACCGTCGCCCGGGCGGAAGTTGCGGTAGGCAACGTCCAGGCGGGCGAGGTCCCGCGGACCCGGCCGGTACGCCGGATCTGCCGGGACGTGATCGGCGAAGTGCGACAGGTCGTACTGGTAGGCCGTCACCGGATTCGAGTCGGCGGTGAGCGTGTGCTGCCGGCCCTGCTGCAACGCGGTGATCAGGCGCTCCCCCTCGTCCCGGGTCAGCGTCGCGATCGTGAGCGGCGGCGGCGCCGGCGCCCAGATCGAGTCCACCCACGGGTCGAGCTTGCCGACCCCGTCGTTCACCACCACGAGCAGCTTCGCCCCGGCCGCGGCCGCTGCCGCCGCCTGGTCCGTCAACGAGACGGCGTCGTTGCGCCGAACCACCACGGCCTTGCCCCGGCGGTCCACCCCACGCGCCGCGGCCGCGGACCCGTCTCCGGCGTACACAGCCTCCAGGTCGTGGCGGCCCTTCGGCAGCGGCGTGGCAGGTCGCCGTACCCGCACGTCGTCGTACGAGCCGAGTGTCAGCGCGGGCTGTTCGAGCCGCCAGCGTGCGCCGGCCACGAACGCGCCGTCGGTCACCTTCGGCGTCGGCAGCACCCACGCGCTGTCGTAGCTCGCATCCGGCCAGCGCGACGAACCCACCGAGAAGTCCCGGCCGAAGTCCCGGTACGCGTTGACCCGCACCTCTCCGAGTGTGGTGGCCTGCGGCGCTGTGCTCTTCAGTTCGCGAGCCTGGCGCGCGTCGTACGTCGCCGTGCGGTCCTGGTCGAGGTGGATGTCGACCAGGCTGAGGACGGCGAGGCCCTTGCTGCTCGGCCCGTGCGTACCTTCGACGTCGGTGGTCAGCCAGGTCGTGTACTCGCCGGCCGGGAGTCGCAGCCGCACACCCTCCTCGCCGACCGTGAACTGGCCGTAGCTGCCCCGGCCGATCAGGATCGCGTCGCCGGCGAGCGGGCGCCCGGAGCGGTCCTTGGCGTTCAGCGTGAGTTCATGGCGCTCGCCCTCCCGGCCGATCCCGATCAGTGTGCCGAGCTGGCGGTGGTTCACGGCATCGACCGCGACGAGCCGGCCGGACAGCTGCTTGTCGACCGGTAGCAGGTCGACCGTTGCGGTGAGCGTCACGCTCGCCTGGCCGTGCGCCGGCACGGTCACCGTCGACGCCGAGAGCGTGAACAGGCCCGCCGGAGCCTCGTCGACCTGGGTCGAGAGGTCGAGGGTGGCGTCGGTGTCACCGTTGTTCGTGTAGGTGACCTCCTTGACCACCTTGTCTCCCGCCGGCACCGGCCAGGTGTGGTACCCGGCGTAGGCCGAGGCTGTCGCGGAGAGGGGCGACTTGGTGGCCGCCGCAATGTCGAGGCGACCGTTGCCGGCCTTGTACGGCAGGTATTGCGGCGTGGGCTTGGCGTTGCTCACCAGAGCGTCCTTCAGCTGCACACCCGACCAGTCCGGGTGCTGTGCAGCCAGCAGGGCCGCGGCTCCCGCCACGTGCGGCGTCGCCATCGACGTGCCGCTGAGCTCCTGGTAGTACCCGGAGCCTTCGGCCGCGTACTGCGAGCGGGCCGCCAGCACGTCGACGCCGGGCGCGGTGATCTCGGGCTTCAGTCCGCCGTCACCCAGACGCGGCCCCCAACTGGAGAAGTCGGCCAGGCTGTCGGCGCCGTCGACCGCACCGACCGTCAGCGCGGCGTCCGCGGCGCCCGGCGATCCGACGGTGTAGAACCCGGGTCCGGCGTTGCCGGCGGCAACGGTGAAGAGGGCGCCGGTCTCGGCCGAGAGCGTGTTCAGCGCCTGGCTCATGGGGTCCGTGCCGTCGGTCGGACTGCCACCCAGGCTCATGCTGATCACCTTGGCGTGCTGGTCGCGGGCGGCCCACTCCATGCCGGCGATGATCCAGGACTCCTGGCCGCCGCCCTCGTTGTTCAGCACCTTGCCGACGTGCAACCGGGCCCCGGGCGCGACGCCGCGCTCCACGCCGCCGGAGGCGTCGCCGGTGCCGGCGATGGTCGAGGCAACATGCGTACCGTGGCCCTGCCGGTCGGTGACGTCCTCGCCGGGGACGAAGCTGGCCGAGGCGGCGACGCGATCGTCCAGGTCCGGATGCTCGAGGTCGACCCCGGTGTCCAGGACCGCGACGTCGACCCCCTGGCCGGTGTTGCCGCCCTGCCAGACTTCGGGCGCGCCGATCTGCGCGGTGCTCTCGGCGAGGTCGGCGTTGACCTTGCCGTCCAGCCAGACCTTGGCGATACCGCCGGCGAGCGCGGGCGTCTGCGACCGCGCGGTCGGGCCCGCGGTCAGCGAGTGCCAGAAGCCGGCCGTTCCGTCGGTGACCACCGCGGCGCCGTGGATGCTGTCCAGCGTGCGCTGCCGGCGGGCACCGGACGGCACCTGCTGGGTCCGCGAACCCGCGGCGGCGTCGGTGTAGGTGACGATCAACGGCACCTGGTCGCCGTACCCGTCGGCCACCAGCCTGGTCACGTTGAACAGGTCGTTGTCGAGGAGCTTCGCGGCGAGGTAGCGGGCGGCGGAGCGCGGATACACGTACGTGTCGCCGCCGTCGACGTGGACGTCGTTGTCCGCGAGCCGCCCGTCCGGGCCGGTCACGGTCACGTTCTGCTTGCCGTCGGCTCCGACGGACAGCGTCACCTTGTCACCGGTGACCAGGGTGACGCTTCCCGCCACCGGCTTGCCGGCAGGTGCGGGCTCGGTTGGCGCTGTAGTGGTGCCGGGCTGGGCAGCGGCGGCGGGGCCGCCGGTCAAGGTCGTGGCCAGGACGACGGCTGCCAAGCAAGCAGCCAGCGGTCCGGACCCACGGCCAAGGCGTGGAGTCACGAGTGCCTCACAGGATTCATGCGGACAAAGTCGCGAAATCGTAGGCACCCGGACGCGGAGCGTTCAGCGGATAACCGTGGCCAGTTCTCGCCACGTCATCCTTGTGACACCGCGGCTACTTCTTGTTGCCCCCGCAGCAGATGGGTGATGATGTGCTCTCGCCCCACCACCACAAGGAGTCCGACGAGTTGCCGCGGATCCAGCAGTTCCAGGTCAACCTGTTCTGCGACGACGTGGACAGGTGCCTTGCCTTCTACAACGACCTCGGCCTGGACGAAGCCTTCCGGGCACCGGCCTCCGGCCCGGTCCAGCACGTCGAGGTCGAGGCGGCCGGCATCCGCATCGGGCTGACGTCGGCGCGGGTCGCCAACGACCTCGTCAACCTCGGCGTCGAACCGGCCGACCGTCCCGCCACGGAGATCGTGTTCTGGTGTGACGACGTGCACGCCCTGTACGCCGAGGCACTCACCGCCGGTGCGACCGCCGTCGTCCCACCCACCGACTCCCCGGACGGCCGCCTGCTGTTCGCCTGGGTCCGCGACCCCGAGTCCCACCAACTCAAGTTCGTCCAGACCCGCTGACTCGCCCCCGGCCGCAGGCCGTCAAACAGACAGCTGCCGCGGTCCTCTCGGAGCGGGCTACTTCTTGTTGCCCCGCAGCAGATGGGTGATGCTGTCGCGGGCCTCGGCCCACTTCTCGGGGGGCATGGAGCCGCGGAGTACGGCGTACGCGAGCCAGATCGCCAGGGCGTAGAACGGCAGGCCGAGGCCGATCTTCGCGATGCCGAGGGCGTTCAGGCTGCCGGTGAAGTACAGCGGGACCTGGACGATCAGCCGGATCGCGAACAGGCCCACGAAGACCAGCGTGGCGCGGGAGAAGCCCTTGAGCAGGTCGGGGTCGCGGCGCCAGGCGGTGCCGGTCTGGGTGATCACGCCGTACAGGACGCCGAACAGCGGCCAGCGGATCAGGACCGTGATCAGGTACAGCAGGCCGTAGCCGAGGTTGGTGAGCAGGCCCGGGACATAGAAGTCCTTCGCGTTGCCGGTCCGGTTCGCGACCCAGGCCGAGATCAGTACGCCGATGAACCCGCCGAACACGTTCCGCAGCGGTTGCCGGCGGATCAGCCGCACCACCGCGAGCACGGCGGCCAGGCCGACCGCGATGATCAGCGAGAGCTGCAGCTTGTGGTCGGTCGCCGCATACGCGACCAGGAACGCGATCCACGGCAGGCCGATGTCGAGCAACGCGCCCCAGCCACCGAGCGCATGGAAGAAGTCCTTGTCGGTGGACTTCGGCGGCTGCTGCTCGTGCGCGGCCTGTGTGGCGGCCGCCTCGACCTCGGGCTTCAGGATCTCGACCATCTTCTCCTGCAGATCGTCCTCGACCTGGTCCCGGCGGGACGTCGGCTCAGCCATGAGCAGCCGTAGGGCGCAGCTCGTAGCGCGGGTTGAACATCACCCGGTCGCCGTCGACGACGCCGATCCGGCCGGAGGCGATCAGCTCCGAGCCGGCGTGGATGCCGCCGATCTTGCGGCGGCCGAGCCAGATCAGCTTCACCGTGCCGGTGCCGTCGTACAACTCACCCTCCAGTGCCGGGACGCCGCCGCGCGGGCTGAACGTGATGGTGCGCAGCGTGCCGTACAGCGTGACCAGTTCACGGTCGTGGCAGCCGGTGATGGACCGCGCGCCACAGTCCTGCGCGAAGTCCTGGAGGACCTCGGCGTCCTGCTGGTCGCGGTCTCCGGCCAGCCCACGGAACGCGCGCTTCCACAGCCCCGCGGGTTTGTTGCTACCCATGTCGTCGAGTGTAGTCCGCTCAGGCCTCTTCGGGCGCGTTCGCCTGGGCACCCGGCGGCAGCTGCAGCGGCAGCGACTCGCGGACCGCCATCGGCTCGTTCCCGCGGACCACGACGACGTTGCGCAGCGTCGCCTCCATCGGCTCGGCGGCGTCCGGCTCGACGGCGGCGCGGCCGAGCACCGTGCCGCGGAGCAGCCAGCGCGGGCCGTCCACGCCGATCACCCGGGAGGTCTGGCTGAACACCTGTCCTTCCGGGTCCTCGACCGGCACGACCAGCACGAGTTCGGTGCCGAACGGGCCGTCGGTCTCGGTCGCCGTACCACCCATCCGGGCGGCCTCGGCGGCGATCTCCTGGCGGACCTCGTCCCAGATGCCGGTGGTCTTCGGCGCGGCGAACGCGCGCAGCTCCAGCGCGGAATCGTCGAGCATCAGCAGCACGGCCTGGACGACACCGCTCTGCTCGTCGACCTGCAGGCCGAGCTCCATGCCGGGCATGCCGGTGACGACCAGCGCACCCAGGTCGATCCGGTCCTCCGCCTCCAGATCGGCGGCGTCGACCTCGCTCGAGTCGAACGGGCCCTCGGCGCGGGGGTCCGCCGAACCGGCCTCCTCGAGGGTCTCGCTCGTCTCGGGCTCGTCGTTCTTGCCCTTGCGGCGGAAGATCACGCTGCTGCCTACTTCCTTGGTTTGTTTACGGCCGCCGTAGTCTCGCGCATCCGACAGGTCAACGGATGCACCTGCTCAGCGTGTCACATCACCGAAACCGCCCGTCGACCCGTGTCCCCCGTCACCCCGCGCGGAGCCGGGCAGCGAGCTCACCTCGACGAAACGCGCCTTCTCCACCTGCTGGATCACCAGCTGCGCGATCCGGTCGCCGCGCCGGATCGTCACCTCTTCGGCAGGGTCGAGGTTGATCAGGTTGATCTTGATCTCGCCGCGGTACCCGGCGTCGACGGTGCCGGGCGCGTTCACGATCGAGACGCCGTGCTTGGCGGCCAGTCCGGAGCGCGGATGCACGAACGCCGCGTACCCGTCCTGCAGGGCGATGGCGATCCCGGTGCCGACCAGGCCGCGCTCCCCCGGCTTCAGGGTGAGGTCGGCGGCCGCCACCAGGTCCGCGCCGGCGTCGCCGGGATGCGCGTACGACGGGAGCGGCAGGTCGGGGTCGAGTCGCTGGATCAGTACCTCGGTCACGAGAGGCGACCCTATCGAGCGGGCCGGACGGTCCACGTGCCAGGCTGGTCCTGTGGGCCTGGAACAAAGCACGTATCGCGAGAGTCTGCGGGTGCCGGTGTCGTGGTGGATCATCGCCGCGGCCGCCGTGGTCACCCTGTTCGTCATCGTCGCCGTGCCCGTCGGGACGCCGGCCGGCGCCGTCGTCGGCGGGCTCGCCGCGATCCTGCTGCTGGCGCTGTTCCTGCGGTACGGCGGGGCGCGCGTCGAGGTCGACGAGACGCGGTTCCGGGCCGGGCGCGCCGAGATCGACCGCGCGTACCTGGGCACCGTCGAGGCACTGACCGGCGACGACGCACGGCACGCGTTCGGGCGGGACTGCGACCCGCAGGCGTTCCTCGTGCTGCGCAGCTACCTTCGCGGCGCCGTCCGGGTGCAGATCACCGATCCGGGCGACCCGGCGCCGTACTGGCTGGTCGGCACCCGCCACCCCGACCGATTGGCTGCCGCCCTGAGCGGGCACAGCGTGGGAAGATCCTGACTGTCAGCAGTTGCCCTAGGAGGATGCAGTGGTCGGAGCGAAGATCGGCTGGAAGCTGGTGCAGGCCGCCTTCACGATCGTGGTGGGCCTGGCCGCGAGCAAGGCGGTCAGCACGGCCTGGAAGCTGGGGTCCGGCGGCAAGCCGCCGAAGGACGGCCAGGGCGAGTACCTGGAGGTCATGAGCTGGGCCGCCGCGAGTGCCGCGGCCGCCGCAGCGGCGAAGCTGTTCGCGGAGCGCCGCGCCGCCGCGTACTACCTGAAGAGCACGGGCCACGCGCCGCCCGGGTACGTCCAGGACTCGGTCGCCGGCCGCCTGATCAGGGGCACCGACACCGGGCTGGTCAAGAAAGAGGACTGAAGCAGGTACGCCAACGGGACCGTTCCACCGAAGTGGACGGTCCCGTTCTGCGTTGTTGACGAAGTAGGGCGCCGGCGTCAGGCTGCGCAGTCGCGGCAGATCAGCTGCCCGTTCTTCGTTTCGGCGAGCTGGCTGCGGTGGTGAACCAGGAAGCAGCTCGAACAGGTGAACTCGTCGGCCTGGCGCGGGAGGACCCGGACCGCCAGCTCCTCGTGACTCAGGTCCGCGCCGGGCAGCTCGAAGCTCTCCGCGGCCTCGGCCTCGTCCTCGTCGACCTTGCCGGAGTTCTTGTCGTGGCGGCGAGTCTTGAGCTCCTCGATCGACTCTTCGGAAGCGTCCTCGTCCGTCTTGCGCGGGGCGTCGTAATCAGTCGCCATGGTGTTTCCCTGCCCTCTTCGTACCCGTGGTGTTGCCTGCTGAGCCCTTGAACGGGTGGAGCGGCCGAGAAATTCCGCGTCGGAGCACCGCGCCGAACTTTCGTCCCCCGAAACCCTTGACAGCCAGGCCGGGACCGGCAAACACCGTTCCCGAGGACGGGATTGTGCCTTATAAAGGTCCGCAATGCACGACTGGGTCCATGCTGTGGCCCGCGTGTCGCCACAAATGTCAGGACCGAACAGCAGAATGCTCGTTAGTGCGCACTACTGCGCAGAAACGAGCATTCTTCGGCATCTACGCGCGCAACGGGTCGGCTGCGGCGAGTAACGCGTGGAACGGCTCGAACAGCGCCGGCGTGGCCGCGATCGACATCTCCGGCGATACCGGCGCGCCGTTCAGCCCGCCGATCCGGGCGCCGGCCTCGGCCGCGATCAGCGCCCCGGCGCCGTAGTCCCACGGGTTCAGGCCGCGCTCGTACACCACGTCCAGCCGGCCGCAGGCGACGTAGCACAGGTCGATCGCGCCGACCCCGATCCGGCGGATGTCGCGGACCTTGGTGATCAGGTGCTGGATCACCTCGGCCTGCACCTGCCGGCGGGCCGGGTCGTACCCGAATCCGGTCCCGACCAGTGCCTGGCTCAGCTCGGTCGCGCCGGACGCCCGGATCGGCCGGCCGTCCGCGAACGCCCCGCCGCCCTTCGTCGCGGTGAACACCTCACCCTTCGGCGCGTCCACGACCACCCCGGCGACGGTCTCCCCGCCGTACTCCACCGCGATCGAGACGGCGTACGTCGGGAGGTCGTAGAGGTAGTTGACGGTGCCGTCGATCGGGTCGACCACCCAGCGCACCCCGCTGGTGCCGACCACGTCGTCGCCCTCCTCGCCGAGGAACGAGTCGTCCGGCCGCGCCTGCAGGATGCGGGCCCTGATCAGCTCCTCGGACTCGCGGTCGACCGCGGTGACCACGTCGGTCACCGTGCTCTTGGTGTCGGCGACGGTGATCGTGCCGCGGCGGCGTTCGACGATCAGGTGCGCCGCCTCCTCCGCCACGTCGACCGCAAGCTTCAACAGCTCTTCCGAGGAGGTCATACGGCTTCCTTCGCTGGGGTAGGTCGGCGGAGCGGTGGACAGCAGTCGTGGCGGCAGTCGTCCCAGCCCGGGCCGAGCTTGCCGACGCAGGGCCGGGCCGGTTCCTCGCCGCGCTCGGCGGCCGCCCGCTCGAGCACGAGGTCGCGGAGCATGGTCACGAACCTCGCGTCGGTCCCCGGCGTCGCGGCCCGCGCCATCGGCAGCCGGAGCTTCTCGGCGGTCTCCGCGGCCTCGGTGTCGAGGTCGTAGATGACCTCCATGTGGTCGCTGACGAACCCGATCGGTACGACGGCCACGCCGGGCACACCGTCGGCCGCCAGCACCTCCAGGTGGTCGTTCACGTCCGGCTCCAGCCACGGCACCTGCGGCGGCCCGGACCGCGAGCAGTAGACGAGATCGGTCCGCCGGGTCTGCCCGGTGCGGCGCTCGAGCTCCGCGGTGATCGACGCGGCGACGTCCAGGTGCCAGTCGACGTACCCGTTGCCGTCCGGGCCGCTGGTCGCGTTCATCGCGGTCGGGATCGAGTGCGTGACGTACGCGATCGCGGCGCCGTCCGGGAGCTTGCCCAGCGCGTCGGCGGTCGACTCGACGAACGCGTCGACGAAGCCGGGGTGGTTCGCGTAGTGCCGCAGTTTGTCGATCCGCGGCGCGTCCGGGACCTCGCGGGCGGCGTCCTCGAGGTTCTCCCGGTACTGCCGGCAGCCGGAGTACGACGGGTAGGCGGAGGTGACGATCACCACAGCACGCCGGATGCCGTCGGCGGCCATCTCGCGCATCGTGTCGGTCAGGTACGGCGCCCAGTTGCGGTTGCCCCAGTAGATCGGCAGGTCCAGCCCGATCTCGTCGAACGACGCCCGCAGCGCCGTCAGCAGCGCCCGGTTCTGGTCGTTGATCGGGCTCCGGCCGCCGAACGCGTAGTAGTGCTCGCCGACCTCCTTGAGGCGCTCGTCCGGGATCCCGCGGCCGCGGGTCACGTTCTGCAGGAACGGCAACACGTCATCGGGCTTCTCGGGTCCACCGAAGGAGAGCAACAGCACAGCGTCGTAGGGAGGTGCGGCTGGCGACATATTCCAAGCTTCTCAGACGGCCGGAGGCTAAGCTGCTCCCGGTCTCTCATGCTCAAGCCCTACGTTCACCTCATGCGCCGTCCCGGTGCCGGCGCCTTCTTCGCCGCCGGGATCCTGGGGCGTATGCCGATCTCGATGATCGGTCTGGGCATCGTCATCCTGATCGCCCAGGAGAGCGGTTCGTACGGTCTCGCCGGCGCGGTCTCCGGCGTGGCTGTGATCGCCGGCGCGCTGACCGGTCCGGTCCAGGGACGCCTCGTCGACCGCTTCGGTCAGCGCGGGCTGATCCTGATCGGCTCAGTGACCTGCACGGTCGCTCTGGCCGCGCTGCTGGTCGCAGTCCGCGCCGACGCTGCTACCTGGGTGCTGTACGTGCTGTCTTTCATCGCCGGTGGCACGAGACCGCAGGTCGGCTCGTTCGTCCGGGCCCGCTGGACGCACTTGCTGGGCCGTGGCCGCGCACTGCAGACGGCCTTCGCACTGGAAGCTGTCGGCGACGAGGTCGTGTTCATCGTCGGCCCTGTCCTCGTCACCGCGCTGGCGACGCAAGTGAGTCCGTACGCCGCTCTGTCCGCCGCCGGCGTGCTGGGACTGGCCGGTGGTATCTGGCTGGCGCTGCTGCGCGCGTCCGATCCGCCCGGCCGGGGCAAGGCGAACGGCGACGAGCAGGCGCCACTCCCCTGGCTGTCCATCATGCTGCTCAGCCTGATCGGTCTCGGGCTCGGTGCGACTCTTGGTGGCGCCGAGGTGATCACCGTCGCGTTCACCACCGAGAAGGGACAGGCCGGGCTGTCCGGCGTCGTCCTCGCGGTCTGGGCGTTCGGCAGCCTGCTGGCCGGGCTCTGGTACGGCTCCGTGCACTGGCGGGCTCCGGTCGAGCGCCGGCTGCTGCTCGGCACGATCGCGCTCGCGATCACGCTGGCGCCGCTCCCCTGGGTCGACAGCATCTGGCTGCTCGGCGCCGTGCTCTTCTGCTGCGGCATGACGATCGCTCCGACGATGGTCGCGGTCACCGCGTGTGTCGAGGAGTGGGTGCCGCCGGAGCGGCTGACCGAAGCGATCACGTGGACCGTGACGGGCATCCTGCTCGGTGTCGCGCCGGGCAACGCCGCCGCCGGGCACGCGGTCGACGTGTGGGGACCGTCGGACGCGTACTGGGTCCCGTTCGGCGTCGGGATCGCCTGTGCGATCGTCGCGGCGGTCTCGATCACCTTCGCCCGGCCGAAGGAACGCTTCGCCCACAACTAGGCTTGCATCTCCTGTTACGGGAGGTGTGAGGGTGGTGGACATGGACCATTCGATCGGGGCAGCGGCGCGGCTCGCCGGGGTGTCGGTGAAGGCCGTGCGGCACTACTCCGACCTCGGGCTGCTGACCTCCGGGCGGACGGCGGCCGGCCACCGGCGGTACGACGACACCGCCGTCGCCCGCCTGCGGCTGATCCGGACGTTGCGGGCCCTGGACCTGGATCTGCCGACGATCGGCGCCGTGCTGCGCGACGAGCGCTCGCTCTCCGACGTGGCCGCCACCCATGCGGAGGCCTTGGCGATCCAGATCCAGACGTTGCGCCGGCAGCACGCCCTGCTCACGGTCCTCGCCCAACATCCCGACCCGGAGGACCTTGACCTCATGACCGAGCAATCCGAGCAGGACCGCCGCGCCCAGATCGCGGACTTCCTCAGCACCACACTCCGAGGCGTCGACCAGGCGATCCACCAGAACCTCACCCCGATGCTGCCCGAGGACGCCGACGCCACCCAACTCGCCGCCTGGACGGAGATCACCCGGCTGGTGACCGACGAGGACTTCCGTACGTCGGTGCGCCGCCTCGCCACCGGGTACCAGGCGCTCGCCGTCGGCGACCCGCTGCGCGCCGGCGCCGACCCGGAGTTCCGCGGACGGCTGTTCGCGCTGCGCCGTGCCGTCGATCCGCGCTGGGAGCGCTATCTCGAGCTCGTTGCCGTGGTCAACGGCTGGGCCCCGCCGTCACGGATTGCGGGGTAGCGGGGCGTTCCAGCCGCGGCGGATCGCGACCAGCCGGATCGCGAAGCAGGTGACGGCGGCGGCGATCGGGACCCACAGGGCGTGATACTCCAGCGCGGACGCGATCACGACGATGGCGGCCCCCAGGAGCGCCGGCGTGGCGTAGATCTCGGAGCGCAGGACGACCGGGACGCGGCCGCTGAGCACGTCGCGCAGGACGCCGCCGCCGATACCCGAGAGCGTGCCGAGGAGTGCCGCGGAGATCGGTGACAGGCCGAACTCGATCGCCTTCAGCGCCCCGGTCACGCAGAACAGGGCGAGACCGGCCGCGTCGAAGATGTTCACCAGCCGCTCGACCCGGCCGATCCCCGGGTGCAGGAAGAACGTCAGCAGACCGGCCGCGATCGGGACCACCAGGTACCGCCAGTCCCGCAGCGCGGCCGGCGGCGCCTGGCCGATCAGCACGTCGCGGATGAAGCCGCCGCCGAGTCCGGTGACCAGGGCCAGCACCTGGATGCCGAACACGTCCAGCTTCTTGCGTACGCCGACCAGCGCGCCGGTGATCCCGAACACGAAGATCCCGACCAGGTCGAGCACCTGCAGCACCACGGATCCACTCACAGCCCGCACGCTAAACCACGAGCGCCGCCGCTCCGTCGCTTCTATGGTGTGTGGACATGAGCCGCGCCCCCGACGTCGACTACTCCGCCACCTCGCGACGCCCCGGCTGGGAGTCCCTCCCGCTCGCCCTGCACGAGGTCCTCGCGGTTGCCCTCGGCACGGAGATCACATCCGTCGCCAAGCCGGTCTCCTCGGGTTTCACCGGCGGCTTCGCCGCCCGCGCTCACCTGGCCGACGGCCGCCATGTCTTCATCAAAGCGGCCCCGGAGGGAATGCACGCCTATGAGGCCTACCAGCGCGAGGCCGAGGTGGTCCCACAGCTTCCACCCTCCGTGAGGGCGCCGGCGATCGTCAGCACAGCCCACACGCCCACCCCGGCCGACACCGCGCACGATGAGCAAGCAGCCGCTCGACCGCGCGGCGACGGGCCGCGATGGTTTGCCGTGGTGTCGGAGTGGGTTGACGGGCGGATGCCCGGCACGCCTTGGACCGTCGAGGACTTCGGGCGGGTTACTGCTGCTTGTGAGCAGATGGCTGAGGTGTTGCGGCCGAGCCCGCTCTGTGGGCTGAGCGTGTTCGCGGAGCTGGTCGGGGACGACGTGGGTGTCCCGGCGCAGATTCTGGCGGGTGAGCGGGAGATGCCGACCGGACTGCAGAGCTGGCTGCCGCGTGTGCTGCCCGAGCTCGCGGAACTCGTGACCCTCGCACCGGAGGCGCTCACCGGCGACTCGGCCGCACACTCCGACCTGCGCCCGGACAACCTGCTGATCGACCACGCCGGCACCTGCTGGATCGTCGACTGGAACTGGCTGACCCTCGGCCCGCGCTGGGTGGACTGGGTCGGCCTGCTGCCGATCGCCCAGCACCACGGCATCGACACCTTCACCGCCGTCACGCACAGCCCGCTGACCGCCGACGTCCCGAAGGATCACCTCGACTGCCTGGTCGCCGTGATCGCGGCGTACATGATGAAGAACACCGACGCCCCACCCCCGCCCGGCTGTACGCCGGCCCTGCGCGACCACCAGCGGCTGTCCGCCTGGACATTCCTGGACTGGCTCGCGGTACGGCGCGGCTGGCCTACCGTGGAGGTATGACGAAGGCTCCCACCAGCAGGTTCAAGGTCGAGGTGCTCGACGGTGACCGCACCTCGCGGCGCGAGGACGTCGTCAGCACCGAGGAGCCGCTGGAGCTGCGCCTCGAATGGCCGGGCCGGCCGCCGGAGCCGCTGGTCGTGACGATGCGCACCCCCGGCTCCGACTTCGAGCTCGCCGCCGGGTTCTGCCTCGGCGAGGGCTTCGCGGTCCGCCCGGACGCGATCCGGACCGTTGCCTACTGCACCGATGTCACGCTGACCCGCGAGCAGCAGTTCAACACCGTCACGGTCACCTTCGACGGTCCGCCGGACCGCGAACCACCCCAGCGGTACGGCGTGACGTCGGCCGCGTGCGGCGTGTGCGGCCAGCAGAGCCTCGACGAGCTCGCCGAGCGCGAGTACGACCCGGTGGATCCGGTCGAGGTCCCCGTCGACGTCGTCCGCCGGCTGCCCGACCTGCTCCGCGAAGCCCAGCCGATGTTCAGCCGCACCGGCGGTCTGCACGCCGCCGGCCTGTTCACCGCCGACGGCCGCAAGGTCGTGGTGAAGGAAGACATCGGCCGGCACAACGCGGTCGACAAGGTCGTCGGCTGGACCGTCCTCAACCAGCACAGCCGCAAGGGCCTCGTCCTCACGGTGAGCGGCCGCGCCGGCTACGAGATCGTCCAGAAGGCCGTCGCCGCCGGCCTCGGCATGGTCGTCGCCGTCGGCGCCCCGTCAAGCCTCGCCGTCGACCTCGCCCGCCGCTTCAACATCACCCTGGCCGGCTTCACCCGCGGCGACCGCTGCGTCGTCTACTCCGCCCCGGAGCGGATCACGCGTCCAGCGTGATGAACGTGGCCTTCGGGACGTATTCGTAGCGGTCGGGCATGCAGGTCAGGATGATGATCTGGCCGTGGTCGCCGGCGCGGCCGAGGAGGGCGCCCATGTCGCGGAGGCGGGCCTTGTCGGACCAGCCGAGGGCGTCGTCGAAGATCACCGGGACGCTGCCCTCGCCGGTGCTGACCAGGTGGCTGATCGCCAGCCGGGTGATGATCGCCAGCTGCTCCTGAGCGCCCGTCGACAACGCCTCGACCTGCAACCGGACACCGTCCAGCTCGCGCTCGGCCACGGCGAGGTCGTCGTCCAGCCAGACCCGGAACGACGGCCCGTACACGCTGCGGCCGAGCGCCTCGATCCGGCTCTGCAGCGGCTCGGAGTACTTCGTCTGCGCCTCGGCCCGGTGCCGGCTGAGCGTCTCGTGCACGCGCTGCGCCGCTTCCGCGCGCCGCAGCAGGCTGTCGTGCTCCGTGCGGACGGCGGCCAGCTCCAGCTCGGCCAGGTCGCGTCGCGTCGCGAGTCCGTCCCGCCCGGACTGCTCGAGCCGGCCTTCCGTCGTACGGAGCGCGTCGCGCAGACGATCGCGTTCGTCCTGCAGCCGCTTCGCGACGGCCAGCGAGTGCGTCAGCTCGTCGGCGACCCGGTCGGCCCCGGCTTCGTCGGCCTGTGCCTGCACGGCGGTGAGCTCCTCGAGCACCGCTTCGACCTCGGCCGTGGCTTCCGTCTCGGCCACCGTCACGGCCTCGTCGTCGAGCACGGACCGCGCCGACTCCAGCGACTCGACCGCCGCAGCCAGCCGCTCCCCCGCCAGCTCGGACCGGGCGCGCGCGTTCTGCGCCTCGGACCGGTCCTCGTCCGCGGCCTTCCGCGCCTGCTCCACGGCGAACTCCGCGTCCTTCAGCAACCGCTCCGCCTCGGCCAGCCCGTCCCTGGCGGCGTCGAGCGCCCGCTGCGCGCCCGGCAGATCGGCCGGTGCCGGTCCGGGCTCGCTGACATCGTCGAACAACGTGTCATGCGGCGACGCGAACTCGGTGAACTCCGCGAACAGCGACATCTGCCCCGGCACGCCCTCGACAGCGGGTGGTTTGCCGCCGACGTCCTCGGCCTCGTCGACGCTGCCGAGGCGTGCTGTCAGTACGGCGATCCGCTCGCCCGGGTCGCCGCCGGCTGTCAGCGACTTCTCGGTCCGGCGTGCCTCGTTCAGCTCGGCGGTCGCGGTGTCGGCCTTCCGCAGCAGCTCCCGCGCCGCGGCGACATCCTTGACGCCGGCTTTCTTCAGCAGGTCCTTCTCCCGCCGTACGGCATCGTCGACCCGCGAGCGCAGCGTCGCCGCCTCGCCACCGGCCCGGACGGTCACCTCGACCTGTCCCGGCACGCCGACCACGAGCTCGCCGGACACCAGGATCTCGGTCGACTCGTCGAAGCCCAGCTCCGGCGGCGCGCTGCCTTCCAGGCCCGTCCCCGACAGCTCGACGGGCTCCGCGCCGAGGCGGCGTACCGTCACCTCCGGTACGCCGGCGGCGAGCGCCGCGCGAGCCTCGACCACCGCCGCGCGGGCGTCCTCCAGCGCCGCCACCATCGCGTCGTCGACCTTGATCCGGTCCAGGATCGTGCCGGCCGCGGCGATCCGCGCGCGGACGTCGACGAGCTCGGTCTGCTGTCCGGTCAGCCGATCCAGCTCGGCGCGATCCATCAGGCCCGAGACGCGCCGCTCGGCCGTCTGGACGTCGGTCCGCCGCAGGTCCTTGAGCTCCACCACGTCCGCGAGCGCGGCCTCCGCCGCCTGGACGGTCTCGGCCGCGGTCTTCGCGACCAGCTCCGCGTCCGCCCGTCGTCCGGCCAGCTCCGCCTCGACCTTCGTGAACCGCTCGACCTCGTCGAGCAGGCGTTCGCGCTCCAGCCGGGTGCGGGTGTGGTTCTCCAACCGGGCCCGTGCGGTCTCGGCGCGGGACTTCACCGAGTCGCGCCGGAGCAGGATCTCGTCGGTCGCCTGTTTGCGCTCGCGCAGTGCCTCGAGGCCGGTGAGGTGTTCGGTCAGGCGGACCGTGACGTCGTCGAGGTCGAGGTTGAGCCGCTCGGCGCGACGGATGTCGGCCTGGACCTCCTCCATCGCCTGCAACGCCTGTTTGGAGGTCAGCTCGGCGGCGGCGACCGCCTTCGCGGAGCGGGCGAAGTCGCCGGTCGGCTTGCCGCGCGGCGTCCAGTACCGCAGGTACTCGTGCTCGACGGCCGTCACCAGCGGCATCGACGCACCGTCGACCGGGGTGCCGGACTCCGCGGTCACCGCGGTGATCAACGGCTCCGCGTCAGCCGGTGTTGGCAACACCAACGACTGCCCCTGGCTGACCATCAGGGTCTGCCAGAGCACCGGGTCGACGTGCTGGTGGAACAGCCGCTCGGCCTCGTTGTGCGCCTCCCGCCCGGTCCAGGACTGCCGGCGGCCGTCGGGCTCGACGATCGTCAGCTCGGTCGAGCGGTTCTTCAGCCAGCGCTTCGAGTACGTCAGCTCGCGCCCGCCCAGGCTCAGCTCGGCGGTCACCTCGGGGCCGACGTCCTGGCCGACCGGCTGGATGTCGCGGATCCGGGTCGACTTCGAGTCGTCGGGCAGGTCGAAGATCAGCCCGAACGCCTCCACCAGGCTGGACTTGCCGACCTCGTTGTCGCCGACCACCACGGTGGTGCCGAGCGCGCGGAACCGGACACTACGGTCCTTGACGCCACGGAAGTCCCGTAGCGCCAAGCTGTGCAGTCTCATCCCGCGTCCCGCGCCAATCGGTGCATCAGGGAGAGCGCGGCGCCGGCGCTCTCGTCGCCACCGGCCAGAGCCTGGCGCAGCTCCTCCATCGCGGCCCGGGCCGGCCCGCTGAGTTGCAGCGACTCCAGGTCCGCCGCGTCCGGCGCCGGGCGCACGGTCCAGAACTTCACCCAGCGCTCGACGCTCGCGAAGACCTCGCCCTGGGCGTCGATGATCGTGTCCAGCCGGGCCAGCAGCGGTAGCGACAGCGAACCGTCACCGGCGAGTCGCACGTACGTCCGCTCCTTGTCCGGCAGCTCGGCGAACCAGTCCTCGAGCGCGGTGATCGACTCCTCGTCGAACAGCTCGACCCGGTGGTCGACCATGTGCCAGGCGCCGACCCGGACGGGCTCGACGTCGATCGCGCCGTCGTCGATCGTCACCTTCAGCACGTTGCCCGGGGCGTCCTCCTCCGGCGACGTCACCTCCTGCGTCCCGGAGAACCAGATCCGGTCGGTGACCCGGGTCGTCGAGTGCCGGTCGCCGAGGCCGACGTACTGCAGCCGGCCGTCCGCGACCGCGGCCTCGAGTGCCACCTGGTCGATCGGCGGTACGTCGGACATGCCGCCGGACAGGCTCGTCAGCTGGCCGTGTGCGAGCAGGATCCGCGTGGTTCCCGGAGCCGGCGCGAGATCGGCGTACGCCGGGGCGGCCGGGTCCGACAGCGGACGGCGCGAACGCCACGGGGCGCCGACGATCTCGACGCCCGGCAGGATCTGGAAAGGCGTCGTTTCGGTCAGCACCGTGACGTGCTCCGGCGCGTGCGCGAGCCACTGGCCGGACGTCCACAGCGACCCCGGCTCGAGCGCGTCGTGGTTGCCCGGCAGCAGCACCACCGGGACCGGGATCCGCTTCAGCGCCTCGCACGCGCGCAGGATCGTCTGCCGCTCGACCTGGTTGTGCTCGAACACGTCCCCGGTGACGACCACGAACGCCGCGCCCGTCTCCTTCGCGACCTCACCGATCCGCGCGACAGCATCCAGCCGCGCCTGACCCCACCGGGCCTGGCCGTCCGGCCCCAGGAACCGGCGCATCATCCCCAGCTGCCAGTCCGAGCTGTGCAGAAACGTGATCGACTCGCCCATAGCGTTGAGAACGCTAACCCGCGGCACCGACAACCGCGCAACCCAACACACACAAACCGCTACACCGCCCACACTCCGGACGGTCACTCAGCGATGTCCGAGCTCTTGGCAGGCAGTTCCGGTGGATGGGATCCCCGGTGAAGGCACAGCCGGGGACCCAGCCGGAGCAGCGGAACGATCTCCCGCAGACTCTTCGGGTCGCCGGTCCGCTCGAACACCCGGAAGGCGAGAATCACGATCGCCAGCCGAGGCAGGGCGACAACAAGACCTGACAGCAGCAGGTAGATGATCGGCTCAGGCACAACTCCTCCAGTCTCGAGGCCGATCCCGGGTTCGGCTGAGTACTGGTGGCTGTGCTCGGTGTAGGACCTGGCTGGGCAAAATCCATCGGGCTCGCTGCTCTCCCGGGAGAGAACGTGTTGGGCCGATGCAACCCGGTCAGCGGAGATGGTAGTCACGGGAAAGGTCGTTGCGCCACTCGCGGATCCGTCGGACGATGCGCGGGATGAACATCTACCTGGAGACCTCGCGGCTGGTGCTGCGGCGGTTCACGGCGGACGACCTCGAACTGCTGGTGTCGTTGGATTCGGACCCCGAAGTCATGCGGTTCCTGACCGGTCAGCCGACGCCGCGCCCCGAGATCGCGGACGTCGTACTGCCGGAGATCCTGAAGGTGTACGACGAACACCCGGGGCTGGGCACGTTCAAGGCCGAGACGCGGGACGGGTTCGTCGGGTGGTTCGGGCTGCAGCCGACCGGCGTGCCGGGGACGGTGGACGTCGGGTACCGACTGCTGCGGAGCGCGTGGGGCAAGGGCTACGCGACCGAAGGGACGCGGGCGTTGATCGCGCACGCGTTCACCGGGCTCGGGATGGAGCGGGTGGTCGCGGACACGATGGCGGTCAACCACCGGTCGCGGGACGTGATGCGGCGGTCGGGGCTGCGCTTCGAGAAGGTCTACCACGAGCACTTCGACGATCCGCTGCCCGGAACCGAGTTCGGCGAGGTGCTGTACGCCGTCGACCGCGCGACCTGGGAAGCTGGGGCACATGAGTGACGAGCGACCGTACGCCGTACTGGACATCGACGCGACGCTGTCCGACACCAGCAAGCGGCTGCGCTTCATCGAGCGGAAGCCGAAGGACTGGGACTCGTTCTTCGCCCACGCCAAGGACGACGCCGTCCTCGACGAGGGTCTGGCGGTCGCGACCACGCTGGCCGTCGACCACGAGATCATCTACCTGACCGGCCGGCCCGAGCGGCTGCGGCGGGACACCGAGAAGTGGCTGAAGGACAACGGCTTCCCTGCCGGCAAGGTCTACATGCGCGGCAACACCGACCGCCGCCCATCGATGCTGATGAAACTGGGCCGCCTCAAACGCCTGGCCGAACACCGCCCGATCGCAGTCCTCGTCGACGACGACGCCTCAGTCATCAAAGCCGCCGAGAAGGCCGGCTACACGGTGATGAGAGCCGACTGGGGCCTCGACCCCGAGTCCCAGCCGACCCTCTTCGAAGCCCAAGAATCCGAAGGCCGCAGCTGACCCTGTCGACGCCGGCGCCCGTCGCACGATTGGCGCGTTATCCAGGAGCGGAGTGTCCGCGTAGCACGCGTGGGCGGCTGCCTCAGACCCGCCCAAGCAGCCCGCAAGCCCACCCCGACACAAGCCGCAGGCCCATCCGCGGCAGCCGGCGACACCACCTGGCAGTCACCCGCGGGCGCCAGCCCGCAACACCCGGCGCCAGCCGGAGCCGTCCGGCGGCAGCCGGAAGCTGATGCTCCGGCGGTAGCCGGAGGGTGGGTGGGAGCGCGCGCAGCAGGCGCGGGAGGAGCGCAGCGACGGAGTGCCTGCGTAGCACGCGTGGGCTGGTTCCTCGGACCGCCCGAGCAGCCCGCCAGCCCACCCGACACAAGCCGCAGACTCATCCGCCGCAGCGAGAGACACCACCTGGCAGTCACCCGCGGGCGCCAGCCCGCAACACCCGGCGCCAGCCGAAACATCCGGCGCCAGCCGGAACCGTCCGGCGGCAGCCGGAACCGTCCGGCGGCAGCCGGAAGCTGATGCGCCGGCGGTAGCCGGAGGGTGGGTGGGAGCGCGCGTAGCAGGCGCGGGAGGAGCGCAGCGACGGAGTGCCTGCGTAGCGCGCGTGGGCTGGCTGCTCGTACGCGTGGCACGGCTGCCGTACGCATGAGTTGCCTGTTAAGCGCAGCAAGGCCCGGGACAAGCGTGCGCTCGTCCCGGGCCGGGGGCTTACTTGCTCAGGCCGACGATCAGCTGGTTCGGGTACGGCGGGTAGGCGGACAGGTAGAAGTTCTGGACCTTCGACCCGTGCAGGAACGCGTTGCGGGCGTAGATCAGCGGGACGATGGGCGCGTCCTGCATGATCTGCTTGTCCACCGCGCCCCACAGACCGGCTGCCTTGGTGCGGTCCGACTCGGCTGTGGCCGCGGCGATCGCGGAGTCCACTGCCGGGTTGGAGTAGCGCGAGATGTTGTACCCGCCGTTGCCGATCTCCGAGGACGCGAACAGCGGCTGGATGTTGCCGATGGCGCTCGGGAAGTCGGGCAGCCAGCTCGACACCGTGAGGTCGAAGTCCGGCTTGTTGCCGGTGATCAGGTCGCTCAGCGGCTCGCTGTCCAGCGGCTTGATGGTGACCGTGATGCCGGCCCGCTTCAGGCCCTGCTGGATCGCCTGCGCCACACCGAGACCTGTCGTGTTGTCGGCGGCCAGCACCAGGTTCAGGTTGCTGACACCGGCCGCGGCCAGCATCTGCTTGGCCTTCTCCGGGTCACCGGCCGGCGGGGCCTCGTACAGGTCGTACTTGTTGTAGCCGTCGATGCCCGGCGTGATCAGCGTGGACGCGATCTCGCCGCCGTACTCCGGTCCGCCCTCGGCGACCTGGACGGCCTGCTTGTCGACGGCGTACTCGATCGCCTTGCGCACCTCCGGGTTGGCCAGCGCCGGGCGCTTCGTGTTCATCGCCAAGTACTCCAGCGCGCCGGACGGCGAGGTCGCCACCCGGGCCTTGACCGCCGGGTTGCCGGTGATCGTCGGGATCAGCGCGGCCGGCACCGAGGTACCGGTGGTGGCGGCGAACTTGTCGTCGCCGGCGTCGGCGATCAGCCGCTGGTTCACGACGTCGGGCTGCAGGCCCATGTCGAGCACGATCGCGTCCGGCAGGCCGGTCCGGGCCTGGTCGGTCGACTTGTCCCAGTTCGGGTTGCGCTCCAGCTCGAGCTTGGAGCCGGGGGCGTAGGACTTCACCTGGTACGGCCCGCTCGCGGCCGGCTTCTCGCCGTAGTGCGCCGGGTCGGTGTCGGCCTTCTTGGGCACCGGCGAGAACGCGGGCATGCTGACGATCCACGGCCAGTCGCCGTACGGCTTGTTCAGCTTGAACACGATCGTGGTGTCGTCGGGCGTCTCGACGGAGGCCAGCTCGGCACCCTTGTACGGGCCTGTGTACTTGTCGCCGCCGACCAGCAGCGACTTGTGGTACTGCAGACCGCCCGACAGCTCCGGCGCGAACGAGCGCTCGATGCCGTACTTGATGTCGGCCGCGACGATCGGCGAGCCGTCGGCGTACTTGAGCCCGGACTTGAGCTTGTAGGTCCAGGTCTTGCCGCCGTCGCTGACCTGGCCGGTGTCAGTGGCGAGGTCGGGCACCAGCTCGGCCGCTTTGCCCTGCTCCGTCTTCCACGACGTCAGGCCGCGCAGCACCAGGTGGATCGAGCTGATCCCCAGGTTCTGGCTCTTGGCCGGGTCGAGGCTGATCTCCTTGCTGGTGGTCAGGATGTGCCAGGTGCCGCCCTGCTCGGCGGCTGCGGTGCTGCTGCCACCACCGGAGGCGGACTTGTCGTTGGCGTTGCAGGCTGCTGCCGCCAGCGCCAGCACGGCCGCTACCGCGACCGCTCGGGTTATGCGTTTCATCGGGTCCTCTCAGGGGGTGGGGGGCTCAGGGAAGTAGCAGGCGGCCCTATGTCCGGCTCCGGGCTCGGTATTCCCGTCGACGGGTTCGAGCACTGGTCGTTTCGTCGCGCAGACGTCCTCAGCCTTGTAACAGCGGGTCCGGAAGGGGCAGCCGGACGGCGGGTCGACGGGCGTCGGGACGTCGCCGGTCAGCACGATCCGCTCGCGGACTGCGCCTGGCTCCGGCACCGGCACGGCGGACAGCAACGCCTTCGTGTACGGGTGCGCCGGCGCGCCGTACACCTGCGCGGCCGGGCCTTCTTCGACGATCGTGCCGAGGTACATCACGGCGATCCGGTCGGCGACCTGGCGGACGACGGCGAGGTCGTGGGCGACCAGGACGTACGACAGGCCGAGCTCGTCGCGCAGGTCGGCGAGCAGGTTCAGCACCTGGGCCTGCACCGACACGTCGAGCGCGGACACCGGCTCGTCGCAGACCAGCAGGTCGGGCTTCACCGACAGTGCACGGGCGATCCCGATCCGCTGCCGTTGCCCGCCGGAGAACTCGTGCGGGTACCGCTGCAGGTGCTCCTCGGCCAGGCCGACCTGTTCGAGCAGTTCGACGAGCTGGGCCCGGGTCGGCCGGATGCCTTGCGCGCGGAACGGCGTGCTCAGGATCGTGCCCACCGACTGCCGCGGGTTCAGGGAGGCCTGGGGGTCCTGGAAGACCATCTGGATCCGTCGGCGGATCGGCCGCAGCCGCCGGCCCTTGACCTTGGTGACGTCCTGGCCGCCGATCTCGACCCGGCCGCGGGTCGGGTCGAGCAGCCGGGTCGCGACCCGGGCCAGCGTGGACTTGCCGGACCCGGATTCGCCGACCAGACCGACGGTTTCGCCCTTGTGGACGACGAGACTCACGCCGTCGACAGCGCGCACGGCCTGCGCCTTCTGCCACGGCACGCCGCGCAGGCCGAAGTGCTTGGTCACGTCCTTGAGGTTCAGCAGCTCGTCAGGCATCCGACGGCCTCCGTCCCAGGTGGCAGGCCGCCTCGTGGTCGCCCTCGCCCGGGCGCGGCGTGAGCTCGGGACGCTCGGTGACGCAGCGCTCCCCCACCAGGTGCGCGTACGCGCACCGCGGCTGGAACGGGCACCCGGTCGTGATCGACCCCGGCGTCGGCGGCGTACCGGGGATCGTGGTCAGCCGCGGCTTCGGGGGTACGTCGACGCGCGGCATCGCGCCCAGCAGGCCGAGGCTGTACGGGTGTGCCGCGCGGAAGAACAGGTCGCGGACCGTGCCGCGCTCGGCCGCGCGCCCGGCGTACATCACCAAGACGTCGTCGGCGACCTCCGCGACCACTCCGAGGTCGTGGGAGATCAGGATCAGCGCCGTGCCGAACTCCTCCTGGACGTCGTCGAGCAGACGCATGATCTGTGCCTGCACGGTCACGTCGAGTGCGGTCGTCGGCTCGTCCGCGATCAGCACTCTGGGGTCGTTCACCAGAGCCATAGCAATCACGACCCGCTGCCGCATTCCCCCGGAGAACTCGTGCGGGAAGCTGTCCGCGCGGCGGGCCGCGTCCGGGATGCCGACCTTGTCGAGCATCTCCACGGCCCGGCGGAGCGCGACCTTCTTCGAGACGTCGTGGTGCAGCCGGTACGCCTCGGCGACCTGCCAGCCGACGGAGTAGTACGGGTTGAGCGCGGACAGGGCGTCCTGGAACACCATCGCGATGTCGTTGCCGCGGATCTTGCGCAGCTCGTCGGCCGGCAGGCCGTTCAGCTCGCGGCCGTCGAGCAGCACCTCACCGGTGACGTCGGCGTTCGACGGCAGCAGCCCCATCACCGCGGCCGAGCTGACGCTCTTCCCGGATCCGGACTCGCCGACGATCGCCAGCGTCCGGCCCGGCGCGACCGCGAAGTCGATGCCGTCGACGGCCGGCACCAGGCCGCCCTCGGTGCTGAACGTGACGTGCAGGTCGTGGACCTCGAGCACTGGATCAGCCATGGCTCACCCTCGGGTCGAGCGAACCGTGCACGACGTCCACCACCAAGTTCGCGAAGATGATCAGGAAGGCCGAGAACAGCGTGACACCGACGACCACGGCCACGTCGAGCTGACCGACCGCGGTGATCAGCAGGTCGCCGAGACCCTGCATGCTGAACACCTTCTCGGTCAGGATCGCGCCGCCGAGCAGGCCGCCGAGATCGAGGCCGAACAGCGTGACGACCGGGACCAGCACACCGCGCAGCCCGTGCGTCAGCACCACCCGCGCCTCGCCGGCGCCCTTCGCCCGGGCCGTGGTGATGTAGTCGAGGTTGAGCTCCTCGAGCATCTGCGACCGGGTCAGCCGGATGTACGCCGCCGCCTGCAGGATCGCGAGCACGAGCCACGGCGTGATCAGGTGCCAGGCCCAGTCGACCGGGCTCTCGGTGAACGGCACGTACCCGCTGACCGGGACCATGTTGAGCCAGAACCCGAACACCAGGATCGCGAGCAGGCCGAGCAGGAACGACGGGGTCGAGACGCCGACCAGCGCGACGCCGATGGCCAGCCGGTCGGCGAGGCGGCCGCGGTTCAGCGCCGCGATCACTCCGAGCGAGACACCGAGCAGCAGCCACAGCACGGCGGCGCCGAGCGCGATCGACGCGGTGATCGGCAGCCGGTCCAGGATCAGCGTGGTGACCGGCCGGGCCAGCGGGAACGAGTACCCGAAGCAGGGCGCGTTGCAGTGCACGGCGGCCGCACCGTCGCCGAACGTCCGGCCGGCGACGATGCCCTTCAGGAAGTTCAGGTACTGCTGCAGGGTGCTCTGGTCGAGCTGCATGAAGTGCCGGGCCTGCTCGAGGCGGTCCGGCGTACAGGGCTTGCCGCAGGCCAGGTGGGCCGGGTCGGCGGGGATCGCGTAGAAGACCAGGTAGACGGCGAGGCTCAGCGCGAGCATCACGATCAGGGCGGCGGCCAGGCGCCGCATCACGAACCAGACGAGATCGGGCATCAGCTCGTCCTCCGCAGCCGGACGTCGAACGCGTCCCGGACGCCGTCACCGAGCAGCGTGAAGCCGAGCACGGCCAGGAACAGCACCGCGCCCGGGAACAGCAGGAACCACGGATCCGCGCCGGTGTACACCCAGGCGATCGAGTCCGAGATGGACCGGCCGAGGCTCGGTGTCGGCGGCGGGACCCCGACGCCGAGGAAGGACAGCGCGGCCTCGGCGCCGATGTAGCCGGGGATCGCGAGGGTGGCGACCACGAGGACCGGGCCGATCAGGTTCGGCAGGAGTTCGCGGGTGATCACCATCCAGCCGCTGGAGCCGACGCTGCGGGCCGCCTCGACGAACTCGCGGGCGACCAGTGACCGGGCCTGGTTGCGGATCAGCCGCGCGAGCCCGGCCCAGCCGAAGAAACTGAGCACCAGGATCAGCAGCAGCCAGCGCGGGAACCGGGCCGGCACAACGATGCCGAGGGCAATCATGAAGACGAGCTGGGGGAAGCCGAAGAGGAAGTCGAGCAGCCGCGACAGGACCGCGTCGTACCAGCCGCCGAAGTACGCCGCGCTGATCCCGGCGAGGGTGCCGACGACGGTGGTGATCAGCGTGACGACGACCGCGATGGTCAACGACGTCCGCAGGCCGAGGACCACGATCGAGAACAGGTCGCGGCCGGTCAGCGGCTCGACGCCGAACCAGTGCGTGCCGCTCGCGCCGCCGACCGGCCCGCGGGGTGCGTTGCCGCGCGCCGGGTCGAGCAGGTCGATGTGGTACGTCGTGGCGTCCTGGCCGGCGAGTCGCACCAGTAGGGGCGCGGCCGCGGCGATCAGGATCAGCGCGACGACCAGGACCAGGCCGACCCGTGCGCTGCGGTCCCGCCGGAACCGGCGCATCGCTTGCCGGGTGGGCGATACGGTCCCGGCGACCGAGGAACTCACAAGCACTCCTGACAGGTTCGAATCACAGTCATCTGTGATGGCCGACAAAACCTAGGCGGCATCCTCCCACCACGCCGCCCGCGTCTCGAATCCCGAGAAAGTCCGGCGGTTAACTGTGGATTCGGTTAGGTGCTCCCGGGCGGTTACGCTCCGCAGGTGGATCAGATGCTACGGATCGGCGACCGGATGCTGATGTACGCGGTCTACGGCACGGACGGCGGCGTCCCCGTGCTGTCGTTCGGCGGTACGCCGAGCACCCGGTGGAAGCGGCCGGAGGTGGTCGCGGCCATCGAGGCGTCCGGGCTGTGGATGGTGATGCCGGACCGGCCCGGGTACGGCGGATCGACCCCGCAGCCGGGCCGGTCGGTGGCGTCCGTGGCGTCGGACGCCGCTGCCCTCGCCGACTCGCTCGGGTGGGATCGCTTCGCGGTCACCGGCGGCTCCGGGGGCGGGCCGCACGCGCTGGCCTGCGCGGCGCTGCTGCCGGATCGGGTGACGCGCTGCGCGGTGACAGCGAGCAACGCACCCTCGATCGTGGACGGCCCGGAGCCGACCGAGGCCGAGGAGCAGGCGGATCCGCGCCGCAACCGCACCTCCTGGCTGGCGGTGCACGGCGACCTGCGGCCGGGACTCGAGGAGACGGCGCGGTCGATCATGGCCGCGGTCGAGGACGGCGGCCCGGAGTTCCCGCCCGACCCGGGTTCGCCGCCGGGGCCTCCTGCCCGAGAGGACCCGGAGGCCGTGGCCCGGCTGACCGCCACCTTCGTGACCAGCCACGACGGCTGGATCGACGACCACATCGCGTTCGCGAACCCGTGGGGCTTCGAGCTCGGTGACATCGCGGTCCCGGTCAGCCTCTGGCACGGATCGGCCGACGTGCGCGCGGGCAAGTACGCCGACGTGCTCGCCGCCGCGATCCCGCACGCCGACCGCAGGTACTACGTGGGCGGCCATATCCCGCCGGCAAATGCGTACCGCGAACTGCTGCGGTGGCTGACACTGTCCTGATGGACCTAGCGATGGACCTGGCACGCCAACTCGTCCTCGAGCTGTATCCGGACGCCCGGGCCGCCTGGCTCGGCGGGAGCGTTGTGCGCGGTGACGCCGGTCCCACGTCCGACCTGGACATCACGGTGTTGCTGGACGGTCCGCCGGCACCACGGCGGAAGTCGCTGGAGTACGCCGGGTGGCCGGTCGAGCTGTTCGTCCACACCGAGAAGTCACTGCGCTACTTCGCCGACAAGGACCAGCTGCGGCGTCAGCCGACGATGATGCGGCTCGTCGGCGAGTCCGTCGTACTGGTGGACACTGACGGGTCCGGCGCGCGGCTGCAGCAGGAGTACTTGGCCGAGGTCGCTGCTGGACCGAAGCCGCTGTCCAGGGACGAGCTGGACCTGCTGCGCTACATACTCACGAACTTGCTGGACGACCTGTCCGACGCTGAAGGCGATGTGCGGCTGGCCATCACCTCGGTGCTGTGGCAGGACGCCGCTCGCCTGCTACTCACCGGAGCGGGCCACTGGTCCGGCACCGGCAAGGGCCTGCTGCGCGAGCTCACGGCGTACGACGTTGCTCACGGCACCGACTACGCAACGGTGCTGCTGGACGGAGTCCGGGCGTCGGACGACCGACTGGTGGTCGCAGTGGACCGCATCCTGGCCGCGCACGGCGGACGGCTGTTCAACGGCTTCGAGCTGGCTGCTCAGATCTAGTCGATCAGCTCCCACCGGCGCTTGGGGAAGAGGCGTGCGGCGACGACCGCTACCGCTGCGCCGAGGAGTACGCCTGGGATGATCCAGCGCCACCCGGTGAAGAAGGTCGGGGACGAGCCAGCAGCCTCTGCTTGGGCCGGTTGGGTCTGGGCCGGTTCTGGAGTGGCCTGCTCCGCGGTGTAGCCGTCGTCGAGGGTGGGGCCACCGATGGACTCGCCTTCGAGGAGTTCGAGCGAGCCGAGCACCTGGAGCAGCCGCACCGGGTCTGCGGGGCGGTGCCAGGTGGGCTTGGCCGGCTTGGTCCCGCCCATGAACTCCTCGGTGGCGATCCAGGGACCGCCCGGCGCGTCGGGGTAGATGACGTCGATCCGCCAGACGCTCATGTCGTGGATCAGCCAGGTGGCGCGGACGAACCTCCCGACGCTGTGTGCCTCACTGCCCACGTCGTGCTGCGTCGTGGTCTGGATCAGTTGCTGCAGGTCGGAGTACTGCTGGTCCTCGTAGCCGACGGCGACGACGGACGGCGGTGCGCTGAGCAGGACACTGGTGGGGCCACCGGCGTGCGCGGGCGTCGCACCGAGAGCGAAGAGGAGGACGACGAGCACGAGGATGCGGCGGACCATGGCAGCTCTCCCTTCGAGGATTCACTGCTGGTACACCGCCCGCGCTCAGGAGGTTCCGGTCGCCAGCTCCACGGCGCGTGCCTTGTCGACTCCTTCGAGCCGGAACGTGATGCCGTCGCGCTCCCAGACCAGTGTCGGGCCTGCGATCCGTACGACCCGGTTGTCGACCAGCACCAGCTGGTGCGGCGTACGGAACCAGAAGCCCGGGATCTCCGGGACGTAGTCGAGCCCGTCGTAGTACTGCTTGATGTATCGCGGCTCGATTCCGGACTGGAACTGTTCCAGGCGCACACTGCCCCAGCTGGTCGCCAGGAAGCCTTTTGAGGCCTCGACACCCGTCGGAGCACCCAGTGCACCGGGGAGCTTCGGCGTGAAGCCAGCGGCGCGTGCAGCGGCCTCCAGGGACAGGTTTCCGGCCGCGGTCGGAGGTGGCGGCGCAGTACTCGGCCTGGTGCCTACCGGCTCCGCCTGGACTCCCCCGATGTCCAGCCACTCCGCGACGGTCGCGCGTACCGGGGGTGCCAGGGCAGCGCCTGCCAGCAGGACGAGGAAGCCGGCCAGGAACATCCGCCACCTGTCCCGCAGACGCTTCCGCACCGGGACCCCGGCGACTCGCGACAGCACTACTGCGGTGAGGCCGTCGTCCACGGGAGGTACGACGGCTGAGCGTCCGACGGACCGCAGTTCGTCTTCCAGGCTCATCGCTGCACCTCCTTGTCGGGTAGTGCGTCACGCAGGCGTCCCAGAGCCCGGTGCAGACGCGACTTGACGGTCCCTCGCGGCCAGCCGAGTACGACTGCGGTCTCTTGCTCGTCCAGCTCCAGCAGGTATCTACAGGTCACAACCAGCCGCATGTGCTCAGGCAACGCGCGAACGGCGGCCAGCAGCGCAGTACGGCGCTCCAGCGACACAGCTGCGTCAGCCGGGTCCAGTACGACGTCCAGCGGCGCCGCCAGCTCTTCCCGTCGCGCCCGGCGGCCACGGGCACGCACCGCGTTCCGGGTCTCGTTGGCCACGATCCGCAACAACCAGGGCCGGAACGCCGCGCCCTCCCGGAAGCTGCCGAGACTCCGGTACGCCTTGACGAACGCCTCCTGCACCACGTCGTCCGCATCCGCCCCGGCACCGAGGAAGACCGCCGTCCGCTGGGCCACGGGGGCATGCAGCGCCACCAGCTCGCCGTACGCGGCGGTCTCCCCGCCCCGCACCCGAGCCACGATGTCGGCTTCCACATCCAGGCTGATCCGTGCCTCCTGTCTACTTCCGGACACTGGCACTACACCGCCGATCATCTCCGGGTTCCGTGTATAAGGTCGGGACCGTGCCTGATATCGACGCAAGCTTTCTCGCTCTTCCCCGGCAGGAGTTGGCGGCGGCCGCCCTGCAGCGCGCCCGTGACCTCGGGGCCACGTTCGCCGAGTTCCGGCTGGAGCGGATCCGGTCCGAGTCCATCTCCCTGCGCGACAGCGTGCTGGAGAGCGCGAAGGACGACGAGGACCTCGGTCTCGCCGTGCGCGTCATCCACGACGGCACCTGGGGGTTCGCCGCCGGTGTCGCGCTCACCACCGACGAGGCGGTCAGCCTGGCCGAGCAGGCCGTGAACATGGCCCAGGTGTCGCGGCCGATCAACGCCGAGACGATCGAGCTCGCCGACGAGCCGGTGTACGACGACGTCACCTGGATCTCGTCGTACGAGATCGACCCGTTCAGCGTGCCGCGGGCCGAGAAGGTCGCGCTGCTCACCGACTACAGCGACCGCCTGCTCAAGGCCGAGGGTGTCGCGCACGTGAGCGTGCACGTCGCCGCCATCCACGAGTGCAAGTACTACGCGAACACCGCCGGTACGTCGTACACGCAGCAGCGGGTCCGGATCGGCCCCGACATCACCGCGCACGCCGTCGCCGAGGACCGCTTCGACTCGATGTCGTCGACCGCCCCGCCGGCCGGCCGCGGCTGGGAGTACATGACCGGCACCGGCTGGAACTGGGACGACGAGCTCGCCCGGATCCCCGGCTGGCTGGCCGAGAAGATGGCCGCGCCGACCGTCGAGGCCGGCACGTACGACGTCGTCATCGACCCGTCGAACCTCTGGCTCACCATCCACGAGTCGATCGGCCACGCGACCGAGCTGGACCGCGCCCTCGGCTACGAGGCGAACTACGCCGGCACCAGCTTCGCGACGCTCGACCAGCTCGGCACGCTCAAGTACGGCTCGCCGGTCATGCACGTGACCGGCGACCGCACCGCGGAGCACGGCCTGTCCACCGTCGGGTACGACGACGAGGGCGTCGCCGGCCAGCAGTGGGACCTGGTCAAGGACGGCACCCTGGTCGGCTACCAGGTCGACCGCCGGATGGCGAAGAAGAACGAGGACGTGCTCGGCACACCGCGCTCCAACGGGTGCGCGTACGCCGACTCGTCCGGCCACATCCCGATCCAGCGGATGGCCAACGTCTCGCTGCAGCCCGCCGCCGACGGCCCGTCGACCGAGGAGCTGATCGGCCGGGTCCGGAACGGGATCTACATCGTCGGCGACAAGTCCTGGTCGATCGACATGCAGCGGTACAACTTCCAGTTCACCGGCCAGCGGTTCTACAAGATCACCGACGGCAAGCTCGACGGCCAGCTCCGCGACGTCGCCTACCAGGCCACCACGACCGACTTCTGGGGCTCGATGGAGGCCGTCGGTGGCCCGCAGACCTATGTCCTCGGCGGCGCGCTGAACTGCGGCAAGGCCGAGCCCTCGCAGTCCGGCGCCGTCAGCCACGGTTGCCCGTCCGCACTCTTCCGCGGCGTCCGCATTCTCAACACCACTCAGGAGGCCGGCCGGTGACGGGCATCCAACTCACCCCGCAGGACACGATCGAGCGGGGCCTGTCCCTGGCCGCGGACGGGGGCGCCGACGGCTGCGTCGTACTCGTCGCGGAGACCTCCAGCACCAACCTGCGGTGGGCCAACAACACCCTGACCACCAACGGCGCGATGCGCGGCTCGAGCGTGACCGTGATCGCCACGGTCGGCGCCGGCGAGGGTACGGCGGCCGGTGTCGTCGGCCGCTCGTCGGTCACCGACGACTCGCTACGGGAGATCGTGGCGGCTGCGATCGCCACAGCCCGCGCGGCGGCACCTGCCGAGGACGCCCGCCCGCTCGTCGACGGCGCGGCCTCCGTGGACTGGGGCCTCGAGCCGGAAGAGACGTCCGTCGGCGTGTACGAGAAGTTCGCGCCGTCGCTCGGCGAATCGCTGAAGCGCGCCGGCCTGGAGCGGCGCCGGCTGTACGGCTTCGCCAACCACGAGGTCGCGACGCTGTACGTCGGTTCCTCGACCGGTCTGCGGCTGCGGCAGGCGCTCCCCCGCGGCTACGTGTCGTCGACCGGCAAGAACGCCGACCTCAGCCACTCGGCCTGGGTCGGTACGGCGACGCGCGACTTCACCGACGTCGACGCGCTCGCGCTCGACGCAGAGCTCACCCGCCGGCTCGGCTGGGCGACCCGGACCGTGTCGGTCGACGCCGGCCGGCACCCGACGATCCTGCCGCCGGCCGCGGTCGCGGACCTGATGACATACCTGTTCTGGCAGCTCGACGGCCGGGACGCCTTCGAGGGCCAGACCGTCTTCTCCAAGCCCGGCGGCGGCACCCGGATCGGTGACACGCTGTCGTCACAGCCGGTCAGCCTGTACTCCGACCCGGCGCTCGCCGGGCTCGAAGCGTTCGCGTTCGCCGTGGCCCGCTCGTCCGGCGGCTCGTCGAGCGTCTTCGACAACGGCCTCACGCTCGCCGCGACCGACTGGATCCGCGGCGGCAAGCTGGAGAATCTGATGACGAGTCGGCACACCGCCGACCTGATCGGCGCCCCGGCGGCCACACCGGACATCGAGAACTACGTGATCTCGGTCGACGGCGCGACCGGCTCGACCGACGACCTGGTCGCCGGGCTCGGCAACGGGCTGCTCCTGACCTGCCTGTGGTACATCCGGATGGTCGACCCGCAGACGCTGCTGCTCACCGGTCTCACCCGGGACGGCGTCTACCTGGTCGAGAACGGCGAAGTCACCGGAGCGGTCAACAACTTCCGCTTCAACGAGAGCCCGGTGGACCTGCTTGCCCGGTTCACCACGGCCGGCGCCACCGTCCCGTCGTTCTCCAGGGAATGGGGCGACTACTTCTCCCGCACCGCGACACCGCCGCTGCTGATCCCGGACTTCAACATGTCCAGCGTCAGTCAGGCGAGCTAGTCACTGCTTGCTGAGGGCCACGCGCCACAGGACGCGCCGGCCCTCGTCGTACGGCGTGAGCTCGTCGAGCTGCCACGGCTCGGCGAGCTCACGGACGAGATCCTCGTCGAAGAACCGCCCGACGAAACCGTCGTGCACGGACAGCCCGTCGTCGAGCTGCTTCCAGTGCTGCGAGCACGCGTCCTGCGTCGACCACACGGCGTACACGAAGACGCCGCCCGGGCAGAGCACCCGGTGGATCTCGGAAACGAGCGATCGCAGCTCCGACGCCGAGAACGCCATGTTCAGCAGGAGATTCGCGAACACCGCGTTCACCGTCGCGTCGGCCGGCGGCAGCGGGTCGCGGACGTCGTGCAGCGCGGCGGTCACCCGGTCGTCCAGGCCCTCGCGCTGCGCCTCGTGCCGCAACTGGTCGAGCGCGGTCTCGCTGAAGTCGGTCGCGTGCACGCTGAATCCCTGCCTGGCCAGGAAAAGCGCGTCGCGGCCGTGGCCGGCGCCGAGCTCCAGCACGTCGTCGATGCCCGCGGCACCGAATCGCTCTGCGGCCCGGTGCGCCGCGGCCGATGGCTCCGGCCCGTGCAGTTGCGGGCGGCGTGCGTACGCCGAGTCCCATCGTTCCTGCTGAGCTCTCGCGAGCTCCACATGCCCAGTACTCATAGTGCTCCCCGTGGTCGTCACGCCGGTCTGGACGATCGGCAGACCGCAGCAGCCTACGTCAGAACTTTGAGTAGACGTACTCAGGCGGCAGGCCGTTCCGTCCCGCGAGAGTGGAACAGACCCGAGGAGGACCCGATGCCGACCGCCGCCATCACCTGCCCCACCTGCCGCAGCCAGCTACACCTAACCCTCGAGCCAACCCCTTATCCACAGCCTTACCCACAACCCCACCTCCCCGCCCCACCCCACCTCGGCATCACCACCTCCCCCCACCCGCGCCTCCCACCACCACGCCCGCTTCGGCGGCCGCCACCAGGCCCGGTCCCGTGCCTCCTACCGGGCCTGCCTCGGTACCTCCCGTACCCCCGACCGGCCCTGCTCCCACGCCCCCCACCGGCCCTGCTCCTGCCTTCCCGCCCACGCCCGCTCCCATGCCACCCACCGGACCGGCTTCGGTACCTCCGGCCACGCCAACTCCCTCACCGCCCACCGGACCTGCTCCGCTGCCCCCGGCCGTGCCTGACTCTGCGCCTTTCGGGTTTGGCGCGCCGTCCCATCTGCCGCCTGTTGCGGCGCGGGTGACCCGGCCGCCCTCCGGCACCCGCCCCCGCTACCAATCCACCTTCAGCGCCCCGGTCCCACTCCCCCAGCCACCCACCCCGAGCCCTTCCAGGCTCCGCCGCCTCAGCCCGCAAGCCACCCTCCTCACCCTCGGCGTACTCCTCCTACTGGCCGCAGGCGTCACCTTCCTCGCCGTCAACTGGCGCAACCTCCCCGTCCCCGCCCAGGCCGCGATCGTCGGCACCCTCGCCGCCCTCGCCTTCACCGGCTCAGTCCCCGCAAGCCGCCGTACCCTCACCGGCACCGCCGAAGCCCTGGCCATCCTCGGCACCGGCCTACTCACCGTCGACCTGTACGGCGCCCGCGCCCTAGGCCTGATCCCACCGACAACCATCGACACCTTTACCTACAGCGCGGTCGTCTTCACCACCATCGCCGTACTCGCCCTCGCAATGACCCGCCTGGCCCCCAAGGTCGTCACGTACGGCGTCAGCACAGTCATCGCCGCCCAACTCCCGATCCCCCTCGTCCTCGTCGACCGCACGAGCCTCCCGGTCCTCCTCGGCGCGCTCCTCCCCCAGGTCGTCGCCACCCTCGTCCTGTCCGCGAAGGGCACCCCGATCGTCCGCCGTACCGGATCCATCGCCGCGGCCGTCGTCTTCAGCGGCGTCCTGGTCGCCGGCATGACCCGCACCCTCCTCGGCCTCCTCACAACCACCACCAACCTGACCACCACGACCGCCACCGCAACCGTCGTCTGCCTCGCCGCCGCAACCGGCATCGCCATCCTCCGCAAACGCCCGCTCCCCGCCGTGATCCCCGCTGGACTGGGCGAATGCATCTGCGCCGCCTCCGCAGCCTTCGCGGTCGCCACCACACTCCCCCAACTCCCCGGACCAAGCCGCTGGTTCACCACAGCCCTCGCCACCGCCCTGGCAATCACCGAGCTCGTCGCAGGCCGCCGTACCGGCAGACTCGCCGTCGTCCTTCACGCCGCGACCATCACCATCGCCGCCGTCGACCTCGCGTACTGCCTCGCAACCGAAGACATCCGCCAACTCGGCTACCTCGCCGCGATCCTCTCCGTACTGGCCGTCCTCGCCGCCGTCCGCAAGCTCACCGACCCGGTTCCCACCGCTGCCGTCGCCAGCCTGAGCGCCCAGTTCGCGATCGTCCTGTTCGCGTTCGACGGGTACGTCGGGACGTGGCCGGCCGCCGTCGCACTCGCCGTCGTCGCCGCGATCGGCATCGCCGTCACCTGCGGGTACGTCGGGACGCCGCTGGAGCCGGCCCTCCTCACCACGGCCGCCTGCGCCGCGGTACTGGCCGAGATCGCCGCCGTGGCAGCCTCCCCGTACACCGCGACCGGCGTGGTCCTGACCGTCGTCGCCGCCCCGTTGATTGCCTACGGCATGAACCCTGCGCGCCGCCCCGCGCTCCTCCAGGCCGCGCTGCTCCTCGTTGTCGCCAACACCGCGTTCATGCTCGGCGCCGACGCCCGCACCCTCGAGTGGTACACGATCCCGCCCACCCTGGTCCTGCTCGCCGTCGGCATCGTTGCCTGGCGCAACCAACCGAGTTGGGTCTTCCTAGGTCCCGGCCTCCTGCTCGGCCTGGCCCCCTCCGCCCTGATCGCCGACACCACCGACAACTGGCTCCGCGCCACCCTGGTCGTAGCCGCCGCCGTCCTCCTGATCCTCATCGCCGTCCGCCACTCCCTCCAAGCCCCCTTCATCATCGGAGCCGCCGCCGTAGCCAAAATCGGCATCGCCCAGTTCCTCGAAGTAGCCCCTTGATCCCCCGCTGGATAACCCTCGCCACCGCCGGCCTGATCCTCCTCACCACCGGAGCCACCTACGAACGCCGCCTAACCCAAGCCAAACAAGCCACCCACTGGATCAGCTCCCTTCGCTAACAAGCGCTCGTCCCAGGGCACGACACTCGGCAGCCGGTCGCCGTTCTGCCAATTGGCGGATACTGAGATCTCAGGCAACTGCTGCACCGGGGGCACCATGTCTGGCGATCACTTCCTGCCATCAGAGGCCAAAGCGCTCGTCTACGACTTCACCGTGCTCCGGAAGAACCAAGGACTGAAACAGTCCCGCCTGACCGAGGACCGCGCCGGCAACCTGCTCGCATCCCGGGCGGTCCGCGACTACATGGCGAAACACGGCGTCGGCGACCCTGCGGCCGCCGCGATCCAGGTGGTCATCGACGCCGTGCGCCAACTCTCGGTCCCCTCCGACCAGATCGTCGCCGACGCCGTCCTCGGCCTCGGCCTCTTCCTGACCGAGTACACCGACCAACACGTCCAACTGCCGGTGATCCGGACCCTCGAGACGGCCGACCTGGGCGACCGGCGGGACTCGTTGCGCAACCACTGGCACCACCTGCACGAGGCCGTCGGCGCCTCCGCGCCCGAAACACCTGGCGACCGCTTTCTCCGCGACACGATCGAGCCGCGAATCTTCCGCGACCTGGCCATGCTGATCACCGGATCCGCCGACGAACACTCCCAGGCCGGCCCGATCACCACCGCACCCAGGACACTGTCCGAAGGCGCTCGTACGTCGTCGCCGGGCAGGGTCGTGGTCGTCGGCGGCGTCGCGATGGATCACGTCTTCCACAGTGACGCCGTACCGCTGCCCGAGACGTCCGTCCGGGCGACCGACCACGTCCGATCACCTGGCGGCAAGGGGCTGAGCCAGGCGGTCGCGGCCGCTCGCCTCGGTCTGGAGGTCGCGCTCGTCGCCGCCTGCGCCGATGACGAGGACGGTACGACGATCAAGCGGTACCTGGAGGACGAGCGCGTCGACACCTCGATGATGAAGATCGTCCGCAACGAGACGACGCCACAGACCGCGGTCATCGAGTTCCCGGACGCGGAGAGCGCCGCGGTCGTGTGGCACAACGAGAACGCGGTCAGCCTGACCACGCAGGACGTCCATCAACATCGCGCCGCGCTCGCGGCCTCCGACGCCGTACTGCTGACGTTCGAGATCCCGCAAGACGTGCTGTCCAGCACACTGCACCTCGTCACCGGACTAGGCCCGGAGCGGCCGGTTACCGTCGTCACTCCCGGGCAGCCGTACGACACCGGCCCGCCGTCCGGCCAGGCATTCGCGCAGATCGACTACCTGGTCGCCCACAGCTGGGAACTACGACGGCTCAGCTACTACACCCCCGGCAGACAAGCCTCGAACCACCTCGGCGAGAGCTTCCTCCGGCTGGGCGTGAAGTCGGTGTGCGTCCTGGGCAACCGCGGCGGAACGATCTACTCCCAGAACGCGCCCCAGCGATCCATTACTCCGCCACCGTCGATGCTGAAAGAGTCCTCGATCACCAGAGACCTCTTCTGCGCCGCCCTCGTCGCCCGACTCGTCGAGGACCGCTCCCTCACCGACGACGCCGTCCGCTGGGCAACAGCCGCCATGGCCAGCTTCACCGAGGACTACGCGAACGCCCGCACCTTCCCCGACCGCAACCGCATAGAACAAATGCTCAGAGCTTTCCCCGGCGAAGCCTGGCGATGACTCCAACTCTCCCTTGGCGGGTCAGATGTCCGATCAATTCACCGCGCGATCACCCGAGGTAGCTCCCCTCGTCTCGGTGTTCGTCGCCCTGCGCAAGAACGAGGGCATGACCGTGCAGCGGCTCGCGAGCGGCCGGGCGCAGCCCCTCCTTCACCTACCGGCGGTGCGCGATCGAGCTGCACGCACCGGTGCAGACTCGACTGTCGTGGCCGTCGAACTGGTGCGGGATCAGGTGCGCAGCTTGGACAGCCCGACCGACCGGATCATCGCCGACGCGGCCCTCGGACTGGGCAGCTTTGCCGACGTGTACCGGACTGCCGGTGTCGCGGCCGGAGTCCTCCACAAGCTCGAATCCGGCGATCTGGGCGTCAGACGTGCGGTTGTGCTGTCGCAGTGGGTCGATCTTCATCGCGCAGTTGCGGGACCGGACCTTGCCGGCGTACCCGAAGCGCCGAGCGATCGCAGTCTCCGCGGGCGCGCCGAAGACGAGGTGTTCGAGCGGCTCGCCGTCCAACTACTCAATGCACCGCCTTCCCACATCGCAGCCCCGGCATCTGATCTCACGGCGACCGCTCCACGCGTGTCCGGAGCACCTCCCAGGCCAACAGGGCGGGTGGTCGTGGTCGGCGGGGTCACGATCGACCATGTCTGGCGGGTCGACCGTCCGCCCGACCTGGAGACCTCGCGGATCGCCACCGGCTACAGCAGATCTCCGGGCGGCAAGGGCCTCAGCCAAGCGGTTGCTGTGGCTCGTCTCGGTTTCGACGTTGCTCTGGTCACCGCGGTCGGGAAGGATCGCGAAGGCCAGGAGATCCTCGATCATCTGGAGCTCGAGGGCGTCGACCGGTCCATGATCAGGGCTGTGCCCAACTCGACAACGCCGGCCACGGGCATCTTCGAGCGACCGTTCGGCGAGAGCGCGGCAGCTGTCTGGCGCGGTTCCTTGGAGCTGGACGGCCGCCACCTGGACCGGCATGCCAAGGCCTTGTCGAGCTGCGGCGCTCTTCTGCTGACCTTCGAGGTGCCGCTGCCCGTCCTGCAACGAACGCTGGACCTGGCCGTGAGCAGGTCCGGAGACCGTCCCCTGATCATCGTCACGCCGGGTCAGCCGTACCCGGACGCCGAGCTGACGCGGGACGCGTTGGGCCAGATCGACTACCTTGTCGCGCGTCCTTGGGAGCTGGAACGCTATGCCCGATCGGCGGACGCACGGTACGACCCACAACTGATCAGCAACGAACTCCTGAAGCATGGCCTGAAGGCTCTGTGCGTGCTCGGTACGCGAGGCGGCACCGTCTACCTGTCGGCCGGCGACTCGATCGACATCCCCTCGACGTCCTCGGTCATCAAGGAGTCGTCGATCACGCGTGACGCGTTCTGCGCCGCCCTGGCCACCGGCCTGATCGAACAGCGCCCCCTCCCCGACGCCGTCCGCTGGGCCGCAGCCGCGATGGCCGCCGTCTCCGCGGACTACCTCAAGTCCCCATCACCCCCACTCCGCGCCCGCGTCGACGCCATGTACCAGAAGTACTTCGCCTGAGCCCACTTGCCGATTGGCAGCCAAGCTCCGCGCTGACGCAGGTTGACGCCTTCGATCGCACCAATTGGCACGGCCGGTACCCCCGGCGCACCTGTTGTGACCTCGACGGGCGTCCCGGGTCGGTAACGATCACCCGCCCTTTGGCGGCGTGCAGCACGCGGGCCGCCGCCAAAGTGTCCGCGGCGGCCAAAAATACGTCGTTGACACCCAAATGTCGTGCGCTGCAATCAATGGTGAGACGAATTTCAAGCGGGGATCCGGGGGGATCCTTGGCAGCTGACCAGTAATACGAATGGTTGTGTGAAATTCAGAATCGAGACTCACCATGGCCGAAAGTCAAGCAGTTGCGCTGGTGTTCATCGTCGTCATCGCGTACTACCTCGTCAGCTACTGGAGAAAGCTGATTGCCTTCCTGGCTGTCGTCCTGCTGTCCGTCTTCGGGTTCGGGATCTTCACGCTGGCCCAGATCGTCAAGGGCGACGACCCGCCGACCGATGGCGACCAGGTCGTGAAGACCGAGACCACCACTCACCCACGCTGAGCGTTGGCCGCGGTTCGCCGCGGCCAACCACCGACAGGGGAGCACCGTGCACGCCACCATTTCACCCGACCGGCTCCAGATCGTCTTACTGCACATTCTCGAGCAATTTCGGTCGACCGGCGGCCTGAACTTTTCCCGCCTGCAATTCTGCGGGGCGGAGTTGGCTGCACCTCTGCTCGATCTGGCGGCGGTCCGACGCTATTCCGTGGTTCACGATGTCGCTCTCGACGCCGGCGCATTGGCAGTTGTCGGGCAGACTGCACGCGAACTGCGGCCGACGGACCAGATCGTCGTCGACGCGGCACTCGGCCTGGGGCTCCTGTCCGACCAGTACGCACGATCCGGCATCAGCCGGCTGACCATTCGGCAACTCGCGGACAGCGAACTCGGTCGGCGCCGCCACGCGCTCCTGGAGAACTGGCACGATCTGCACGAGGCGCTCGCGGACGTTCCCGATGTGTTGCCAATCGGCGCGGGTCCGAGTGAGAGCAGCCTCCGCGGCACGATCGAGCCCGCGGCCCTTCGATCGCTCGCCCGGCAACTGGTCCGCCGAGAGCACTACTCCGTCGGGTCCGCCAACAGTTCGCTGTCCTCCTCGCCGCGCACCGATCAAGAGCACGCCGGACGAATCCGCGGCAGGATCGTCGTCGTCGGCGCGGCCGTGATGGATGCGGTGTTCCGGATCAGGGAGCTTCCGCGCTGGGAGACATCGACCGAGGCGCACGACTTCACCTTCTCGCCCGGCGGTAAGGGCCTGACCCAGGCCGTCGCGGCGGCACGGCTCGGCCACCGTGTCTCGCTGGTCGCGGCCATCGCCGACGACCGGTACGGCACGGAGATCGTCAACCACCTTCGTGCCAACGACGTCGACACCTCGCTACTGAAGATCGTGCCTGGTGCGGCCACGCCGTTCACCGGCGTACTCGAGATGAGCCTCGGCGACAGCCTCGCGACCTACTGGCGCAACGAACAGGAGGTTCGGCTCGATCCGTGGGACTGCGACGAACTCGTCGCGGAACTCGTCGGCTGCGACGCCGTACTGATGACGTTCGAGGTCCCTCGTGAGACCGTCGAGTACAACCTCGCATTGTTGCGGGACGCCGGCGACGCCGGACCGTTGACGATCGTCACTGCCGCCCAACCGTATGCCGGCGCGACCGTCGGCCCCGACGCGCTCGGCCGGATCGACTACGTCGTCGCAGATCCGTCGGAGCTCCAGCACCTGAGGGGCACCAACCCGCAGCAGTTCGACCCCGACCCGGCCGCGCGGGAGCTCCTGGAGCGAGGGGTCGGATCGGTGTGCCTGTTGCTCAGAGGTGGGTGCACGATGTACTCACAGTCGGCCGAGGACGTTGCGCAGGCTCCCGTCCTTGCCTCGATCTACAAAGAGTCCGCAACGGCCCGCGACGCGTTCTGCGCCGCGTTGGCCGACGAGCTGATCCAGAGCGGCCGGCGGTTCTCTTCTCGCGCGACCAACTGGGCGTCGGCTGCGATGTCATGCGCCATCGCCGACTACCCACTCAGGATCTCGTTGCCGTCACCGGAACGCATCGAAACAATGCTGGCTCGCTTCAGGTCGCCGGTCTAGCTCAGTCGCTATCGGCGCAGACGGTGCAAACCGGCTGTCGGAACCGGCTCGGTAACACCTCTGATGCGCCAGCCGTAGATCGACGAGTCGAGCAGCTCAGCCCTGCTCATCTCGAGTCTGACTCCCAGTCGCTCACGGAGGTCGTCCCGGTTGGTTGTCCCGAACTGCTGGCGTAGTTGTCGCGGGCTGACGTACTGCCGGTTGAGGTACAGGTACGGGCGAGGCCTGACGCGTAGCCATTCCTGCCAATTGGCAGCACGGTAGCTCGTTCCGGTGAATCCCATGTTGGGGTCCACCGTCGTCACCAGAAGCTTCGCGTCGCGCCGCTCGCGCCGGAACCAACGCCGTACCTGCGCCAACAGCCTGGAGATCGCGTTGTAGGGAGCAACCTGGAACGAGTAGACCCGCGAGATGTCCCAGACCTCCTGCGGCGCAACGCCGTACCGTTGCTCGAGCGCGCTACCCAGCCGCCGCCAGTCCAACGGCGTCGCACTGCACAGCGCAACAGGCAGACCGCTCACCTCGTCCACCAACGCGAAGTTCACCGAACCCGGCCGTGCGCTCCTGAGGTAGTGCAGATGGGTGAAGATCGCGAACGCCTTCTCGTCGTCGTACACAACGAATCGCAGGTCATCCAGGTCGCTCACTTGCCTAGGCACCAGAGCTCGAACCGCGGCGATATCAGCAGACAGACCGCGCGCGCTACGGTTGATCTCAGCTAAAGCGAGTCGCCTGCCAACAATCCCGTCGGGCCGAGCAACGCGCGGTAGATGCAACCGGGTCCGCACGGCGAGAGTGCGCGCGTCAACACTGCGGGCTTCCGCAACTTTGCGCACAACCTCCAGAAACGAAGACTGTGCTTGTCGGCATTCGGCCAGCACCAAACCTACCGGGAGAAGTGCGACCAGATCATCCGTGGCGCCCACAAGTCGCGCTGTCTCCTGTTCCAATTAGGCCTGCACCTAACGGATACCCATCATACGCAGTGGACAGCACCTGGCCCCAGTGCCAACAAGGCGCTGTCCAGCTTCTGTAGCCGCGCATGGACCGGATCATCGGCCAAGTCTTCTACCGACATTCGTTGGCTCGCACGGTACTCGACCGACCAAAAAGCCGTGATCTGCTCGAACGTATCGCAGATGACAGGCAAGCCGAGAAAATACTCGGACTGGTCACACGTAACGTCAACCACCAAGCGTTGCCTGTCCTGTGGATCGCCTAGTTCTAGCCAACAGTGGTCGGCGAGTCTGATGTCTTGACTCTTTGCCGAGTAGACGGCGCCATAGCAGTACGAGACGCGACCGAGCGCCTCTCGCGCGAGAACCTTCGACAGCCACGCAGAACTCACACCGCACTGGCCTGCCGAGGGCCGCCGTGGCCAGGCGTTCAGCCCTAGGTAGCTCTCATAGATCGTCTCGTCAGACCACACCTTGGCTAGCTGAAACCGATAGTCCATAACCTGCGGCGTGAGGTAACGAAGCGCGATCACAGGCGCGCCTAGCACGTCACCTTGAATCACCAGCGGATCGTAGCACCGGGCGCTTCAAGGTGGCCGACGGGTGAGACTGGACTCGCCGATGAGGCTCTCAGGCGAGTGCCGGCTAGATAACCTCCGCATTCGCCAGCGGGTTGGGAATCGTTCCGGTTGTTGGGATGGGTGGACGCGTCGCTAGGTCGGTGTAGCCGAGGGTTAGGCGGTAGCCGTTGAGGGGGTAGCGGAGGAAGGTTTTGGCGGTTAGGGCGGTGGCTTTGAGGCGGTCTGTGTGTTCGGGGTGGGCCTCGGTGTAGAGGTCTACTTCGGCGCGGGTTAGGGACCAGAAGGTGGTCTCGGGGATCAGGTGTTGGGCGGAGAGGGGGTTGAGGACGCCTAGGAGGAGGGCGTCGACCACGTATTGGCGGAGGATGGGCCAGGGTTTGCGGGGTAGGACTCGGGTGTGGGCGTCGGGTTCGGGGCCTCGGGCAACTATGGGGGTGGTGGAGATGTTGATGTCGTCGACGAGGTCCTTGATGACCAGGCGGGTGGGGAGGCCGGCCGGGGAGCAGATGACGGCGAGGTTCTCACCATGGGGGTTGACGGTGATGCCGTAGTGGTGGAGGAGGTGGAGCAGCGGGCGCAGGAGGGTGGCGAGGAGGTGGCTCAGCCAGGTTTGGGGGTCGGTGCCGGAGCGGGTGATGGCGGCGTCGGCGAAGCCGGGGTGGAGTACGGCGGCCAGTGGCCAGACTGTTTCGCCGTCGGCCAGGCGGGGGTCGATGGGGTCTCGCCAGATGACGCCGAGGGTTTCGGTCCATTGGTACGGGATGCCGGGCGCCGTGGAGAGTTGGGGGTGGGGGACGGTGACCGAGGCGACTTCGCCGAGGAGTTCGGTGCCCAGCTGCTGGAAGAGCTCGTCGCGGGACCAGAGGCCTCGGAGCCATTGGGTGATCATGGGGGCGGCGAGGGTGCAGTGAGGCGGGATGCCGCGGTAGACCGAGGTGTTGAGGATCTTCAGGGGGAGCTTGACCTGGTAGCGGGACGGGTTCGAGATGTTGACCATCGTGCGGATGGACTGGGTGGGGAGGTACTCGTCGGGGGACTCCCCCAGGACGACGATCTCGCCGGTGGCCAGTTCGCGGGACCACTGGGTGCGGATGACGTGGTCGAGTTGCCAGGGGTGGCACGGGAGCCAGACGTAGGCGTCGGGATCGTCGAGTTGCTCGCGGAACGCCGATACGGTGGCCGGGTCCAGTTCGCGGGTGATGACGGCGTGTTCGGAGAGGTCCGGGGTGCCGCGGAATTCGGCCAGGCCCCGGCGTACGGCCAGCCAGACCAGACGCAGCGGCGTACGCGCCTCAGGTGCGTACCGCGAACTGTCCGCCGCGGAGAACCCCAGACGGCCTTTGTTGGCGACGAGAAGCGGATGCCCGGTCAGATGACCTTCCAGCCGGCTGTGATGCAGGTCGAGCAACTCGGCAGCGGGCACGGCCGTCGAGGCCATGCGTACGTCGGCCGCGAGCGTGCTCGTCAGCTCCGCGACATACCCGGCCACCGTGGACCCGTCGACCCCGAGTACGTCTGCAGCGTCGACGAAGAACTGGATCGGATCGGTGGCGGCCTCGCTCTCGTCGTTGCCGAGGATCCCGGCCGTGGTCCGCCGGATCGACGCCGGATCGACCCGCCAGCTGCCGAACCCGCCGCGCGTCGCCTCGAACGTGTAGGACACCGCACCGAGGTCGAGCCGGTTGTCGACCGGCTCCAGCAGACCCTCCGTGCAGAACTGGGAGATCAGCTTCGCCAGCAGCTCCGACGAACACTGCGTCCAGACGCTCATCCCGGGATCGCAAACGTCGTGTACGCGGTGGACTTGGGCAACCGGAACACCTCTCGGCCGGCCACGCTGTTCAGGATCGTCGCGTTGCGGACCGCCCCGATACCCAGGTCCGGCGCAGCGACGCCGTGACTGTGCAGGTCGGCGTTGGCCACGAACAGACGCCCCTCCAAACCACCCCGCACACTGTGGTCCCGGTTGATGACCCAGCGACCGGCGGCGTCGTGGTCGATCTGCGAAAGCAGCCCAGCCATGAAAGGCAGCGGCCGGTTCCGGTAGCCAGTGGCCGCGACAACAGCACCTGTCGTGTGCTGGAAGGTCTTCCCACTGTCCGCGTGCAGCATGGTCAGCTCGAGACCGTCAGCACGCGCCACCGCGGCCACGACGCCCACGCCGACCTGCAGTTCAGCGGGTGCAGCGCTCAGGTCCCGCGCGTACAGGAGGTCGTGGATCTCCTCGAGGGTCTCCGACGAGATGCCCTTGTAGTGGCGCCACTGGTCCTTCACCAGCTGGTCACGCACCCGCTCGTCCAGTGCATGGAAGTAGTCGACGTACGACGGCGTCGTCATCTCCAGCACGAGCTTCGAGTAGTCGAGAGGCGTGAAGGCCGCCGTACGGGTCAGCCACGACACTGCCGGACCGTCCGCGCGGAGCAGATCCAAGAAGCACTCAGCACCCGACTGTCCCGAGCCAACCACCGTCACGTGGCCTGTGCGCAGCAGGTCATCCCGCCGGAACAAATAGTCGGCAGAGTGTGTGAACCGCTCAGCAGGCAGCCCAGCCAGCGCAGCAGGTACGGACGGCTCGGTGCCGACGCCAACAACTAGATGCCGGGCCTCGAACCGCGAGACGACCGAGCCGCGCTCCACAGTGAGCTCGAACGACGACCCGTTCCAGACCGCCTCGCGCACGTGGTGACCGAAGTGCAGCGAGTCCAGCTGCGCGGCACACCACCGCAGGTACGTCTCGTACTCTCGCCGCGTCGGATGGAACTTCTCCCGCACATAGAACTGGTACAGCCGGTCGCTGTCCTTCAAGAAGGACAGGAACGACAGGTGATGCGCGGGCTCCACCAGACTCACCAGGTCCGCCAGGAACGACACCTGCAGCATCGCGTCCTCGAACATCAACCCGCGGTGCCAGGTGAACTCGGGCCGGCTGTCGAGCACAGCCAGCCGTACGTCGTCCACACCGTCCGCCAGCGCGGCCAGACCCAGGTTGAACGGCCCGCAGCCGATCGCGATCACGTCGTACATGTCATGCCTCCCTGCACGGCCCGGGTACGGACCATCAGTAGTGCTGTCTTCTCGGGCAGCTGTAGCTCCCCGCGCTGGACGAACCCGGCCGCGGCAAACGCCCGGACGGACGGGATGTTCTCGATGTCCGGTTCAGCCACAACCTGCGAGCAGCCTGGGTCCGCCTGCAGCACCACAGCAGCTAGCGAACGCAGCAGCTCTCGCCCGAGTCCCTGTCCGACGCGCGTGACGTCACCGATCGCCACGTGCACGCCCCAGTCGTCCTCGCCGTACGCGTAGTACTCCGCCAGGCGGTCGTGCCGGACCCGGTACAACTCGACGTAAGCGAACTCCTCCCCGTCGACTGCGACCAGGTACGGCGTGGAGTGCTCCCCCGCGCTCTGCTGCTCGATCTCCTGGGCCCAGCGCTCAACCGACCAGCCCTGATGCCACCAGCGAGCAATGTGCGGCTGCGACATCCAGAGCGCGATCCGTGGCGCGTCGGACGGGTCGGCCGCGCGCAGTTCGAACGACGTCACCGCAGCGGGTTGGGGATGTCGAGATAGACGGACTGTGCGTCCAGTGGTGCCACTACCTCGTCAATGCCACGCAGTCGGGTCAGCATGTTCGCCTTGCACGGCAGGGTCTCCGCTTCGAGCCAACGGCGAGCCAACCGGTCTCCGTCCGGTCCGGCAGCCTTCAGCAACGGCAGCGCGACCGTCAGCCGCTCCCGCACCACACCGAGCAGCTCACTCTCGTCCGCGACCCCGTCCGCCGCCAGACACCCGACCACGGCCAGCGCCTGGTTGTGCAGCAGGTAGTAGGTAAGCCGGTCGTCGACGATCGGGTCGTCCACCACCGCCAGGGTCGAGTCACGCAGTCCAGTGACCCCGAGCAGGCCCCGCAGGTACGACGACGCGAGGTAGTACCCCTGGTTGTCGCGGTACGCCCCACCGTTGATCCGCCCTGCGCCGTCAAGACGTACCAGCGTGTTCTGCTGATGCGCCTCGAGGCCGATGCCCGTCTCGGCGTACAGATGCAGCATCGGGATCAACACGTTGTCGATGTACGCCGCCGTCCAGCCCGCAGGATCGTCGGCGGCATAAGCGCTCAGGCGGCTCACACCACCGGGACGCGGCGCGACCAGACCGGCCAGACAGGCATAGCTGTTGACGTCGGCGGGCACTTCGCGGACCGCGACGTCAAGACCGGTCAGTGTCGGTCCACCTTCGTCGAGAGCCACCCACGCCGGGTCGCGGACGATCCTGAAACGCGGGTGCGCGGTCGCCGTTCCCGCGTTGTACGCCGCGTCGAGCAGCCGGTTGATCTCCAGCCCGCGGCGTAGCTCGGTGGGCGTCGACTCCCGGCGCGAGTTCGTGATCCGCAGCCCGAGGGACAGCTTCAGCATCACCGGCAGGTCCGGGTGGAACACCGTCCGCAGACTCGACGTCGGGTACCACTGGGCGCCGGCAGGACCCAAAGCCTTCACCCTGCCGGCAGAGATCAGCGAGGCGACCCGTGGGCGCGCGGCCACGGCGGCCGCCTGCCACGGATGGGCCGGGATCAGCACCCGGCCCGACGACGGCGTGATACCGGCCAGCGCGCCCATCAGCTGCACAGCGTCCAGTCCCTGCAGCGAGGGCGCGCCGGCCACCTGGTCCGACGACACCAGCTCGGCGTCGGCTTCGAACCAGTGCACTGCGAAGCGGCCGCCGAGCTCCGGCGAGTACGCCGCCAGCTCTTCACCGCTCAGTCCGTCCCGGCTCTTCGGCGCCGGGTGGTTCAGATGCCCGAACAACAACGCCTGCTCGAACTCGAGGAAGCGCCCCGGCCCCCGCGCGCCGTCGGCCTGGTCGACGAACAGCGACACGTTCCGCACCGACTCGGCCGTCCGCGCCGCCAGGTCGTCGATCTCGGCCGGATCCGCGTCCGCGGACAGCAACCGCACGAGCTCCTCCGGCGCCGGCGGTACGCCGTCCACGCGGACGTCGCTGAACTGGTGCAGCCCCGTCCGCGACGCGTGTTCGACCCGCGCTGTCACGGTCGACTCGCCGGCCGGAAACGTCAACGGCCCGACGGCGACCGGTACGGCCGACTCCCTGGTATAACACCGCAGGATCGCATTCAAGTGCGCATCGACCGCAATACTCACGCCGCTCCCTCGCCGGTCAGGACGTCGAGGCCGGTGGCCACGACCTGGTCGAGCAGGTCCTCGATGTCCGTCGCGGTGGCGTTCGGGTTCAGCAGCGTCAGCTTCAACGCGACCGCCGCCGGGCGGCCGCCGCGGGCCGGCAGCTTCGTCCGGCCGATCAGCACCCGACCCGACGTCAGCAACCGGCGCCGGACCTCACCCTGGAGAGCGTCCAACGAGCCCGCCTCCAGCCCCCGCCCGGCGACCCGGAACAGCACCGTGGTCAGGGTCACCGGCGCCAGCAGCTCCAAGTTGCTGTCGGCAACGACCCGGGCCGCGGCGGCGTGCGCGAGCTCGTGGCAGGTGTCGAGCATCGTTCCCAGTCCGGCCCGTCCGTATGCCGCCAGCGTGGTGGCAACCTTCACCGCATCCGGGCGGCGGGTGGTCTGCAGGCTGCGGCCGAGCAGCCCGTCCAGCCCCGAGTCGATGTCATCGGCCGGATTCAGGTAGTCGACAGAGCGGTCGAAGGCCGAGAACCGGGTCCGGTCCGCGACCAGCAGCACACTCGTCGCGGCCGGCTGCCAGCCGATCTTGTGCAGGTCCAGCGTCACCGAATCCGCGAGCGCCACGTCGGCGAGCAGCGGTGCGAGGCGGTCGGAGAACAGGGCCCCGAAGCCGTACGCCGCGTCGACGTGCAGCCAGGCGCCGTACTGCCGGGCCAGCTCGGCGATCGGCGCGATCGGGTCCACCGAGCCGAAGTCCGTCGTACCCGCCGTCGCGATCACCGCCACCGGCGTCCGGCCGGGCTTGGCGAGCTCGGCGGCGAGGACGTCGGTCCGCATCCGGAAGTTCTCGTCGGAGGCGATCGTGATCGCGGCCTGCTCGCCGAGCCCGAGCGCGGCACAGGCCCGCTGGACGGAGAAGTGCGCGAGCTCGGAACAGAACACGACCGGCCGATCGAGACCGTGCAGGCCGTTGCGCCGTACGTCGACCCCGGCCGCGGCGGCCGCGCTGTCGCGCGCGATCAGGACCGCCAGCAGGTTCGAGATCGAGCCGCCGGGCGTCAGTACGCCGTCCGCGCGCGGGCCGAATCCGGCCAGCGAGGCGAGCGACTTCACGACCCACTGCTCGATCGCGAGCGTCGCGGGCCCGGAGTCGTACGTGTCCATCGAGGCGTTCGAGGCCGACGCCAGCGCGTCCGCGTCGACCGCCACCTGCAGGACCGGCGGCTGCAGGTGCGCCGCGGCGTGCGGGTGGCTGAGGTCGATGCCGTGCTCGGCGAGCAGTCCCGCGATCAGGTCGAGCGCCGCAGACTCCCCCATGCCGGTCGACGGCACCCGCGGCTCGCCCAGCACCTCGGCGGCGCGCCGCAGCACCGCTCCCGGCGAGCCGTGCGGCAACGGTCCACGCTCACGGTCCGGCACCGTCGAGGCCAGCGGCCAACGCGCGGCGAACGGATCGCGAACGGGTGCGGGCGGCACTGTCGGCACGGTCACGGCGGACAGACGCGCGGGCTGCGACATCCAGATCTCCCGGGAAGTTGTCGAGTAAGGCAACCCTTACTAAGGCAGCCCTAACTTTTGCCCGCCGCACTCACCGTGTCAACTCGACCACGGCCGGAGTGGGAATCCTCACGATCCAGGCAACGCGACGCCCGCCCACCGCGTCTCACTCGCCAAGGGGGTGGGTCATGACGAGTGTTCGTGGCATCCTGATCCGCGGTGCGATGCAGGCCGTGGCGGTGCTCGCCGTGCTCGCGGGCGCGATTACCTGGCTGGCCGGCTGGCGCTACGGGCACGGCCTGGTCACGCTGGGGCTGCTCCTCTACGTCGCCACGTTCTTCACCCGGCAGATGAGCTTCAGCCGGTCCTGGGGCGTGCTGGCGATGCGTCAGGCCGAGCAGGCCTCCGGCGACGAGGCGCTGGAGCACGTGGCCAGCGCCGTGCGCGCCTTCCGGAAACTCGCGGGCCGTCGACCGGCGGAGTCCTGGCGCCTGGCTCTCGCGCTCGACGAGCAGTGGGACCTGCTGAACGCGCAGGACAAGCACGAGCAAGCTCTCCCGGTCGTCGAGGAGGCCGTTGAGACCTGGCGGGGCGTCGTGATCGACCAACCTGCGTACCGCACGAACCTGGCGCGGGCGCTCAACCACGCCGGCTTCACCCTCGGCGAGCTGGACCGCGAGGACGAGGCGATCCCGTACACCGAAGAGGCCATCGTGCTCAATCGGGCCTTGATGGCCAACCACGAGAAGCACCTGGCGCAGAACCTCGCGAACCTGGTCGTCTCCCTGCACGACCGCGACCACTGGGAGCGATCCCTGCCGGTCGCCGAGGAGGCGCTCGCGACGTACCGGCGGCTGCTGCCGGACAACCCGGACCTCCTCGTCCGCGCCGCCAGAACCGCGGAGGCGCTGGTCACGACCCAGGCGCGGCTGACGCTGGTCCCGGACGCGATCCGGACCGCCGAGGAGCAGATCGGGTACGAGCGAACGCTGGCGGCGGCCGATCCGGACCACACGGCCGTGCTCGCCGAGGCCGTTCGGCTCCTCGGCAGCCTGGCGATGACGGCCGACCGGATCGACGACGGGAAGCGCTGGTGGCTCGAGTCGATGGAGCTGTGGCGGCAACTGGCCCAGGACCGCGCGAAGCACCGCAGCGAATACGCCGCGGCGGCCAACATCATCGGGCACGGCTTCAGCTGCGTGGCCGAGCCCGACCAGTCGCTGGCGATCACGCATGAAGGACTCGCGGTACGGCGCGCGCTCGCGGCCGGCGATCCACGCCAGGCCGACAAGCTTCTGGGCGAACTCGGCCACGCGACCGTGACTGCCTGGCACTACCTCGACGACAGCGCGACCGCGGCGGAGTTCGCCGCCGAAGCGGTCACGGTCGCCCGGCAGCACCCTGACTCGGCCGCCCTGCTGGACACCGCCGATTATCTCCGCCGCGCCGAGTTCGTCAGCGAGGCGGAGACGATCGAGGCGCTTGCTCAGCGGCCGTAAGGAGTTCTGGTCAGGACGAAGGTGGCGACGTTCAGGTGGTCGATCGCGTCGCCGGTCCGGACGACGTGGAGTTTCTCGCCGGCGAGGTAGCCGTCGCGGCCCTGGTAGAGGTCGGGGCCGAGCGGGGACAAGCGCGTCGTGAGGCCGCCGGACAGCTGGAGGATGCCGGCCGTCGCGGAGATGGTGAGCGGCGTGTTGCCCCAGTACCAGTGGCCGAGCAGCTCGGCGCCCTGGGCCAGTGGTGGTTCCGGGATCCATTCCTGGGTGATTGGCGGCTCGTACTTCGCCAGGATCCGGACCAGGTCCGGTGCCAGCGAGGCCACCCGGCCGTACGTCGCGTTGCCCAGCGTGACCGCGCCGACGCGGCGGACCCGGTCGACGAACAGCCCGGCGAGGAAGCCCGGCATCGAGCCGGTGTGGCCGATCAGCAGCTGCGGGTCGTCCGCGATCAGTCGCAGGCCCAGCCCGTACGACGCGTTCAGCCCCTCCCGCGCGTCCGAGGCCACCGGCGTCGCCATCTCCTCGACCGAGTCCCGGCTCAGCACCTCGTGCACCGGGTCGATCCAGAACGCGGCGTACCGCGCCAGGTCCTCGATCGTGCTCCACAACTGCCCCGCCGGGGCCATAGCGCCGGAGTCGTACGACGGCTCCGGGTCGAGCTGCCCACTGAACGGATGCACCGAGAAGCCCTGCGCCGACCGGCCTTCCGGGAAGTACGTCGTACGCCGCATCTCGAGCGGATCGAGGACGCGTTCCTGCACCAGCTCCAGCCACGACGCCCCGCGCAGGCGCGCCACGATCTCGCCGAGCAGGCCGTACCCGAGGTTCGAGTAGTGGTGCCGGCGATCCGCGGGACCGGCCGCCTGCGAGTCGTTCATCGCCGCGGTCAGCTCGTCGAACGAGACCCCCGGATTCCGTTCCCACCAGGGCCCCTCGGGCTCGGCGTTCATCCCGCCGCTGTGCGCGAGCAGGTGCCGGACCGTCCGGTCCCCGAACGCGATCCCGGGCAGATGCTTGCCGACGGCATCGTTCAGCGTCAGCAACCCGTCGTCGCGGCACTGCATGACCAGCAGCGCCGTCATCGTCTTGGTGATCGAGCCGATCCGGTACTGCATGTCCGGGCCCGGCAACGCCCCGTCCGCCGTCGCGAACCGCCCGCGCGCCCCGGTCCACACCAGCGCACCGTCACGCACCACGCCGGCAGTCACCGACGGCAACCTCGACTCCCCCTGCGCCGCCGCGACCTCGGCGAACAGCGCCGCGGCGGTATCAGGACGTACGGACGTCACTCAAAGGCCTCCGGGGAGGGGCAGGAGCAGATCAGGTTGCGGTCGCCGTAGGCGCCGTCGATGCGGCGGACCGGGGGCCAGTACTTCGAGGTGCGGTCGACCGAGCGCGGGAACGCCGCCTCCTCGCGGGTGTAGGCGTGCTCCCACTTGTCGTTGATCACCGACTCGGCGGTGTGCGGCGCGTTCACCAGCGGGTTGTCGGCGGCAGGCCACTCCCCGGCGGCGACCCGGTCGATCTCGTGCCGGATCGCGATCATCGCGTCGCAGAACCGGTCCAGTTCGCCGAGGTCCTCGGACTCGGTCGGCTCGACCATCAGCGTGCCGGCCACCGGGAAGGACATCGTCGGGGCGTGGAACCCGTAGTCGATCAGCCGCTTCGCGACGTCGTCGACGGTGATGCCGGTCTCCTTCGTCATCGGCCGCAGGTCCAGGATGCACTCGTGCGCGACCAGGCCGTTCTCACCCGTGTACAGCACCGGGAACGCGCCCTCGAGCCGCTTCGCCACGTAGTTCGCGGTCAGCACCGCGGCCTTCGTCGCGGCGGTCAGTCCCTCGGCGCCCATCATCCGGATGTACGCCCAGGAGATGGCCAGCACGCCCGCGGAACCGAACGGCGCCGCGCTGATCGGACCGACACCGGACTCCGGGCCGGCCTGGTCGAGCAGCGGGTGGTTCGGCAGGTACGGCGCGAGGTGCGCCGCGACCGCGACCGGGCCGACGCCCGGGCCACCGCCGCCGTGCGGGATGCAGAACGTCTTGTGCAGGTTCAGGTGGCTGACGTCGCCGCCGAACTCGCCCGGCTTCGCGAGCCCGAGCAGGGCGTTCAGGTTCGCGCCGTCGACGTACACCTGGCCGCCGTGGTCGTGGACGATCCGGCAGACCTCGCGGACGCTCTCCTCGTACACACCGTGCGTCGACGGGTAGGTGATCATGATCGCGGCCAGCTTCTCCGCGTGCTCGGACGCCTTCGCGCGCAGGTCGTCCAGGTCGATCGTGCCGTCGTCGTTGCCCTTGACAACAACAACCTTCATACCGGCCATCACCGCGGACGCGGCGTTCGTGCCGTGCGCCGACGCCGGGATCAGGCAGACGTTGCGGTCCACCGAGCCCTGCGCGCGGTGGTAGCCGCGGATCGCGAGCAGGCCGGCCAGCTCACCCTGCGAGCCCGCGTTCGGCTGGATCGAGACCTTCGCGTACCCGGTGACCTCGGCCAGCCAGCGCTCCAGCTGACCGATCAGCTTCACGTAGCCGGCCGCGTCCTCGATCGGCGCGAGCGGGTGCAGGTCCGCGAACTCCGGCCAGGTGACCGGCTCCATCTCGGTGGTCGCGTTCAGCTTCATCGTGCACGAGCCGAGCGGGATCATGCCGCGGTCCAGCGCGTAGTCCATGTCGGACAGCTTGCGCAGGTACCGCAGCATCGCCGTCTCGGACCGGTGCGTGTTGAACACCGGGTGGGTCAGGTAGTCCGTGGTCCGCGGTACGGCGATCGCGGGCGCGCCGAGCGTGTCGTCGTACTGCGCCCCGGCGACACCGAAGGACTGGCAGACCCGGGTCAGTGTCGCGACGTCGGTCTTCTCGTCGCACGAGATGCCGACGTGGTCGGCGTCGACGAGCCGCAGCCAGATCCCGTTCTGCCGGGCGGCGTCCACCACGTCGGCGGCGCGGCCGGGGACCCGGGCGAGCACGGTGTCGAAGAAGTCGTCGTGCACGACCTCGACGCCGCCGGCCCGCAGCGAGGCGGCGAGCTTACCGGCGTACGAGTGCACGCGCTCGGCGATCGCCCGCAGCCCGTCCGGGCCGTGGTAGACGGCGTACATCGACGCGACCACCGCGAGCAGGACCTGCGCCGTACAGATGTTGGACGTCGCCTTCTCGCGACGGATGTGCTGCTCACGCGTCTGCAGCGCCAGCCGGTACGCCGGGGCGCCGTCGGCGTCGACCGAGACGCCGACCAGGCGACCGGGCAACGACCGCTCGAGGCCGGAGCGCACGGACATGAACCCGGCGTGCGGGCCGCCGTAGAACAGCGGGACGCCGAAGCGCTGCGACGAGCCGATCACGATGTCGGCGCCGGCCTCACCCGGCGCCTCGAGCACCGTCAGCGCGAGCAGGTCGGAGGCGACGGCGACCAGCGTGTCGCGCTCGTGCGCCGCCTCGATCAGCGGCTTCAGGTCGCGGACGGCGCCGTTGGAGCCCGGGTACTGCACCAGGAGGCCGAAGAAGTCACCCTCGGGCAGACCGTCGGTGGTGTCGGCGACGACGACCTCGATGCCCAGCGCCTCGGCGCGGGTCTGCACGACCGCGATCGTCTGCGCGAAGGTGTCGGCGTCGACCAGGAAGCGGTCGGACTTGCTCTTCTTGTTCGACCGGTGCGCCAGCGTCATCGCCTCGGCGGCCGCGGTGCCCTCGTCGAGCAGCGACGCGTTCGCGGTCGGCAGGCCGGTCAGGTCGGAGACCACGGTCTGGAAGTTCAGCAGCGCCTCGAGGCGGCCCTGGGAGATCTCCGGCTGGTACGGCGTGTACGCCGTGTACCAGGCCGGGTTCTCGACCAGGCGGCGGACGATCACCGACGGGGTGAAGGTGCCGTAGTACCCCTGGCCGATCATCGAGGTGGAGACGGTGTTGCGGGCGGCGAGCTGCCGGAGCTCGGTCAGCGCGTCGACCTCGGACGCGGGCTCGGGCAGCCGGAGCGGCTCGGCCGACCGGATCGAGGCCGGTACAGCGGCATCGACCAGCGCGTCGACGTCGGCGTACCCGAGAAGCTGCACCATGCGGGCGACCTCGTCCGGACGCGGACCGATGTGCCGGTCGGCGAAGATTGCAGAGAATTCGGTCATCAAGAGGCTCCGTTGCTGACGTGCTTCCGGTCGCCTCCCCCTCTGTCACACGTGTGCGCTCCAGAGTCGCCTGTGACACTCGGTCCATGGGCCTGAGAGGTTCCGGGGAGGAATTGCCCCTTCGGCGCCCGATGACACGGGACTCTCCCGAGTGCTGTGAACGGCTGAGTCGAGGCTACCAGGAATCCCCGACCGGTTCGGGCACCAGGCACCGCACGGACGCCCACACACCGCGGAGCGAGTCGGCAGTGAGTGGGCGCACAGGGGAAGTACTGAGTGTCAGCCCGTCATCCGGGCGCGGCGGCGGGCGGCGAGTTCGTCGCCGGAGTGGCCTTCGGAGTCGGTCTCGTCGTGGCCGTCGGCCCGCTCGGTCGGGAGCTCCGACAGCGAACCCTCGACCTCGCGCCAGACACCGCCGAGGGCGATGCCGAACACGCCCTGGCCGCCGGCCAGCAGGTCGATGACCTCGTCGGGCGACGTGCACATGTAGACCGACGCGCCGTCGCTCATCAGCGTGATCTGGGTCAGGTCGTCGAAACCGCGCTTGCTGAGGTGCGCGATCGCGGTCCGGATCTGCTGCAGCGAGATCCCGGCGTCCAGCAGCCGCTTGATCACTTTCAGCAACAGGACGTCACGGAAACCGTACAGCCGCTGCGTCCCCGAGCCGGTCGCCGGGCGCACGGACGGGGAGACCAGGCCGGTGCGGGCCCAGTAGTCGAGCTGCCGGTAGGTGATCCCGGCCGCGGCGCAGGCCGTCGGCCCCCGGAACCCGACGTCCTCCGGCATCGGCCGCAGGTCGTCGTCGAACAGCAGACCCTGGACGCCGGCGGTGGCTGTAGCGGCAGCCATGGCCTCTGCGTGCGCGTCGGACGTCGACTGCGCCGTCAGATCCGTGTCCCCGGTGCGTGTCACGCCTGAGCCTCCCTGGATACCGACTGGAACGAGTCATCTCCGTGGAGTGACACCACCCCACGACTCCTTCACGGTAAGCCGCCGCCCGAACCGGGTCAACGACAACCGCGTCGAGCCGCGAGCGTGTCGCGACCGTCGCACGAATCGTTACCTAGCCGCACTTGCACCATCCGGCCGCACCACGGCGGGCGCCGCGGTGTCAGCTCTTGTCGAAGTCCTCCGGGGTCACCTGGTCGAGGAACTCCCGGAACCGCTCGACCTCCTCTTCCTCCTCCACCTCGTCCGCGCCCTCGGTCTCGCTCTCCGGAACCGGGATGCCGGCCTCGGCGAGGATCTCGTCGGCGCAGAACACCGGCGTCCCGGTGCGCAGCGCGATCGCGATCGAGTCCGACGGCCGGGCCGAGATCTCGGTCTTGTCGTCGAACACCAGGATCGCCTCGAACACGCCGTCGGTCAGGTTCACGATCCGGACCTGGCTGAGCGTGTGCCCGAGCACCCGGATGGTCTCCGCGAACAGGTCGTGGGTCAGTGGCCGGGGCGGCTCCATGCCCTGCTGGGCGAAGGCGATCGCACTCGCCTCGGCAGCGCCGATCCAGATCGGCAGGTACCGCTCACCTCCGACTTCCTTGAGCAGCACGATCGGCTGACTCGAGGGCATCTCCACCCGGACTCCGACCACGTCGACTTCGCGCACCCCTTCAGCCTACTCCGAGCCGAAGGCCCCGGCGGGCCGACGGGGTCACCTGTGGACGAAGGCCCTGCTCCTGCCTATGGACGAGGCAGGCGAGAGCGGACCAGCGCGGTATGCAGCCGGACCGTGAGAGCGGCCAGCTCCCCCGTCTGTTCGGTACGCCGCGGCCCCGTGACCTGCTCGATCAGGCCGACCTCGCGGTCCGCCGCGGTCCGGAACGCCCGCAGGTGCCGCGGCTCGATCCCGTACGCCGCCAGCTCGGCCGCGACCTGCGCGATCACGATCGCGTCGCCGCCGTAGTGGTTGCCGCTGGCCACCACCAGGCCGTGCGCCTCCAGCTCGCCGAGCAGCCCGGCGGTGACCCCGGCGGCACGCAGCAGCTCGTCGCGGGTCAGCCGCAGCTCGGTGCCCGCGGCACCGAAGTCGTCCGCGACCGGCTGGCCGGGGGTCTGCGGCAACGAACTCGGCGCGACCGGTGGACCCGCGGCAGCCGGACGCAGGCCGCGGTCGATCGCGCCGAGATGCTCCTTGATCACCTTCAGCGGCAGGTACTGGTCGCGTTGCGCGGTCAGCACGTACCGCAGCCGCTCGAGGTCGGCGGCGCTGAACTTGCGGTAGCCGGACGCCGTCCGGGCCGGGGTCACCAGGCCCTCGGACTCCAGGAACCGGATCTTGGAGATCGTGACGTCGGCGAACTCGGCCTGCAGGAGCTGCAGCACCTCGCCGATGCCGCGGCCGCCCACCGGCCCTTCGGCGCTGGGATCAGGCTTGGCCACTGGCGTAGTACACCAACCGGTACTTGCCGATCTGGACCTCGTCGCCGTTGTTCAGCTGGACCTCGTCGATCCGGTCCCGGTTCACGTAGGTGCCGTTCAGGCTGCCGACGTCGCGGACCTTCACACCGTACGGGTCCCGGCGGAACTCGGCGTGCCGGCGCGACACCGTCACGTCGTCGAGGAAGATGTCGCTGTCCGGGTGCCGGCCCGCGGTCACCACGTCGACGTCGAGCAGGAACCGGCTGCCCGCGTTCGGGCCGCGCTGGACGATCAGCAGGGCGGACCCGGCCGGCAGCGCGCCGACGGCGGCCGCGTCGTCGACCGACAGCGGCTCGCTGGTCTGCTGCTCCGGCTCCGGCTCGGCTCCGATCGGGGTGAGCATCGCCGTGTCGGTGACACCGGGGGTCGGCTGAGGCGTCGGCTGGGGGGTCGCCGGGGCTGCCGCCGGGCGGTCCGCGCCAGGGAGCATCGCTCCGCACTGCGAGCAGAACCGGCTGCCCTCGGAGTTCTCGTGCCCGCACTGGTTGCAGAACGGCATGCTGTGATCCTCCCGATCGCCGGCGGTCCGGCGACGTTTTCGATAGACCCCGTATTGACAGTGTTGACAGTGTGGACAGCGGCCTCAACCCTCGACCAGCGGTTGAGGCCGGTAACGCTACCAGTCAGTCGTCAGCTCTGGTCGAGCTGCCCCTTGTAGGCCTCGGCGTCCATCAGTGCGGCCACCTCGTCGGCGTCCTCGACCTCGATGTCGAGCAGCCAGCCCTCGCCGTACGGGTCGCTGTTCACCAGGTCCGGCTGGTCGGCCAGGGCCTCGTTGACGGCGGTCACGGTGCCGTTCACCGGGGCGAACAGGTCGCTCACGCTCTTGGTGGACTCCAGCTCCCCACAGGCGTCGCCGGCCCGCACCGTGCTGCCGACGTCGGGCAGCTGCACGTACACGATGTCACCGAGCTGGTCCTGCGCGAAGTCGGTGATACCGACCCGCACGGGTCCTTCCTCGCCGGCCTTCAACCACTCGTGCTCGGCCGTGTACTTCAGGTCTTCGGGGTACACCTTCGTTCCTCTTTCACTCAAGTACAGCTACAGGGACAGCGACAGGTACAGCTACTTGGTCGGGCTGGGCGCCGGGCGAGCGTAACGATGCTCCTCCGGGGCGTGCAAGGCGGTGATCGGGACGTTCTCGAGCTCGGTGACCTCGGCCGTTCCGCCCACCTGCGGACCGGTCACCTCACTGACCAGACCGCCCGGGAAGTTGGCCGCCTCGGCCAGGTTGTGGGACTCCCCGATCGCCTCGATGACGTACGGCGAGTTCACCTTCTGGCCGTCGATCGAGATCCCCGGGGCGTCGTCCACGAAGTCCGTGCTGGCCACCACCCGGACCGACCCGTTGACCTGGATCGCCTCGGCGCCGGCGTCGCGCAGCTCCTCGATCGCGTCCAGCAGGTTGCTCGAGGTCATCTTGCCCTGCGGGTCGTTCAGCGTGATCCGCACCCCGGGACCCTGCGCCGGCAGCGTACCGGCGAGGATGCCGAGGGTGCGCACCTGCGCCTCGGCCTGCTCGCGCGCGGTCTGCGCCTTGTCCGCGCTGGACGACAGCGAGTTCTTCCGCTCCTCGAGGTCGGCGATCTCGCTCTCCAGCCGCCGGGTGTTCTGCCCGAGGCCGTCGAGGATCGCGATCAGGTCCTCGCGGCGGGCGTTCTGGTAGCCGTCGTCGGCCCGGTTCACCCGGACCTGCACGACCGCGACGCAGGCCACCAGCGCCAGCACGACCGCGACGATCGCCTGGCCGCGGGACGGCTTGAACCCGGCCCGCAGCCGGCGCAGCGCCAGGTTCGGCGTTCGTGGCTTCGGCATCGGCGTCGGGGTCTGCGGCACGTCGGCGGGCGTGTCGGGGGCCGGTTTCGCGGGTTTGCCCGGTGTCTCGTCGCTCATGTCAGGCCCGGAAGATGTGCCGCCGGATCGCGGCCATGTTGGTGAAGATGCGGATGCCGAGGACGACGACCACACCGGTGGACAGCTGCGACCCGACCCCGAGCTGGTCGCCCAGGTACACGATCAGGGCCGCGATCAGCACGTTGGACACGAACGACACGACGAACACCTTGTCGTCGAAGATCCCGTCCAGGAACGCGCGCAGCGCGCCGAAGACCGCGTCCAGCGCGGCCACCACGGCGATCGGCAGGTACGGCTGCGCCCAGTCCGGGACGTCGGGCGCGACCAGCAGACCGATGACGACACCGATCACCAGCCCGAGTACGGCGATCATCTCGTTCTCACCTTCGCGTAGCGCAACGCGATGGTCGCATCGGCCGGCACCAGCAAGGAATCCTCCGTCGTGATCGTCATCCGGACATCGAAGTTGCTGACCAGGTACTGCACCCACTGCCCGCCGGAACTCTGCGCGAACCGGGCGGGCATGGTCGCGGTGTCCCCGATCGCGAGCACCGTGTACGGCGGGGTCAGCGAACTGTAGTCAACGGTGATGGCACTGCCCGCGCCGCGGATCGCGGTCAGCGAGGTGATCCGGTGCCCGTTCACCGAGACCGCCTCGGCGCCGGACGTCCACAGGCCGTTGACGAGCTGCTGCAGGTCGACGTCGAGCAGCCGGCCTTCCTTGGCGTCGGCGTCCTTGGCGTCGTCGACCACCGCCTTGATCCCCGGGCCGGTGACCGCGATCGCCCCGGTCTGCAGCTCGAGGTCGTCGAGCTTCTGCTGCAGCGCCGCGCCGGTGCTGTCGTTGCTCAGTCCGCTCGCCTGCAACCGGCGGACCTCGTCGGCGAGCTGGGCCTGGTGGTTGCGCAGCTCGGTCAGCCGGGCGTCGGCCTGGTTGATGCGGGTGATCAGCTCCTTGCGCTGCTTCTCCGCCTCGGGCGCGCTGCGGTAGTTCTGCGCGGCGGCGACGGCGAGCAGGAAGCCGAGGACGGCGGCGGCCAGCACGAGCATGATCCGGTGCCGGGACCGGGTCTGCTTGCCGTCGGCGTTCGACCGGGTGCGGGCGGCGACGGCGTACCCCTCGTCGATCGGGTGCGCCATCAGGTTGTTCAGCAGTGACATCGACGCGTCGACGCGCCGAGGAGGCGTCTGCTGAGGGGCTTGCTGGGTCACCCGGCCGAGTCCTTGATCGGTTTGACCGTCTGCACCAGGTGCCGCAGTTGGGCGAAGTACAGCGCGCCGGCCCAGTAGTACAGACCGGTGCCCCAGATCGCGAACGCCCAGCCGAACACGCGGGCGAGCAGGTTGAGGGTGCTGTCGCCGTCACCGAGCAGCAGCAGCGGGAACGCATACAGCAGGCAGAAGGTGGCGGACTTGCCGAGGAAGTGCACCGGCAGCGCGTTGAAGCCGCGGCGGTGCAGCGCCGGCAGCGTGAGGGTCAGCAGCACGTCCCGCAACGGCAGCGCGATCGCCAGCCACCAGGGGATGATGTCGCGCAGCGCCAGGCCGATGACGGTGGCGAAGATGTACAGCCGGTCGGCGACCGGGTCGAGCATCTGGCCCAGGCGGGTCGTCTGGTTCATCCGGCGGGCGATCTGGCCGTCGGCCCAGTCGGTGAACCCGGACACGGCCAGCACGAGCAGCGCCCAGCCGTCCTCCTCCGGCCCGAGGACCAGCCACAGGAACAGCGGCACCCCCAGCAACCGCAGGAAGCTGAGTGCGTTCGGGATCGTCCACACCCGGTCGGACACTTCCAAGTCCGGCACGCGACCCCTCCCTCTCTCCACCCTGGATACCCGTCGTAACTCTACTGGGGCGCCCCGACAGGTTTACGGCCGCCTGGCCCGGGGCAGGCCCCGACTTTCCCCTGATACCAGAACGCGCCCGCCCGCGGGCCGCTACGCCTGCTGCGAAGCAGTGACCCGATCGATACCCCCCAGTGATGCTTACGCTGGGCAGATGAGGTTCCTGGTTCTGATCTACGGCAACCCGGAGTCCCGGGCGGTGTGGGACTCGATGACGGACGAGCAGAAGAAGGAAGGGATGGCGGGGTACGCCGCCCTGCACGAGGCGCTCGCCGTTCACAACGAGCTGGTCGCGTCGGAGTCGCTCGACGCCCCGGAACTCACCAAACAGGTGTTGGTCCGTGACGGTAAGCCGATGACGACGGACGGCCCGTTCGCCGAGGTGAAGGAACAGCTGGCCGGTTTCTACCTGCTGGAGTGCGACTCGATGGACCGTGCGGTGGAGATCGTCGCGCAGATCCCGGAGGCGCCGTTCAGCGTCGTCGAGGTGCGTCCGGTGCGTGACCTCGGCGCCTTCACGTGATGCTCGAGGAACTGCTCCGGGAGCTGGCGCCGCAGGTGCTCGGCGCACTGGTCCGGCGGTACGGCGACTTCGACGCGTGCGAGGACGCTGTCCAGGAGGCGCTGCTGGCGGCGTCGCTGCAGTGGCCGGGCGAGGGTGTGCCGGACAATCCCCGCGGCTGGCTGGTCACGGTCGCGTCGCGGCGGCGGATCGAGGTTCTGCGGAACGAGGCGGCCCGGACCCGCCGCGAGGAGACCGTGGCGTCCTGGTCTCCCCCGGAGCCGGCGTCGGCGGAGGACGACTCGCTGACGTTGCTGATGCTGTGCTGCCATCCGGCGCTGACTCCGCAGTCGCAGGTCGCGCTGACGCTGCGTGCCGTCGGCGGGCTGACGACCGGCGAGATCGCCCGTGCGTTTCTGGTGCCGGAGGCAACGATCGGCCAACGGATCAGCCGGGCGAAGGCGAAGCTCCAGGGTGCGCGGTTCGCGATGCCGCCGGCGTCCGAGCAGCCCGAGCGGCTGGCCGCCGTACTGCATGTGCTGTATCTCGTCTTCAACGAGGGCTATACGGCCTCGTCCGGTACGTCGTTGCACCGGGTCGAGCTGAGCGCGGAGGCGATCCGGCTGACCCGCCAGCTGCACGCCTCGTTGCCGGCCGAAGGTGAGGTGGCGGGGCTGCTCGCGTTGATGCTGCTGACCGACGCGCGCCGTCCCGGGCGGGCGACGGCCGACGGTGCGCTGGTGCCGCTGCCCGAGCAGGACCGGTCGTTGTGGGACACGGCCGCGATCGCGGAAGGCACCGACTTGATCGAGTCGACGTTGCGGTCGGCGCCGGTGGGGCCGTACCAGTTGCAGGCGGCGATCGCCGCGGTCCACGACGCGGCGGCCACCGCGGACGAGACCGACTGGCGCGAGATCCTGATGCTGTACGAACTGCTCGAGTCGACCGCACCGGGTCCGATGGTGACGCTGAACCGGATCGTCGCGGTGGCGATGGTGCACGGTCCGGCCGCCGGGCTGGCGTTGCTCGACGACGTGGATCCGGCGCTCCAGGACCACCACCGGCTGGCCGCCGTCCGGGCGCATCTGCTCGAGCTGTCCGGTGACAGTGCTGCTGCCCGCGAGGCCTACGAGCTCGCCGCGCGGCTCACGCAGAGTCTTCCCGAGCAGCGCTATCTGCTGTCCCGGGCGGGCTCTTCGGGCGGCCCCAGCTGAGCTCGGCCTCGATCGTCAGGTCGAGGACCCCGTCCTTCGCGTACGGACGGAGTGCTGCCTCGACGCCGGCGTCGAAAGCGGCCGCCTCGTCGGCCGGCATCAGGCCACGGGCCAGGCTCGACGTCGAATGCAGCCTCTCGATGTAGTCGGCGACCGTCTGGCGGTGGACGACCCGCTCGGTGCGCGCCGTACCGCTGAGGTCGAGCAGGCCGCGGTCCCGGATCGCGTCGACCACGCTGAACCCCGGGTCGTAGTTCTTCTTCCGTGAATGCCGCTCGATCACCTTGACCAGCTCGGCCGACCACGGCTCGTCGACGGCGCCGTGCTCGACGACGACGAGCTGGGCGTTCGGTGTCAGGTGCGGGACGATCCGCGCGAACGTCTCCTCCCACGGCATCCAGTGGATGCTGGCGCCGGCCGTCACCAGTGCGTACGGGCCGTCGAGGTCGGCGGTCTCGATCGGGCTGACCTGCCAGCTGAGGTTCGGACGGTCGCCGCCCGGGCGCTGCCGGCCCGCCGCGACCATCGGCGCGGAGAAGTCGATCGCGTCGACGTGCTCGACCCGCGGCGCGAGCGGCCGCGCGATCGCGCCCTCGCCGGCGCCGATGTCGAGCACCCGGCGCGGCTCGTCGGTGATCAGCGCCAGGAGCCGCTCGAACACCTCGTCCGGGTACGGCGGCCGATGCTGATAGGCCTCCGCCACTGCCTCCTGCTGGAACGTCGCCGCGAGTTCAGTCATGCGTCGGAGCGTAGACCGCGGTGCGCCACCCGGGCACCGCATTCTGCTGCGGGCCGACGTAACCTGCCCGTCTCGTTCGGTCACGCGGCTGAAACACGCGCTTCTTACTTTTTGAGAGTCCACGTCAGCCCGCACGAGGCGGTGAGGCCGATGTACGAGCACGTCGACCCGTTCATCGGGACCGGCGCCACCGACCTGCCCACGCCCAAGGGCCTGGCCGCGACCTGGTGGTGGCCCAAGCCGCAGGTCGGCAACACGCACCCGGGCGCCATGCACCCCTTCGGGATGGTGTCGGCCTGCCCGTACTCCGGGGCCTACCCGACCGGCTACGGGTTGTACGACTTCAACACCGAGGGCGTGCCCGGCCTGTTGTACGACCGCCCGGTCGCCTCCGGCTTCACCCACTTCCAGCAGTCCGGCACCGGCGCGATCCGCAAGTACTACAACTACTTCCGGGTCACGCCGATGCTCGGCCCGCTCGACGATCTCGGCACCACCTGGGACCTGCTGGACGAGGTGGCCGAGCCCGGCTACTACGCGGCGACGCTGAGCTCAGGGGTGCGCTGTGAGGTGACGGTCGGCCCCAAGTCGGCCGTCCACCGGTACACCTTCCCGTCGCACGACGCGGCCCGGATCGTCATCGACGCCTCGACCGGCGGCCTGGCCATCCCGCACAGCCGGACCGTGCCGCTGAAGGCGCACCTGGCGATGCTGGAGCCGGGAGTGGCCCAGGGAGAGATCCACGTCGAGGGCGTGCCGCTGGCCGTGCACCTGGAGGTCGACGCTCCCGGCTGGCGGCAGCTGCTGTGGTACGACCGGCGCCTGATGCCCGGCGGCACCCGCCTCGACTTCGACTACATCCGGCCGACCACGCTGCGGCCGTTCGGGCTGATCTTCATGGGTCCCTCGCGCGCCGAGCAGACGGTCGAGGTGCGGCTGGGGTTCTCGCTGCGCGGGTGCGCGACGGCCCGCGACAACCTGCACACGGACGTCGGCCGCGGCCGGACCGTCTTCGCCGGGCGCCGCGAGCGTACGACGGCCACCTGGCGCGACCACCTCGGCAAGGTGGCGATCAGCACCGAGTCCGGCGACCAGGCGACGGTGTTCGGCACCGCGCTCTACCACTCGCTGGTCAAGCCGTGCTTCGCCCCGGACGAGAGCCCGTCCTGGACGACCGACGGCCCGTATGCGTTCGACATCTGCACCATGTGGGACATCTACCGCACCCAGCTGCCGCTGATGACCACGCTCTTCCCGCAGCGCTCGGTCGCTTTGGCCGGCGCGATGCTGTCGATCTGCGAGCAGGAGGGCAACCTGCCGATCGGCTACCGGATGGCCAAGGGCGCCGACCGGTTCTCCCGGCAGGGCAGCGCGCTCGCACACACCTTCCTGGCCGACCTGTGCCAGCTGGACCTGCCGGGGATCGACTGGGACTGGGCCATGGTGCATCTCGAGATGGACCTGCGCCGCACGTACGGCGAGGACTACCTGGTGCACGGCGTCGCGCACCCGATCAGCCACACCCTCGACCTGGCGTACGCCTACCACTGCACCGCGGCGATCGCCCAGAAGATCCGCGACCGGCCGCTGGCCCGGCAGATGCGCGAGCTCGCACACGGCTGGCGCGCGGCGTACGACCCGGCCACCGGACTGCTGCGCGACTCGACGTTCTACGAGGGCGGCCGGTGGAACTACTCCTTCCGGCTGCTGCACGACATGCGCGCCCGGATCGCGCTGGCCGGCGGCGACGACGCGTTCGTCGGGCTGCTCGACCGGTTCTTCGGGTACGACGCCGCACCGGTCACCCAGCCGGGCGTGGCGCCGAGCGTGGCCGAGATGGACGCCGGGTACGGCCTGTGCCGGTTCGAGGGGCTGAACAACGAACCCGACTACGAGGCGCCGTGGTCCTACCACTACGCCGGACGGCCGGACCGGACCGCCGAGGTGGTGCACGCCGCGATCGCCAACCAGTTCGGCACCGGCCGGGGCGGGCTGCCCGGCAACGACGACTCCGGCGGGCTGTCCGCCTGGTACGTGTGGGCGACGCTCGGGCTGTTCCCGGTCGCCGGGCAGAACCTCTTCCTGGTCAGCGCGCCGGCCGTTGCGGAGTCCACAGTCCAGCTGCCGGAAGGTGAACTGTCCATCATCACCAAGGGCTTCGAGCCGGTCGAGGCCGGCGGGCCGGTCTCCTACGTCCGGTCCATCGCGGTCGACGGCAAGACCCTCGAACGTCCCTGGATCTCCGGCCGGGAACTGCGGCACCTCCGCACCCTGCACATCGAGCTCGGCCCTCAGCCGTCCGGCTGGGGCACCCGGATCCGGCCGCCGTCCACATCCGACCCGCTGCCTGCCACTGGAGGTGAGGCATGACCATCGACGACCAGCCCCCCGTCCCGTCCACACCCAACCGCCGACTCGTCCTCGTCGTCCGCGCCGACCCGGTGATCTGCGGGCACTCCGGCGAGGCCCGGTGCCTCGCGGAGGTGGCGCTCACCCGCGGGTTCGACGACGTACGGATCGTGACCTGGCCGCTGGACGCGCTCGAGGCGGCCGGGCTGCCGCTGAAACCGCTCGATCGCGTGCTGCCGTACAGCCCTGGTATCACCGTGGAGCGGCCCGGGCCCGTCGGCGACTACCGGGTTCCGGACGGGCGCTACCTGTCCGGGCTCATCGGTCGGCTGGTCGAGCTGTTCAGCGACGGGGTGCCGACGGTGGCGATGTCGCTGTACCTGAGCCCGCACGCGATCGCCGTCCAGGAAGCCGTCCAGGTCGCGCGCCGGATCGGTCCCGCACAGGTGATCACGGTCGCCGAGGCGGTGGGCTCCGACATCACCAACGTGGTGCGCGAGTGCGTGGACACCGGGCGCTTCGGGGCGGCCGCGCACATCCTGTCGGTCTATCTGGAGGCCGATCACTGCGTGGCGGTGTCGGAGTACACCAGGGACCTGATCGTGGCCTCGGCCGCGACCCTCGACGGCATGCACGGGACGACGTTCGCGCAGCGATGCCGTGAGCGGATCGCCATCTCGTACCCGGCGGTCGACTCCTGGTCCTATCTGTCGCTCACCGACGACCGGATCGCCGAGGCGCTGGCCCGCCGCGGCCTCTCGCGGGACGGGTACGTGCTGTTCCTGTCACGGATCGCCTCGGCGAAGGGCGTCGACGACCTGATCGACGCGTACGCCGGGTCGCGGTCGGCCGAGCGGGTGCAGCTCGTGCTCGCCGGGCGCGGGCCGCAGGAGGACGAGGTGGTGGCGCGGGTCGCGGCCGCGGGCCTCGGCGAGCGGGTGCGGGTGCTGACCGACGTGGACGACGCGGAGAAGCCGGCGCTGATGGCCGGGAGCGCGGCGTTCGTGCTGCCGACCCGCGAGCAGCCGGAGTTCGTGGAGACGTTCGGCATCGCGCTGGTCGAGAAGGCCCTCGCCGGCGGCGGGCCCGTCATCACCTGCGCGACCGGCGGCGTACCCGAGGCGGTCGGTGACACGGCCCTGCTGGTGCCGCAGCATGACCCGGTCACGCTGCGATCCGTGCTCGACGAGGTCGTGTGCGACTGGACCGGCGAGCAGCGCGCGGAAGCCGAGCGGCGCGCACGGGACTACGCGTTGCAGTTCGACCGGGCCGCCGTGTTCGACCGGCTTTTCGCGCTCGCCGCGCCTCCCGCCGTCCACGTCGCCTGAGCTCTGCGGGTCAGTCCGCGCCCCACACGGTCGCGCGCTGCTCGAACTCCGCCGGATCGCTGTGGACCGGGATGACGCAGAGCAGGTGGCCGCCGGGGGCGCGCAGGGTGTGGCAGCCTTGCCAGCTCGCGACCTCCACCGCGCCGAGCCCGGTCAGCCGCGTGACCTCGGCCGGTACGTCGTCGGTCTCGATGTCGAGGTGGTAGCGCGGCTCGTCGTCGACGGACTGGATCGCGGTCACGTACCCCGGGACCGCGTCGTGCAGGGAGATGAACTGCGGCTCCCCGTCCGGCGACGACGTCCGGACGCCGAGAGCCTTCGACCAGAACGTGGTGGCGGCGTCCACCTCGTCGCGGTTGACGTCGATCAGGAACGTGGAAACCCGGCTCCGATGCATGCGGATCAACCTAACGTTCCGGACGGGGGTCGTCCGGAACCGGGGTTAGCCTGCTCCGCATGGAAGCGCTCGAGGAGTCGCAGGTGACTGTCGTGCCCGCGAACGAGGTGCCGTGGGAGGACCTGCAGGCCGTCTTCGGTACGGCGGACGCGGGTCAGTGCCAGTGTCAGCGGTTCAAGATCCGCGGCTGGATCTGGCGGGACTCGACGCTGGACGAGCGGATGACGCGGCTGCAGGACCAGACGGCCTGCGGTACGCCGGACGCGCCGTCGACGGCCGGGCTGGTCGCCTACGTCGACGGCGAGCCGGCCGGATGGGTCGCCGTCGAGCCGCGCACGGCCTACCCGAAACTGCGGACGTCGCGCATCCCCTGGACGGACCGCTCCGAGGACAAGGACGACGAGAGCGTGTGGGCCGTCACGTGCATGACCGTCCGGAAGGGCTTCCGCGGCCGCGGCCTCACCTATCACCTGGCCCGCGCCGCGATCCCACACGCCCGCGACCGCGGCGCCCGCGCACTGGAGGCCTACCCGATGCTCACCCAGCCCGGCAAGACCATCACCTGGGGCGAACTCCACGTCGGCCCCCACCAGGCCTTCGAAGAAGCCGGTTTCCACCAACTCACCCACCCGACCCTGCGCCGCACCGTGATGCGGATCGACTTCACCTGACTCAGTCATAGGTCGCCTGGGCCTGCCAGGTGGTGCGGTGGAGGGTGAAGAGCCAGGCGCGGGTGTCGGCGGTCTGGAACTGGAAGCGGGCCTGGCGGGTCTCGGTGCTGGGGTCCCACCAGCGCTCCGCGGTGAGCCAGGGGCCGGCCCAGCCGGTGATCGGGTGGATCTTGTTGCTGTCGGCAACTTGGACGCCGGGGGTGCGGGCGGTGCCGGCCGGGAGCAGGGTGAACGCGGCCGGGACGCCGGACAGCTCGCCGCGGGCGGTGACCGCGACCTGGGTGCCGTCCGCGGCGAACACCTTCGCGGGGATCGGCTCCGGGAAGACCGTGGTCGGCGCCAGGGCCGGCCAGCGCCCGCTGCCGGTGATCGCCCCGGGCCAGGGCTGGTCCGGCGGCCGGGCCGGCACCGCCGGGTCGCCCCACGGGACCAGCGTCTGCCGCTCGGCGAACCCGCGCCCGCCGCCGATCACCACCGACACGACCGCGCCGTGACCGAGCATGCTCTGCACCCGCGACAACGCCCGATGGATCCGCTCGTCCGGCCCACCGCCCCACAGGCCGTCGGCATGCGCGCCGACCGGATCCGCCTGGTCCGGGATCAGCCGCACCCGGACGACCGGTGACGTCAGCTCGCTGGTCGCCGTCCCGGTCCCTTGCAACTGCCAGCGCACCCGGTCCACCACGTCCGCCGCGGTGAACCAGCGCGGATGCAGCCACTCCCGCTCGTGGATCCGCCCGGACTCGGTGCCGACCTCGACCCGTAGCGTCGTACACACCAGACCCAGCTCGGTCAGCCGGGCGATCAGCTCGTCGGCGACCACCCGGACCGCGAACGCGACCTGGTCGACGCGATCCACCGGCGGCTCGAAGTCGAGCTTGCGGGTCAGCTCCGGCGGGATCTCCCGGCCGGTCACCGGGCGGTCGTCGAACCCCTGGGCGAGCCGGTGGGCGAACGCGCCGTCCGGGCCGAACCGGGTCAGCACCTCGGTGCCGGGCAGCCGCGCGAACGCACCGAGCGACCGCAACCCCAGCCGGCGCAGCAGATCCGTGAGCGCCGGCTGCTCGAGCAGGTCGACCGACAGCGGCGCGAGGAACTCCGGTGAACCGCCCGGCGGCACCACGTGCACCCGGGTCCGCGCGGAACTCGCCCGGGCCGCCTGCTCGGCGGCGAACGGGCCGTCGGCGATCCCGATCCGGCTGCCGGGCACGTCGAACGTCTCCAGCCGGTCGAGCAGCTTCTCCGCGGCCGCCTCCTCGCCGCCGTAGAACCGGGCCGGGCCACGCGCCTTCAACGCGCACATCCCCGGACGGATCACCTGCACGCCCGGCGTGATCGCCTCCAGGCACGAGATCACCGGGTCGAACGCCCGCGCGTCGACGACCGCGTCGTACTTCAGCACGACCAGCTCCGGGCAGCGCGACTGCGCGTCCCGGGCCCGCTGCCCGCGGCGCACCCCGTCGGCGCGGGCGGCGGCGGAAGTGGCGAGCACCTTCCCCTTCTCCAGCACGGCGATCGGCTCGTCCGGTGACCGCCCGGTCGCCGCCGCGGCCGCCGTCACCGGCCAGTCCGGCACCCAGATCACCATCGTCCGGATCAGCCCGCCCATCAGCCCACCGCACCGATCTGGTCCGCCCACTCCTGCTGCCAGCCGGAAGCTTCGGCAGGCTCGGCCGAGCGGATCGTGCCGTCGGGACCGGGCAGCCAGAGGTCGTGGCGGGCCCGCACGGCGGCGCGCCGGCCGGTCACCGCGACGGTCGCCCGGCGGGCGGTGAGCAGACCTTCGCCGTCACCGAGGCCGGTCCAGGTGTTGCTCTCGATCTCGAACCGGGCCTCGCTGCCCGGCCACGACCCGTACGCGACCAGCATCGCGCCGCGGGTGCGGAGCCGCGCGGCCAGCCGGGACGCCTCCCCCGGCGTCACCTCGCCGGGCGGACGGACGACGACCACGGTCAGCGCGTCGACCAGCGCGGCCACGACGCTCAGCCACTCCCGCCCCGGATCCGGGACGAGCACGAGACGCTCCAGGTCCACCCCGAGCCCGCGCGCCGCCTCGGCCCCGAACGACGGCACGCCGACCACGCCGCACCAGGCGCCCTCCGCGGACGGGCCGGCCATCAGCGCCATCACCAGCGCGGCACTCCCCCGCACCGAATACACCGAACCGCCGCGCAGGCTCGCCCCGGCCAGCAACCCGCTCACCGCCGGATGCGTCGGCAGCTCCCGGTCCACTCCCGCCGTGTCCAGCGCCTGCTGCACCCGGGCCACCGAAGGCACCCGGCCCGCGGCCCCGGCCGCGGTGAGCCGTGTCTCCTCCTCGTCGGCTTCACCCCTCTGCGCCTTCTTCTGGGCGTTGGCCCTGGCGAGGAGCAGGCGGGCGTGGTCGAGCGCCGTGACCCGGCCTTCCGCTGTCTCGCTCCCCGTCATGACTCCATGTTCGAACACCTGTTCGAACAAGTCAATCCGGTCGTCCACAGGCCCGCAGCTGGCTAAAGTCCGGGGCATGCGACGCGTCGAACACCCTCGGTTCACCACCGCGCTACGGCGGGTCGAGGACAGTATCGAGGCCGCCTGGGACAGTTTCCGCGCCGACTCCGGCGTCGCCCCCGGGACGGCGGAAGCGCGCGAGCTGGCCGAGGTCGTCCTGCAGGACACCTCCGAGTTCGACTGGCGGATCGTCGACGGCGCACTGAACCAGCTGACCTGCCCGGACTGCGGCTGCACCCTCGGCGCCGGCGACTCCGGGTGCCCGGGCTGTGACAAGGCGAACGGCTTCCGGTTCGCGGCCCGCGAGACCGACCGCCCCGGCGTACCGCCAGGAAACGAGCACGCGATCCGCGTCTCCTCCGCGGTCGCCCGCACCCGCCACCGCTACTCGCCACGCGCCCGGGCGGGCTACGAGCTGTTGCTGCCCGACCTGCTGGACGGAGCGCTTCCGACGACGCCGGAGGCCCAGCGGCTCAAGCACCGCATCAACCAGCTCACCGACGACGAGGTGGAGCACCTGCTCAGCCCGGCGGACATAGGGTGAAGGCATGCCAAGGACTATTGCCACCAACACCAAGGTCGAGCTCGACGGTCTGCTGGAGTTCGTGCGGCCGCGGCACCACATGCTGCTGATGACCACCCGGGCCGATGGGACGGTGCAGGCGTCGCCGGTCTCGGGCGGGGTGGACACCGAGGGACGGATCGTCATCTCGTCGTACCCGGAGCGGGCCAAGAGCACGAACGTGAAGCGGTCCGGGAAGGCCAGTGTGCTCGTGCTGTCGGACGACTGGAACGGCGCCTGGGTGCAGGTGGACGGCAGCGGCGAGGTGATCGAGCTGCCGGAGGCGGTGGAGGCGCTGGTCGACTACTACCGCTCCATCTCCGGTGAGCACCCGGACTGGGACGAGTACCGCGAGGCGATGGTGAAGCAGGGCAAGTGCCTGATCCGCATCACCCCGAAGCGCTGGAGCCCGATCGCGACCGGCGGGTTCCCAGCGCGTCTGGCCGACTGATGCGGACGGCCCTGGTCGTCCATGCGCATCCGGACGACGAGGTGTTCGCCACGGGTGCTGCGACGTCCGTGCTGAGCGAGCAGGGCTGGCATGTCGTACTGCGGGTTGCTACCGGCGGTATGCACGGAGCCCTCGACCACTTGGGCGTCTCCTGCGCACTGCTCGGGATCAAGGAGTGGGACTGGCTGGGAGAGGTCGACCAGTGGGTCGACGACGGCGGCCGCGGCGGACCACGCTCGCCGGCCGCGGCGTCGCCGGACGCCCTGGCCGAAGCGATCGAGGTCGCGGCCGCCGTGGTCGAGCCAGAGCTCATCCTCACGGTCGGCAGTGACGGACTGACAGGTCACCCGGACCACATCGCCATCTCACAAGGGGTCCAGCGAGCGCTCACGAACCTTGACTGCCGTGCACTGGGTGCACGAGTCAGAGCGCAGGACGTGCGGGCGGGCGAGCAGCTGATCCAGCAGCTCGCACCGGGCGAGCGTGTCGGCTCGGGCAACGTCAAGGGCTGCGATGTGCCGCTGGAGGAGATCGGCGGTGCGTCCGAGCAGCGACGGCGGCAGGCGCTGGACGCGTACTACGAGGGGCTGGGCAGCAAGCCGCTCGAGGAACTCCTCGGCGTCCACAGAGCCAGCAGCGACGGCCTGCTGCTGCGTGCGGTCTTCGACGCGACCGGCTGGCAGCAGGACCGCTTCGAGGAGCTCACTGCTTGGTCCGGCGCTCCATCGTCGCGGTGATGCGCTGCATGGCGCCTTCCAGGTGTTCGCGCAGCGCTGCCTCCGCGCCCTCCTCGTCGTGCGCCACACAGGCGTCGAGGATCGCCTGGTGTTCGCGGCGGGTCTGCTCGATCCGGGCCTTGGTCTGCCGCGAGCCGAACCGGTAGCGCTCGCTGTTCTGCCAGACCGGCTCGATGGCGCGGGGCAGCCACCGCGAACCGCCGGCCCGGTAGATCGCGAAGTGGAACTCGGTATGTGCCTGCCGGGACGCGATGTTGTCGCCCAGCTTCGACAACCGGACATGCTCGGCCAGCGCGGTCCGGGCCGTCGACGCGTCCGAGTCGGAGAACTGCGTCGCGGCGGCACGCACGGCCAGCGACTCCAGCGCCAGCCGGGTCTCGTGGGTGTCGCGCAGGTCCTCCATCGACAGCTCACGCACCCAGGCGCCCTTGTGCGGGACGATCTCGACCAGTCCGAGCGCCGCCATCCGCCGTAGCCCTTCCCGGATCGGCATCTGGCTCATGTCCAGCCGCTTGGCGAGCTCCTCGAGCCGGAGCGCCGTACCGCTGGGGAGTTCGCCGGACAGGATGAGTTCGTGCAGCTCGGCGGCGGCTTCCTCGGCGAGCGTACGACGCCCGGTCGGTCCACCGGGCGTGAGCTCGAGTCGTCGGATCATCAGTAGCGGGCAGCCTCTCTCCTGTTCAGCTCTGGAGGTACCGTAGCCGCCGACCGGGTATCCGGCGCCCTTCGGCGACGGATTGCTCAATAAATACAAGTGGTCTAGCCCACCCGTGATTCCTCAGAGCGTCGTCAGATCCAGCAGGACCCGGCCCGCCGGCCGGTCCAGTACCTCGCCGATCCGGTCCGCGGTCATGACGTCGTAGTCGGCCCGCCAGGACGTCCCGGCGATGCCGGCGAGCGCTTGTCCGACCGCGTCCGGCGCGAGCACGGTCCGCTGCAGGTTCACCGGCAGCACCCGCAGGTCCCGGCCGATCAGCTGGTGCAGGTCGATCGTGGTGAACTCACCGGCCTTGTACCCCAGCACGGCGATCCGCCCGCCGGGAGAGATGTGGCCGAGTACCCCACCGGCCACCGGTCCGCCCATGGTGTCGATCACTGCGTCGCACCACGGCAGCTCCCGGCCGACCTGCCCGAGACCGTCGACGCGGACGAGCTGATCGACCAGCCCGCTCGCGTCGTCGGCACGGTCGTCCATCGACACCAGGCCGATCACCCGGGCCGCGCCCGCCGACCGTGCGATCGCGGCACACATACAGCCGACCAGACCGGTCACTCCCGTGACCACGACGGTCTCACCCTCCTGGACATCGGCCACGCGACGTACGGCGGTGTGCGCCGTCAACGCCGGCGTCATCAACGCGAGCGCCGTACCGGCTTCCAGTGCCGATGGCAGCCGGTGGACGGCGGCATTCGGCACGACGGCGTACCGGCCCCAGACGCCCGCTCGCGTCACTCCGACCCCTTCGCCGCGGACGACGACCGGCGTCCCCGCTTCGATGACGTCCGAGCTCACCACCACACCGGCCCCCTCGGAGCCGGGAACGAACGGCGCCGTCGGCTGCCGGCCGGCCAGCGTCGACCGGTCCAGCGGCGTGACCGAGGCCAGCCGCATCTCCACCAACGTTTCACCCGGCCCGGCGGTCAGCTCGACCTCTTCGGCCTTCAGCTGCTCACCCGGCCCATGACTGTGCAACACAGTCCCCCGTGTACTCACGCCTCTACCCCGTTCCCCACGATTTGATATCTGATCACAACCACGACCAGACGCAAGACCCGTCTCACCACTCGGCGACCTCCTTCGCCAGCGGCCGGGTCAGCACCTCGGCCGCGGCGGACCGCGCGCTGGAGACCTCGTCGCTGCCCATCGGGAACGGCCAGTCGCTCCCGGCCAGCACCCGCTCGGGCCCGAACGTCCTCGTCAGCAGTTCCAGTACGGCGTCGTCGTGGACCAGGTCGTCGACGTAGAACCGCCGCAACGCCTCGGCCACCGGCAGGGACACCGGCCCGATGCCCGGCCGGGCCTGGTCGATCCCGCGCTGCCACCGTCCGGCGACGGCCGCCGTCACACCACCCCCATGGCACAGACAGAACCGGATCCCCGGGAACCGCCCCGGTACGTCCGCGAAGACGAGCGAGGCCGCCGCGAGTCCGGTCTCGTACGGATTCCCCAACAGGTTCGACAGATAAAACGAATCGAGCCGCTTGTCGTCACTGTGTCCGGGGTGGATGAGCGTGAACGCCTCCAACGCGTCCAGCACGCGCCACACCGGATCCAGCCCGGCATAGCTCGGCGTGCCGAGGGCGAAACCGCCGAAGACACCCTCGCCGGCCAGCCCGGCAGCCACCGCGGGCGCGGCCGGGTCGAGCAGCGGCAGGTGCGCCAGCACCCGTAGTTGCGGTGTGGCGAGCTCGCGGAGACCCTGGTTCACCAGCTCGGCCCACTCGACGCCGGCGTCGTACCGGAAGAGCGCCGGCGGCACCGACACCACGGCACCGTCGAGGTCCTGCTCGGAGATCCAGTGCAGCAGTGCGGCCGGGTCGGCGAGCCGGCCCAGCGGGAGCCGCTCTCCGTCGACCAGCAGTGCGCCGTCGTCGACGGACAGCCCGAAGTCACCCCGATGCGCCGCCGACAGCACGGTCGGCGGGATCAGGTGCGTGTGGACGTCCCAGCCGGCCATGTCAGCGGGCGTCCTCGTCGTTGTCGTAGAAGTCCGGACGTTCCGGGTAGTGCGGGCCGTCGTACACCTCGAGCAGCACGGACGTCTCCTCCGCACGCGTCGGTCCGTGGACGACGCCCTTGGGGTTCCAGTAGAAGCTGCCCTTGGTCAGCGTCGTCCCGGTCGGCAGGTACACGTACCGGCCGGACAGGCAGAACATGAACTGGTTCGACGCGTGCTTGTGCTCCGACGGGATGCCCGAGCCCTTCTCGAAGCGCACCAGGGCGATCGACGCCTCGGTCACCGGGTCACGCCACAGCATCTTGTGGGACAGGCCGGCCAGCGACTTCTCCACCCACTCCAGGTCGTCCGTCTGCAGCAGGATCTCCCGCAACGGCTCGTCGAAACTCATGGCACCTCCCGGCCGGTGACCCGCGTGTACAGCTCCTCGGCCACGCCCGGACCCATCGGAGCCACGGCCGCGATGTGACCGTCCGGCCGGATCAGGACGACGCTCTCCGCCGGTACGTCGTACCGCTTGGTCGCGACGCTGCCCGGGTCGAACAGTGCCCTGTCGCGCAGACCGGAGTCGTGCGGCGCGTCCCAGCGCGACACCGCGTAGTGCCGCAACGCGGGCGAGCCGTTGACCGGGATCGCGGGCCGCCGCCGTACGTCGGTGAAGTAGAGCGCGACGAACGAGTCGCGGCACAGGTCATGGATCGACGTCCGACCGGTCGGACTCTGCAGCACCAGGTCCGGCGCCCGGTCACCCGCCCGGACGGCGGGCGGCGCTGCGGACGTGGCCACCATCGACCAGTCCCCGACACCCTCGACATCGAGCCGCACGCTCAGCAGCGTCCGGTTGTACGCCGTGGCCCATGGACCCGTCGCCTCGGTGACAGCGCCCCGCTGGAACGACATGTACTTGCGGGCCGCCTCGGCCATCTCGCCGGAGCCCTCGATCGCCACCGGACGCTGCTCCCGCTCGTAGCCGTCCAGCAACGACGGGTCCGCCCAGCCTCGCAGCACCCAGGCCAGCCGCCACGGCAGGTTGGACGCGTCCAAGGCCCCCGTGTTCAGGCCGAGAGCCCACATCGGCGTGATCAGGTGCGCCGCGTCGCCCATCAGGAAGACCCTGCGGTCCTTGGTCCATTGCTCGGCGACCCGGTGGTGCACGTTGTAGACGACCGAGCCGAGCAGCTCGATCCGGTCCACCTCGCCGATGAACTGCTTCACCTTCACCAGCAGGTCCTCGTCGTCCGGTGCGTCGGCGCCGGGCGCCAGCGGGAACAGGAACCGCCAGTTGTCCGGCTGCCGGATCAGCACCATCCACTCGGACTTGTCGGCGAAGTACGCCAGGTACGGGTAGTCCCTGGCGTTGTCGACGTCCAGGTCGACCACGACGTCGATCAGCATGTACCGCTCGGGCAGGGTCTCCCCCACCACCTTCACACCGAGCGCGTCCCGGATCTTGCTGCGGCCGCCGTCGCAGGCCAGCAGGTGCGACGCCTCCAGCTGCTGCGGGCCGTCCGGCGTCTCCAGCTGCAGTACCACCCGGTCGTCCAGCACCTCGAACGACGTCAGCCGGTGCTGCGTCCGGACGGGCTCCGGCAGCGCCGCGGCCAGCAGCGGCTCCATCTTCTGCTGCGGCAGGTTGATGACGAACGGGAACTGCGTGTCGTTCACGAGCTCGGCCAGCTGCACCGAGGCGCGCGGGGTGTTGGTGGCCCGGTCGATGTCGCCGATCTCGTCGATCCGCAGCGCGGCGCCGAGGATGCGGTCGACCGCGCCGTACCGGTTCCAGATCTCCAGCGTCCGGCTCAGCGTCGTACCGGCCTTGGTGTCCGACGACAGGACGGCGTCCTCCTCCAGCAGCACGTACGGGATCCCGTAGTGCGCCAGACCCAGCGCGGTGGTCAGACCGATCGGTCCGGCACCCACCACGGCAACGGGCAGCTGTTCAGTCACAAATCACTCCGGCAGCTAGATGAAGCTCGTGAGCTTGGCAAAGGCACGTTCCCTGGTCAGCACCGACCCGGTCATCGCGGCCGCGTCGGACAGCAGGAACAGCAACGGGCCGACCACGTCCTCGGGGTCGCCGATACCTATGGTGTCCTGCCAGTGCTCGCGGTCCGCACCGGCGTTCGCACCGCGGAACTGCTCGGTGTCGATCACCCCCGGCGCGACCACGTTCACCCGGACCCGGTCGCCGGCCACCTCCACCGCCAGCGTCTTGGCGAACGCCACCAGCGCCGCCTTGCTCGCCGCGTACGCCGCGGCGCCCGCGTACCCGGTCGACGCCATACCGGACGTGAACACCACCACTGAGCCGGAGCGTCGCGCCACCATGTGCGGCACGACGGCCTGGCACGCCCACACCACACCGTCCAGGTTCACCTGCAAGGTCCGGCTCCACGACGCCGGGTCCATCTCCAGCACCGGCGACCGCGGCTGCACCGCCGCACCGGCCACCAGACCGTCGATGCGCCCGTACCGCTCCAGCACACTCGCTACCGCGGTCTCGACGGCAGACCGGTCCGACACATCCACCCGGACGTGCTCTACGCCATCAGCCGGTGCAGTCACGTCAAAGACCACCGCCGTACCGCCGGCAGCGTTCACGGCGGCAGCCAAAGCCGCACCGATGCCTTGCGCGCCACCAGTGATCACGACGACCTCACCGGTCGCGTCGAAGCGCACCCTCATGACGTGTCCTTCTGCTTCGACGTCATGGTCTCGGTGATGCGCTGGAACGCGCCGGCCAGGTGACTGCGCAACGCCTGCTCCGCCGCGTCCGGGTCCTGGGCCACGCACGCGTCCAGGATCGCCTGGTGCTCCTGCCGGCTCCGCTCGATGAGGAACGCCGTCGGCCGGCTGCCGAACCGGTACCGCTCGCTGTTCTGCCAGACCGGCTCGATCGCTCGCGGCAACCACTGCGAGCCGCTGGCCCGGTAGATGGCGAAGTGGAAGTCCGCGTGGGCCTGGCGGGCACCCGCGGAGTCCTCCGCCCGCGACAGCCGGAGGTGCTCGGCCAGGGCAGCCGCGGCCTTGGTCAGGTCCTCCTCGCCGAAGCGGGCGGCCGCCGCACGGACGGCGAGACTCTCCAGCGCCAGCCGGGTCTCGTGCGTGTCCCGCAGGTCCGACAACGACAGGTCACGCACCCACGCGCCGCGGTGCGGGATGATCTCGACCAGGCCGAGTGCCTCGAGCCGCCGCAGGCCCTCACGGACCGGCATCTGGCTCATCTCCAGCCGGCTGGCCAGCTCCACCAGGCGCAGCGGCGTACCGCTGGGCAACTCGCCGGACAGGATCAGCTGGTGCAGCTCGGCGGCCGCGTGCTCGGCGAGGGTACGGCGGCCTCCCTTGCCGCCACCCGGCAGCAGCTCCAACGGGCCGCTCATGCGCGCACCACTTTGTTGCGCAGCTCGCCCAGCTTGTCCGAACGCGTGACGACCACGTCGCCGTCCTGTAGGAACACCTGCGGCTCGCGGGCGTTGCCGATACCGGCCGGCGTCCCGGTGAGCAGCAGGTCGCCCGGGCGCAGCGTCATACCGAAAGACAGCTCACTGATCAGGGTGGCGACGTCGAACGCCATCTGCCGCGTCGACGCGTCCTGGCGGACCTCGTCGTTCACCAGGCACTGCAGGTGGATGTCCTGCGGGTCGCCGACCTCGTCGGCGGTGACGATCCACGGGCCGAGCGGCATCGTGTCGTCGATGCTCTTGCCCTTCAGCCACTGCCCGCCGTGCGCCCGCTGCAGATCCCGCTGCGACACGTCGTTCGCCAGCGTGTAGCCCCAGACGTGGTCGAGCGCGTCGCCGACCGCGATGTTCTTGCCGGTCTTGCCGATCACCAGCGCGACCTCGGCCTCGTAGTCCCACCTGGCGGAGATCGCCGGGTCCCAGGCGATGTCGTCGTACGGACCGATCACCACGTCCGGGCCCTTGGTGAAGAACGTCGGGTGCTCGGGGCGGTCCACGTCCTGGCCCTCGCGCTTGCCCTTGCTCTCCTCGAAGTGGTCCCAGTAGTTCCACCCGGTGCAGAGGATGTCCCGCCGGAACCGCCGCAGCGGCGCCCGCAGCAGCTCCGCCCGGTACGGGATCTCGCCCACGACCGAGGCGCCGCCGGTGATCACCCCGGTCAGGTCCGTTGCCGACAGCAACTGGACCGTGTCGCCGTCGAGTACGCCGGGCCGTTCCCGGCCGTCGTACTCCACCGTCACGTACTTCATGTCAGGTCCACTCGACGCCACGCACAGAATTCACCCCCGGTCATGCGATCACGGCGATCGCGTTGATCTCGATCAGGTAGTCGGGATGCGCGAGCTTGCTGACCTCGACCATCGTCGAGGCCGGCAGCGGCTCGGTGAAGTACTGCGCGCGGATCTCGTGGATCTTCGCGAAGTCCTCCATGTTGCGCACGTACACGTCCACCCGGCAGACGTCGGCCAGCGTGCCGCCGGCCGCCTCGACCGCCGACTTCACGTTCTCGCACACCTGCCGGGTCTGTTCCCGGACGTCCCCGGCGCCGGCGATGCTGCCGTCCGGCCGGCGTGCGGTCATCCCGGAGACGAACACCAGCCGCCCGGTCGCCTCGACCGTGGTCGCCTGCGAGAACACCCCGTTCGGGCTCCGCAGCGCGGCGGTGGTCACCTGTGTCTTCGGCATCAGCCCAGCACCCCTCCCGCCGGGACGACGGCGCCGACCGCGCGTGCGGTCGCCAGCAGCCCGTCGAGTCCCGACCTCTCGATCCGTACACCGTGCCGGCGCTGCTGCGCCGCGCGCTCGGCCTCGATCTCACCCGGCAGGTACAGCCGGTTCACACCCGGCGCCGTCGCGCTGCCGCGGACCCGCGCGGCCAGCCCGGACGAGCGCCGCTTGAAGTCCTCGACGCCGCCCATCAGCTCCGGGTCGATCGCCAGGAACAGGTGTGCGCAGTCGTTCGGCCGGTCCGGCTCCCGGTACAGCGGGCGGACCTCGTCGCCCCACCCGCCGCCGCTCAGTACGCCGGTGAGCACGTCGATCATCAACGCCAGCCCGAAGCCCTTGTGGCCCGCGGCCGGCAGCAGCATGCCGAGCACCGCCTCGTCCGGGTCCGTGGTCGGCGTGCCGGACGGATCGGTCGCCCAGGTGTCCGGGATCGGCCGCCCGGCCGACGCCGCCAGCCGGATCTTGCCGAGGGCAACGGCCGACAGCGCCATGTCCAGCACGATCTCCACACCGGCCGTGGTCGGCACCGCGATCGCCAGCGGGTTGTTGCCCACCAGCCGCTCGGCGCCGCCGGGAGCGGGCATCAGCGGCGTGGTGTTCGACATTGCGATACCGATACACCCGGCCTCGCCGGCCTGCATCGCCCAGCGGCTAGCCGCGCCGAAGTGGTGCGCGTTACGCACCGAGACGATGCCGATGCCGTACCGGCCGGCCCGCTCGATCGCATGCCGCATCGCCTGCGGGCTGGACAGCTGCCCCATCCCGCCGCGGGCGTCGACCACCATCGCCGCCCCGGCGTCGAACAGGACGTCCAGCTCGCGTTCCCGGGTCACGCCGCCGGCGTTCAGGCGCTCGACGTACATCGGCACCAGCATCACGCCGTGCGAGCTGACGCCGCGCAGGTCGGCCTCGACGAGCGCGGTGGCGATCTCGGTCGCGTCCGCGGACTCGAAACCGAGCGCGGTGAACACCCCGGCCACGGTGGCCTCCAGCCACTCGGGCCGGACCAGCACCCGCCGGTCCGCGTCCGACGCCTGAGCGGTCATCGGGTTTCCCGGGCCCACGGCAGCAGGACGTGCTCGAGCAGGACCAGGCCGTAGAACAAGACGATGCTCATGATGCTGAGCAACGCGATCGCGGCGAACGCGAGGGTCGTGTCCGCGCTCGCGCCGGACTGCTGGATGACGTACCCGAGCCCCTTGGTGGCGCCGACGAACTCGGCGATCACCGAGCCGATCACCGCCAGCGAGATCGCCACCTTGAACCCGGTGAAGATCTGCGGCATCGCGTACCGCAGCCGGAGCTTGAAGAACTCCTGCGCCCGGCCCGCGTTCAGCGACCGCATCAGCTCGACCAGCTCGGCGGGCGTCGACTTCATCCCCTGCGCGGTCGAGATGACGATCGGGAAGAAGCACATCAGCAGCACCATCACGACCTTCGGCCACTGCCCGAAGCCCATCCAGATCACCAGCAGCGGCGCGATCGCCACCTTCGGGATCGAGTTCACCATCAGCAGCAGCGGGTACACCAGCCGCTCGAGGACCACCGACCGGACGATCACCAGCGCGATCGGTATGCCGATCACGATCGCCAGCCCGAAGCCCTCGACGGTCTCCAGCAGCGACGTCCCGGTCTGCTGCAGCAGCGCGCCGGGCTGGTCGAAGAACTTGACCACCACGTCCCACGGGCTCGGCAGCAGGTAGGACTCGATCGAGAACACGACCGTCGCGCCCCACCACAATCCGATCGCGGCGGCCAGGCCGACGACCGGCAGGATCACGGCAGCCACCGGCGAGTCGGTCAGCCAGCTGCGCTTCGGCATCGTCCGCCCGGTCACCGCGGCCGCACCTCGTCGACGGCGTCCTGCGCCGCGGCCGCGTTCCCGGCCGCCTCGTCCACCGGGACGTCCTTCTCGGCGAGCAACTCGTGCAACCGGCCGCTGATCGCGGCGACCTCGGTGAGGTGCGCGTTCTGGCCGAGGCTGCGCGGCCGCGGGATGTCGATGTCGACGACCTCCCGCATCCGGCCCGGCCGCGGCGTCAGCACGACCACCCGGTCGGCCAGCACGACGGCCTCCTCGATCGAGTGCGTGACGAACACGATCGTGGTGGACAACTCCATCTTGATCCGCTGCAGCTCCGCGGACAGCTCGGTCCGGGTCAGCGCGTCGAGCGCGGAGAACGGCTCGTCCATCAGCATCACCTGCGGGTCGCGGATCAGCGACCGGCACAGCGACACCCGCTGCTGCATACCGCCGGACAGCTCGTGCGGCAGCCGGCGCTCGAATCCCTGCAGGCCGACCAGCTCGAGCAACTGGTGGGCACGGTCCCGGTACGCCGCCTTGTTCCTGGACGACTTCCCGGGGCCCTTGTCGATCTCGACCGGGAGCATCACGTTCGACAGCACCGAACGCCACGGCAGCAGGGCCGGGCGCTGGAACATGAACGAGACGTCCCGGCGCGGTCCGGTGACGGGCTCCCCCGCCACCTGGACCGCTCCGGACGTCGGAGGCAGCAGTCCCGCGATCAGCCGGAGCAGTGTGGACTTGCCACAGCCGGACCGGCCGATCAGCGTGACGAATTCACCGCCGCGAACGTGCAGGTCGATCTTCTCCAGGGCGGTCACCCGGCCCTCGCGACCGTCGAAGACCTGACCCACGCCGTCCAGGCGAATCATCCGGTTCCAGTACTCCTAACGTCAGCTCTTGGGCGCGAGGCTGAGCGTCACGACGTCCTCGGGCTTGACCGCACCCTTGCCGATCGCGTCCGACTCCTCGAGCAGCGAGATGACCTTCTGCACCCGCTCCTGCGTGACATCCCCGAGCGGGCCGTTGAAGCCCTCCGGCTTGATGTACTCCTTCATGATCTCGAGTTCCTTGGTGGCCACCGCGAGATCGGTGTCGGGCACGTACTTCTTCAGCGTCGCGGCCGCCGCGGCCGGGTCGTCGTACGTGTCCTGGAGGCCCTTGAGCAGCGCACCGGTGAACTTCTTCACCTGGTCCGGGTGGTCCTTGGCCATGTCGGTGCGGGTGATGATCGCGTTGCCGTACAGGTCCGGGAGCGCCTTGCCGTAGGGCAGCGTGATCACCTTGCGGTGCTTCTCCTTGTCGGCGTTCGCGATCAGCGGCTCACCGACGACGAACTGGCCGATGCCCTGCACCTTGCCGGACGCCAGCAGTTTGGGCAGGCCCGGCGGCGGCGACGGGAGGAAGGTGACCGACTTCGGGTCGATGCCGACCGCCTTGGCGTAGACCGGGAACATCACGGTGTTGGTGGACCCCGGCTGGTCGCCGATGGTCTTGCCGGGCAGGTCCTGCGGGCTGTTGATACCCAGGCCCTCCAGCGACATGATCGCGGCCATCGACCGCTGATGGACCATGCCGACGGTGGTCACCGGGAGCTTCTGCTTGGCGAGGGTGATGACGGTGGCGGTGAAGTCGCCGATGCCGTAGTCGGCCTGACCGCCGGCGACCAGCTTCATCACGTCGACGGTGCCGCTGCCGGGCGTGATCTTGACGTCGAATCCCGCGTCCTTGAAGTACCCCTTCTCGAGCGCGACGTACGCGTACGCCTCGCGTCCGAAGGTGTTGAACGACGTCAGGTAGCTGACCTTCTGCAACCCGTTGTCAGCGGCCTTGCCGCTGTCGTCACCGCTGTTGCACGCACTCACCAGGGCGAGCCCCAGGACCGCCATCAGGGCGATGACGGAACGCCTCAACCTCATATCGACCTCTCTCGTCCCGATATTTGATCAAACATCAAATATTGAAGGGCGGTCAATCCGTCCGCGGGGTCTTCACGGGGACTTAACGTCCGCCGTTCCCGGTCCTCGCAGACCAGCCTGCCACCCGTCCTGGAGCCGTTCCCCTTACCTGTCCGGAAACACATGCTGTCACCGGACGGGCACCCGCCCCGACCACAGACCGTACCTGCCTGAGCAGCAGATCGCGACGCCCGCGAGGACCGAACCCGCTCGCACTCCGTCAAATTTGCGTAAACCCTCAACTTCTTCGTGACCCAGCCCACGCCGTCCGCCCGGAATCGAGGGGTTCCCCGCGCTCACTCCGGGGAGGGAGGTGAGCCGCCCCGGCGTTTGACAGGATGTGACGGTGGGACGGGTGACGCGGCAGGCATGGCGGGCGATCGGGTGCCTGTGGCGCCCGTCGACGTACCTGCGCTGGGTGTACCTGTTGCTCGGCGCGGCGCTGGTGCTGGCGTTCATCCTGGTCGACAGCGCGCTCGGCGCCGTGGTCTCCGACCTGGGCCCGCCCAAGGTTGCCACCGGCATCATCTGGGTCCTGCTCGCGCTGCTGCCCCCGATCGCGCTCGGCCTGCTGCCGGCCGTCCGGGAGGTCCAGGGGATCGCGGTCGAGTCCCTGCTCGCGGTCCGGTTCGAGGAGCGGCCGCTCGGCCCGGCGCGGACCTGGGCGCAGCGGCGGCGGACCAGCCTGTGGTTCTGCCTGCACCTGCTGGCCGGCGGCGTCGTCGGCATCCTCAGCACGATCGTGTTCGGCCTCGGCGCGATCTGGCTGGCGGCCCCGTTCCGCTCCCCCGGGACGCACGACATCGTCCCGGGCTGGTCGTACGAGATCCGCGGCGGCTGGAGCGACCTGTGGATGCCGGCCGCGGCGATCGGCGGTCTCGCGGGGCTGTTCCTGCTGTCGGCCGCGACCGGGGCGCTGCTCGCGTACCTGGCGCCGCGGGTGCTCGGCCCGACCGCCGCGGAGCGGATCGAGCTGCTCGAGAAGCAGACCGCGACACTTGCCGAGCGCAACCGACTCGCCCGCGAGCTGCACGACAGCGTCGGGCACGCGCTGAGCCTGGTCACGCTGCAGGCGGCGGCCGCGCGGCGGGTGCTGGCCAGCGATCCGGAGTTCGCCGAGACCGCGCTGGCCGCGATGGAGACCTCCGCCCGGGCGGCGCTGGCCGATCTCGACCACGTGCTCGGGCTGCTCCGCGACGACAGGCGGCCGGGGGCCCGGACCACGCCGCAGGCCACGCTGGGCGGTCTTGACCGGCTGGTCGAGGCCACCCGGGCCGGCGGCATCACGGTCGAGGTCGAGCGGTCCGGCGATCTGGACCAACTGCCGGCCGCGGTGTCCCGGGAGGCGTACCGGATCGTGCAGGAGGGCCTGACCAACGCGATCCGGCACGCGGGCCGGCCGGCCGGTGAGCTGGCCGTGCACCTGTCGATCTGCCTGGACGGGTCCGGGCTGCGGCTCGCGGTGACGAACCCGGTCAGCGGCACGTCCGATCACTCCGGCGGCGGGCGTGGGCTGGCCGGTATCCGTGAAAGAGTCGCCGTACTGCGGGGAACCGTGGAGGCCGGTCCGGTCACCCGGCCGGACGAGCCGGGGTGGCAGCTCGCGGTGCGGCTGCCGGTCAGCGTGACGAAGGGATGAGATGAACCTCTCGGTGGTCGTGGTCGACGACGAGCCGCTGATCCGGAGTGGCCTGCGCGCCATCATCAACGCCGAGGCGGACCTCACGGTCGTCGGTGAGGCCGGTGACGGCGCCGAGGTGCTGCCGCTGGTCCGGCGGACCGGCGCGGACATCGTGCTGATGGACGTCCGGATGCCCGCGGTGGACGGCATCCAGGCGACCCGGCTGCTGCTCGAGAGCCTCGACCCGGCGCCCCGGGTCCTGGTCGTGACGACGTTCGAGAACGACGACTACGTGTACGACGCGCTGCGCGCGGGCGCGTCCGGGTTCCTGCTCAAACGAACCCCGCCGGACGACATCATCGCGGCGATCCGCACGGTCGCGAAGAGCGAGTCGCTGCTGTTCCCGGAGGCGATCCGGTCGCTCGCGCTCGCCCATGCCGGTGCACCGGCGGCGAGCGGACTCGACCGGTACCAGCTGACCGAGCGCGAGCAGGAGGTGCTCCGGCTGATGGCTCGCGGGCTGTCGAACGCGGAGATCGCCGCGGAACTGTTCCTCGGCCTGCAGACGGTGAAGACCCACGTCGCCAACGTGCTGGCCAAGCTCAACGCGCGGGACCGCACCCAGGCCGTGATCCGCGCCTACGAGTCAGGCTTCGTGCCGCTGCACTAGTGTCCAGAAATGTTTGGGTTGTAGCCCGATCTGAACCGCGACACGTACTCGTCCTGCCTGGCCAGTTCAACGCGGCGACCCGCAAACCATCCCGGGTTGAATCAGGAGCACGACATTTCAGGGGTTAACCTCAACGCCGTTCGGTTAGGCCGTGATGGTGGCTGTCAACGCCGGCCTCCGCGGATGTGCCGATTCGAGAGGTTGCCCGTCGAGATGGAGGGTTGCCCACACAGAATCCGGCGGGGCAAGCCACCACCTCAGTGGGCAACCCTTCAGATCTCACTCGATTCGGCGCGCCAGCATCCCCGCACGACCGGTCCCGCCCCCGACCAGCCGCCGCCGGACCTTGACAACCCCGCAAGCCGGTCAACCGAATGGCGTTGGGGATAACCGCTGAAATGCTGGGTTTACCACCGTCATACGAGGTGAGAACCCACCATCTCAGGGGTCAACCCCTCAGATGCGAGGACAGCGATCGCCCGCGAGACGGCGGACCTCCAACCGCCGGCGCGGGTGCCAGGCCGGCGCATGGGGCACGCCAGGCCGGCGGGTGCGGCGTGCCAGGCCGGCGGGTGGGGAGGATCTTCTGCCCGGCCCGGGACACGATCCTCCCCAAGGTGTCCGTGCGCCGATACGACCCGAACGTTTCTTGATGCAGCACCAGCCGCTCAGGTGTTGGCCGGGTCCTCGGCCTCCGCCAGGGTGCAGGCGTTGTGGAGCGGGTCGACGGTGTTCGCCTTCATCGCCAGGCGCTGCAGGAGCATCCGGAAGCTCGAGCGCTCCGACTCGTCGAGGATGCCGAGCACCTCGTCCTCGCCGGCGCGGAGCCGCCGCTCCAGGTCGCAGAGCGTCGCGACCCCGTCCTCGGTCGGCGCGATCAGCCGCGCCCGCCGGTCGGCCGGGTCGGGCCGGCGCTGCACCAGCCCCGCCTTCTCGAGGTCGTCCAGCAGGTAGGTCATCACGGTCCGGTCGACGCCGAGCTGGGCGGCCAGGTCGAGCTGCCGCTTCGGGCCCTCGGCGTTCGTCGTGGCGAGCACCTGGTAGCCCCGCGGCCCGCCGGGCAACCCCTCCAGCGCCGCCGCGGCCGCCTTCGCGTACCGCCGGAAGACCACGCCGAGCGCCCAGCCGAGGTCAGCCTCCACCGGCGCGCCGTCGGCCACCGACGGCGCGACCCCGCGCGCGGAACGGGCGGCGAGCTCGGGCGAAGTACTGGACATGTCCCCATCGTACGTGGTGTACGCCACCCGGAATACGATCTGACTTGAATATGTTCTGTCCCACAGATTATCTTCGAGACAGCTCAACACGAGCTCGCCCCCTCAACTCGATGGAGACAGAACGAATGAGCACCCTGCTACGCGTCGACGCCAGCATCCGGCTGGAAGGCTCGGTGTCGCGCGCCCTGGCGGACAGCGCGGAGGCCGCCTGGAAGGCCGAGCACCCCGACGGTGTCGTCGTACGTCGTGACCTCGGGCAGCACCCGCTGCCCGCGACCGTGTGGCCGACGCTGGCCGCCGCCCAGGTGGGTCAGGAGCCGGTCGCCGACTCCGACCGGATGCCGCTCGCGGAGGCCCAGGCGATCGCCGCCGGGCTCGCGGCCGAGATCCGGGACGCGGACGCCGTCCTGCTCGCCGTGCCGCTGTACAACTACGGCATCGCCCAGCACGTGAAGACCTGGATCGACCTGCTGCTGATGGAGCGCGACTTCGGCTTCGGCTCGCGCCCGCTCGCCGGACGGCCGGCGATCTTCGCCCTCGCCCGCGGCGGCGGCTACGGGCCGGGGTCGCCGAAGCACGGCTGGGACCACGCCACGCCGTACCTCGAGCGCATCTTCGGCGACATCTTCGGGATGAACCTGCGGACCGCCGCCGCCGAGCTCACCCTGGCCCCGGTCACCCCCGGGATGGAGGAGCTGATCGACGCCTCCAAGGTCTCGGAGTCCGAGGCCCACGTGGAGGCCGAGACCCACGGCACCGTCGTCGCCCGCGAACTGATCGGCAACGCGGCCTGATCTTCGGGCTTCTCAGTGGTGCCGAGCTCGAGCCGGCATCACCGGGGCCTCCAGACCGACAGCGTCACCGACAGGGTCACGATCGCCGGCTCCGGCAGGACCGCGATCCGCTGCAACAGCTCGCGGTAGTTGAGGTGCCGGGCGCTCGGCGTCATCAGCACCAACTGCTCCACGGCCGACCGGTCGAGCCGCATCGTCTCCTCGACCAGTTCGTTGCCGACGCGCTCGAACTCCCCCGCGAGCGACTCCTCCAGCCGGCGTTCCTTCTGGTCGTCGACGCTGACCATGCCGAGCACGTCGACGAGCTCGGCCAGATGCGGCTGGTTCGGGGTGACCACGAGCAGCTTGCCGTCGGGCGCCAGGATGCGCGCCATCTCGGTGGCGTTGCGCGGGGCGAACACGTTCAGCAGCAGGTGGACCGAGTCGTCCAGCAACGGCAGCTCCCGCCATGCGTCGCACACCACCGACGCGATCCGCCGGTCCACCCGCGCGGCGCGGCGAGCGGCGTACTTCGAGACGTCCAGGGCGATCCCGCGGCGGTCCGGGGACAGGCCCAGCACGCCGGACAGGTAGTAGGCGGTGCCGGCGCCGACCTCGACGACCAGGTCGTCCTCGCCCAGCTCGGCCCGCAGGATCAGCGCGTCCCGGATCGGGGCGTAGTGGCCGGTGCCGAGGAAGACCGTGCGGGCACCGACCATCGCGGCCGAGTCGCCCTCGATCCCGGTCGACGCCGAGGGCAACAAGTTCAGGTAGCCCTGCTTGGCCAGGTCGAACGCGTGCCCGTGCGGGCAGCGCGCCGTACGGTCGTCGAGCGCCAGCCGGTCCGCACAGACCGGGCAGCGCAGGACTCTGACGAGGTCGCCTTCCACCGCCCTAGGTTATGTCGCGGCTCGTGATCCGCGCCCAGGCGGCCGCGTAGAACACCGCGAGGTAGCCGCCCTGGAGCAGCAGGTTGCGGCCGATCTCGTGCCAGTACGGCGGGTCGCGGAGCAGGTCCGCGAACGACTGCCAGCGGAACATCAGCAGCCACGGGTGGATCGCGTGCAGCTGCGGGATCGCGGTCAGGATCCCGAGCACGATGAACGTGCCGAACGTGGCCGCCATCGCGGCCAGCGGGGTCGAGGTCAGCGACGAGATGAACAGGCCGATGCCGGCCAGCCCGAGCAGCGACAGTGAGATGACGACGGCGATGCCGAGCGCCCGGAGCAGGCCTTCGCCGAGCGAGACGGTCGAGCCGGACAGCAGCAGGACGTCGCCGACCGGGAACAGCACGAAGCCGACGATCAGGCCGGAGATCCAGATCGTCATCGTCGCGGCGAAGCAGAACACGACCAGGGCGACCATCTTCGCGGCCAGCAGGCGGGAGCGGCCGGCCGGCGCGGTCAGCAGGTTGCGCAGCGTCCCGAGGCTGGCCTCGCCGGCCAGCGACTCCCCCGAGATGACTGTCACCGCGGTCGGCAGGAAGAACGGCAGGCTCAGGCCGAGACTGGCGACGATCAGGAACAGGCCGTTGCCCGCGACCTGACCGATGAAGCCTTCGGCCCCGGGGTCCGAGCCGGCGATCTTGATCGCGATCCCGATCACCAACGGCACGGCCGCCAGGACTCCCAGGCCCACCTGCGTCCGGGCCCGCCCGAACACCAGCCGCAGCTCCGAGACGAACAGCGCGAGCGTATGCCGCCCAGCACCCGGCTCCTGCCTGGCCACAGTCCCCGTCCCCGTCCCCGGCGCGGCCGGCGCCCCAGCGCCCGGGCCGGCCGGCACGTCGGCGGTCCGGCCTGTGGTCTCACTCGGCGACATCGAAACCCTCCCCGGTGAGTGCGACGAAGGCGTCTTCGAGACTGGGGCGTTCGAGACCGAAGCCGTGGATGCGGACGTCCGCCGCGACCAGCGCGGCGGCGAACTTCTCGATCGGGAGTTCGCCGGGATCGCCCTCGACCGTCTCGCCGGTGGTCTTCAGCTCGGTGACGCCCAGCCCCTGCAGCGTCTCGGCCGCCTGGGTGAGGTCCGGCGTACGGACGACCAGCCGGGGGCGGAGCTCGGCGCGCAGGTCGGCCACCGTGGACTGCCGGAGCAGCTTGCCGCGGCTCATCACCGCCGCGTGCGTGCAGACCTGCTCCACCTCGGCGAGCAGATGCGTCGAGGTGAACACCGTCGTACCGTCTTTCGCCAGCTCCTGGATCAGGTGCCGGACCTCGCGCGTGCCCTGCGGGTCGAGGCCGTTCGTCGGCTCGTCCAGCACGAGCAGCTCGCGGCGCTGCATCAGCGCGACCGCGATCGCGAGCCGCTGACGCATCCCGAGCGAGTACGCGCGGACCTTCTTGCCGGCCGCGTTCGACAACCCGACCCGTTCGAGCGCCTCACCGGCGCGCGCCTTGCGGGTCTTCGGGTCGGCGGTGCGGTCGGCGGCGTCGAACCGCAGCAGGTTCGCCTGGCCGGTCCAGAACGGATAGAACGCGGGCCCCTCGACCAGCGCGCCGACCCGGGGCAGCACCCGCAGGTGCGCCTTCGGCATCGGCTCGCCGAGCAGCTCGACCTCGCCGGCCGTCGGTGCGATCAGTCCGAGCAGCATCCGGATCGTCGTGGTCTTGCCCGACCCGTTCGGCCCGAGGAAGCCGAACACGCTGCCGGCCGGCACCTCCAGGTCGACCGCGTCCACCGCGACCTGCCCGCCGCGGAACCGTTTGGTCAGCCCGCGGGTGACGACCGGCATGCCCGTCATGTGGCTGTTCAGCGGGGGGCCTTCGCCGCGGCGGCCTGCAGAGTGTCCGGGGTGACCAGGCCGACGAAGACCCGGCCGTCGTCGGTGATCAGCGCGCTCACCATCTTGCTGGTGACCACCTTGCCCTTGCCCCACGTGCCCTGCACCGTCGGCGCCTTGGCGAGCAACTGCGCGAGCATGCCGTTCCCGGTCAGGCCGGAGGTCTGCGCACCGCGGATCATCGCGACGCTGTCCCAGCCCTCCCCGATCACGGTCGGCTTGTCGTCGGTCGGCGCGCCGGGCTTCTTCGGCTCGATCTGCTTCGGCTCGATCTGCTTCGGCTCGGTCTGCTTCGGGGCGACCCGCTTCGGACCGGCCGTCGACGGCACCTTCTTGTCCGTGACCTTCACGCCCTTCGGCGGGGTGAAGGTGAACGTGGACGCGGCCGGTACGTCGAACGACACCGAGCTGAAGCCCAGCTCCAGCGCCGGGTCGTTGCCGGTGCGCGGCATCACCGTCACGTCCAGCGGGACCCAGGTCTTGGAGTCGATCGCCAGCGTCACCGACCCGACGGTGGTCCGGTCGGACTTCGGCACCAGACGCAGCTTGTACGCGTCCCGGCCGGCGACCTTCTCGGTACCGCTGACGTCGACCTTGGTGGTCGGGTCGATCGCGTCGAGGAACTGCTTGGCGACCGCCTGCGGGTCGTACGACGGCACCGCCTTCTCCGGCTTGGCGGTCTTGTGCTCGGGCACGGTCAGCTTCACGGCCTCACGCTTGGACGAGTCGTACGCCCAGGCGGACGTGCCGTCGGTCGTCCACACGCGCTCGGCCTGGTTGTAGATGATCGAGACCCGTGCCTTGTCCGGGCCGGCGTACGCGACCCGCGCGGTGTGCTCGCCGCTGAGCAGGTCGGTCAACTGCTGGGTGCCGGGCGCCATCCCGGGAATCGCCGGCAGGCCGAGGTCCGCGTCCGAGCGGACGGTGCCGCTCAGCCCGTCGACCTTCGCCGTCTGCACCTTCGCGAGCAGGTCCTGCGCGGTGATCCCGGGCAGCTTCGGCGAGGCATCCGCGACCACCGGACCGAGTGTTCCCACCCCCGCCACCACCGCGACTGCCGTGACCGGAACCAACCACCGTCGACTGCGCTGTGCTACGCCCATGGATACAGCCTCGCACCGGGCCGGGGCGGATCCAAGTGCACTCGGGGTAGGTTCACCCGAAAGAGTGAGCCCGGCGTACGACCGTGGTCGTACGCCGGGGAGCTCAGCGGGACTGCAGCGCGTCGAGCGCCACGGTCATCGCGGCCGCGACGCGGAAGTCCAGCCGCTCGTCCTGGACGGTGATCCGGTAGCGGTCCCGGACCGACATCTTCCGCTCCACCGACAGCACCGGCTGCCCGGTCGAGCGGTCGATGAAGTCGAAGTGGAAGATGAACGGCAGCGGGATCTCGCCGATGAACGGCACGAAGTCCCAGACCCGCCGGACGATCGCGACGGTCTGGTTGCGCTCGGTGCCGTCCGCCTCGACACCCGGCGCGCTGAGCTGCCAGCTCGACCGGAGCAGGCTCTTGCCGAACTCCTTCTTGAACCACCCGATCACCTGCCCGTCGGCGTCGGACACGTCGTACCCGGACCCGAGGTCGATGGTCTTGCGGGCCTTGAACGAGAACACCGGCCGGGTCTTGGTGTCGTCGCTGTAGAACGTCACCTGCTCCTTGAACGCCATCCGCTTCTGCTGCGCGAACGCGAGCAGCGGGCCGTCGCTCCCGTCCGGGTTGGTGGCGATCAGCTCGTACTTGTTCGCCATCATCGTGACGCGTTGCTTCATCGAGAAGGCGGGGACATACATCGCGGCATTCATGCGGAGGAGTGTGTCAGACCACAGGCCGACGCACCGACCTGCAGACCGCGAGCGAGTGCCTCGGCCCGCTCGGAGTCCTCGACGACCTGCACGACAAGCTGTCCGACGCCCTGCAGGGCCAGGTCCCTGGCGATCTCGACGCCGAACTCCACGGCCTCCGCGGGCGTTCGGGCCGCCCGCCACAACACCCCGAAATCATCGGCCGGCCGGTCCGTTCCCAGGTCGACCACCAATGCCTCCGCGTCGTCGAGATGCGCCGCGTCGCCGCCGACGACCACACGCACACACTGACCGGCCGCCGGTACGACGTTCCGCGCGGCCTGCTCGGCGTCGCCGACGATCGAGGTGTTCCGGCGGCCCCACTCCTCGTGGTGGACCGCCCAGGACAACGGGCGGCGCTTGGCCCAGCCGGATCGGACGAGCTCGGGCGCGGGTGCGAACTCGTCGACGTACCCGACGCAGAGGTAGCCGATCAGCTCGATGTGCCGGGGCAGGTCGAGGACCGCCGCGACCTCGCCCGGTTCGAAGAACGAGACCCAGCCGACGCCCAGGCCTTCGGTGCGGGCGGCGAGCCACAGGTTCTGGATCGCGATCGCGGCGGAGAACATGGTCGTCCGTGGGTCCGCGTGCCGCCCGAGGACGTGCCGGCCGCCGCGGCCGGGGTCGCAGGTCACGGCGATGTTCAGCGGGGCGTCGAGGATGGCCTCGATCTTGAGCCCGTCGAACGCGGCCCGCCGATCCTCCGGCAGCGACGCCGCGAACGCGTCCCGCTGCGCCGTCGCGAGCTCGTGCACCTTGCGCCGGGTCGCGACGTCACGAATCACCAGGAAGTCCCACGGCTGACTGAGCCCCACACTCGGCGCCCGGTGCGCCGCCTCCAGCACACGGCCCAGGGTCAGGTCGTCAACCGGCTCGTCCAGGAACCCCCGCCGTACGTCCCGCCGCTCGGCAATCACCCGGTAAACAGCCTCCCGCTCCCCCACCCCGTACCCGGCCGCCCTGACCACCGCGGAGACCCCGGCCGGGTAGGGCGCGGCTGTCGGGCGGCCGAGGGCGGCGGTGGCGTTGGAGGTTCGGTGCTTTCCGAGCAGGAGCTGTGCGCCGGCGGCCAGAACCGCGGCCTCCGCGACGCTCGCGGTTCCGGTGAGCTGCTCGACCTGCTCGCTCGGGGACGGGACCGGCTGGGCGGCGAGCTCGTCCTTCGAGAAGGTTCGGAGCTCGGCGTCCAGCTCGTTCACCAGCTGCCGCAGTGCCGGCTCCCGTTGCTTGCCGTCGACAGTGACGACCAGTTGGATCGCATCCGACTGGTCTCGCAGGACCGTGGCTACCAGGTCATGCAGCTCCGCGTACGACGTACCGGAGCGAAGGCCGACGCCGAGGACCAGGCTCATCGCGCACGCTCGCGCGCGGCGGCGACGAGGCGGGAGGCTACGTCCGGGGTGGCGGTCCAGTGCAGGTGCAGGTACGACGCGTGGACGTGCGGCAGCGTGATGCCCTCCACGCCGCCTGGGAGATGCCAGGCCGGGCGTACGTCGGTGTCGAGGTCGAGTGTCGTGCGGTGGAACTCGTGCCCGCGCACCCGGCGTCCCTCGTCGAAGAACCGTGTGGTGCTGGCGGCGACCGCCGTGCGGTAGCCGAGCGTGAGGCGGCCGGTCATGCGGCCGGTCGCCGGGAGTACGCCGGTCATCGGGTGACCGTCGAGCTCGCGGCAGAGGTACAGCAGGCCGGCGCATTCGGCGACCGTCGGCAGGCCGGCCGCGACCTCGGCGGCGACCTGGCGGCGGAGCTCGACGTTGGCGGCGAGCGCCTCGGCGTGCAGCTCCGGGAAACCGCCGCCGAGATACAGCGCCGCGGTTGCCTCGGGCAACGTATCGGTGAGCGGATCGAAGGTGACGACGTCGGCACCCGCCGCGGTGAGCAGCTCGGTGGTCTCGGTGTACCGGAAAGAAAAAACAGGCCCACCCGCAACAGCAACCACCGGCCGGACACCGCCCGCCGACGCAACCGCCGCCCCAGGACCCAGAGGCGCTCCGTCGCTCGCCGACGCGATCTCGGTCGTGGGATCCCAAGGCGTCGCGTCGTGTGGGGGCGCAGCTTTTGCGGTGGTGACGAAGGCCTCGAGGTCGACGCCGTTGCGGACCAGTTCGGCCGCGGCGTCGACAGCGCGTTCGGCCTGGTCGCGTTGTTCGTCGGCGGGGACGAGGCCGAGATGACGGCTGGGAACGGTCAGGCGCGTGTCCCGCCGCAGCACCCCGAGGACCGGTACGCCGGTCGGCGCGACTCCCGCCCGGACCTCGGCCTCGTGCCGGTCAGTGCCGACCTTGTTCAGGATCACCCCGACGATCCGCACCTCGGTGTCGAACGCGACGAAGCCCTGCACGACCGCCCCGACGCTCCGGCCGGCCGCCGACGCGTCCACCACCAGCACGACCGGTGCCTTCAGCAACTTCGCGACATGCGCGGTCGACGAGAAGCCTTCCGTTCCGAGCGCACCGTCGTACAGGCCCATCACGCCCTCGACGACGGCGACGTCGGCACCCACCGCGCCGTGCGCGAAGAGTGGTCCGACGCGCTCCTCCCCCGACAGCATCGGGTCGAGGTTGCGCCCCGGCCGCCCGGTCGCGACGGCGTGGAAGCCGGGATCGATGTAGTCGGGCCCGACCTTGAACCCCGCGACCACCTGCCCGGCCCGGCGCAGCGCGGCCATCAGCCCGACGGCCACGGTCGTCTTCCCCGCTCCGGACGACGGCGCCGCCACCACCACGCGCGGGATCACCACTCGATACCCTTCTGGCCCTTCTGCCCGGCGTCCATCGGGTGCTTGAGCTTCGTCATCCGCGCGGCCAGGTCGGCGGCCTCGAGCAGCTTCGGGTCCGCGTCCCGGCCGGTGATCACGACGTACTGGTGACCGGGCCGGTGGACGAGCGTGTCGACGACCTCGTCCACGTCCACCCAGCCCCACTTCAGCGGGTAGGTGAACTCGTCGAGCACGTACAGGTCGTGCGCCTCGGCGGCCAGCCGGCGCTGGATCTCACGCCAGCCCTCGAGCGCGTCGGCGGCGTGGTCCTCCTCGGTGCCGGCCTTGCGGGACCAGCTCCAGCCCTCGCCCATCTTGTGCCACTCGACCGGCCCGCCCTCGCCGGTCGACGCGTGTAGCCGGCCGAGCGCCTTGAACGCACTCTCCTCGCCGACCTTCCACTTCGCGCTCTTCACGAACTGGAAGACCCCGATGTTCCAGCCCTGGTTCCAGGCCCGCAGCGCCATCCCGAACGCCGCCGTCGACTTGCCCTTCATCTCCCCGGTGTGCACCATCAGCAGCGGCCGGTTGCGGCGCTGCCGGGTGGTCAGGCCGTCGGCCGGTACGGCGACCGGTTGCCCCTTCGGCATGTCAGGCCGCCTTCCGTTCGGTGACCGCGCGGACTAGGTTGCCGGCGGCAACGTCCCCGAGGTCGAGGTACTCGGCGCGGAGGTCCGACGCGAGCTCCGCGGCGAGTCCGAGGCGGACCCCGCGGTGCGGCTCGCAGTCGACCACGACGGTGGCGACACCGCGCTGCGCGAGCCATCCGGCGGCCTGGCGGGCGCGGGCGAACGCGTTGTCGCCGTGGGTGGCGCGGCCGTCGGTGACGAGCACCAGCAGCGGACGCCGGCGCGGGTCGCGGATCGCGGCGATGCGCAGCACGTCGGCCGCCTGCAGCAGCCCTTCGGCGAGCGGTGTCCGGCCGCCGGTCGGGAGGGATTCGAGCCGTCGTACGGCGGTCTCGACGCTGCCCGTCGGCGGGAGCGCGACCGTCGACGTGGCGCCGGCGAACGTGACCAGGCCGACGGTGTCGCGGCGCTGGTACGCGTCGAGGAGCAGCGACACGATCGCGGTCTTCACCTCGGCCATCCGTTTCTTCGTCCCCATCGAGCCGGAAGCGTCGACGCAGAACAGCACGAGGTTCCCCTCACGCCCTTCGCGTACCGCCAGGCGCACGTCCGCTGCCCGCACCACCAGCCCGGGACCAGTCCGGCCGCGGACCTTCTGGTGCGGCGCCGCGTTCCGTACGGTTCCCAGCACATGCGGGCGCCCCGGCTCCCGGCCCACCCGGGCGCGGTCCCCCACCACACGGCCTACCTCGGTAACAGCCCGCCCCCGTCGGCCGGCAACCCCGACCCCGGCGCTCTGCACACTCAACAGCCGAGCCTTGTACGGCTCCGAGCTACCCACAACCTCACCACTCGGCGCCGGACCGGCAACCGCGTCCTCACCATCCGAAGGTGCGCCCAAGGGCGCACCGTCACGGCGAGCCGGGTCCGCCTGGGCCTGGTTGGTCTGGTTGGTCTGGTCAGCCTGGTCGGCCCGGTCGGCCGGACCCACGCCGTCCGGACCGCCGTCCGGCCTCGGCCCACCTGGACCGTCGGCCCCGTCGGCGCCGTCGCGCGCGTCGGCTCGGTCGGGCGCTCCCTGGCCGCCTGAGCCTGGCCCACCCGAGCCCGGCCCGCCCGGATCGTCCGGGTCGTCATCGGGGTCGGGTGGTGGGGTGCTGTTGTTGATGGCCTCTTCCAACTGCTGGTCGTCCAGGCCGGGGGCGTCGAAGGGATTGCGGCGGCGGCGGTGTGGCAGGGCGAGTTTGGCGGCGGCGCGGACGTCGTCGACCTCGACGACGGTCCGGCCGGACCACGCGGCGTGGGCGACCGCAGTGCGGGCGGTGACCAGGTCGGCGCGCATCCCGTCGACGTCGAACGACGCGCAGATCTCGGCGATCTGGCGGAGCGCGGAGTCGGTCAGAATCACCTCGGGCAGCAGGTCGCGCGCCTTCACGATACGTTCGGCGAGCTCGCGCTGCGGGCCGTCGTACCGGGCCGCGAAGCTCTGCGGATCCGCCTCGTACGTGAGCCGGGCGCGCATCACCTCCACCCGGACGGCGGGATCGCGGCTGGCGACCACGTCGACGGTCAGCCCGAACCGGTCGAGCAACTGCGGCCGGAGCTCGCCCTCCTCCGGGTTCATCGTGCCGACCAGCACGAACCGCGCCGGGTGCGTGACCGAGACGCCGTCCCGCTCGACGGTCGCCCGGCCCATCGCGGCAGCGTCGAGGAGCACGTCGACCAGATGGTCGTGCAGCAGGTTGACCTCGTCGACGTACAGCAGCCCCCGGTGCGCCGCGGCGAGCAGCCCGGGCTCGTACGCCGTGACGCCCTCGGCCAGCGCCTTCTCCAGGTGCAGCGAGCCCAGCACCCGGTCCTCGGTCGCGCCGACCGGCAGCTCGACCAGCCGCGCCGCCCGCACGGACCGCTCCCCGGTGTGCGGACCGTCCGGGCAGGCGGGATCCGGGTGGTCGGGATCGCACGAGAACCGGCAGCCGGGGACGACGTCCACGGGCGGCAGGATCTCGGTGAGCGCGCGGACCGCGGTCGACTTCGCCGTCCCCTTCTCGCCGCGGATCAGCACCCCGCCGATCGCCGGCGAGACCGCCGCCAGGATCAGCGCGAGCTGGAGATCGTCCATCCCGACGATCGCGGTGAACGGGAACGAGTCCGGCAGCCCGGGTGAATGCGCAGCCCGCATCGGCGGTGTCCCTTTCGTCGAGCGGGTGTCCACGCCCGCCACGGCACTGGTACGCCGGCTCGGGTGACTGCAGGCCGGCGGACGACCGCGGATGTCCTGGCTTCCAGGGATCTCCCCCTGGTCACAGTGGCGGGACCGCCCCGGACTCCCAGCACGCTGGTCACCGGTGTTCCTCCACACTCGTCGGCCCGATCATGGCACACCCGGCCACCCCCGCAACGCACCCCGGTCACGTGGCCCTCACCACGTACGGTGTGGGAATGATCAAGGCCTGCCTCAACGGCGACAGGTCGCGCGCCGACCATCCAGGCGTGCCGGTCACCCCCGACGAGCTGGCCCGGGCAGGCGCGGCCGCCGTCGCCGCGGGAGCCGACGCACTGCACATCCACCCCCGGGGCGCCGACGGGCTCGAGACCCTCGGGTACGCCGACATCCACGCGGCGCTGACCGCCGTACGGCGCGGCTGTCCGTCGGTGCCCGTCGGTGTCTCGACCCGCGAGGGGATCGTGCCGGACCTGGACGACCGCCTGCTCCTGATCGGGTCCTGGAAGCCGGGGCCGGACTTCGCGAGCGTGAACTTCCACGAGGCGGGTGCCGAGCGAGTGGCGGATCTGCTGGTGGAGCGCGGGATCGGTGTCGAGGCGGGGCTGTTCACGCCGTCCGCGGCCCGGAGATACCTGGCGTGGCAGGGGCCGGTCACACGGGTACTGGTGGAGGCGATCCCCGGAATCTCGCCCGGGGTCGACGGAGCGGAAGCAGCTACGGCAGTCCTGAGCGAGCTGCCAACGACGGACGACGTGCTGGTGCACGGTGAGAACGAGTGGGCCTGGCCGGTCCTGGCGTGGGCTCGGAGCCGCGGCTACGACCTACGGATCGGGCTCGAGGACGTGCTCACCGGGCCGGAGGGCCAGGTCGTGGCGTCGAACGCCGAACTACTGCGCTTCGTGTAGGAAGGTGCGGACGGTGTCGGCGTAGCGGGTGGGTTCTTCGAAGTGGGGGAAGTGGCCCGATCGTTCGAAGGTGACGACCCGGCCGGTGGGGACGGTGTCGCGGTAGGTGCGGACCGAGACGGGGTCGGTGGCCAGGTCGTCGACACCCTCGATCAGCAGGGTCGGTTGCGGCATCAGCCGGAGGCGGTCGAGCTTCGAGTCGTAGAGGTCGGCCAGCGTCGACATGTGGCTGTTGCCGTACGCCCACATCTCGTCGGTGAAGCCTGCCTCCGTCCCGAGGCGGAGGAAGTCGGCGCGGCGTGCCGGGTCGTGGAACGACAGGTCCTGGAAGCGGTCGCCGAGACCGAACGCGAGCTCGTACGTCCTGTCGTCCGCGGTCAGCCGGCGATCGAGCGACGCGAGCGCCCGGCACCGGTCCGCGCTGACGGTGTCGCCGAGCTCCTCGTAGATCCGGGCGAAGATCGGCGATCGGTGGCGGTCGTTCGCGTCGAAGTCCCAGCACGGGCAGTCGAAGATCAGCGCACTGACCGCGTCCGGGTACCGGATCGCGTACTCGACCGCGTAGTTCCCGCCCGCCGAATGCCCGAGGATCGCCCAGCGCGAGATCCCCAGCTCCGCGCGCAGCTGCTCGAAGTCCGCGAGCAGCACGTCGAGGTCGACGACCTCGCCCTCCGGCAGCGGACCGGACCGCAGGACGCCGCGCTGGTCCGGCGCGATCACCCGCAGCGAGCTCCCGAGCAGCTCGCCCTGGCACCGCTGCCAGTGGTACCCGCCGCCGTGTCCGTGAACGAACAGCAGCGCCGGTCCACCGGCGCCGTACTCGGCGACGTACAGCTTCATCGCGTCAGGCGTTTGGCGAGCGCGGTCGCGGCCGCGTCGTCCCTGACCTCACGGATGCCGACGATCGGCGTGACGGTGACGAACCCCTCGGCGAGGAACGCCTCGTCCGTGCCCGCGACCGGGGTGGCCTGCGTGCGCTCGACGACGATCATCGGCTCGCCCGTGGGAGCCGTCGCGCCGACCAGCCGGGTACGACGGGGCACGGCCAGCGACGCGTGCCGGACACCGGCGAGCTGGTCGAGCGGCCGGTCCGGGACGTTGATCGTCAGCACCGTCCCGCCCGGCTCGTCCGCGATCCACCCGAGCGCCTCGCCGGCGATCGTCGCCGCGGTCGGCCAGTGCGCGGGGTCGTCGGAGTCGATGCTGACGGCGACGGCCGACGTACCGGTCTCGGCCGCGGTCAGCGCCGCCGCGACGGTGCCCGAGTGGAAGATCGACACGCCGATGTTCAGCCCGCGGTTGATCCCGGACAGCACCAGGTCCGGCGCCGGGCCGAACGAGCCGGCCTGTGCCATCGTCACTGCCTGCGCCGGAGTGCCCTCGATCCCGGTGAACGTCACGCCGTTCTCCACGTCGGACGCGGTCCGGATCGGCCGCCCGACCATCCCGGCCCGGGCGGAGCCGACACCGCTCTCATCGAGCATCGGCGCGACCACGAGCACGTCGTACCCGAGCTCGGCGATCGCCGGCGCGAGCGCCCGGATGCCTGGTGCGCGGTAACCGTCGTCGTTCGTGATCAGGACTCGCGGCATGCGTCTACCCAATCAGGCGCGGTCCTCGATGTCACCTTCCGTCTCGAGGACCGCGTTGCGCAGCGTCTCGAGTGCCTCGGCCGACGGCTCCGCCCACAGGCCGCGCTGGGCGGCCTCGAGGAGGCGTTCGGCGATGCCGTGCCGGGCCCACGGGTTCGACGTCCGGAAGAACTCGGCCATCTCCGGATCGGCGACGTACTGCGTGGTCAGTGACTCGTACATCCAGTCGTCGACCACGCCCGCGGTCGCGTCGTACCCGAACAGGTAGTCCACGGTCGCGGCCATCTCGAACGCGCCCTTGTACCCGTGCCGGCGCATCGCGGCCATCCACCGCGGGTTCACCACGCGGGCCCGGAAGACCCGCTTGGCCTCCTCCTCGAGCGTCCGGGTCTTCACCTGCGCCGGCACCGCGGAGTCGCCGACGTACGCCTTCGGGTTCACGCCGGTGAGGTGCCGGACCATCGCGATCATGCCGCCGTGGTACTGGAAGTAGTCGTCGGAGTCCATGATGTCGTGCTCGCGGGTGTCCGCGTTCTTCGCCGCCACCTGGATCCGGGCGTAGGCGCGTTCCATCGAGCCGCGGGCCTCGGCGCCGTCCAGGTCCTTGCCGTACGCGTACCCGCCCCAGACGGCGTACACCTCGGCGAGCTCGGCGTCGGTGCGCCAGTTCCGGGCGTCGACGAGCGGCAGCAGACCGGCGCCGTACGAGCCCGGCTTGGAGCCGAACACCCGGGCCGTCGCCTGCCGTACGTCGTTGCCGGCCGCAACGTCCTGCCGGACGTGCGCGCGCAGGTAGTTGTCGTCCGGCGACTCGTCCAGGTCCGCGACCGTGCGCACCGCCTCGTCGAGCAGCGCGACCACGTGCGGGAACGCGTCCCGGAAGAAGCCGGAGATCCGGATCGTCACGTCGATCCGCGGCCGGGCCAGCTCGTCCAGGCCGACCACCTCGAAGCTCGTGACGCGCCGGGACGCGTCGTCCCAGACCGGCCGGCAGCCGAGCAGCCACAGCACCTCGGCGAGGTCGTCACCCTGGGTGCGCATCGCCGACGTACCCCAGACGGTCAGCCCGACCGATCGCGGCCACTCCCCCGTCTCCGCCCGGTGCCGGGCCAGCAGCGAGTCGGCCAGCGCGACACCGACGTCCCACGCGTTCCGGCTCGGGATCGCCTTCGGGTCCACCGCGTAGAAGTTCCGCCCGGTCGGCAGCACGTTGACCAGCCCGCGCGTCGGCGACCCCGAGGGCCCGGCCTCCACGAACCGGCCGTCCAGAGCCCGCAGGACGTTGGCCAGCTCGTCGCCGGTCCGTGCCAGCCGCGGCACGACCTCGGTCGCCGCGAACCTGAGCGACCGCTCGACCTCGTCGGAGTTCCGGCCGAGCACCTCGCCGATGACCACCGGGACCTTCGCCTCGTCCCAGCCCAGCGTCTCCATCCCGACGACGAGCTTCCGCGCCACCGCTTCCAGGAGGTCGACCCCGTCGGCGCCGCTCACCGCCGGCAGGTCGGCGAGCGCCGCCAGGTCGGCCAGGTCGGCCGCCGCGCCCGGGTTGGCCAGCAGCTCTGCCTCGTCCACGCCGAACGTCTCGCCGAGCGCCGCCCGCAGCCCCGGGATCGAGTACGACCCACCCCACAACTGCCGCGCCCGCAGTACGGCGAGCACCAGGTTGACCCTGGCCTCACCGGCCGGCGCCCCACCCAGCACATGCAGCCCGTCGCGGATCTGCACGTCCTTGATCTCGCACAGATACCCGTCCAGATGCAGCACGAACTCGTCGAAGTCGTCGTCCTCCGGCTTCTCCGCCGTGTGCAGGTCGTGGTGCAACTGCGCCGCCTGGATCAGCGTCCAGATCTGCGCCCGCAGCGTCGGCACCTTCTCCGGGTCCAGCGCCGACACGGTCGCGTACTCGTCGAGCAGGTACTCCAGCTTCGCCATGTCGCCGTACGTCTCGGCCCGCGCCATCGGCGGCACCAGGTGGTCGACGACGGTCGCGTGCGCCCGGCGCTTCGCCTGCGTGCCCTCGCCGGGGTCGTTGACGATGAAAGGGTAGATCATCGGCAGGTTCCCGAGCACCGCGTCGGGTGCGCAGTCGGCCGCCATCCCGATCCCCTTGCCCGGCAGCCACTCCAGCGTGCCGTGCTTACCGAGGTGGACGACGGCCTGCGCGCCGAAGCCGCCCTCTTCCGGCGACGCCTCCAGCCAGCGGTACGCCGCGAGGTAGTGGTGCGACGGCGCCATGTCCGGATCGTGGTAGATCGCCACCGGGTTCTCGCCGAACCCCCGCGGCGGCTGGATCATCAGCACGACGTTCCCGAACCGCAACGCGGCCAGCGCGATCGCGGGCTCGTCACCCGAGGTGTCGACGTACAGCTCCCCGGGCGCCTCGCCCCACGCCTCGGTCATTGCCGTACGCAACGACTCGGGCACGCCGCCGAACCAGCGGGCGTACGTCGGCAGCGGGACCTTGGCGACCGCGTTGGCCAGCTGCTCGTCGGTCAGCCAGTCGACGTCGTGGCCGCCCGCCGCGATCAGCCGGTGGATCAGGCCGTCACCTTCGAGCTCGCCGACGTCGAGGTCACCGAGGTCGTACCCGGCCTCCTGCAGCTGCCCGAGCAGCACGACCGCCGACGCCGGCGTGTCCAGCCCGACCGCGTTCCCGATCCGGGCGTGCTTGGTCGGGTACGACGACAGCACCAGCGCGATCCGCTTCTCGGCCGGCGGGACGTGCCGCAGCCGCGCGTGCGCGACCGCGATACCGGCCAGCCGCGCGCACCGCTCCGCGTCCGGCGCGTATCGGGCCAGGCCGTCGGCGTCGTACGACTTGAACGAGAACGGGATCGTGATCAGCCGGCCGTCGAACTCCGGGATCGCCACCTGGGTCGCCGCGTCCAGCGGGCTGACGGCCGCGTCGCTGTCCACCCACTGCTCGCGGGTCGAGGTCAGCGCCAGGCCCTGGATCAGCGGGATGTCGAGCGAGGCCAGCGCACCGGCGTCCCACGCGTCGTCCGCGCCGCCCGCGCTGGCGTTGGCCGCGACCGATCCGCCGGCCGCGAGCAGCGTCGTCACGAGTACGTCGCACTTGCCCAGCAGCTCGAACAGCCCCGCATTGTCGGGCGACGTCGGGTCGAGCCCGCGCAGCGTCCCGCAGTACACGGGCAGCGGCTGTGCGCCCGCCTCGTCGACCGCGGCCGCGAGCGCGTCGACGAACGCGGTGTTCCCGGAGATCTCATGCGCTCGGTAGTACACGATGCCGACGACCGGACGCCCGTCCTCGACGTACGTCCCACGGACGCCGTACGCCGGGAGCGCGCGCGGCGGTTCGAACTCGTCGCCGGTCAGCAGCAGCGTGTCCCGCAGGAAGCCGGCCAGGTTGCGGAGGTTGTCCGCGCCGCCATCGCGAAGGTAGGCGAGCGCCTCGGTGACCGCGCCCGCCGGGACGGTCGACAGCGACATCAACTCGGCGTCCGGCGCGGCCTCACCGCTGACGACGACGGTGGGCTTCCCGGACGCGAGGACCGCGTCGAGGCCGTCCTCCCACGCCCGGCGCCCACCGAGCAGCCGGACGACGACGATCTCGGCGCCGTCGAGCAGGCCACCCAGCTGACCCAGCTCGAGCCGGGCCGGATTGGCGACCGCCCATCCGGCGCCTGCCTCCGCGGCAGCCAGCAGGTCGGTATCGGCGGTCGACAGCAGCAGAAGATTCGCAGGCACGCGCATGGTCCTTCCCGGGGTGTCCACGCCCCAGCTCCAGGTACGACGGCGGCAGTTCCTGACTTCCCCTGCACGGGGTCACAGTGGCGGGACCGCCCCGGACTCTCACCGGGTTCCTGCTGATGCCGTCGGATGACTTGACTGACTCTGTTGGCTGACTCTAGCGGTGCATGGCGTAGTGCGCGGCGAGCAGGTCGGTCCCCCAGTCGTTGCGAAGATCACGCCAGACCGAGTGGATGTGGTTCGCGTTGTCCTGGGTGTTGTCGTACTCGGCGAGGAACGTCGGGCCCGCGATCGAGTAGTAGTGGCGCCGGCCGACGCCGGGCTGGGTCTCACCGGCCCAGGCGAACGTCAGGCGTTCGATGCCGTGCTCGGTGATGTCCTGCCAGGTCTGCAGGCCGATCGGTCCGGCGGCGCGGCCGACGTACTGCCCGATCAGGAGGCTGAGGATCTGGCGCTGGTCCTCGGTCATGTCGCCGTACCCGAGGCCGCGGTGCAGGAGCGACGCGTCGGCGACCGGGTCGTGGCGGGTCAGGATGTCGTCGGGCGCGTCCGGTGAGACCAGTGCGACCTCCAACTGCCCCGGCTCCAGTGCGTGCAGCAACTGGAAGCCCAGGTCCTGCTCCGCGGCCAGGAAGCGCCGTCCTGCCTGCGGACCGCTCAGCACCTCGGCCGGGTTCGACCCGAGGAACTGTGGCGTGAACGCGATCGCACCGTCGACGACAGTCACGTGCAGCGCCAGGTGGTGCCCGTTCAGCCGCCAGGCCCACGGCTCGGTGCCGTTCGGGTCACCCAGCACGCGCAGGAAGTACCGGTCGGCGACGGTCGCGCCCTCCCACTCCCCCGACGGCGGCAGGTCCGGCAGCCCGCGGACGACGACCTCAGCGTCCAGGACCGCCCAGACGTCGGCCGTGCCGCGCTCGCTGCAACCGGTCGCGACCAGCCGCTCCACGAGCTGCTGCTGCGCCGGTGTGAGCTCGGTCAGGGCGAGGCCCGGTACAGGGCCCGGCAGGTACGTCCACTGCTTGTGGTCCGGGGTGTCGAAGGGTGCACGGATCTTGCCGGCCTGGTCCGGTGTCAGGCTCGCCAGCAGCTCGAGCACCGTGTCCCGCGTCTGCGCTACAACCATGCCGATCGCTCCCGTTCCGTCGGTTCGTAGGTGGTCCACTGTTCGAACGGCCGGTCCAGCTTGTACCGGAAATCCGGCTGCCGCAGCAGGACGCGTGTTTCGCCGTTCCCCGGATTCCGCAGCGACTCGAAGAACCGCACGGACCAATGGAACCACCGCATGCAGAACAGCCGCATGGTCAGCCCGTGCGAGACCAGCAGGACGTTGCGCGGGGCGTCCGGGCTGTCGAAGTCGCGGTGCATCGTCTCCAGGAACGTCGACACCCGGTCGTACACGTCCGACCCCGACTCGCCGTGGGTGAACCGGTAGAAGAAGTGCCCGAACGAGTCGCGGAGCTGCTCCTGCCGCTCGATGTCCTCGGTGTCCTGGAGATTGGCCCAGTCCTGTTCGCGCAACCGCGGTTCCTCGCGCGGCAGCTCGATCAGGTCGTCCAGGCCGAGCGAGTCCAGCGTCTGCCGGGCGCGCAGGTACGGCGAGACGTACACGCGGACGGGCTGGTTCTCGAACAGCTCCCGCAGCTCCCGCCCCGCCTTGGCCGCCTGCTCGTGCCCCAGCGGCGTCAGCGGGACCGCGTGGTCGGGCGTGCGCTCGTAGACCGTCTTGTCCAGGTTCGCCTCGGACTCGCCGTGCCGGATCAGCGCGATCCGCAACGGCCGGCGACTCAGATCCATCGCTTCCCCTTCCCCAGCACCGTCCCCAGCACCGCTGCCACACCCACCGCGGCGATCCCGACCCGTCGCGCGAGGTCCGCCGTACGACGGACGTCGGCGACCGCCGGCGCCGGGCCGTCACCCAGCGTGCCGCGATCCTCCGCGTAGCTGCCGTAGCTGTTCGTGCCGCCGAGCGTCAGCCCGAGCGCTCCCGCGAACGCCGCCTCGACCGGCCCGGCGTTCGGGCTCGGATGCTTCGCGGCATCCCGCCGCCAGACCCGGACGGTGTCGTCGACCCGTCCGGCCGCGAGCCCGGTCAGCGCCGCGCACACCCGCGCCGGGACGAGGTTGAGGACGTCGTCCAGCCGCGCCGAGGCCCACCCGAAGTTCAGGTACTTCGGCGACTTGTAGCCGACCATCGCGTCGAGCGTGTTGACCGCGCGGTACCCGAGCAGGCCGGGGATGCCGAGCACGCCGCCCCACAGCAGCGGGGCCACACACGCGTCCGAGGTGTTCTCGGCGATCGACTCCACGGTCGCGCGGGCCAGCTCGTCGGCTTCCAGGTCGGTCGCGTCCCGGGCGCACAGGTGGCTGAGGCGGTCGCGGGCGCCCGGGATGTCCTTCTCCTCCAGCAAACCGGCCATCGTCTCGGCTTCGCGCTCCAGACTGCGGGCACCGAGGACGGTCCAGGTGGCTGCCGCCGTGGCCGCGGTGTGCAGGATCGGGTGGTTCCGGGTAACCCGCTCGACCGCGAGACCCAGCACGGCGGTGCCACCTACGAGTACGGCCGTGTAGCCCGTGCCACGACGACGCGAGTCGCCGTACAACTGCTTCTCCACCCGGGCGGCAGCACGACCGAACCCGGCGACCGGGTGATACCGGCGCGGATCGCCGAAAAGACGGTCCGCCGCGAAGCCAAGCACAAGTCCCAGAGCCCGTGACACCCTCGGCAGTCTGCCAGGTCCCTGGCTGTGATTGGGTGAGCGGCATGGGAATCGCGGAGCTGCTTCGGCAGGTCGACGGGAGCGGGGACTTCGGGGTCTGGCTGGGGCGCCTGGACGGTACGCCGGTGTTCGTGCACGAGGCGGAGCGGGCGCACTACTCCGCGAGCACGATGAAGCTGCCGGTGGCGATGGCGATGCTGCGCAAGGTCGACGCGGGTGAGCTGTCGCTCTCCCAGCCGGTGGCCGTGCACAACGACTTCGCGTCCGCCGCCGGCGGCCGGTTCGGGGTGAACCCGGAGGACGACGAGGCGCCGAAGACCTGGGAGCAGCTCGGCAAGAAGGTGCCGCTCGACTGGCTGGCGACCGAGATGATCACCCTGTCCAGCAACCTCGCGACCGACCTCGTGCTCGAGCAGGTCGGGATCGCCGCCGCGCACGCCGCGCTGGCCGGGGCGACGCTGCCCGGCTCGCCCGCGCCCGAGTCCAGGATCCAGCGCGGGATCGACGACGTCCCCGCCGCCCGCGCCGGGATCAGCAACCTGATGAGCCCGGCCGGGATGGCCGGCGTTCTCGTTGCGGTGGGCAACCAGCAGGGCGAGTCCGGCGAGTACCTGCGGGACCTGCTGGCCGGCAACCAGTGGAACGGCGAGATCCCCGCGCTGCTGCCGACGGGCGCCCGCGTCGAGCACAAGAACGGCTGGGACACCCGGATCCGGCACGACGGCGGCATCGTCCGTCCCGAGGACGCCGACCCGTTCGTACTGGTCGTGTGCACGACGTCCGACCTGCCGGACAGCGAGGCGCAGCACCTGATCGCGTCGATCGCCCTCGAGGCCTGGAACCACCGGCACGACCTGGAGGCAGTGCGGTGAAGATCACCACCCACCTGGTCTCGGCCCCGCTGCACACGCCGTTCGTCACGGCCCTGCGGACGGCGACCCACGTCGAGTCGCTGCTGGTCGAGGTGAGCGACGGCGAACTCAGCGGCTGGGGCGAGGCACCCCAGGTCTGGAAGGTGACCGGCGACTCGCTCGCCGGATCGCGGGCCTGCATCGACGGCCCCATCAGCACCGCGCTCGAAGGCCTCGGCCCCGACGACCTCACCGAAGCGCTGCGTCGCGTGCAAGGTGCCGCGGTCGGCAACTTCGGGGCGAAGGACGCCGTCGACGTCGCACTGCACGACCTCGCGGCCCGGCGGCGCGGGCAGACGCTGCACGGGTTCCTCGGGTCGACCACCGACGTCGTCCGGACCGACGTGACGTTGTCGGTCGGCGACGCGGACGCGCTGGCCGACGCCGGGAAGGCGCGGGTCGCGGACGGCTTCGACGTGCTCAAGATCAAGGTCGGCACCGACGCGACCGGCGACATCGAGCGCGTCCGCCGGGTCCGCTCGGCGATCGGCCCGGAGCCGCGCCTGCGGCTGGATGCGAACCAGGGCTGGACGCGGCGCGACGCCGTCACGGTGATCCGGGCGCTGGAGGACGCCGGCTGTGCGATCGAGCTCGTCGAGCAGCCGGTCGCCGCGGCCGACCTCGACGGCATGGCCTGGGTGACCGACCGGGTCGGCACGCCGATCCTCGCCGACGAGTCCGTGTACGGCGTCCGCGACCTGGTCGCGGTGATCCGTCAGGGCGCGGCCGACCTGGTGAACGTGAAGCTCGCGAAATGCGGCGGGCTGGCGCCGGCGCGGACGCTGCTCGAACTCGCCCGCGAGCACGGGCTCGGCGCGATCGTCGGCTGCATGATGGAGAGCCACGTCGGCGTCGGCGCGGCGGCCGCGCTGGTCTCGGCGTACCCGACGACGGCGGTCAACGACCTGGACGCGGCCTGGTGGCTGCGGGAGCCGCCGGTGACCGGCGGGATCCGGTACGACGGCGCGCTGATCCACCTGCCTTCTGCTCCCGGACTCGGCGTGACAGGCTTGACGGCATGAAGTTAGCCGCCACCAAGGTTCCGGTCAGCACGGTCTGGACCTCGCCGGACGCGCCGCGCGACATCGACGCCCCGGCAACCGCCGCTCAACCCGACGTCGCCTCCTGGGCGAAGTCGATGGACACCGACACCCGGCTCGGCCTGCACGGCCGGACCCTCACCCAACTCCTGTTCGCCGAGCCCGTCCTGGTGCGCTCGGAGCGCGACGGCTGGTCCGAGATCCTCGCGCCCTGGCAGCCGTCGTCCGAGGACGAGCTCGGGTACCCGGGCTGGGTCCCGTCCAGTCACCTGGGAGAACTGCCGCAGAGCGCCGACGACCCGGTCGCGATCGCCGTCCCGACGGCGGCGCTGCTCGCCGAGCCGGGCGGCCGTCCGCTCGCCGAGCTGTCGTTCGGCACCGTGCTGGCCTCCGACGAGCACGCCGACGGGCACACCCGGGTGGCGACCCCCGACGGCGGATCCGGCTGGCTGGCGGACGCCGTCCTGCGGTCCGTGTCCGAGCCGGCCGGCCCCGACGACCGGCTCCGTCTCGGCGAGCAGTTCCTCGGCCTGGAGTACCTGTGGGGCGGTACGTCGGCGTACGGGCTGGACTGCTCCGGGCTGATCCACGCCGTCAGCCGGGTGCTCGGCCTGCGGACGCCGCGGGACGCCCACGACCAGGCGGACACCCTGCCGAACATCCCGGTCGACGACGCGCGGCCGGGTGACCTGTACTTCTTCGCGCGGGACGGGAAGCCGGTGCACCACGTCGGGTTCGTGTCCGCGGCCGGGATGCTGCACGCGTCCGAGACCGGCAAGCGCCTGGAGAACGAGGCGTTGTCCGACGAGCGCCGCGCCACGCTGGTCACGGCCGCCCGCTTCTGAACACAGCAGGACACACGGCAATCGCCCCGGACCGCGTTGGCGGTCCGGGGCGATTCGCTTGGTGTCAGGACTTGCGGTGGTGCAACTCAGGCGCCGGCTCGTCGGCCTGCTCGTCCTCAACGGCGTCCTGGGGTCGATCACCCTGGTCGACCGGCCGGGTCCGGCCGTTCGCCTCGGCAGCCTCAGCCTCGGTCGCCCCGGTGGAGTCCGCGGTCTCCAGGGCGGCCGACTCGTCCGCCGACTGCATCGTGCGGGACTTGTGCAGGCTGGCGACCGTGGTGATGCCGAGGGTGATGATGATGAAGCCCAGCGAGAACCAGATCGGGATCTCCGGCGCCCACTCGATGTGGTGACCGCCGTTGATGAACGGCAGCTCGTTGACGTGCATCGCGTGCAGCACCAGCTTCACGCCGATGAACGCGAGCACCACCGACAGGCCGAGCGACAGGTACACCAGGCGGCGGAGCAGGTCACCGAGCAGGAAGTACAGCTGCCGCAGGCCCATCAGCGCGAAGACGTTCGCGGTGAAGACCAGGAACGGCTCCTGGGTCAGGCCGTAGATCGCCGGGATCGAGTCGAGCGCGAACAGCAGGTCGGTGGTGCCGAGCGCGATGATCACGATCGCCATCGGGGTGACGAGTCGCTTGCCGTTCTTCTTCACGGTCAGCTTGACGCCGTTGTACTCGTCGGTCGCGTTCAGCCGGCGCTTCGCGAACCGGATGACCGCGTTCTCCTTGTAGTCGTCGTCATCGTTCTCGCCCTGCTTGGCGAGGTGGATCGCCGTGTAGACCAGGAACGCGCCGAACAGGTAGAAGATCCAGGAGAACTGGTTGATCGCCGCCGCGCCGACCGCGATGAAGACGCCGCGGAACACCAGCGCCAGGATGATGCCGACCAGCAAAGCGGTCTGCTGGTACTTCCTGGGGACACCGAACCTGGCCATGATGATCAGGAAGATGAACAGGTTGTCGACGCTCAGGCTGTACTCGGTGAGCCAGCCGGCGAAGAACTCCCCGGCATACCGCCCGCCGGAGAAGTACCAGACCCCGAGGCCGAAGATCACCGCGAGGCCGATGTAGAACGCGATCGCCGTGGCCGATTCGCGGGTGCTCGGCTCGTGCGGCCGGCGGCCGATCACGAAGACGTCGAACGCCAGCAGTGCCAGCAGCAGGCCGACGGTGATGTACCAGACATAGTCAGCAACGTGCACAGAATCCTCCGGAGCTCAGACGAAAAACCGACTCCGAAGGTCTCTTCCGCGTCACCCTGTGTGATCACGTGTGATCCTGGGTGACGCCGGAGGCACCGGGTCCGGGACGAGCCCTGACCGTGATGACGATGCCGCCGCGAAAGGAATACTCCCCTTCTCGGGAACCATTCTGACGGCTGGATGTCCGAGACTCCAAATCCAGGACGCCGTGTCCGCCTGTCGAAATCGTCACAGCCCCGTCAGGGAATAGTTGCAGCCCGTGATCTATTGCCTGCCGATCAATCCCCCGCGGGCGGTCGCTGCCGCTTGGGCAGCTTCGCCACCACGGTCTCGTACGACGCGTCGACCAGCTCCAGGATCTCGTCGTCCGGCACCGCTCCGCCGAGCCGCACGGTGTTCCACCCGGAGCGCCCGATGTAGGCCATCGTGCTGACGTCGTCCGGGTAGGCGTTCACCAGCTCGTCGGCCTCGTCGCGGTTCGCCCCGCACTTCAGCCCGACGCCGGCACCGCCGAGGAACGCGAAGATCTTCGGCCCCACCTTCGCCACCACGTCCCCGTCCCACGGCTCGTCCTGCCACGCCCCGGGCTTGCCCAGGCAGTACCCGAGCAGATCGCCGTCGGTCAGCCGCTTCATGGCAGGAGACTAGACCGCGGGCCGGACAGAACTACGCTGCTCGCCATGGATTCTGTTGTGGTGGCTGCGGTGCAGGCTGGGTCCGTCCTGTTCGACACGGCCGCGACGCTCGTGAAAGCGGAGCAGTGGATCCGCGAGGCGGCGGCGGACGGGGCGCGGTTGGTGGTGCTGCCGGAGGCGTTTCTCGGCGGCTACCCGAAGGGGTTCGACTTCGGCATCACGGTCGGGTCGCGGTCGCCGGAAGGCCGCGAGCTGTTCCGGCGGTACCGGGAGGCCGCCGTCGAGCTGGACGGCCCGGAGGTCGCGCGGCTGGCCGAGCTCGCGGCCGAGCTCGACATCCACCTCGTCGCCGGGGTGATCGAGCGCGACGGCGGGACGCTGTACTGCACGGCGGTCTTCGTCGACCCACGCGCCGGGCTGGTCGCCCACCACCGCAAGCTGATGCCGACCGCCGCCGAGCGGTACCTGTGGGGTCAGGGCGACGGGTCGACGATGCCCGCGGTCCGGACCGACGTCGGGGTGCTGGGCGCCGCGATCTGCTGGGAGAACTACATGCCGCTGTTCCGGCAGACGATGTACGCGAAGGGCGTGCAGGTGTGGTGTGCGCCGACCGTCGACGACCGCGACCAGTGGCAGGCGACGATGCGGCACATCGCGCTCGAGGGCCGCTGCTTCGTGATCAGCGCGAACCAGTACTTCACCCAGGACGGCACCGTACTGATCAACGGCGGCAGCACGATCATCTCCCCGCTCGGCGAGATCCTCGCCGGCCCGTTGCGCACCGGCGAGGGCATCCTGCGCGCCGAACTCGACCTCGCCGAGCTCGACCGCGGATACTTCGACTTCGACTCGGTCGGCCACTACGCGCGCCCGGACGTCTTCACCCTGTCCGTCGACGAGTCGCCGCACCGAACCGTCGTACGCCGCGGCTGACCTACTTGGCGCCGGCGTTCGTCATCTGGCGGAGCTCCTTCTTCAGCTCGGAGATCTCGTCGCGGAAGCGGGCGGCGACCTCGAACTGCAGCTCGGCGGCCGCGTTGTGCATCTGGTCGGTCAGCTGCTGGATCAGGTCGGCCAGGTCCGACGACGGCAGGCCACCGGCCAGCTCCTTCGCCTTCTCCCCTGCCTTCTTGCCGCCACCGGGAACCGGCGCCTTGCCGCGGGACTGCGTGCGGCCGGAGCCGAGCAGCTCCGCGGTGTCCGCGTCCTCACGGGCCAGCATGTCGGTGATGTCGGCGATCTTCTTCCGCAGCGGCTGCGGGTCGATGCCGTTCTCCAGGTTGTACGCCGTCTGCTTGGCGCGCCGCCGGTTCGTCTCGTCGATCGCCTGCTCCATCGACGGGGTGATCTTGTCGGCGTACATGAACACCTGGCCGGACACGTTCCGCGCCGCGCGGCCGATGGTCTGGATCAGCGAACGGCCGGACCGCAGGAAGCCTTCCTTGTCCGCGTCCAGGATCGCGACCAGCGACACCTCGGGCAGGTCCAGACCCTCACGGAGCAGGTTGATACCGACGAGGACGTCGTACTCCCCCATCCGCAGCTCGCGCAGCAGCTCGACCCGGCGGAGCGTGTCGACCTCGCTGTGCAGATACCTGGTCCGGATGCCCATCTCCAGCAGGTAGTCGGTCAGGTCCTCGGACATCTTCTTGGTCAGCGTCGTGACCAGCACCCGCTCGTCGCGCTCGACCCGGAGCCGGATCTCGTGGATCAGGTCGTCGATCTGGCCCTTGGTCGGCTTCACGATCACCTCGGGGTCGACCAGACCGGTCGGCCGGATCAGCTGCTCGACGAACCCGTCCGACTTGTCCTGCTCGTACTGCCCCGGGGTCGCGGACAGGTAGACCGTCTGCCCGATCCGCTCCAGGAACTCCTCCCAGCGCAGCGGCCGGTTGTCCATCGCCGACGGCAGCCGGAAGCCGTGCTCGACCAGCGTCCGCTTCCGCGACATGTCGCCCTCGTACATCCCGCCGATCTGCGGGACGGTGACGTGCGACTCGTCGATGACGAGCACGAAGTCCTCGGGGAAGTAGTCCAGCAGACAGTGTGGCGCCGACCCCGGCTCCCGGCCGTCGGTGTGGCGCGAGTAGTTCTCGATGCCGGAGCAGGTCCCGATCTGCCGCATCATCTCGATGTCGTACGTCGTCCGCATCCGCAGCCGCTGGGCCTCCAGCAGCTGCCCGTTGCGCTCGAGCTCGGTCAGCCGCTCCGCCAGCTCGGCCTCGATCGAGGTGATCGCCCGCTCCATCTTCTCCGGCGCGGTCACGTAGTGCGTCGCCGCACCGATGTAGACCTCGTCCTCCTCGGACAGCACCTCACCGGTCAGGGGGTGCAGGGTCATCACCCGCTCGATCTCGTCGCCGAAGAACTCCACCCGGACGGCGAGCTCCTGGTAGACCGGGAACACCTCGAGCGTGTCGCCACGGACCCGGAACGTGCCGCGGGTGCCGGCCAGGTCATTGCGCGCGTACTGCACGCCGACGAGCTTGCGGAGCAGCCCGTCGCGGTCCATCTCGGTGCCGACCTTCACGTGGATCATGCGGTTCAGGTACTCGTCGGCGGAGCCCAGGCCGTAGATGCACGAGACGGTCGCGACCACGATCACGTCGCGGCGGGTCAGCAGCGACCAGGTCGCCGAGTGCCGCAGCCGCTCGACCTCCTCGTTGATCGAGGAGTCCTTCTCGATGTAGGTGTCCGTCTGCGGGACATACGCCTCGGGCTGGTAGTAGTCGTAGTACGACACGAAGTACTCGACGGCGTTGTCGGGGAAGAACTGGCGCAACTCGTTCGCGAACTGGGCGGCGAGGGTCTTGTTCGGCTGCAGGATCAGCATCGGGCGCTGCACGCGCTCGGCCAGCCACGCGACGGTCGCGGTCTTACCCGTGCCGGTCGCGCCGAGCAGGACGACGTCCTGCTCGCCGGCGTTGATCCGCCGCTCCAGGTCCGCGATCGCCGCCGGCTGGTCACCCGCCGGCTCGAAGTCCGACACCACTTTCAGCGGGGCGACCATCCGCTGGAGATCCGAGACCTGTCTCATGCCCTCCACCGTACGGCCGCCCACGGACAATTTCCCGTCCCCGCCCCTCCGCCCCGGTCAGGCGGTTTCCAAAACCCCAGGTCAGAAGCTCTTGATGACGCTGTTGTTCATGTAGATGAGCTCGTTCACCCGCCGGGCGTAGACCCGGGTCTCGAGCGCCGCGTCGGTGGCCGTCGTCCGGTCGAACTGGTCCTGGTAGGCGGTGACGAAGCCCTGCATCGCGATCTTCTTGCCGTTCTTCGCGACCCAGACACCGGTGTAGGTCACCGCGTAGCACGCCTTGATGTTCGGGTTCGCCGGCTTGCACGGTGTGCCCTTGCCGATCCGGACGCCCTGCATGCCGTTCGACTCGACGTCGACCAGGTGCTCGGCGAAGCCCTTCGCGTCGTACAGCTCGGTCTGCCGGACCCAGTAGTACCCGTCGATCAGACCGCGCGCGTTGAACTGCTGCAGGATGTAGTTCTTACCGCTGCGGGACTTGTCCGGGTCCGGCAGCCAGCCCTTGGACGGCGTGAACCAGACGCCCCAGCCGACCTCGACGCCGACGTCGTTCGGGCCCTTGGAGTCGTTCGGGGTCGGTGTCGGCGACGGCGTGTACATGGTGCGGCCCACGCCGGACGACGACGGCCCCGCGACGGGCTGGTCGCCCTTGTCCTGGCCGTTCACCAGCAGCACCACGCCGACCGCGACCAGCAGCACCGCCACGATCGCCCCGGCCATGATGATCCACGGTGTCTTGCTCGACCGCTGCGGGTGGTTCGGCCGCTTCGGTCCGGGACCCCAACCGCCGGCAGCGGGACCGCCCTGCGGCCCGTGCGGACCCTGCGGCCCCTGGGGTGCCTGCGGCCCGGTGCCCCAACCGCCGGGAGCGGGTGCCGGCGGCGGGCCCGGCGGTGGACCGTACTGCTGACTCATAGTTGTTCCTCGTGGTAGTTCCGGGGATCCGTCACAGGCTGTCGATCACGGACTTCTTCATCGTCGCCGCGTCCGCCTCGGCCTTCGGGGCGAAGTCGGCCATCGTCCGGAAGTCCAGTGCGGTGACCACGTTGTCCTTGCGCCGGTACGCCTCGACATACCCCTTGATCTTGGACTCCGTGCCGTCGGCGGCCTTGTAGCTCGAGGTGTAGTCGATCGCGACGCACTCCACCAAGACGTCCTTCGGGCACGGCAGGTTCCGTACGTTGCCGAGCTGCGCGATCTCCTTGTCGACCTCGCCCTCGACGATGCCGAGCAGGTAGGCGTTCGCGGTGACGTTCTGCTTCTGCCGCACCCAGAAGAACGTGCGTGCATTGGCGTTCGGCCCCGGCGTCGTGCCCGGCGGGAAGATCGCCACCTGCTTTCCGCTCTTCTCCCAGGTGACCACCGTCCAGCCCTGGACCGGGACCATCGAGACCCCGAAGCCGACCGCGAGCGCGTTCGGCGGTGGCTGGTACGACGACTGCGGCGCGGTCGGCGTCGCGGGCGGCGGACTCGGCGACTGACCCGGATCGGCCTTCTTGTCGCCGCCGGACAGCGCCACCAGCACGACCGCGACCAGCGCGACCACCAGCAGTCCGGCGCCGATCGGGATCAGCAGCGGCGGGATCGCGGGCCGCTTCTTCTCCGGCGGCGGCCGGCGCAGCGACGGCGGCCCGACCTTGTCGCCCCACGCCGACGACGTCTGCGTCGCCGGACCGGAGCCAGGGCCGGGCCCCGCGCCAGGACCGACACCAGGACCGACACCAGGACCGACGCCGGGGCCGGCACCGGGCATGCCGCCGTCGCCCCACGGCGACGGCGGCGGTGGCACCTCCAGGTCCCACGGCGACGGCGGGAGCTGGTCCTCCTGCTCGTCGGCCCCGTCCGGCTCCGGTCCGGGCTTGTTCACCCAGGGGTTGCCGCCGGGGCCCTTGTCACGCTTTCCGCTCACTGACTCTTGACCACCGACCGCAGCATCGCCGTGGAGTCGGTCTGGATCGAGGACAGCTTGTCCTTGCGTCCGTACACCCGGATGATCGTGATCACGCCGTCGTTGCGCTCGACCACGCCGACGAAGCCGACCACCGGCATGCTGCCGTTCTGGGTGGTCGCGACGCCGTTGAAGCTCTGGGTGGTGACGACCTTCACCGGGGTGTCGTCGTCCGGACCGGGCTTGGTGACCTTCGGCGTGCCCTTCTGCACCGACGACAGCTGCTTCGTCTCGGCCGTCAGCAGCTTGGGCAGCACCGTGTCGGTGTTCTCTCCGGCCCCGGCCTTCCAGGTGCCCACCATGAAGTACGCCTCGCCCTGCTTCAGCAGGTACACGCCGCTGAAGCCGTCGATGCTCTTGCGGACGTAGCCCGGCTGGGGCTTCACGTACACGCCCTCGGCGACCTCGATGCCCTCGTCGCCGCCACCGTTCGACGGCTCGTTGCTCGTACTCGGGCTCGTGCTCGGCTCACTGCTGGGCTCGCTGCTGGGCTCCGAGCTCGGCTCAGTGGTCGGTTGCGAGGTCGTCGGCGTCGTCGGGTCCGGGTCCGCCTTGTCGTCGTCACCGCCCTTGAAGACCAGTGCCAGGACCACACCGATGATCGCGACCACCGCGAAGGCGCCACCGGCGATCAGCAGCGTCTTGCTGCCACCGCCACCGCCGCGCGGCGACTGCGGGCTGTACTGGCCGCCCCACTGCTGCTGGCCGCCGCCGTACTGCTGTTGCTGTCCCTGGTAGCCCTGCTGGCCGGGGTATCCCTGCTGCGGCTGCTGGTACTGCTGCTGGCCGGGGAACGTCTGCTGACCAGGCTGCTGCGGGTACTGCTGGCCGTACCCGGGCTGCTGACCGGGCTGCTGCCCCGGCTGCTGGCCGTACCCCGGTTGCTGCCCCGGCTGCTGGCCGTACCCCGGCTGCTGACCCGGTTGCTGGCCGTACCCGGGCTGTTGTCCATAGCCAGGCTGGCCCGGCTGCTGACCTTGCTGACCAGGCTGCTGGCCCGGCTGTCCACCGTACGGCTGCTGTCCACCACCGTAGGGCGGCTGCTGGTTGCTCATGCCTGCATGTCTCCAGTCGTCGCTTCGTACCCGCTGGCGCCGGTCGGTGCTGCCACTCCGCGGGCGGACTTCGGCACGGACCGCACCGAGTTGCCGCAGGCCGAGCAGAAGTCGGAATGCGGGAGCAGCGGCATCTCACAGCGCGAGCAGAACGCCAGGTCACCGGACGCGTGGTTGGACCCGCCCCGGGCGGCCGACTCCAGCGCCGCCTCGAGCAGACCCTTGTGGAGCACCGTCCGGACCCTGATGATCAGCGCGCCGAGCAGCAACAGGCCCCAGACCACACCGAGGACCGCGCCGATCGTCGAGCCGTGACCACCGACGAAGCCGAGCAGGTAGACGCCGCCCTGGAACAGCGCGTTCACCACCATCGCCTGGATCAGCGCAGCCACCCAGCGCGGCGTGAAGCCGTCGTATCCCTCGCCGAGGCCGGAGAACTCAGCACCCGCCAGACCGGTGGCCGAGCCGTACACGAGCGGCTTGATGAAGCCGTGCAGCAGCACGATCGAGATCCACGTGCCGGCGCTGCTACCCGGACCGGCGAAGCCACCGCTGATCCAGCCCCAGTGCAGCACCAGGGTCTCGAAGCAGGCGTAGCCGACACCGGCGACGACGCCGAACGTGAAGCCGTCCATCAGGTCGTCGTACCGCGGCCGGGACGCGAGGTAGAGCGGGCCGATCTGACGGATCAGCTCGGACACCACCGGCACCAGCAGGAGCAGGATGAGCAGGTCGCGCGCGGACGGCCCGGCGCTGTTGGCGCCGATCGTGTCCAGCGACAGCGCCAGCTTGTCCTTCCACAGCCAGGTGAAGACGGCCGCGAGGACGCCGGTCAGCACGAAGGCCGCGGCGACCACCGGGATCGGCTCGTCCTCCCAGAGGTTCACGTCGTACAAGTAGATGATGTAGACGATCGGGACGGCGAAGGCCGCGATCATGATCGCCACCGGCAGCGCGCCGAGCGCCGCCGTCACCACGGTCAGCAGCAGGGCGATGCCGAGCGCGACCTTGTAGGTGTAGGGCTGCTTGCCCGATCCCTGCGGCATGATCGTCGAGACCAGTTTGAACGACGCCACGGGCTCATCGGGCCTGGCGGCGTACGCGTTCTTCCGCTCGGCGTCCCCGGTACGCATGTCGTTGCCACAGTGGTGGCAATAGTGCGAGACCTCGGGGACGTCAGAGCTGCAGCGCGGACAGACCACGCCATCCTCCCAACCTCGGACGTCCGGACCGGCGCGGGGCGCGCCGTCGGTGGCCGGTCCCGGATCCACCGGGCCGAACCGGGACAGATTCTCGTACAGCCGGTCCCGGAAGCATCATTTCCCGCGCGGGGGTCACCTTTTCGTGTCCGGACCGTGCCCTGAGCGCTCTTCCCGGCGGTGTTCGAGTGTGACCCACACCTCGTCCAGGCGGCGGTCCAGGTCCTCGAGCGTGCCCGAGTTGTCGACCACCAGGTCCGCGACCGCCAGCCGGTCCTCGCGCGACGCCTGGCTGGCGATCCGCCGTTCGGCTTCCTCGTCAGCCATTCCGCGCTGCGCGGTCAGCCGCCGGACCTGGACCTCGACCGGTACGTCGACGACGAGCACCACGTCGAACCCGCCCGCCTGGCCGGTTTCGACCAGCAGCGGGATGTCGTGCACCACGATCGCGTCGTCCGCGGCGCCGGCCTCGATCTGCGCGGCCCGCGCCCGGACCCGGGGATGGACGATCGCCTCCAGCTTCCGCCGGGCGGCCTCGTCGCCGAACACGATCGTCCCGAGCGCCGGCCGGTCCAGCTCACCATCGGCCGTCAGTACGCCGGGGCCGAACGCCGCGACCACCTCGTCCAGACCGTCCGTCCCGCGCGCGACGACCTCGCGCGCGAGCACGTCGGAGTCGATCACCACGGCGCCGCGCGCGGCCAGCCGCGACGACACCGCACTCTTCCCGGCGCCGATGCCACCCGTCAGTCCCACTCTCAGCACCGTCGCAGCCTACCGACCCGCCTCCGGACAGCTGGTGAGCCCACGGCGGCGGACAATCGGAACGCAGGCTACCGAGGGAGCGCGGCGTGGAGATCCGGTTGCTGGGACCGGTCGAGGTGATCCGGGACGGTGTGCCGGTCGCGCGCCTGTCCGGGCGCCCGCGGGCCCTGCTGGCGGTGCTCGCGCTCGCCGCGCCGGAGCCGGTCACGGCCGATGCCATCGGCCGTCGTGTCTGGGGCGACGAGCCGCCGGAGAACCTGCGGCCGAGCGTGCAGTCGCTGGTGTTCCGGCTTCGCCGCGTGCTCGGCCCGGAGGCACCCGTCGAGTACGTCGGCAGCAGCTACGCCCTGCGGATCGCTCCGGAGCAGGTGGACGCGTGGCGCTTCCGGGAGCTCGTGGACGCGGCCGCGCGGACCGACGACGCGGACGGGCAACGGGACCTGCTCACCGCCGCCCTCGCGCTGTGGCGCGGCGAGCCGTTCGACGGTGTCGACTCGGAATGGCTGCACCAGCTCCAAGCTCCCAGGCTGACCGAGACGTACCTGACCGCGGTCGAACGCCGGATCGACCTCGATGTCGCCGCGGGCCGGCACGAGGAGGCGCTACCGGAACTGCGCGAGCTCGCCGCGGCTCATCCGCTGCGGGAGTCGCTCTGGCTCCGGCTGCTCACCGTGCTCGACAAGTGCGGCCGTCCGGCGGAAGCGCTCACGCAGTACGAAGAGCTGCGCAGTCGGCTCGCCGACGAGCTGGGGACCGATCCGGATGCACAGCTGCGCGCCCTGCACGCCGAACTGCTGGCGGCAACACAGACGCGTCCGGCGTCGTCCGTCATGGTCCCTCGTCAGCTGCCACCGGCTCCGCCCGGGTTTACGGGCCGGGCGACTGCGCTCGCTCAGCTCGATCGGCTGAGCGCTGCAGCGCGACCGACCGTCATCGCCGTGCACGGGCCGGGCGGAGTGGGCAAGACGGCTCTGGCTCTGCACTGGGCGCACCGGGCAGCTGACCGGTTCCCTGACGGCCAGCTGTACCTGAACCTGCAGGGCTACGGACCTGACAGGCCACTTGAACCCGAAGCCGCGCTGGATCTGCTGCTGCGTGGACTTGGCGTTCCCGGCGCTCAGATCCCCCACGGCCGGCAAGCACGGGCAGCTCTGCTCCGCAGCGTCCTGGCTGACCGCGAGGTGCTGATCGTGCTCGACAACGCGCGCGACGCCGACCAGGTCCGTGCGGTGATGCCAGGCTCGGCAGGGCTGGTCCTGGTCACCAGCCGCAGTCAGCTGCGGTCGCTGGCTGCCCGGGACGGTGCGCAGCGCGTGCCGCTGGAACCGTTCAGCTCGGACGATGCGGCGGAGTACCTCAAGCAGACCCTGGCTGCGTACGACGTCCGGCACGACGCCGAGGAGCTGGCCGAGCTGACGCGGCTGTGCGGACATCTGCCGCTGGCATTGGCCATCGCCGCAGAGCGCCTCACCCGGGAGCCGGAGGGCACCGTCCGCGCGCTCTCCGCGGAGCTCGAGCAACATCCGGACCGCCTGGCGCTGCTGGACGTCGGGGAGGACGCGGATGGCGCGCTGCGAGCGGTCTTCGGCTGGTCGTACGACGTCCTCTCGGCACAGTCGGCCCGCGCCTTCCGTGTGCTCGGGCTGCATCCGGGTCCGGACACGAGCCTGGAGGCCGTCGGCGCGCTGCTCGCCGTACCGCGTGAAGAGGCCCGGCAGCCCCTGGGCCAGCTGGTCGGCGCTCATCTGCTCGAGCAGCCCGGCGAGAGGTACCAGTTGCACGACCTGCTGGCCGAGTACGCCGGCCGGCTCGTCCACGAGGTCGACGACCCGGCCGACGTCAGCGCTGCCCGGGGGCGGCTGCTGGACTGGTACGCGCATTCGGCGCTGAACGGCAAAGTGGCAATGGAGAAGTCGGAACCGCTCCTCGACTTCGGGCACCCGTCCGCCGGTGTCGAGCCGATGGTTTTCGGCACCGCGCGACAGGCCGTCGACTGGTTCACCGCGGAACGGCAGGGTCTGGTCGCCGCGATGCGCACGGCGGTCGCGCAGGGGCACGACCGCGCGGCGTACCGGCTCGGGCACGCGCTCTGGCCCTACTTCATGTACCTGCGCGCGCTCGACGACCTGTTCGAGATCCAGTGCCTCGCACTCGACGCCGCCCGGCGGACCGGGGACGGCGCCGCCGAGGCCGTGACGACACACGCCGTCGGTCGCGCGTACTTGTTCCGGCCCGACCTGGACCAGGCCTGCAAGCACCTCGACGAGGCGTTGCGGCTCTTCGAGTTGCTGGGCGACGACTACGGCCGGGGCTCGGTTCTGACCGACCTGGGCCGGCTGTACCGGCGCTGGGGCAACACCGATGCCGCTGTCCGCCACCACCACGCGGCGATCGAGGTGCTCGCGCGGCTGGACGACACGGTCGGGATCGCCCGGAACCACGCGAACATCGCCGACACCTACCTCCTGGCCGATCGGCACCCCGAGGCGGTCGAGGCAGCGCGGGAGGCGGTCACACTGAACCGGATCGCCGGCGAGCGGCGCGCCGAGGCGTTCGCCCTCGAAACCCTCGCCGCCGCGCTGCTCGGCCGCGGCGAGCACGCCGACGCCCGCCGAACCGCCGAGGAGGCCCTGGAGCTCAGCCGCGATCTCGACGACCGCTGGTCGGAGGTCTGTGCGCTGACGCACCTCGGCCGTGCCCTCCGGGCCGGCGGCGATCTCTCGGCGGCACACCGGCACTGGCGACGCGCACTGGACGTGCTGGACGAGACCGGGATGCCGGGCTCGGACAACCTGAACCGCACGACGCTGATCCAGCTGCTCGCCGGCTGAACGCACGAGACCCCCGCACCCAGTCGGGTGCGGGGGTCTCGGGTGCTACGGCTACCGGGTCAGGATCAGCCCTGGCCGGTCAGCTTCTCGCGGAGAGCCTGGAGCGCCTCGTCGGAAGCGAGCGCACCCTCGGCGGGAGCGTCGTCCTTCGGGGCAGCGGCCGAGGAGTACGACGAAGCCTCGCCGGCCTCGACGTCCGCCGTCTTGGCGTCCTCGATCTGCTTCTTGTGGGCCTCCCAGCGCGTGTGGGCCTCGGCGTACTGCCGCTCCCACTCCTCGCGCTGCGCGTCGAAGCCCTCGAGCCACTCCCCGGTCTCCGGGTCGAAGCCCTCCGGGTAGATGTAGTTGCCCTGGTCGTCGTACGTCGCCGTCATGCCGTAGAGCGTCGGGTCGAAGTCGTCCGAGACCGGGTCGACACCCTCGTTGGCCTGCTTGAGCGACAGCGAGATCCGGCGCCGCTCGAGGTCGATGTCGATGATCTTGACCATGACGTCGTCGTTGACCTGGACGACCTGCTCCGGGATCTCGACGTGCCGCTCGGCCAGCTCGGAGATGTGCACCAGACCCTCGATGCCCTCCTCCACGCGGACGAACGCACCGAACGGAACCAGCTTGGTGACCTTGCCGGGCACGATCTGGCCCATCTGGTGGGTCCGGGCGAACTGCTGCCACGGGTCTTCCTGGGTCGCCTTCAGCGACAGCGAGACGCGCTCGCGGTCCATGTCGACGTCCAGCACCTCGACGGTGACCTCCTGGCCGACCTCGACGACCTCGGTCGGGTGGTCGATGTGCTTCCAGGACAGCTCCGACACGTGCACCAGACCGTCGACGCCGCCGAGGTCCACGAACGCACCGAAGTTGACGATCGAGGAGACGACACCCTTGCGGATCTGGCCCTTCTGCAGCTGGGTGAGGAAGTTCATCCGCACCTCGGACTGCGTCTGCTCCAGCCACGCCCGGCGGGACAGGACCACGTTGTTGCGGTTCTTGTCCAGCTCGATGATCTTGGCCTCGATCTCCTGGCCGACATACGGCTGGAGGTCGCGGACCCGGCGCATCTCGACGAGCGAGGCCGGCAGGAAGCCGCGGAGGCCGATGTCCAGGATGAGACCACCCTTGACGACCTCGATGACGGTGCCGGTGACGACGCCGTCCTCTTCCTTGATCTTCTCGATCGTGCCCCACGCCTTCTCGTACTGAGCGCGCTTCTTGGACAGGATCAGGCGGCCTTCCTTGTCCTCCTTCTGGAGAACCAGGGCCTCGACGTGGTCGCCGACGTTGACGACCTCGTTCGGGTCGACGTCGTGCTTGATCGACAGCTCGCGGGAGGGGATCACGCCTTCGGTCTTGTAACCGATGTCGAGCAGGACCTCGTCCCGGTCGACCTTGACGATGGTGCCCTCGACGATGTCGCCGTCGTTGAAGTACTTGATGGTCTGATCGATCGCCGCGAGGAAGTCTTCCTCCGACCCGATGTCATTGACCGCTACCTGCGGGGTGTTGCGCACTGCGGGGTCGAGGGGAGCCTCGATGCTGGCCGTCATGTGGTGGGTTGCTCCGTGGACTGGTGGTGTCGTGCGGTTGCGCCCATGGTCCTTTGGATCGCACCAAACCGCGGGGATTGCCTGACGACGACAGATTCACCACCGACTGCTGCGAGCACGAGCCTGCTCCGTCCGAGGTCGCGCGGGCCCATAGCGCAACTCACAGAATACCGGTCTTGACGAAGACAGCACAACCTGGGGCACCCGGTGCCTACCGGGCGCCCGCCGAGGTCTCCCGACGTGCCATTGCTCTCAATGTACGACGCCGAGGCCGGAACGGCCGCCGGCCAGCGTGCCGGTGTCCGCCATCCGGGAGACCAAACGGTGCGCGGCGGCCGCGATCTCGTGCTCGGCGGCCCGCTGCGCGAGGTCCAGCAACGCCCACAGATCGGCCGCCCGGCCCAGCTCCACCAGGCGCTCCCCGAGGCCCATTCCGCGGAGCGGCTCCAGCACCGCCGCGGCCAGGACCGGGTCCTCGGCGAAGCGGAGCAGGTTGCCGAGATCGGCGTACGGCGATCCGCTATGGGCGAATTCCCAGTCGATCAGGCCGGTGATTCGCGCGGTGTCCGGGTCGACCAGCAGGTTCTTCGGGTTGAAGTCGCTGTGCACGAGGCAGACCCGGTCCGCGCCGGCGGCGAGCAGGTCCTCCGCCTCGTCGATCACGGCCGCGAACCCGTCTCCCAGCTCCAGGGCGAGGCCAGCGACGTACTCGGTCAGGTCGCCGAGGCCGAACGGCTCGACCGTCAGCTCCCCGTCGCGGAACATCCCCGCGTGCAGGAACGGCATCCCGCTCAGCCGCGCCAACAGCTCCCCCAGCTGCGCCCCGGCCGTCCTGCGCTGTTCCTCGGTAGCCGTCTCCAGGAACAGCTGCAGGTTGACGCCCGGCAGGCGCTCGGTCAGCAGGTACGGCGGCTCCTCGTACGACCCCTCGCGCTTGAGGTCGAGCACCCGCGGGACAGGCAGCAGTCCGCGCACCAGGTCGAGCAGCGCGGCGTCGACGGCGGCCCGCTCGGGGTCCCGCGCGTAGAACTTGATCACGGCGTCCTCACCGCCGGCGCTGACCGCGAAGGTCTGCCCGCCGTACCCACCGGCGAGCGGCACCGCCGTACCCGCGAAGTCACTCATGCGTCTGACACTAGAGTGTCCGGCGTGAACAGGCCGGTACGGGAAGAGCTGACCGAGGCTCAGACGTCGCGTGCCAGCCGGGCGTACTGGAACTCGGCGGCCGCGGAGTACCTGGCCGAGCACGGTGACTTCCTCGGGGACGACCGGTTCGTGTGGTGCCCGGAGGGTGTCGACGAGGAGGCTGCCCAGCTGCTCGGGCCCGTCCGTGGCAAGCGGGTCCTGGAGGTCGGTTGCGGCGCGGCCCAGTGCTCGCGATGGCTCGCCGGTCAGGGCGCCGACGTGGTTGCCTTCGACATCTCGATCGAGCAACTCCGGCTGGCGCGGCAGCTCGACGTACGCACCGGCACCGCGGTCCGCACGGTGGCGGCCGACGCCGTGGCACTCCCCTACCGCGACACCACCTTCGACATCGCCTGTTCGGCTTTCGGCGCGCTGCCGTTCGTGGCCGACGCCGGTACGGCGTTCCGCGAGCTCGCGCGGGTCCTGAAACCGGGCGGCCTGCTGGTGTTCTCGGTGACCCACCCGTTCCGCTGGACGATGCCCGACGACCCGACCGCCGCCGGGTTGCGGATCACCCACTCCTACTTCGACCGGACGCCGTACGTCGAGGTCGACGCCGCCGGTACGCCGGTGTACGCCGAACACCACCGCACGACGGGCGACTGGATCCGCGAGCTCACCGGCGCCGGGTTCGTCGTCGACGACCTGCTCGAGCCGGAATGGCCTGCCGGCCACCAGCTCGTCTGGGGCGGCTGGGGACCCGAACGCGGCCCTCTCGTCCCCGGCACCGCCATCTGGACCGCACACAAGGGACAGCGCGCATGACCCGGTTCCCGGCAGTAGACGGACTGCGGGTGATCGCCGCGCTCGCAGTGGTCGTGTCACAGGTCGGCCTGCACACCCAGGCGCCGTACGCCGGTGTCGTCTCCCGGCTGGACGTCGGCTGGGCGGTCTTCTGTGCCCTGTCCGGGTTCCTGCTCTACCGGCCACACGTGCTGGCGTGGTTCTCGGGCACTGTGCCGCCGCTGACCCTCCCGTACCTGCGCGGCCGGGCGCTGCGCATCCTCCCAGTGCTCCTGGTCGCCGTGGTGCTATCGATCGTCCTGGTCCCGGACCCTGCGACGACTTACCTTCGCTGGGCCGTACTGACGCCGCTGCCGTTCTACTTGTTGCTGCCTGGACTAGGGCGACTGCTGACCGGGTACGAGCGTCCCACCCGCCGCAGTGTGCGCTGGCGGCTCCTTGTTCTGGTCGCCCTGACCGTCCTCGGACCGGTCTGGATGGCTGCCGTCATCGCAACAGGTCACCCGGACGCGGGCCTTTGGCTGCCCGGATACCTCGGCTGGTTCGCCGTCGGCATGGGGATGGCGCTGTGGCAGGTCGCCCGCGCCACCGGCCGGCTCGGCCCGTCAACACTCGACACGCTGACCAGGGTCCCCGCAACGCTGTGGGGAATCGCCGCGGCGCTCCTGCTGATCACCGCGACCCCGCTTGCCGGACCGTACGACCACTCCGTGCCCACTCCGGCGCAGGCACTGCTCAAGAACTTGATCTACACCGTGGTCGTCGCCTGTGCGCTCTTCCCGGTCCTGACCCCAACCGCCCGGACGGTCCGCGTGCTGGGAGGTCGGGCGGCGCGACTCGCCGCACCGCTCTCGTACGGCGTGGTGGCGTACCAGTTCGTCGTACTCGGGCTGATCGACGGCCCGTTCGCCGTTCAGCTGCCGCTGACGCTGCTGGTCTCGGTTGTGCTGGCAGCTGTCAGTTACCGCCTGCTCGAGCGTCCTGTCATGCGCTTCGGCAAGAAGACCGCGACGGCCAAGATCCCCAGCAGGGCGACCAGTCCGAGCAGCAGCCCGGCGCGATAGGTCCGGTCCGGCATGAAGCGGGCCGTGACCACCTGCTCCGGTCCGGCCGGCAGCACCCAGCCCTGCTGCCAGCCACCGATCCGGATCGGCGTGAGCTTCTGGCCGGTGCCGTCGTACGCCTCCCAGCCCTCGCTGTAGTTCTGCGCGACCGTGAGCACGGATTGGCCGTCCGCAGCCGGCACCTCGACCGTGAGCTCAGTGGGATTCGGACGCCACACGTCCACGCCCTGCACCGGCGTCACGGACACGTCGCCGAACCCTGCCTTCGCCAGCGTGGTCTCGACCGGCACGACGCCGCCGTTCGCCTGGACCTCCAGCTGGTGGAGGCCGGACCGCAGAGGGATGCTCGACATCTGTCCGCACAGGCTGAACGCGATCGGCCGCCGCTGCTGCAGGTCCCGCAGAGTCGGTGCGATCTGCGTCCGCGCCGGTACGCCGTCGATGGTGACCGCCGGCCCGTTCCCGCAGTACGCCGGCACCCGGCGCTGCGGATCGACCGCCTTCCGCAACTCGTCCGCGCCGAGTACCTCGACCTCCGCCACGCCGACGGGGCTTGTCCGAGCATCCTGTAGCGGCTTCGTCGCGGTGAATTCGATCCTGACGGTCCGCGCGTGTCTCGCCGCGAACCGGACGTACCCGGCCGCATCGACCGTGGCGGGAAGCGGCGCGCCGCCGTCGAAGTGCAGGACGACGTCGGCGGGCCGCGAACCGCTCACGTACGAGTCGGCAAGGAACCGTAGGCCTCGCACATCCCTTGCCGCAGGCAACTTGAGGGTCAGGCTCGGCGCCGGATCGTCCGGCGCCGCCAGCCACCCGGTTCCGGGGTCACGGTCGACCGCGGCATCCGGCCGGCCCTCCGGCGCGGCGACCGCGCGCGACGAGGCCGTCGCGGTGATCGCTCCCGGCACCGACAGCAGCCGCTCGAGCGCTTCGCCCTCCTGCGGCAGGGCTGTTCCCCGCAGTTGGTACGTCGCCGCCTGCGGGAGCTGGACGCTCCGGGACAGGCCGTTCGGCTCGGCGGAGTCCTTGGCCTGGTCCTGGCTGCACAGGGCCCGCATACCGACGTGCAGACAGGCCGACCGGCCGACCTGCGCGTTCCGGAGTACGACCGCACTCGGCTGCCGCTCCGCCTGCCGACCGCTGGTCGCTATGAACGGTAGGCCGTCCAGCTTGCCCTTCGCGTCCGCGTCGAGCACTGCGGCGCCCTGACCGCCGAGCGCGGTCACGACCGTCGGTACATCGTCAGCGGTGCCGCCGACCGCTACGAGCCGGGACCGTGGGATCAGCCGCCCCGGCGTGGTCGCTCCGACGTCGTAGATCTCCACGCTCGGATACGGCAGGCGGGTCTCTCCGGCCGGACCGAAGTACGCGACCCGTCCGATACCGGCGTCGGCCAGGCTCTCGTGGATCGCCAGCGCCGGCGTACCGTCCTGCTGGTCGTTGCGCACCACGACGTAGCGGACACCGTCGCGGGTCAGCTGCTGCCGCAGCGCCTGGTCAGCGACACCGGAGTCGACACGGTTCCGCACGTCGTCCGTGAGCGCAGCCAGCGGTCGCTTCACCAGGGCGGCGAGCGGCTCGTTGGAGTCGGACAGCACGAGCACGCTGCCAGGAGCGGTCTGCTCGTCCAGCCAGTTGGCCGCGTCCTCCCAGTGCGCCGGGATCGCAGCGAAGGCCCCGTCCGGTCGAGTGAGCAGCACAGGCAGCGCGGCAGCGACCGCAAGGCAGGTAGCCAGCACGGGTACGACGCGGCGGTGGACACCTCGCGACACGGTCAGGTTCGTCAAGCGACGCAGGTAGTGCGCAACAGCGAGTGCGAGCGGTACGCCGACCGCCACGCCCGCCACCGGCGCCCAGCGCGGTCCTGGCGGCGTAGCGCCGTACCGGAGCAGCATCAGCAGCGGGACCAGCCACCAGATCGACACCGCGACGACGAAGCCCAGCCAGACAGCAGCCAGCTTCACTCTGACGCGGGCCAGCAGCCAGATCGCCGGTACGACGAGGGTCGCTGCGCCCGCGACCGGGTTGGCCGCACCGATCAGCGCGAACGCGACAGCCGACCAACTGGCGCGCCACCAACCGGAGCGGACCCGTGGCGACACCAGCGGCAGGAGTATCCACGGGGCCACAGCCATCGGCCACACCTCGGTGGGGAGCTCACCGAACGCCCGCGGCACCAGCGCATACAGCAGCGCGACCGCGAGACGCGTCCACGGCACGCCGTACTGCAGGACGTTGCAGAGCTTCCAGATGCCGAGGAAGGCAACACACAGGACCAGCGACCACCACAGCCGCTGGGTAACCCAGTCCGGCACCGACAGCGCGTTCAGCAACCAGTGAAACGGCCCGATCGGAAACAGGTAGCCGTAAGCGTCGGTCTGCAGCTGACCGAACGGACTGTGCGGATCCCACAGATGCAGCGCCCGCAACAGAAACCCACCCGGCCCGGCGGTCAACTCCAGCCTGCTGTCCGGAACGATCTGACCAGGAGCATGCTGAAAGCACAGAGCAACCAGCCCCAGGCACCCCAGCACGAGCCGCGCCCGCCAGACAACCTGCTCCGAACTACCCGCCCGCAACCTCCTCACCGGCGGGACATTAACGGATCCGGCGGCTCGCGGGCGGCATCGTTGCCGTACCGTGAGGTCCGGCAAATCTCACACGATCCGAGGCAGCGCGAATGACGTTTGGCACCACTCCCGCCAGTGCACCGAAGGCCAAGCGGCTGGCCTTCCTGCGGCGGGCCACCGTGGTCGCCGTGGCGATGGCGATCATGAACGTGGCCGCTTACGGTTTCACGCTGATCGGCACGCACCGGCTGGCGCCGGAGCAGTTCGGTGCTCTGACGGCTTTGCTGGGGCTGTTGCTGATCGGCAATGTCGCCTCGCTCGGCCTGCAGGCGGCGGGGGCCCGGCAGCTCGCGACGCACTCCGGTGCCGGCGCCCGAGAGTTGGCGGACGCGATGCTCAAGGCGGGCAATCGCGCGGCACTCGGGCTGACCGTGATCTGTCTCGCGCTCACGCCGGTGCTGATGTGGCTGCTGCACATCGACTCGGTGGTCTCGATCCTGCTGCTCGCCCCGACGCTCGGCTGCCTGACGGTGATGGGGGCCCAGCTCGGCGTCCTCCAGGGCAGCAAACGCTGGACCGAGCTGGCCGGGGTCTACACCTCGACAGGTGTCGGCCGGCTCGTCCTCGGCGGCGGCGCGTTGCTGCTGCGCCCGACGCTCGACGCGGCGATGATCGGTCTCGCGCTCGGCGCCGCCGTACCCATCGTCATCGGCCACTTCGCGCTCCGCGGCTCGAGCGGTGCGACCAAGGGGCAGGTCAGGACCGTGCTGCGGGAAGCGGGGTTCGGCACCCACACGCTGCTCGCGTTCTTCGTCATCGCCAACGCCGACGTGCTGTTCGCCCGCGCCCTGCTCGACGGCACGGACAGCGGCTACTACGCGGCCGGCGTGATCATCGCGAAGGCCTGCCTGTTCCTCCCGCAGTTCGTCATCGTGCTGGTGTTCCCGACGCTCGCGCAGTCACCGGGCGACACCCAGCGGCTGCGCAAGGCGATCGCGGCGGTCGCGGGGCTCGGTGTGTGCACGGTCGTCGGCACGCTGATCCTTCCCGACCTCGTCGTCGCGATCATCGGCGGCGAGGACAAGTACGCGCCGCTCGGCCCGTACACCTGGCTGTTCGCGGTCTCCGGCTCCGCGTACGCCGTCCTGCAGCTCGTCGTGTACGCCGCGATCGCGCAGCAGGAGAAGCGCGCCGCGCTGGTGATCTGGATCGGCCTGGTGGTGTTCGCGGCGGCCGCCGGCATCGTGCTCGGCACCGGGATCGCCACCGGCCTGAACGGCGTGAAGGTGCTGGCCGCGATGACCAGCACCTGCGCGCTGCTGCTGTCGGCGGTCCTGGCGGCGGGACTCCACCGCCAGGCCACCGACTCACCACAAGCTTGACTTGGCGAACCGCCGGGCGAAGGTGTTCGCCACGACCAGCAGCACCAGCCCGATCACCGATCGGAACAGGCCGATGGCGGTGGCGTAGCTGAACTGCGGAACCGCGGACGCCAGACCGATCTTGTACACGTAGGTGTCGATCACCTCGGCGGTGTCGAGGTTCAGGTTGTTCTGCATCAGCAGCACCTTCTCGAACCCGACGGACAGGATCGAGCCGATGTTCAGGATCAGCAGGATCACCGCCACCGGCACGATCGCGGGCAGGTCGATGTGCCACATCCGCCGCAGCCGCGACGCCCCGTCCACGATCGCCGCCTCGTGCAGTTCCGGCGGCACACTGGTCAAGGCGGCCAGGTAGATGATCGCCGCGAATCCCATGGTCTGCCAGGCGCCCGACCAGACGTAGAGATGCCGGAACAGCCCGGCATCACCGAGGAAGTCGACCGGGCCGAGTCCGAACAGACCGATGATCCTGTTCGCCACGCCGGTGCTCGGGTTCGTCAGGACGACGATGAGACCCACCACGACCACGGTCGAGATGAAGTGCGGCGCGTAGGTGATCAGCTGCGCCGACCGGCTGAACCACTTCTTGCGCACCGTGTTCAGGCACAGCGCCAGGACGATCGGCAACGGGAACGTCGCGACCAGCTCGTACACGTGCAGGAACACCGTGTTCCGGATCAGCCGCCAGAACTGGTACGACTCCACGAACCGGTCGAAGTGCTTGAGTCCCACCCACGGGCTGCCGAGGATCCCGGACACGACGTTGTAGTCCTTGAAGGCGATGACCACGCCGTACATCGGCCAGTAGGCGAAGATCGCCAGCCAGATCAGCGGCAGCGCGAGCATCACGTACAGCTGCCAGTGCCGCCGCATCCGGAGTCCGAGTCCGACGGAGGACTTCGCCGAACGGGTCCGCTTGTGGGCGGCGTCACGGACCGTCGGACGGGCTTGTGTCGAGGTCGTCATGTGCTCATCCCTTCAGCGAGCCGACCATGGCCCCCTTGACGAAGTGCTTCTGCACGAACGGATAGACCAGCAACGGCGGGATCATGCCGATCACGATCAGCGAGTACTTGAGCTGCTGCTGGAGTTCCTTCAGCTGCGCGAGCTTGCTCGTGTCGGGCATCTGCGACGGGTCGACCTTGCTCTGGATGAGGATCTGCCGCAGCACCACCTGCAGCGGGAACAGATGCTCGTTGGTCAGGTAGATCAGCGCGTTGAAGAACGTGTTCCACTGGCCGACGGCGTAGAAGAGCAGATTCACCGCGATGATCGGTTTGCTCAGCGGCAGCACGATCCGCCAGAAGAACCCGAAGTCGCTGCAGCCGTCCACCCGCCCGGCCTCGACCAGCTCCTCCGGGATCGTCACCATGAAGTAGGTCCGGGTGATGATCACGTTCCAGACCGCCATCGCGGTCGGCAGGATCATCGCCCAGCGGGTGTTCAGCAGGCCGAGCTGATCCACGACCAGGTACGTCGGGATCAGCCCGCCGCTGAACATCATCGTGAACACGAACGCCGCCATGATCAGCCCCTTGCCCGGCAACCCCTTCCGGGACAGGGGGTACGCCGCGAGCAGCGTGAGGACCGTGGCGACACAGGAGCCAGCGACCGCGTAGAACACCGAGTTGCCGAAGCTGCTGACGATCGAGTCGTAGTCGAAGATCGCCTTGTACGCGTCCAGCGTGAAGCCGACCGGCCACAGCCACACCTCGCCGGCAGACACCTTCTTGGTGTTGCTGACCGAGGCGCTGAGTACGTAGACGATCGGGTACAGGATCGCGAGGCAGAACAGGCCGAGGGCCGTGTAGATACAGGCGAGAGCGATCTTGTCGCCGCGGGTGTCCTGGATCGGCGCGCCTCCGCCCAGCCGCCGCTCGTCCGGCGGCAGGGTCCCGGCGGCACTCATCCGTTGTAGGTCTCGTAGGCGGCCTGCTGCAGGTCCAGGTACGGTTTCACGCCGATCTTCTCGACCCGGTCCTTGAAGTCGTTCCAGGCGCCGTCGTCGTTCGGGTCCAGCTGTCCGGTGACGAACTTCGAGAACGACAGGTTGACCTCGCTCTTCAGATTCGTCTTCAGCTCCGCTTCCTGCGCGGCCTGGTCCTGGTCCAGCGTGACCGGCGGGAACTGCATCTCCTGCGGCTGCTTGTAGGGGAAGTAGTTGTCCACGGTCTGCTGGTAGAGCGGCTTCTCGAAGGTCAGGTCCTTCGGGTTGACCCGCTCGGCGAGCCGGAAGTCCTGCGAGCGGTACATGGTGTTGTCCTGGCTCCAGCTGATGTTCTTCTCGGTGTTCCAGGTCGCCGAGAAGCCGTAGACCGCCTGCTTGCCGTTGATCCCGAGCTCACCCTTCTTGGCCCACTCGAACTTCGGGCCGCCGTACCCGCGCAGGATCGCCTCCAGCTCCATCTGCGCGTCGGCCCACTGGACCAGCAGTTCCGGCTTCGCGCACTTCTTGGTGATCACCAGCTTCGCCACCTCGACGCCGACGCCGAGGTAGTTCCAGGCGGCGTACCGGACGCCGTTCGGCCCCTTCAGCGGCGGGATCGCGAGATACTTGCGCCAGCGGGCGTTCGGGTCCTTCTGGTCGATGTCCAGGAAGCCGCCCCAGTAGTACGAGCGGGCGCCGCCGATGATCGGCTTGCCCGGCGCGTTGCCGTAGCGGTCCATCTGGTCCTGGTCGGCCGTGAACACGTCCTTGTTGATCAGGCCCTCGGCGTACATCCCGTGGATGAACTTCAGGCCCTCGCGCCACTCGTCCTTGGTGAAGCTCACGTCGACCTTGCCGTCGTTCACCACCAGCCACGGATCGCCGGGGTTGTAGAGGAACGAGTTCATGAAGAACGTGTCCAGCGGCGCGTCCTTGTAGCCGCAGAACGGGATCGTCCGGCCGTTGCCGCCGAGGTCGGCCTTCTTGAACGCGCGCAGCAGCTCGACGAACTCGTCGGTGGTCTCCGGGACGCCCAGCCCGACCTGCTCGATCCAATCGGTGTTCAGGAACGTGCGCCCGTTGCTCGCCCGGCAGTGGTAGCAGTCGTTGACGTTCGGGAACGAGTAGATCTTCTTGTCCGGCGCCTGGACCAGCTTGCGGGCATCCGGGTAGTCCTTCATCGCCTGCTGCAGGTTCAGCGCGTACGAGCCGATGTACTGGTCGACGTCGGTGAACAGGCCCTGCTGGCCGTACAGGAACAGCTGCGACCGGGTGAAGTGGATCCCCATGAAGGCGTCCGGGATGTCGCCGGCGGCGATCATCGCGTTCACCTTGGTCATGATGTCGTCGTCGGTACCGCCGATCTGGTTCCACTCGATGTGGATGTTGGTCTTCTGCTCGAGCCACTTCGTGAACGCGTTGGTCCGCCAGTCGCCGATCGTGACGTCCTGCGGTACGACGATCTTGAACGTGACCTTCTCCGAGGAGATCGGCTTGAGCTCGCGGGCGACCGGGCCGACGTACCCCTCCGGGTACTGCACGGTCGTCAGCTTCGGGCCGAGAGTGACGCTGGGCGCGGCCTGCCCCGCGCCGCCGGTGCCACTGCTCGCGCTGCTCGAGCCGCTGCATCCGCTGAGCAGACCGCCGCCGGCTGTCGCCGCGGTCAGTCCGATCGCCCCCGCGATGAGTGATCGACGGCTGAGCCCCTTGCGCGCGTCGTCGTTCGGCATGGTTCCTCCTGGCGGCTGGTCGGAACGAGGTCGATACGAGATCCGATACGGATATCCAATAGGATCTCGGATCTTTGCCCGGGAGAATGACATAGATCAGGACGCTACGGAAGAGCTCGCCGCCACTGAAAGGAATCGATCGATCACTGTTCGCATCTTGCGCGGCAAGCGGTTACCGCTTACGTGTGGTCACCCAAATTCCTTGCGCTGAAGAAAGGTCCCTGGACCGGCCTGGGTAGGGTGCTGGGCATGCCGACGCCGAAGTTCATCCTCGAGTTGCGCCAGAAGATCGGGAACGACCTGCTGTGGCTGACCGGGATCAGCGGGGTGGTGCTGAACGGCCGCGGCGAGGTCCTGCTGGTCAGGCGCGCCGACAACGGCCGGTGGAGCCTGGTCGCCGGCATCCTCGAGCCGGGCGAGCAGCCGGCCGTCGGGCTGGTGCGCGAGATCCAGGAGGAGACCGCGGTCGAGGCCGTCGTCGAGCGCCTGGTCAGCCTCGAGTCACTGCCGCCCAGCAGCTACCCGAACGGCGACCAGGTCCAGTTCCTCGACCTCTGCTTCCGCTGCCGCGCCGTGGCCGGCGAGCCCCGCGTGAACGACGACGAGTCCCTCGACGTCCGCTGGTGGCCGCTGAACAACCTCCCGGACCTACCGGACCGGGACCGGATCTGCATCGAGAACGCCCTCTCCCCCGGCCCGGCCCCGGTCTTCGCGACCTCTTAGTGCGCGGCCTCGTGCCAGGTGCGGCCGACGCCGACCGAGACGTCGAGGGGGACGGCCATGTCGACGGCGTGGCCCATGTCGTGGCGGACGAGTTCCTCGAGTGACTCGCGCTCGCCGGGGGCGATCTCGAAGACGAGTTCGTCGTGGACCTGGAGGAGCATCCGCGATTTCAGGCCGGACTCGCGCAGTGAGCGGTCGACCTTGAGCATCGCCATCTTGATGACGTCGGCGGCCGAGCCCTGGATCGGCGCGTTCAGCGCCATCCGCTCGGCCATCTCACGGCGCTGACGGTTGTCGCTGGTCAGGTCCGGCAGGTAGCGCCGGCGGCCCAGGATGGTCTCGGTGTAGCCGGTCTTGCCGGCGTCGATCACGATCGACCGCAGGTAGTCCCGGACCCCGCCGAAGCCCTCGAAGTACTCGTCCATCAGGCCCTTGGCCTCGTCGACGCCGATCTTCAGCTGCTGGCTCAACCCGTACGCCGACAGGCCGTACGCCAGGCCGTAGTTCATCGCCTTGATCTTCGCGCGCTGCTCCTGGGTCACCGCCGACGGCTCGACCGAGAACACCCGGGACGCGGTCACCGAGTGGAAGTCCATCCCGGAGTTGAACGCGTCGATCAGACCCTGGTCCTGCGACACATGAGCCATGATCCGCATCTCGATCTGGCTGTAGTCCGCCGACATCAGCGACTCGTTGCCGTCGCCGACCACGAACGCCTGCCGGATCCGGCGGCCCTCCTCGGTGCGGATCGGGATGTTCTGCAGGTTCGGCTCCGTGGAGCTCAGCCGCCCGGTCGCCGCGATGGTCTGGTTGAACGTGGTGTGGATCCGGCCGTCGCGCGGGCTGATCGTCTTCAGCAGCCCCTCGACGGTCTGCCGCAGCCGGGTCGCGTCCCGGTGCGCCAGCAGGTACGCCAGGAACGGGTGCTCGGTCTTCTCGAACAGCGCCTGCAGCGAGTCGGCGTCCGTGGTGTAGCCGGTCTTGGTGCGCTTGGTCTTCGGCATCTGCAGCTCGTCGAACAGCACCACCTGCAGCTGCTTCGGCGACCCGAGGTTGATCTCCTTGCCGATCACCTCGTACGCCGCCGTGGCCGCTTCCCGGACGCCGGTCGCGAACCGGTTCTCGAGCTCCTCCAGGTACGGCCGGTCGACCGCGATCCCGTCGCGCTCCATCCCGGCGATGACCTGGATCAGCGGCAGCTCGACGTCGGCCAGCAGCGCCGTGCCGGCCTGCTTCTCGAGCTCGGCGTCGAGGGTGTCGGCGAGATCCGCGATCGCGCGGGCGCGCAGCATCGTGTGGTCGGCGGCCGGACCGCCCTCGACGTCGTCGAAGCTGAGCTGGCCGTTCTCCGCCTCCTCGTTGCGCAGCTCGCGCTTGAGGTAGCGGACCGTCAGGTCGGCCAGGTCGTACGCCCGCTGGTCCGGGCGGACCAGATACGCGCTCAGCTGCGTGTCCGAGCTCAGGCCGGCCAGCGTCCAGCCGCGCTCCAGGAACCCGAGCAGCGGGCCGTTCACGTCGTGCAGCGCCTTCGGCTGCTTCTCGTCGGCCAGCCAGGCCTGCCACGCCGAGTCGTCGTCCGGCGTCATCGTCGTCGGGTCGAACCAGGCCGCCGCGCCGGACGTGTTCGCCAGCGCCAGCCCGGTGATCTGACCGGTGCCGCCGCCCCAGCTGCCCTGCACCGCGACACCGACGCGCTCGCCGGTGCTCACGTGCTCCTTGAGCCAGGCCCCGACCTCGCCCGGCTTCAGCTGCGCACCGTCCAGCTCGAACCCGTGGTCGACGGTCGCGTCGACCTCCTCGTGCTCGGCGACCAGCCGCTCGCGCAGCACCCGGAACTCGAGGCTGTCGAACAGCGTGTGCACCTTCTCCCGGTCCCACGGCACCCGGGCCAGGTCGTCGACCGCGACGTCCAGGGTCAGGTCGCGGACCAGCTCGTTGATCTGCCGGTTCCGGATCACGTCGGCGAGGTGCTCACGCAGGGACTCGCCGGCCTTGCCCTTGATCTCGTTCACCCGGTCGACCACGTCGTTCAGCGAGCCGAACTGGTTCAGCCATTTGGCCGCCGTCTTCGGGCCGACACCGGGCACGCCGGGCAGGTTGTCGCTCTGCTCCCCCACCAGCGCGGCGAGATCCGGATACAGCCGGGGGCCGACGCCGTACTTCTCCTCGATCGCGGCCGGGTCCATCCGGGCGATCTCGGACACGCCGCGCTTCGGGTACAGCACCGTGACGTCCTCGCTGACCAGCTGGAACGCGTCCCGGTCACCGCTGCTGATCAGCACCTCGAAGCCCTGCTCGGACGCCTGGGTGGCGAGCGTCGCGATGATGTCGTCGGCCTCCCAGCCGTCGATCTCCGTGGTCGGGATCCGGAGCGCCTCCAGCACCTCCTTGACCAGCGAGATCTGGCCGCTGAACTCGTCCGGCGACTTCGAGCGGCCGGCCTTGTACTCCGCGTACTGCTCGGTGCGGAAGGTCTTGCGGGAGACATCGAACGCGACACAGACGTGCGTGGGCTGCTCGTCACGGAGCATGTTGATCAGCATCGAGGTGAACCCGTACACCGCGTTGGTGTGCTGGCCGGTGGTGGTGGAGAAGTTCTCCACCGGGAGCGCGTAGAACGCCCGGTAGGCCAGCGAATGCCCGTCCAGCAGCAGGATCCGCGGTCGCCCCGCACCGGGGGTCGCCGAATCCTTGGTCATCGTCGTCGTATCCGTCTCTGCAGCCACATACCGACTCTAGTGGTTCCCGGGGACAGTTCTGACACACTGCTTCCGTGACAGATGAATCGAACCTCGGACCGGGTATGAGCCTGGAGGGCACCCTCCTGCAGACAATGGGAATCGTTGTCGCCGAGGCGACAGCGGAGCGGGTGGTCGCGACCATGCCGGTGAAAGGCAACACCCAGCCGTACGGGCTGCTGCACGGCGGCGCGTCCTGCGTGCTCGCGGAGAGCCTCGGCTCGATCGGGTCCGCCCTGCACGCGGCGACGTACGGCAAGGTCGCGGTCGGTGTGGACATCAACGCGACCCACCACCGCGCGGTCCGCGACGGGGTGGTCACCGGCGTCGCGACCCCGATCTACCTCGGCCGCACGACCACGTCGTACGAGGTGATCGTCACCGACGAGCGGGACAAGCGGGTCTGCACCGCCCGGATCACTTGCCAGCTGATTCAGGCTCCGCCCGGGAGCTGACCGCGCGGCGGGCGATCGCCGAGCGCCGCGACGACAGCAGGGCGAGCAGGTTCGGCGCGTGCTCGGCGTTCAGCCGGCGGCGCACGGTGTGCGTGTTCGCGAACCGCAGGACGCCGGCCTGCCCGAGCCCGAGCCGTGCCAGGAACCGGTTCGCCTCACGGGCGATCGCGGGCGCGACCACGGCCAGGTGCAGGCAGCTCTCGTGCTCGGCCCAGGAGACCGCCTCCGCGATCAGCGCCTTGCCGAGGCCGTGCCGCCGGGACGTGTCGCTGACGTGCAGGTACTCGATCGTGACCGTGGTGTCGTCGTGCAGCGGGCTGATCGCGGTCCGGCGCAGGTAGGCCATCCCGTGCACCTCGCCGTCGAGCTCGCCCACGAGCAACCGGCCGAACGGATCGTCCAGGTTCTTGCTGACGGCAACCTCCGCGGCGGCCACCGACGGCGGGGCCGGGAGCCGGGACGGCAGACCCGCGGCGGTGCTGAGCTCACGCCACATCGCCACCAGGGCACCGGCGTCCTCCGGCCGGGCGTCCCTCACCTCGACGGCAGCCACCACAGCGACCTCCCGGTCCGGTCCACCCCCGAGGTGAACAGACGGGCCGATACGCTCGTCCTCGCGCAACAGTAGGCCCTCGGGGGTCACATGCAAAGCTGACGACCTCTGACTGGAGACCAGTTTGTTCATCGGAATCGGGACCGTCGTGAACGTCGCGACGGTGCTCGTCGGTTCGGTACTCGGCGTACTCGTCGGACACCGCCTCAGTCACCGCACCCGCGACCTGGTCACCGACGCGCTCGGCCTGGTCACGCTCCTGATCGCGATCAGTGGGGCACTGACGGTGAGCGACGACGTGCTCAGCGACGCCGTCGGCGACAGCGCGCCGATCCTGATCGTGCTCGGCGCGATGCTGATCGGCGGGATCATCGGCTCGCTGCTGCGGATCGAGCAACGGCTGGAGGACTTCGGCGGTTGGCTGCAGCGCCGGTTCGACCGCGGCGAGGGCCGCAGCACCTTCGTCGAGGGGTTCGTGTCCGCCTCGATGGTGTTCTGCGTCGGCCCGCTCACGTTCCTCGGCTCGTTGTCCGACGGGCTCGGCCGCGGCGCCGACCAACTGTTCCTCAAGGCGGTGCTCGACGGCTTCGCGTCGATCGCCTTCGCCGCGTCGTTCGGCTGGGGCGTGGCGGCGTCCGCGCTGGTCGTCCTGGTGGTCCAGGGATCGATGACCGCGGTCGGGGCGATCCTCGGCGACGTCCTGCCCGACGCCCATGTGACCGCGCTCGGCGCGACCGGCGGCGTGATGCTCATCGGTGTCGCGCTCAGACTTCTGAAGCTCAAGCAGGTCGCCGTGGCCGACCTGCTGCCCGCACTGCTCGTCGCGCCGTTGCTGGTTCAGCTGCTCGTTGTCATCCGCAACTGAACCAGCAACGCCCGCGTCGGTCCCGGGTCAGTCCTCGCCCAGGTAGGCCTTGCGGACCGAGTCGTTCACCAGCAGGTCGCGGCCGGTGCCGGACAGCACGATCTTCCCGACCTCGAGCACGTACCCGTAGTCGGCCCGCTTCAGCGCGGCCTGGGCGTTCTGCTCGACGAGCAGGATCGTCGTGCCCTGCTCCTGCAACTCGGTCACCGTGGTCATGATCCGCTTCATCATGATCGGTGACAGACCCATCGACGGCTCGTCCAGCATCAGCAGCTTCGGCCGGCTCATCATCGCCCGGCCCATCGCCAGCATCTGCTGCTCACCGCCGGAGAACGTGCCGGCCGGCTGCTTGCGCCGCTCCCCCAGGATCGGGAACAGGTCGTACGCCGCCTGCAGGTCGGTCCGCACACCCCCCGGGTCCCTGCGGGCGAACGCGCCGAGCATCAGGTTCTCCTCGACCGACAGCCGCGGGAAGATCCGCCGGCCCTCGGGCGAGTGCGCCAGACCGCGGGTGACGATGTCGTGCGCCGCCACGTGGTCGATCCGCTCGCCCTGGAACCAGATCTCGCCGCCGGTCGGCCGGAGCAGGCCGGAGATCGTCTTCAGCGTGGTGGTCTTGCCGGCGCCGTTGGTGCCGATCAGCGACACCACCTGCCCCTGCTCCACGCTGAAGCTGATCTTCTTCACGGCCCGGATCTTGCCGTAGGCAACTTCCAGGTCCTTGACCTCGAGCATCGCGGCCATCAGACCTCCCCTCCGGGTACCTCGTCCTCTTCGTCCTCGCCGGTGCCGATGTAGGCCTCGATGACCCGCGGGTCGGACTGCACCTCGTCGGGCGTGCCCTCGATCAGGGTCTGGCCCTGGACCAGGCAGAGCACCCGGTCGCAGAGGTTGAAGATGAACCGCATGTCGTGCTCGATCACCACGACCGACAGGCCGGAGTCCCGGATCTTGAAGATCAGGTCACTGGCCTGCCGGGTCTCCTGCGGGTTCATACCGGCCGTCGGCTCGTCCAGCAGGATGAGCTTCGGGTCGGTGGCCAGCGCCCGCGCGATCTCGAGCCGGCGCTGGTCGCCGTACGGCATGTTCCGGGCCAGGTGCTCGGTGAACTTGCCGAGTCCGACGAAATCGAGCAGCTCCTGGGCCCGGGCCCGGGAGGCCGCCTCCTCGCGGCGGAACTTCGGGCCGTGGAGCACCGAGGTGATCGCGCCCGAGCTGGTCCGGCAGTAGCGCCCGACCATCACGTTCTCCAGCGCGGTCATGTTCGCGAACAGCCGGATGTTCTGGAACGTCCGCGCCATCCCGGCCCGGACCACGGCCCGGGGCTTGGGCGGCAACGGCGTACCGGAGAACCGGACCTGCCCGCTGGTCGGCTTGTAGAGCCCGGTGAGGCAGTTGAAGAACGTCGTCTTGCCGGCCCCGTTCGGACCGATCAGGCCGACGATCTCCCCTTCGCGCACCGTCAGGTTGACGTCGTTCACCGCCAGCAGACCACCGAACCGCATGGTCACGCCGGAGGCCTCCAGAACCGGGGCGCCGATCGAACGCTCGGCCGTGTCCTGGGTGTCGGTCACCGTCATTTCGCCTCCTCGACAGCGAGCCGTTCCTCTTCGACCTCGACGGCCAACGCCTCGTCTTCCTCGTGGAACTCGAGCTGGCGCCGCTTGCTCGCCACCAGGCCCTCGGGACGGAACCGCATCATCAGGACCAGCAGGATGCCGAACAGGAACAGCCGGTACTCCGAGAAGAACCGCAGCTTCTCCGGCAGCAGCTTCAGGATCGTCGCACCGAGCAGCACACCGGCGATGGTGCCCATACCGCCGAGCACGATCGCGGCGAGCAGGAACGCCGACTCCAGGAAGATGAACTGGTCCGGACTGACCGCGCCGTCCTGGTGGGCCTTGATGGTGCCGGCCAGACCGGCCAGGAAGGCGCCGACCGCGAACGCGAGCAGCTTCAGCCCGAAGACGTTCACGCCCATCGCCTCGGCGGCCTTCTCGTCCTCCCGGATCGCCACCCAGCCACGCCCGATCCGGCTGTTGTTCAGCCGGGCGAACGTCAGGATGACGAAGCCGAGCAGGAGCAGCAGCAGGAAGTAGTAGTTCGAGAACCGGCCGAGCTCGATGCCGGCGACCGTGTGCGCGTCGCCGAAGTTGAACCCGAACAGTTCCAGGTCAGGGATGCCGGGGATACCGTTCGGCCCGTTGGTCAGGTTCGGGCCGTTGTTGCCGTCCAGGTTGAACATCGAGAACCGGAAGATCTCACCGAACCCGAGCGTCACGATCGCCAGGTAGTCACCCGAGACCCGCAGTGTCGGCGACCCGATGATCAGGCCCAGCAGGGCCGCCACACCGGCGCCGATCAGCATGACCAGCAGGAACGGCGGCTTCCAGTTGATGGTGGCGAACGCCGACGTCGACAACGTCGCGGCGACATACGCACCGGAGCCCAGGAACGCGATGTACCCGAGGTCCAGCAGGCCGGCCAGGCCGACCACGATGTTCAGGCCCATCGCGGTCGCGCTGAAGACCAGCACCGAGCCCGCGATCGACATGTTCGCGTCCGAGCCGTTCTGCGTGAACGGGAACAGGAACGCCGCCGCGAACGCCGCCAGCGTGAGCACCTTGCGGTGCCGCTGCCCGGCGTGCGACATGAAGGTCATCGCACCGGTCCGGAACAGCCCGGTCGCGCCGGTCGCGACGAACACCAGGCACAGGATGAACGACCACGCGTCGCCCAGCCCGAGCGCGTACGCCGCGAGGAAGAGCACCACCGCCATCATCGCGGAGATCAGGAAGATCTCCAGCCAGTCCGGCAGGCGCGCGTGGCTCATGTCCCGCAACTGGTGCAGCGGCAGCAGGTACGCCGAGACCGCGATCAACGCGGCACCGGCGAGCGTGACGTACGCACCGGGGTTGACGTTGATCAGGCCGTCGGACTCCACCGAGATCGCGACGATGACCAGCACCATGTACAGCGTGAGGCCGACGCCGAAGGCCCGCAGGCCGAGCGTCGCGTCCAGCCAGGAGCCCAGCTTGGTCAGCGGGCCCCGCTCCGCCAGCAGCAGCACCAGCGAGAGCACGGCGACGATGATCGCGAGGATCTGCAGGCCGCCCGGGTAGAAGTTGATCGAGAGGTCGTTCAGGATCGACCCGTCGTAGCTCCACGACAGGAACGATCCGACGATCACCAGTGCCACGCCGACCAGGCCCAGCGGCCATGCGATCGGCTTGCCCGGCTTCGCCACCGGTGCTTCGGCGACGTCGTCGACAGGAGCCTGTACGTCGGTCATGCGCGGTCCACCACCCTCGCGCCCAGCAGGCCCTGCGGCCTGAACACCAGAACCAGGATCAGGATGACGAAGGCCCAGACGTCCTTCCAGGTACTACCGCCGAACTGGCCGGGGATGTACTGGGTGGCCATCGCCTCGATGACGCCGAGCACCAGACCACCGACGACGGCGCCGAAGATGTTGCCGATACCGCCCAGCACCGCGGCGGTGAACGCCTTCAGACCGGCCAGGAAGCCCATCCGGAACTCGATGTTGGTGTTCTGCAGCCCTTGCGATACACCGGCGATCGCCGCCAGCACCGCACCGAGTGCGAACGCGACGACGATGATCCGGTCGACGTTGATCCCCATCAGCCGCGCGGTGTCCGGGTCCTGCGACACGGCCTGCATACCGCGGCCCATCCGGGTCCGGTTGACGAAGAACCAGAGCAGGACGGAACAGACCGCGAGCGCCCCGATCGTGAAGATCGCGGACCGCTGGATGGTCACACCGCCGACCTGCAGCGCCGTGCCGGTCACCACATCGATCTGCGGGAACGGGATGCGCAGCTTGGCGCTCGGCCAGTCGACGGTGCTGATCAGCTTCGCGTAGAGCACCCAGCTGACTTCCGCGACCACGACCGCGCCGGCAGCAGCAGCGGCGATCGCCGGTACCGGCGTCTGGCTCCGGACGCGACGCCGTACGGCCGCGCCGGCCAACCACCCGATCGCGGTACCGACCAGGGCGCCGAGCACGACCACCCCGATGATCAGCAGGGCGTTCAGGTCGGGGTCGACCAGCCGTACGACGACCCACACCGCGACAGCGCCGCCGGCGGCACCGAGCAGCGGAGCGCGGTCGAACCACTTGGAGACCGGGTGGTTCAGGTCGATCCCGGCCACCCGCCCGCCGATCAGGTAACCGATGCCGATCGCCAGACCCGTGAGCACCACGACCGTCCACTCGGGCTGGTCGTAGAACAGCCGGACGAACTCCTGCAGGAACACGGAGATACCGATCGCCGTGATCAGCGGTGCGAGTCGTGGCGCGTTCCGCAGGGGACGGTACGCGACACGCTCCATCGCCACGGCGGTGCCGACGGACGCGATCATGGCGCCGACGATCATCACCGGCAGGATCCAGACGCTGGTATCACCGTTGAAGAACAACAGATACGTCGTCAGTGCGCCGAACGCACCGATCATGAACACCTCGCCGTGGGCGAAGTTGATGAGCTGCACGATGCCGTACACGACGGTGTACCCGACCGCGATCAGGGCGTACAGCGAGCCCAAGGTCAACCCGTTGACGAGCTGCTGCAAGAACTGGTCCACGTCGACCTCCCATCTGCCTCGGTTTATGACACGCCACGGGGGTGGGAGGATCGCTCCCACCCCCGAGACATGAGGTCGACTCTGCTTACTTGCTCTCGAAGTCCTTGGTCTCCACGGTGGCCCACTTGCCGCCGCCGACCTTGTAGACGGTCAGCACCTTGGAGGTGGTGTCACCGTACTGGTCGAAGGCGACCTTGCCGGTCACACCGTCGAAGGAGACCTTGCTCATGGCATCGACCGTCGCCTGCCGGGCGGACTCGACGTCCTTGGCGTCCTTCAGCGACACCTTCAGCGCCTCGATGATGGCGTTCGCGGCGTCGTAGGAGTAGCCGCCGTACGCGGCGTACGGCTCCTTGTACTTCTGCGCGTTGTAGTCCGCGACGAACTTCTTCGCCGACTCGAGGCTGTCGACCGGCGCACCGACCGAGGTGGCCAGGTCACCGTCGCTGGTCTTGCCGGCCAGCGTGATGTACTTCGGGTCGAAGATGCCGTCGCCGCCCATCAGCGGGACGTTCAGGCCGGCGGCCTTCATCTGCTGCGACAGCGGACCCGCGTTCGGGTACTCACCGCCGTAGTAGACGGCCTGCGGGTTGGACGGCTTCACCGCGGAGATGACGGCCTGGTAGTTCGAGTCGTCCGGGTTGATGGTCTGCGCCGTGACGACCTGACCGCCGAGCTTCTTGAACTCCTCGGTGAAGGTGCCGACCAGACCCTGGCCGTACGCCTTCTTGTCGTGGATCGTGGCGACCTTGGTGATCTTCGCGGTCTCGTACAGGTACCGCGCCGCGAACGGACCCTGGACGGCGTCCGTCGTGCAGGTCCGGAAGTAGGTCGGGTACGGACGCTTCGGGTCCGTCTGCCACTTCGCGCCCTGGGTCAGGCCCGGGCCGGTGTTGGCCGGCGAGACCTGGACGATGTTCTTCGGCGCGAGCACCGGCTGGACCTGCTGGCTGACGCTGGTGTTCAGCGTGCCGACCACGCCGATCACGTCCTTGTCACTGGCCAGGGCCGTGGCGGCGTTCTTGCCCGGCTCGGTCTTGGCCTCGTCGTCCTTCGCATCCACCTCGAGCTTCCAGCCCGGGATCGCGTTGGAGTCGTTGGCCTGCTTCACGGCCAGCTCGACGGAGTGCTGGATACCCAGACCCAGGGCCGACAAGTCTCCGGACAGCGGCGCGATGACGCCGATCTTCGCGGTCTTGGTCGAGCCTCCGGAGTCCCCCCCGGAGTCGTTGCCACTGCGTGAGCCGCAGGCAGTCAAGGCCAACGACGCAACGATCAGCGACGCGCCGACCCGTACTACGGAACGCTGGTGCACTGTTCCTCCCATGTCTGGATAGTCCCAGCGAATCCGGGACTCTCGCGCATTTGCCGCGAGCACCGGCAGGTTAGACCCCGCGATGGTTCCAAGCGAACAGCACATCGGCTGTGTTGTGAGGTCGTTACCCCGGTAAGCATCGTTCGTTGACCTGATTACTGTCCGGACCGGTCCGGTGGTGACATAGCGTCAGCGACTGGCTTTGTTCGGTGAGAATCGCTCTCGGCGACCGAGACGGCCGCCACGGTTCGTCACCAATGCCCGCCGACGTTCACCAGACGTTACGACACGCCGGAAACGTAGACAGGTTCCGTAACTTCCTCACCGGACGGCAGCGGTGGCTGCCCGATCAGGAATCGCCGGCCTCGTTGACGACCAGCTCGGCGACCTGCCGCATCGAGACCCGCTTGTCCATCGCGGTCTTCTGGATCCACCGGAACGAGTCCGGCTCGGACAGCCCGAACTTGGTCTGCAGGATCGACTTCGCGCGGTCCACCAGCTTGCGGGTCTCGAGCCGCTCAGCCAGGTCCGCGACCTCCCGCTCCAGCTCGGCGAGTTCGACGTACCGGGACGCGGCGATCTCGATCGCGGGCAGCAGGTCGGCCTTGGAGAACGGCTTCACCAGGTACGCCATCGCGCCCGCGTCCCGGGCCCGCTCGACCAGCTCCCGCTGCGAGAACGCGGTCAGCATCAGCACCGGCGCGATCCGCTCCCCCGCGATCTTCTCCGCCGCACTCAGCCCGTCCAGCTTCGGCATCTTCACGTCGAGGATCACCAGATCCGGCCGCTGCTCGATCGCCAGCCGAATCGCCTCCTCGCCGTCCCCCGCCTGCCCGACGACGTCATACCCCTCTTCCGCGAGCATCTCAGCCAGATCCATCCGAATCAGAGCCTCGTCCTCAGCGATCACCACACGCTTAGCAGTCACACCCGACACCTTATCGATCCCCCCTCACGACTTCGGCCCCACGAACCCGTCCAACACGGCAACCGCTTCCTTCCGGCTCACCGCGATCGCGTTCCGTCGCGGTTGCCGCCACTTGATCCCCAACTGATCGAGCGCGTCGGTCAGTATCTTCCGGATGTCCCCGGACTCGTTGGAGAACATGTACCGCACGTAGTAGTACCGCTTGCCGTCCGGCTTACTCGCCCAGTTCACGAACCGGCACCCGTCCGAGTGGAACAGCCCACGCACCAACTGTTCGGGGTACTCGGCAACAATCTCCCGCTGCCAACCCTCCAGCTCGATCTTCCGCAAATGCTTCCGCCCTGGTCCGTGCTGCGGAAACACACAAGGCCAGTGCTTCCACCGCGCCTCGACCCGAATCGCGCCGCCCCCGCCCCGCAGACACGGACTGGCGTTCGGCTTGACCCGCTTGACGGTCTCCGCGATCTCCTGATTCAGCTCGGCATACCGCGCGTCATTGACGATCTGCAGCGTGAACACACCACGCCTCGCCTTCGCGATGGAGCCGTCCCCCAGATACCACCCGAGAAGCAGCGCATACGCCGCCTCATCCAACTCGGCACCGTCGCACCGTGGGCAGGGCGTCGCCGGATAGCCGCCACCGGTCCGCGTGCGACCTTCCTTCTGGTACCGACGACGCCAGGTCCTGATCGTCCGTACGGCAACTCCATGGATCTCGGCATTGACGCGATCCGGCACGCCGTCATCGGACATCCGCAACGCCGACTCAACCGTCTCCCGCGACCTGAAGTGACCCATGCCACAGGGTCCCGAAAGCCACCGACAATTTGTGCCGGGTGTGGGATTCGAACCCACACGCCCTTGCGAGCAACGGATTTTGAGTCCGTCGTGTCTGCCATTCCACCAACCCGGCTCTGGTTGCAGGGAATACTGTAACCCCTCTGCGGCCTGATGCGTTTCGGCCCCACCCGCGCCACACGGCGGTCGACGAATCCGTCGGTGGCCCACCGGAAGCTCGTGCTGTGCACGACAAGCGGGCCAGGGAGCCCGAGCTTCGGGCAGGCACGGCGGGCGAGAGTCTGAGCTCGGTCAGGCGGCGGCTCGGAATGACCCGGGCGGCGCTGCGGGAGCAGGGATCGTCACGGGTACGCGTCGTGGAGGCTGGACGCTCTCGCTGGCGCCGTACGAGCACCTTCCGCCTTCTACCTGGGCCACGGCTGTCTGTCCGCGCCGTACGTGCCGTTCGTCCAAGTCGGCCAGTGCATCGGGTACCGGCGGTTGGGTGTACGTCGGTTGTTTCGTACTGGAAGCACTGGCCGTGTCCGTCCCGAAGCACCGACCGGGTTTGAAACACAGGCATACCATCGCGCTGGCCAGCTGGCAGCAGAAGATCGTTGCCGAGCACCCCGAGCTCTTCCTCCGCAGCCGCTTCAACTCCGACGGCCGCCAGGTCAGCAACTGGACTACCCGGCCAGTCGCCAGCCGACTTTAGCGCTACGAGTACCCGCGCTACATGTTCTCCAATGAGTCCCCCGACATCATGCGCATCTGCCAGCAGACCCTCGACCGCCTCACCATCCCCTGGCGCATGCCCCGCCCCAACGCCCTCTCCGTAGCCCGCCACGAGGCCGTCGCCACCCTAGACACCTTCATCGGCCCAAAGTCATAACCAGCAGCTCGAAACCACGACGACGGTTCGGTCTGCGCTGAAGCCAGCGGGACACGGCCGCCGCCAAGCCCTTCGGCAAGGGCACCCGACGGCCGACCGTCAGCTACCCGCCGGCCGCAGCCACTCCCCAAATCTGTTCTTCGCCCTGAACATGACCGACGCGGACCACCACCCCGCCACCCGCCTCGACCACACCCCTCAATCTCTTCCTTCCCGACGGCCGACCCTCAGCCACCCGCCGGCCCCAGCCACATCCCGAATCTTTTCTTTGCCTCGAACGTGGTTGAGGCGGACGGTCAGTGACCGGCCGCCTCAAGCACATCTCTAAGTGCTCTTCTTTGTCTTGCTACCCGTCCTGCCCGTGCTCCGGTGGTTACGGGTTGGGGCTTCGGTAGGCGGGGGCGATGCCTTCGATGGCGTCGCCCATGCGGTGGACTCGGAGGGCGTTGGTGGAGCCGGGGATGCTGGGTGGGGAGCCGGCGACGATGACTACCAGGTCGCCCTTGCTGAGTTTGCCGAGTTCGAGGAGGCGCTGGTCGACCTGGCGGACCATCTCGTCGGTGTGGTCGACGGTCGGGACGATGTGGGTCTCGATACCCCAGACCACGCTCAGCCAGGAGCTGACCGACGGGACGGGGGTGAAGGCGAGCAGCGGGACCTCGGTGCGGTACCGGGCCAGCCGCAGCGCGGTGTCGCCGGACTGGGTGAACGCGATCAGGTACTTCGCGTCCAGCCGCTCCGCGACGTCCGCGGCCGCGCGGGCGATCACGCCGCCCTTGGTCTTCGGCTCCCAGTCGATCTCGTGGACCCGGCTGAGGCCCTGCTCCTCGGTGGCCTCGACGATCCGGGCCATCGTCTTGACGGTCTCGATCGGGAACCGCCCGACGCTGGTCTCGCCGGACAGCATGACCGCGTCGGCGCCGTCGAGGACGGCGTTGGCGACGTCGGACGCCTCGGCCCGGGTCGGCCGCGGCGCGGAGATCATCGACTCCAGCATCTGGGTGGCGACGATCACCGGCTTCGCGTTCAGGCGGGCCTGGTCGATGATCAGCTTCTGCACCAGCGGGACGTCCTCGAGCGGGAGCTCCACGCCGAGGTCGCCGCGGGCCACCATGAACCCGTCGAAGGCCTCGATGATCTCGTCGAGGTTGGCGACCGCCTGCGGCTTCTCGATCTTCGCGACGACCGGGATCCGCAGACCCTCCTCGTCCATGATCTTGTGCACCAGCTGGATGTCGGCCGCGTCCCGGACGAACGACAGCGCGATCATGTCGGCCGGCAGGTGCAGCGCCCAGCGCAGGTCCTCGGCGTCCTTCTCGGACAGTGCGGGCACGCTGACCGAGACGCCGGGCAGGTTGATGCCCTTGTGGTTGGAGACCGGCCCGCCGACGGTCACCCGGCAGACCACGTCGGTCTCGGTGACCTCCTCGGCGACCAGGGCGATCCGGCCGTCGTCGATCAGCAGCTGGTCACCCGGCTTCACGTCACCCGGCAGGCCGTCGTACGTCGTACCGCAGATGGTCTGGTCGCCCGGCACCTCCCGGGTGGTGATCGTGAAGCGCTCGCCGTAGGTGAGCGTTGCCTTCCCCTCGGCGAACTCGGCCAGCCGGATCTTCGGGCCCTGCAGGTCGACCAGGATGCCGACGTTGCTCCCGGTCTCCGCCGCGGCGGTGCGGATCCGCTGGTAGATGCGCTCATGCTCGGCATGGGCACCATGGCTCAGGTTGAGCCTTGCGACGTCCATGCCTGCTTGGACGAGTTCTGTGATGCGCTCCGGGGCGGCCGTAGCCGGGCCGAGCGTACAAACGATCTTTGCGCGACGCACGTCACAAAACCCTACTCCTGCAAACCACTGGGCCTGCTGGTCCGCCCCCGTTACTGGACAGTTAACAGTAGAAGACAATCGGGGACAGCGCCTGACGAAGCGCCTGAATCGTCAAGAAGGCAAGGGGGTGTAGGCCCCGACCGTGATGGCCCCGGTCAGCTCGGCGGTGACGCTCTGCAGGCCGATCGGCTGCCCTTCCTTGTCGTAGGTGATCAGCGTGACCTGCCCGGGCCGGCGCAGCGTGTACCCCAGCGCGAAGGCGTACGCCGCTCCCCCGGTCGTGCCGTTGGTGTACGTCGTCACCGACCGCCCGTCGACCACCCGGCTCTCCGGCCCCACCTGGCGGTGCAGGTGACCGGACAGGACGAGCCGCGCGCACCCGCGGGCAGCCGTGTCGGCGCCCGACGCCGGGTCGTGGACCACGAACGTCGAGATCCGCTTGTTCTCGGGCTGCTCGCAGGCGACGTCGGCGAGTCGCTCGGACTGGTGCTCGATGGTCTCGTCGCCGGGGCTGTCAGCGCTCCCGAGACCGGTCTTGGTCGGATCGCTGTCGCCGAGGAACCGGATCCCCTCCACCTCGACCGGCTTGCTGTCCAGCACCGTGAAGCCGTTCTTGCGCATGGCGTCCTCGATGTGGCCGCCGGCGTCGTGGTTGCCGGCCACCGCGACCACCTTGAGGTCCTTGAAGTGCTGCCGCAGCGAGTGGATGCTGAAGACCTCCCAGCCCTGCCCCGACGACGTGTCGTCACCGGCGTCGATGAGGATCTTCGCCCCGCCGACCTTCGCCACCTCGGCCGCGAAGCCGTCGATCCCGATGTTGTCGTGCCGGTCGTTGACCTGCAGCGCGACCTTCTGCCCTTCGGCGGGCTGGTGGATCTGGCTCGCGACATCAGCCACCGAGTCCTTGAGCCGGCCGTAGAACCGGGACGACCGCTGGTACGTCTCGACCGCCGTCCGGATCACCCCGACGCCGCCCGTGGTGGAGAACCCGGAGGCGACCTCGACGCCCTGCAACTGCTCGTCGAGCGGGATCTCCGGCAGCAGCTCGGCGAGCGGCTTCCACTCGGTCGGCGGTACGTCGACGGGCCGCATCCGTCCCGGGCCGAAGATCGAGGCGATGGTGATCAGCATCGCGACCAGGACGACGATCGCCCGGTGCTCGAGCCGGCGCTCGTGGCGGTGCACGAGGTGCCACAGCTCGCGGCGGCGGCGGACGCCGATCATCGCCCAGACGGTCGTCACGACGACGACCACCAGCAGGCCGGAGCCGGCCCCGGCGAGCGCGTCGTCGACGGCCATCTCCTGGACGACCTGCTGGATCCGCCCGATCTCACCGTCGGGCTGGGCGGCGATCAGGGCGTCCCGGTTGATCAGGTCGGTGAGGTTCGCGGCGTCGGTCTCCTGGATGTCGACGTTGACGCCGAGCCCCAGCGGGTTGTCGCTGGCGATCCGCAGCCGCGGCAGTACGGCGCCGAGGTCGACTGTCGCGTGCCCGTCGAACGTCGGCGAGACGGTCGCCGCGTGGGCACCGATGGTGACGCGCTCGGAGTCGTTGGCGAACGCGACCATGCCGATCGTGACCGAGGTGAGCAGCCAGAGCACGACGAGGGTGGCCCACGGCGCGATCGCGCGGAGCCGGGCCTTCGTCACCAGGCGCGTTGCCACACTCCCAACCTATCGAGACCCACCACCCGGAGCATCCACCGACCACGCCCGACGGCGATTCGTCACTGGCGGATGCCCCGGGGTGGCGCTCGGTCAGACCGCCAGCGGGCGGGCGGTCGGCGGGATCGGGGTGGGCAGGGTGGACGAGCCGGTGAGGAGGGTGTCGACCCCGTTGGCGCACGAGCGGCCCTCGGCGATCGCCCAGACGATCAGCGACTGGCCGCGGCCGGCGTCACCGCAGGCGAAGACGCCCTCGACCGACGTGTGGTAGTTCTTGTCCCGCTTCACGTTGCCGCGCTCGTCGAGCTCGACGCCGAGCTGCTCGAGGAAGCCCTCGCGCTCGGGGCCGACGAAGCCCATCGCGAGCAGCACCAGCTGCGCCGGGATGGTCCGCTCCGAGCCCTCGACCGGGGTGAACTTCCCGTCCTTGAACTCGACCTCGACCAGGTTCAGCCCGGACACGTTGCCGTCGGCATCGGCCTCGAAGTTCACCGTGGAGACCGCGTACACCCGGTCGCCGCCCTCCTCGTGGGCGGAGGCGACCCGGTAGATCATCGGGTACGTCGGCCACGGCTGGTGCCCCGGCCGGTCGTCACCGGGCCGCGGCATGATCTCCAGCTGCGTGACGGACCGGGCCCCCTGGCGGTGCGCCGTCCCCAGGCAGTCGGCGCCGGTGTCGCCGCCGCCGATGATCACCACGTCCTTGCCGGTCGCAACGATCTGGTCCTCGACGGTCCGGCCGAGCGCGACCCGGTTGGCCTGCGGCAGGTACTCCATCGCCTGGTGGATGCCGCCGTACTCACGGCCGGGCACCGGCAGGTCGCGGGCCGCGGTGGCGCCGGTCGCGATCACGACCGCGTCGTACCGCTGCTTGAGCTGGGTACCGGTGACGTCCACGCCGACGTTGACGCCGGAGCGGAAGACGGTGCCCTCCTCCTTCATCTGCTGGATCCGGCGGTCGACCTGTTCCTTCTCCATCTTGAACTCGGGGATGCCGTAGCGCAGCAGGCCGCCGGGGGCGTCGGCGCGCTCGTACACCGCGACCGTGTGCCCCGCGCGGGTCAGCTGCTGCGCGGCGGCCAGGCCGGCCGGGCCGGAGCCGACGACCGCGATCGTCTTGCCGGTCAGCCACTCCGGCGGCTGCGGCTTGACGTCACCGGTCTCCCAGGCCTTGTCGATGATCGCGACCTCGACGTTCTTGATCGTCACCGGGTCCTGGTTGATCCCCAGCACGCACGCGGTCTCACACGGCGCCGGGCAGAGCCGGCCGGTGAACTCCGGGAAGTTGTTGGTCGCGTGCAACCGCTCGATCGCGCTCGACCAGTCGTCCCGCCAGACCAGGTCGTTCCACTCCGGGATCAGGTTGCCCAGCGGGCAGCCGCTGTGGCAGAACGGGATGCCGCAGTCCATGCAGCGGCCGGCCTGCTTGGTGATGATCGGCAGCAGCGCCTTGCCGGGCCCGCCGGGGTAGACCTCTTTCCAGTCCTGCACGCGCTCGGCGACCGGCCGCCGGTCGGCGACCTCCCGCCCGGTGGTCAGGAATCCCTTGGGGTCAGCCATCAGATGGCCTCCATCATCGCTCGCGTGGTGGCGTCCGCGTCCAGGCCGTCGCGCTCGGCGGCCGCCTTGGCCGCCAGCACCCGGGCATAGTCGCGGGGCATCACCGTGGTGAACCTGGCGGCCGCGGCGGGCCAGTCGGCGAGCAGCTTGGCCGCCCGTTCCGAAGCGGTCTCCTCGTGGTGCCGCCGGACCAGGTCCTGCAACAGGTCGGACTCGGCCTCGGTGAGCGGGAGCAGGTCCACCAGCTCCGGGTTCACCAGGGCGCGGTCCAGGTCGAGCACGTGGGCCACGCCGCCCGACATGCCCGCGGCGAAGTTCCGGCCGACGGCGCCGAGCACGACGACGCGCCCACCGGTCATGTACTCGCACGCGTGGTCGCCGACCGCCTCGACGACCGCGGTCGCGCCGGAGTTCCGGACGCAGAACCGCTGCCCGGCGCCGCCGCTGATGAACAGCTCGCCGGACGTGGCGCCGTACGCGATCACGTTGCCGGCGATGATCTGGTCGGCGGCGTCGAACCGGGCGTGCCGGTCCGGCCGGATCACGACCCGGCCGCCGGACAGGCCCTTGCCGACGTAGTCGTTGGCGTCGCCCTCGAGGCGCAGGGTGACCCCGCGCGGCACGAACGCGGCGAACGAGTTGCCGGCCGACCCGGTGAAGGTCAGGTCGATGGTGCCGTCTGCCAGCCCGGCCGCCCGGTACCGCTTGGTGATCTCGTGGCCGAGCATCGTCCCGACGGTCCGGTTGACGTTGCGGATCGCGAGCTGCGCGCGGACCGGTTCGCCGTTCTCGAGCGCCGGCCGGCAGATCCGGATCAGCTCGTTGTCGAGTGCCTTGTCCAAGCCGTGGTTCTGCTCGATGGTCCGGTGCCGCGACGCGCCCTCGGGCAGCGCCGGCACGTGCAGGATCGGCGTCAGGTCGAGCCCGTCGGCCTTCCAGTGGTCGACCGCGCGCTCGATGTCGAGGACCTCGGCGTGCCCGATCGCCTCGTCCAGCGTGCGGAAGCCGAGCTCGGCCAGGTACTCGCGGACCTCCTCGGCGATGAACTCGAAGAAGTTCACCACGAACTCCGGCTTGCCGGAGAACCGCTCGCGCAGCACCGGGTTCTGGGTGGCGACGCCGACCGGGCAGGTGTCCAGGTGACAGACCCGCATCATGATGCAGCCCGACACCACCAGCGGCGCGGTCGCGAAACCGTACTCCTCCGCGCCGAGCAGCGCGGCGATGACGACGTCCCGGCCGGTCTTCAGCTGGCCGTCGGTCTGGACGACGATGCGGTCGCGCAGCCCGTTCAGCAGCAGGGTCTGCTGGGTCTCGGCGAGGCCGAGCTCCCACGGACCGCCCGCGTGCTTCAGCGAGGTCAGCGGCGCCGCACCGGTCCCGCCGTCGTGGCCGGAGATCAGGACGACGTCCGCGTGCGCCTTGGAGACACCCGCGGCGATCGTGCCGACCCCGACCTCGGACACCAGCTTCACGTGGATGCGGGCGGCCGGGTTGGCGTTCTTCAGGTCGTGGATCAGCTGCGCCAGATCCTCGATCGAGTAGATGTCGTGGTGCGGCGGCGGCGAGATCAGGCCGACGCCCGGCGTCGAGTGCCGGGTGCCGGCGACCCACGGGTACACCTTCGGGCCGGGCAGCTGCCCGCCCTCGCCGGGCTTCGCGCCCTGCGCCATCTTGATCTGGATGTCGTCGGAGTTCGTCAGGTACTCCGCGGTGACACCGAACCGGCCGGACGCGACCTGCTTGATCGAGCTCCGCCGCGCCGGGTCGTACAGCCGCTCGGCGTCCTCGCCGCCCTCACCGGTGTTCGACTTGCCGCCGAGCCGGTTCATCGCGATCGCCAGCGTGGTGTGCGCCTCGGCGCTGATCGAGCCGTAGCTCATCGCACCCGTCGAGAACCGCTTCACGATCGCGCTGACCGGCTCGACCTCGTCGAGCGGGATCGGCTGCCGGTCGCTCTTGAACCCGAACAGGCCGCGCAGCGTCATCAGCCGCTCGGACTGCTCGTCGACCTTCGACGTGTACTGCTTGAAGATGTCGTAGCGCCCGGTCCGGGTGCTGTGCTGCAGCCGGAACACCGTGTCCGGGTCGAACAGGTGCGGCTCGCCCTCGCGGCGCCACTGGTACTCGCCGCCGATCTCCAGCTTGCGGTGCGCCGGCAGGATGCCGTCGGCCGGGTACGCGCGCAGGTGGCGGCGCCGGACCTCCTCGGCGAGCGTGTCCAGGCCGATCCCGCCGAGCTTGGACGACGTACCGGTGAAGTACTGGTCCACCAGCTCCGGGGACAGGCCGGTCGCCTCGAAGATCTGGGCGCCGGTGTACGACGCGACCGTCGAGACACCCATCTTCGACATCACCTTGAGGACGCCCTTGCCGAGCGACTTCACCACGTTGCGGATCGCCTGCTCGGGCTCGACGCCCGGCAGGTACGTGCCCTGGCGGCACAGGTCCTCGACGGACTCCAGCGCCAGGTACGGGTTGATCGCGGCCGCGCCGTACCCCATCAGGAGCGCGACGTGGTGGACCTCGCGGACGTCACCGGCCTCGACGACCAGGCCGACCTGGGTGCGGGTCTTCTCCCGGACCAGGTGGTGGTGCACCGCGGCGGTGAGCAGCAGCGACGGGATCGGCGCGCTGTCGGCGTTCGAGTGCCGGTCGGACAGCACCAGGATGCGGGCGCCGTCGTTGATCGCGGCGCTCGCCTCGGCGCACAGCTCGTCGAGCCGGGCCTTCAGCGCCTCGCCGCCGCCCTCCACGTCGTACACACCGCGCAGGACCGTGGTGGCCAGGCCCGGCATGTCGCCGTCGAGGTTGATGTGCCGGAGCTTCGCGAGCTCGTCGTTGGTGATCACCGGGAACGGGATCACCACCTGACGGCAGGACGCCGGGCTCGGGTTCAGCAGGTTCGACTCCGGGCCGAGGCTGGACGACAGCGAGGTCACCAGCTCCTCGCGGATCGCGTCCAGCGGCGGGTTCGTGACCTGCGCGAACAGCTGCGCGAAGTAGTCGAACAGCAGCCGCGGGCGGTCGCTCAGCACCGCGATCGGCGTGTCGGTGCCCATCGAGCCGATCGGCTCCGCGCCGGACTTCGCCATCGGCGTCAGGATGACGCGCAGCTCCTCCTCGGTGTACCCGAAGACCTGCTGGCGCCGGGTGACCGAGGCATGGCTGTGGACGACGTGCTCGCGCTCGTGGAGGTCCTCGAAGCGGATCAGGCCGGCGTGCAGCCACTCGTCGTACGGGTGCTCGGCGGCGAGGGCGTTCTTCACCTCGGCGTCGGTGATGATCCGGTGCGCGTCGACGTCGACCAGGAAGATCCGGCCGGGCTCGAGACGGCCCTTCTCGGTCACGGTGGCCGGGTCGATGTCCAGCACGCCGGCCTCGGAGGCGAGCACGACGAGGCCGTCGTCGGTCACCCAGTAGCGCGACGGGCGCAGGCCGTTGCGGTCCAGGACCGCGCCGACCTTCGTACCGTCGGAGAAGACCACCGACGCCGGGCCGTCCCACGGCTCCATCAGCGTCGAGTGGAACTCGTAGAACGCGCGCCGCCGCGGGTCCATCGTGGCGGCGTTCTCCCAGGCCTCCGGGATCATCATCAGCATCGCGTGCGGCAGCGAACGGCCGCCCAGGTGCAGGAGCTCCAGGACCTCGTCGAAGGACGCGGAGTCGGACGCGCCCGGCGTACAGATCGGGTAGAGCTGCTCCAGGTCGCCCGGGATCAGGTCGCTGGACAGCAGGGCCTCGCGGGCCCGCATCCAGTTCCGGTTGCCCTGGACGGTGTTGATCTCACCGTTGTGGGCGATGTACCGGTACGGGTGCGCCAGCGGCCAGGACGGGAACGTGTTCGTCGAGAACCTGCTGTGCACGATGCCGATCGCCGACGCGAGATCGGGGTCGGTCAGCTCGGGGAAGAACTTGTCCAGCTGGTCGGTGGTCAGCATCCCCTTGTAGGTGACGGTCCGGCCGGACAGCGACGGGAAGTAGGTCTCGGTCTCCTTCTCGGCGCGCTTGCGCAGCCGGAAGGCCATCCGCTCCAGCGCCAGGCCGAGCACCCGGCCCGCCTTCGCGGTCACGAACAGCTGCTTGAAGGTCGGCATCACCGAGCGCGCGGTCGCGCCGAGCAGTTCCGGCGTGGTCGGGACGTCCCGCCAGCCGACCACCGTCAGCTGCTCCTCGGCCGCCAGCTCCTCGATCCGGGCGATCGCCTTCGCGGCGTCGTCGGCCTCGGCCGGCAGGAACGCGATACCGGTCGCGTAGCTGTGCGGCGCGGGCAGCTCGAACTCGCACACCTTGCGGTAGAAGGCGTCCGGAACCTGGATCAGGATGCCGGCGCCGTCGCCGGAATCGGGTTCGGCACCGGACGCACCACGGTGCTCGAGGTTCCGCAGGGCGGTCAATGCCTTGGCCACGATGTCGTGGCTCGGTTCACCGGTCAGGGTCGCGACGAAAGCAACACCACAAGCGTCGTGCTCGTGCTGTCCGTCGTAGAGACCCTCGCTCGGGAATGGCGGGCTACCAAACATTCAGGAGCTCCCGTCGTCCTACGGTCAACACAACTGGCCGCGGGACAACACTGGCCCAAGCCGGGAGTCCCGAGACTACCTCATGACGCCCGCCAGATGGACTTCGTGTCCACCGCGAAACGCCCTGGTAACCCTGTGTAAGCAAGCGCTCACTACTAGCCCCCTATCTTCCCAGCCGACCGCTCCGCCGACCACCCACAACACCGGAAATTCACTTGCTGAGACTGATAGAGCGTTCCTATGCCGTGGCAGCCCTCTCGCGACTGGAAACCGCTCACCAGCGGCACCGGACAGGCGACCGGTGGGGTCTGGCTGACGCCCGACGGCCAGGTGGTGAAGCGTCTCGTTCCGGGAGTGACCGACCATCGTCATCACGCCTTCTGGGAGCGGCAGGCGCTGGTGGCCGAGTCCGGTGTCGTCGCCGGTACGGCGGGGCTTCGTGCGCCTGCTTGCCTGGGCGTCGAGCGGGACGAGGAAGGCATCACGCTGCGGACGGCGTACACGTCGCCTGTCGACTGGGCTCCGGAGACGTTGGCTGCGGCTCTGGGGCGGTTCGGAGCTTGTTCCCTGGGTGAGCCTGCCTGGGGTGCCCGCGACGTATTGCGGGATCGCCTGCGGACTGCGGAGGGACGAGGCGGGTGGTCTGCGTTGTCGGGCGCCGGGTTGGCGTCAGTCGCGATCGAGGAGCTTTGGGCGCGGCGCGAGTCCGCACTGGCGGTGCTCGACGAGCTTCCGCGGGTGCCGACCCACGGCGACGCTCATCCGGTGAATCTGCTCGGCCGCGACGGTGCCGATGTCGTCGCCATCGACTGGGAGCAGTTCGGTCTCGGCCCGGCCGGCTTCGACCTCGGCTACCTGCTCCTGGCCACGGAAGTCCCGCTGGACGATCTCCTCGACGGTCAGAGCGGGAGTGCCCGGCGCGGGGCGGTGCTGGTGGCGGCGTACACCGGGGTCTCGCGGGCCGCCTGGGCGCTGGGACAGCCTGATCCCGGCGATCACGTCGAGCGGTTGGCCAAGCTGTCGGCGGTCGTCGACGAAGCGGTCAGCCACGCCTCGTGGAAGGCTTGGTAGTTGGGGAAGCGGGTGGTTGTGGCTTCGAGGAGTACTGCTTGGAGGGTCGGTGGGGGCTCGGGTAGCAGGACCAGGGCGGTGCGGCCATGACGTACGCCGTCGTGCGGGTGTCGACGGGGGCTCCGAGGGTGAGTTGCTCGGGGGCCATGAAGCGCTCGGAGCCGAACATGCGGCCCATCGTGTTGTGGTGCGGGCCGCGGTGGTACATGTCCAGGTCCATCACCGTCAGCCGGCGCGTGGCGAAGTCGTACATCATCGCGCCGTCGTAGAAGTCCCCCTCGACCCACCCGGCGGCGTCCAGCGCGGCGTGCAGCTCGTACAGAGCGTCGAGCGCGGCCAGGATCTCCGCGGCGGGCAGCGCCCGGAAACGCTCGCGGGTCACGGGGTCGTGCAGCAGGTCGCCGTCGCGCCAGTCGTACACGAGCAGCGGCCCGGCGGGTGACTCGATCACGGCGTGCAGCCGGGGCAGCGTGGGGTGGCTGACCGATCGCACCAGCTCGGCCGCGGTCCGGAGCAGGGCGACGCGGCCGTCGAAGTCCAGGTACGGCTGCGTGTCCGCGGGATCACCGGCGGTCTTGACGAAGTACCGGGTGCCGGCGGACTCCACGCCGTACGAGATGTTGCCGGAGTCCTGGGTGGTGAAGCGCGCGAAGATGGTGCCTAGCTGGTCGAGGTAGGTGGCCGGAAGGACGTCGATCGCGCCAGGGAACATCCGACCGAGCCTAGTGGAGGACCTGATGGGGCTGAGCGATTTTCCGCGGTATCCGTTGCTGTTCGGACCGAGCCCGGTGCACCCGCTGGAGCGGCTGTCGGCGTACCTGGGCGGGGCGAAGATCTGGGCGAAACGCGAGGACTGCAACTCCGGTCTCGCGTACGGCGGGAACAAGACGCGCAAGCTGGAGTACCTGATCCCGGACGCCCTCGCGCAGGGCGCCGACACGCTGGTCTCGATCGGCGGCTACCAGTCGAACCACACGCGCCAGGTGGCAGCAGTGGCGGCCAAGGTCGGGTTGAAGGCCGTGCTGGTCCAGGAGAACTGGGTCGACTGGCCGGACGCGCTCAACGACCGGGTCGGCAACATCCTGCTCAGCCGGATCATGGGCGCCGAGGTGCGGCTCGACCCGGCCGGGTTCGGGATCGGCTTCAAGGACAGCTGGAAACAGGCGCTCGCGGACGTCGAGGCCCGCGGCGGTACGCCGTACGCGATCCCGGCCGGCGCCTCGGACCACCGGCTCGGCGGGCTCGGGTTCGCCCAGTGGGCGTACGAGGTGCAGCAGCAGGAGCAGGAGCTCGGCGTCTTCTTCGACACGATCGTGGTCTGCTCGGTGACCGGCTCGACGCACGCCGGGATGATCGCCGGGTTCGCGGGCCAGAACCGCCCGCGCCGGGTGATCGGGATCGATGCCAGCGCCAAGCTCCAGGAGACCCGCGACCAGGTCGAACGCATCGCCCGGAACACCGCCGAACTGATCGGCCTCGGCCGCGCGCTCCGCGACGACGAGATCACCGTCCTCGAGGGCTGGGCCGGCGACGAGTACGGCGTCCCCGTGCAGTCCACGCTCGACGCGATCCGCCTGACCGGCCGGCTCGAGGGCGTGATCATCGATCCGGTGTACGAAGGGAAGTCGATGGCCGGGCTGATCGACCTGATCCGGAGCGGCGACATCGGCCCGGACTCAACCGTCCTGTACGCCCACCTGGGTGGACAGCCGGCCCTGAACGCCTACAGCGGGCTGTTCACCCACACTCAACCGATGCCGGGGCCGACGAGCGTGCCGACGAAGTAGGTCAGGGCTGCCGCGGCGCCGCCGAGGAGGAGTTGGCGCAGGCCGGAGTACCACCAGGAGCGGCTCGTGACCCGGGAGACGATGGCGCCGCAGGCGAACAGGGCGGTCAGGGAGAGGATCAGGGCGGGGATGACGCTGCCGGCGCCGAGCAGGTACGGCGCCAGCGGGATGAAGGCGCCGACGGCGAAGCAGATGAACGACGAGGCGGCCGCGATGACCGGGTTCGGGAGGTCGCCGGGGTCGATGCCCAGCTCCTCGCGGACGTGCTCCTCGAGGGCCTGGTCCGGGTCGGCGTGGAACTGCTTGGCGACCTTGCTGGCCAGGTCCGGGTCGAGGCCCTTCGCGCGGTAGGTCTCGGCGAGCTCGATCTCCTCGTCGATCGGGTGTTTCTTGATCTCGGCGCGTTCGACCTCGATCTCGGCGTGCGCGAGTTCGCGTTGGGAGGCGACGGAGGTGTACTCCCCCGCCGCCATCGAGAACGCGCCCGCGGCGAGGCCCGCGAGGCCGGCCAGCACGATGAACTTCGAGCCCGAGTCGGTGCCGCCGTCCATGCCGGCGATCAGGGCGAAGTTCGAGACCAGCCCGTCCATCGCGCCGAACACGGCCGGACGCAGCCAGCCGCCGTTCACATCACGGTGAGTGTGGTCACCGTGATGCTCGGCCGAGACGTCAGGCGTCTCAGTCACGAGACCCTTCGCTCTTGCTCGCGGTGGTCGCCTCGGCAGCCGGCCCTCCGGCCGGCCCCGCCGAGGCGGGTGGCGCATCACCAGCCCCTTCCCCAGTGGTCGAGGTCCCGGGCGTGCCTCCATCCGGCGCCGCGTCGGCGTCCGCCTTCGCTTCGCTCGGCTGGGCGTCGTCCTGCTTGGTGTCGGTCGCCTCTGCGGTGGGCTTGCCGGCGGCGGGGCCGGTGCTGATGTCTTCCTGGCCGGGGTAGCGCTTGGCGCTGATGATGAAGGCGATGACGGCGAGGACGAACAGGATGATCGCGGTCCAGACGTTCAGGCGCAGGCCGAGGAAGTGGTTCACGGTGTCGATGCGCATGTTCTCGATCCACGCGCGGCCCGCGGTGTACGCCGCGACGTACAGGAAGAACGCGCGGCCGTGGCCGAGCTTGAAGCGGCGGTCGGCGAGCAGGACCAGCGCGACCACGCCGAGGTTCCAGACGGCTTCGTAGAGGAACGTCGGGTGGAACGTGGCGAAGTCCTTGTACCCGGCGGGACGGTTGTCGAAGGCGATCTCCAGGCCCCACGGCTTGCTGGTGGGCCGGCCGAAGAGCTCCTGGTTGAAGTAGTTCCCGAACCGGCCGAAGATCTGCGCCAGCGCGATCCCCGGCGCCATCACGTCCGCGACCGCCAGGAACGGCACCTTCGCGCGCCGGCAGGCGATCCACGCGCCGAGCGCGCCGAAGCCGACCGCGCCCCAGATGCCCAGCCCGCCGTGCCAGATCTTCAGCGCGTCGAGCGGGCTCTTGCCCGGGCCGAAGTACAGCTCGGCGTCGGTGATCACGTGGTAGATCCGCGCGCCGACGAGCCCGAACGGGATCGCCCAGAACATGATGTCGGCGAGCACCGGCGCCGATCCGCCGCGCGCCACCCAGCGCCGGCGGCCGAGCCAGTAACCGACGAAGATGCCGGCCAGGATGCACAGCGCGTACGCACGGATCGGCAGCGGCCCGAGGTGCCAGACACCCTGGCTGGGACTGGGGATGGACGCCGGAATCATCACGGCGGAACTCAGACTAGACATGGCAAACAGAGACGCTACTCGACCCGTCAGACCACGGCCAGGAACGCAGGGTCACGATGCGATCCCGTCCACGGCCTGCTGCAGGCCGTCGGCGGTCAACTGGTCCGCAGGCAGCTGCTTGCCGTTGACGTAGACGGTCGGCGTACCGGTCACGCCCCGGTCGTCGGCGGCCTTGCCGACGGACTCCAGCCAGCTCGCGTACGTGTCGTTCTGCAGCGCCTGCTGGTACTTCGCGTCGCCGACCCCGAGCTGCTTGCCGAGCTCGATCAGCTGGTCGGTGGTCCAGGACTTCGAGAAGTCGCCGTACAGCTCGTCGACGAAGCTCAGCGCCTTGCCGTTCGCGGCCGCCGCGGCGAACGCGTTCGCCAGCCGCGGTGAGGCGTCCGGGTTCACGAACTGCAGCGGCCAGTACGTCAGCGTCGCCGTACCGGCCTGGACGAGCTTGTCGATCGTGGCGCCGGTCTTCTCCTCGAACTCCGCGCAGTGCGGGCAGCGGAAGTCCAGGTACAGGTCGATGTTCACCTTCGCGCCGCTCGTCCCGACCGTGACGCCCTTGCCGGACGTACCGGGGCCGGTGACGACGGTGGGCTCGGGACGGCCGTTCGAGCTGACCTCGACCTTCGAGTGACCGCGGTAGTACTGCACGCCGACACCGGCGCCGAGCGCCAGCACCAGGACGATCACCACGATGATCCCGGGCGTGATCCGGCGCTTCTGCTGCTGCAGCAGCGGATTCACGGGGGCATTGGTCTTGCTCACGGCGCGGTGACTCCTTGCGGTTCTGGGTCCGGTTCCGATACGACAGCGAACTTGCTCACGGGGTTCAGCCACAGCCAGCCGGCCAGCACGAGCAGGCCGGCGTCCCGGAGGATCTCCTGCAGGTACTTCGTCTGTCCCGGGGCGACCTGACCGCCGCCGCCGAAGCAGCCGCAGTCGATCGACAGGCCACGGGCCCAGGCGGACGACACCGCCGCGATGAACACGACCAGGAAAACACCGGCCGCGACCGCCGACGCGCGGACACCGAAGCCGACGATCAACAGCAACCCGATCGCGATCTCCAGGAACGGCAGGCCCCAGCCGACCGGCTCCACCAGCGCCGACGGGAGCAGCTCGTACGCCCGGACCGCCTGGGCGGCGGTCTCCGGGTCGGTGACCTTCAGCGCGCCGGCCACCAGCATCACGCCGCCGAGCACGAGCCGTGCCACCAGCGACACCCAGGGCTTCACCGGTTGGCCTCCACCAGCTTCCCGAAGTCGTGCGCGAGGTCGCCGATGGCGGCGTTCGACAACCACAGCACGGTCGCCTTGTCGTTCTTCCCGAAGCCGATCACCTGCGCTCCGTGACCGACCTCGTACCCGCCGGAGGGGAGCTTCTGCATCCCTTCCACCGGGACGCCGACGGCCTTCGCGATGTCCTTGATCGACGTCAGCGAGCCGGTCAGCCCGACGAACGACGGGTCGAACCGGTCCAGGTACTTGCGGATCACCGGCCCGGTGTCCCGGGCCGGGTCCGTGGTGATGAACAGCATCTGGATCTGGTCCTGCACCTGCTGGTCGAGCTTGGTCAGCGCGGACGCCACGTCGGCCATCACGGTCGGGCACACGTCCGGGCAGTTGGTGTACCCGAAGAACACCAGCGTGACCGGCTTCTTGGTCGAGGTGACCAGGTTGAACGGGTTCCCGCCGGTGTCGGTCAGGGTGGCCGCGGGCATCGAGTACGGCCGGTCGAGCGTCGCGCCGCGCAACCCGTTCGGGTCCTGACTGCTGCGGATGATCGCGCCGCCCGGATTGTCCGGCTTCTCTTCCTTGCCGCTGCAGCCCACCAGGGCAAGCAGGGCCACCGCCGTCAGGAGCAGGACGGCGGTGTTCCTGGTTCGACTCACGGCGGTACTAACGAGCAACGGCCGCGCGGGGTTCCCGCCGGACGCCCTCGGACAGCTCCTCGGCGAGCGCGCGGACCCCGGCCGGGCCGCCCTCCTCGAGAGACCTGACCAGGGCCGCGCCAACGATCACCGCGTCCGCGAACGCCGCCACACCGGCCGCCTGGTCGCCGTTGGAGATGCCGAGGCCGACACCGACCGGCAGGCCGGTGGCCGCCTTGGTCCGCGCCACCAGCGGCGCCGCGAGGTCCGACGGCTTGTCCCGGGCGCCGGTGACACCCATCACAGCGGTCGCGTACACGAACCCGCGGCAGGCGGCCGTGGTCATCGCGATCCGCTCGTCGGTCGACGACGGCGAGACCAGGAACACCTTGTCCAGCTCGTTCTTGTCCGCGGCCGCGATCCACTCCGCGCCCTCGTCGGGGATCAGGTCGGGCGTGATCAGGCCCGCTCCCCCGATCCCGGCGAAGTCCGCCGCGAACCGGTCCACGCCGTACCGCTCGATCGGGTTCCAGTACGTCATCACGAGCACCGGCACGTCGGAGTAGGCGGCGACCTTCTCGACCGTGCTGAGCACGTCGCGGGTCTGCAGCCCGCCGGCGCGGGCGATCTCGGTGGCGCGCTGGATCGTGACACCGTCCATCACCGGGTCGCTGTACGGCAGGCCGATCTCGAGGACGTCGCAGCCGCCGTCGACCAGCGCCTTGATCGCGTCGACACCGCCCTCGTACGTCGGGAAGCCGGCCGGCAGGTAGCCGACCAGGGCCGCGCGGCCCGCGTCGTTCGCCTTCCGGATCGCGGCCCCGGCCTTGCCCAGGGCAACGAGCTCACTCACGGCCGGATCCTTCCTCGCCCAGGCCGAACCAGGTCGCGGCCGTGTCCATGTCCTTGTCGCCACGGCCCGACAGGTTCACCAGGATGGTTGCATCCGGCCCCAGTTCCTTGGCGATGTCGAGTGCTCCGGCGACCGCGTGCGCGGACTCGATCGCCGGGATGATGCCTTCGGTCCGCGACAGCAGGCGGAACGCGTCCATCGCCTCGGCGTCGGTGATCGGCCGGTACGTCGCCCGGCCGGTCTCGGCCAGCCACGCGTGCTCCGGGCCGACGCCCGGGTAGTCCAGCCCGGCGGAGATCGAGTGCGACTCGATCGTCTGCCCGTCCTCGTCCTGCAGCAGGAACGACCGCGCACCGTGCAGTACGCCGACCTGCCCGGCGCTGATCGTGGCCGCGTGCCGGCCGGTCTCGAACCCGTCGCCGCCCGGCTCGACGCCGTACAGCTTCACGTCCTGGTCGCCGATGAACGCGGTGAACAGGCCGATCGCGTTCGAGCCGCCGCCCACCGACGCGACCGCGGCGTCCGGCAGCTTGCCGAGCAGTGCGAGCGACTGCTCGCGGGCCTCGTCACCGATCCCGCGGACGAAGTCGCGGACCATCGCCGGGAACGGGTGCGAACCGGCCGCCGTGCCGAGGATGTAGTGCGTCTTGTCGACGCTGGCGACCCAGTCGCGGAGCGCCTCGTTGATCGCGTCCTTCAGGGTCCGGCTTCCGGTCTTGACCGAGATCACCTCGGCGCCGAGCAGCCGCATCCGGGCCACGTTCAGCGCCTGGCGCTCGGTGTCGACCTCGCCCATGTAGACGACGCACTCCAGGCCGAGGTACGCACAGGCGGTCGCGGTCGCGACGCCGTGCTGCCCGGCGCCGGTCTCCGCGATCACCCGCGGCTTGCCCATCCGCTTGGTGAGCAGCGCCTGGCCGATCGCGTTCCGGATCTTGTGCGCGCCGGTGTGGTTCAGGTCCTCGCGCTTCAGCAGGATCCGCGCACCGGCGACGTCCGACAGCCGGGTCGCGTCGTACAGCAGGCTCGGGGCGCCGATGTACTCGCGCAGCATCCGCTCGAACTCACCGGTGAACTCCGGGTCGGCCATGGCTTCGCGCCAGGCCTGGGTGAGCTCGTCGAGCGGCGCGATCAGCGCCTCCGGCATGAACCTGCCGCCGAAACGGCCGAAGTGCCCGAACTGGTCGGGCAGCACAGTACTCATCCGACAAAACCTTCCGACCCGGCACTACGGCGCGGGAGAGTTACGGTCCCGCGCCGTTTGGACCGGGCGGGCGGTTCTAGTGCCGCTGCTGGATGGCGGGGTGCGATCCGGCGGCGACGAGGTCGGCGACCGAGGCGCGAGGATCGCGGCCGGTCACCAGGGTTTCACCGACGAGGACGACATCGGCCCCGGCGCGCGCGAACTCGATTACATCATGCGGGCCGCGGACCCCGGACTCGGCCACGCGCACGAGCTCGGTCGGGATCGTCGGCGCGACCCGGGCGAAGGTCTCCCGGTCGACCTCGAGGGTCTTCAGGTTGCGGTTGTTGACGCCGATGAGCTGGGCACCGGCGTCCACCGCACGCCGGGTCTCCTCCTCGTCGTGCACCTCGACCAGCGGGCACAGGCCGATCGACTGGGCCCGCTCGATCAGCGAGACCAGCGCCTCCTGCTCGAGCGCGGCGACGATCAGCAGCACCATGTCGGCGCCGGCCGCCCGGGCCTCCCAGAGCTGGTACGACGAGACGATGAAGTCCTTGCGCAGCACCGGCACGTCGACCCGGCCGCGGACCGCGCGCAGGTCGTCCAGGCTGCCGTTGAACCGGCGCTCCTCGGTCAGCACCGAGATCGCCGCGGCGCCGCCCTGCTCGTACTCCCCCGCCAGGGCGGCCGGGTCGGTGATCTCGGCCAGCTCGCCCTTGGACGGGCTGGACCGCTTCACCTCCGCGATCACCGCGATCCCGTCGCCGCGGAACACCGGCATCGGGTCCTTGGCGTCGGGCTTGCGCTGGGCCTCGAGCTTCAGGTCGTCCAGGCTGACCCGCGCCTGGCGCTCCGCGAGGTCGGCCTTGACCCCGGCGAGAATGTCGTCAAGCACAGTCATGTCCGTCCGCCCTTCAGTGGTCGCCGTCGGTGGGGACCCCGAAGCCCAGCAGCTGCAGCACCTTGCCGGCCAGCGCCCCCAGCACCGCGATCCCGACGGAGATCCAGAACAGCACCCAGTTCGGCCCGAGCACCATCGCGATGGCGCCGAGGGTGAACGCGACCAGCACGATCGCCACCGCCGTCCACGCCGCCGGGCTGTTGCCGTGCAGATCGTGCGGAGCCTCGTCCTCGATCCGGCTCGCCCCTTGATCGGCCACCGTATTGTCCATAATTGGCGCCACTCCTCCTCGTCGTCCCGTCCTATTGTGGCGGTAGCCCGCCGCGATCAGAGAGTCGGGTCCTCCCCGGCGTCGATCGCCTTCCACTGATCGGCCGGTGAGGCGGCCGGATCACGCTCATAACGCTGGGTCGCCCGGCGCCAGCGGTGCGCCGTCAGCAGGGCGAGCAACCCCGCCCCGACCAGTGCCCCGCCACCGGCCAGCGCGAACCACGGCGCCACCCCGAGCGACTGCGTCACCTGGTCGGCGATCACGTCGCTCAACTCGGGCCGCAGCCTGCTCAGTTCGGGGCCCTCGGGGCGGACGCTCAACGAGACGGCGATCGCCGCGAACCCCAGCAGCACCACCAGAGCGCCCAGCACCCTGCGCAGCAGCGTTCCCGCGAGCTTCATCACCACGACAGCCACCACCGCGGCCAGCGCGAGCGTCACGGGCGCCTTGGTGATCGTGTAGCCGTTGAAATGCACCACCGGCCGGCCGTTCCCCGGATCGGCCGACACCCACGTCAGGTACGCCGACAGGCCGAGCAGCACCAGCGCCACGACGGCGAGCAGGTCGACCAGACGTTGCGGCCTCATACTTCGCTGAACGTTCCCGCGACCGCGATCGCGTTGAGCACGGCGGCCGCCTTGGTCCGGCACTCGGCGTCCTCCGCGGCCGGATCCGAGTCCGCGACGATGCCGGCCCCGGCCTGCACGTACGCCGTCCCGCCGCGGAGCACCGCGGTGCGGATCGCGATCGCGGTGTCGGCGTCACCGGCGAAGTCCAGGTAGCCGACGACGCCGCCGTACACGCCACGGCGGGTGATCTCGAGCTTGTCGATGATCTCCATCGCCCGCGGCTTCGGCGCCCCGGACAGCGTGCCCGCCGGGAACGCGGCGGTGAGCGCGTCGAACGCCGTCATCCCGGCCTTCAGCCGGCCGGTGACCGTCGACTCCAGGTGCATGACGTGGCTGTAGCGCCGCACGTCCATGAAGTCGACCACCTCGACCGTGCCCGGCGCGCAGACCTTGCCGACGTCGTTGCGGCCGAGGTCGACGAGCATCAGGTGCTCGGCGCGTTCCTTCACGTCGGCGCGCAGCTCCTCCTCGAGCGCGTGGTCCTCCTCGGGCGTCGCGCCGCGGCGGCGGGTGCCGGCGATCGGGTGCAGGATCACCTTGTTCTCGGTGACCTTGACCAGGGCCTCCGGGCTGGAGCCGACGATGTCGAAGCCGTCCAGGCGGACGAGGTACATGTACGGGCTCGGGTTCGAGCGGCGGAGCACCCGGTAGATGTCCAGCGCGGAGGCGCTGCTCTGCAGCTCGAAGCGCTGCGAGACGACGATCTGGAACGCCTCGCCCGCGCGGATCTCCTCCTTCGCGTGCTCGACGGCCTGCCGGTACTCCGCGCTGGAGCGCTGCCGGTGCGGCTCCGGCTGGGCGTGCCGGTCGGCGCGCACGACGTACGACGGGGTCGGCTGCGCGAGGTCGCGCTCCATCGCGTCGAGGCGGCGGACCGCGTCCGCGTACGCCTCGTCGACGCGTTCGTCGGAGTCGTCCCAGTTGACCGCGTTCGCGATCAGCCAGATCTCGCCGGTCTCGTGGTCGAGGGCGGCCAGGTCGGTCGCGAACAGGAACGTCAGCTCGGGCAGGCCGAGGTCGTCGGTGGTTGTGTCCGGCAACCGCTCCAGGCGGCGCACCGCGTCGTACCCGAGGAAGCCGACCATGCCGCCGGTCAGCGGCGGCAGGTCCGGCAGCCGCGGCGTGTGCAGGATCTCCAGCGTCTCGCGCAGCGCCCGCAATGGATCGCCGTGCTGCGGCAGGCCGACCGGCGGGTTGCCCGTCCAGACGGCCTCACCGTTGCGCTCGGTGAGCGTCGCGGCCGAGCGGACGCCGATGAACGAGTACCGCGACCAGACGCCGCCGTTCTCCGCCGACTCCAGCAGGAACGTGCCCTCGCGCTCGGCGGCGAGCTTGCCGTACACCCCGATCGGCGTCTCGGCGTCGGCCAGCAGCCGGCGCGTCACCGGGATCACCCGGCGGTCCTTGGCGTACTCGCGGAAGGTCTCCAGCGCCGGGGCGGTCACGCTGCCGTCACCTCGATCTCGCCGTGCTCGAAGCAGCTGCGGGTGCCGGTGTGACAGGCCGGCCCCTCCTGGTCGACGAGCACGAGCAGGGTGTCGGCGTCGCAGTCGACGAGGAGCTGCTTCACGTGCTGACGATGGCCGCTGGTCTCGCCCTTCACCCAGTACTCCTGCCGGCTGCGCGACCAGAACGTGCTGCGCCCGGTCTGCGCCGTCCGGCGCACCGCCTCGGCGTTCATCCAGCCCACCATCAGGACCTCGCGCGTGTCGTACTGCTGCACCACCGCCGGGATCAGCCCGGCCGCGTCGAAGGTCAACTCGTCGATAGTCACCCACCCATTGTCCCCGATCCGGGGTTGCCTTCTGACCACGGTCCGGATGAAGGTGTCCGGATGACGCTGAGCGAATACCGGGTGATCGACGGGCACAACGACCTGCCGATCGCTTTCTACGAACTGTGCGGTTACGACCTGGACGCCTACGACCTGGGCGGTTCGGTGCCGTCGCTGAACACGGACCTGCCCCGGCTGCGGGCCGGTCAGGTCGGCGGGCAGTTCTGGTCCCTGTGGGTGCCGCAGGACGAGCACGCGGTCCGGCGGACCTTCGAGCAGCTGGACTTCGTCCGGCGGCTGGTCCGGCGCTTCCCCGCGGATCTGGAGCTCACCGACACCGCCGACGAGGTCGAGGCGGCGATCAAGGCCGGCCGGGTCGCGTCGCTGATGGGCATGGAGGGCGGCCACTCGATCGGCGAGTCGCTCGGCGTCCTGCGGGTGATGCGGGCGCTCGGCGTGCGGTACATGACGCTGACCCACAACAACAACGTGTCCTGGGCCGACTCGGCCACCGACGAGCCGGTGCTCGGCGGGCTGAACGAGTTCGGCGAGGAGGTCGTCCGGGAGATGAACCGGATCGGCATGCTGGTCGACCTCTCGCACGTCTCCGCCGACACCATGCGGCACGCGCTCCGGGTGACGAGCGCGCCGGTGATCTTCAGCCACTCGTCGGCGCGCGCGGTCTGCGACGTCCCGCGGAACGCGCCGGACGACGTCCTCGAGACGCTGGCCGGCAACGACGGCGTCTGCATGGTCACCTTCGTGCCGTACTTCACCTCGCAGGCGTACGTCGACTGGGTCGCCGGGGCCCGGGCCGCGGCGCAGGACCAGGGCCTGAACCCGCTGAACCCGGCGGACCAGGCGAAGCTCGCCGAGCTCTACGACCGGCCGAAGCCGGAGACCCGGCTGGCGGACGTGGTCGCGCACGTCGAACACGTCCGCGAGGTGGCCGGCGTCGACCACGTCGGGCTGGGCGGCGACTACGACGGGTGCCCGGAGTTCCCGGTGGAGCTGCCCGACGTGGCGTCGTACCCGGTGCTGTTCGAGGCGCTGGCCGGCCGCGGCTGGAGCGCCGAGGATCTCCACAAACTTGCTGGAGGCAACATCCTGCGGGTGCTCCGGGCCGCGGACGACGTCGCAGACTAGGCCTCCCGGTACTGGGAGCGGACCTCGTCCAGCGCCTGCATCCCGGCGGCCTGGTACGTCGCGATCGCGGCGACGTTGGTGCCCGGCGTGACGGTGTAGATGCTCGACGAGCCCATCTCCCGCAGGTGCCGCGCGCAGGCGACGACCATCGCGGTGCCGTACCCGCGGCCGCGGTGCAGGCTGTGGACGCCCATCGGCTCGATGTAGCCGGGGCGTCCCTCGCCGGCCGACCACACGGTCGCCGCGGCCACCGACTCGCCGAGCTTGTTGCGGAGCACCAGGCAGCGTGCGTCGGCGTACGGCAGGCCGTCGGACATCGCGAACCAGCGCGCGTCGGTGAACGTCGACCCGTCGAACGACGCCCGCTGGACGGCGGTCCGCTCGTGGGCCTCCTCGGCGCCGATCACGTCGACGCGGACGCCGGGGTCCGGCACCGGGTCGGTCAGGTCGCGGCGCAGCGGCACCCACGGCGCGTCGGCGTTCCAGCCGTCCTTGAACAGCAGGTCCTGGACCAGCGCGCCCATCGGTGTCTCGACGTACACCTTGCCCTCGATCAGGACGCCGGTCGCCGGCGCGGACACGTCCTCGACGATCCGCTGCGCGAGCTCCTCGTCGCGCTGCGCGTCCGGCGCGATCGACATCCGCAACCAGTCCGGCTCGTCGAGCATCCCGATCGCGACGATCTGCCCGCCCCGGCGCCAGACCCGCGTCGCCGCCGCCGTCCGGTCCTCCCCGAACCGCCAGAACCAGCCGAGGTCCCCCGGGTGCAACTGCAGCGGCACATCCTCCCGCTGCCACTCCCGCAGCACCGCCACGACTTCCCCCAGCTCGCCGATCCCCGGCATGGTCAACTCGATACCCATCCCCCGATCACACACCATCCCCCCGGCCGTCCGCACACAGGTTTGTGATTCCGGTGGTCGGGCACGGGGCGAGGGCTAGTGACAATCGACGGATGGAGTGGGCTGTGCTGACCCTGACTGAGAACGCGACACTGGTGATCAAGAGCATCACCGGGGTCGAGGGCGCGCCGGAGGGCGCCGGGGTGCGGATCTCGCAGGACAACCCGGCGGATCCGGCACTCGCGGTGACGACCACGGAGGCTCCGCAACCGGGCGACCAGGTGGTCGAGGAGGCAGGTGCGCGGGTCTTCCTGGAGGAGAACGCGGCGCACGCACTGGACGACAAGATCCTGGACGCGGCGGTCGACGACAAGGGCGGTGTCGAGTTCCTGCTGGTGCCCCAGCCGGGCCCGAGCAACGGCGCCGCGCCGACCCCCTGACCCATTGATCCGCACGCCGGCCGGGAACCATGAGCCCCGGCCGGCGTGCTGTCGTCTCAGGGCGTCACACCGCGCTGCGTTGCGCGATCCAGCTGTCGTGCAGCCGGGTGTAGACGCCTCCCGCGCCGACCAGCTCGGCGTGCGGGCCGCGCTCCACGATCTCGCCCTCGTCGAACACCAGCACCTCGTCGGCGGCCTCCGCCGTCGACAGCCGGTGCGCGATCGTGACCGACGTACGCCCGGACATCAGCCGCTCGAGCGCCGCGTTCACCCGCACCTCGGTGCCGGGGTCGACCGCCGAGGTCGCCTCGTCGAGCACCAGCAGGTCCGGGTCGGCGATGTTCGCGCGGACCAGCGCCACCAGCTGCCGCTCCCCCGCCGACAGCGACTCGCCGCGTTGCCCGACCGGTGACTCCAGCCCGTCCGGCAACGACTCCAGCCAGTCCGTGAGCCCGAGCGAGTCGAACGCCGTGAGCAGCTCGGCGTCCGTCACCTCCGGGCGCCCGAAGCGCACGTTCTCCGCCAGCGACGCGTCGAACAGGTACCCGTCCTGAGGCACCATCACGACCCGCTCCCGCAGCGACTCGAACGAGATCTCCCGCGCGTCGACGCCGTCCAGCTTCACCGCCCCGGACGTCGGGTCCATCAACCGGGTCAGCAGCTTCGCGAACGTCGTCTTGCCCGACCCGGTCTCGCCGACCACCGCGACCCGCCGGTGCGGCGCGATCCGTACGTCGACGTCGCGCAGCACGAGTTCGCCTTCGGGATAAGCGAAATCGACGTCGGCGAACTCGACCGTGATCGGTCCGCGCGCCTGCTTCACGCCGTCCTCGCCCGGGTCCGCGACATCGGCCGGCGTGGCGATCACCCCGAGCACCCGGCGCCAGCCCGCGAACGCGCTCTGGGCGTCGGTCAGCACCTGGGTCGCGATCTGCACCGGGTCCGAGAACAGGGCCACCAGGAACATGAAGGCGAGCAGCTCACCCAGCGTGGCCTGCTTGTCCACGCCGAGCAGCACGCCGACCGTCAGAACGCCGGCGTTCGCCAGGCCGGCGGCCAGGCCGCCGATCGAGAACGTCAGACCGGTGAGCGCCTGCGCCCTGGTCGCGGTCTTGCGGTAGTCCTCGATCGACGCGTCGATCCGGTCCTGGGTGCGCTGCTCGATCGCGTACGAGCGGACCACCTGCGCGCCGACGACCGGCTCGGCGATCGCGGACAGCATCTCGCCGACCTTCGCCCGCACGATGCCGTACGCCGCGGACATCGCGCGCTGCAGGTACTTCAGGCTCGCGAACAGCGGGATGAAGCACAGCAGCACGACGAGCGCGAGCTGCCAGGAGTAGATGAACATCACGATCGTCGCGAGCAGCATCTGCCCGAGGCTGACCAGGAAGATGAACCCGCCGAACTGCAGGAACTGCGACACCGTGTCCACGTCCGAGGTGACCCGGCTGACCAGCGCGCCGCGGCGCTCGGTGCTCTGCGTCAGCACCGGCAGGTCGTGCACGTGCCGGAACGCCTTGATCCGCATCGTGGCCAGGCCGTGCTCGGAGTTGACCGCGAGCCGCACGGTCGTCAGGTACGACGCGCCGGCCGTCAGGATCACACCCAGCGCGCAGACGAGACACATCCACGCGACGTACGACATGTCCGGGCCCTCCGGACCGGACAGGCCCTTGTCGATCGTCTGCTGCACCGCGATCGGTACGACGATCCGGCCGGCGGTCATCGTCAGCGCGAGGATCCCGGTCACCCCCCACCCGCGCCCGAGCTCGGGCGAGACCTTCAGCCCTTCCTTCAGGGTCTGCAGCCCACCGGCGTTGTCACCATGATCCAAGCGACTGGTTTCCGCGGCACTCACGCCGATGCCCCTTCCGCGTCGAGGTCGTCGATGTCCGCGGCGAGCTCCGCCTCTTCCTCGCGGCGCTCGGCGTCCTTCTCGTAGGCGTCGACCAGGTCCCGGTAGGCGGGCGTGGACGACTGCAGTTCGGTATGCGTGCCGTGGGCGAGGATCCGGCCCTCGTCCAGGAACAGCACCTCGTCGGCGAGCGAGATCGTCGCCTTCCGGTACGCGATCACCAGGACGGTCGTCGCCGCGCCGGAGTCCTCCTGGACGGCCGACCGCAGCCCGGCGAGGATCCGCGCCTCGACCTGCGGGTCGACCGCGCTCGTCGCGTCGTCCAGGATCAGCAGCCGTGGCCGCCGGACGAGCGCCCGGGCCAGCGCGATCCGCTGCCGCTGCCCGCCGGACAGCGTGGTGCCGCGCTCGCCGACCTTGGTGTCCAGCCCGTCCGGGAGCGCCTTCACGAAGCCGTCGCCCTGCGCGACCCGCAGCGCGTCCCAGACGTCGTCGTCGCTGTCTGCGCCACCGAGTGTGATGTTGCCGCGGATCGTGTCGTCGAACAGGAAGGCGGTCTGCGCCACCAGCGCGACCGATCCGGCCAGCTCGTCCCGCGCCAGGGCCCGCAGGTCGATCCCGTCGATCTCGACCGAACCCTGCTCCGGGTCGACGAGCCGCGTCAGCAGCGTGGTCATCGTCGACTTCCCGGCGCCCGTCGGGCCGACGACCGCGACCGTCCGGCCGGGCTCGACCGTGAAGTCCACCCCGGCGAGCACGTCCCGATCCGGCAGGTATCCGAACCGGACGCCGGCCACCTGCAGCCGGGCCGCCTTCGTCGAGGTCAGCCGCTCCTCGCCGTACTCCGTGCCGCCCTCGGCCGTCAGCACCCGCTGGATGCGGTCCCAGCCGACCACCGACCGCGGCAGCTCGCCGAGGACCCAGCCGAGCGCGCGGATCGGGAACCCGATCAGCGTGAACAAGAAGGCGACCTGCACCACGTCGCCCGCGTCCGCGCCGCCGGAACTTACCCGCGCGACGCCGACCAGCAGCACCGCGAGCACCCCGAGCCGGGGCAGGCCGTCGATCACCGGGTCGAACAGGCCGCGGGCCTTGTTCACCGCGATGTTGGCGTCGCGCAGCGCGTACGTCGGGCCGCGGAAGCGCTCGGTCTCGGCCGCCTCCCGGCCCAGCGTCTTCACCACCAGCGCGCCGTCGAACGACTCGTGCGCGACCTCGGAGACGTCCGCGCGGAGCTGCTGCGCCCGGGTCGCGAGCGGCTGCAGGTACCGCTGGAAGATCACGTTCGCGACGAAGACCAGCGGGAACACCAGGCAGCCGACCAGCGCCAGCCAGACGTCGGCGGCGAACATCGCGACGGTCGCGAACACCAGCATCGCGATCACGCCGATCGCCATCGGCAGCGGCGCGATCACGAACCAGGTCGACTCGACGTCGGCGTTGGCGTTCGACAGCAACATGCCGGTCGAGTGCTGGTGGTGCCACTCCAGCGGGAGCTTCAGGTACTGCCGGGTGACGCGCCGGCGGTACGTCGCCTGCAGCCGGAACTGCATCACACCGGCGCCTAGCCGCCGCCCGACGACACCGATCGCGTTCAGGATCGCGATGCCGATGAACAGGCCGATCAGCGACCCGATCGCGCCGGCCGTGGTCTCACCGGTCTCGAACGCGGGCCGCAGCACGTGGTCCGTCGCCCAGCCGAGGGCCCAGCCGCCCGCCACCGTCATCGCGCCGTACAGCATCGCGGCGAGCACGGACAGCGCGAAGATCCCCGGCTCCTCCCAGATCGCCACCCGCAGAACGGCGAACCCCCGGCGGGTGACGCTGCCCTTTTCCGGGACTTTCGGGACAGGCAAGACACGCTCCAGGGCAGTCAGGTGCATCAATGGGACTCAGACATGACAACGATTGACATTCTGCCACTCGCCGCGGACAACTACGATCGAGTTGTGACCGACTACAGCCGGGTAGGACGACTCGCTTTGTGTGACCTGTTCGACCAGGTCGGACCCGCCGCGCCGACCCTGTGCGAGGGCTGGGACGCCTATGACCTGGCGGTCCATCTGTACGTCCGCGAGGCCGATCCGATGGCCGGGCCGGGGATCATGATCCCGGCGCTCGCCGACACCACCGAGCGGCGGATGCGGCGGGTCAAGGACCGCTACGGCTTCGCCGAGGTGGTCGGCAAGGTCCGCAACGGCCCGCCACCGGTCTCGATCTACGCGCTGCCGAAGCTCGGGCCCCAGCTCAACACGACCGAGTACTTCGTCCACCACGAGGACGTGCGCCGCGCCCAACCGGCGTACGACGTCCGCGAACTGCCCGCCGAGCAGCAGGACGGCCTGTGGAAGGCGGTCCGGCTGGCCGCGAAATCGATGACCCGCAAGTCGCCGAGCGGCCTGGTGCTGCGGCGGCCCGACGGGACGACGTCCGTCGCGAAGCGGCCGAACGAGCACGGCTCGGTCACCGTGACCGGCGAGCCCGCCGAGCTGGTGCTGTTCTGCTTCGGGCGCCAGCAGGTGGCCGACGTCCAGCTGGACGGTGACGCGGAGACGGTCGAGCGGCTCCGCAACGCGTCATTCGGCGTGTGACCGCTTGCGGCGCGCTCGCTGGACCATGCCGCTCACCACCGTGGTCAGGATGACCAGGACGATCGCCGCCAGCACGCCCTGCCACGGCTCGTCGAAGAGCGCGTAGCCGAGCAGGCCGATGGCCATGTAGACCGCCGCCCACAGCGACGACGCCGCCAGGTCGACGATCGCGAACCGCTCCCACTTGTAGCCGGCCAGACCGGCCGCCAGCAGCACCGGCACCCGGCCGCCCGGGATCAGCCGGGACGTGAGCAGCACACCGATCTCGTGCTCGCCCAGGCGCATCCGGAGCGAGTCCAGCGACCCGTTGTTGCGCAGCCACCCGACCCGTTTCGCCAACCGCTCACCGCCGAACCGGCACCCGGCGTACACGATCAGGTCCCCCACGTACGCCCCGGCGGCGCCCGCGATCAGGACCCCGACCAGCCCGATCGGGTTGCTGTTGCTGTGCGAGGCCAGAACGGCGCCCGCCGACACCGCGGCTCCCGTCGGCAGCACGGGCAGCACCGCACCGAGGAGCACAGCGCCGGCCAACGCGAACAGGTACCAGAGGTCGAACTTGGTATCCCCTGTCACGCGGGCACCTCGATCGACTCGCCGGGCGCCAGCACCCGGACCTTCACCGCGGGGTCGACCTCGGTCATCGCGGTCTTGAACCTCTCCCCCGGTGGCAGGAACAACTCCGGCTTGATCCAGTCACAGCCGATCGGCCAGAACGTCCCGAAATGTACCGGCACCGCCGTCGACGCGCCGACCCGCCGGACTGCCTCGGCGGCCCGGACCGGGTCCAGGTGGCCCGGGCCGAGCGACGGCCCCCAGCCGCCGACCGGGACCAGCGCGACGTCGATCGACCCGGTCTCGGCCGCGAGCCCGTCGTACAGGTCGGTGTCCCCCGCGAACCAGACACTCGGTGAGCCGTCGACCCGGTACCCGAGCGCCTGCGCGGAGTACGACGACCACGGCAGCCGGCGCCCGTCGTGGTGCGCGGTGACCGCGGTGATGTCCAGCGACCCGATCCGGACCTGGTTGCCCGGCTCGACCTCGATGCAGCGGTCCGAGTACGCCGGGCCGCTGTCGGCGTGGATGAGCTTCGCCGCGCCGCGCGGCACGATCAGCGCGGCGTCCGGCGCGACCAGCGGCAGCGAGGTCAGGTGCAGGTGATCGGCGTGCAGGTGCGAGATCAGCACCGCGTCACAGCGCCCCGCCTCCCGTGCCGGGGCCGGACCGCGGCGGCGGCGCAGGTGGGCGATCCGCGACGTCAGCACCGGATCCGTCAGCAGCCGCGTGCCGTTCGCCTCGATCGTGGTGGTCGCGTGCCCCCACCATGTCACGCGCATGTCACTCGCACGCTCAGGCCTCCACCTTCGACTCGACCGGCTCCTCGACGTCCTTGCGCTGCCCGAGCTTGTCCAGCCAGCCGATCAGCACCTCGTGCACCTCGTCGGAGCCTACGGGAGGCTCGTTCAGCACCCAGCGACTCGGGTGCACCAGCACCGCCTCGGTCTGCCAGCCGCCGATCCCGCCGTGGCACCCGACCAGTTCCTCGAACGCCGCGACCTCATGGGTGTAGTCGTCGAGCCGGCTGACCACCACGAGGTCGCCGTTGTGCGGCATCTCCGCCTGCCGGAGCATCGACGCGGCGGCCAGGTCGCCGTACGGCGCCAGCGGGTCCTCGCCCTCGATCCGGCCGGACCGCAGCACCCGGACCCCGGCGCTACCGATCGCCACCGGGCCCTCGGCCAGCGAGTCGACCACGACGAACCCGATCCCGGGATGGGTCGCGAGGCCCGGGATCAGCTTCGGGTGCAGCAGCTCGATCTCCTCCAGCGGCACCCGGCCGGGCGTCGTCGCGAGGTAGATCAGCGCCAGGTTGCCGGACGCCGTCACGACCATCTGCTCGTCCGCCGCGACCTGCGACTCGCAGTCCTTCGGGCCGAGCTCGACCTCGCCGGACTTCGCGTGCAGTGCCCGCCGGGTCACCGTGCCGGCGACACTGCGGCGCATGCTCAGCTCGGTGAGGAACGCGTTCACCGGGCCCCAGCCCTCCGACTTGCCGACCGCCTGGACCGGCTCCTTGGTGGTGTCGACCAGGTCGTCGACGACCTCCGCGAGGGTGCGTCCGTAGCGCTGCAGGAACGTCGAGCCCTGGCTCTGGCCGTGGTCCGACAGCACGACGATCTCGTACGAGTGCGGGAGGATCTCGATGATCCGCTGCAACGCGCCGAGCACCCGGTCCAGGCCCTCGAGCGTCTGCAGCGACTCGGGCCGGGTCGGGCCGGCGTGGTGCGCGACCTCGTCGTAGTCGACGAAGTCGCAGTAGATCACCGGGGTGCCCTGCACCAGTTCGTCGGTGATCAGCGAGACGTTCAGGTCGCGGAGCAGCACGTTGGTGACGGCCCGCAGGAAGATGTATGCGCCGCCGCGCTTCACCCGCGGGACCAGGTGCCGGGCGCGCTGCCGGCGGGCCTGGTGCAGCTCCTTGATCATCTCCGCCACGCACAGCACCAGCCCGCGCGCGGCGCCCTGCGGGCTGGAGAAGAACCGGACGTACCCGCGGCTGCGGCTGTTCGGCAGGCCGGCGCGGCTGAACACCAGCTCGCACTTGTTCGCGTCGCCGGACCAGTTGTTGCTGATGCTGACGCCGCCGTCGGCGAGCAGGCCGCGCCCGGTGGACATCCGGGCCTCGATCTCCGCCGCGTCCCGGCCGCGGTTGGTGACCATCACCCGGCCGGTCTCCTTCTCGTACCACCGGAACGCCGGGATGTGCCGGGAGCCGCCGTGCAGGATCCCGGCCTGGCTGGCCGGCGTGGTGGCCGGTACGCCGGTGTGCCAGGCGAGCATCGAGTGCCGGCCGTCCCGGATCCAGCCGCCGAGGTTCGGCAGGTTGCCGGCCAGCACCATCCAGTTCAGCAGCGGCGCGGACAGGCCGTCGATCTGGATGATCAGCATCCCGGTCTTCGGCGCCGGCTCGATCCGCCGGGCGCGCCGGTGCACGACCCGCATCACCTCCGCCACGTACGCGTCGTCACTGCCCGCGTACGCGACCCAGCCGACGAAGGCGCTCACCGTGGACATCACGATCGCGACCAGCAGCGGCGCCTCGACGCCGCCGTGCAGGTCCACACCGGGGTCCGCGGTGATGCCCAGGTAGACGACCGCGAACTGTGACAGCAGGCCGCCGACCAGGACGCCGATCGACCCGATCAGCACCGCGACCCCGGCCAGCACCCAGCGCATCAGCACCGAGAAGACCGCCAGCAGGACGACCAGCCGCAGGATCGGCAGCCGGCCGTCGCTGCTGATCTGCGGCAGCAGCCAGAACGTGATCACCAGCGAGATCAGCGACAGCAGGCCGCCGACCAGCATCGCCTGCAGGCCACGTCCGGTGCGGCGCAGGTCGAGCCACACCGGACGTCCACGCCGGCCCTTCGACACCTGTTCTGGTGGTTTCGCCATCGCCTGCTTCGTGCTCCCCGTCCGTGCTCACACCGTGCTCACTGCGTGCAGTACGAGAGTACGGGGTCAGGCGGACGGAGCTACTGCACCTCGAGGTAGTCGACCTCCGTGTACAAGGTGCCCTTGGTCAGCCGGATCGTGTTCCAGCCGGCGTTCAGCGTGACGGGGACCGAGCTCTGCTGCCAGTTGTCCCAGCCGGTGACGGGGTAGCTGACCGACCCCGCGTTGTTGCCGTTGACAACGAGACCGTGGCTGGCGGTGGACGCGGAGCCGTTGGCGTACCCGACGTGCAGTGTGTAACCGCCCGCAACCGGTGCGTACACCGAGTTCTCCACCCAGGAGTCGGCGTAGTCGATGTACGCGACGACCTTCCCGTCCGAGGCGCCGGCCGCGTTGGACCGGACGACGCAGTGGTTCAGCGTCCCGCGCTCCGCCTCGTACCGGACCCGGCTGCCGCGTACCACCGGGTAGTCGTTGGCGTACCCGATGTCGGCGACGTACAGGTGCCGGCCGCCGTTCACCCATCCGTGGACGAACACCTTGCCCCCGACGACGTCGGCGCCGCCGGGACCGCAGACGTGGTTGTCGAACGTCGCGGTCGTCATCAGCGGCCGGTACGCCGTCGTCCACGGACCGCTCAGCGTCTTCGAGGTCGCGTACGACGTCAGGTAGTTGCAGTCGGCGTAGCCGCCGCCGGAGAAGAACAGCACGAACTGACTGCCGCGCTGCACGAGGTCGGGCGCCTCGATCACACCGCTCGACGTGAGCATCGCGGTGTTGCCGCCGACCAGCGTCCGGCCGTTGTCCGCGGTCCGGGTCAGCCAGAGCGTCGACGGCTGGCCGATCGCGTTGCCGTCGTTCTTCCAGACCAGGTAGCGGGTGCCGTCGTCGGCCACGAACGTGTTCGCGTCGATCGCGCCGCCGAGGTTGAGCGGGCAGATCAGCGGCGCCGTACCGACCGGCTGGAACGGGCCGAGCGGATTCGTGGCGGTGGCGACGCCGACGCACTGCCGTCCGGAGGCCTTGTGCCAGGCGGTGTAGGTGAGCGTGTAGGTCCCGTCGGGGTTCGGGTGGACGTCCGGCGCCCAGGTGCGGCCGGGCTGGGCCCAGGCGCTCGACGGACCACCGGGCATCGCGTCGCCGCGGACCGTCCAGGGCCCGTTGGCGCTCGGCGCGGTCGCGACCGGGACGGTGCCGCGGCTGCCGTTGGTCGCGTACGCGTACCAGGTGCCGTTCTGCTCGAAGACGTCCGGGTCGGGGAAGTTCTCGCCGATGATCTCACCCGGGAAGACCGCCGCCGTGGTGGCGGCGTGGACCGTGGGTGACAGGACGGCGGAGAGGCTGAAGACAGCGAGCAACGCTACCAGAAGTCGTTTCATGGGTGACTCCTCAGGTGGGGCGGATACCTGTGGCTTTCACTTTTACATCGATTCACCTGAAACGCGAGGCCCCAATCCCTGGACCCTGGGGTTTCGGGGGTGGAGACTCCCGCTAGTTGGTTTCCGCCTGGTTTGAGGGAGTGCCTCGTGAGTCGTTTACCGAGAGGGATGGTCGCCGCGGTCGCGGCGGTCGCAGCAGCGGTGGGTGGGGTCGTCACCCAGTCGGTCGCGGCGCCTACCGCCGTCCAAGCGACTGCTTTGCAGCAGCGCCTGGACGGTCTGCTGAACGACAGCCGGTACGACGGTTCGCAGGTCGCGCTGGTGGTCCGCGACGCGGCCACCGGCGAGACGCTGTACGACCGCGACGGCGGCCAGCGGATGCTGCCCGCCTCGAACACCAAGCTGTTCAGCTCGACGGCCGCGATGCACGTGCTCGGCCCGTCGTACCGCTTCCACACCGACGTCCTCGCCACCGCACCCGTCCGCGGTGGACAGCTGCTCGGCAATCTCTACCTGAAGGGGTACGGCGACCCGACCGCGCTCGAGTCCGACTACGCGGGCCTGGCCAAGCAACTCAAGGCGTCCGGCGTCCGGCGGGTGTACGGCGACCTGATCGCGGACGACACGTACTTCGACCACGTCCGCCTCGGTGACAGCTGGGCCTGGGACGACGAGCCGTTCTACTACAACGCCCAGATCTCCGCGCTCACGCTCGCCCCGAACACGGACTACGACTCCGGCACGGCGATCGTCGAGAGCCGCCCGGGCACCGCGGCCGGTACGCCCGTGCGTCTGAACCTGGTCCCGGCGAACGGCGCGATCACCCTCGTCAACACCGCCACGACCGGCGCGGCCGGCTCGTCGAACACCCTGAACATCGAGCGTGACCACGGCACCAACGTCGTCCGCGTGACCGGCTCGGTGCCGCTGGGCGCGTCGGTCGGCCAGGAGTGGGTGACGGTCTGGGAGCCCGAGCTGTACGCCGCCGACGTGTTCCGGCGCGCGCTGGCCGCGCAGGGCATCACGGTGAGCGGCCGGATCAAGAACGCGGCGACCCCGGCGACCGCGGCGCGGCTGGCGCGAGACGAGTCGATGACCGTCGGCGAGCTGATGACGCCGTTCCTGAAGCTGTCGAACAACATGCACGCCGAGACCCTCGTGAAGGCGATGGGCGCGGTCGTCGACGCGGAAGGCAGCTGGCCGGCCGGGCTCGGCGTCGTCACCGACTACGCCAAGAGCATCGGCGTCGACACCAGCCGGATCCGCCTGTCCGACGGCTCCGGCCTGTCGCGCAAGGTGAATGTCACCGCCGACGCGATCACCGACGTCCTGATCGGCGCCCAGAAGGAGCCGTGGTGGCAGCAGTGGTACGACGCGCTGCCGATCGCCGGCAACCCGGACCGGTTCGTCGGCGGCACGCTGCGCAGCCGGATGCAGAACACGCCGGCCGCCAACAACCTGCACGGCAAGACCGGCTCGCTCACCGGCGTCACGTCGCTGTCCGGCTACGTGACGACCAAGGACGGCCGCAAGCTGGTGTTCTCGATGATCAGCAACAACTACCTGGTCAGCCCGCGCTCGATCGAGGACGCCGTCGGCGTCACGCTCGCCTCGTGGTCGGACCAGGCGCCGCCGGCCGCGACGTCGAGCCTGCGCACCGCCCAGACCACCTGTGACCTGGAGTGGGACAAGGCCTGCTAATTGAGTGGCCAGTACGGCGGTCGTTCACCACCATGTGGGAATGACCGCCGTACTGCCATCGTCGTACACCGTCCGTCCGCCGTCGAAGGAGGACGCGCAGGCGGTCCTCGAGCTGGTGTCGGCCTACAACACCTCGGTGGTCGGTTTCGCCGACTACACCCTCGAGGACGCCGAGGACGAACTCACCGAGCCCGGCTTCGAGCCGGAGACCGACGGTTGGCTGGTCTTCGACGGCGAGCGCCTCGTGGGCTACGGCTCGATCTTCGGCAAGGGTGACCACGGCCAGCTCGACCTGGACGTGGTGACCGCGGACCTGACCGTCGAGACGTACCTTCTGCAGCGGGTCGTCACGCGCGCAGAGGAGTTCGCCCGGGCCTACGGGCATGCGGCTGTCCAGCTGGACGCGGTGAACTACCGCGCCGACAGCGCCCGCGCGGAACGCCTGGCGAACTACGGCTTCCGGCCCGGCACGACGTTCCACCGGATGCGCATCGACCACGACGGACCCGTCCCGGCGCCGGAGATTCCCGAGGGGATCACGATCCGCCGCGGTGCCCCCGACGAGGCCACCAGACGCGCGGCCCACGACGTACTGAACGCGAGCTTCGAGGGGCAGTTCGGCTTCTCACCGCGCTCGTTCGAGGAGTGGCACGCGGCGCAGGAGAACCACTCGGCATTCGACTGGTCGCAACTGACCTTGCTGGAGCTCGACGGCGAGACCGTCGGGCTGCGGCTGTCCAACGACCAGTTCGTCGAGGACGAGAACTGCGGCTACGTCGGGCGCCTCGGCGTTCTCGAGAAGGCCCGCGGGAAGGGTCTGGCGAAGTTCCTGCTGCGCGACCAGTTCGCGCTCGACGCGGCCGCCGGGCGCACCGGCACGATCCTGCACGTCGACACCAACAACCCGACCCCGGCACTCGGCGTGTACCTGTCGGTCGGCATGCAGCCGGTGCTGGTGATGGAGGTCTGGCGGCGCGAGGTGAGCGCGTGAACCTCCCCGCCGGTCACACCGTGCGCCCGATGCGGCAGGAGGACGCCGCGGTGATCGCGGAGCGGTCCGGGGCCTACACGTCGGCGCTGCTGGGCTTCCCGAAGCACAGCCCGGAGGACGTCGCGAACTACCTACGGGATCCGGGGATGAACCTCGCGACGGACGGGTGGGTGGTGACCGGACCGGGCGGCGAGTTCGCCGGCTCGGCCACCGCGGTCGCGATCACCGGCGGCACCCACCTGAACGTCGACATCCTGAGCGAGGACCCCGCGATCCTCGGCTGGCTGCTGGACCAGATCGAGCGCCGCGCCGCGGAGGTCGGCTCGCGGACCGATCGCGAGGTCGTGGTCCGGCTGGGTGTCATCGGCCAGGACGAGCGACTCGCGGCGGCGGTCGCCGCACACGGGTTCGCGGTCGGTACGTCGACGCACCGGATGCGGATCACCTTCGACGGCCCGGTCCCGGCACCCGCCGTACCTGACGGGGTCGTCGTACGGCGGGGTGCACCGGACGAAGCCAGCCGCCGGGCGGCGCACGCCGTACTGATGGCGGCGTTCGAGGCGCAGCCCGGGACGCAGCCGCGGCCGTTCGAGGAGTGGGCCGCGTCGCGGGAGAGCCGGTCGACGTTCGACTGGTCGCAGGTGACGATCGCCGAGGTCGACGGGCAGGCGGCCGGGATGACCGAGTGCAACGACAACTTCGTCAGCACCGACAACTGCGGGTACGTCGGGCGGCTCGGCGTCGTCCCGTCCGCGCGCGGCCGCGGCCTGGCCAAGTTCCTGCTCCGGAACGCCTTCGCGGTCGACTCCGCCGCCGGCCGCGGCGGCACCATCCTGCACGTGGACACGAGCAATCCCACCCCGGCCGTCGCCCTCTACACCGGCGCCGGCATGCGCCCGGACCTGGTCAGCGACATCTGGACCAAGACCGTCCGCGCCTGACTCCGGCAGCTCGACAGTACGTATACGCCCACTGCCGGCGAGCGCCCGCCTGAGCACGCCGGCGATCCGCCGCCGTTGGCCGACACCTCCTGTCGAGCTGCCGACTCTTGCCCCCGGCAGATCTGAGAGATTACTCTCGAAACATGTCTCTCAGAAATCCGTACGGCGATTTCGAGATCACCGACCCGCAGGCGATGCGTGCGTTGGCGCATCCGGTCCGGCTCGCCGCACTCAGCTACCTGCAGAAGAACGGGCCGGCCACGGCCACGCAGTTGTCCGAACACGTCGGCGCCTCCCCCTCGGTGACCAGCTGGCACCTGCGGCACCTGGCCGAGTTCGGGCTGGTGGTCGACGTCCCGCCGCCGAGCGGGACGGACCGCCGGCAGCGCTGGTGGGACGCGGCCGCCCGCGGGTTCCGGTACGAGATGCCGGAGACCCCGGAGGGCACCGAGGCCGGCCGGCTGCTGCGGACCGAGATGATGAACCAGGCACTCGAAGCGGCCCAGCAGTGGCTGGTCGAGACCGAGCCGGACCTGGACCCGGAGTGGAGCCGGCTGGCCGGATCCGCCAACACGCTGCTGATGCTCACCCTCGCCGAGGCCGAGGCGATCGAGTCCGCGATCGAGGAACTGCTCGCGCCGTACGTCCAGCGCCGTGACGCCGGCGACGTACCGGACGACGCCCGCCCGGTCCGGCACCTGCGCATCTCCTTGCCGGAGGCAACATGAAGACCCGGCCCGCCACCAGCCTGTGGCGCGTCCAGCGGTTCCGGACGTTCTGGTCCGCGCAGACGGTCTCCGAGTTCGGCGACCGGATCACCGAGCTCGCCCTGCCGCTGATCGCGGTCACGCTGCTCGACGCCTCCCCCAGCCAGGTCGGGTTCCTGACCGCGGCGGTGTGGCTGCCGAACATCGCGTCGCTGTTCATCGGCACCTGGGTCGACCACCGCCGCGACAAGCGGCCGCTGATGATCGCCGCGGACCTGGCCCGGACGCTCCTGCTGCTCACCCTGCCGGTCGCGTACTGGCTGGATCTGCTGGGTCTCACCCACCTGTACGTGATCGCGGTCCTCGCCGGGACGGCGCATGTCGTGTTCAACACGGCGTACGCGTCGTTCTTCGTCCGGCTCGTCGATCGCGACCAGTACCTCGAGGCGAACAGCAAACTGTCCGCGACCCGGTCGATCTCGTTCATGGGCGGACCGGCCGTCGGCGGTCTGCTGGTGCAGTGGCTGACCGCGCCGGTCGCGATCGTCGTCGACGCGCTCACGTTCGTGTTCTCGGCCGTCCAGATCAGCCGGCTGAAGGTGGAGCCGGGGGTCGCCGAAGAGTCGACCGAGCCGCTGCTGCGCCGGGCCGGTGCGGGGATGCGGTACGTGCTCAAGCATCCGTACCTGAGCCGCAGCCTGGGCTGCGCCACCACGGTGAACTTCTTCAACCTGATGAGCATCGCGCTGCTGGTGCTGTTCGCGAGCCGGAACCTCGGCCTGTCGGCCGGTGTCATCGGTGTCGCCCTCGGCGTCGGCTCGATCGGCGGGCTGCTGGGCGCCGTCACCGCGTCCCCGTTGAGCAAGCGGTTCGGCGCCGGGCCGGTGATCGCGGTCGGCGCGGTCGTGTTCCCCGGCTCGATCGCGATCGCCGCGCTCGCCGGCGGCCCGACCTGGACCAAGGCGGTCGCGCTGGCCGTGGCCGAGTTCGTCGGGGCGTTCGCGGTGATGTGCTTCGACGTACCGCTGAACTCGTTGCAGGCGGCGGTCGTCCACGACCACATGCGCAGCCGGGTCGCGGGAGCGTTCAGCAGCATCAACTACGGCATCAGGCCGCTCGGCGCGGTCGTCGGAGGGTTCCTCGGCACCTGGATCGGTGTCCGCGAAACCCTCCTCGTCTCCGCCGCCGGCGGCCTGCTCGCCGTCCTGTGGCTGATCGGCTCGCCGATCATCCGCACCCGCGAACTGACCGGCCTGGAACCGCCCGCGCTCTAGAGGTCTTCCGCGACGTCCACCTTGGCGACGGTCGTGCGCAGCGGGACTTCCTTGATGAGCACGACCGCGACCAGGCTGACCACGGCACAGGCCGCGGCGATCAGGAAGATCCGCCCGGTGGCGTCGCCGTACGCGTGCCGGACCAGTTCGGCCAGCTGCGGCGGCAGGTGGTTGACGTCCAGCAGGCTGGTCTCGCCGGAGCCGCCCTCCTGCAGCTTGCGGGCGGCCTCGGTGCCGTTCGGGCCGGACAGGACGCCGGCGACGATCAGGTCCTTCACCCGGGCCGCGAGCACCGCACCGAGCGCCGAGACGCCGACCGCACCGCCCAGGCTGCGGAAGAACGCGACGGTCGCGGAGGACGCGCCGATCTGGGAGACGTCGACGGTGTTCTGGACCGCGAGCACCAGGTTCTGCATCGTCATACCGGTCCCGAGACCGAGCGCGAGCATGCCGAGCCCGACGAGCCAGTACGGCGTGGCGTGGTCGATCGTGCCGAGGATCAGCAGGCCGCCGAGCAGCAGGACGCCGCCGGACACCAGGTATCGCTTCCACTTGCCGTAGCGGGTGATCAGCTGGCCGGAGCCCGCCGAGCCGACGAACGAACCGAGCATCATCGGGATCGTCAGCAGGCCGGCCTCGGTCGGACTGTAGCCGCGGGCGATCTGGAAGTACTGCCCGAGGAACAGCGCGCTGCCGAACATCGCGACACCGACCGCGAGGCTGGCGACGATCGCCAGCGCCGTGGTGCGCTCCCGGACGACCTTCAGCGGGACCAGCGGCTCGGCCACCCGGTTCTCCACCACGACGGCGAGGAAGCCGACCAGCAGCGTGCCGCCGACGAACAGCGCGGACTGCCAGGACATCCAGGCGAAGTCCGTGCCCGCGAAGGTGACCCACAGCAGCGGCAGGCCGGCCGCGATGCTGATCAGCACCGCGCCGAGGTAGTCGATGCGGACCTCACGCTTGAGCACCGGCAGGTGCAGGTACTTCTGCAGGATCACCAGGCTGACCACGGCCAGCGGGACGCAGACATAGAAACACCAGCGCCAGCCGAGCCACGAGGTGTCGACGATGACGCCGCCGATCAGCGGGCCGCTGACGGTCGCGACCGCCATCACGGCGCCCATGTAGCCGGAGTACCGCCCCCGGGACCGGGGTGGGATGGCGGCGCCGATGATGGCCTGGGCCAGTGCCATCAGACCGCCCATCGCCAGGCCCTGCAGCACGCGGGCGCCGATCAGGAACGGCACGTTGTGGGACAGGCCGGCCAGCGCCGACCCGATCACGAAGACCGAGATCGCCACCTGGACGAGCAGTTTCTTGCTCATCAGGTCGGCGAGCTTGCCCCAGATCGGGGTGGACACGGTGGTGGCCAGCAGGCTCGCCGTGAGCACCCAGGTGTACTGCGTCTGGGTGCCCTCGAGGTCGGCGATGATCGTCGGCAGCGCGTTGCTGACGATCGTCGAGCTCAGCATCGCCGTGAACAGCGCGGCGAGCAGGCCGATCAGGATCTCGAGGATCTCCTTGTGGGTGAGTTCCGGCGCGGCGGGCGTGGGCAGCTGCCGGGTCTCGGTGACAGTCATCAGTCTCCAGTCTTGGGGTTTCGCCTCACGACCTTGTTGGCCTCGGTGATCGCGACCGCGACCCGCTGCATGGTGGCAGCGGCCGCGACCAGCGCGTCGTCGTCGAGGTCCGCCAAGGCGGTTCTCAGTTGCCGGGTGTAGGAGGAGTAGAGCGCTTCGAGCTGGGCCTTGCCGTGGGCCGACAGGCTGACCAGCCCGACGCGGGCGTCGGCCGGGTCCGGCCGACGGCTCACCAGTCCGTCGGCCTCCAGCGCGGTCAGCTGCCGGCTCACCACCGACGCGTCGACACCGAGCTTCCCGGCGATCTCGCCGCCGCGCTGCTCACCGTCCTTCATCAGCACCTTGAGCACACTCGCGTCCGACCGGCGCAGACCGCCGTCGTTCGTCAGGTGCCGGTGCTCGATACAGCGCACGGCCCGCACCAGTGAACTGACCCCTTCGAGCAGTTCCTGGGCCGCCGCATCCCGCTCTACCCCCGGGACAAGGGGCTGCTGAGCTAGTTGCATAACCCAACTATATACCTAAATAGTTGGTTTCTGCAACCATCGGCACTCAGCGCTCATCTTGTCACTCAGAGTCATGGTTGTCACGCAGAGGTATGATCCCCGGCAAGGGGGTACGCCGCTACGGTGGTGCGCCGCAGTCAGGGGAGCGACTGAGGTGGTGCCGATGAGGGCCAGCGACATCCAGCACGGCAAATTCGAGCCGACCGTCTTCGGAGCGGTGCGGCGCTACCGCGTCATGGTCCTGGTCGTCACCGTGCTGGTGACGTCCGCCGCGGTGGCCTACTCACTGCTGCAACGCGAGGTCTACCGTGCCGAGGCGACGGTCACCGTGCCGCTGAGCACCCTCGCCCAGCGCGACGCCCGCGACCAGTACTTCGACAGCCAGGTGCTGCTGATGCAGTCCCAGGAGGTCGCGGAAGAGGCGGCCCGGATCGCGAACGCGAACCTGAACCGGAACCTGCTGTCGACAGGCGACTTCAGCGGCCAGAACAGCTCGCTGGAGATCACCCCGCCCGAGCGGGCCACCCCGGGCGGCTTCGGGTCGAGCATCGTCGCTGTCGCGTTCACCTGGCCCGACGCCGACGTGGCGCAGGCCGGCGTCAATGCCGCGCTGATGGCCTTCGACGACGTCCGGGCCGGCACCATCGCCGCGCAGGGCACGGCATCGGTCGCCGCGGTCGAGCGCGCGATCCGCGATGCCCGGACCAAGGGCCAGGTTGCCGAGCTGCTGAAGCAGCGGGCCACGACCCTCGTCAACCTGCAGGTGGATCTCGCCACCCATCCCACCGTCCGGTGGGCCCCGGAACCGCAGACACCGATCAACGGCAACTCCAAGCGCACCGGTGCCATCGGGCTGGTCGCCGGTCTCGTCCTGGGCGCCGGTCTCGCATACGTCCGGGCCAGCCGGCGGCGCTGCCTGGACGACCGGCTCGACCCGGCGGCGATCTACGACGTACCGCTGATCGGCGACATTCCGCCGGCCGGCGCCGGGATCCTTCCCGGCCGCGCACCCGCCGCCGATCCCCTGCCGGTCGCCGCCGATCCGCGCTCACCGGCGGCCGAGGCGTTCCGCTTCACGGCGGGCTCGGTCGAGCGGATCCGCACCGCCCGGGACCAGCGGCTGGCCGTGTCGTTCGTATCGGCGGACAGCGACTCCCGCCGGAGCACGGTCGTGGCCAACGTCGCGCTCGCCGTCGCCGAGAGCGGTACGACGGTGCTCGTGGTGGATGCCGACACCGGACAGGGCGTCCTGACGGACCTTCTCCTTCCGGGCAGTCCACCCACCGACGGTTTCGAGCAGGTCGTGGCCGGGCGGTGCGGGGTGTCCGACTGTGTCGAGACGAGCCCGCTGAACTCGGCTGTCGCCGTCCTGCCCGCCGGGTACGCGCGGCTGCGGCCGACGTCCGGCACGGCCTACGCGAAGGCGGTGGCGGGTCTGATCACCGAGGCCAAGGAGTCGTTCGAGCTCGTGCTGATCGACGGTCCGGCCGTGCTGCGCGCCGCGAACGCGGTCGATCTCGTGCAGGACTCCGACGCGGCGGTCGTCGTCCTCGGGCCCGGCGAACTGGTGCAGGACCACGTCACCGTGGTCGAACGGCTCGATCAGGTCGATTCCGACGTCGTCGGCTACGTCTACCGCCGTGAGGGCCGCTGGCAGCGGTTCGTACGGCGGGTCTGGCGGCGGACCGGCGTGCGGACGGGCCGCCGTACCGGACTCGTCGACCGGCCGGCCGCGACCGTTTTCGCGTTCCCGTCGGCCAAGAGCGCCCGCGAGTCGGCACGCGCACCGCGAGGCTGAAGCGATGCCGCCGGACCCGGGACGGCTGTTCGTGCTGTACGGGCGCGCGCTCGGGATCCTGCTTGCCGGTTACCTGCTGTTCGACCGGGCTTTCGCGTACCTGCACCTGCCCGGCAGTCCGCTGTTCGTCGGCGAGATGGTCCTGGGCCTTGGCGTCGTGGCCGCCCTGGCAGCCACTCGGTACTTCGTCGGGCCGATCCGGGACGAGCCCGTGCTGGCTCTGGTGCTCGCCTTCGCCGGGTGGGGCCTGATCCGGACCGTGCCGGGACTGGGCACGTATCACCTCGACGCGGTGCGCGACGCCGCGCTCTGGTACTACTCCCTGTTCGCCTTGCTGCTGCCGGCCGCGATCGCCTCGTACCCGGGGCTCCTCGACCGTTGGATGGCGGGCCTCGAGCGGCTGACACCCTGGCTGCTGGCATGGTTGCCGCCCGCGCTGGTGCTCGCGCCGCTGGCCGACAGCGCCCCACGAGTCCCGTTCTCGACCGTTTCCGTGCTCTCACGAAAGCCAGGCAGCGCCGCCGTCGCAGCGTTGCTCGTTCTCGGACTCCTGTGGCTCCTGCCGGGCAAGCGCAGCGCACGGAGCCGGGCGCTCTTGAGCCTGCCCGCGCTGCTGGTGATCGCGCTCGCCGCGACGCAGAACCGTGGTGGTCTGCTCGGGGTGATGGCCGGTGGCGCGGTCGCGCTCTTCTTCGTGCGTCACCCGGTGCGCCTTGCCGCGCGCGTCGTACTCGTCATGGTGATCGGCCTCGGCGTGGCGTCGCTGCTGTCGCTCAAGGTGCCGCTGGCCGGCGTCCAGGGCAGGGAGTTCTCCGCGTCGCAACTGGTCGCGAACGTGGTGAGTCTCAGCGGCAAGGACTCCCCCGGGAACCTGGGTGGCACCGTCGAGGGCCGCGAGGAGCTGTGGACCCGCATCCTCGACAAGCAGGTGTCCGACGGTCACCTGGTCGACGGCTCCGGCTTCGGGCAGAACCTGGCCGCCGAGGTCGGCGTGTACGACGAGGGCAAGGAGACGTTGCGCAGCCCGCACAACTCGCACCTGCACATCCTGGCCAGGATGGGCGTCGTCGGCTTCTCGTTCTGGGTCGCGCTGTGGGCAGTCTGGTACTGGCGGCTGATCGCCGGCTGCCGGCGGCTGGCCCGGGCCGGGCGGTACCGGACCCGCCAGCTCGCCGTCCTGATGATGAGCGTGTGCACCTCGGTCCTGGTGTCGTGCCTGTTCGACCCGCAACTGGAAGGACCGCAGATCGCGGCCGTGCTCTGGACGATGTATGGCGTCGGGATCGCGGTCACGACCCGGAAGCCGTGGTTCTCCGGCCTCGCCGCCGAGCCTGCCCGGCCGCTCACCATCACCGGCCGGGACGAGAAGCCGTCGTGACATCGCGCCCGGTGCTTCGCCGGTGGATCGCTGCGGGCTGCGCGCTGGCAGCGGTGCTGTCCACGGCTCTGACGGCCTCGCTGGTCCGGCGCCCGGCCGGCGAAGCTGCCGGGAATCCGGCGATCGCCGGGGCCGGACCCGACGGACCGGTCGGACCGGTCGAGCGGGCCTGCGACGGCGTGCCGCTGCGGCCCTCCGACGATCTCCAGCGGATCATCGACGCGCACGCGCCGGGGACGGCGTACTGCTTCTCGGCCGGGACGTATCGGTTGGTGGAGCCGCTCCGGCCGAAGTCCGGCGACGCGCTGATCGGCCGGGCCGGCGCGGTCGTCAGTGGATCAAAGGTCCTCACCGGCTGGCGGCGCGGCGATCGTGGATGGTCGACGACGGGATTTCTCCCAGCCGCTCCAGGCACCCACGGCGAGTGCCGGGCGGGCATGCCGCTGTGCGGCGCGACCGAGGACATCTTCGCCGACAAGCAGCGGCTGACCCGGGTGAGCTCGCCGGCCGACGTCATCGGCGGCACCTTCCATGCCGACTACGCCACGAACACGATCACGATCGGGGACGATCCTGCACAGCACCTGCTCGAGCAGGCCGTCGCCCCGAGCCTCGTTCGCACGACGGCCGACGACGTCACCCTGGCGAACCTGGTGTTCGAGCAGGCCGCCAACGAAGCCCAGACCGCCGCCGTGGAGAGCCGTCAGGTGACACCGCAGCAGGCAGGGTCCGGTTGGCACATCCTGCACAACGAGGTGCGGCTGAACCACGGCGCCGGGCTCGGGATCGCCGACGGCGCCGTCGTGTCCGGCAACTTCGTGCACGACCAAGGCCAACTCGGCGTCGGTGCCTGGGGCACCGGGTCAGTCGTCGACGGCAACGAGATCTCGTCCAACGGCGTCGCCGGCTACTCGCCGGACTGGGAGGCGGGCGGCGTCAAGAGCTGGCTGACCGACGGTCAATCCGTCACCCACAACTACGTCCACGACAACGCCGGCCCGGGCTTGTGGTCCGACGGCGGGAACATCCGCACCCGGTACGCCGCCAACCGGATCTCCGGCAACTGGGGCGCCGGCATCCAGTACGAGATCAGCTACGACGCCACCATCGAGGACAACGAGATCACCGGCAACGGCCGGCGGCCCAAGGGCTGGGCCTGGGACGCGGGTATCCAGATCCAGTCGTCCGGCGGGACCGGGCGGATCGAGATCACCGGCAACGTCGTCCGCGGCAACGCCAACGCGATCACGCTGATCGACAGCGGCGGCCGGGCCGGCGAAGCACCCGCGCCGCACGGGCCGCACATCGTCCGCAACGTCTCGGTCCACGACAACCGGATCACGCTGACGGACGGTCAGCTCACTGGAGCCGTGCAGGACATCGGCGATCCGGCGATCTACCGCGACCGGAACAACCGCTTCGAGAAGAACACGTATCGCCTGGCCTCCAGGACTGCGGCGTACTTCGCCTGGAACGACACCGAGCTCGACTGGGCCGGATGGCGCGCCCAGGGGCAGGACGCCGGCAGCACGGTCACGCGGACCCGCTGATCCGTGCGAGCCGTGCCCGGTCAGCCCAGGTCGGTGTTCAGGCGGCTGAGGAGGCGGCCGAGGTCGGCCAGGTCGGTGGGATTCCAGCGGTCGAGGATGGCGCGGAACTCGGTCTGGCGTTGGGTGCGCATGGCCTCGTAGCGCTCGGCGCCGGTGTCGGTGAGACGGAGCAGGCGGGCGCGGCCGTCGTCCGGGTCGCCGACGCGCTCGATCAGGCCGAGGTTCTCCAGCTGGGTGATGCCGCGGCTGACGGTCGACTTGTCGAGGCCGAGGACCTGCGCGACGTCGGAGGCGCGGACCCCGGCGCCGCTGCCGGTGCCGAGCTCGATCTGCGAGATCAGGGCGTACCCGGCGGCGTCCATGTCGGGGTGCACGCGGCGTGCCAGCCGGAGCGACGCGGAGCGCGACCGGCGGAACAGCGCGGACAGCTCCTGCTCGATCGCCGCGACCAGCACCTCCGACCGCTCCCCCGAATCCAGTTCGCCCGAATCCACTCCGTCCGAGTCCGGTCCGTCCGACGCCGGCTCGTCCGGCGTCGGCTGGTTCTCGGTCTGCATGGTCACCGGACCACGATTCCGGCGTCGCGGAGCGCCTTCTTCACATCGGCGATGCGGAAGTCGCCGAAGTGGAACACGCTCGCGGCGAGCACGGCGTCCGCGCCGGCCTGGACCGCGGGCGGGAAGTGTTCCGGCGCCCCCGCTCCCCCGCTGGCGATCAGCGGTACGTCGACCACCGCGCGGACCGCCTTGATCAGCTCGAGGTCGAACCCCTGTTTGGTGCCGTCGGCGTCCATCGAGTTCAGCAGGATCTCGCCGGCGCCGAGCTCGCACCCGCGCTGCGCCCACTCGATCGCGTCCAGCCCGGCGGACTTCCGGCCGCCGTGCGTGGTGACCTCGAACCCGCTCGGCTGCTCCGCGGACCGCCGGACGTCGAGGGACAGCACCAGGACCTGGTTGCCGAACCGGTGCGCGATCTCGCGGATCACGTCCGGGCGCGCGATCGCCCCGGTGTTGATCCCGACCTTGTCCGCGCCGGCCCGCAGCAGCCGGTCCACGTCGGTCGCCTCGCGCACCCCGCCGCCGACGGTCAGCGGGATGAACACCTGCTCGGCGGTCCGGCGCACCACGTCGTACGTCGTCTCGCGCGATCCCGACGACGCGGTGATGTCGAGGAAGGTGAGCTCGTCGGCACCCTCCGCGTCGTACACCTGCGCCATCTCGACCGGATCACCGGCGTCGCGCAGATCCGCGAAGTTGACGCCCTTGACCACCCGGCCGGCGTCGACGTCGAGACAGGGAATGACCCGCACAGCAAGACTCACGCGGCCAAGCGTACCGAGCCGCATGTCTCGACCAGGTGAAGCCGTCTCAGAGCAGCAGCGCGCGGACGATCGGCCAGGCGATCAGCACTCCGACCGCCGCGGCACCCACGAGGGTCAGCAGGTGCACCGGGTTGCGCTTGAACGCCGGATCGACGCCGAGTTCCCGGACCAGTTCCAGCTGGCCCACCTTCGCGCGGTGCTCCACCGGGAGACCGATCGCCGTCGTCATGGTGTGCAGGTCGGCGTCGGTCCAGAGCCAGCGGGCCACGCCGATGCGGGTGCCGTCGGCCGCGAGGACCGCCAGCAGTCCCATCGGGATGGAGCCCTTGACGCGCCCGATCCGGAGGACCCGCACCAGCTCGGCGCGCGGCAGCGCCTTCGTCGGCGCCCAGGCGGTCGACCTGTAGGCGACCGCGTCCGCGCTGACCCAGATCCGGGCGCCGCGAATCGCCAGCCAGAACAGCGCCGTCAGGACGGCGACGAGCACGACGAACAGCCCGGCAGCGGCCGCCCAGCTGAGGGCCCAGGTCGCGAGCGACGCGCACAGCACCGCCGGCAGGACCAGGTAGGAGGCGGCGAGGATCCAGAACGGGCGTCCGGCCGCGCCGAAGCGCGGCCGGATCTCGACAGTCGTCACTTCCAGGCGCGACGGCGGTTGTCGGTGGACCGCATGGGCCGGGTCGACTCCCAGACCCGGCGCCAGTGCGCGGCGTCGGGGCCGGTCTGGGACGGGGACGCGCCGATGGCGGCGCGGCGGCGGGACTCGTACCAAGTGGTCGACTCCTCGTCGAGGAGCGCCGACACCGCGGCGGCGATCCGGGGCGCGAAGTCGCGGGCGCTCTCGCCGTCCGACGGGCGCAGCGGGTCGCCGTACCGGACGTGGACCGCGGGACGGCCCGGGATCGGCCAGCCGCGGCCGCGCGGCATCGCGGCGAACGAACCCTTGATGCCGACCGGGATGATCGGCACGTCGTGCTCGACGGCCAGGTACGCCGCGCCCATCCGGAACCGCTGCACCCAGCCGTCCGGCGAGCGGGTGCCCTCCGGGAAGACGACGACGTTCCAGCCGTCGGCGAGCAGGTCGCCCGGCGTGGCGCTCATCTTGCCGCCGCGGCGCTCGATCGGGAACGTGTTGAACACGATCGCCGACCCGGCCGCCCGCCACCAGGTGTCGAAGAAGTAGTCGGCCGCGGCCGCGAACGCCGTCTTGCGGCGCATCGCGTCCGGCAGCGACAGCAGCAGCAACGGGGTGTCGAGGTGCGAGGAGTGGTTCGCGACGATGATCGCCGGGCCGTCCAGCTTGAGCAGCGAGTCCAGCCCGCTGACCTGCGGGCTGACCTCGAAGTTCAGGACCGCGTTCAGCGGGCCCTTCTGGATCAGGTCGCGGACCGCGATCGCGGCCGGCGTCCGGGCCCACTTGGTCGGGAAGACCGTGGTCTCCTTGGGGATCACGTACGGCTCGGCCGAGCGCGGCACCTGCGCCCGCCGGCCCCAGCGCCACCCGCGCGCGACCTGCTTCACGTCCCGCGCGGTGTCCCGGCTGAACTTCACCAGGCCGGTACCCATCAGCGCACGTCCGCGAGCAGGTGCGGCGGGTTGTGCAGGTAGGTGATCGACGGCGACCGGCCGACCGAGTGGCTGACCATCTCGAGCGCGTCCTGCAGCGTCGACGCGGACCGGAAGCCCATCCGCTCGACGGTCTTGCGGTTCGCACCGACCCAGACGATGTCGCCGCAGTGGTCCAGGGCGTGGGAGATCCAGTACCACATGTAGAACGGGTGCACGCCGTGGTACGCGTACGACGTCCGGTACAGGTGGATGTACCACGGGTCCTCGGCGTACTGCTTCTCGAACTTCGCCTCGATCGTCGCCGGGTCGGTGCTCTCCGAGAGCACCTCCTCGAAGAAGTCGACGTACGACGGGTGGTGCAGCTGGCTGAACTCGTAGTCGACCGGGTGATAGAGGATCACCGCGCCGTCCTTGCGGACGACCGGGTTGCCCCGGTACGAGTTGAAGTAGTACCCGAGGCCCATGCAGGCGGCGAGGATCGGGTTCATCACCGAGTTCACGTTGTACGGGCCGACGAACGGCACGCCCATGATCGCGACGTCGGACTGGCCCTGGACCTCGACCAGGTGCTGGCGGTGCACCGCCTCGATGGTCTTCTCGTGCACCGGCTCGATGGAGCCGGCGTTGATCCCGGTCAGGCCGTAGTTCGAGCGGACGTCGGTGAAGATCTTGTGCCGCAGCCGGGCCGGCGCGGCCGCGAGGGCGCGCTTGGTGCCGAGCATCGAGGCCTGGTCCTTGATCGACCACTCCCACTCGCGCTTCTGCAGGAACTCCAGCGGACCGCCGAAGATGTCGTTGTTCAGCGTGGTCTCGATCTGGAACACCTTGACGTGCTGGGTCAGCACCTCACCCATCCGCCAGGCGGAGTGGTGCATCTTCGAGGCCTTGTGGTCCATGAACGACCGCGAGTGGATCATCGTGTGGCTGTTGTGGTGGTGCTTCAGCGACTTGTACGACGCCAGGCCGATCGAGGTGGACTTGTGGCCGCCGTCCATCGCCACCAGGTTCACGTTCACGTAGACCAGCAGGTCGGACTCGGCCGCCCGCTTGGAGATCTCCACGTCCTCGCCGTGCCGGGTCTGGCCCAGGTGGGTCAGGTTGTCGGCGTCCTCGGCGTCGAAGTTGTAGAGCTTCCCGTCCGGGAAGAACGACCGGAAGACCCGCTCGCCGACGATCTCGCGCAGCTCGTTCGGGGTCAGCCGGCGGTGCAGCGCGTTCGCCGAGATCAGCTCGACGTCGTCGACGCCGGCCTGCGCGGCCAGCTCCAGCACGGCCTCGATGACGCGCTGCCGGATGTCCGGCTTCTTCATCGGCGGCAGCGGCAGCGAGATGTCGTCGAACGCGATCGTCAGCCGCATCCCCGGGCGCAGCAGCTCCGGCAGCGGCTCGGACTCGATCGGGTTCAGCAGCGCGTTCTGGATCGCCTCGTCGACGTCGCGGACCGCGGGCAGCGCCTCCGGCGGGTACACCACCCGGGTGCCCTGCGGGAACCGCTCCAGCAGGAAGCCCTCACCGTTGTGCACGAGCAGCGGCGGCGTCCGGTCGTCCACCTCAAGCACGAAACCTGGCCGAGACATGTCAGAACCTCTCTCGTCGTACGTTCAGCGCCCTCATGAGGCCCTCACATCGAATGCGACCTTGACTGTTCCCAGTCGGCCGGCGGAGTGCGCGTGGTCCAGCGCCTCACGCCAGCGGTAGAGCGGGTAGCGGGCCCCGACGATCCCGTCCAGCGGGGCGCGGCCGGCGAGTTCCAGCGCGGTCTCGAACGCCGGGCGGCCGTTCGGTTCCTCCCGCGCGGAGGCGTACGTGCCGGTGACCTCGAGCTCGCGGAACCACACCGGCGACAGGTCGGCGCCGCTGGCCGGCATCCCGGACAGCACCACCCGGCCGCCGGCCTTGGTGACCCGCAGCACGGTGTCGATCGAGTCCTTGCTGCCGACCGCGTCGACCGCGACGTCGACGCCGCCGAGCAGGAACTCGCCGCCGCTGAAGTCCTGCTTCAGCCGGAACGCGCCGGTCGAGCGGCGGACGCCGCGGAACACCTCGTCCGGCGCGACCACGTCGCTGGCGCCGAACGCGCGCGCCAGCTCCCGCTGCCTCGCGTGCTTGGCGACGACGGTGATCCGTCCGGCCTGGGTCAGCTCACGCAGGGCGAGCGTCGCGAACAGCCCGACCGCACCGGCGCCGCTGACCAGCACCGACTGCCCCGGCTCGACCTTGGCGCGCAGGGCGGCGTGCACCGCGCCCGCCAGCGGCTCGACCAGGACGGCGCGCTCGTCGGACATCCCGTCCGGTACGGCGTACAGCTGGCTGCGGTGCGCGACCATCAGGTTGCCCCAGCCGCCGCCGGTGTCGCGGCAGAAGCCGGTCTGCAGGCCCGGCGCCACATGGCCGACCGTGATCCGGTCGCACCGGTTGGTGTTGCCGGACACGCAGCCCTCGCACGGCTCGACGCCGCGCGCGGCGCAGGTGAGGACGCTGTCCATCACCACCCGCGTGCCCTTGGGCAGGTCCTCGCAGTCGTCGAGCAGTTCGCCGACCACCTCGTGGCCGGGTACGAACGGCATCGACACGACCGCGGAGAAGTACAGCTTGGTGGCGCCGGTGACCATGCCGAGGTCCGAGCCGCAGATGCCGGACAGGATCGGCCGGATCCGCGCCCAGCCGGCCCGCTCGGCCTTCGGCTCGTCGATGGTGACGAGGCGCAGCGGCGCGGCCGGTCCGGTCAGGATGCCGGGGATCCGGCCGCCGACCGCCTTGGCCGCCAGGTACTTGGCCGGCGACCGGTACATCTCGAGGGCCAGCATCATCGGGCGTTCACCCCAGGGAGCTCCAGACGGGACGGCGTGGACGAGGTCTTCCAGTCGACGATCTGCCAGCGCGCGGCCCGGGCGGCCCGGAACAGCGACACGTCCGGCGACACGGCGACCGGGTTGCCGACCACCGACAGCATCGGCAGGTCCGAGTGGCTGTCGGCGTAGGCGTACGACTTGGACAGGTCGATGTTGGTCTGCCGCGCGTGGTGCTTGATCCACGCGGCGCGCGACTCACCGACCAGCGGCGGCCCGGACAGGAAGCCGGTGCAGCGGCCGCGGTCGTCGACGGCCAGCTCGGCGGCGACGATCTCGTCGAACAGCGGCTCCAGCGGCCGGGTCAGCGGCCGGACGGCGCCGGTGATCAGGATCGTCTTGTGCCCGGCGGCGCGGTGCTCGCGGATCCGGCGGACGGCGGCGCCGCTCAGCCGCTCCAGCACGTGCTCGGCGAGGATCTCGTCGACGATCTGGTTCAGCTGCTCCAGATCCGCACCGGCGTAGCGGCGGTAGATGGTCCGCAGGAACGTGCCGCGGTCCTTGCGCTCGGCGGCGATCAGCTTCGGCAGCTTGCGCAGCATCGCGCCGATCTCGCCGGCCCGCTGCGGACCGTCCAGCTCGGGCAGCCGCATCCACAGGTAGGTCTCGATCACGTTCGACGACAGCAGCGTGCCGTCCATGTCGAACGCCGCGATCACCTGGCTGTCCGCGTGCGGCTGCACCTTCTTCAGCACGCCGGCCGACTCGGCGAGCGCCTTGTTCCGCTTCTTGCGGACGACGTCCAGCCGGCGCATCGACTCGGTGACGCTCGGGCAGTGCAGCTCCTGCAGGTAGTACTGCCAGTCGACGACCGCGGTGTCGCAGGCGAACTTCTCCTTGTCGTCGCCCTCGAGCGCGTTGTGCAGGGCGAGCACGTTGTCGTCGATGAATTGCAGCTCGGCCTGGGCGTACTCGGAGTACAGGTCCATGTAGCGGCGCAGGAAGTCCAGCCGGCGCTTCTGGACGTCGAGCTCGCGGGCGTACTTGCGGGTGCGCTCGCCGCGCGGCACGCGGGTGATGACGGCGTCGGCGATCTTGTGCGCGCGTTCGCCGTACCGCAGCATGCTCTCGACCGAGTCGCCGCCGGGGAACTTCCACACCGGCAGCCGGACCGCGCCGCGCTCGCCGAGGTCGAACGGGTGCTTGGAGAAGTACTCCCGGACACCGGCGTAGAGCTGCTCGAAGGTCAGCGGGTTCCGGGCGCCGGAGCCGATGTGGTAGTACTCCGGCTTGCTCAGCTCGGGCTCGGTCGCCATCACCGCGCAGATCGCGCCGACCACGTGGTCGACCGGGATGATCTCGATCACCGAGTCCGGCGACGCCGGGAACTCGGGCAGCTCGCCGCGGCCGTAGGCCAGGATCAGCGGCTCGGCCATCTTGAAGCCCTCGATCCAGCCCGGGTGCGGGCTCTGCACCGCGGACTCGATGATGGCCGGCCGGACGATCGACGTCGGCAGCGTGCTCGCGAACTCCTCCACCACGCGCTCGCCGAGCGCCTTGGTGAACGTGTAGCAGTCGGTCCAGCCGAGGCTGCGGGCCCGCTCGGTGCCGGTCTCGACGAGCCGCTTCGCGACCCACTCGGTCCGGCGGCGCTCGGTGTCGGCCGCGGCCGTCAGGTGCCCGGCGCGGCGGTGCAGCTTCTCGGCCTCCTTGCGGAACCTGGCCAGCATCGGCGCGGACCGGGACTGCTCCTCGACCCGGGCCTTCATCGCCATCCCGGCCTCGGCCTCGGTCCGCCAGTCGACGAAGTGGTCGACCGGGGCCTCCGGGATCGCGCCGCGCCGGCGACCGGCGGTGTACGCCGTGGAGATGTGTACGTAGTGCACCGGGCGGCCGGTCTCGACGATCCGCTCGAGCAGGCTCTTGGTGCCGAGCACGTTCGTCGTGAACGCCTCGTGGATCGGCGGGTCGAAGCTCACGTCGCCGGCGCAGTGCACGACGATGTCGAGATCCTTGGGCAGCTCCGGTACGTCGGCCAGGTCGCCGTCGATCACCTGGATCCGCGCGGCCGACAGCGCTTCGGCGTCGGCGTACGGCGTGCCCTCGCCGTAGAACGGCTTGAAGATGTCCTTCTTCAGCAGCTGCGCCATCCGGTCGGTGCCGCTCAGCGACCCCTTCGGCCGGATGATCGCGGCGATGGTGGTGCCGGGGAGCTCGCCGATGATCCGGTGCAGCAGCGCCTCACCGACGAAGCCGGTGACGCCGGTGACCAGGACCTTCTTGTCCTGGAGCTTGTCCTTGAGCTTGCCGCCCAGACTCACTTGTCGCCTCCACGCGTGAGCTCGAGTGCCTCGGTCAGGGTGAACGCGCCGGCGTACAGCGCCTTGCCGACGATGACGCCCTCGACGCCGTCCTTCACTAGCGTGCTGAGCGCCTCGAGGTCGTCGAGACTGGAGACGCCGCCGGACGCGATGATCGGCTTGTCGGTGCGCGCGCACAGGTCGCGGTACAGGTCCAGGTTCGGGCCCTGGAGCATGCCGTCCTTGGTGACGTCGGTGACCACGTAGCGCTCGCAGCCGGCCGTCTCCAGCCGGGCCAGCACCTCGTACAGGTCGCCGCCTTCCTTCGTCCAGCCGCGGGCGGCCAGGGTGCGGCCGCGGACGTCCAGGCCGATCGCGACCCGGTCGCCGTACTGCTGGATGATCCGGTCGCACCACTCCGGGTCCTCGAGCGCGGCGGTGCCGATGTTCACCCGGCGGGCGCCGGTCGCGAGCGCGGCCTCGAGCGAGTCGTCGTCGCGGATGCCGCCGGACAGCTCGACCTGCACGTCCAGCGTGCCGGTGACGTCGGCGAGCAGCTCCCGGTTGCTGCCACGGCCGAACGCCGCGTCCAGGTCGACCAGGTGGATCCACTCCGCCCCGGCCTCCTGCCACGCCATCGCCGCCGCCAGCGGGTCGCCGTACGACGTCTCGCTGCCGGCCTCACCCTGCACCAGCCGGACCGCCTGCCCGTCCGCCACATCGACGGCAGGCAGGAGCACCAGGTTCTCTGACATGGGCCACACCCTAGAGGGCCTGAGTTCAGGATTCGTAACCCGGAGGCCTCCTGAGTCGTTTAAATCCGATCTGTCTCAGCAATACCAGTATGATAACTGGTCCTATGGTTACGCTGGCCCGATGGTGACCGTCGACGAGCTCGAAACCGACCCGCATCCGGCGCTCGCGCGGATCCGGCCGATCGGCTGGATCGAGTCCATGAACGCCTGGTTCGTCACCGGTCGGTCGCTCGCGGTGCAGGTACTGCGCGACCCGGCGACGTTCACTGTCGACGACCCTCGGTTCTCGACCGCGCAGGTCGTCGGCCCGTCGATGCTGTCCCTCGACGGCGCCCACCACAAGTCCCACCGCGACCCCTTCGAGTCCCCCTTCGGCCTGGCGGAGACCCGCCGCCGCTTCACCCAGCCCGTGCAACAAACAGTTGACGACCTCATGTCGACGCTCCACCCCCGGCATTCCGCCGACCTTCGGACGGCGCTTGCGGGGCCGTTGTCGGTTGCCGTTGTCGCGCTGTCGCTCGGGCTGCCGCCGGCCTCGGCGTCCACCGTGCTCGACTGGTACACGGCGATCTCGTCGTCGGTCTCCGGGATCTCGGCCGGCCGCCCGGCGACCGCGGACGGTGCGGCGGCGTTCGCCGAGCTGCACAAGCATGTTGCCTCCGGCATCGACTCCGCCGACTCGCTGCTCGCCGTGGCGGCCGCCGCCGGGCTGGGGATCGACGAGGTGGTCGCGAACGCCGCGGTGTTCATGTTCGGCGGGATCGAGACCACCGAGGGCATGATCACCAACGCCCTGTGGCACCTCCTCACGCACCGCGACCAGCTCGACCTGGTCCTGGCCGACCCCGCGCTGCTCCCGAACGCGATGGAGGAGTCACTCCGCCTGGAACCCGCGGCCGCCGTCATCGACCGCTACGCCACCCGCGACCTCGACCTCGCGGGCGCCGCGATCCGCCGCGGCGACATGGTCACCGTCTCGCTGGCCGGCGCCGGCCGGGATCCCGAGGTGTTCCCGGCCCCCGACACGTTCGACGTCCGGCGCCCGAACGCCCGCCGGCATCTCGCCTTCGCCAGCGGGCCGCACATCTGCCTCGGCATGCACCTGACCCGCCTGGAAACGCTGACCGCACTCGAGGCCGTACTGCGCCTGCCCGGTCTCCGCCTGGCTCCGGACTCCCCCGCGCCACGCGGTCTCGTCTTCCGCAAACCGCCGGCGCTGCACGTCACCTGGGACGCGTGAGAACCAGCATCGTCGCGTCGTACACCGGCATCGACCGCCCCGGGTCCCGGTCCGCGTCCGCGGCGAACCTGGCGAACCCGGCCTCGACCTCGTCCGCCGGGAGATGCTCGAACGTCGACAACGCCCGCAGGCTCAGCCGCTCGTAGCGCTCGCGCAACGTCCGCGGCGTCTCGACCGAGAGCCGGACGACCTCGTCGGCCGGCACCAGCCCCGCCTCGGCCGCCAGCGCCTTCGTGTCCGCGAGCGACCTGTACATCGCCGCATCGATCTCCCGCGCGGACGGGAAGTACTCGTACCAGAACAGGTCCGGCATCAGATCCGTGAACTGGGTGCGCAACAACGCCACTCCCCCGGGCCGCAGCACCCGGCGCACCTCCCGCAGCCCCTGCGGCTGATCCCGGAAATGATGGAACGACAGGAACATCAGCACCACGTCGACCGATGCCTCAGGCAACGGAATGTCCTCGGCGCTGCCCTTCAGGTAGGTCACGTCCGGATGCGGTGCCTGCTCGGCCGCCTCGCGCATCCGGTCCGACGGCTCCACGCCCCACGCCTGCCCCTGGAACTCCTCGGCCAGCCCGGGAGTCAGCCGGCCGACGCCGCTGCCGAGATCAAGGACGTCCAGCGGTCGCACCGACGGCACGTGCTGCGCGAAGGCCCCGGTCCAGCGCCGTACCTCGGCCGGCGGCATCGCACGGCCCGCGACGTACACCCTGCCCATCCGACCGTTGTAGTCGACCATGAGGCGACCCTAGCGCCACTCCTGATGCCACTGCTTGGCCACAGTGCTGGTCTGCTTGCGTACGGCATCGGTCGCGGCGTCGGCCGGCCAGAACTGGAGCAGGTACCGATCCACGACCGGCTCGTCGTCGCCGACCACGTCGACCCGCCGGCCCTCGTCCATCCCGCTGGCGCTGTAGCGGGCCCGATAGCTACGCACCGGCAGGCGGAACTCCGCGGACGTCGAGCCGTCCAGCCCGTACACCTCGATGCCTGGGGCCGCGGGCAGGAACGAGACCTCGACGATGTCCTCCCAGGAGTCATCCAGAGCAGGCTCTTGCTCGGAGTGCTCGATCCGAAGCCCTACGTATCCGGTGTGCAGCCCGGTCGCCAGCAGCAGCCGACCGGGTTCGGCGGCCCCGCAGAGGCCGTTCGCCTGCCCCCGCCGTGAGTCGTCGAAGTCCGGCCAGTCCGTGTCCCCGCTCATCAGGTAGATCTGGCCGAAGCTCAGATTCATCTTCCCGTCGAACAACACCTCCGTGTCCATGGCGCGACCCTAGGTCGCAACGAGGCGCGGAGGCCTCGTCCGCCGTCCGAATTGCCGCTTTTGACATCGGCCGGGGGCGATCGGGGTGCACAATGGCGGCATGGCGGAGCAACTGGCAGCCCTGGAGGTGGCGACGAGCCTCGACCATGTCGGGGAGATCGTCCGCAAGGAGGCGCGCCGGGTCACGGGCGCACAGGGAGCGACGTTCGTCCTGCGCGAGGAGGATCGTTGCTTCTACGCCGACGAGGACGCGATCGCGCCGCTCTGGAAGGGCCAGCGGTTCCCGATCACCGCATGCATCAGCGGCTGGGCGATGCTGCACGACGAGACCGCGGTGGTCCCCGACATCTCCGTCGACGACCGGATCCCGCTCGAGGCGTACCTGCCGACCTTCGTCCGGAGCCTGCTGATGGTCCCGGTCGGCTCACCGACGCCGGTCGCCGCCATCGGCGCCTACTGGTCCCGCCGCTACCGGGCCACCCCGGACGAGATCGCGTCCCTCGAGGACCTGGCCGCCCAGACCGCTACCGCCATCCAGCGGATCGGCCTGGACAACGCGCCCTGGGCCCCGACCTTCAGCCGTCGCTGAGGTCAGGCGAAGAACACGTCGTAGGCCAGGCGCAGGATCAGCGCCGAGACGACGACCAGGAAGACCACCCGGACGAACCGGCTGCCCCGGGCGACCGCGGTCCGGGCGCCGAGCAGACCGCCGCACATGTTGGCGGCCCCCATGATCAGGCCGAGCCGCCACAGCGGTGCGCCGCTCAGCGCGAACACCGCGATCGCGCCCAGGTTCGTGGCCACGTTGGCGATCTTCGCCTTCGCACTCGCCTGCAGGAAGTTGTACCCGAGCAGGCCGACCAGCGCGAAGATCAGGAACGACCCGGTGCCCGGTCCGACCGCGCCGTCGTAGAAGCCGATCAGCACGCCGACGCCGCTCGCCGCGAGGTAGTGGTCGCGACCGTCGAACCGCAACGCGGTGCGGGCGCCCAGCGACGGCTTCATCGCGGTGTAGATCGCCACCAGCACGAGCAGCACCAGGACGATCGGCTTGAACCAGGACATCGGGATCCTGGTCGCCACCAGCGCGCCGGCCGCGGCGCCGAGCCCGGCGAGAATCGCCAGCGGCAGCACGGTCTTACGGTCCGGGCGCACCTTGACACCGAACGTGACCGCGCTGGTCGTCGTACCGCACAGCGACGAGATCTTGTTGGTCGACAGGACCTGCGCGGGCGACGCGTTCGGCAGCCCGAGCAGCATCGCGGGCAGCTGCAGCAGTCCACCGCCCCCGACCACCGCGTCGATCCAGCCGGCCGCGAAGGCCGCGATCACCAGGAACACCAACGTCAGCAACGACACATCAGGCACAGCAGCACGTCCTCACGGACCCGATGATCCGGTAAGGGCGTAGTACCGCTCAACCTTTACACCGTCGAGTGAGAGACACACCACGTCGCCGCCGCGAGAATGGTGCGCATGTCGTCCTCGATCCTGCCGCCGGAAGGCGAAACCCTGGCCACCGGCTGGGAGCCGGACCTCGCGCCGGCCGACTCGCTGATGCGCCAGGCCGTGCTCGCGCACGCGTCCTGGGCCGTCGACGCCGCCCGGCGGGCCGGCAGACCGTGGTACGACGGCGACAGGTGGGCCGGCGGGATCCTCGACGGCCGCGGCGCGCTCACGAACTGGATCGTCCCGAAACAGCCGGTCGATCCGGCCGGGATCGTCGCCGAGGTCGCCGAAACGCTGCCCGGCCGTGCGCCGTACCTGTTCGTCAGCGCGTGGCCGACCGGCGACCTCCGCGCGTCCGGCCTGGAGCTGGCAGGGCATCCGCCGTTGATGCTCCGGCTTCCGCAGACGACCGCTCCCCCGACGACGGATCTCGACGTCCGCCGGGTGACGGACGCCGCCGGCCTGGCCGACGCCGAGCGGGTCCTCGTCGAGGGATACCCGTTGCCGGAGTTCCAGCCGTTCCAGCCAGGGACCGTCTACTTGCCGTCGTTCCTCGACGGTTCGGCCGTCTGGGTCGGATACGACGGCGACGTACCGCTGGCGACCGCCACGGCCCACAGCGCCGCCGGGGTCACCGTCGTCGAGAACGTCGCGGTGATGCCCGCCGCGCGTGGTCGCGGTGCGGGCGCGGCGGTGACCTGGGCGGCGACCACGGCGTACGCCGATCAGCCGGCGTGCCTGATCGCGTCGGACGACGGACAGCCCGTCTACCAACGCCTGGGGTACCTGCGTGTGGTGCGGTGGACCGTCTGGGTTCGGTCCTGACACCTTGTCCGGGACAATGGCGGGGTGAAGTTCCTACTGCTGGTTCACAACAACCTCGAGGCGCTCGAAGGGCTGAGCGAGCACCAGCTGACCGAGCTGGCCGGTGGCCGCGAGGCCGTCGCCACGCTCGCGCGCAAGCTGCTGAAGAGCGGCGAGCTGGTGTCCGTGCTTTCGCTCACGGAGCCGGCCGAGACCAAGGACGTCCAGCTGGTCGCCGGTACGCCGGTGATCTCGGACCGGCCGTTCCTGGAGACCAAGGAGTTCTTGGCCGGCGCACTGGTGCTGAACTGCGCGTCGCAGGAGCGGGCCCTCGAGCTCGCGGCGATGATCCCGCTGGCGCAGTTCCGGCGCGTCGAGCTCCGTGAGATCCGGATGGACCAGGACGACTTCCTCGCGGAGCTCGACCAGCTGTGAGGACGTCGGCGCCCGACCTGGAGGCGGCGATCCGCGCTGCGGCTCCGCGGGCGCTGGCGACGTTGGTCCGGCGGTACGGCGTGTTCGACCAGTGCGAGGACGCGGTGCAGGAGGCACTGCTCGAGGCGTTCGTGCAGTGGCGCGCCAACGGCGTCCCCGAGCAGCCCGTCGGCTGGCTGATCAGCGTCGCGACGCGGCGGATGATGGACGGGTGGCGACGGGACAACGCCCGCAGGCAGCGCGAACTCAACGACTTCCTGCGCGCGGCGGACCCGGATCCCGACGACTACCACGAGGACTCCGACGACACCGTGCGGCTGCTGGTGCTGTGCTGCCACCCGGCGCTGACCCCGGCGTCGCAGATCGCCCTCACGCTGCGCTCGGTCGGCGGTCTCACGACAGCGGAGGTGGCGGCCGCGCTGCTGGTCAGCGAGACGACCGTGGCGCAGCGGATCAGCCGGGCCAAGAAGACGATCGCGGGCGCCCGCTTCGAACTGCCGACCGCCGACGAGTACGACGAGCGGCTCCGTGCCGTCCTGCAGGTGCTCTACCTGATCTTCAACGAAGGACACACCGCCAGCGCCGGTGACTCGTTGCAGCGCGTGGATCTGGCGGAAGAGGCGCTCCGGATCACCCGCCTGCTGCAGCAGGCCGTCGGCGGTCCGGGCGAGGTGACCGGTCTGCTGGCGTTGATGATCCTCACGCACGCACGCCGGGACGCGCGGACCGGGCCCGGCGGCGACCTCGTCCCCGCCGACCGGCAGGACCGCACCCGCTGGTACGCCGGCGAGATCGCCGAGGGCACGCGGCTCGTCGAGGAGACGCTACGCACCGGCGCCGTCGGCCCGTACCAGCTGGAGGCGGCGATCGCGGCCGTGCACAGCGAGGCCGACTCCGTCGAGTCGACCGACTGGGAACAGATCGCCGGCCTCTACCGCGTCCTCGAGCAGGTCGACCCGAGCCCGATGGTGCGGCTCGGCTCGGCCGTGGCCGTCGCGATGACCGACGGGCCGGACGCCGGCATCGCGATCGTCGAGGAGCTGGCCGCCGACCGGTACCTCGGCGACCACCACCGCCGGCTGTCCGTTCTCGCCCACCTGCACGAGCTCGCCGGCCGGCCGGACCAGGCCCGCTCCAACTACCTCGCGGCGCTGGAGCGGACCCGGAACACGGCCGAGCAGAACTATCTGCGCGACCGCATCGCCCACCTCATCAGGTGACGGCGGCCACCGGTCCACTCCGGGCGCGGCGGCACGCTCAACTCACTGCGGAACACATGGCCCGGATCCACCGTCTGCTTGAGCGCGGCCAGCCGAGCGCGGTGGTCCGGCGGGTAGCAGAGGTCGAGGTCGGCGTCGGTCGGGTTCGACAGGAAGTTCAGGTAGGCGCCGTTGGGCTCCAGCGTCTTCCACAGGGCGTCGAACTCGGCGGGCTGCGAGCCCTGCTGCTCGGGCGATCCGACCACGACCGAGTTCACCAGGAACCGGGCGTCGCGGTGCGCGAACGCGGTCGCGTCCGCCGGCATCGCGCCGAAGGCACCGCCGAGCGCACGGATCTCGATCGCCATCCCGGGGATCCGCCGGCGGGCCTCGAGCAGCCGCTCCCCCAGATCGGCCGGCACCGTCTCGAAGAAGCCGTTGCGGATCCGGGGCCGCCAGTCCGCCGGCATCTCCATGGCGGCGAACACCTCGGCGTACGGGACCTCGGTCACCTTGTCGGTGAGCAAGGTGCCGAGGGTGCGCAGCGGCTCCAGGATCGCGTCGCGCGCGGCGACGTCACCCGCCACGCACACCATGATCGCGACCGGCACCTGCCCGTCGGCCATCATCGTCGGCGCCAGCTGCAGGGACGCCGTCAGGTCCTCGGGCGCGGTCGCCATGTACTCCGCCCACCCCTGGAGGACCTGCGCCGCCTGCACCCAGGGGTAGAGCAGCGCGCCGAAGTGCACCGTGGGCTGCGGTGTGGCCGCGATGTCGTACGAGGTGACCACGCCGAGGCTGCCCGCCGCGCCTCGCAGTCCCCAGAACAGCTCCGGCTCGGTCGCGGCGTCCACCCGGTGGATCGAGCCGTCCGCGGTCACCACCTCGGCGGCGACCACGTTGTCGATCGCCAGCCCGTGCTTGCGGACCATCCAGCCGATGCCGCCGCCGGCCATCAGCCCGCCGACCCCGACACCGGCCGTGTCACCGGACGAGATCGCCAGCCCGGCCTTACCGAGCCGCTCGGCGACCCGGCCCCAGGTGCCGCCGGTGCCGATCCGCACGACGTTGTCGGGCAGCAGCCGGACCTCGTCCATCGGCCGTACGTCGATCACGACACCGCCGTCGTTGGTGCCGAACCCGGCCGCGTGGTGCCCGCCGCTGCGGACCGCGATCGGCAGGTCGTGCGTCTCGGCGTACTTCAGCGCCGCGACCACGTCGCCCGCCCCCGTGCACCGCACGATCACCCGCGGCCGCCCCTCGGCCATCACCACGCGCCCGGCGTCCGGGTATCCCGGGTCCCCGGCCACCAGCACCTCGCCGGCTACGGCCTGCCGCAACCCGTCGATCCCCCGACCCACCACTACAGATTCCGTCATCGTCAACTCCCTGACTCCCGGACGCCCCCTCAGGCGCCACACCCCGGGATCGGAGCCGATCGGCGTTCCTCGACATGCCCGCCGGAAAAAGTCCGGGAAATGCGAAACCGGCCTCGCTCCCCTGCTGGGGAGCGAGGCCGGTCGGTCGGCTGTCGGTCAGCCGCGGACCGTGCTGACCAGGTGCTCGACGATGTCCGCGACCGGGACGTCGGCGCGGTCGCCGGAGCGGCGGTCCTTGACCTCGATCGTGCCGTCGGCGAGGCCCTTGCCGACGACCGCGATGGTCGGGATGCCGATCAGCTCGGCGTCCTTGAACTTCACGCCCGGCGAGACCTTCTCCCGGTCGTCGTAGATGACGCTCAGCCCGCGGGCCTCCAGCCCGGCGGCGATCTCGGCGGCCTTCTCGAAGACCTCCTTGTCCTTGCCGGTGGCAACCAGGTGCACGTCGGCCGGCGCGATCTCCCGCGGCCAGACCAGACCGAGCTCGTCGTGGTTGCCCTCGGCGATCGCGGCGACCGCGCGGGTGACACCCACGCCGTACGACCCCATGGTGACCGTGACGAGCTTGCCGTTCTGGTCGAGGACCTTGAGGTCGAGGGCGTCGGCGTACTTCCGGCCGAGCTGGAAGATGTGGCCCATCTCGATCCCGCGCGCGGTCTCCAGCTCACCGGAGCCGTCCGGCGCCTGGTCGCCGTCACGGACCTCGGCGGCCTGGATCGTCCCGTCGGCGGTGAAGTCCCGGCCGTGCACCAGGTTGACGACGTGGAAGCCGGACTTGTCCGCACCCGTCACCCAGGCCGACCCTTCCGCGACCCGCGGGTCGAGCAGGTAGCGGATGCCGGACGCGTTCTCCTTGCCGAGCACGCCGGGGCCGATGTAGCCCTTCGCGAGCGACGGGTACTTCTCGAAGTCCGCCTCCTCGAAGGCGACCACCTCGGCCGGCTCCAGCTGCGCGCCCAGCCGCTTCTCGTCGATCGCGCGGTCGCCGGGGACGCCGATCGCCAGCGGCTCACGGCTGCCGTCGGGGTGCACCAGCATGACGAGCACGTTCTTCAGCGTGTCCGCGGCGGTCCACTCGCGGCCGTCGGTCCGGGCGTGCTTCGCGTTCAGCGCGTCCACGAGCGTGTCGATCGTCGGGGTGTCGGGCGTGTCCACGACCTCGGCGGCCGGCACGCCGGACGCGTCGACCGGCGCGGCCTGCGGCACCACGACCGCCTCGACGTTCGCCGCGTAGCCGCCCGGGGAGCGGACGAAGGTGTCCTCGCCGTTCTCCGCGATCGCGAGGAACTCCTCGGACCGCGATCCGCCCATCGCACCGGACATCGCCTGCACGATCACGTAGTCGAAGCCGAGCCGGTCGAAGATCTTGATGTAGGCGTCGCGATGCTTCTCGTACGACGCGGCGAGGCCGTCGTCGTCGACGTCGAACGAGTACGAGTCCTTCATCACGAACTCGCGCCCGCGGAGCACGCCGGCCCGCGGCCGCGCCTCGTCGCGGTACTTGTTCTGGATCTGGTAGATCGACAGCGGCAGGTCCTTGTACGACGAGTACAGGTCCTTCACGACCAGCGTGAACATCTCCTCGTGCGTGGGGCCGAGCAGCATGTCGGCGCCCTTGCGGTCCTTCAGCCGGAAGATGTTCGGCCCGTACTCCGTCCAGCGGCCGGTGGCCTCGTAGGGCTCGCGGGGCAGCAGCGCCGGGAACACCAGCTCCTGCGCGCCGATCGCGTCCATCTCCTCGCGGACGATCCGCTCGACGTTGCGCAGCACCCGCAGGCCGAGCGGCAGCCAGGTGTAGATGCCGGGCGCGGCGCGGCGGATGTATCCGGCGCGGACGAGCAGCTTGTGGCTCGGGACCTCCGCGTCCGCCGGGTCCTCGCGAAGGGTGCGGAGGAACAACGACGACATACGCAAAATCACGGGAGTCTCCAAGCGTGCAAAAGTCGAGTACAGGACATCAGAGAGAATATCGGTCCGGTGGTGATGCTCCCACCACGTTGTCCACAGGTCACTCGCGGGCAGCTTTCAGCGCCCACCGGATCAACGGCAGCTGGAGCGGCAGCCGCGCATACGCGATCGTCTGGGCCGTCCGCGACCCCTTGGTCCGCAGGTCAGCGGCCATCTGGACGTTCGCCGGGAACACCGCGACCAGCAGGCCGGCGCTCGCCAGCCCGGCCAGCCGCCGGGTCCGCGGGTGCAGCAGCCCGGCCGCGCAGGCCAGCTCCGCCACCCCGGACGCGTAGACGAGCTCCTTCTTCCGCGGCAGCACCTTCGGCACGATCTGCTCGAACGGCGCCGGTTTCACGAAATGCAGCGTCCCGAGCACGCCGAACAGTGCGGCCAGACCCTTGGTGCTTCGCGATGCCATGCGTCGGAGCTTAGAACAGGATCGTGGCGAAGGTTTCGACGGTGCGGAACCCGACCCGCTCGTACGCCGCCCTCGCGGGCCGGTTGAACGCGTTGACGTAGAGCGTCACGACCGGCGCGATCTGCCGGGCCAGCTCGACCACCGCGGCCATCCCGGGCGCGGCGAGCCCGCGACCCCGGTACTCCGGGTCCACCCAGACGCCCTGGATCTGGCACACCCCGGTCCCGACCGAACCGACCTCGGCCTTGAACACGACCCGGCCGTCCTCGATCCGCGCGAACGCCCGCCCGGCCCGGATCAGCTCCGCGACCCGCGAGCGGTAGAACGTCCCGTCCGGCCCGGTCTGCGGTGGTACGCCGACCTCCTCGGTGTACATCGCCACGCACGCCGGGTACAGGATCGGCAGCTCGACCGGCTCGACCGCGCGCACCAGCGGGTCCGGCGCGATCGCCGGCGGCCCGTCGATCACCATGAACGGCTGGTCGTCGCGCACCTCGCGGGCCGGTCCCCAGTGCGGCTCGAGGATGTGCCACAGCTGCTCGACCGCCCGCGCCTGGCCGAGGATCTGGAAGCAGTTCCGGCCGCGGCGCAGCGCGTACGCCGCGAACGCCCGCAGCGCCGCGTCGTCGGCGCCGACCGGCACCATGTTCCCGCCGGCGTGGCACAGGGCCTCGAGCGCGCCCTTCTCGACGTACCCCCAGACCTCGGCGCCGCGCCGCGGGTCCAGCCCGGACGCCTGCACGAGGCTGTCGACGAACACGTTCACCACCGGATCACGGGCGATGACCGCGCGTGCCGCCGCGAGGTCACGAGGACCGAGAACCCGTACTCCCACGCGCAGAACCTAGCGGATGTTCGCCGCGTTCGTATGCAACGGGGCCGCCTCAGGCCACCTGCGACTCGTGGTCGGCCGCGATCCTGCGCAGCGGCGACGTCCAGGCGATGACCACACCGGCACAGCCGAACAGTCCCATCAGCACCATCCCGGTGCGGGCCCCGAACGCGGTGCCGAGCAGGCCGCCGACGACCGAGCCGAGCGTCCACCCGACACCCCAGGACAGCATCCGGCCCGCGGTGTTGACCCGGCCGAGCAGGTTCTCCGGCGTCACCTGCTGGCGGTACGAGATCGCGTTCACGATCACCAGCACGTACGCCGAACCCCAGACGAGCAGGGCCAGCGCGGCCACGATCCAGTGCGGCGACAACGGCGACAGCACGCCGAGCAGCGCCGACAGCGGCAGCGCGTACAGCGTGATCGCGGCGGGCGACATCCGCTTCAGCAACCGCGGGAGGCTGAGCGCGGCGATCAGCCCGCCGATCCCCCACGTGCCCCAGACGAGGCCGAAGCGGAGTCCCGACGTACCGATGTGCAGGACGCGGTCGCACCAGACCACGATCAGTGCCATGAACCCGCCGCCGGCGAAGGACTGCACGCTGCCGACGATCGTCATCGTACGCACGCCGGCATGCCGGACCAGATAGCGCAGACCGTCAGCGATGTCGTTCAGGACCACGCGCGGCCGCAGTGGCGGACGCCCTTCGCGAGCCTCGGACAAGGCCCTGGTGATCCCGCGGACCGCGAACGCGGAGGCCGCGAAGCTGAGCGCGTCGAGGGTGAGCAGACTGGCCGGATCGAGGACGGCGAGCAGCAGCCCGGTCAGCGGTGGCACCATCAGCTCGATCAGGCTGGAGGCCGTCCAGACCGCGGAGTTCGCCTGGGCCACCCGGGCCCGGCCGACGAGCACCGGGAGCGCACCGAAGTTCGCGCCGTCGAAGAACGTGTGCACCGCCTGAACGGTGAACGCGACGATCAGGACCTGCACGACGGTGAGCACCCCGAGCAGATGCGCCAGCGGAACCGACCCCACCAGGAGCGCGTTGACCGTGTCCGCGGCCACCATCACGTGGCGCCGGTTCCAGCGATCCGCGAGCGCGCCGGCGAACAGACCAGTCAGCAGGTACGGCGCCGACTCCAGCGCCGTCACCACGGCGGTCAGCACCGTCGACCCGCTCAGCCGGTACACGAGCACCGGCAGCGCGATCGCCGTCACCATCGACCCGGTCGTCGACAACGCCCGCGCCGACCAGTACCGCCGGAAGTCCGGATCGTCCCGCAGCCTAGTCATGCCGGGCATCTTGCCTGTTCACGTGCGGTCGAGGTCAAGCTCGGCCCGGCGTACCGAGATCATCCGCGGACCACGACGAGCTGCCCGTCCGGGTCCACGATCTCCAGGCCGGCCTCGGTCCGGGTGCCGCCGGCGCGCGCCTGGACGTCGGCCAGGTCCTCGGTCGTGGTCAGCTCGAGCCGCACCGTGAACTCCCCGTCGGGCGGTCCGAACCGGACCTGCCGGCTGACGCCGACCCCGTCCAGGAAACGTCGCCAGGACGGCTCCTCGGCACCGGTGAGGTACGGCGTGACCGACCAGCGCTCGTCGGGGCGCGCATCGTGCAGCCTGTAGCCGTACAGGTCGTCGGTGCGCTCGTCGACCCAGATCACCACGCCGTCCGGGGCGGTCACCGACAGCACCCGCCCGTACGCCTCGTCGAAGACCGTCGCGTCGACGAACCCGACCTGCTCCAGCCGGCCCTTCAGCTCGTCGATCTTGTCCGCCTCGAACGACAGCGTCGTCTGCCCCGGCCGCCCGCCCGTCGAACTCGACGCCGCGTCGTGCAGCGCGACCATGCCGCTGCCCGCGAGCATGTCGACCCAGCCGCCGCGCTCGGACTCGATCCGGGACCGCAGCCCGAGCGTCTCCAGGAAGGCGCGCATCGCTTCCACGTCGGTCGTGAACCGCAACGGCCTGATCACCGCGTTGCTCGGGTCGTTCATCCCCGGGCCTCCCCATGGTTGTCGAGGTACTCCGACAGCGCCTGCTCGACCAGCGCGGACAGACTCGCCGCGTCGTCGATCGCCTTGTGCTTCACCCGCCGCACCAGCTCCGGCGGCAGATACACGTTGAACTGCACCTTCTTGCCTGCATCATCCGCCATGGCTATATTGCTAGCATCCTAGACGGCTACCAGTCAATCGAGGAGCCCACGGGATTCTTGTCGAGGTCTACTCGAGCTAGGACTGCAGGTGTCCTAGGGGGCCGGCAGCATGGATGACATGAGAGAGAAGCTGCTGGAGCTCGAGGATCTGCTGTGGAAGGCGAACCGGGAAGGTGACGGGGATTTCTACGAGAAGTACCTGCTGGACGACGCGGTCGCCGTGACCAAGTTCGGGATCATCGACAAGGCGACCGCCGTGCCGGGGATCCGGATCAACCACAACCCGTTCGTGAAGACCGACCGCAGCGACGAGCAGGTGATCGCGGTGGACGAGCACACCGCGATCGTCACCTACCGCGTCGACGTCACGGCCCTGGTCGACGGCAGCGAGGTGCACCTGCCGGCGTACGCGAGCACGGTCTGGACGGACGTCCACGGCGACTGGCGCGTCGCCTTCCACCAGCAGACAGCGCTCTAGACCGCGGTGAGCAGGGCGTCGTCGAGTTCCTTGAGGAGCTTGTGCTTCGGGCGGGCGCCGACGACGGACCAGATCATCTCGCCGCGGTGGAAGAGGATCAGCGTCGGCAGGGCCATCACGCGGTAGCGGGCCGAGACGGCCGGGTTCTCGTCGGAGTTCAGTTTCACCACGGTCAGCTGGTCGTTGCGCTCGGCACCGATCTGCGCGAGGACCGGGGCGATCTGGTGGCACGGCGGGCACCACTGCGCCCAGAAGTCCACCAGCACGGGCTTCTCGGACCGCAGCACCACCTCGTCGAAGGTGGCTTCGTCAACAGCAGGCAGGTCGCTCATGGCGTTCTCCAGTTCTCGGCGTCGGTCAGGAGGTCGGTCAGCCGGGACCGCAGATCGGTCAGCTCGGCGATCCGCCGGTCCACGTCCGCGATCCGCATCCGGTACGCCGTCAGCGACGCCGGGCACACGTCCGCGCGAGCGTTGCCGGCCCGCAGGCACTCGATGAACGGATACGTCTGCTCCGCGGTCAGCCCGAGGCTCAGCAACGCCTTCACCTCGCGCACCACGACCACGTCGTCCGCGTCGTACGACCGGTACCCGTTGGCCTCCCGCCGCGGCTTGAGCAGACCCTGCGCCTCGTAGTACCGAACCGCCTTGACCGTCACACCGGCCTCGGCCGCCAGATCACTGATCCGCATCCCGCCTCCTTCACCCCGACGCTAAACCTTGCCCCCAGGGTCAAGGTCAAGTCAGGATAATTGGCCGGTGTTCTCGGTGACCCACTTCCCCAGGACCTTGGCGCTGGCGTCGACGAGGGTCGGCCAGTCCAGGGCCGACTCGTCGGCCGAGTCCGAGACGTGCTTGACGACCCGGACCGGTACGCCGTACGCGCGGCACGCGTAGACGACGCCGTACGCCTCCATGTCGACCAGGTGTGCCCGCTCCGCCAACCGCGCCCGTACGGCGGGGTCGGTGACGAAGACATCGCCCGACGCCAGCACCGTCCCGTCGCCGCCGTCGACGGGCAGTTCGTCCTGCGGGTCCAGCCCGATTGCCCTGATCGCGTCGGCGTTGACGTCGTGATTGATGACCGTGCTCGGCAGGTACAGCCCGGACAGGCCGTCCCGGAGCGCCCCCGTCGTACCGACGTTCAACACCACCAGCCCTGTGGTGTCCCGCTCGGCCAAGGCCCGCGCGGTCGCCACGGCCGCAGCCGTCTTCCCGACGCCGGTGGTGACGACGGGCAGGTGATCCGGGACGTAACGAGCCTCGGCACGGATCGCACTGACGATCAGGTAACTGGTCACCCGCCGAAGCCTAGTCGGCGGCCCTTCAGGGAAGGTTGACGTACGGTGCGAGGAACGACCGGGCGGACGAGGTCTTCGCAGCGCCGGGCGGCGCCTTCGGTCAGCTCACGCTGACAGTGGGCTCGCCGGGCTCCGTGGTCTCCATCTGCTCGGCGATGCGCATCGCCTCTTCGATCAGGGTCTCCACGATCGCGGACTCGGGGACCGTCTTGATGACCTCGCCCTTGACGAAGATCTGGCCCTTGCCGTTACCGGACGCGACGCCGAGGTCGGCCTCGCGGGCCTCGCCCGGGCCGTTGACGACGCAGCCCATGACCGCGACCCGCAGCGGGACCTCCATGCCCTCGAGGCCGGCGGTCACCTGCTCGGCGAGCGTGTACACGTCCACCTGCGCGCGACCGCAGGACGGGCAGGAGACGATCTCGAGCTTGCGCTCGCGCAGGTTCAGCGACTGCAGGATCTGCAGGCCGACCTTGACCTCCTCGACCGGCGGCGCGGACAGCGAGACCCGGATGGTGTCGCCGATGCCCTTCGACAGCAGCGCGCCGAACGCGACCGACGACTTGATCGTGCCCTGGAACGCCGGCCCGGCCTCGGTGACGCCGAGGTGCAGCGGCCAGTCGCCGCGCTCGGCGAGCATCTCGTACGCCTGCACCATCACGACCGGGTCGTTGTGCTTGACCGAGATCTTGAAGTCGTGGAAGTCGTGCTCCTCGAACAGCGACGCCTCCCAGACGGCCGACTCGACGAGCGCCTCGGCCGTCGCCTTGCCGTACTTCTCCAGCAGCCGCTTGTCCAGCGAGCCCGCGTTCACGCCGATCCGCAGCGACGTCCCGTGGTCCTTCGCGGCCTGCGCGATCTCCTTGACCTGGTCGTCGAACTTGCGGATGTTGCCCGGATTCACCCGGACGGCGGCACAGCCAGCCTCGATCGCGGCGAACACGTAGCCCGGCTGGAAGTGGATGTCGGCGATGACCGGGATCTGCGAGTGCTGCGCGATCTCCTTCAGCGCGTCGGCGTCCTCCTGCCGCGGGCACGCGACCCGGACGATGTCGCAGCCGGCCGCGGTCAGCTCGGCGATCTGCTGCAGCGTCTTGTTGACGTCGTTGGTCGGTGTCGTCGTCATCGACTGCACCGAGACCGGCGCGTCACCGCCGACCAGCACGCTGCCGACCTTGATCTGACGGGTCTTGCGACGCGGTGCGAGGGTCGGTGGCGGCAGTGCCGGCATACCGAGGTTGATGCTCATGTGTCCTTAACCGTTGACTTGACCGTTGACTTAACCGTTGAACAGCTTGATGGGGTTCACGATGTCGGCGATGACGAGCAGCACACCCATCACCACGATCACACTGGCCGCGACGTACGCGATCGGGAGCAGCTTGGCCACGTCGACGTACCCCGGGTCCGGCCGGCCGAACAGCTTCGCGAAGCCGCGCCGGATCCCTTCCCAGATCGCGCCGATCATGTGCCCGCCGTCCAGCGGCAGCAGCGGGATGAAGTTGAACAGGGCGAGGAACAGGTTCAGCGAGGCGAGCAGCATGATCAGGCTCGCGAACTTCGCGCCGACGTCGAGGTCACTGGAGGCGATCTCACCCGCGACCCGGCTGGCGCCGACGACGCTCATCGGGCTGTCCTGGTCGCGCTCGCCGCCGACGATCGACTTCGCGACGCCGACCAGCTTCTCCGGGAACCGGCCGAGGGCCTGCACCGTGGCGACCGTGTAGGTGCCCATCTGGTCGAACGCGTAGCCGACGCTCTGCCGCTCGAGCTTGTTCTCGGGTGAGACGCCGAGGAAGCCGACCGAGACGTACTTGTCCGAGCCCGGCTTGTCGAGCACCTGGTTGACGATCGTGCTGGTCTGCAGGGTCAGCTGCTGGCCGTTGCGCTCGACAACGATCGTGGCGGCCTTGTCGGTGTTCGCCCGGATCAGCGGGGTCAACTGGTCCCAGCTGTCGATCTTGGTGCCGTTGAACGCGACGATCCGGTCGCCGACCTGGAACCCGGCCTGCTTGGCCGGCGACACCTTGTCCCCGTCCTGGCACTTGCGGTCCGCGGACGCCTGGTCGGCGGGGATCACGCAGTCGGTGACGGTGGAGATCGTGGTCTGCGGAACCCTCGCGCCGTACAGCGTGAAGAGGCCGGTGAACAGCACGGCGGCGATCAGCACGTTGACCAGCGGCCCGGACGCCATCACGATCAGCTTCTTCCACCACACCTTCTGGTAGAAGAGCCGGCCGTTGTCCTCGGGCGCGATCGTCTCGTACTCCGCGGAGCGCGCGTTCTCGACCATCGACTGGATCGGGCCGGTGTTGGCCTTGCGCACCTTCGTCGGGTCCTGGCCCTTGGCGGGCGGCATCATGCCGATGATCCGGACGAAACCGCCGGCCGGGATCGCCTTGATGCCGTACTCGGTCTCGCCGCGCCGGGTCGACCACAGGGTCCGCCCGAAGCCGACGAAGAACTGCGTGACCTTCATCCCGAACGCCTTGGCCGGGAGCATGTGGCCCAGCTCGTGCAGCGCCACGGAGATCAGCACCCCGACGACGAACAGCACGATGCCGAGGGTCGTGAGAAGCACGCTCATACCTGCTGGTTCTCCTGTACTCCGGTGATCTCCCGGGCCCGCTGCCGGGCCCACGCGTCCGCGGCGAGCACGTCGTCGACGGACAGTTCCTCATACGAGGGTACGTCGTGATCGGTCACCACCCGGGCCACCGTGTCGACGATCGCCGGGAACGGCAGCCGGCCGTCCCGGAATGCCTGCACGCAGACCTCGTTCGCGGCGTTGAACACGGCCGGAGCGGTCCCGCCCCGGGTGCCCGCCTCGCGGGCCAGTGCTACCGACGGGAACTCTGCGTGATCGACCGGCTGGAAGGTCCAGGTCCCCGCCTCGGCCCAGCTCCACGGCGGCGAGGCGTCCGGTATCCGGTCAGGCCAGCCGAGCGCGAGCGCGATCGGCACGGTCATCGTCGGTACGCCGACCTGGGCGATCGTGGCGCCGTCGGTGAACTCGACCATCGAGTGGATCGCCTGCTGCCGGTGGATGACCACGTCGATCCGGTCCATCGGGATCCCGAACAGCAGGTGTGCCTCGATCAGCTCCAGGCCCTTGTTGACCAGCGTGGCCGAGTTGATCGTGACGACCGGGCCCATCGCGAAGTTCGGGTGGTCGAGGGCCTCCGCGACCGAGACGTTCGCCAGCTCCGCGCGCGGCCGGCCCAGGAACGGGCCGCCGCTCGCGGTCAGCAGCAGGTTGCGGACCTCGTCCGGAGAGCCGCCGCGCAGGCACTGGGCGATCGCGCTGTGCTCGGAGTCGACCGGGACGATCTGCCCGGGCTTGGCCCGCCGGGTGACGATCGGGCCGCCGATCACCAGCGACTCCTTGTTCGCCAGCGCCAGCGTGTTCCCGGCGTCCAGCGCGGCCAGCGTCGCGTGCAGGCCGACCGATCCGGTGATGCCGTTGAGTACTACGTCACACTGCAGCGCCGCGAGCTCGCCGGCGGCGTCGGGCCCGGTGACGATCTTCGGGATCCGGAACTCGCCCTGCGCGTAGCCCTTCCGCTGCGCCTCCGCGTAGAACGCCAGCTGCAGGTCCTGCGCGACCGTGGCCCTGGCCACCGCCACGACCTCCACCTCGAACTCGAGCGCCTGCTCCGCGAGCAGCCCGACGTTGCCGCCGCCCGCGGACAGGGCGAGCACGCGGAAGCGGTCCCGGTTCCGTCCGATCAGCTCGAGCGCCTGGGTACCGATCGAGCCGGTCGAGCCGAGGATGACGACGCTACGCGGGTTCACGGCGCCATTGTTCCAGGTCAGGACACCAGCATGCGGAACGGGAGCGCCCCCAGCCGGATCTCGTCGCCGTGGACGACCATCGCCGTCTCGACGGGTACGCCGTTCACCTGCGTGCCGTTGGTGGACCCCAGGTCCCGCAGCTCGTAGCCGGCTGCGTCGATCCGCAACAGCTCGGCGTGGTGCCGGCTGATCTCCTGGCGGTCGAGGATCAGGTCACAGTCCGGCGCGCGGCCGATCCGGACCAGGTCCAGGAGCGGTACGACGTCGCCGTCCTGGCCGACCAGCGCGGGCTGCGGACCGGTCTCGAGCGCCGCTGCGATCTCCGCCACACCGGCGGTCCGGATCGACAGCGAGACGATCAGGTCGTCGCCCTTCTCCACGAGCAGGTTGTGCTGGGCGCCATACCCCTGCAGCAGGTCGCCGTACTCGTCGATGACGACAGCGGACACGTGGTAGTACCCCGGCGGCAGCTGCGCGTACGCCGCCGCGCCGAGCGACGTGGTCAGCACGACCGCGTCGTACTCGCGGTGGCTGACGTCGGTGATCGTGATGAGGACCGGGTTGTTCGCCGCCAGGTGCGCCTCGGCGCCGGTATCGCCGGGGGTGAACTCGACCGTGATCATCGGGGCGGGGCGGATCTCGTCCAGCCCGACCAAGCGGCCGACCACGGGAACCGTGCCCGTCGGGACCGACAGCGGTACGTACTGGCCGTGCGACCGCACCAGGAGGTCGAGCTGCGGCCGCGCGCATCCGTTGCGGCGGGCGAGCAGGTACGCGCCGACCATGCCCTTGCCGAAGACGAACGCCACGTCTCCGACAACAGCGCGCACGAATCCACTGACCGGCTCCATCGGCACCCCCAGTGCTTCAGTATCCAGGAATCGCCACCCCGGGACGGCGGTGCCCGGTGTGCCGCCGCCGTACCGTTGCGGCGTGACTTCTGTACTCATCATCGAGAACGACCGTGACAGCGGACCGGGCCGGCTGCTCGACTGGCTGGACGAACGCGACCTCGCCCCGGTCGTCGTCCGGGCGTGGGACGGTGAACCCGTACCCGCGAGCGTCGACGGACATGCGGTCCTGATCCTGCTCGGCGGCGGGATGCTCCCGGACGAGGACGAGCGGTCGCCGTGGCTGCCGGCCGAGCGTGCGCTGCTGCGCGCGGCACACGGCCGGGTGCCGGTGCTCGGGATCTGTCTGGGGGCGCAGCTGCTGGCACACACGTTCGGCGGTGAGGTGCAGGGGAAGTACGGGCAGCCGGAGAAGGGCGTGACGTCCCTGACGGTGCTGCCGGCCGCTGCGGACGACGTACTGCTCGCCGGGCTGCCGTCCACGGTCCGCGCGGTCGAGAGCCACCAGGACCAGATCACTCGGCTGCCGGACGATGCGGTGCTGCTGATGTCCAGTGAGCGCTGCACGAACCAGATGCTGCGGATCGGGCAGAGCTGGGGTGTGCAGTTCCATCCGGAGGTGGAGGCCGAGCGGGTACGGCGGTGGACCCCGGAGCGGCTGCGGTCGCTCGGATTCGACCGGGACGCGGTCGTGGCGGACGCGGAACGGTACGCCGTCGAACTGGAGAAGACCTGGTCGGCGGTGGTCGGCCGGTTCCTGTCCCTCGTCGGCTGATGCGGCGCTACCTTATGGGGCATGAGTCTGGAGCAGCCGCCGCCGAACCACCGGGCATCCGACAACGACCGTGAACGCGCCGCCGCTGTGGTCCAGGAAGCCCACTCCGACGGGCGGCTGGACTTCCAGGAGATGGACGAACGGCTGACCCAGATCTACTCGGCCAAGACCCAGCTGGAGCTTCGCAACGCGACCGCGGACCTGGTCCCGGTCGCGCACGGCAGCTCGCAGGAGCTGACGCTGCGGGCCAGGCACAGCGCACAGAAGCGCGAGGGCGCGTGGGTCGTCCCCGAGCGGCTGACCGCGATCGCGGAACACTCGTCGGTCAAGCTCGACTTCACCGACGCCGTCGTGCACTGGTCCGACATCTACGTCGACGCGCAGGCGATCCACAGCTCGGTGGTGATGGTGATCCCCGAAGGGTGGAGCGTCGACATCGACCAGGTCGAGGCCAACCACAGCAGCGCCAAGAACCGGGCCGTCGCCCCACGCCCCGGCGGTGTCCGGCTCCACGTCACCGGCAGGGCCCACCACGCCAGCGTCGTCGTCCGCCACCCCCGCAAACGCCACTGGTGGTGGCCCTGGTACCGCAAGTGAGCCGACGCACAGCCTGCCGGGGGCTCGAGCGGCTAGCGTGAGCACATGCCTGCTTCGTTGGACCTGGTGGACGTCGACTCCCTGCTGAGCTCGGAGGAGGTTGACGTCCGGGAGACCGCTCGGCGGTTCGCGGACGAGCGGTTGCGGCCTTCGTTGCCGGAATGGTTCGAGACGGCGTCGATCCCGGCACGGGACCTGGCCAAGGAGCTCGGCTCGCTCGGGTTCCTCGGGATGCATCTGACCGGGTACGGGTGCGCCGGCCTCGGACCGGTCGCGTACGGGCTGGCGTGTCTCGAGATCGAGGCGGCCGACTCGGGGATGCGGTCGCTGGTGTCCGTACAGGGGTCGCTGGCGATGTACGCGATCTGGAAGTACGGCAGCGACGAGCAGAAGACCGAGTGGCTCCCCCGGATGTCCGCGGGCGTGGCGATCGGCTGCTTCGGCCTGACCGAGCCCGACTTCGGCTCGAATCCGGCCGGTATGCGCACCACCGCCCGCCGCGACGGTGCCGACTGGGTCCTGAACGGCTCGAAGATGTGGATCACCAACGGCTCGGTCGCCGACGTCGCGGTGGTCTGGGCCCGCACCGACGACGGTGTCCGCGGCTTCGTCGTACCGACCTCGACGCCCGGCTTCTCGGCGCCGGAGATCAAGCAGAAGATGTCGCTGCGCGCGTCCGTCACGTCCGAGCTGGTCCTGGACGACGTCCGGCTGCCCGCGTCCGCGATGTTGCCGGAGGCCCGCGGCCTGTCCGGCCCGCTCGGCTGCCTGAACGAGGCCCGGTTCGGGATCATCTTCGGCGCGATGGGCGCGGCCCGGGACTGCCTGGAGACCGCGGTCGCGTACGCCGGCGAGCGGATCGTGTTCGACAAGCCACTGACGGCGTACCAGCTGACGCAGGCGAAGCTGGCCGACATGGCCGTCGAGCTGAACAAGGGCGTCCTGCTCGCCGTCCACCTCGGCCGGCTGAAGGAGAAGGGCACGCTGCGGCCCGAGCAAGTGTCGGTCGGCAAGCTGAACAACGTCCGCGAGGCGATCGCGATCGCCCGCGAGTGCCGCACCATCCTGGCCGCCAACGGGATCAGCGGCGAGTACCCGATCATGCGGCACGCCAACAACCTGGAGTCGGTCCTCACCTACGAGGGCACCTCCGAGGTGCACCAACTCGTCATCGGCCAAGCGCTGACCGGCCAGTCCGCCTTCCGCTGACGCATACCGCCCGCCCGCTCTGGGCACAGGGAGTGAGATCAGTTACTCCCTGTTCGGAAGGAGCAGTTATGCGGATCGGGGCCGGAATCGCACTCGTCGTGATCGGCGCCGTCATCGCGTTCGCCGTCCGGGACACGTCCGACACGTTCAACCTGACCGCGCTCGGCATCATCGTCATGCTCGGCGGCGCGGCCGGGATCTGGCTGTCCTACCGCCTCGCCAACCGGCGTCCGCGCGGCGAACGTCCCGTCATCGATCCGGAGGTCGAACGGCAGTACCGCACCGACCCGCCGCGGCGCGTCGCCGACGACCCGATCGACGTGACGCCGTCGCATCTGCGGGATCAGCAGGGTCACTGATCCGACACTGAGCCCTGCCCGCAGCTAGGCTGCCGCCCGTGAATGCGCGGGTTGGGCTGGTTGCTGCTGTTGTCGTCGTCGCGGCGGCCGCGGTGGTTGTCGTACGGCAGGCGGGCGGAAGTGACGACCTGCCGAGCGCCGGTGGGACGCTGGCGGCTCTGACGCCTTCGCCATCACCTACCCCTACTGCAGCTCCAACTCCGACTCCAACAGCCTCGAGCCCGACGCGGACCACGCCGACCGTCGACTCGACCAAGGTGATGCTGGCGGCGAAGCAGCGGATCGTTGCCCAGAACCCGCTCTACCGCGTCGGCCGCCTCCCGGCCTCGCGGTGCAAGGAACCGTCGATCCGTCCGACCTCGGTGGCCAACGTGCGCAAGTACTACGCGGACTACATCCTCTGCCTCGACAAGGTCTGGAAGCCCGTGATCGAGAAGGCCGGCTTCACTTTCCGGTCGCCGCGCCTGGACATCTTCACCGGCAAGACCCGCACCGCGTGTGACGTGCAGGACTCGGCGGCGTACTGCGGCAACGGCGTGATCTCGATGAACGCGACCTTCGATATCGACAACTACCGCAAGTACAACAAGCTGTGGGCGCGGACCACGATGGCCCACCTTGTCGCCCACGAGTACGGCCACCACATCCAGCATCTGGCCGGTATCAGCGACGCCTCCGCGACGCGTTCGGCGTACCTGAACGGCGTCGACGCCCCGCTGCTGGAGAGCCGGCGGATCGAACTCCAGGCGTCCTGCCTGAGCGGCGCCTACCTCGGCGCCGACAAGACCTTCTTCCCGGTCAGCGGATCGTGGCGGGAGCGCTGGCTGTGGACCATCAGCCATCGCGGCGACGAGTGGGGGACGCAGCGCGACCACGGCAGCGCCAAGTCCCACAGCCGGTGGACCCGTCGCGGCTTCGACGCGGGCTCGCCGTCGGCGTGCAACACCTTCACGGCGTCAACGGTCAGCGTCGCCTAGAACGTCTTCAGCAGGTACTCACACGGGTCGCTGTGCGTCCGTACGACGGTGCCGTCCGCGGCCTGCTCGGTCCATTCGTCGATCACCTGCGGACCCGACCATGGTTCGTATCCGAGGCGCTTGTAGAGCGCACGGGCCGGGGCGTTGTCGAATCCGACGCCGAGCCCGATCGCCGAGCGCTTCCACTCCCCCGCGGCGATCTCCTCGGCGGCGCGGATGATCGCCGTACCGATGCCCTGCCGCGGCACGTACGCGTGCAGGGCGTTGATCTCGGCCGGATCCGCGTCGGCACGGACCTCCGCGTATTTCGAGTGCCGGAGCAGCACCGTCTGCCCGACGATCTCGCCGTCGCGCCGCGCCAGCAGGTAGACAGCGTCGCCGGACTGTTGGAGGTCCCAACGAGCCCGGATGTGGTGCTGCGCGACCGGCTCGCCCGTCAGCGCGCCGACCATCCGGTCGACGTCGGCGCGCGTCGCGGGCTCGATGACTATTTCGCGACCTCCGTCGCCCGGGACTCGCGGACCACCGTCACGCGGATCTGGCCCGGGTACGTGAGCTCCTCCTCGACCTGCTTCGCGATATCGCGGGCCATCACCTGCGCCGCGATGTCGTCGACCGCGTCCGGCAGCACCATCACCCGGATCTCCCGGCCGGCCTGCATCGCGAACACCTTCTCGACGCCGTCGTGGTGCATCGCGATCTCCTCGAGCCGCTCGAGCCGCTGCACGTACGCCTCCAGCGACTCTCGCCGCGCACCCGGCCGCCCGCCGCTCACCGCGTCCGCCGCCTGCGTCAGCACGGCCTCGACAGTCCGGACCTCGACCTCGTTGTGGTGCGCCTCGATGCAGTGCACGACGTCGTCGTTCTCGCCGTACTTGCGGGCCAGCTCCGCGCCGACGATCGCGTGACTGCCCTCGGACTCGTGCGTGAGCGCCTTGCCGATGTCGTGCAGGAACGCGCCGCGCTTGCACAGCTTCGGATCCAGCCCGAGCTCGGCCGCCATCATCCCGGCGATGTGCGCCGACTCGACCAGGTGCTTCAGCACGTTCTGCCCGTACGACGTCCGGTAGCGCAGCAGTCCCATCGTCCGGATCAGCTCCGGGTGCAGGTCGGTGATCCCGACGTCCGCCATCGCGTCCTCGGCGGCCCGCTCGCACAACTCGGCGACCTCGCCCTTGCTGCGCTCGTAGATCTCCTCGATCCGGCTCGGGTGGATCCGGCCGTCCAGCACCAGCGAGTCCAGGGTCAGCCGCGCGGTCTCCCGCCGGACCGGGTCGAAGCAGGACAGCAGCACCGCTTCCGGGGTGTCGTCGATGATCAGGTTGACGCCGGTGGTCTGCTCGAACGACCGGATGTTGCGGCCCTCGCGCCCGATGATCCGGCCCTTCATGTCGTCGCTGGGCAGATGCACGACCGACACGACCGACTCGCTGGTCTGCTCCGAGGCCAGTCGTTGCACCGCGCCGGTGATGATCTTGCGCGCCTTCGTCTCGCCCTCGTCGAGCGCCTGCCGCTCGATCTCGCGGACGATGCTGTGCGCGTGCCGCTTCGCCTCGTCCTCGATCGCCGCGACCAGCTCGGCCTTCGCCTGCTCGGTGGTCAGGTTCGCGACACTTTCGAGGATCCGTCGCCGCTCGTCCTCGAGGTCCTTGATCTCGGCCTTGCGCTGGTCCAGCCCGGTGAGCTGGGCGTTGAGCTCGAGCTGGCGCTCCTCGATCCCGCGGTGCTGCTCGTCCAGCCGCTCCTCGCGCTCGGTCAGCCGGTGCTCGCGGCGCTCCATCTCGAGCCGCTGCTCACGCAGGTCGTCGCGGATCGACTGGGCCTCCGCCTCGGCCTCCCGGCGGACGTCGGACGCGCGCTGCTCCGCGTCCCGCCGTACCTCGGACGCCCGGTCCTCCGCGGCGCGGCGGATCTCCTCGGAGCGCTGCTCGGCGGCCTCGGCCCGCGCCCGCAGGACGGCGGCGTCCTCCTCGGCCTGCCGGCGGACCAGGTCCGCCGCGACCTTGGCGCTCGCGGCCTCCTCGCGCTGGGTGACCTCCTGCCGGGCGGTGTCGACGGCTTTCCGGCGGGAGAGGGTGAGGCCGATCCAGGCCAGCAGTCCGGCGATCAGCAATCCGATCAGGGCCAGGCCAACCGACATCGCGGTCATCGGCGTCTCCCCTCTCCTTCGAGTCCCACGCGGGACTGTGGCCATCGGTCGAAGGGATCAGCCACTCGGTCGCCCGGCCGCCGGCCGTTCGGTAAGGCGTCACCGGGGTACGGCGGTGCCGGCGCCACCTCGGCTGAGGCGGTACCGGTGCTGCCCTGTCCGGCGCTGCCGACGGTGAAGCCGCTGGTCATCCACTGCCCAACGCCGGCGAATGCCCCAGCGCGCCCGCGGACCCCCGTCCGCCGACGGCCCGGAGGCTGCCTGCACAGCCTTCCAGCGTTCGCCTGCTCACCGTGCGTCGCCGTCTGTACCTCGGAGACCACGATGGCGCCGCTCGCATCCCGTTCCGGCCGCTGCGTGCGGTGCCGCCTATGCGACGGCGCTGCACAACGCCGTCGTCCTTCCTTCAGCTCGGTCGAGCGTGGTTGCGTTTTCCCGGCCGATCGGCACTTCCACCAGCCGGCCGTTCTTATATCCGCCACCAAGACGGTGGTGTCATCCCTTCCTGATGCCGAGGCTAGGCGCGCCCCCCACGCCGGTCAAGACGGACACTCACACGCCCCCACCCCGATCCCACCCAGACCACTCCCCACCGTGGTCTACCCCTCCCCACTTAACCGGGCAAGCCCCCCACCCCGCGCCACCGCAGCCCCCACCTCCAATCGCCCCCAAGCCACCAACTCCACAACCGCACGCCAACCACGCCCCCACCACAGGCCGGCCAGGCCCTCACCGCAGGCCGTCGGCTTCCCGACCCACAGGTCGTCTACTCAGCAACCGCAGGCAGGCTGCTTCGCGACCGCAGGTCGCGGCCGCACCCCCACCACACGTCGGCCAGGCCCTCACCACAGGTCGTTGGATTCCCAACCACAGGTCGTCTGCTCGGCGACCGCAGGTCGGGGGCGCGGGCCCTTGCCATCTGCGGAGATGGCTAGCCCGCGCGCAGAGGCAACCACTGGGACGGCCGCTGGCCTGCGTCCTCAGGCGCACCCGCTCACTCCAAACCCCCGCCACCCCAGGCAAAGGCACACAAGCCCCGCCACCCGCGCCGGCCTGGCCGCACCACCCCGCCAGCCTGGCCCCCACCCGCGCCGGCCTGACCCCGCCCCGCGCGACCTCGCGTCGCCAGCTTCGCGACTGTAGGTCGCGGCCGCGGGCCCTACCGCCTGCACGCTTTCGATCCCGGCGCGCGAGCTACCCCCTGCACGCTTCTGGTGCTTCCGCTCAAGTTGCCGGGGGACGCGCGTCCCGTGCTGCCGTTAGGCCCGCTGCCTGCGCCGTTCGTTAGCTGTTGGTGCCGCCCTGCTGGGTGCCCGTCGCGCCGTCGGCCGTGCCGGCTGTTGACGGCCCAGCAGTGCCCGCCGAGGCCCCGGCCGACGTGCCGGGAGCAGATCCAGGCGCCGTCTCAGCCTGCGACGTGGACTGAGGAGTCTCGGCGGACTCCGCCTGACCAGGCGCATCTCCGGCGTTCTGCTTGTCGACGAAGCCGCCGACCTTCTCCTGCACCGAATCGACCTTGTCCGCGTACTTTCCGCCGGTCTGCTTGTCGATCAGATCGCCGGCTTTCTCAACTCCGGCTTTGATCTTGTCCGGGTTCTGCTTGACGACATTCCGGAGCCAGTTCTTCGCCTGTTCCTGAAAATCGTTCATTGCACCCTCCGCGGTGTCTGGGGCGGATCGACGGAAAATCCCAGCCTACGGACCGGCCCAAATACCAGCCCTACTTCGGATAACACACCGTCACGCCGCACCCGTCAACGCCCCTCGCCGCAGCCCACCCCCGGAACACCCGTCACCCTCCGTGACACCCGGCCCGCCCGACACCCCGCAAACGCCGTACGGCCGTCTAGCGACCGTCGAGATGGGCCTTGGCAACCCCGGCCGGCGCATGCACCAACCACGCGTCCAGCAACGCCTCCTCCAGCACAGCCTCGGGCACCCGTTCCAGCTGCACCAGCACCGCGGCGTACCCGTTGAAATGCGGAATCGTGAAGAACCCGTCCCCCGCCCGCGCCGCGAGCACGGCTTCCTTCTCCGCGAGATCCTCGACGGCCAGCGCGAGAATCGGCCCGTCCGGCGGCGTCTCGTCCCCGAACCGCTTCACGTCCGCTTTGCTGAACGGCCGCTCCCACGCGTACGCCTTCCCCCCGACCTTCCACGTCCGCATCCCATGCCGAGTGGCCTCCTCGGTCTCCGGCAGCGCCGAGACCAACCGCTCCACATCACCCAGGCTCGTCATACCGCCGACGCTACTCCCGCCCGGTGCCGCTCCCGGCCCACAACCACGGCCCGACGCACCGGTTGAACCCGGCCCGCACGTAGAACTCGGCAGCCTCCTGATCGACCGCCGACACGAACACCACTTCCGCCCCCGAAGCTGCCAACCACTCCCGGCATTCACCCAGCAATGCCGCACCGGTCCCCGCCCCACGCCACTCCGGCGCGACGACCAACTCTTCAACCATCCCGTACGGCTCGTGCCCGTAATCCACGAACGTCCCCACCACGACGCCGACCACCGCATCACCCTCAACAGCAACAAACGTCCGCGCGTCCTGCCGCACAACCGGCAAACTCACCGAGCCCGCTGCCTCGCCATGCAGTTCCCCCAACAACCGCCGAATCCCCGCCTGATCTCCCGCGACCCCACCCCGGACAACCACCCCACGCCCCAACGCACCCATTCACCACACCTCCACCACTCACACCGCCCCCAGCCCAACCCAGTCCAGCCCAACCCAGTCCAGCCCAACCCAGTCCAGCCCAACCCAGTCCAGCCCAACCCAGTCCAGCCCAGCCCAGTCCAGCCCAACCCAGCCCAGTCCCGCCCAGTCCAGCCCAGTCCCGACAATCCAACAACGCGCGCCCACACCCAACCCGCTGCCCACCCCGAGTCGCGAGCTTGATGGGTCGACCACGAAGGTGCCGCGCAGCTTGGGTAGCCGGCCCACGTTTGACGGACTTATTCGGGTTCGAGGCCGGAGGAGTCGAGGAGCGGGAACTCCTCGTGGCTGGCATCGAGTTCTTGTTTGACGATGCTCATCGAGAGACCGCCCGAATACCCCTTGCGCGCAAGCATCCCGACCAGCCGCCGTATCGCCACCTGCCGATCGAGCGAACGCATCGACCGCAGCTTCCGCCGTACCAGCTCGCGAGCCGTCTGCTCCTCCTGCTCAGGATCCAGCTCCTCGAGCGCATCCCGCGCCAACTGGTCGTCCACCCCGCGCCGCCGCAGCTCCTGCGCCAGCGCGCGCTTCCCCAGCCCGCGTCCGCGATGCCGCGACTCCACCCACGCGTTCGCGAACGCCGCGTCATCGATCAACCCGACCTCGGTGAACCGATCCAGCACCTCATCGGCCACCTCATCCGGAATGTCCCGCTCAGCAAGTACATCGGCCAACTCCGCTCGCGTACGCGGCTGCCCCGTCAGCTTGTCCAGCAAAATCGTCCGCGCCACCGAGTACGGATCCCCCGCCTCCCCATCAAGCTGCGGATCCCCCGTCCCCTCAGGCTCGTCCCCCACAGACCGCTTCCCCCGCCGCCCAAACCCCCCACCAACCCGCCGCCGAGCCAACCCCCGCCGCTCCCCGGCTCCCGCCTCACGCCTCCCCGCGTTCGGCGCCTGGCGCCGCGACCCAGCAGATACCTGATCGCCCGCCTCGCCGGACACCTGATCACGCGCCTCGACACCTGCCTCGCGACGCGACCCAGCAGACGCCCAATCACGCTCTTCGCCGGGCACCTGGTCGCGCGCCTCAACAGCCGCCTCACGACGCGCCCCAGCAGCCCCCTGGCCACGCGCTCCGCCAGACGCCCGGTCACGCGACTCCACAGCCGCCTCGCGACGCGACGCGGCAGCCCCCTGGCCATGCGCTCCGCCGGACACCTGGTCACCCGACTCGACACCTGCCTGGTCACGCGACTCGGTCGATGCCTGGCGGCGTGACTCAGTCGACGTCTTTCCGGATGTGTCGGCTACCCCGCTAGACGCCGCCCTGGCTGCGCTGACCGCCCTGGCTCCGCTGGCGCGAGATCGCTCGGCACGGTCTGTTGAACCACGCGATGCGGGGTTCGCAGCGGCAGTCGGTGACTCGCCAGCAGACGCATCAGCCAGGTCCGCCCAGGGATCATCAGCAGATCCGTCGGTCGAGTCTCGCCGGACAGATTCGGCAGCTGTACCGCCTGAACGCCGCTCCTCACCTGAGGCATCGGCCAGATCCGACCACGGGTCATAGCCCGAGCCAGACCCGACACCTTCAGCGTGCGCACCGACTGAGCCCGACAGACGGTCGCCTGCAGGTGCCGCCTCTGACTCCGGCTCGGCCGCAGGCGCGTCCGCTGTACTCGAGCGCCGCCCGACCACAGATGCATCTGCAGTACTCGAGCCCCGCTCGACAGCGGGTGCATCCGCAGTACTCGAGCCCCGCTCGACAGCGGGTGCATCCGCAGTACTCGAGCCCCGCTCGACAGCGGGTGCATCCGCAGTACTCGAGCCTCGCCCGACAGCGGGTGCATCCGCCGCACTCGAGCCTCGCCCGACCGCAGGCGCATCCGCTATATCTGAGCTCCGCCCGACCGCAGATGCGTCCGTCGTACTCGGGTCTCGCTTGGCTGAGGCGGGTGGGTCGGGTGGTGCTGGGTGGTTGTTGGCGGAGGTTCGGGTGGTGTTGTCGGGTGGGTCTGCCCAGGGGTCGAAGGCGGCGGGCTTCCCGTGGTTGTTGCGGGAGGCTGGGGCCGACAGTTCGTCCGGGGGCGGAGGTGATGCTGGGTCTTCGGCGGTGTTGGGCCGCGTCGGTGTCTCGCGGGCGGTGCGTGGCTGGGGCGCCGGGGTGTCGTCGGCGAAGGCTTGGGCTTCGGCCTGGCGTGCGGCGGCCTGCGCCTTGAATGTCTGAGCGGGGCGCTGGTCTTCGTCGCCCCATGGGTCGATCGGATTCGGGTCGGCAGACCGCCGCAGCGAACCGCGTCGGGCCGGCGATGGAGGCTGCGGCTCGGAATCCGGCCGCGACGTACCGCGTCGGGCCGGTGATTCAGCCTCGGACTCCGGCTGGATGGATCGCTGGCGAGATCGCCGTCCGCCTGAATCGCGGGAGTCGGTGGTTGAGGGCTCGTCCCAGGGGTCGACCGTGCCGGCAGTTCGCCTGATGGAGCCGGTGCGTCGGCCCGTGCTGCGTTCCGTCTCGCCGCTGTCGAGGAAGTCGTCGGAGTCGTCCCACGCGTTGGCAGACCTCACGCCACGACCGCGCGTGCGACGTGTGTTCCCTCGCCTCGAGCTCGCGGACGAGGATTCGCCTGCATCAGCTGCTGTGTCACCGCCGCGGCCCGGCCGGGAATCGTCCGGCGAAGGCTCCGACCTGTCACGCTCCGCGGACACCCGGCGGGCCGACGTACGCCGGTACGACGCGCGCTCGGCGGAGCTACCTGTCTGCGCGGACGCGGTCACGCCATCGGCCAGGAGTTTACGGGCCAGGGCGAGGCGTTCGTCGTGGGGTAGAGACAGCGCCGCGGGGGCAGCGTCGTCGGCAGTCTGTGACTGCCGGGGAACGCTGCCGCCCGCGGAGGGTCGATCAGAAGTCGACATCTACCTCGGCCTTGGCGGCCTCGTCGGCCGGCTGGTCAAGGGTCGGGCCGATGCCCATCTTCTCCTTGATCTTCTTCTCCAGCTCGTTGGCCAGATCGGGGTTGTCGCGCAGGAAGTTCCGCGCGTTCTCCCGGCCCTGACCGAGCTGGTCGCTCTCGTAGGTGAACCAGGCGCCGGCCTTGCGGACGAAGCCCTGCTCCACACCGAGGTCGAGCAGGCTGCCCTCGCGGCTGATGCCCTGGCCGTAGATGATGTCGAACTCGGCCTGCTTGAACGGCGGGGCCACCTTGTTCTTCACGACCTTGACGCGGGTCCGGTTGCCGACCACGTCGGTGCCGTCCTTCAGCGACTCGATCCGGCGAACGTCCAGCCGCACCGACGCGTAGAACTTCAGCGCGCGACCACCGGTCGTGGTCTCCGGCGAACCGAACATCACGCCGATCTTCTCGCGCAGCTGGTTGATGAAGATCGCCGTCGTCCCGGTGCCGTTGACCGCACCGGTCATCTTCCGCAGCGCCTGGCTCATCAGCCGGGCCTGCAGACCGACGTGGCTGTCGCCCATCTCGCCCTCGATCTCGGCGCGCGGCACCAGCGCGGCCACGGAGTCGATCACGACGATGTCGATCGCGCCGGAGCGGACCAGCATGTCGGCGATCTCCAGGGCCTGCTCACCGGAGTCCGGCTGCGAGACCAGCAGCGCGTCGGTGTCGACACCGAGCTTTCGCGCATACTCCGGGTCGAGGGCGTGCTCGGCGTCGATGAAGGCCGCGATGCCGCCGGCCCGCTGCGCGTTCGCGACCGCGTGCAGGGCGACCGTCGTCTTACCGGAGGATTCCGGGCCGTAGATCTCCACCACGCGGCCGCGTGGCAGACCGCCGATCCCGAGCGCGATGTCGAGCGCGATCGAGCCGGTCGGAATGATCTCGATCGGCGCCTTGCCCTGCTCACCCAGGCGCATCACCGCACCCTTGCCGCACTGCCGCTCGATCTGCGTCAGCGCGGTCGCAAGCGCCTTCTCGCGATCGGCCACCGCGCGCTCCGCACTCGCTGCACCCGCCATGTGACTGCCACCTGACCCATCTGATAATCCGGGGCCGCCGGCCGGCCGCCCGAAGGAACTTCGTTGTCGCCAGAGAAGGTATTCGGCACCACGGACAGTTTTCGCAGCCACTTCGAATCTGTGGACAACCCAGCCGCCCCAGCCACCTTCCGAGCACCAAAGTATCCCGAACACGTGTTCGAATCACAACTGACACGCCGATACCTGCCGGAGCAGCCGTCCTGACCCAGCCGATCCCTACTCTTGCGGGCGTGACAGACCGTCCCGACGTACCCGATTCCGCCCTGGTCCTCGCGATCAGCCGGGTGGAACTCGGGATCGACATCGTGCTCGACGCGCTCCAATCGCAGGACCCGTTCGGCATCCGCAGCTTCCTCAGCGAGTACTCCGACCAGGAGAAGCCCAACCTGGCGGAGAAGGGGCTGATCCTCGCGATCGACCGGCTGCTGCAGATGAAGGTGCCGGGCCACGAGGAGTGGCCGACGCTCCCGCTGGCCGAGCGCTGCGACTGGTGGGTCGAACGGCTGGGCGGGTTCGCCGCGGTCGTCGCCGGTCTCCCCCGGCTCAGCGGCGCGGCAGCGGACCGGCTGCCGATGAAGGACACCCTCGGCGCGGCGGTGCAGGCCATGGTGATCGGCGCGGTCTGCCGCGAGTACGGCGTGGAGGCGCACGCCGACCGTACGTCGATCATCATCCGGGTACTCACCGACCGCCCGATCACACCGGACGACGTCCTCAAGTACGACGACCCGGATGTCGCCGGCAAGGACGTCACGGAGCAGCTGGGCCTGGACGAGGTGTCGAAGGACATGGGGCTGCGCAAGGGCGTGCGGCTGGTCTGGCGGCTCAGCAAGCTGTTCGGTGGGCTCAGCGAGGTGTTCGAGGAGCGTCCGCGCGGCAGTCTGGGAGCCCGATTCGTCGGGAAGCTCCCTGGCGTCGGTGTGGTCGGCGGCTTCTTCGACGAGCGCAAGGGGATCAAGAAGGCGGCGTACGAGGCCGCGGACCTGCTCATCAGTAGCGAGTTCCGGGTCAAACCGGTCGTCTGACGCTATCCCGGGCCCGCGCCGGCTTGGGATGATCTGCGCATGAACGAGATCGTCATCGTGCCGCCGGACGAGACGTGGCCCGCGCAGTACGAGAAGACCGCGCACGCGATCCGTGGACAGCTCGGCGAGCTGGTCCAGCGGATCGACCACATCGGCTCCACCTCGGTGCCCGGCTTGCCGGCCAAGGACGTCCTCGACATCCAGGTGACGGTGGCCACGGAGCCCGAGCTGGACGACGTGGCGGAGCGGATGGTCGCGGCGGACTGGGAACTCCGCTCGCCGCGACGCGACCATCCGGTGCCAGGTCTGCCCGCGGACGACATGCACTGGGTGAAGCGCATGCTGGTCGAGCCGATGTACCGGCGGCGGGTGAATCTGCACGTCCGGGTGGCCGGCCGGGCCAACCAGCGGTACGCGCTGCTGTTCCGCGACTACCTGCGCGACCATCCGGACACGGCACGCGCGTACGCCAACTTCAAGCGGCACGCCGCCGCGCTCCGGCTCGAGACCGGCGACTACACCGACCTGAAGGACCCGGTCTGCGATCTCGTCTATCTACCGGCCGAGGAGTGGGCCGCCCGCACCGGCTGGACGGTCTAGCGGGGCGGCCCGGGTTGTTGCTCTGAGCATCAGCGCTCACTGGGCGGAAGGTTGAGGTGCGCCCACACGGCTCGCCACACCACTTTGGCGGCCTCACCGTCGGCCAGGGCCTCGACGACCGTGCGGCCGCCGAGCTCCTGAACCACCTGGGTCTCTGCCCAGGTCCGTGCATACGCGGGCCCGAGATGGTGATCCATCCGCGCCCAGAATTCCGTCAGTCTCATGCCTGCCCGTCGTCGTCCTTCGGAGGCTGGCTCCAACCGCCCTGCTGCGGCGGCTGCTGGCCGTAGGGCGAACCCTGCTGCGGCTGACCGGGCTGCTGCTGACCGTGCCCGGGCTGCTGGCCCCAACCACCAGGCCCCTGCTGCTGCGGCGGCTGCGAGCCCCACTGCCCCTGCCCCTGCTGAGGCTGCCCAGGGTACTGCTGCGGACCAGGCTGTCCCTGCTGACCGCCGTACGGCGGCTGACCCTGACCTGGCTGCCCCTGCTGCGGCTGGCCCGGATACTGTCCCGGCTGCCCGCCGTACTGGCCCGGCTGCCCGCCGTACTGACCTGGCTGACCTTGCTGACCGCCGTACTGCCCAGGCTGACCCGGGTACTGCTGCTGGCCGGGCTGACCGTACTGCTGCTGGCCGTAGCCGGGCTGCCCCGGGTACTGGCCCTGGCCGCCGTACTGACCAGGCTGGCCCGGATACTGCCCCGGGAACTGCTGGCCGTAGCCCTGCTGCCCCTTCGCCTTCCGGCTGCGCAGGACGAAGAACACGACCGCCGCGATCGCCAGCAGCACCAGCACGATGATCAGGATCAGCGCCCACATGGGGAACCCGCCGCCGGCCTCGGAGGTCAGCGAGATCTTCCCCAGCTTGTCGATGCTGTCGTAGGTCGCCGTCCGGCCGCTGACCTGCGCGCCGCTGTCGTGCTCGAGGATCTTGCCCGGCATGGTGATCTTGAAGTTCACGTCCGGCTGGCTGCCACCGGACGGCAGGTTGCTGCCCAGGTTGCTGGCCTTGACCGTCACCGTGACCTTGTCGCCGTCCTTGGTGAAGCTGACGCCGTCACCGCTCGAGCTGCCCATCTTGTCGAACGGCACGTTCTTGAACGAGCAGTCCGAGCCGACGTACTTGTCGTCCTCGTACGACTTGCACTCGACGCCCTCGGCGGCGCCCGACTTGATGCTGCTCTCGATCTGCTGCCGGACCTTGTCGAGGGACTGCCCGCTGGACTGCAGCAGCTGCTTGTCCACGCCGATCTTCATCGTGCCCGAGACCGTTTCGTTCGACCCGACCTTCAGGTCGGCGTCGAGCTTGACACATCCGGTCAGCGCGACCAGGCAGGCCACGACGACGAGGGCTGCACGTACGCGGTTCATCATGCCGCCGATCATTCCAGACGAAGGGGACAACCGGTGCACCGGACGGAAAGCGCCTGCTCACGGTGGGCGACCGGACGGTTCGTGAAAACTGTCGGCGGGACCCGGCAAGATGGTCGGCGTGAAGAAAACCAGCGCGTTGAGCCGGTTCTCGCCCGCGACCCGGGCGTGGTTCGGCGACGTCTTCGAGGCGGCCACCCCGGCCCAGCTCGAGGCGTGGGACGCCATCACCGCGGGCCGGGACGCGCTGGTGGTCGCCCCGACTGGCTCCGGGAAGACGCTGGCGGCCTTCCTCTGGGCTCTGGACCGGCTGGCCACGACGCCGCCGCCCTCCGACCCGAAGCTGCGCTGCCGGGTTCTCTACGTGTCACCGCTGAAGGCGCTCGCCGTCGACGTCGAGCGCAACCTCCGGGCCCCGCTGATCGGCATCCGGGAGACGGCGCGCCGGCTCGGCGAGGCGCCGATCGACGTCGAGGTCGCGGTGCGATCGGGAGACACCCCGGCCGCCGAGCGGCGACGGTTCGCGTCGCGGCCCTCTGACGTACTCATCACGACGCCGGAGTCTCTGTTCCTGCTACTGACCTCGCAAGGCCGGGAGTCGCTGCGCGGAGTCGAGACCGTCATCGTCGACGAAGTGCACGCGGTCGCCGGGACCAAGCGGGGTGCGCACCTGGCCTTGACCCTCGAGCGGCTCGACGCGCTGCTGCCGAAGCCTGCGCAGCGCATCGGCCTGTCCGCGACGGTGCGGCCGGTGGAAGAAGTCGCACGGTTCCTCGGCGGCGAGCGGCCGGTCACGGTCGTGCAGCCCAAGTTCACGAAGCAATGGGATCTGAGCGTCGTCGTCCCGGTCGAGGACATGGCCGAGCTGGCCGCGACCGAGGTGGAGAGCTCAGGGTCCGCGGCCGGGCCGCAACAGCACGCCTCGATCTGGCCGCATGTCGAGGAGCAGGTCTTCGACCTGATCAGCCGGCACAGCTCCACCATCGTCTTCGCGAACTCGCGCCGTCTCGCCGAGCGCCTGACGGCCCGGCTGAACGAGATTGCCGCCGAGCGTGCCGAGCTGGAGCTGCCCGAGCTCGGGTCGCCGGCTCAGCTGATGGCGCAGTCAGGCGGATCACTTGCCGCGCCGCCCTTGATCGCGCGGGCTCACCACGGCTCGGTCAGCAAGGAGCAGCGGGCCCTGATCGAGGCCGACCTGAAGTCCGGGCGGCTGCCCTGCGTCGTGGCGACGAGCAGCCTCGAGCTCGGTATCGACATGGGTGCCGTGGATCTGGTCATCCAGGTCGAGGCGCCGCCGTCGGTCGCCAGCGGGTTGCAGCGCGTCGGACGCGCTGGTCACCAGGTCGGGGCCGTGTCCCGCGGCGTGCTGTTCCCCAAGTTCCGCGGCGATCTGATCGACACCGCGGTCGTCGTCCAGCGCATGCAGGACGGGCTGATCGAGAGCCTGCACATCCCCGCGAACCCGCTCGACGTGCTCGCGCAGCAGATCGTTTCGATCGTCGCCCTCGAGCCCATCGACGTCGACGACCTCTTCGCTCTGGTGCGCCGCTGCGCCCCGTTCGCGACGCTGCCGAGGTCAGCCTTCGACGGTGTGCTCGACATGCTGTCCGGCCGGTATCCGTCCGACGAGTTCGCGGAGTTGCGACCGCGGATCGTCTTCGACCGGGTGAGCGGCGAGATCTCCGGCCGGCCGGGCGCGCAGCGGCTCGCGGTGACCAGCGGCGGGACGATTCCGGACCGCGGGCTGTTCGGCGTGTTCCTGGTCGGCGAGTCGACGAATCACCGGGTCGGCGAGCTCGACGAGGAGATGGTGTACGAGTCACGGGTCGGCGACGTGTTCACGCTCGGCGCGTCGAGCTGGCGGATCGAGGACATCACGCACGACCGGGTGCTCGTCTCCCCCGCGCCCGGGCAGCCGGGCAGGTTGCCGTTCTGGAAGGGCGATGCGGTCGGGCGACCGGCGGAGCTCGGCGCGGCGACCGGGGCGTTCGTTCGCAAGATGGCGTCGTTGCCGGCAGCCAAGGCGGTCGAGCGCGCGCGGACAGCCGGCCTGGACGAGTTCGCCGCGAACAACCTGGTCTCGTATCTCGCCGAGCAGCGCGACGCGACCAGCCGCGTGCCTGACGACGTGACGATCGTCGTCGAGCGGTTCCGCGACGAGCTCGGCGACTGGCGGGTCTGCGTGCATTCGCCGTACGGCGGTCAGGTGCACGGCCCGTGGGCGCTGGCGATTGCCGCGCGACTCCGGGACCGGTACGGGATGGACGCGCAGTCGGTGTCCGGCGACGACGGGATCGTGCTGCGACTGCCGGAGACCGATGAGGCGCCGCCGGGTGCGGATCTGGTCCTGTTCGATCCGGCCGACATCGAGGATCTGATCACCAACGAGGTCGGCGGATCGGCGTTGTTCGCGGCGCGGTTCCGGGAGTGTGCGGCGCGGGCGTTGTTGCTGCCACGCCGCAATCCGGGGCGGCGCTCACCGTTGTGGCAGCAGCGGCAGCGCGCGTCGCAGCTGCTGAGCGTGGCGAGCAAGTTCGGCTCGTTCCCGATCGTGCTCGAGACGCTGCGTGAGGTCCTGCAGGATGTGTACGACCTGCCGGCCTTGAAGGATCTGCTGACCGGGATCGAGGAGCGCCGCATCTCGGTAGTCGAGGTTGAGACGTCCGAGGCATCGCCCTTCGCGAAGTCCTTGCTGTTCGGCTACGTGGGCGCCTTCATGTATGAGGGCGACAGTCCGCTCGCCGAGAAGCGCGCCGCCGCCCTCGCACTGGATCAGAGCCTGTTGGCGGAGCTGTTGGGGCGGACCGAGCTACGGGAGCTGCTCGACGCGGAGGTCGTGCTGCGGACCGAGGCAGAGCTGCAACGTCTCGCCGAGGACCGTCGAGCGCGCGATGCCGAGGGACTGTTCGACGTACTGCGGATCGTCGGCCCACTGTCGTTGCCGGAGGCAACCCAGCGGTGCGTGGACGGCTCGGACGCGGAGTCCTGGCTGACGTCGCTGGCCGCGGCGCGGCGTGTCGTGCGGGTGCGGATCGCGGGCGAGCACAGGTGGGCCGTCGTCGAGGACGTGGCGCGCTTGCGCGACGCGCTCGGTGTGCCGCTGCCTCCTGGCGTCGCGGAGGCGCATGCCGAGCCGGTCGCCGATCCGCTCGGCGATCTCGTCTCGCGGTATGCGCGGACACACGGACCGTTCCGCGCGATCGATCTCGCCACGCATCTGGGGATCGGAGTCGCGGTCGTCACCGACGCGCTGCGCCGGCTGAGTGCGGCCGGTCGAGTCGTCGAGGGCGAGTTCCTCCCGGGTGGGATCGCGCTCGAGTGGTGCGACAGCGAGGTGCTGCGCCTGTTGCGCCGGCGCTCGCTCGCTGCCCTGCGCAAAGAGGTCGAGCCGGTCGATCCGTCGGCGCTGGCCCGATTCCTGCCGGCTTGGCAAGGGATCACGAGCAGTCGCGGTCGCGGGTACGACGTCCTTCTCGGTGCGGTCGAGCAACTCGCGGGATGCGCGGTCCCGGCGTCGGCGCTCGAGTCGATCGTGCTGCCCTCGCGGGTGCCCGGGTATCAGCCGTCGATGTTGGACGAGCTGACGGCGACCGGTGAAGTCGTGTGGGCCGGCTCGGGTTCGCTGCCCGGGACGGACGGATGGGTGTCGCTGCATCTCGCGGACAACTGCGACCTGACGTTGCCGGACCCGGATCCGGCCTTCGAGCTCGGCGAGACACATCAGGCCGTCCTCGACGCGTTGTCCGGCGGCGGCGCCTTCTTCTTCCGGCAGTTGAGCGATGTCGTCGGATCCCGCTCCGGGGTGGTCGAGGACGAGGCGCTCGTCAGCGTTCTGTGGGACCTCGTGTGGGCGGGGTACCTGACGAACGACACCCTGACGCCGGTCCGATCGCTCGTTGGCGGTGGCCGGGGCAGTCATCGGACACGTCGTGCCACTCCACGCGCGCGTCCGGGACGTCCGCTTCGGCCCGGACGACCGGCGATGCCGTCACGCAGTGGTCCGCCTACCGCGGGCGGACGATGGTCGTTGCTCCCGGACCGGAGTTCCGACGCGACTCGGCGCGCACATGCCGCGGCCGAGACGCTGCTCGATCGCTACGGCATCGTGACGCGAGGTTCGGTCATCACCGAGCGGACGCCCGGCGGGTTCGCGGCCGTCTACAAGGTGCTGAGTGCGTTCGAGGAGTCCGGGCGGTGCCGGCGCGGATACTTCGTCGCTGGGCTGGGCGCCGCACAGTTCGCGCTGCCTGGCGCCGTCGACCGGCTCCGGGCGCTCGCCGAACTGCCGACTCCGGCCACATCTGAAGGATCGTTTGGTCCGCCGGGTCCGTTCCGGCCTGGCGCCTCACGAGCCGGCGGCCGTAAGGACGAGGAGCTGACCGCGCGCGCCGTCGTACTGGCTGCGTCCGACCCGGCGAATCCCTACGGCGCCGCGTTGCCCTGGCCCGAGCGAGAAAGCGCGGGCGGACACCGACCGGGCCGGAAGGCCGGCGCGCTGGTCGTGATGGTCGACGGACAGCTGATTGTGTACGTCGAGCGTGGCGGCCGGACCGTGCTGAGCTTCACCGAGGACCCCGACCTGCTCCAGCCGGCCGTCGACGCGTTGGCCTTGTCGATCCGCGACGGGCAGCTCGGCAAGCTCAGCGTGGAGACAGCGGACGGCGAGCAGGTCCGGCATACGGCGTTCGGTGACGCGTTGGCCAAGGCCGGCTTCCACGCGACGCCACGCGGTCTGCGGCTCCGGGCGTGAAGTAGCGAGCCATGCCTGAAGGAGACACCGTCTGGCGAGCCTGCAAGCGGCTGAACCAGGCGCTTGCCGGACAGGTCCTCGTGCGCACGGACTTCCGCGTGCCGTCGCTGGCGACGACCGACCTGAGCGGACGGACAGTGTCGGAGGTGGTTGCGCGCGGCAAGCACATCCTGATGCGGCTGTCCGGTGGGGTCACGGTGCACAGCCATTTCCGGATGGACGGCAGCTGGCATCTGTACCGGCCCGGTGAGCGATGGCGGGGCGGGCCCGGCCACGAGATACGCGCGGTTCTCGAAACGGAGACCTGGACCGCGGTTGGATACCGCCTTCCGGTGCTCGAGCTGGTCGCCACCGACAAGGAGGACAGCATTGTCGGGCATCTCGGTCCCGATCTCCTGTCGCCGTCGTTCGACCGCGCGACCGCGGTCGCGAACGTCGAATCCGATCCGGGGCGCACGATCAGCGAGGCCCTGCTGGACCAACGCAATCTTGCCGGGATCGGCAACTTCTACCGCACCGAGGTCTGCTTCCTGCTCGGTCTGCACCCGCGGCGCCCGGTAGCGGACGTCGACGTCCCCGCCGCGGTCGACCTGAGCCGGAAGCTGATGAAAGCGAACGTGCGCAACGTCGCGCAGGTCAGCACCGGCGTCGACCGGCCGGGACAGCGCTCATGGGTGTTCGAGCGCGCGGGCAAGCCCTGCCGCCGGTGCGGTACGACGATCCTCACCGAGATGCTCGGCGAGCCGACCCGGGAACGAGTCACGTACTGGTGCCCTGCCTGCCAGCCCGAGACGTGACCCGTCCGCCGCGAGATTGCCCTGTGGACAAGTCCTGCGACGGGACAGAACACGGATACCTTCTCTGACGCATCGAACAGATGTTCGAGCGAAAGGAGAAGGTGATGTGCGACCAGTGCGGTGGTCTGACCGACGAGCGGTACTCGCGGCAGATCGAGCGGAACATCCAGACCTACGGCTGGACGATGCAATTCGTCGAGGGCGACGGCGACCGGAACCCGGCCTTCGGGTACACGCTCGGCCTCAGCCTGTACCGGCATCCGGAGATCATCGTCTTCGAGCCTGAGCCCTGCCACGCCTATCTCGGGCTCAAGCCGCTCGCGTGGGCGGTGATGGAGGGCGCGGCGTTCGACGAGGGCGATGACCTGTCCAGCCTGTTCCCGCCCCCGCACACGGCCGAGCTGCTCAGGTTCCCCGACTCGGCTTCGCACCTGTTCACCGCCAATGCGATGTTCAGGCAACCCGGACAGCCGCCGCTGCCGGCCCTGCAGCTGGTGTGGCCAGGCCGCATAGCTCTGATCCAGCCGTCCAGCAGTAGCCCGCCTCCCGGGGGAGGCGGTCGGTGACCAGGTCAGGCCGCGGAGGCGACGACCTCGGTCTCGATGGTCGGGTGCGCCAGCACCAGGGCCTCTTCGCGCGCCAGATCTTCGCTCACCTCGGCGAAGACGGTCGACAGCGGCACATCCAGCGCCATGCAGATCGCCGCCAGCAGCTCGCTCGAAGCTTCCTTCTGACCGCGCTCGACCTCGGACAGGTAGCCGAGGCTGACCCGTGCGTCGGCGGAGACCTCGCGCAGAGTGCGCCCCTGGCGCAGCCGCTTACGCCGCAGCACGTCGCCCAGCAGGCCACGAACCAGCACCATGAGGTTTCTCCCTTCCGCCTGTCCGGCCGAACCTACTCGCACGGTAGCTCGGCCGTAGGAACCAACGGTACCTGTTGCTGGGTCACTACTTCTCGCAATGTCCACCTTCGGTGCGCCGTGCCAGTCTGCCTTACCTGTCCCCATGCTGGTCCCAACACCCCGTTCAGTCGAGATCTTCCGTCACAACTTCGGCCCCGAGTTCCAGGACGGCCTGCACACTCCCCCGGCGAATGGCTGCCCGATCACCGCTCAGCTGCAGTTTCCGCACCTGCACCGAGCTCGGCCCGGCCGCCGCGACGTACACCGTGCCGGCCTCGATACCTGCCTGCGGGTCCGGACCCGCCACACCGGTCGTCGCGAGCCCGTAGTCCGCATCCAGACGCTCCCGCACGCCAGTGGCCAACGCGGCGGCCGTGTCAGGGTGCACCGGCCCCACAGCGGCCAGCAGATCCTCCGGCACGCCGGCGAGCTTGGCCTTCAGGTCAGTCGCGTACACCACCACGCCACCCCGATACACAGCCGACACCCCAGGTACGCCTGTCAGAACCGCCCCGACCATCCCCCCGGTCAACGACTCAGCCGTGGCCAGCGTCACGCGACGTTCCAGCAAGAGCTCCACCAACCGGCCAACTGCCGCTTCAACTCCGTCTCCGGCCACGCCCACCTCCGACTTCGATCCGCACCGCCACGTCACTGCCATCACCCAACACCACACCAGCTACGCCAGACCGCACCATCCCTCATGGTGTGTCGCCGGCGCCGTGTGACGTGCAGGCTCGTGGACGGTTCGGCTAGTAGCCGGCCGTGGTGATGCGTTCGACCAAGGGTTCGAGGTCTGCGGTGAGCTGGTCGATCTCGTGCGGATCCAGGCAGTCGTACGCGGGAGCGGCGAGCGCGTCGGTGAGGGTCTCGATCCGGTCGCGCGTCGCCCGGCCGGCTGGTGTGAACTTGGCATCTACGTCCACGAGGCCGCGGTCGCGCAGGCCGTCCACGACCGCTTCGAGCTGGGCCGGCGTGAGCGGGTCGAGCCGTCCGTACTCCGCCGGAGCCACGCCCCAGTCGAGTGCCTGAAGTACGTGGGCTTCCTGGCCGTCGATGCCTTCGGACACCAGCGCCACGACATGGCCATTGCCGCGGTGCTCGCGCAGCAGCGTCGCCGCGTGCCACAGGCGGGTGAGCGGCTCGTCCGGCACGGGGAGCGACCGCAGGGCTGCGTACAGGATCCGGCCCTCCATCTGGGCGTTCATCGCCGCGCGGGTTGCGAGGTCCGCGGCGCGAGCGACTGCCGGCGTGTCGGCCAGGTCGCCGAGGATGCGTCGTAGTGCCGCGACGCAGCCTTCGCGGTGGGCCGCGAGTGCGGCCTCGGGCGTCGCGACGTCCCAGCAGGTCGGGATACAGGCGGCGACTTCACCGGGCGCGAAGTTGTAGAAGAGCGCGTCCACCACCTCGGCCGGGACCCGGCCCAGCGGGGCGGATCGCGCGGCGAAGTATCCGGGCCAGTAGCCCTCGTACCCGAGGGCCTGGAGCGCCTCGTTCGGCTCGTCGGACATGTAGGCGACCAGGTGCAGCGGTTCCAGCAACTCGTTTCCCAGCCGACGCCCGACGGCGGGCGGGGTGGAAGTGACGGGTGAGGCGGTGCGGGTGGCGAGCATCTCTGATCTCCTGAGCGTTGGGAGACCTGCCCGTTGCCGGTCTCTCATAGTGGCTACGAAGACGCTCATGGGCTTCCGACAAGTGCTCGAAAGATCCGTCGAACCGCGCTACGGGTCCGTCGGTGTACCTGCCCGCACCACGCAGTCACCAAGTTTGGGTCGTGCTCGGTCTGGAGCCGCGGAGGCCTGGCTAGACTCGCTCGAATGCCGAAGTCGAGTGCTGGAAGCGCGAAGGGTGGCGGCCGCGGGCGTACGGTCGCGCAGGACTATCGACGGTTCGGTGAGGTCGACGCGCCGAAGATTTCACCGGTGTACGGGCAGATCGCGATTGCGCTGAGTGAGTCGGACGACGCGCTGCGGGTCATCGAGAGCGCGCCGCCACGCGGCCGGCGACCACCGGCGATCCTCGCCGCGCTCCACTACCTCGCCCTCTCCGGCCAGGCTCCTGAACTGGCCAATGCCTTTGCTCATGCGGGTGGGGATGTCGGTCGGGTGGCTGTGGAGGTGGCGGGGCGGTTGGGGGAAGCCTTGGTGGCGGCTGCTTCCGGGCGGAAGGTGTTGGGGGATGAGGGTGGGCGGCATGCCCTGGTGTACCCGGCCGTTGCTGAGGTGGCTCGGCGGGTGGGTGCTGAGTCGGTTGGGTTGATTGATGTGGGGCGGTCGGCTGGGCTGAATCTGACGGCTGATCGGGTGGGGATCGCGTACCGGAACGGGCAGTCGTTGGGGGATCCGGGGTCTGCGGTTCAAGTGTCGGCATCGGTTGTGGGTGATGGGCGGGTGCCGTCGCTCGCGATGCCGGAGGTTGTGGCTCGGGTGGTGGTTGATGCTGAGCCGGTTGATGTGACTGACCCGGACGAGGCGCGCTGGCTGCGGGCGTGTGTGGCGCCTGATCAGGTCGACCGTGGGGCGAGGCTCGAGGCGGAGTTGGCGCTGGCAGCGGCCGCTCCCCCGGTGCTGGTGCGGGGCGAGGTCGTCGAGGTCCTTCCAGAGGCGATCGCGGCGGTGCCGGACGGCGTACTGCCGGTGGTCATCACGACCTGGGTGCTGTCCGGTCTGGATCTCGAGGGACGGTTGCGGTTCCTGCAGCGCCTGGACGAGGCGGCCACGCGACGGCCGGTCGCGTGGGTGTCGGTCGAGGGGGTCGGCGTCGCGCCAGGCATCCCGACATTCGGCGACCGACGAGCCTCCGGGCACAGCATTCTCGGCCTGGGCGTGTTCAACCACAGCTCGTTCCACGCCACCGGCATCGGCCGCACCTGGCTCCGCGGCGAAATGCTCGCCTGGCTAACCGAGCCCTGAGCCCCAGCCCAAACTGCGGCACCTCGTACCCGACCTGCGCCGTGCCCGACCTGCGCCGTGCCCGACCTGCGCCGTGCCCGACCTGCGCCGTGCCCGACCTGCGCCGTGCCCGACCTGCGCCGTGCCCGACCTGCGCCGTGC
>NZ_JBEXMY010000005.1:519549-703830 GCF_040610805.1 Kribbella sp. NPDC003557
CGCCCGATCTGCGCCGGCCTGGGTGCGGGGGCTTGGGTGTGGGGGCTTGGGTGTGGGGGTTATGGGAGGGGACGTTTGGCGGCTGCTCTTAAGCGGAGGGCTCGGAGGAGGTAGTCGAGGCCTGTTACGAGGGTTACCAGGACTGCGGCGGCCATGATGATTACTGCCGGCCAGTGGAGCCAGGGCTCGTCCTGCCATGGGAGGAGGTAGAGGCCCAGGGCGATGGCTTGGAGGACGGTTTTGAGTTTGCCGCCTCGGCTGGCGGGCATGACGCCGTGGCGGATGACCCAGAAGCGCAGCGCGGTGACGCCCCATTCGCGGACCAGGACGACGATGGTGACCCACCACGGGAGTTCGCCCAGGTAGGACAGGCCGATGAAGGCGGCGCCGGTGAGGGCCTTGTCGGCGATCGGGTCGGCGATCTTGCCGAAATTGGTGACCAGGTTCCAGCGGCGGGCGATGTCGCCGTCGAAGCGGTCGGTGACGATCGCGACGACGAACGCGGCGGTGGCGAGCAGCCGGTCGCCGGTGGCTTGGCCCCCGTCGCGGAGCAGGAGCCAGACGAACAGCGGTACCAGGACCAGCCGGAGGACCGTGAGCGCGTTCGGCACGTTCCAGGCGCTGGGCGCGTGGAGATGTCCGCCTGCGGCGCGCGGTGCCGGGTTCGTCGGGGGGTTGCTCACGCGGTCAGGTTAGCTGCCGGACGGCCGTCTGGGGTGCTCACGAGTGCCGCGAACTCGGCGATCAGGTCCACACCGTCGCTCGCCACCACCTTCGCGGACACCAGATCGCCCACCCGTACGCCGTCCGGGAGGCCGGTCAGCGTGGTGATTCCGTCCACCTCGGGCCCCTGGTGCGCGGCGCGGCCCTCCGCCGTCCGGCCAGGACCGGGCACAGCGCCGGACACGGCCTCGTCGGACACAGCCTCGTCGGACACAGCCTCGTCGGACACAGCGCCGGACAGGGCGCCGGACAGGGCGCCGGACAGAGCCTCGTCCGACTCGTACGCGTCGGAATCGTCGGCGGACGACTCGAAGGATTCGACCAGGACCTCGACGAGTTCGCCGATGCGGGATTCGGCGCGCGACGAGGTCAGGTCCTCGGCCAGGCGGGTGACGCGGTCGAGGCGGTCGGCGATGGTGTCCTCGTCGAGCTTGCCGTCGTACGTCTCGGCCTCGGTGCCGTCCTCGTCGGAGTAGCCGAAGACGCCGATCGCGTCCAGGCCTGCCCGGGAGAGGAAGTCGCACAGGATGTCGACGTCCTCCTCGGTCTCGCCGGGGAAGCCGACGATCACGTTGCTGCGGATGCCCGCGGTGGGGGCGGCGGCGCGGACCTGGGCGATGAGCTCGAGGAAGCGCTCGGAGTCGCCGAAGCGGCGCATCCGGCGCAGCAGCGGGCCGGAGGCGTGCTGGAAGGACAGGTCGAAGTACGGCACGACGCCGGGGGTGCCGGTCATCGCGGTGATGAGGGTTGGGCGCATCTCGGCAGGCTGGAGGTACGAGACGCGGACGCGGGTGATGCCCGCGACCTGGGCGATCTCGCCGACCAGGGTCTCGAGGAGGCGGAGGTCGCCGAGGTCCTTGCCGTACGAGGTGGAGTTCTCGGAGACCAGGAAGAGTTCGCGGACGCCGTTCTCGGCCAGCCACTCGGCTTCGCGGAGTACCTCGGCCGGGCGGCGGGACATGAAGGCGCCGCGGAACATCGGGATGGCGCAGAACGCGCAGCGGCGGTCGCAGCCGGAGGCGAGTTTCAGCGGGGCCATCGGGCCGCCGTCGAGGCGCCGGCGCATGACGCGCGGACCGCTGGCGGGGGCGGTGGCGAGGTCGGGGGCGTCGATCTTCAGCTCTTCGGGGGCGCCGGTGACGAAGCGTCCCTTGAGCTCGCCGGGAGCGGCCGAAGCGCCCGCCGGGCGGAGCGACTCCGGGATGTGGGAGCCGACGACAGCCGCCTGTCCGCCGTTCACACCAGGTGCGGTCGGGGAGCCCTCGACGCCTGTGGGGGTGGGGGTGTCGCCGTGGCCGGGGATGGCTATGCCGGGGGTGGTGTGGCGGTCGGCGGGGGCCAGGGGTAGGAGTTTGCGGCGGTCGCGGGGGACGTGGGGCTGGTGTTTGGCGCCGGAGAGGATGCTGCGGAGGCGGTCCGAGATGTCGGCGTAGTCGTCGAAGCTGAGGATCGCGTCGGTCTCGGGCAGGGCCTCGGCGAGCTGTTCGCCGTACCGCTCGGCGAGGCAGCCGACCGCGACGACGGCTTGCGTGCGGCCCGACTCCTTGTAGTCGGCGGCGGCGAGCAGCGTGTCGACGGAGTCCTTCTTCGCGGCCTCGACGAAGCCGCAGGTGTTCACCACCACCGTGTCCGCCTCGGCGGCGTCGTCGACGAGGCGGAACCCGCCGGCTTCGAGCCGGCCGGCCAGTTCCTCGGAGTCGACATCGTTGCGGGCACAGCCCAGCGTGACCAGGGCGACGGTGGTGGGTGGCGTAGTCATCCCCACGAGTATGACGCGCTGTGCACGTCCCCGCCTAACTCAGTGGCGCTAGGACCCGCTGCCGGTGGTCTTGCTGAGGGTGCCGTTCGGGTGGGCGGTGAAGCGGTAGAGCTTGGTCGGGATCTGCTTGCCGTTCAGCACGACGACGAGGTTGGCGGGGTTGCCCACCGTCACCCGGATGTCGCCGGAACTGGTGACCGACTGCGCGATACCGGGGCCGAGCCGGCCCTGGAAGAGGCGGCGGTTCTTCTTGTCGCGGACCGTCAGGTACGTGCCGTTGCCCTTCGCGGTCAGCGTCAGCGAGGTCTTCAGCGCCGGCGGCTTCGGCGAAGCCGGCTTCTGCGTCGGCGTGACGCTCGGCTGTGGTGTCGGCTTCGGGATCGGTGTCGTGACGGTCGCGGTGGTGGTCGCGGTCTTCGACGCGTTGGCCTCGATGTCGCTGGGCAGCGTGAACAGGCGCACCATCCCCCAGCCCATCAGGATGACCAGGATCGCGCCGACCACCAGCGCCCAGCGCGGCCGGGCCGGCCGCAGCGTCGGGGCCTTGACCGCGGCGCGCTCCTCGCGGCGGGACTTCTCCTCCTCGACGGCGTGCTCGGCGTCGAAGGCGGCGAGCAACGGGGCCGGGTCGGCCTTGACCACGCGCGCGATCGACCGGATGTGCCCACGCGCGTAGAAGTTCCCGCCGCAGCGGGAGAAGTCGTCGGCCTCCATGGCGATCAGCAGCCCGGATCTGATCCGGGTCGCAGCGCTGAGCTGCTCGATCGTCATGTCGGCCCGCTCGCGGGCCGCCGTGAGATCGCTGCCGATGCTCACTTCGCCACCACCTTCTCGTTCGTCCGGCTACGGCCGTGCCGCAGACACCAACTCAACGGCCTTCGTCCGACGGAGTCACGGACGAGTCAGAGTTGTTCCCTGACCGGGCATCTCACATCGGCCAGCATGTGCAGGGCCTGCACCACTTCCCCGTTGGACGGCCGCGCCGTCAACCCGAACGGTATCGCGAGCGAGGACCCGGTCAGGCGCCGGTTGGCATCAGTTGTCTTGCGGGTCGAACTCGGCATCGCACCGAGCACCGGCCCGGGATCCTGCAGGTGTACGGCGATCCGCCCGTCGTCGAGCGGATGCCGCCGCTGCAGCACCGTCACCTCTTCGATGTCCTCCCAGCGGGTACCTATCCACTCGCTGCCGATCCGCAGCCGGATGCCCACGTCGTCGGCGACGAGCATCTCCCCCACCGTCAGCGCGCGGGCGCACACCACCGCCAGTACGGCGAACGCGGCCGCAGCGAGCCAGCGCAGCACGCCGGTCGGGCTGGTGGACCCTGACGCCGCGAACCCGATCGCCACCAGCGCCGCGCCGACAGCGAGTCCGCCGTGCACCTTCTGGGAGGCCCGGACGGTGAACGGCGTGGGCTCGGGATCGACGTCGAATCGTTCCTGCCTGGGCAGTGCACTCGCGGCGGTCACGTCTCACTCTCCTCGGAGGGTGGTGATGAAGTCCTCTAGGTCGTCGGGCTTGACCAGGACGTCCCTGGCCTTGGAACCCTCACTGGGACCGACGACGCCGCGGCTCTCCAGGATGTCCATCAGCCGGCCGGCCTTGGCGAAACCGACGCGGAGCTTACGCTGCAGCATCGACGTCGAGCCGAACTGGGTGGAAACAATCAGCTCGGCGGCCTGCACCACGAGGTCGAGGTCGTCGCCGATCTCGTCGTCGAGGTCCTTGCTCGGGCCGGGCGCCGCGGTGACGTCCTCCCGGTAGGTCGGCTGCAACTGCTCCTTGCAGTGCTCGACCACCGAGCGGATCTCGGCCTCGTCGACCCAGGAGCCCTGGATCCGCATCGGCTTGCTCGCGCCCATCGGCAGGAACAGGCCGTCACCCTGACCGACCAGCTTCTCCGCACCCGGCTGGTCGAGGATGACCCGGCTGTCGGCCAGCGACGACGTCGCGAACGCCAGCCGGGACGGCACGTTGGCCTTGATCAGACCGGTGACGACGTCCACCGACGGCCGCTGCGTCGCGAGCACCAGGTGGATACCGGCGGCGCGGGCCAGCTGGGTGATGCGGACGATCGAGTCCTCGACGTCGCGCGGCGCGACCATCATCAGGTCGGCGAGCTCGTCGACGATCACCAGCAGGTACGGGTACGGCGTCAGCACGCGCTCGGATCCCGGCGGCGGCTTCACCTTCCCGCCGCGGACCGCCTTGTTGAAGTCGTCGACGTGCCGGAACCCGAACGCCGCGAGGTCGTCGTAGCGCATGTCCATCTCGCGGACGACCCACTGCAGCGCCTCGGCGGCCTTCTTGGCGTTGGTGATGATCGGCGTGATCAGGTGCGGGATGCCCTCGTAGTTGTTCAGCTCGACCCGCTTCGGGTCGACCAGGATCATCCGCACCTCGTCGGGCGTGGCCCGCATCAGGATCGAGGTGATCAGCGAGTTCACGAACGACGACTTGCCCGAGCCGGTGGCGCCCGCGACCAGCAGGTGCGGCATCTTCGCCATGTTCGCGACCACGAAGCCGCCCTCGACGTCCTTGCCCAGACCGGCCACCATCGGGTGGTGGTCGTTGCGAGCGGTCGCCGAGCGGATCACGTCGCCGAGGCTGACGGTCTCCTTGTCGGTGTTCGGGATCTCGATACCGATCGCGGACTTGCCCGGGATCGGCGACAGGATCCGGACGTCGGCCGACGCGACGGCGTACGCGATGTTCTTGGAGAGCGCGGTGACCTTCTCGACCTTGACCGCGGAGCCGAGCTCGACCTCGTACCGGGTGACTGTCGGGCCACGGGTGTAGCCGGTGACCTGGGCGTCGATGCCGAACTGCTCGAACACCTCGGTCAGCCGGTCGACGACCTGGTCGGAGGCCTTGGTGCGTGCCTTGTGCACCGAGCCGGGCTTGAGTATCTGCCCGTCCGGCAGCGTGTACGTGATGTCGCCGGAGAGGCTGAGCTGCTCGACCCGCTGCGGCAGCGGCGTGTGCGGCGGCGGCTCCGGGGCCGGCGCGGGCGGCTTGCTCACGGGCTCGGGCGCCTCGAAGGCGGGCTCGACAGCAGCGGCAGCACTCTCGGCGCTGTCGACGTCGTACGCGTCGTCCTCCGGCGGCTTCGCCTTCTTGCGGCCGCGCTTCGGGGCTTCCGCGAGCACCGGGGAGTCGTACGGCTTGACCGTCGGCTCGCCGTCCTCGTCCAGCTCGGCCTTGGCGCGGCGCTGCTTGCGGGTCAGCCGGACCGTGTCGTCGGTCGGCGCGGCGGCCACGGACGGGGCGTCCTCGGGCAGCTCGGTGCGCCCCATCAGGACGTCGAACGCCGCGCGGAACCGCAGCGGGATCGCGTACACCGGCGTGCCGGTGATCACCAGCGCGCCGAAGATCGACAGCAGCACCAGCAGCGGGGCGGCGACATACTGCGTCAGGAGGTCCGAGAGGAACGACGAGATGAAGTACCCGATCGCGCCGCCGGCGTCGCGCAGCGGGCCGTCGGCCGGGTTGCTCGGCCGGGGCAGTCCGTTGGCGATGTGGATCAGGCCGAGGACGCCGAGGCAGACCGCGGTCCACCCGATGACCTGACGGCCGGCCGGGCCGTTGCGGTCCGGGTGACGCAGGGTGCGGATCGCGATGACGACCAGCATCAGCGGCAGCGCCCAGCCGAGCATGCCGATGCTGCCGCCGACTACGGTCCGTACGCCGTTGCCGACCGCGCCCGGGAGGTCCCACCAGATCGCGGCGGCCACGACGACCGCCAGGCCGATCAGGAACAGGCCGGCGCCGTCCCGGCGATGCTCCGGCTCGAGGTCGCGGGCACTGTGACCGATGCCCCGCACCATGCCGCCGAGCAGGTGCGCGATACCGATCCAGATCTTCACCACCCCGCGGCCGAGCGCGAGCATGGCGGCCGCGAACGGGCCCGGTCCGCTGTTTTTGGGCGTGCTGGTCCGCGCGGCGGAGGTTCCACCGCGCTTCGTGCTCTGCCCACGCTTCTGGGCGCCTGTCGGACGGGGGCGTCCACCGGCTGCCGAACGGGCCGTGCTCGGCCGTTTGGCTGCCGACTTCTGCGCCCGCGCCGGGGAAGACGTGCGGGTCGCCATATTGATCAGGCTACCCCGATCACCCCTTGAGTCCCACGTGTCACACGCCGATCACGCTGCCCCATCCGTAGCGTCACGACACAGCGTCACGAAACGCGCGTCCCCCGGCGCAACCGCTCCAGGTGCCACGCCACGACGTACGCCACCACGACGATCAAGCCGCCGGACACGAGCCCGGACAGCACCAGCCGCGCGGCAGTCTCACCAGCGAGTTCACCACCGGCCCGGCCCAGCTCCGTGACCGCACCGACGATGCCGAACACCACCAGCGCGCCCAGGACGACATGCCGGACCCAAGCAGGCACACCTGGCGTGGCTGCCGACGGTGACGTACGGCGATACCAGCGGTAGAGCCAGACCACGAGGAGGAGACAGCCGCCGACGGTGCTGACGTACTGGAGGATGCGGTTGACGTCCCACGCGCCCGTCACCTGTGCACGGAAGACATCCGGGAACTGGCGGACGAAGTAGCCGTCGTAGTGCGTGAAGGAGTCCCAGACCACGTGGGTCAACGCACCCGCGACAGCGGAAACGACCGTCCAGAGCAGGACGCGAGCATCGGTCAGACGCGGGCGGCCCGGTGCACCCAGGCGCGCAGCCAGCTGGGATGGAGCCAGGGCTGTCAAGGGCCGCCGCAGAACCAAGCTGAAGACGACCAGAAGCAGGAGCGCCAGCAGCGGGTCCAACCACAGGGCTGAGGTGAACTTGTGCGTGAGGGTCAGCGTGAAGTTCCCGTTGATCTGCGTCGCGAGCCTGTAGATCGGCCCGACGTACAGCAGGTCGGGAGCGACCGCACCGGCCACGAGAGCCGACACAACGAAGGGCCGCCTGATCATTGGGAGGACAGCCGCTGGGTGGGCGAGAGTGAACGGCACGGGCCGCAGCCTAAAAGCACATCAGGTCGTGTTACGCGCCCGTGGTCCCGTCGAGTTGCTCTCGTAAGAGGTCGGCGTGGCCGCAGTGCCGGCCGTACTCACCGATCAGGTGGATGTAGATCATCCGCAGCGTCGACTCGACGCCCTTGAACGTGAACCGCTCGTCCAGCGAGTGGCCGGCCGCCGCGTCGTCGGACAGCTTCCACTCGGCGATCAAGCCGTCGTACGCCGCCTGCGCGTCGGCCGCGTCGATCAGCTCGAAGTCGGCGTCCTTGCCGAGCTCCAACGGGAAGACCGGCTCGGCGGGAACCTCGGCGAAATGGATGCGGAACCAGATCCGCTCGACCTTGGTCAGGTGCCGGATCAGGCCGAGCAGTGACAGGTTGGAGGGCGGCGACGGCCGTTCGGCCAGCTGCTCGGCGGTCAGCCCCGCGCACTTGAACAGCAACGTGCTGCGATAGAACTGCAGATACCCCTGCAGCAGTTCGCGTTCCGGCGCGGTCAGCGAGCCGTCCGGCCGCTCGACCGCGGGCGCTCTCCAGGTCATCGACTTCCTTACCTCGTCCCACGATGTGTTCACTCATCTCATCACATGAGATAGCCACTGGCGGCAGCCGTATCCCGTTCGTTACCGTTCTCGGCAGGTCATGAGTGCCAGCGACAAGCCCCGGCTAGCTGGCCGGCAACCCTCCTCCGCGGTGGGGTGCCCCGGGTGAAGACCAGGCCGTGCGGATACCCCGCTCGGCAAGTGCGGACTTCCCTGGGAGCAGCAGCATGTCGATCCTGTCCATTCTCGAGCCGGCCAGTACGACGACCCCGCGGCCGGCGGTCACCCGGCAGGTCACCGGAACCATCCCCACCACCGTCGGCTCGGACCTGCTGGTCCCGCTCGCGGACGGCCGGGTCACCGACTACGCGAACTTCGACCACGGCGCGAGCGCCCCCTGTCTGGAGTCCGTCCGGGCCAGCGTCGAGGCCGCGCTGCCGTCGTACGCGTCGGTGCACCGCGGCAACGGCTACGCCTCGCGGATCACCACCCAGTGGTACGAGCGGGCCCGCGCCGAGGTGCACGCCTTCGTCGGCGCCCGCGACGACGACCAGGTGATCTTCACCCGGCAGACGACCGACGCGCTCAACCTGCTCGCCCACGCGGTGCCGGCGGATGCGACCGTCATCGTCTTCGAGTCCGAGCACCACGCCGCGCTCCTGCCCTGGCCGGCCGAGCGGACCGTTCGTCTCGAAGCGCCGTCCAGCCAGGCCGAGGCCGTCACCCGGGTCGCCGACGCGCTCCGGCAGGCACCCGAGGGTCCCCGTCTCGTCGTGATCACCGGCGCGTCCAACGTGACCGGCGAGATCTTCCCGATCGCCGAGATCGCCAAGGTGGCCAAGGCGCACGGCGCGCGGGTCTGTCTCGACGCGGCGCAGCTCGCTCCGCACCGCGCGGTCGACATCGCCGCGCTGGACGTCGACTGGGTCGCCCTGTCCGGTCACAAGCTCTACGCGCCGTACGGTGCCGGCGCGCTGATCGGCCGCTCCGACTGGCTCGACGCCGCCGACCCGTACCTGTACGGCGGCGGCGCGACCCATGCCGTCACGAGCGACACCGTGGTGTGGACGACCGGTCCGGCCCGCCACGAGGGCGGCTCCCCCAACGTCATCGGCGCGATCGCCCTGGCCAGCGCCTGTGCGGCGATCACCAAGCACCGCGACGCGATCGAGCAGCACGAGCGCAGCCTGCTGGCCCGCCTGCGGACCGGACTTGCCCAGATCGACGGCGTCACGATGTATTCGATCTTCGGTGAGGACGCCGACCGGGTCGGGACCGTCTGTTTCACCGTCAAGGGTCTGACCTCGACGCTGGTGTCCGCCGCGCTGAGCGCGGAGTACGGCATCGGCGTCCGCGACGGCAAGTTCTGCGCGCACCTCCTGGTCGGCCACCTGCTCACGACCGGGAACGAGCACGGTACGGCGGTCCGCGCCAGCCTCGGCCTGGGAACGACCCGCGAGCACGTGGACCGACTCGTCAACGCGGTCCGCACGCTGGCCACGACCGGCCCGCGGACGGAGTACGCGGAGAGCGCCCACGGCTGTCAGCCGTCCGACGATCCCCGCGACCTCCGCGCGCCGCGCATCTGGTAGAGCCGCGCATCCGGTGATCCAGCGGCCCTCCTACTGCTCGGGAGGAACGAGGCCTACATGGTGAGCAGCGAACGCCAGTAGGTCCGCCCACTCCGCCGCGACCATCGCGGCGGGCTTTCCGAAGCCATGGCCGGTGTTGACCTCGACCCGGGTCAAGACGGGCCGCGGACCGGACTGGGCATGCTGCAGCGCCGCGATGAACTTGTGGCTGTGCAACGGAACGACCCGGTCGTCGTGGTCACCCGTGACGACCAGAGTGGCCGGGTACGACGTCCCGTCGCTGACGCGATGCAGTGGCGAGTACGCCAGCAGGTCCTCGAACTGCTCGGGATCGTCCGGCGAACCGTAGTCGGACGCCCAGGCCGCACCGACGGTGAACTTGTGGAACCGCAGCATGTCCAGGACACCCACACCCGGCAATGCGACCGCGAAGAGGTCCGGTCGCTGCGTCATGACCGCACCGACGAGCAGTCCGCCGTTGCTGCGGCCGTGAATGGCCAGCTGCGCCGGGGTAGTCACGCCGGTGTCCCGCAGGTCCTCGGCAACGGCGATGAAGTCGTCGAAGACGTTCTGCTTGTTCTTGAGCCGCCCCGCGTCGTGCCACTCGGTTCCGTACTCGCCACCGCCCCGCAGGTTCGCGATGACCAGCACACCACCGGCAGCGAGCCACGCCGGCCAGCCGGGCCGGTAGTCGGCCTGGATCGGGATGCGGAACCCGCCGTACCCCCACATGAGCGTCGGGCGCGGCTCGGAGAAGTCCAAGTCCGACCGGCTGATCAAGAAGTAGGGCACCGGTCCGGTCCGGCGCGTCACCGTGACCTGCGGCGGCGTGAAACCGCCCGAGCCACGGACCAGCTCCGGCAGCACGCGTACGTCGCCTGACCCGGTCGAGACGACGTACGACAGCGTGGGGTCGGTCGTTGTCGACAGGCCGATGAACAGCTCGTCGTACTCCGGCCCCGCGTTGAGCCCGACCACACCGCCACCAGGTACGTCGACCACGCGCTCGCCGGAGCCGTCCAACGCATAGAGCGTCAGCACCGGCTGCGCGTCGACAAGCGTCAACGTGGCCAGGCCGTTCGCAGTACCGCGGACTGCCTGCAGCGTTGACTCGCCCTCCGGGATCAAGTCGGTGAACGAACCGTCGAGTGTCGACAGCACAACCCGGCCGCGGGACGCGTCCCGGTCGGTCCGCAGGACCAGCAGGTCGCCGGACATCCGCACGAAGGCGATCTCGTCCGCGAACTCGTCGACCACCTTCACCGGCTCGCCCAGGCCGTCCGAGGTGATCGGGTAGACCCAGAGCCGGGTGGCGGGGTCGGTCCCCTCGGTGATGTGGACGACGAGATACCGGTCGTCGTCGGACAGCTCCGGGGTGATGAAGTACCGGTCGTTGTCCGGAAAGCTCAGCACCAGTTCGTCGTCGGACTGCGGAGTGCCGACGCGGTGCAGCATGAGCCGGCCGCCGGACAGGGACGTCGTCTCGGTGCCCTCGCTGCGTCCGCTCGCCGGGTAGTGCAGATACAGGTACGCCGAGCTGTCCGGGAGCCACGTCGCCTCGCAGAACTTGGCCTCCGACACCAAGTCGTCGACCGGCGTACCGGTGGCGATGTCGAGCAGCCGGAACGTCGTCCAGTCGCTGCCGCTCTCGTTGACGCCGTACGCGAAGTACTTGCCGTCAGGGCTCACCGTGAACGAGCCGAGCGAGTCCGTGCCGTCCTCGGACAGCGTGTTCGGGTCGATCAGCACCCGGCCGGCGGACAGCAGCTCGTCGAGCGAGTCGGCGACGAAGATGACGTCCTGGGCCTGGGTGCCGTCGTTGCGGCCCACGAAGTACCAGCCCGCCTTCTTCGCCGGCACACCGGCGCGCGGACGCGCGAGGATGGCGGCCATCGTGGTCTGGAACCAGGCACGCTCGGGGTAGTCGGCCAGCTCGGCCTGGGTGAATGCGTTCTGCCGGTTGACCCAGTCCTGGGTGTCGGCCGAGTCAGGGTCTTCGAGCCAGCGGTAAGGGTCGGCGATCTGGTGCCCGTGCAACGTCTCGACCACACCGTCGCGGCGGCTCTCGGGATAGACGGTCATGGGTCCAACCTACTGGCGGACTCGCCCACCCTGCCGTCACACTGCGAGCGTGACCACCACGCGACCGGTCGACGCGCACGCGGACCAGGTGCGGGTCGCCGCCGCGGTGGCCGGCCCGCGGGTCCGCCTGGACGTCCTGCAGCGGGTCGCCGCTCTGCCGAGCGACGAGTTCGCGGCCGCGATCGACGTACTGATCCGCAGCGGTGCGCTCGTCGTGGCGCCGGACACCGGCGAGTCCTGGTTCGCCGACGAGTCGGTACGCCGGGACACCGAGGCGCGGCTGGTCCTGAGCCGTCGTGCGGACCTGCACCGCCATACGGCGGAAGCGCTGGAGGCGGACGGTGACGCTGCCGAGATCGCCCGGCACTGGGCCGGAGCTGTCGCGGTCACGTCCGATCCGCTCGACAGGGCGGCGCTGCAGCTCCGCCTCGCGACCGCATCCGTCCGCGCCGGTGATCTCGCGACCGCCCACGCTGCCACCCGGAGCGCCGTCGCGGTCGCGAGGAGCGCGAAGGCCGCCGATCTGCTCGCCGAGGCAGCCGTCACGCTCGAGCCGATCGGTCAGTCGGACTGGGACGGCGACATCGACCAGTGGTGCACCGAGGCGCTCGCAGCGGGCGGTTCGCCCGGCACGAGAGTCCGGTTGCTGGCCCGGCAGACGCAGGCGGCCGTCTACCTCGCGCGGGCGAGTGAGGCGCTGCTCGCCAGCAAGGACGCACTCGTCCAGGCCGAGGCGCTCGGCGATCCGCACCTGCTCGTCGAGGCGCTGACCGCACGGCAGCTCGCGACGAGCGGACCCGACGACGTACCCGAGCTGACCGCTGCCGCGGACCGGATGATCGAGCTCGGGACGTCGACCGGTCGCGCCGAGGTCGAGCTGCGCGGCCGGCTCTGGCGCGTCGACACGCTCTGGTACGCCGGCGACCTGGCCGCGATCGCCGCCGAGACCGGGCGGATCGCCAGCTGTGCCGGACGAGCCGGCGGCCCGCAGGGTCGATGGCACGTCCTGACGACCCGCGCCTCGCTGGCCGCTGCGCGCGCCGAGTTCGACGACGCCGAGGCCCTCCTCGACGAAGCCCTCACCGTGTTCAAGAACATCGGCCATCCGGCGGCGCACGGCGCCGAGGTTGCGTTCCGGCTGGTGCTCGGCCACCATCGAGGCCACTCCCCCGCGCTGCTGGGCAGCGCTGTCTGGCAGTTCGGAACCGACGCCCGCTGGGACCTCGCCGCCCGCCTGAACCGTGCGTTCGTCCTGGTCGACGCCGGCCGGCTGGACGAAGCAACCGCCCTGTACCACCGCTGCGGCCGGCCCGAGTCGTGGCCGGACTGGCGCGCGGGCGAGCTGCTGCTGAACACCATCGGCGCGCGGGTCGCGGCCGCGGTCGGCGCGGCCGACGACGTACGGCGCTTCCGCGACCGGCTGGAGCGCCGCCGCGGCTGGTACGTCGTGGGCGGCGCGGGCGCGACCAACTTCCTCGGACCGGTCGAGCTGGTGCTCGGCGTCTGCGCCGCGGCCCTCGGCGAACCCGACGTGGCGGTCGCGGATCTTCGGACGGCCGAGGCCCGCTGCCGCAGCATCGGGGCACCGGGCTTCGCGGTCGAGTCGGCCTGCCTGCTGGCCGAGACCCGCCACGACAGATCCCAGGCTCGGGAGGCGCTGGACCTGGCGCAGGCACTCGGCATGACGCCCTGGGTCGAGCGACTCCGCCGCCTGGCCACCCCGGCTGACCCGTTGAGCCCACGCGAGCGCGAGGTGGCGCGACTCGTCGCGGACGGCCTCAGCAACCGCGAGATCGCCGCCCGGCTGGTCATCTCCGAACGCACCGCGCAGAACCACGTCCAGCACATCCTCGACAAGCTCGGCTTCGCGAACCGCGCCCAGGTGGCGGCCTGGGTCAGCACCGGCCTGAGTAGCGACTGAGCAATTCGGACGATGTGGCCATGAGACTGTCGGCGGACGCTCGGAGCATGCACAACGATCAGACCGGCGCCGACCTCGATCTGTGGGACCAGGTCACCACGGGTTACTACGCCGACCGCACCGGCATCACCCCCGCCACCGGCTTCCTGGAGCGCACCGAGGCGGCTCGCACAGAGACAACTCCTGGTACCACGCCAAGGGTCGACCTGTACGTCGATCCCGTCTGCCCGTACACGTGGGTGGTGTCGTGCTGGCTCCGCGAGGTCGCCCAGCGCCGTACCGTCGGCCTGCGGTACCACGTGATGAGCCTGCTGATGCTCAACGAGCACCGCGCCGTCGACGAGACCTACCGGGCGAAACTCGACGAGATGACCGGTCCGTCCAGAGTGGCGACCGCCGTGGTCGCGCACCACGGGCCGGAAGCGTTCCAGGCCTGGCACCGCGAATTCGGCGCGCGGATCTTCGACCACTGGCGCTACCCGTCTCCCGCCGAGTACCGCACTGCCTCGGCCGAAGCGCTGGTCGCCGCCGGGCTGCCGGCCGCGCTCGCCGACGCCGCGGATTCCGAGGCGTACGACGCGGCGCTCCGACGCAGTCACGACGAGGGCACCAGACCGGTCGGTATCGACGGCGGCACACCGGTCCTGCACCTCGACGGGGCCGCGTTCTTCGGACCGGTCCTCAACGCGGTCCCCCGCGGCGACGACGCCGTACGACTCTTCGACGGCATCCGCCTGCTCACGGGCTGCCGCGACTTCTTCGAACTCAAGCGCACCCGCACCACACCGCCGGACGTGCGCTACCGACCCACGAACGGAGCGGCGCGGTCATGAACGACGACGAACTCTGGGCCGCGATCGATGCTCAGCGCCTGCGCACTGTCGACCTGCTGACCACCCTCACGCCGGCCGACTGGGCGCACCGCTCGCTCTGCGACGGCTGGACTGTTCGCGATGTCGCAGGCCACCTGACCCTGCAGCAACTCAGGCTCGGCAAAGCGCTCCGTCTCGCACTGAAGCACCCCGGCATCCACAGCATGAACTGGATCATCCGGACCAGCGGCCGCGACCAGGCGGCGCTGCCGACCGGACAGCTCATCGACGAGATCCGCGGCATGGTCGGCTCCCGCCGGCACAACGTCGGCGTCACCGCACGGGAGACGCTGATCGACATCGTCGTCCACGGTCAGGACATCGCGATCCCGATCGGCCGATCGCTCCCGGTCCCGCCCGAAGCCGCCGCGACCGCGGCCACGCGGGTGTGGGAGTGCCGCGACACCTGGATGTCGAGGGTCTTCAAGCCGTTGCCGTACGACGGCCTGCGCCTGGTTGCCGACGACATCGACTGGAGCGTCGGCGACGGCCCGGAGCTCCGCGGTCCGGTGCTGTCGTTGCTCCTGCTGCTCACCGGACGCCGCGTCGTGCTGCCGCAACTCAACGGCCCGGGCGCGGAAGTCCTGCACGGCGTATGACGTCGTACCCGCCGGCCCCGGTGGGCGGCATCCCGCGCAGGCGCCGGAGCCGGTGGGTACGACTGGCCCACTGAAGAATCTCAGTGCCGGGCCGGGGTGATGTCCTTGGTCCAGAGCACCGTGCCGAACAGGTTGCGCAGCGAGACCGTGAACACGCCGGTCCGCGGGTCGATGGACGTGTGACCGAAGAACTGGTTGCCGCCCGCCGGCGACTGGTTCGCGAAGTCGGCCGCCTTCGAGAACACCACCTCCGGCCCGAACGTGCTGTCCAGTGCGTTCGGCCCGAAGGTGCCGGCGTTGATCGGGCCGGCCACGATCTCCCAGAACGGGTCGAAGTCGGTGAATGCCGCCCGCGACGGGTCGTAGTGGTGTGCCGCGCAGTAGTGCACGTCGGCGGTCAGCCAGATCGCGTTGCGGACCTTGCGCTTCTTGAACTGGCTCAGCACCCAGGCGATCTCGTGCTCGCGGCCGCCAGGCGCCCCTGGCAGGCCGTTCGCGACCGCCTCGATCAGGTCGCCGTCCGGCACCAGCACACCGAGCGGCATGTCGCTGGCGATCACCTTCCAGGTCGCCCGCGACGCCGCGACCTCACGGACCAGCCAGGCGGCCTGCTCGGCGCCGAGCATCGCCACCGGGCCGGCCGTCGACGGCACCGGGTTCGCGCCGCGATAGGTACGCATGTCCAGGCAGAACACGTCGAGCAGCGGGCCGTAGCTCACCTTGCGGTAGATCCGGTCCCGGCCCGCGACGTGCTCCATCGGCAGGTACTCGAGGAACGCCTTCTTCGCGCGCGCCGCGAGCACGTCGACACGCCGCTCGGTGTAGCGGGCGTCGGTGAGGATCTCCCCCGGGTACCAGTTGTTCAGCGTCTCGTGGTCGTCCCACTGCGCGATCAGCGGCACGTCGGCGTACAACGACCGCACGTTGGTGTCCAGCAGGTTGTACTTGTACCGGCCGCGGTACTCGGCCAGCGTCTCGGCGACCTTCGCGACCTCCTCGGTCACCACGTTCCGCCACACGGTGCCGTCGGCAACCTTCAGCTCGGCCTGGATCGGGCCGTCGGCGTAGATGTTGTCGCCGGAGTGCAGGAAGAAGTCCGGCCGGGTGTCGTGCATCGCCCGGTACGCGACCATCCCGCCGAGGTCCGGGTTGATGCCGTACCCCTGCCCGGCGGTGTCGCCGGTGAACACGAACGACACCGGGTTGTTGCGGCCCGGCGTACCGAACGAACCGTCGAGCGTCTGGCCGATCCGGCCGTTCTCGTCCTCGAAGCCGATCCGGTAGTCGTAGCGCTGGCCGGGGCGCAGGCCACGCAGCGGCAGCCGGGCGGTGAAGTCGTCGGCGGCGTCGGTCTTCGGGCCGCGCAGGCAGATCGCCTTGTCGAAGCGGCCGTGGCTGGTCAGCTGCACGACCAGCCGCCCGGGCCGGTCGGCACGCGACCACACGACGGCCGAGTTCGGCGTGACATCCGCACTCGCGACGCCGGACGGCAACGCGGCCCGGTCACGACGGACGAGATTCGGTGCCGCGGATGCGACGCCCGGCAGGGCCAACGACGCACCGGCGACGGAAGATGCGGCCAGGAGCTGGCGGCGACTCAATGTCATGGCGTCAGCTTGCGCCGCCCCGGTGAAGGGCGGATGAACCTCAGCTGGCGGGTGGGATCTCGCCGGAGCCGCGGATCGTCAGCTTCACCGGGACGCGGACCGTGCGGCCGGGGCGGTGCGGCTCGGGGAGGCGTTCGGTCATCAGCTGGATGGCCGTCCGGGCCATCACGTCGGCCGACTGCGCGACGGCGGTCAGGCCGGGGCTGAGCAGGTCGCCGAGCTGAAGGTCGTCGAACGACACCAGCGCCACCTTGTCCCGCCGGCCGGCCAGACCCCGCAGCACCTCGGCGGTGGTCATGTTGTTGGCCGACAGCAGCGCCGTGGCCGGCTCGGCGCGGTCCAGGACGGCCGACAGCGTGATGCCGATGCCCTCGGTGGTCGGCTCGGACAGGTGCACGAGGTCCTCGTCGACGCCGATCCCGTGCCGGGCCATCGCCGCCCGGTAGGCCACCACCCGCTCGCGGGCGGTGAAGATCCGCTCGTCGTCGCCCAGGTACGCGATCCGCCGGTGGCCCTGCCGGACCAGGTGGTCGATCGCCTGGTCGATACCGCCGGCGTTGTCCGCGAGCACGGCGTCGGCCTCGATGCCGTGCGCGGGACGGTCGATCGTGACGACCGCCATCCCGGCGTCGACATGCGGCGCGAGATACTCCTGGGTCTCCCCGATCGGCGCCATGATCAGCGCGTCCGGGCGCCGGGCGACGAACTCCAGGCAGACGTCGCGCTCCCGCTCCGGGTCCTCGTCGGTCAGGCCGATCATCACGACCGAGCCGGACGAGCGCGCCCACAGCTCGACCGCGCGGCCGAGCGAGGCGAAGAACGGGTCGCCGATGTCGCGGATCACCACGGCGATCGTCCCGGTCTTGCCGCGGCGCAGCATCCGGGCCGACTCGTTCGGGGTGTAGTTGAGCTCCTTGATCGCCGCCTGCACCTTGGCGGTCAGCTCCGGGCTGACGTTCGGCTCCTCGTTCACCACCCGGGACACGGTCTTCAGTGCGACCCCGGCCCGGGCGGCGACCTCCTTCATCGTGGGCCGGCGCTGGCCCGTCCCGTTCACCCCGCTGACACTCATCGCCGGCCCACCCTTCCTGTGCTCGCGCAGAGATTACACCGGGTGACTAGCTCTCCACCACGACCGGAATGATCATCGGGCGCCGGCGGTGGGTGTCGCTGACCCATTTGCCGACCACTCGGCGGATCACCTGCTGCAACTGGTACATGTCGTCGACGCCGCTGCCGATCGCCTTCTCGATCTCCGCCTCGATCTTCGGCTTCAGGTCGTCGAACACGGTGTCGTCCTCGGCGAACCCGCGGGCCTGGATCTCCGGCCCGGCGGTCAGCTTGCCGGTCACCGAGTCCATCACCGCGATCACCGAGATGAAGCCCTCGTCACCGAGGATCCGGCGGTCCTTCAGCGAGGTCTCGGTGATGTCGCCGACGGTCGAGCCGTCCACGAACACGTACCCGCAGTCCACCTTGCCGGCCACCACGGCCTTGCGGTCGATCAGGTCGACCACGACGCCGTCCTCGACGACGACCACGTTCTCCCGCGGTACGCCGGTCTGCACCGCCAGGTCCGCGTTCGCGTGCAGGTGCCGGACCTCGCCGTGCACCGGCATCACGTTGCGTGGCTTGACGATGTTGTAGCAGTACAGCAGCTCGCCCGCGCTCGCGTGGCCGGACACGTGCACCAGCGCGTTGCCCTTGTGGATCACGTTCGCACCGTGCCGGATCAGGCCGTTGATCACCCGGTAGACCGAGTTCTCGTTGCCCGGGATCAGCGACGACGCCAGCACGACGGTGTCGCCCGGCTGCAGGTGCACGACGTTGTGGTCGTTGGCGGCGATCCGGGACAGCGCCGACATCGGCTCGCCCTGCGAACCGGTCGACACCAGCACCACCTGCTCCGGCGGGTAGTTGTCCAGGTCCCGCATGTCGATCAGCGTGTCGCCGGGCACGGTCAGGAAGCCGAGGTCGCGGGCGACGCCCATGTTGCGGACCATCGAGCGGCCGACGTACGCCACCTTGCGGCGGTGCTTCACCGCGGCGTCCATGACCTGCTGGACGCGGTGCACGTGGGAGGCGAAGCAGGCGACGATGATGCGCTGGTTCTTCGCCTTGGTGAAGACCCGGTCCAGCACCGGCGCGATGTCGCGCTCGTGGGTGGTGAAGCCGGGCACCTCGGAGTTCGTGGAGTCGACCATGAACAGGTCGACGCCCTCCTCGCCGAGCCGGGCGAACGCGCGCAGGTCGGTGATCCGGTTGTCCAGCGGCAGCTGGTCCATCTTGAAGTCACCGGTGTGCAGCACCGTGCCGGCCGGCGTCTTGATCGCCACCGCGAGCGCGTCCGGGATCGAGTGGTTGACCGCGACGAACTCGCAGACGAACGGCCCGATCTGCAGCTTCTCGCCCTCGACCACGGTCTGCTGCGGCACGTTGCGGTGCCGGTGCTCCTTCAGCTTGCCCTCGAGCAGCGCGAGCGTGAGCTGCGATCCCACCACCGGGATGTCGCCCCGCTCACGCAGCAGGTAGGGCAACCCGCCGATGTGGTCCTCGTGGCCGTGCGTCAGGACCACCGCGACGACGTCGTCGAGGCGGTCCCGGATCGGCTCGAAGTCCGGCAGGATCAGGTCCACGCCGGGCTGGTTCTCGTCCGGGAAGAGTACGCCGCAGTCCACGATCAGCAGCTTGCCGTCGTACTCGAACACCGTCATGTTCCGGCCGACCTCGCCGAGGCCGCCGAGCGGGATGACCCGCAAAGCGCCCGGAGCGAGAGGTCCGGGCGCGGAGAGATCTGGATGGGGATGGCTCATGCAATCAGTCCTGCCGTCTTGAGGTCGGTGGTGAGCTGGTCCACTTGCCCGGCGGTCGCCTCAACCAACGGCGACCGGAGCGTCGCGTGCTCGATGACACCGGCCAGCTTGAGGGCGGCCTTCACCATGATGGCGCCCTGGGTCCTGGTCATGATCGCCTCGACGGCGGGCACCAGCCGTCGCTCGATCGTCTGTGCGGTGGCGAGGTCGCCGGCCACCACGGCGTCGATCAGCTGCCGGTACTCCCGGCTCGCGACGTGGGCTACCACGCTCGCGATGCCGACCGCACCGACCGCCATCGTGGCGAGATTCAGCTCGTCGGCACCGCAGTAGTAGAACAGATCGGTGTTGGCCAGCACCTTGGTGGTCCCGGCGATGTCGCCCTTGGCGTCCTTCACCGCGACGATCCGCGGGTGCTCGGCGAGTGCGATCAGGGTCTCGCTCCTGATCTCGACGCCGGACCGGCCGGGGATGTCGTACAGCATGTTCGGCAGGCCGGTGGCGTCGGCGACCGCGGTGAAGTGCACGCGCAGCCCGTCCTGCGGAGGCTTGTTGTAGTACGGCGTGACGACGAGCAGTCCGTCCGCGCCGGCGGCCTCGGCCTGCTTGGCGCACTCGATCGTGTGGGCGGTGTCGTTGGTCCCGACGCCGGCGACGAGCTTGGCCCGGTCGCCGACGGCCTCGCGGACCGCCTGGATGATCCGGACCTTCTCCGCATCCGACGTGGTCGGCGCCTCGCCGGTGGTCCCGTTCAGCACCAGGGCGTCGTTGCCGCCGTCGACCAGGTAGGTCGCGACCTTCTGGGCGGCGTCCAGGTCGAGGGAACCGTCGGGCCGGAACGGCGTGATCATCGCGGTCGTCAGACGGCCGAAGGGCAGCGCCTGCGAGGGCGTGGATTCTGGCGAGGACATGGGCCTCAGATTACCGCTCCCGAAGCCTGAAGAAATGGGTAGGCCTGGTGGCTGTCCGCTCGGGGGTCCGGGCAGCCACCAGGCTCACTCGTCCTATCGGGCGCCGCCCGGTAGGCGTTACAGCTTCTGGCAAAAAAGTCCGGAAAAACTTCTGCAAATACTCTCCGTGATGAAATGAGTGCATTGCGTAGAGATTCCGATGCCATCCCGATGCCATCCCGATGGCCTAGTCTCGTCCGCGTGTCGACACCTTCTGCTGCCACGCCCGCCGCCCGCCAGAGCCTGACCATGGTCTGCGCGACGATGGCCGGGGCGATCCCCTTGATGACGCTGGTCCTGTGGTTCGTCCTCGTGACCGACGGGATCGGCGAGTTCCCTACCGGCTGGCCGTTGCTGGTGGTGCTGGCCGCCGCAGTCGGCGCGTACTCGATCTGCGAGCTCGTCGGCTTCCGCACTCCCCCGCTCGAGCACTCCACCCGGACGGCCGCCGAGATCGAGGCGGACTCGTGGCGCCGGTTCACCGCGTCGACGTTCACCCGCTTCGCGGTCTGCGAGGCCGTGTTCCTGATCTCGGTCGCGCTGTCGTTCGTCGCCGACAGCTTCTGGGTCGTCCTGGTCGGCGCCGCCCTCGCGCTTCCCCTCTTCTACTGGGAGGCATGGCCGGGCGAGCGCAACCAGCGCCGGTTCGCCGCGGCGCTCGAGTCCGGAGGCATCCCGTCGTACCTGACGGGCCGGCTCCAGGACTGAGGCAGGACTGATGCAGGACTGAGATCAGGACCGGCCGGCGAGCCAGACGCTCGTCGCGTCGAAGAGCCGCTCGACCACCTGGAGCCCGCCGGGCAGGAGCAGGACGGCGGCGACGGTCAGGACCGGCACGATCACCGCGTGCTCGAACCAGTGGCCGGTCCGGAAGCGAAGCGGCTTCGGCAGGCGGAGTTCGTACCAGGTCTCGCCGCGGATCGGCAGCGGCCACAGCCACGGGCAGCCGGAACGGGTCAGGCTGTCTCCGAGGCAGTGGACGAACATGCCGAGGGCAACTGCCGCGCCGATCCACCCGCCGATCTGTGTCAGACCTGACTGCAGGGCGTCGGCCGCCGCGGTCCCCGGGAGGACAGTGCCGGCACCCGTGGTGCTGACGATCGACCAGCCGGCCGCCCCGAGCACCGCCAGGACGATCCAGTCACCCAGCGCGTCGGCCGCGAGAACCAGCCCGGCGACCGCCACGGCGAGGACGGCCCACTTGCCTCGGTCGCCGAGGCTGGCCGCGAGCATGCCGAGCAGGACCGCGGCGACCAGCGTGTGCGTCGCATGGCGGTGCTTACCGGTGCTGTCCTCGTCGCGCGGCCCTTTGGTCACCGCGTAGAGGACGCCGGAGAAGGCCCGGACGGCGGCCGAGACCAGCCGGGTCAGCGGACCGAGCAGGCGGGACGCGCTCGCCCCCGGGTGGTCGAGGTCCGGCACCAGGGCGTACCCGGCCGTGGCCGCCGCGAACGGCACCACCTCGGCCACCGTGGTCAGCCCGACCAGCGGCGCCACCGCCAGCCCGGCACACCACCCCGACAACGCATGCGACCGCCCCATCATCCGGAGCCTCACCCCTCCCAATCCGGCCCCCATCCTCCCCCACCGGCCCCACCAACCCCATCAGCCACGCAGGTTGCCCCCTCAGCTGGAGGGTTCCCCCGTCAGATCCTCAGTGGGCAACCCTCCAACCGAGGGGTTGCCCACTGGAGTGGAGGGTTGTTCCCGCGGCCCGGCTTTGCATAATCATGCAGGGTGATGCATACTTTTCCTGTGTCCAAGGTGCTTACTTCTTTGCCGGTCGGTGAACGGGTCGGGATTGCCTTCTCGGGTGGTCTCGACACGTCGGTTGCGGTTGCGTGGATGCGGGACAAGGGTGCGATCCCGTGCACGTACACCGCTGATCTCGGGCAGTACGACGAGCCCGACATCGCGTCGGTCCCGGGCCGCGCGACGGCGTACGGCGCGGAGATCACCCGGCTGGTGGACTGCCGCGCGGCGCTCGTCGAGGAAGGCCTGGCGGCGCTCGCCTGCGGCGCGTTCCACATCCGGTCGGGCGGCCGGACGTACTTCAACACCACCCCGATCGGTCGGGCGGTGACCGGCACGCTGCTGGTCAAGGCGATGCTCGACGACGACGTGCAGATCTGGGGCGACGGGTCGACGTTCAAGGGCAACGACATCGAGCGGTTCTACCGCTACGGCCTGCTCGCGAACCCGCAGCTGCGGATCTACAAGCCGTGGCTGGACGCGCAGTTCGTGCACGAGCTGGGCGGCCGGAAGGAGATGTCGGAGTGGCTGGTCACGCACGGCCTGCCGTACCGCGACAGCACCGAGAAGGCGTACTCCACCGACGCGAACATCTGGGGCGCCACCCACGAGGCGAAGACCCTCGAGCACCTCGACACCGGGGTGGAGACGGTCGACCCGATCATGGGCGTCGCGCACTGGGACCCGACGGTCGAGATCCCCGCCGAGGACGTCACGATCGGGTTCGTGCAGGGCCGGCCGGTGACGATCAACGGCAAGGAGTTCGGCACCGCGGTCGACCTGGTGCTGGAGGCGAACGCGATCGGCGGGCGGCACGGACTCGGCATGTCGGACCAGATCGAGAACCGGGTCATCGAGGCGAAGAGCCGGGGGATCTACGAGGCGCCCGGCATGGCGCTGCTGCACGCGGCGTACGAGCGGCTGGTGAACGCGATCCACAACGAGGACACGCTGGCCAGCTATCACACCGAGGGCCGCAAGCTCGGCCGGCTGATGTACGAGGGCCGCTGGCTCGACCCGCAGTCGCTGATGATCCGGGAGTCGCTGCAGCGCTGGGTCGGTACGGCGGTCACCGGCGAGGTCACGCTGCGGCTGCGGCGGGGTGAGGACTACTCGATCCTCGACACCACGGGCCCGGCGCTCAGCTACCACCCGGACAAGCTGTCGATGGAGCGGATCGAGGACTCGGCGTTCGGCCCGGTCGACCGGATCGGCCAGCTGACCATGCGGAACCTCGACATCGCGGACTCGCGCTCGAAGCTGGAGCAGTACGCCGGCCTCGGCATGTTCGGCTCGGCCAACCCCGCGCTCGCGTCGTCCACCGAGCTGATCGGCGAGCTGCCCAAGGGCGGCGCCGAGGCGATCGCCTCCCGCGGCGAGGCGACCGAGGAGGACGAGCTCCTCGACCGCGCCGCCATGGAGTCCGGCACCGACTGAGTTTCGGTCGCGAGCCACGGTTAACGTCATCCAGCGAGATGCGACCGTGGCACGCGGCTGAGTAGGTCCCCAGTCGCCGGGCGGGGATGGTTGCTGCGGCCGGAGTGTCAGTCGCGGCCGTGGGCGCGGGTGTCCTTGACCCGGTCGGCCGGGTTCATCGCGGCGGACTCGGTTGTGCCTGGGGCGCTCCGGGGCCCGGGGGCAGGTGGGGTCACGCCGGCGCCTGCCTGGCGCTGGATCTCGGCCATTTGCAGGAAGCGTGCGCGGTTGATCGCGCCGCCCAGCACCCCTCCTGCCTGACCGGCCGCGGCGTGCGCCATTTCCTCGTACTGCCCTCGTAGCAGGTGATCCGCTCCCTTGCCGGCGAGGTTGCCCAGCCGGCCCTCGGCGGTCTCGACCGTCAACTGCGAGAGCGTCCTGGCGGCAGCCAGCGCTGCCCGCTCGGCGGCCGCGGACCGCTCCTCCGCCGGTAGGGCGTCGAAGTGCCGGCCCGAATTCATGCGCGCCTCGATGGCCGTCTGCAGGCGCTCGCCCGGAGCCGCGGCGGACATCTGCGCCGCGATCTCCTCCGACGGTCGGCCGTACGGGCCGAACTCGTGCGCCACCGCTGCGAGGTACGGCGGCCGCATCGCGGTCTCGACGGTTGCGATGAACTCGCGTTCCTCGGTCGTGATCGGGGGCCGCGCGGGGAAGGGTTCGCTCATGCGGCGGAGTGAACCAGCTCGCGGGGTCAGGCGTCGAAGTCGAGTGTGACCTGGGGTGTGGTCGGGTGCGACTGGCAGGTGAGGACGTAGCCGGCGCGGATCTCGTCAGGTTCCAGTGCCCAGTTGGTGTCCATCCGGACGCTGCCGTCGAGCACCTTGGCCCGGCACGTGCCGCAGACGCCGCCCTTGCAGGCGAACGGCGCGTCCGACCGGACGGCGAGTGTCGCGTCCAGCACCGCCTTCGAGTGCTCCCCGAGCGCGAACGTGGACCGGCGGCCGTCGAGGATGACGGTGACCTGCGCCGCGTCCTCGTCGGCGGTGGACTCCTCGACGGGCGCCTTGGGCGCCTCGTCGCCGACGTGGAAGAGCTCGGCGTGCACGTGCTCGCGCGTGACGCCTTCGGCCAGCAGCAGGTCCTGGGCGCCGACGACCATCGCGTACGGGCCGCAGAGGAACCACTCGTCGACGGAGTCCAGCGGCAGGATCGTCGCGAACATCCGCCGCAGCCGGTCGCTGTCGATCCGCCCGCTGAACAGTTCCACCTCGGTCGTCTCGCGGGACAGCACGTGGACGAGGTGGAAGCGCTCCGCGTACCGGTCCTTCAGGTCGGCCAGTTCGTCGGCGAACATCACCGATCCCGCGGTGCGGTTGCCGTACAGCAGCGTGACCCGGCTGGACGGCTCGATCGCCAGGACGGTCGCGACCAGTGACAGGACCGGCGTGATTCCGCTGCCGGCGGCAACGAACGCGTAGTGCTTGGCGTTGGCGGCGTCGAACGTCGTGCCGAACCGGCCGAGCGGGGTCATCACCTCGAGCTCGTCGCCGGCCTTCAGGTCGTTCGCGGCGTACGACGAGAACTCGCCGCCGGGGAGCCGCTTCACGCCGATCCGCAGCACCCCCGATCCGGCGGGCGAGCAGATCGAGTAGCTACGGCGGACCTCTTCCCCGGCCCGGCGGACCGTCAGGTGCTGGCCGGCCGCGAACTCGTACTCGTCCGCGAGCTCGGGCGGCACGGCGAAGGTGATCGCCACCGAGTCGTCGGTGATCGTCTCGATCGCGGCCACCTTCAGCGGATGGAAGGTGGCGCGGCGGCGGGGGGCGACGGTCGTCATCTAGATCGCCTTGAAGTGGTCGAAGGGTTCCTTGCAGCTGTTGCAGCGCCACAGGGATTTGCAGGAGGTCGAGCCGAAACGGCTCAGCTCCGACGTGTTCGGCGAACCGCACAAGGGACACCGGACGCTCAGCTGCAGCAGGACCGGGGCGCCGGCGGAGTGGCCGGTGTGGCCGGTGGGCGGGGCGATGCCGTACTCGGTGAGTTTCGCCTTGCCGGAGTCCGTCATCCAGTCGGTGGTCCAGGCCGGCGACAGGACGGTCTCCACCCGGCCGTCGACGTCCAGCGACCGCAGGGTGAGCTCGACCTCGTGGCGGATCAGGTCCATGGCGGGGCAGCCGGAGTACGTCGGGGTGATCGTCACGACCACCTCGTCGCCCTCGTGCCGGACGCCGCGCAGGACGCCGAGGTCGGCGATCGTCAGGACCGGCACCTCCGGGTCCAGGACCTCGCCGACCGCTTCGAGGATCGCCGCGTCGGTCACCATGTCGCCCCCGGGTGGGATCGCGCGATGTGCTGCAGTTCGGCGAGCAGGTAGCCGAGGTGTTCGGTATGCCGGCCCGCACGACCACCGGTGTGCTGGTAGGAGGAGGAAGGCCGCTCACAGGTCGACTGGTCGACGACGCCCAGCACTCGATGGGTCCAGGCGTCCTGGAAGGTCGAGGGATCCACGGCGACATCCAGGCGCCGCACCAGGGCGTCGGACTCGAACATCTCGGCGGTGTAGGGCCAGAGCGCGTCCAGCGCGGCCTGCATCCGGCGGTGGCTCTCGTCGGTCCCGTCGCCCAGTCGCAGCACCCACTGCGTGGCGTGGTCGACGTGGTACGCGACCTCCTTGACCGCCTTCCCCGCCACGCCCGCCAGCGTCTCGTCGGCGCACGACCGCAGCTCGTCGTACAGCAGCTGCTGGTACGTCGCGAAGTACAGCAGCCGGGCCATCGCGTGCGCGAAGTCGCCGTTCGGCAGCTCGCACAGCTGCAGGTTGCGGAACTCGCGCTCGTCCCGGAAGTACGCCAGGTCGTCCTCGCTGCGGCCGTCCAGCGAACCCGCGTACTGCAGCAGTGACCGCGCCTGCCCCAGCTGGTCCAGCCCGATGTTGCCTAGGGCAACGTCCTCCTCGAGCTGCGGCGCGGCCGCGATCCACTCGGCGGTGCGCTGCGCCGCGATCAGCGCGTCGTCACCGAGCCGCAGGCCGTACTCGATCAGATCCTGCTCGAACAGGTCGCTCACAGGTGCTCGACACCTTCCGGGACCTCGTAGAACGTCGGGTGCCGGTACACCTTGTCGCCGGCCGGGTCGAAGAACTCGTCCTTCTCGTCCGGCGACGACGCGGTGATGTCGGCGGCGCGCACGACCCAGATCGACACGCCCTCCTGGCGACGCGTGTACACGTCCCGCGCGTTCCGCAACGCCATCGTCGCGTCGGGGGCGTGCAGGCTGCCCACATGCGTGTGCGACAACCCGCGCCGAGATCGTACGAACACTTCCCACAACGGCTCGATCATGCCGCACCCGCCTTCACCGACTGCTTGGCTGCGTACGCCGCGGCGGCCTCGCGGACCCACGCGCCGTCCTCGTGCGCCTTGACCCGCTTGGACAACCGCTGCCGGTTGCACGGACCGTTGCCCTTGACAACTTCGTACAGCTCCGCGTAGTCCGGCTCGGTGAAGCGGTAGTGCCCCGACGCCTCGTCGTACGCCAGGCCGTCGTCGGGCACCCGCAGCCCGAGCACGTCGGCCTGCGGGACGGTCATGTCGACGAACCGCTGCCGCAGCTCGTCGTTGCTGTGCCGCTTGATCCCCCACGCCATCGACTGCTCCGAATGCGTGGACGCGGCGTCCGGCGGGCCGAACATCATCAGCGACGGCCACCACCAGCGATCCAGCGCGTCCTGGGCCATCGCCTTCTGCCCGGGTGTGCCGTTGGACAGCGTGTAGAGGATCTCGAAGCCCTGCCGCTGGTGGAACGACTCCTCCTTGCAGACCCGCACCATGGCCCGCGCGTACGGACCGTACGAGCAGCGGCACAGCGGCACCTGGTTGACGATCGCGGCGCCGTCCACCAGCCAGCCGATCGCGCCGATGTCGGCCCAGGTCAGCGTCGGGTAGTTGAAGATGCTGGAGTACTTCTGTTTCCCGCTGTGCAGCAGGTCGAGCAGGTCCGCGCGGTCGACGCCGAGCGTCTCCGCGGCGGCGTACAGGTACAGACCGTGGCCGGCCTCGTCCTGCACCTTCGCCATCAGGATCGCCTTGCGGCGCAGCGACGGCGCGCGACTGATCCAGTTGCCCTCCGGCTGCATGCCGATGATCTCCGAGTGCGCGTGCTGCGCGATCTGCCGGATCAGGGTCTTGCGGTACCCGTCCGGCATCGCGTCCCGCGGCTCGATCCGGCCGTCGGCGTCGATGGTCGCCTGGAAGCTGTCCATCCCCCCAGCATATGTGACACTTTTTCCCGGAATCAACAACAAGTGTCACAAAGGTGGTCCTGGACCTACCTCCCGAAGTGGGTCTGACGCACTGGGGACGACCGGTCACGGACGGCGAGGATGCTGTTATCCGTTCAAGGGCTAAACAGTTTCCCGGAGGACCCCGTGACCACCACCCTCAGCACCCAGGCACCGGACCACCGCGGTCCGGTCACCGGCCGCGAGCGCGCCCTCGCGCCGGACCTGATCCGCGGCGCGATGCTGCTGCTGATCGGCCTCGCGAACGGCGCCAACTTCGCGTTCGCCGGCCAGCCCGGCCTGGAGAGCGCGCCGCACGGCGTCGAGCGCGTCCTGAACTTCCTCAAGCTCACCTTCGTCGACGCCCGGGCGTACCCGGTGTTCGCGGTGATGTTCGGCTACGGCCTGGTGCAGCTCGCCCGCCGGCAGCGCTCCGCGGGTGCGACCGCCGGCGCCGTCCGGCGGATCCTGCTCAAGCGCAACGCCTGGCTGATCGCCTTCGGCCTGGTCCACGCGACGCTGCTGTACTTCGGCGACTTCCTCGGCGCGTACGGGATCGTCGGCATCATCTGCACGCTGTTCCTGCTCAACCGCGGCGCCAAGTTCCACCGGCTCGTCTTCGTCGTCTGGGCGATCATGGTCGTCGAGACGGTCGCCATCGGAGCGCGGGCCGTGCTCGCGGTGATGAACAGCTCAGGCCCCGCGCACCCGCTCACCAACGAGCCGAACCCGTCGCTGGCCGCCACCTCGTACTTCGCAAGCATCGTCGACCGGCTGCAGGAGTACCCGCTGCACATGGCCACCGTGCTGGGCGTCGTCGTCATCGTCTGGCTCGGCATCTGGGCCGCTCGCAAGCAGCTCCTGGAGAACCCCGCCGCGCACCGGACCCTGCTGACCCGCGCCGCCGTCATCTGCCTCGGCATCACCTTCGCCGGCGGCGTACCGCTCGCACTGGTCGGCGCCGGCTGGATGCACGTCGACGAGAACGCGATCGGCACGCTCAACCTCCTGTCCCACACCAGCGGCATGTTCGGCGGTCCCGGGTACGTCGCCCTGTTCGGGCTGCTCATCACGCGGATCCGCAGGCAGTCGCTGCCGGTACGCGCGATCTCCGCACTGGGTCAGCGGTCGCTGTCGGGGTACCTGTTCCAGTCGGTGGCGTGGATGGCGCTGCTGGCCCCGTTCACTCTGGACCTGCGGCTCGGGAGTACGGCGTACACCGCGGCGCTGGTCGCGATCGGCGTCTGGATCGTCTCGGTCGCCGGCGCGTACGCGATGAGCCTGCGTTCGTACCGCGGGCCGGCCGAGACCCTGCTGCGGCGGCTCGTGTACTGACTTGCGAGGATTGCCGTCATGAGCGACTTCGGCGTACCGGAACCCGCCAACCTCTCGGATCTGTCCGCCGAGGCCCCCGTGGCCGAGACCAGCGTGCGGCTGGCGCTGCCCGCGGAGGCCAACGAGATCGGCGAGATCCAGGTCGCGGCCTGGCGTACGTCGTACGCCGGGCTGCTGCCGGCCGATGTCCTCGCCGATCTGAACCCGGCGCAGTTCGCGGCCCAGTGGCGGGCCGCGCTGGTCGCCCCGGGCGAGGCGCGCAACCGGGTGATGGTCGCGCTGGCCGGCCGTACGCTGGTCGGCTTCGCGGCCATCACGCCGTCCGACGACCCGGACTCCGACCCGCAGCGCGACGCGCTGATCGCCGAGCTCGCCGTGAACCCGGAGGCGACGCGAGCCGGCCACGGCTCCCGGCTGCTCAACGCGGTCGTCGACACGATCCGCGCCGACGGCTTCCAGCGGGTCACCGTCTGGGTCAACTCCACCGACGACGTGCTGCGGGCCTTCTACACCGAAGCCGGCTGGGCTCCCGACGGCGCCCACCGCGAACTCGACCTCTACGGCGACGAGTCGGTCCGGATCAAGCAGATCCGCCTCCACACCGACCCGGGCACGGAGTAGCCGCGCATGGCACCGGTGGAAGTGAACGACGTCGGGGACATGGTGCTCACAGAGGCCCCGGTCCTGCGAGCTCTCGCCCATCCGGTGCGGCTCGCACTGATGGACCGGTTGACCCGCGGTACGGCGACCGTGGCGGAGCTGGCCGAGCAAGTCGGGATCGGGTCGGCAGAAGCCCAGGGTCATGTCGACGGTCTCGCCCAGGTCGGCCTGCTCGTGGCCGACGGCGACGGGTGGCGCGCGGTCGGGCGCGGCGTGTTCTTCGAGGTGCCGGAGTCCGGGCCCGAGGACGTCCAACTGGCCGCGCGTGAGCTGAGCAACGCGATGCTGCTGAACTACGAGCAGGTGCCACGGGACTGGGTCGAGCAGACGGAGCCGAAGCTGGAGCTGGACTGGGCGCGAGCGGCGGGCCTGTTCAACGCCGGCATGACCGTCACCGCTGACGAGCTGCGGACCATCCAGGAAGACCTGGAGACGCTGCTGAAGCCGTACCTGAACCGGACCGAGGCGCCGGAGGGCAGCCGGCGGATCCGGATGCTCGCGTACTTCCTGCCGTCCGCCGGCGCATAGCACTCGGCCGATCGGCGACGAGCCGGGGGTGGTGCTCGACGGCTGTCGGCGGGCATGACAGATTGTCACGGACCGATCACGCTTGGCCATCCGCTGGAGTCCGTATGAAGTACCTTCCCCTGGCCGTCGGCCTAGGGCTGTCCGTTGCCGCCGTTCTCGTCGTGCCGGGGTCGGGAGCGACCGCCTCCATGCAAGCGGAGACCGTTGTCGACAGACCGCATCCGGCCGCGAACAAGTACCTCGACCAGAAACCGCACTGGTACCTGTGCGGCGAACCCGAGATGCGGACCTTCTGCGCGAAGATCACCGTCCCGCGCGACTGGGCCAACCAGTACTCCGGCAACGATCTCCAGATCGCGGTCAGCAAGGTCGCGCCTGCCAAGGGCAAGCCGAGCCGTGTGGTGTTCGGCAACCCGGGCGGACCGGGCGGCGCCGGCATCGGGATGGCGCCGTACCTGGCGAGCCAGGCGCCGCTGGCCAAGGACCACCTCGCCGTCGGCTTCGATCCGCGCGGCACCGGCGGCAGCTCGAACGTCAGCTGCGCCGGCACGCCCGGCTACACGATGGACGCCCGCGACCGCGACCCGGCGAACCGCGACCTGATCGCCGAGGCGTCCGCGATGGCCCGGACGTACTGCGACCGCCAGTCCCGCGGCCTGCTCCCCTACATCACGACGGCCCAGACCGTGCAGGACATGGACCTGATCCGGCAGCTGCTCGGCTACGACAAGATCGACTACCTCGGGTACTCCGGCGGCACCTGGCTCGGCGCGTACTACCAGACGTACTTCCCCGAGCATGTCGGCCGCTTCGTGCTGGACTCGAACACCGACTTCACCAAGACCTGGATGGACACGTTCGTCAGCCAGCCGCAGGCCTTCGAGCGCCGCTTCCGCGAGGACTTCGCGCCCTGGGCGGCCAGGTACGACGACCAGCTGCGGCTCGGCTCGTCACCGGGCGAGGTCATCCGGCTGTACGAGCGGTTGCGCCGGACGCTGAAGGAACGGCCCGCGACCGAGGAGTTCCTGGACGGCGCGGTGAACGTCACCTACGACGAGAACGTCCTCGACCAGATGGTGTCCGGGGACATGTACTCGAAACTCGACTTCCATTCCCTCGCCGCCGATCTGCTGTTCTTGAAAGACCTTTCCGCGGCCCAGGCGAAAGGCGGTCCGCGGGCCGCACAACGCCGCGTCGACGCACTCTCGCCGGCCCGCCAGCGCCAACTCGTGCAACGCGCCGGCCGGGAACCCATCGGCCTGCGGATGCTCGGTGAGGACGACGCCGAGGACGCCACCTTCACCGCGATCACCTGCAACGACACGGTCTGGCCCCAGGGCCGCGAGTACGGCGAGCAACTCGCCGCCCGGCTCGGTCCGCACTTCCCGCTGCTGGGCTGGACGATGACCCAGAACCCCTGCTTCTACTGGGACCGGCCGAACCTCACGATGCCGACGCCCACCGGGAAGGGCCTGCCCACGACACTGATGGTGCAGTCGGTGCACGACCCGGCGACCAGTTACAGCCTGGCCGCCTCGGCCCACAGCCGGTACGCCGGCTCACGGCTGCTGACCGTCACGAACGAGGGCGACCACGGCGTGTACGGCGGCGTGAACCAGTGCGCGGACCGGATCGTCAACACGTTCCTCGCCACCGGGGTCGCACCGGCCGCGGACGTTTCCTGTGCCGGTGAAGGCATTCCCGCTCCTGAGACCGAGGAGCCCGGTTTCGACGACGGCAGCGGCGCCCCGCTGCGGAAGATCGCCGGATTCACCAAGGCGATTTCCGGATATCTGCCGTAGCGAGCGTTTGAAAACCGCCGGAATTCACCTACGCACCGGCAGTTCACGGTCACCGTCGGCGAATTCCGGCCGGGGCTTTCGTTGTCAGGACAAATTTGTCAGGGCGATGTCAGGGTTCCGTCCCTGTGCGACACAGCGTGATAACGGCAACCTTGAGTCAGCGCGGAGGAACCGGCCGTCGACTGGGAGGGCTCGACGACGGTGACCATCGCCGACGTGGCTTCGGCCGGCTGTGAGGTGGGGGGACTGCCTGGGGGGTCAGACAGAGACACAGCCGGCCGGGTCACGCATTCGCGATCCGTGCCACCAGATCCCTCGCGGGGCACCGTCGATCCCCCAGGTCGTGGTGTCTCGCGAGGCACCATCGGCGTCAGAGCGGGTCCCGGGTCCGAGCGGTCGATGGCGCCCCGGGCGGCGGATAACCATCCGCGACCGCGGCCAACGGCGCCGCGCGGCCGGCCGACCAGGCGGCCCGGAAGGCCCGCCGCTCGAGGGACGCTTCGACGGCGGCTCGCGTCGCCTCACGATCGGCCTTCTCGATCACCGGCACCGGTGCGCCGATGACTTCGCGCACCCCGTCGGCGGCGCCGAGCAGGAAGGCGGCGTACTCGCTGCGTTCGCGTTGCTGGGCGACGGCGGCCAGCTCCTCGAGCACGCTGGCCGAGCGCCACCGGTCCCCCAGGTCACGATGCTCGGCGAGACTCTCGTCCAGCAGGTGCACGGCGCGCTCGGTCAGGCCGCGCCGGCGCTCGATGACGCCGAGCTGGTTCATCGACCAGGCGACACCCTCGCGGTAGCCGAGCCGTTGCGACAGCGCGAGGCTCTCCTGCAGCAGGTCCTCGGCCTCGACCAGCTCACCGCCGTACTGCGCGATCGCGCCGAGGCTGATCAACGACCAGGCGAGGCCTTCACCGTCGCCGACCACCCGGAAGCTGTCCCGGGCCCGCCGGCACCGGCGCGCGCCGATCTCGAGGTCACCACGGAGCCAGGCCACGAACCCGAGGTGGTTGTGCGCCCAGGCCATCCCGCCGCGGTCGCCGAGACTCTCGTACAGGTCGAAGCTCTCGCAGTGCAGGTCCTCGGCCGCCTCGTAGTCCCCGCGTTCGCGCGCGACCCCGCCGAGTCGCTGCAGCACCAACGCTGTACCGGCCGGGTCGTCCAGCTCCTTGTACTGCCGTAGCGCGGTCTGCAGTCGCGTGGTCGCGGCGTCGTACTCGCACTGGAGGAACGCCAGTGTGCCGGCGCCCAGATTCGCCTTCGCGCACACCGTGGACAGGTCCGCGAGTTCTTCGGGCGGCGCCGAGTCGGCGAGCTGCAGGGCACGCTCGAGCCACTGGCTGCCTTCGGCGTAATGGCCGCGCAGATAGCAGAACAGCCACAGGCCGGCGGCGAGCCGCAGTGCCTCGGTGGCTGCACCGGTCCGCAACGCCCACGCCATCGCGGCACGCAGGTTCGAGAGCTCACCCTCCAGCCGCTCGAGCCACTGTCCCTGGTCCGGCCCGCGCAGGTGGCTCTCGGACTCCTCCGCCAGCTCCACGTAGTACCGCGCGTGGCGCGCGGCGGCCGCGTCGGTCTCGCCGGACGCCCGCAGCTGGTCGGCCGCGAACTCCCGGATCACGCCGAGCATGTAGTACCGCGCGACGCCGCCGCGCCGCACCACGCGGATCAGCGACTTGTCCGCCAGCCTGCCGATGATGTCCAGCGCCTCGACCCGGGTGGCGCCGCCGGGCATCACCGCGGCCGCCGCGCCGAGCGTCCAGCCGCCCGCGAACACCGACAGCTGGGCGAACGCCTCGCGCTCGGTCCGGGTGAGCAGCGCGTGGCTCCACTCGATCGCGCCGTACATCGACTGCTGACGCGGCGAGGCGGTCGGCGGGCCGCCGGCCAGGATGCTGAACGACGTCTCGAGCTCGCTCGCCAGCTCCTCGATCGTCATCACGTTCATCCGCGCCGCGGCCAGCTCGATCGCCAGCGGCATCCCCTCCAGCCGGCGGACGACGCGGGCGACCTGGTCGAGCTGGCCGGCCGGGTCGTAGCCGCGCGCGGTCGCCCGCTCGACGAACAGCCGCACGGCCTCCGAGGAGGCCAGCTGGTCCTCGTCGTGCGGCAGCGACAACGCGGGGACGACGTACACGCTCTCGCCCGGCAGCCGGAGCAGTTCGCGGCTGGAGGCGAGGATCGACAGGTTCGGGCAGTGCTCGAGCAGGGCCGCGCAGATGCTGCTGACCGTCGTGACCTGGTGCGAGCAGTTGTCGAACACCATCAGCATCGTGCTCCGGCCGATCTGGTCGGCGATCTCCTCGACGAGCCGCGTGCTCTCCAGCAGGTGCATGCCGATCGACGTGGCCACCGTCGGCGCGACGGCCGCGGAGTCGGTCACCGCGGCGAGCGGCACCCAGCAGACGCCGTCCGGGAAGCTGTCGGCCACCTGGCCGGCGAGCGCCAGCGTGAGCCGGGTCTTGCCGACGCCGCCAGGCCCGGTCAGGGTGAGCAAACGCGTGATTCGCTGCCCCAGCAGGCGGCTCGTCGCGGTCAGCTCGGTCGTCCGCCCGATCATCTCGCTGATCGGCGCCGGCGGTTGCCGCAGCGGTGGCCGTGCGGTGTCGGCCTCCTGACGAGCGGCCGCGGTCAGCGCCGCGCGGTCCGGATCACCGAGCCGCAACGCGTCCGCGAGCAGGCGCAGCGTGTGCGCCCGCGGCGCACGACGCCTCCCCCGCTCCAACGCCGCGATCGCGTCGACGCTCAGGCCGGCGAGCTCCGCCAGCTTCTCCTGCGACAGCCCGGCCTCCCGCCGGTGCCGTCGCAGCAGGCCACCGAACCCAGCCCCCTGAACGTCGTCCGAGCCACGGCGAGACCCGTCTGATGGCACAGGACGGCTCCACCCAGTCTCCGACCTTTACGTGGCGGCTGCCACGTACCTTGTTGAAAATAGCCCGTTCCGCACCCGGTTGTCAGTCATCTCGGGACGTTCACAGCGAACTCCCGGGTAACTCACGAGGTGCGGTCGTGGTGCGCGATCGCCGTCCGCATCGCCTCGCGGGCCCGCTTCCGGTCCCCCGCGGCGTCGTACGCCGTGGACAGCCGGAACCACACCCGCCAGTCGTCGGGGGCCGCTTCCGCCTCCGCCTTGTAGCGCCCGAAGGCCTCGTCCGCGGCGGCCCGGTCGACCCGCCCGGACGGCCGCCGGGGCAGGTCGTCGACCGGCAGGCCACCGGCCGCCTCCAGTTCGCGCGCCAGCGCCTCGGTCCGCCGCCCGAACTGGATCTCGCGCCACACCAAGTACGCCCCGACGAGCGGGATGACCAGCACCGCGACCCCGAGCACGACCGCGACCGGCGTACCGACCTTGACCAGCAGCACGCCACGCCAGCCGATCAGCACGGCGTACGCGACGAACACGACCGCAAGCACGAACGCGGTCTGCTTGGCTCTCATCTCAGGAGAGATCCATGAAGTGCTCGAGGCCCACGGTGAGACCCGGTGCGCCGCCGATCCGCCGGACGCCGAGGAGCACGCCGGCCATGAACGAGACGCGGGCCATCGAGTCGTGCCGGATCGTCAGCGTCTCGCCCTCGTCGCCGAACAGCACCTCCTGGTGCGCGATCAGGCCGCGCAGCCGGACGCCGTGCACCCGGATCCCGGCGACGTCCGCGCCGCGGGCGCCGTCGAGCGCCGTCGTGGTCGCGTCCGGGATCGGCGCGGAACCGGCCTCGCGGCGCGCGTCGGCGATCAGCTCCGCCGTGCGGCGCGCCGTACCGGACGGGGCGTCGACCTTGTCCGGGTGGTGCAGCTCGACGATCTCCACCGACTCGTAGTACGGCGCGGCCTTCGCGGCGAACTGCATCATCAGCACGGCGCCGATCGAGAAGTTCGGCGCGATCAGGACACCGGTCTCCGGCGCCTTCTCCAGCAGCCCGCGCAGGGTGGCGAGGCGCTCGTCGTCGAAGCCGGTGGTGCCGACGACGGCGTGGATGCCGTGCTCGATACACCAGGCCAGGTTGTCCATCACGACCTCGGGGCGGGTGAAGTCGACCACCACCTCGGCGCCGGCCGCGGTCAGCGCGTCGAGCGCGTCGCCCTGGTCGAGCCGGGCGACCAGCTCACAGTCGGCGGCCTCCTCGACCGCGAGGCACGTCTGAGCGCCCATCCTGCCCTTGGCCCCCAGGACCCCGACCTTGATCATGCGCCACCTTCCTGTCCGAGATCCTGTCCGATCGTCGGGAACAGGATCTCATCCGGTGGCGCGGCCGCCCCGCTCGGCCTTCGGAATCCACACCTGCAGGCCGATCGTGGCGCGCGCGGGCGCCAGCTGCTCGTACTCCGCGCGGAAGTCCAGCCCGCACGCCCGTAGGGCGTCGATCTCCACGTCCGAGATCTCCCGGTTCAGGATCACCAGCGGCGCCCTGGACGGATGCTCCGTGCGGCACACCTCCTCGATCCCGGCGGCGGTACGGGCGCGCTCCTTCGGCGCGATCCAGGCCTCGCCGAGCGGGCGGCCGCCGAGCATCAGGACCAGGCCCGCCATCTTGTCCAAGGCGAGCATCGGCCGCCCGGGCGGCTCGGTGTACGGGCGCAGGTCGGCGGCCAGGCGGCCGAAGTTCTCCTCGGCGGCCGGTGACAGGTAGAGGCCGTCGAGCGCGGGGATCGTCGCGGCCGCGGTCAGCTGCGAGTGGCCGACCGAGCGGTAGGGGTAACGGAACAGGCCCGTGTACGCGATCGTCGAGGTCGCCACCAGTGCGCCGGCGAGGACGATGCCGAGCGTCAGCCGCGCCACGACCGGGGTGGCCCAGATGCCGGTGAGAACGGCGATCATCACCGCCGCCCAGGCGGCGAACGCGTTGAAGCCGATCGTGTAGAGCGGCGTGTTCGTGCCGAACGCCTGGACCAGCGGCAGCAGTACGAGCAGCGCGAGGATCACCCAGGTCCGGGTGTTCTCGCGGCTCAACCGGGAGCGGGCTGTGACACCGGCGCGACCCGCGATCACGGCGCCCGCCCCTGCCACGACCGCCACCAGTACGGCGGCCAGCAGCGTCTCGGCGTACATCGGGATGTGTTGCGAGCCGCCCAGCGCACCGTCGGCGACAGCGACGTGACGGACGGACACGACCAGGGCGATCAGCGCGAGGACCGCGGCCGCGATCCGGAGCCAACGCCAGCGGGCGATCGTGGCAACCGCGACCGCGAGCAGCAGCAGGCCGTGCGCGACGAGTGTGCGGCCGACCAGGTCGACGGTGCTCGTCCAGTACAGGTGCAGCAGCTCGGGCGGCGTGTACGACGTCCCGGCGATGAACCTGTTGACGTCGAGGATCCCCGGCACCGCGACGTCCAGGCGGACCACGAAGAGCTGGACGACGAGCGCCGCCAGCGCCAGACCGCCGAGCGCATAAAGGATGCCGCGGGCAACGGATCGCGCGCCCTGACCGGCCAGCACGACCACGGCGGTGATCACGATCAGCCCGATCACCACGACCGATGTCCATTTGGCCAGCACCATCACGCCGATCACCAGACCGGCGACGAGGAAGATCCAGAACGGCACCGGCGTCCCGCGATCGACCGCGGTCGCCATCCACAGCACACACGACACCAGCGTCAGCGCGCCGAGCAGCACGACATCGTTGTAGCCGGGCGACTGCGGGATCCAGCTGTAACACATCCCGCCCGCGGCCAGCACGACCGCCGTGCCCGCGGCCTCCCACAGCCGGGTCGGCGGCGCACCGGGCCGTCGCCCCCGCAGCCACCGCATGAAGCTGTAGCCGAAGACGAGATGGACGGCGACCACCGTGAACAGCCGGAAGAAGCGCAGTTTCGCGATGTCGTACCCGAACCACTCGAACACCGGGCCGTACAGGTACTGCACACCGGTCAGCGCCAGCGGGTTGCTGTCCCACCACCGGTACGAGAGCAGGTAGTAGCCCTCGTCGGTGATGTCGAACCCCTCGTTGGCGGCCCGGCCCGCGGTGAGAATCCACCACGCGGCCAGCCCGCCGGCCACCACGATCACCCCGGCGAGCAGCACGAACCGTCTGCCTGCCGAGGAAACCGTACTCACGGCCGCCACCCTAGGCCATCACTCCACAGCTATCGTCCCGGCGTGTGAGTAGGCGGTCTGCGCTTCCTCCGCGAAGTGGCAGGAGACGGTCTGGCCGGACCTGATCTCCCGCAGCTCGGGGACGTCGGTGCTGCACTTGGCCTCGGCCCGCAGGCAGCGGGTGTGGAACCGGCAGCCGGACGGCGGCATCACCGGTGACGGCGGGTCACCGGCCAGCACGATCCGCTGCCGGCCCTGCCGGGCCAGACCGGGCTCCGCGGACAGCAGCGCCTGCGTGTACGGGTGCGCGGGTCCGTCGTACACCTGCTGGTGCCCGCCCAGTTCGGCGACCTTGCCGAGGTACATGACCGCGACCCGGTCCGAGACGTGCCGCACCACGGACAGGTCGTGGGCGACGAAGATGATGCTCAGGCCGAGCTCGCGCTGCAGCCGCATCAACAGGTTCACCACCTGCGCCTGCACCGAGAGGTCCAGCGCCGAGACCGGCTCGTCGCACAGCAGGACGTCGGGGTTCAGCGCGATGGCCCGCGCGATCCCGATCCGCTGCCGCTGGCCGCCGGAGAACTGGTGCGGGAACTTGGTCTCGTCCTCGGGCCGCAGCCCGACCAGCTCGAGCAGCTCGCGGACCTTGGCCCGGATGTCGACACCTCTGCCCACGTCCGGGTGCACCTCGAACGGCTCGGCGACGATCTCACCGACCCGCATCCGCGGGTTCAGGCTGGAGTACGGATCCTGGAACACCACCTGGACGTTGCGCCGCCAGCGCCGCAGCTCACGGCCTTTCAGCTTGCTGACGTCGACCCCGCCGTAGGAGATCTGTCCCGCCGTCGGCTTCTCCAGCGCGGCCAGCAGCCGGACCAGCGTCGACTTCCCGCAGCCCGACTCGCCGACGATGCCGAGCGACTCGCCCCGGCGCAGCGTCAGGTCGACGCCGTCGACGGCACGGACCACGGTCTTGGCGCCGAGGTTCAGCGCCGGGCTGATGTCGTAGTGCTTCACGACATTCGTTGCCACCAGCAACTCTTCGGCCATCACACAGCCTCTCTCGCGGCGAGCGTCGTCCGGCGCAGGCACGCGGCGTCCCGCCCCGGCGCCACGGTCAGCAACGGCGGCACCTCGGCGGCGCAGTCGTCGACCGCGATCGGGCACCGGGGCCGGAAGGCGCACCCGGACGGGATCGCCCGCAGCGACGGCGGTGTCCCGGGGATCGTCGGCAGCTCCCGGCCCTTCAGGTCGGCCGACGGCATCGAGCCGAGCAGCCCTTCGGTGTACGGGTGCACGGGATACTCCAGCGCCTCCGCGGTCGCGGCCCGCTCGACCACGTGGCCGGCGTACATCACCACGACGTTGTCGGCGACGTCCGAGACCACGCCGAGGTCGTGCGTGATCAGCACCACACCCATGTCCCGCTCGGCCTGCAGTTCCGCGATCAGCTCCAGGATCTGCGCCTGGACGGTCACGTCGAGCGCCGTGGTCGGCTCGTCGGCGATCAGTACGTCCGGGTCGAGCGCCAGCGCCATCGCCAGCATCACCCGCTGCCGCATGCCGCCGGAGAACTCGTGCGGGTAGTCCCGCACCCGTTTCGCCGCGGCCGGGATCCGCACCTGGTCGAGCATCTCGGCGGCCCGCTTCATCGCGTCCCGCTTCGACATCCCGCGGTGCACCCGGTAGCACTCGGCGATCTGCGTCCCGACCGACTGCACCGGGTTCAGCGCCGACAGCGAGTCCTGGAACACCATCGTGATCCGGTCCCCGACGATCCGGCGCCGTTCGGCCGTCGTCATCTGGATGAGGTCCGCGCCGCGGAACTCCGCCGTACCGGACACGATCCGGCCGGGCGGCATCTCCAGGATCCCGGTCAGCGCCTGGGTCGAGACGCTCTTGCCGGACCCGGACTCGCCGAGGATCGCCAGCATCTCCCCCGCGCGGACCTGCCAGGACACCCCGTCCACGGCCCGCACCGGCCCGCGCGGTGTGTCGAACTCCACCGACAGGTCGTCGACCTTGAGCAGTACTTCGCCAGTCGCAGTCATCGCATCAGCTTCGGGTCGAGGGCGTCCCGGATCGAGTCGCCGATGATCATGAACGAGATCGTCATCGTGGAGATGAACAACGCCGGCCAGATGAACAGGTGCGGGGTGTCGCGGTACGACGCCGCGACGCCGAACTGTGAGCCCCACGAGATCGACGGCGGCTGCAGCCCGACCCCGAGGAAGGTCAGCGCGGCCTCGAGCCCGACCATGCCGCCGATGCCGAGCGTCGTCATCGCGAGCAGCGGCGCCATCGCGTTCGGGAACACGTGCTTGCGCAGGATCCGCACCGGCGGCACCCCGATCGAGCGGGCCGCCAGCACGTACTCGCGGTTGCGGACCGAGAACACCGTGGCCCGCATCAGCCGCATCCCGCCCGGCCAGCCGATCAGCAGGATGACGCCGACGATGATCCAGATGCTGCGGTCGGCGACCGAGTTCAGGATCACGATCAGCACCACGATGCCCGGGATCGAGAACAGCACGTCGGCGGTCCGCGAGATCAGCCCGTCCACGAAGCCCGGGAAGTACCCGGCCAGCAGGCCGAGCGAGCCGGCCAGCAGGAACACGCCGAAACTCGCGCAGATGCTGACCAGCACCGACGGCCGGGCGCCGTACACGACGTTCGCGAAGTAGTCGCAGCCCTGGATGTCGAACCCGAACGGGTGCCCGGGGCCGCTGCCCTGCCGGCTCTTGGCCAGCTCGCAGAACCGCGGATCGACGGAGGTGAACAGCTTCGGCACCGCCGCCATCGCGAAGAACACCAGCAGCAGCAGGCTGCACAGGACGAACTGCGGCTTGCGCAGCAGCGCCCGCAGCAGCTCGCGGTTGGACAGGGTACGGCCGTCGCCGAGCTCCTGGGCTTCGGCACCGACCACGGCTTGCACATCAGACATTGCGCACCCTCGGATCCAGGACGCCGTACAGGAGGTCGACCAGCAGGTTGATCAGGATGAACGAGATGAACGCGAGCGTGGACAGCAGCACCACCACCCCGCCCTCCTTCAGCTTGATCGCCTGGAACATGAACTGGCCGAGCCCGGGCAGGTTGAAGATGGATTCGGTGATGATCGCGCCGCCGAACATGCCGGCCAGGTCGAGCCCGATGAACGTGACCACCGGCAGCAGCGCGTTCGGCAGGATGTGCCGCCACAGCACCCGCTGCTCGCCGAGGCCCTTGGCCCGCGCGGTCTTCACGAAGTCGGCGTTCACCGTCTCCACGATCGAGGTGCGCAGCAACCGGGCGAGCCCGGCGAAGCCGAGCACGCCGATCACCAGCGCGGGCAGCAGGTACGAGCGCGGGAACCCTTCGAGCACACCCGACACCGGGAACCACTTCAGCTCGACGCCGAAAAGGTACTGCGCGGCGAAGTACGCCACCAGCCCGGGCACCGCCAGCAGCACCAGCGTGGTCAGCAGCAACGACCGGTCGATCCAGCCGTTGCGCTTGAAGCCGGCGTAGATCCCGAAGAACAGCCCGAGCGTCCACTGCACGGCGTTCGCCAGCAGCGTCAGCTTCAGCGTCACCGGGATCCGCAGCCGGAGCTGGTCGGCGATGTCCGCACCCGCGAACGTCGTACCGAAGTGGCCGGTGAGGATGTCCTTCATGCTCAGCACGTACTGGACGATGAACGGGTCGTCCAGGTGGAACTGCGCGCGCTTGGCGGCCAGCACCGCGGCCGGGATCGGCTTGTCACCGGCCAGCTCCCGCAGGGGGTCCCCGGGCATCGCGAAGACGAGCGCGAAGACCCCCAGCGTCACCAGCACACCGATCGGGACGGCCGCCAGCGCGCGCCGCAGGACGAACCGGATCACTTGAACGTGGCCCAGAGCGCCGAGACGCCGACGAACTTCGACACCCGCGGCTCGATCTTCGCCGAGTGCAGGTACGCGTTCGACTTGGTGTACAGCGGGATCAGCGGCATGTCCTCGAGCGCGATGTCCTCGGCCTGCTGGTACAGCTTGATCGCCTTGTCCGGGTCCGGCTCGGCGTCGCCCTTGGCCAGCACGGCGTCCAGCGCCGGGTTGGTGTACATGGCGAAGTTCGCGTCACCGTTGGACTTGAACATCGGCGTCAGGTAGTCCTCGATCGACGGGTAGTCGTGACCCCAGCCGCTGAACCGCAGGCCGTCCAGCTTGTGGTTGTTGGCGAGCTCGGTGATCTCCGAGCTCTGCTTGCCGGTGTACTTCACCTGGATGCCGAGGTTCTGCCGGAGCATGTTGCCGATCGCCTCGGCGAAGATCTGGCCGGTCGCCGACGTGGTGCTGTAGTTGATGTTCAGCGTGCCGGAGAAACCGCCGGCCTCCTGCAGCAGCTGCTTGGCCTTGCCGGCGTCGAAATCGCAGTACTTGCAGGCGTTGTCGCGGTAGCCCGCCATGTCCGGAGCGACCAGGCCCTTGGCCGGCTCGGCCAGTCCGACCAGGTCGGCGAACGCCTTGCGGTCGATCGCCTCGGAGAACGCGTGCCGCAGCTTCGGGTTCTTGAACCGCGCGTCCCAGGCCGGGATCACCAGGTAGTTCGCGCCGGAGCTGACGCTGGTCACCCACTGGTCCGGGGCGTCGGTCTTGAAGCTCTTCACCTTGGTCGACGGCACGTCCACGAAGTCGAGGTTGCCGGCCAGGAACTCGTTGTACGCGGTGTCCGCGTTCGGGATGAACCGGTAGGTGATCTCGTCGGCCTGCGGGACCAGGGCGCCCTTGTAGCCGTCCCACTTGGCCAGCTTCAGGTCGTCCCCGGGGTTCCAGTCCGCGGCCAGCTTGTACGGGCCGTTGCCGATCGGCTTGCGCTTGTAGGCGTCCGGGTTCTTGCGGACCTCTTCGGGCAACGGCGCGAGGCCGAGGTACTGCAGCGTGAGGCCGAACTGCGAGAACGGCACCTTGAGCTTGACCGAGAACGTCAGGTCGTCGATCTGCTTCAGGCCGCTCATCGTCTTCACCGCGGTCGGCTTCGGCGTCGCGCCGTCGGGCGTCGGCGGGTTCAGGGCGTCGTACCCGTCGACCTTCGAGAAGAACCCGTTGTTCTTCCAGGCGTTCGAGCCCATCGCGGTCATGTTCCAGCTGTCCACGTAGTCCTTCGCGGTCAGCGGCTGGCCGTTCTGGAAGGTGTTGCCGGACTTCAGCTTGATCGTCCAGGTCTGGCTGGTCTTGTCCGGCGTGACCGAGTCGGCCATCACGTTCTGCAGCTTGCCGGTCTCCGGGTCCGTGGTCACGAGCGGCGCGAAGATCGCCATCGAGACCCCGATCCCCGCGGTGCCGTTGTCGTTCAACGGGTTGATGTACTCCGGCGGGTCGGCGGCGATCGCGATGACCTCGCTCTTGCTGCCGGAGCTGCCGCCGGAGCCGCTGCTCTTGGAGTCTCCACACGAGGCGAGCACCAGCGCCAAGCCGAGTGCCACCCCCACTACCCCACTCAGACGTCGCACGGTCGAACCAACTTCCTCGGCGGGAGGGCCGTTAGGCGGGCGGAACAAGCGCCATGGTGGCTGGTCGAAACTGCGCATGTCAACGTTGTCAGGCGCAAAGCGGCGGCGCGTAACGTAGGCGTTACTTTGCCAAGACCTCAGATGACCAACCCTCGCTCACGGAGCGAGCCCTCACTTAATCAGATCAGTCCGCCGGAGTCATCTGATGACAGGTCAGATTTGTGCGAAACTCGTCACTGCGCACATGTGCGCAGTGTCAGCGCCACTCAACGACCGTCAGCGGTAACCAGCCGCTTGCAGACGGTAAAGCTCGGCATACGTACCGCCGTGTGCCATCAGCTCCTCGTGCGTCCCGCGTTCGATCACGCGGCCGCGCTCGAGGACGACGATGAGATCCGCCGACCGCACCGTGGAGAAGCGATGTGAGATCAGCAGGGTGATCCGCCCGTCGGCGCGTCCCGCGCGCGCCTCCGCGGCGAGCCGGTCGAACAGGGCCGCCTCGGTCTGCGGATCCAGCGACGCGCTCGGCTCGTCCATGATCATCAGCAGCGGCGCCGGCCGGACGAGCGCGCGGGCGATCGCCAGCTTCTGCCATTGCCCTCCGGACAGTTCGACGCCGTCGACCCACGACGTCCCCAGTTGGGTGTCGACGCCGTGCGGCAGTGCGTGCACGAAGGCCGCGTCCGCCTTGGTGAGCGCCGTCCGCACCTGCTCGGGCGACTCGGACAAGCCGCCGACCGCAACAGCCTCGCCGACCGTGAGCTGGTAGCGGACGAAGTCCTGGAAGCCGGCGCTCACCCTCTGCCGGTACTGCTCGAGGTCGAACGTGGTGAGATCGGCACCGTCGACGAGCACCTCCCCCGTGGCCGGCCGGTACATTCCGGTCAGGAGTTTGACCAGCGTCGACTTGCCCGCGCCGTTCTCCCCGACGATCGCGATCGTCCGGCCCGCGGGGAGAAACAGGTCCGTCCCTTGCAAAGCCGGGCGGTCGTCCGAGCCGTAGCCGAAGGTCACCTGGCGCAGTTCGATGCCGCTGACCAGACGTTGCGGTACTGGCGCCGTGCCCGGTTCTCGCTGCGCCTGCGCGCTGAGCCAGAAGTAATGCTCGGCCGTCGTGCGCACCCGCAGTACGGTGCCGGCCAGGTCGAGGACGCGGTTCGCCGCGCTCACCACCGCCCCGGCCAGGGCGAGCGCCAGAGCGACATCGCCCGGCGTGACCCGTCCGGCCATCGCCTCGCGCACGATCACGACCAGCGCGACGGCGTACGCGAGCGGGAAAACCGCCCACCCGACGGCCCCGATCGCGATGAACCGGAAGAGCGCCGACCGGGCGATCCGGTTCGCTGTAGCGGCCGCTTCGCGATGGTGACGCAGCAGTTCGTCGCCCAGGGACGCGACGTGGATCTCCTGTGCCGACGACGGTGCGACCGACACCATGAAGAGTTGTTGCGCGAGCCGCCGCTGCGGCGCCGCGTCCAGCTCCGACCGTCGGCGGATGCTTTCGGCCCGGCGGCTCAACCACAGCGAAGGAATCGCGACCAGGGGCAGCACCACCAGCACCGGCTTCAGCTGCGCCAGGAGGACGGTGCTGATGATCAGCTGGGTGACGACCAGCAGACCGATGAACGGCATCGTGACGCTGTCCGCGAGTTCCGACGCCTCTCGCCGCAACGACTGCAGGCGGTCCAGGAACTCCGGCCGCTCGAAATGATGGATCCGCGGCGCGCTCGTGGCCAGCCGGAGCACGCGTCGCTCGGCGACGTAGCCGGCCCGCTCGCGCATCCGGATCGTCGCCCACCGGTACCCGATCGGAGCCGTCAGCACGAACGTCAGCGCGACGGCCACCGCGATGCCGCCGGCAACCACCTGCCGCGGCTCGCCCGCGATGACCCCGTCGACCAACGGCCGGACGCCGAGCGCGACCAGCAACGGGCTGACGAAACTCGCCATCGTCACCGCGGTGTAGAGCGTGAACAGACCCGGCCCGATCTCCCAGCCGAGACCGACCAGCAGGCGGGCAGTGGCGATCCACGACTTCATGTCACGTCCTCGAAACGCGCAGCCTGCAACCGGAACAGGTGGGCGTAGGTCCCGTCGCGCTCGAGCAATTCGTCGTGCGACCCCTGCTCGATGATCCGGCCCTCGTCGAGGACGACGATCGAGGACGCCTGCCGCACGGTGGAGAACCGGTGCGAGATCACGATCGTCGTCAGCCCGGCCGTCAGGTCGAGGAACCGCCGGTACAGCTCCGCCTCGGACCGGGCGTCCAGGTGCGCGGCCGGCTCGTCCAGCACCAGTAAGGACGCTCCTTGCTCCACGGCGTACAGCGCTCGCGCCAGTCCCAGTCGCTGCCATTCGCCGCCGGACAACTCGACCCCGCCGTCGAACTCGGCCGAGAGCACGGTCTCCCAGCCGTTCGGCAACGCCTCGACGACGCTCGTCGCGCCGGCCCGTTCGACGGCCGCGTCCGGCGAGGCATCGGCGCGGCCGAACCGGACATTGGTGTACGCCGACATCGGCAGCCGCAACGGGTGCTGGAACACGACCGCCAACCTGCGTCGCCAGTCGGTGATGTCCAGGTCGGGCAGCTCCCTCTCGTCGATCGAGATCGTCCCCTGCGTCGGTTGATACAGGCCGCAGAGCAGCTTGACGAGGCTGGTCTTGCCCGCGCCGTTCGCGCCGACGACCGCGAGCGACCGACGGGCCGGGATCACCAGGTCGAGATCACGCAGCACCTGCCGGTCGACGCCTGGATAGCTGAAAGACACGCCACGGAAGGCGATCGCGCGGGCAGGCATTCCGGTCGCCGGACGCATTCCGGCCGCGGCCGGGTCCGTCGCGGACGAGACCGCCCGCAGCGCCGCGTCGTACCGATCGAGGGTCGCCAGGGCGAGCTCGGTCTGCAGGCCGGACCACGACGACTGCTGGATGCCGCCGAGAGCGACCAGGAAGGTCTGGACGTACGTCGCCGTCGCTCCGGCTGTCACCTGCCCCGCCACAGCCTCGCGGACCACGAGCACGATGCCGCCCAGGACGACGACGCCCAGGAAGGCGGTCGCGATCAACGGACGACGGCCGGGCGAGGTCAGCACGCGCTGCATCGTCGCGGTCCAGGTCTCGCCGTGCCGGGCCACGACGAAATCCGGCAACCCGAACACACGGATCTCCTTGGCCGCGGCCGGTGTGGTGCCGAGGTCGTTGAAGTACCGCATCCGGCGCGCCGACTCGGACGCCCCGTAGTGATGCCCGGCCTCGGTGCGGGACGCGACCCGGTCCTCGTACGCCGCCCACACACCCGCGACGAGCAGACCCGCGCCGAGCCACCAATGGAACCCGGCAAGGACGATTCCCGAAGCCAGCAAGACGATCCGGCCGGTGGCCAGACCGCCGATCGTGCTCGCGAGCCGGCCGGGACGTGCCCAGTCGGCCCGCAACGTGTCGCGCCCGACCTCCACGAGCGCGGCCGTCGCCGGATCCTCCAGACGCCGTACGCCGCCGGGCGCGGACACCGCCCGCATCAGATCGTGCTGCAGCACCGCGTCGACCTCCTCGCCGAGCGCGGTCGCCGACGCGCGCTGCAAGGTCCCCGCGACCCACTGCAGCAACAGACTCCCGGCACCGACGACGGCCCAGACCATCGCCCGCCGGCCGTCGTCCGCAGCGATCCCCGCGACCACCTGCCCGATCGCCAGCGCGGTCCCGATCGGCGCCGCCGCCGACAGCCCGATCGTCACGACCGTCAGGACGAACAGTCCACGCCCCGACCGCCAGGCCACCGACGCGAATCCCCGAAATCCGGTCACCGGCCCTAGTTAACTGCAGCCCGGGGACCACGCGCATCTCCTTGGCCGGCGAAGAGGCGGGCGAAGCGGCCGCTTGGGTGGCTCATCAGGTCGTCGTAGGTGCCCTGCTGGACCACGGTGCCGGCGTCGATGACGTAGATGCGGTCCATCTCCCGCAGGGTCCAGGCGCGGTGTGACACCACGATCGTGATCCGGCCGGCGCTGGTGCGGCGCAGCTCGGCGAAGATCTCCTGCTCCGCCTCGGCGTCGATCGCGGACGTCGGCTCGTCGAGGATCCAGACACCGGCGGCACGCAACCGGATCCGGGCCAGCGCCAATCGTTGCCATTGGCCGCCCGAGATCCCGGTGCCGCCCCATTGCTGCCCGAGCTGGGTGTCCAACGGCAAGTCCGCGGCGAAGGTGCCGGACAGCGCCGCCCGGACGTCCTCATCGGTGACGGTGTCCGGTGCACCGAGGCCGACGGCGTCCCGGAGCGGGAACTCGAACCGCCCGAACTCCTGTACCAGCAGGCCGAAATGCGCGAGCCGCTCGTCCTCGGACAGCGCGCCGGCGTCCGCGCCGTCGATCAGCACCCGCCCGGCGTCGGGACGCAGCGAACCGACGAGCAGGTTGATCGCCGTCGACTTGCCGGCACCGTTGACGCCGACGAGGGCGACCAGCTCGCCACGGCGGGCTTCGATGCAGACGTCGCGCAGGGCCCGCCCGGCAGCACCCGGGTAGCCGAACGTGACGTTGTCCAGGGCAACGGAATCGACCGTTCGGACCACTGCGCGCCGGCTCCGGTCCGGGATGCTGCGGACGAACCGCCGGTAGATCGCGGCCTGCGGTGCCGCGGTGACGATGCTGCCGAAGGCGTACCCGCACTGGCGGATCGCGTTCAGCCCGGTGATGGTCCCGGCCACCGCCGCGGCCGCCGCTCCCCCGCTCGCACCACCGACCACCAGCGCCAGCAGAGCTCCGCCGAACAGCAGGACCGTCACCAGCGCCGCGGCCAGCTCGTAGTTCATCGCGGTCCGGATCATCCGATCGAGGACCCAGGTCGCCCTTGCGCGGCTGTCGGCGACCAGCTCGGCCACCTTCCAGCCGGAGCCGAGAACAGCTAGTTCGGTGCCCGGCCGCTGCTGGACGAGTTGCTCGGTCGCGTACGCCGCTCTGCGCTCGGACGCACCCACCTGCGGCCAGCCCTTCGCCTCCATCCGCGAGATCAGCGTGAACGCGAGGACCGTCGGGAACAGCGCCGCGAGGACCAGCAACCCGGACACCAGGTTGATCGACGAGATCGCCACGCACAGCACCACCGACGTCGCCGCCGCGCTCAGCACCTGCACCGGCTTGCCGGCGACGTCGCTCATCGGATGCGTCGCCGCCTGACTGGCCTCCAGGTCCCGCACCACATCGGGCTCGGCCAGCCGGCTCGGACTCAACCGGGCCGCCGCCCGGGCGAGCTCGACCCGCAGCGCCAGCCGAAGCCGCAGCATCATCCGCTGCCCGGCACCGTTCGACACCTGGGTCAACGGATACATCGACCCGACCACGACGGTCAGCCCGAGCAACGGCCCCCACGGGTCGTCCGCCTCGACCAGGTCGCGGATCAGCACGACCTGCGCCCCCGGCAGGATCGCGAGCAGCAGTTGGAGAACGGAGTACAACGCCAGCCATCCCGGGGTGACCCGGACGGCATCGGCAACCGACTCACGGGCAGTACGCAACGCACCCAGCACAGTGATCCTCTTTCACGCAAGAGCAGCCGGATCCACGCCGGTGCTCCGACGCGGATCGATGGCCGCAAAATGCGTGTCATCCCAGCAAGCGGGCCTGGCCCGTGCATCCAGGGATCCAGTGGCAGATCACGTTGTGATGTTGTCCTGTCACTCTACCGATCCGGGAGGAGCTGGGTCACCAGGGCGTCCGCGGTCCATTCCTCCCACCGGGCGGCGTCCCACCCTCGGCGTACCGTGAAGAACTGATACACCTCCGGGCTGAGCAGGGCCAGGGCCACATCGGTCGCTCCCGCCGCGTCGAGGCCGGCGCGGAGCGGCGTCTTGGCAGCGAGCGCACCGATCAACTGGTCCATCACGACGGCTCGCTGGGTGTTGTTGGTTTCCCAGAGCTCGTGGATCTCGGGGTCGGCGGTCGCGGCGTGCGCCACGATCTGGAGCACCGGGGCGACACGCTCGTAGATCTCCCGGGCCAGGCGCGCCTGCTCGCGCAGTTGCGCCTCCGGGTCGGGGTCGGTGATCGCGGCCCGCACGCGCGGCCGGTCCAGGGTCGCCACCGGCTCGTCGTCGCCGGCGACCGCGACGTCCAGGAGCTCGCTCAGCAGCGCGCGCTTGGTGCCGAAGGTGAAGTACAGCGACTGCACCGACATCCCTGCCTCGTCGGCGATCGCCTGCATCGACGTCGCGGCGTACCCACGGCGGGTGAACAGCACCTGGGCCGCCTCGCGCATCCGCTGCCGGTTGGCCTGGGTCTTGTCCGCTCGTCGTGCCATGGGCCGCAGCATAGCAGTTGACTAGAGCGCCGCTCTAATGATTCGCTAGTGACTAACTCTAGTGAAATGGGAGGTCCGGGATGACCGAGACCCTGCCGGCGCCGGCCGGCGTCCGTCGCCAGTTGCGCACCACCGCCCGGCTCACCGCGTTCGCCGGCGGGCCCGTGTTCTGGCTGGGCACTTTGCTGCATCCGGCCCGCGACGGCTGGAGCATCGCGGCGGTCGGCGAGCGCTACGGGCTCACGCACGACATCCAGGCCCTCGGGCTCGGTCTGCAGGTGGTCTGCCTCGCGAGCCTGATCGCGCTGGGCGGTCAGCTCGCCCGGCGCGGCGACCTGCGGGCCTGGTACGCCGCCCTGGCCGGCACGCTGTTCTGGTTCGCGCTGATCGTCTTCGACGGGTCGCACAACCCGGTGCGTGCGGAGTACGCGCCGAGCATGGTGCACGAGCCGGCCGACCTCGACACCCCGGCCGCGCTGATCGTGTTCCCGGCGCTGCTCGTGTTCCCGCTGGGCTACGTCTGGCTGGGGCGGGTCCTGGGCCGGCACGGGCTGCGGACGGCGGGTGTCCTGCTCGGCGCCGGAGCCACGGCGTACACGCTCGGCGGTCTGTTCATCTTCACGTCCGGTCCGCGCTTCGGGCTGATCCAGCTCTTCGAGGTTGCCGGCGCGACGCTGTACGCCGTCGGCTACGTCCTGCTGGGACGGCGGGCATGAACGCGACCGAGATCCTCCAGGAGCTGCTGTCGCCCGCGGGCCGGGCCGACCCGTTCCCGCTGTACGCCGCGGCGCACCGCCTGGGACCGGTCCTGCCGGTGACCGAGGACGTGTTCCTGGTCGCGGGGTACGCGGCGGCCGACGAAGTCTTGCGGAGTCCTGGCTACGAGATCCCGTCGGAGCCTTCGACCCGGCCGGCGTTGTCGATGATGCAGCAGTCGATCCTGCGCGCGAACCCGCCGGACCACGGGCGGATGCGGTCGCTGATCGCGCAGGTCTTCACACCGCGGCGGGTCGCCGCGCTGCGGCCGGCGATCGAGGCCGCGGTCGACGACCTGCTCGACGGTCTTCCGGCCGAGGTCGATTTCATGGACCGGTTCGCGTTCCGGCTCCCGGTCACGGTCATCTGCGAGCTGCTCGGGGTGCCGGCCGACGATCGGCATCGCTTCCGGCCGCTGGCCTCGGACCTGACTGCGGCGCTGGAGCTCAGCGATGCGTCCGACGCCTCCGCCGACGCGGCGGCCCGTGAGTTGGGCGAGTACTTCGCCGGCCGCATCCGCGACCCATGCGCCGACGGTCTGGTGAGCGCGCTGGTCGCCGCCCGGGACGCGGGCGACGGACGGCTGTCGGACGAGGAGTTGCTGGCCAACCTGATCCTGTTGCTGGTGGCAGGCTTCGAGACCACCACGGACCTGCTGGGCAACGGTCTCGCGATCCTGCTCCGGGAGCCGGACCTGACGCCGGACGAAGCGTTCGTCGAGGAAGTCCTTCGGTACGACTCGCCCGTGCAGGTCACGACCCGCACCACCCGCGACGACGCGGAGATCTCCGGCACGTCGATCCCGGCCGGCGCCGGCCTCGTACTTCTGCTCGGCGCGGCCAACCGGGATCCCAGGCGTTTCCCGGAGCCCGACAGGTTCGACCCGTCGCGCCCCGGCAACAAGCCGTTGAGCTTCGGCGCCGGCGCGCACATCTGCCTCGGCAACAGCCTGGCCAGGCTGGAAGCCGCAATCGCCTTCAGCCGCCTGCGAGAACGTTGTGCCGCCATCACGCCGGCCGGCGAACCCGCCCGTCGCGATCGCCTGGTCCTGCGCGGCTACCAGTCCTTGCCGATCCGCCTGGTCAGACGGTGAAGGCGGTCGTATCTTCCTGGAAGGGGCCCATCACGGTCAGCGCCGGCGTGCCGGCGTACAGGTCGGCGGCCAGTTGGGCGACGTCGTCGAGGGTGACCGAGTCGATGCGGTGCAGGATCTCGTCGACGGTGGGCAGCTCGCCGTAGACCAGTTCGGCCTTGGCGATCCGGGTCATCTTGGCGCCGGTGTCCTCCAGGCCCATCACCACCGAGCCGCGCATCTGGCCCTTGCCGCGGAGCAGTTCGTCGGGGGTGATGTTGCCGCGGGCAATGGATTCCAGCTCGCCGCGGATCACGTCCAGGACCTCGGGGGCCTTCTTCGGCAGGCAGCCCGCGTACACCCCGACCATGCCCGAGTCGGCGTACGCCGAGCCGAACGTGAACACCGAGTACGCCAGGCCGCGCTTCTCCCGCACCTCCTGGAACAGCCGTGACGACATGCCGCCGCCGACGATGCCGTGCAGGACGCCGGCGATGTAGCGGCGCTCGTCGCTGCGGACCAGCCCGGGCATCCCGAGCACCAGGTGCGCCTGCTCGACGTCGCGGTGGTGCACCCGCACCCCGCCGTACGTCGGAACGCGCCGGGCGGGACCACGCCGGACGGCGACGGGCTCGGCCTCGGCGGTCACCCAGTGCCGCTCGAACGCCTTGCGGACCAGGCGGACGACCTCGGCGTGGTCGACGTTGCCGGCCACCGAGACGACGATGTTCGACGGCTTGTAGCGGCGCCGGTACCAGCCCACGACCTGCCGGCGGGACAGCCCGGCGACCGATTCCGGCGTACCGGTGATCGAGCGGCCCAGCGGGGACCGGCCCCACAGCTGCTCGGCGAACAGGTCGTGGATGTGGTCCGACGTCTCGTCGGCGTGCATCGCGATCTCTTCGTCGATGACGTCGCGCTCACTCTCCACGTCCGCGGGCGTCAGCGTCGCGGAGGTGATCATGTCGCAGACGACGTCGACCGCGAGCGGCAGGTCGGAGTCCAGCACCCGCGCGTAGTAGCAGGTGTACTCCTTGCCGGTGAACGCGTTCATCTCGCCACCGACCGCGTCGATCGCGGCGGAGATCTCCAGCGCGTCGCGGCGCTCGGTGCCCTTGAACAGCAGGTGCTCGAGGAAATGCGTCGCGCCGGCCAACTGCTCCGGCTCGTCGCGGGAGCCGACCCCGACCCACAGGCCGAAGGTGACCGAGCGGAAGCCCGGCACGGACTGGGACAGCACGCGAAGCCCGGAGGGCAGGACGGTCCGTTTCACCGGACCGCCCGCCTCCGGGCTCAGCAGCGTGCTGGTGATCGCTCGAGTCACTCTGCGGACTCGGCGTCCTTCTTCTTGTCGTCCTCACCCTCGATGACCGGGATCAGCGACAGCTTGCCGCGGTCGTCGATCTCGGCGATCTCGACCTGCAGCTTCTGCCCGACCGACAGCACGTCCTCGACCGCCTCGACCCGCTTGCCACCGGCCAGCGGACGCAGCTTCGAGATGTGCAGCAGGCCGTCCTTGCCCGGCAGCAGGCTGATGAACGCACCGAAGTTGGTCGTCTTCACGACCGTGCCCAGGTAGCGCTCGCCCTTCTCCGGCATGGTCGGGTTCGCGATCGCGTTGATCGCGGCCCGGGCCGCCTCGGCCGACGGGCCGTCGGTCGCGCCGATGTACACGGTGCCGTCGTCCTCGATCGAGATGTCGGCGCCGGTGTCCTCGGTGATCTGGTTGATCATCTTGCCCTTCGGGCCGATGACCTCGCCGATCTTGTCGACCGGGACCTTCACCGAGATGACCCGCGGGGCGAACTCGCTCATCTCACCCGGCGCGTCGATGGCCTTGGCCATCACGTCCAGGATCGTCAGCCGCGCGTCCTTGGCCTGCTTCAGCGCGCCCGCCAGGACGCTGGCCGGGATGCCGTCCAGCTTGGTGTCCAGCTGCAGCGCGGTGACGAAGTCCTTGGTGCCGGCGACCTTGAAGTCCATGTCGCCGAAGGCGTCCTCGGCGCCGAGGATGTCGGTCAGCGCGACGAACTCCTCCTTGCCGTCGACCTCACCGGAGATCAGGCCCATCGCGATACCGGCGACCGGGGCCTTCAGCGGCACACCGGCGTTCAGCAGCGACAGGGTGGAGGCGCAGACCGAGCCCATCGACGTCGACCCGTTCGAGCCGAGCGCCTCGGACACCTGACGCAGCGCGTACGGGAAGTCCTCGCGCGACGGCAGCACCGGCACCAGGGCCCGCTCGGCCAGCGCGCCGTGACCGATCTCGCGGCGCTTCGGCGAACCCACCCGGCCGGTCTCACCGGTCGAGTACGGCGGGAAGTTGTAGTTGTGCATGTACCGCTTGCGGGTCTCCGGGGAGAGCGTGTCCAGCTGCTGCTCCATCCGGAGCATGTTCAGCGTGGTGACACCCAGGATCTGGGTCTCGCCGCGCTCGAACAGCGCCGAACCGTGCACCCGCGGGAGCACGCCGATCTGCGCCTTCAGCGGCCGGATGTCGGTCAGGCCGCGGCCGTCGATCCGGACCTTCTCCGTCAGCACGCGCTGCCGGACCAGCTTCTTGGTCAGCGAGCGGAACGCGGCGGACAGCTCCTTCTCGCGACCCTCGAAGTCGGCGGCGAGCTTGTCCACGGTGGCGGCCTTGACCGCGTCAGTGGCGTCCTCACGCTCGTGCTTGCCGGCGATCGTCAGGGCCTGCGCCAGCTCCTCGCTCGCGGCGGCCTCGACCGCGGCGAACGCGTCGTCGGCGTAGTCCGGGAAGACCGGGAACTCGGCGGTCGGCTTCGCGGCCCGCCCGGCCAGGTCGGCCTGGGCCTCGACCAGGGTCTTGATGAAGCCCTTGGCGGCCTCCAGACCCTCGGCGACGATCTCCTCGGTCGGCGCCTGCACGCCGCCGGCGACCTTCTCGAAGGTGCCCGGGGTGGACTCGGCCTCGACCATCATGATCGCGACGTCACCGGACTCGGTCACCCGGCCCGCGACCACCATGTCGAAGACCGCGTCCTCGAGCTCGGTGTGGGTCGGGAACGCCACCCACTGGCCGTCGATCAGCGCGACGCGGACGCCGCCGATCGGGCCGGAGAACGGCAGGCCGGCCAGCTGGGTCGACATCGAGGCCGCGTTGATCGCGAGCACGTCGTACAGCTTGTCCGGGTTCAGCGCCAGGACCGTGATGACGACCTGGATCTCGTTGCGCAGGCCGGACACGAACGACGGCCGCAGCGGGCGGTCGATCAGCCGGCAGGTCAGGATGGCCTCTTCCGAGGGCCGGCCCTCGCGGCGGAAGAACGAGCCCGGGATCCGCCCGGCCGCGTACATCCGCTCCTCGACGTCGACCGTCAGCGGGAAGAAGTCGAACTGGTCCTTGGGCTTCTTGCTGGCCGTGGTGGCCGAGAGCACCATCGTGTCGCCGTCGAGGTACGCCGCGGCGGAGCCGGCGGCCTGCTGGGCCAGACGGCCCGTCTCGAAGCGGATGGTGCGGGTGCCGAAGCTGCCGTTGTCGAGGACGGCTTCAGCGAATTCGGCGCCCTCCATGGGCGCGCGTGTGGATCCCGACACGGGATACCCCTCTCTCACAGTGTGACGACTGCGAGGCGCGAGCTTCCGGGGTGCCGGTCTTCGATCGAGGCCCGCGGGTGCCTGTTGTGTGTCACCCGAAAGCCACTACCGAGGACCGGTCGTCCTCCCGCCACGCGCTTCGCGTCGCCTCGTACGTCTTGCTGTTCGGTATTCAGTTGTTCCACGCCGGGGCGTGGATACGCCAGGAGCGGCCACCCAGGTTTCGGGGGGCCGCTCCTCGCGACGTCATCGGCGGAGGCCGAGCCGCTCGATCAGGGACCGGTAGCGGTTGATGTCCTTCTTCGCCAGGTAGTTCAGCAGCCGGCGGCGCTGACCGACGAGCAGCAGCAGGCCACGACGGCTGTGGTGGTCGTGCTTGTGCTCCTTCAGGTGCTCGGTCAGGTGGCTGATCCGGTACGTCAGCAGCGCGACCTGGACCTCGGGGGACCCGGTGTCGCCCTCGGTCAGGGCGTACTCGCCCATGATCTTCTTCTTCGTTGCGGCATCAACAGATGACACAGGATTCCTCTCGATTTCCGTTGCGCGGCGCACCGGGGCATTCTTCACCCGAGCACTCTCGATCCGCGGCCGTTCAGACGGCAGCAGCCAGCGTATCAGTCTGTGGACTGGACCCCTAATCAGCCCAGGTCAGGCCTGATCGGTGCCAAGCAGGCGGCGCGCCGCGTCGACGTCCGCCTTCATCTGGACGAGCAGCTCGTCGATGCTGTCGAAACGGATCTGGGTGCCGCGCAGCCGGGCGACGAAATCGATCGCGATCGTGGCGCCGTACAGCTCCAGGTCGTCGCGGTCCAGCACGTACGACTCCACGCGCCGGTCCACGCCGTCGAAGGTCGGGTTGCTGCCGACGCTGATCGCCGCGGGCAGCGGGTCCGGGTACGCCGGGGCGCCCGGGGCCGGTGTGAGCACGGTGAGCCACCCGGCGTACACACCGTCCTGCGGGACCGCGGCGCCCGGGTCGGCCGGGATGTTCGCGGTCGGGTAGCCGAGCTCGCGGCCGCGCTTGTCGCCCTCGACCACGACACCGGTGACCCGCAGCGGGCGGCCGAGCGCCTCCGCCGCGGCCTCCACGTCGCCGTCGGCGAGCCGCTGCCGGACGTACGTCGACGACCACGGCTGCTGATCGCCCGCGAGGCCCAGCCCCTCGACCTGGAAGCCGTACTGCGCTCCGGCCCGGACGAGCGTGTCGACGTGGCCGGCCGCCTTGTGACCGAAGCGGAAGTTCTCACCGACCACGACCGCCTTGGCGCGCAGCGCGGTCACCAGCGTGCGCTCGATGAACTCCTCCGGCGTCCAGTGCGACACCTCCGTGGTGAACGGGAGGATCAGCACCGCGTCCGCGCCCGCCGCCCCGAGCAGCTCGGCACGCCGGGCCGGATCGGTGAGCATCAGCGGCGCGTGATCGGGCCGCAGCACCCGCATCGGGTGCGGGTCGAACGTCATCGCGACCACCGGCAGGCCGCCCAGCTCGGCCGCCCGCGCGCGGGCGTGCGCGAGCACCTCCTGGTGACCACGGTGCACGCCGTCGAAGTTGCCGATGGTGACGACCGACGGCCCGAAATCCGGGCTCACCTCGTCCAATCCGTGCCAGACACGCATGGCAGCAGGATTCCATGGTCGGCGGCGATTGCTTCAACCAGGTCCACGATCACCCCTTGTAATCGTGCGGTGACTCAACTTAGGGTGGGTCGCGCACTGGTGAGCCCTGGGGAGGTCTTGTGAAGCTACGCCGTCTGGTCGCCGCCTGCGCGGCACTCACGCTGGTGGCCGGCCTGCCCGCCGCCAACGTCGCGCCCGCCGCCGCCACGCCGCGCTTCACGAAGTACGTCGCGCTCGGCGACTCGTACACCTCGGCGCCGTTCGTCCCGCTGGCCGACCTGCTGTCGCTCGGCTGCGCCCGGTCGTACAGCAACTACCCCAAGATGCTCGCGGCGGCGCTCGGCGTGTGGCGGTTCACCGACGTCAGCTGCGGTGGCGCCGACACCACGAACATGACCCAGCCGCAAAGCACGGTCCTCGGCACGGCCGCGCCGCAGTTCGACGCGCTGACGCCGGACACCGACCTGGTGACGCTCGGGATCGGCGGGAACGACTTCGGCGTCTTCGGCGACATCATCGGCACCTGCCCCGGGCTGCGGGCCTCGGACCCGTCCGGCGCGCCGTGCAAGGCGCACTTCACGGTCGACGGCGTGGACACACTGCGGGCGAAGATCGAGCAGACGCAGACCCGGATCGCGATCGTCGTCCAGGGCATCCGGGCGCGGGCGCCGCAGGCGACGATCGTGCTGATCGGGTATCCCAAGATCGCGCCGGAGCACGGCACCTGCCCGGCGGTCCTGCCGTTCGCGGACGGCGACTACGCGTACCTGTACTCGATCGAGCAGGCGCTGAACGCCGCCGTCGCCGGTGCCGCCGCGGCCGGCGGAGCGACGTACGTCGACACCTTCACCCCGTCCACCGGGCATGACGCGTGCGCGCCGGACGGGCAGGCGTGGATCCAGGGCAAGGACATCAACCTGCTGCGGGCGCTGAACTACCACCCGCGCTACGAGGGCGAGGCCGGGATGGCCTCCCTCACCTACAAGACGCTGACCGGCCAGGCGCCGGTCGTGACCGCAGTGGAGCAGTCCGCCTGGGCGGCCAAGGCCCGCGCTCTGGCGAAGCAGGCCGCTGCCTCCCCGCAGGCCCTCGAGGCCTCCAAGAACCGCGTACGGACCAGCGCGCAACGCTGACCCTTTCCAATCCGTACCGCGGACCACGGGCCGGGCCACCTCACGCGTGGCTCGGCCCGCTGGCTTCTCGCACCAGATCCGTCAGCGCCTGCCCGAGCGGGAGATCGACGCGGTACGTCGCATACGGGTCGCCGCGGGTCAGCCCTTGGTTGACGATCAGGACCGGCGTACCGGCCTTGGCGGCGTACCGGACGAAGCGGAACCCGGACATCACCGTAAGGGACGAGCCGAGGACGAGGACGGCGCTCGCGTCGTCGATCAGCCGGTAGCAGCGCTCGACGCGGCCCTTCGGGACGTTCTCGCCGAAGAACACCACGTCAGGTTTGAGAACACCGCCGCAGACCGTGCAGGACACGACGGTGAATGTCTCGACGATGTCCTCGGGGAGCTCGACGTCGCCGTCCGGGTTGATCCGGGTCGCCTCGGCCGTGAACGCCTGGTTCGCGGCCCGCAGGCGGCGGTCGAGGACCTCGCGGGCGGACGTCGTACCGCAGCCGAGGCAGATCACCCGGTCGAGGTTTCCGTGCAGTTCGATCACGTCGCGGGCGCCGGCTGCCTGGTGCAGGCCGTCGACGTTCTGCGTGATGACGCCGCTCAGCCGGCCGTGGGCCTGGAGGGCCGCGACCGCGCGGTGGCCGTCGTTCGGAGCGGCGCGGGCGATGGTGCGCCAGCCGAGATGGCTGCGCGCCCAGTACCGCTGCCGCGCGGCCTCGCTCCCGGTGAAATCGCCGTACGTCATCGGGGTATGCGTCCGCAGACTGCCGGTCTCACCGCGGTAGTCGGGGATCCCTGATTCGGTCGAGATCCCGGCACCGCTCAGTACGACGACGCGCCCGGCGGCCACGGTCCGCGCGACCGGGCCGATGTCCGTCGTCCCCGGCGCCAACGCCAGCACCTCGGGCCCGGGGGCCCACTCCAACGTCGGACGAGAACGCACCCCTCCAGCGTACGTGCCCACTGACTCCCCCGCCCCCACTCAGCGCTCCGCGCCGATCAGTCGACGCGAGGCGGTCCGGCTTTCAGACGGCGCTCGGCGGCCCCACGGACGACGTCTCGGTCCATGGAGGACCAGTCCGCGTCGATCCACCAGGTGGCGCCGGCTTCGGCCCACGGGCGGACTGTGTCGGCAGCTTTGGGGTCGTCGGCGCGGGTCGTGCCTTCGGCAACCACGTCGTACCCGTCCATCGTCAGGCCGTGCGCGGCCCGCTCCTTGCGGATCCAGTCGACTCCTTCGGCCAGGAGCTCCGGAGTCAGCTCGCCCGCCTGCTGACCCGGCGCCAGGATCGGCGCGTAGTTCGGCAGCCAGCCGTCCTGGAGCGCCGCGCGGCGCATCGACTTCGGGCGCGGCCAGCCGCCGACCACCCAGGTCGGGACGCGCGGCTGCTGGACCGGCGGCGGTGGCGCGGGCGGCATCAGCTCGGCGACCTTCCGGGACCGGTAGTGCTTGCCGGTGAACTCGAACGGCTCGTCCCGCCACAGCTGCTGGAGCATCTCCAGCGACTCGTCCATCAGCTCGGCCCGCACCTTCCGCCCCGGATCGTCCTCGAACAGCCAGAACCGGTCATCCCCCGTCACCCCCAGACCGGCCGCGAGGATCACGCGTCCACCGCTCAGGTTGTCCACGGTCGAGACCTGTCCCGCCACGTCCCACGGTTTGCGGCGCGGCAGCGGCGTGAGCATCGTCCCCAGCCGGATCCGCTCGGTCGTCATCGCGGCCGCGCCGAGCATCACCCAGGCGTCGATCCCCCAGATCGACTCCCAGACGAAGAACCCGTCCCAGCCGTGCTGCTCGGCGATCACCGCCAGCTCGGCCGCATCCCGCGCATCGCCGTACGCCATCACGAAGCCATATCTCATGGTCCGGCACGCTACGCGGCGGCACCGACAAGAACGGCCGCCGTCACTGAGTGACCACTTCGGATAACCATCCGCCAAGCGTTTGCATCGTAGGTAGACGTCAGCGGTTCGAACCCAGATCACTCAAGGGGAATTCATGCAGATATCCGTACTCCGGTCGGCCGCCCTCCTGACCTCGCTGGTCGTCGCCGGATCGGTGTTCGCCGGAATCACGCCCGCGGCGGCGGAGACGTCGAGTTGTGTGGCGACCGAGCTGCCGTTGCCGGCCGGTACGCCGAGCGACGTGTTCGCCGGACTCAGCGCGTCGGACTCGTCCGGCCGGTACCAGCTCGGGTCTCTCCAGGACGTGCAGGGAAACCGGACGTCGCTGTTCTGGACCGACCGCGGCGCGCCGGTGGTACTCGCGCCGTTCCCGGGCACGAACTCGCCGGTCGACGTGAACAGCAAGGGCACCGTCGCCGGGGTGACGCAGGACGCCGACGGCAAGGTACAGCCATGGCTGTACTCGCGAGGCGTCGCCCGGAAACTCGCGGTGCCGGCTCACCTCAACGGCGTCACGCTGCGGGCAATCAACGACCGGGGCGACGTCGTCGGCTACGGCCAGGACACCGTCACCGGTCACACCGTGCCGGTCGTGTGGCCGGGCGGCGGCAAGCCGCAGCGGCTGCACGCGAGCGGATCGGCGTACGCCGTCGACATCAACGAGAGCGGTGTCGTCGTCGGGAGTACGTGGACCGATGACGGCGAGACCGCGCTGGTGTGGAAGGCCTGGGACGCCGAGCCGGTGACGCTGACGGGTGAGGCCGGAGCGAACGTCTCGCCGACGAAGATTCGCGGCAACTGGATCGTCGGCATCCAGACCCTCAGCGACGGCAGCGTGATCGGTGCTCGCTGGAACCTGCGTGCCACCAAGGGTGTGAGCTTCCCGAACATCCTGGACAGCGTGAACAGCTCCGGCGATGTCGCCTACCAGACCGTCGACGGGAAGACCTTCGTTTCGCGCCCGGACGGGACGCAGTACGCGATCGACGCGGCCGGATACAACACCGTCCGCTACCTCTACGAGCGCGGCCAGTCCGTGGACGCCGCCGGTGACCGCGACTACGGCTGGAGCCGGGCCGTCCTGTGGTCCGGCTGCGCCAACTGACAGTTCACGGTGCCGGTCGTCTGCTCACGAAGACTGCGGTGGGCTTGGCGACCGGGCCGTGCGGCTCGTAGAGGGCCAGGAACGTGCCGTCCGGGGCGAACATCGCGGTCTGCCCGTCGACCAGCTCGAGCCCCGGCAGCGGCCGGCCGGTGCGGATCGCGGCCGCCTGGGCCTCGTCGGCGTCGTACCGCGGGAAGGTGCCGGCGGCAACGTCCGCGATCGGCAGCCAGTCGAACGACGTCGCCAGCGACTCCAGCGAGTGCGCGGTGGCCAGGCCGAAGGAACCGACCCGGGTCCGCCGCAGCGCGGTCAGGTGACCGCCGACGCCGAGCTCCGCGCCGAGATCGCGGGCCAGCGCCCGGATGTAGGTGCCGCTGGAGCAGTCCACCGAGACGTCGACCGAGATCCCGTCCGCGTCCGGCCGGACGTCGAGGATGTCGTAGCGCGACACGGTCACCGCGCGCGCCTTGAGCGCGACCTCCTCCCCCGCCCGCACCCGCTCGTACGCCCGCCGGCCGTCGACCTTGATCGCCGACACCTTCGAGGGCACCTGGGAGATCTCCCCGCGGAAGCCCTCGACGGCGGCCGAGATCGCCTCGGCGGTCACCCCGTCGACCGGCGCCGTGGACAGGATCTCGCCCTCGGCGTCGTCGGTCGTCGTGGTGGCGCCGAGCCGGATCGTCGCGTCGTACGACTTGTCGGCGAGCTGGAGGTGGCCGAGCAGCCGGGTCGCCCGGTTCAGGCCGACGACCAGGACGCCGGTCGCCATCGGGTCCAGCGTGCCGGCATGGCCGACCTTGCGGGTGCCCGCCAGCCGGCGGATCCGGGCGACGACGGTGTGCGACGTCATCCCGGCCGGCTTGTCGACCACCACGATCCCGTCCGACACCGGCGTGAAGTCAGGACTCGACACAGCGCTCAAGAACTCAGTCCTGCTCGTCCTCGTCGTCGTCCTTGTGCTTGTACGGATCCGCGTCGCCGGCCGGCTTCGCGCCCGCGGCGGCCTTGGCCACCTCGGCGTCGGCCATCCGGGCCTTCTCGAGCAGCTCCTCGATGTGGCCCGCGGTCTCCGGCACGGCGTCCAGGAAGAACGCGACGCTCGGGGTGTGCCGCAGCCCCAGGGCCTTGCCGACCTCGCTGCGGATCAGGCCGCGCGCCGACTCCAGCGCGGCCGCGGTGTTCGCGCGCGCCTGCTCGTCGCCGTACACCGTGTAGAAGATGCTGGCCTCGCGCAGGTCGCCGGTCAGCCGGGCGTCCGTCACCGTGACGAATCCCAGCCGCGGGTCCTTGACCCGGCGCTCGAGCAGCTCCGCGACGAGCACCTGGATCCGGTCGGCCAGCTGCTTCGCCCTTGCTTCACCCATCAGGGCTCACTCCCTCATTCATGAACAACGTCCGGAGAGACCGCAGTCTCTCCGGACGCTACTCCTCGGTGACCCGCGCCGGGTCACCGCCTACTGTCCTTACACGGTCAGCTGCGCGGCTTCTCGCGGAGCTCGAACGCCTCGACGACGTCGCCGATCTTGATGTCGTTGAAGTTGTTGATGGTCAGACCGCACTCGAAGCCCTCGCGGACCTCGGACGCGTCGTCCTTGAACCTCTTCAGCGACGACAGCTCGGTGTTGTCGAGCACGACCGCGCCGTCCCGGATCAACCGGACCTTCGCGTTGCGCTTGATCAGGCCGCTGGTCACCCAGCAACCGGCGATGTTGCCCACCTTCGAGGAGCGGAAGATCTCCCGGATCTCCGCCTGGCCGAGGGTGACCTCCTCGTAGATCGGCTTCAGCATGCCCTTCAGCGCGGCCTCGATGTCGTCGATCGCCGAGTAGATGACCGAGTAGTACCGGACATCCACGCCCTCGCGCTCGGCCAGGTCACCGGCCTTGCCCGCCGGCCGCACGTTGAAGCCGATGATGACGGCGTTCGACGCGATGGCCAGGTTGACGTCGTTCTCGTTGATCGCACCGACACCGCGGTCGATGATCCGCAAGGACACCTCGTCGCCGACCTCGATCCGGACCAGGGCATCTTCCAGCGCCTCGACCGAACCGGACACGTCGCCCTTGAGGATCAGCAGCAGCTCCTGGGTCTCGCCCTTCTCCATCGAGGCCATGAAGTCCTCGAGGGTCCGGCGAACGCGACGCTTGGCGTTGGCGGCCGCGCGAGCGCGGGCTTCCCGCTTCTCGGCGATCTGCCGCGCGCGGCGGTCGTCGTCGACCACCAGGAACTTGTCACCCGCTCCCGGCACCGCGGTCAGACCGAGCACCAGGACCGGACGCGACGGGGTCGCCTCCTCGACGTTGTTGCCGTGCTCGTCGAGCATGGCCCGGACCCGGCCGTACGCCGGACCGACCACCATCGAGTCGCCGACCCGGAGCGTGCCGCGCTGCACCAGCACGGTCGCCACCGGACCACGGCCCTTGTCGAGGTTCGCCTCGATCGCGATGCCCTCGGCGTGCATGTGCGGGTTGGCCCGCAGGTCCAGCGCCGCGTCCGCGGTCAGCACGACGCCCTCGAGCAGGCCGTCGATGTTGATCCGGGACTTCGCCGAGACGTCGACGAACATCGTGTCGCCGCCGTACTCCTCGGGCACCAGGCCGTACTCGGTCAGCTGACCGCGCACCTTGGTCGGGTCCGCCGCCGGGACGTCGATCTTGTTCACCGCGACCACGATCGGGACACCCGCCGCACGGGCGTGGTTCAGCGCCTCGATCGTCTGCGGCATCACGCCGTCGTCGGCCGCGACCACCAGGATGACGATGTCGGTGGCCTGCGCACCACGGGCACGCATGGCGGTGAACGCCTCGTGACCCGGGGTGTCGACGAAGGTGATCGCCCGCTGCTGGCCGTCGACCTCGGTGGTCACCTGGTACGCACCGATGTGCTGGGTGATACCGCCGGCCTCGTCGGCCACGACGTTCGCCATCCGGATCGCGTCCAGCAGCTTGGTCTTACCGTGGTCGACGTGACCCATGACGGTCACCACCGGCGGCCGCGGAGCCAGGTCGCCCTCGCCGCCCTCGTCGTTGCCGAACTCGATGTCGAAGGACTGCAGCAGCTCGCGGTCCTCGTCCTCCGGGGACACGATCTGGACGTCGTAGTTCAGCTCGGTCCCGAGCAGCTCGAGCGTCTCCTCGTTCACCGACTGGGTCGCGGTCACCATCTCACCGAGGTGGAACAGCACCTGGACCAGCGACGCCGGGTCGACACCGACCTTCTCGGCGAAGTCCGTCAGGGACGCGCCGCGCGGCAGCTTCACGACCTCGCCGTCACCGTGCTTGACGCGCACGCCGCCGACGGCCGGAGCCTGCATGTTGTCGAATTCCTGGCGCTTGGCCCGCTTCGACTTGCGGCCACGCCGCGCCGGACCGCCCGGACGCCCGAAGGCACCCTGCGTGCCGCCACGACCGCGGTTGCCCGGACCCGGACGGCCACCGCCGCCACCGGGCGGGCCGCTGGGGCCGCCGCCACCCGGACGGAAGCCACCGCCACCGCCGCCACCACCGCTGCGCGGACCGGCACCCGGACCGCCGCCGGGACGACCGCGGCCGCCACCGCCGGGACCGCCGGAACCGCCACCGGGACGACCGGTGAACGTGCCGGCCGAGGACTTCGGCATCATCGCCGGGTTCGGACGCGGGGCGCCCGGCACACCACCCGAACGCGGACGGTCGCTGCCGCCGCGCTCGCCGCCACGCTCACCGCCGCGACCCTGCGGCGGACGCGGGGCCATCCCGGCCGGGCTCGGAGCGCCCTGCCGGTCGCCGCCGCCACCGCCACCCGGGCCGGGGCGCGGTCCACCGCGCTGCATGCCCTGGGTCGAGCTGAACGGGTTGTTGCCCGGACGCGGCGCACCCGGACGCGGACCGCCGCCACCCTGGCCGCCCGGACGGGGCGCACCGGGACGCGGGGCCCCCGGACGTGGGCCGGCACCGGGACCACCCGGACGCGGGCTCGCACCCGGACCACCCGGACGCGGGCCGGAACCCTGACCACCCGGACGCGGGCCGGAGCCCGGCGCGGCCGGACGCGGGCCCTGACCACCCGGACGCGGGCCGGAGCCCGGCGTGGCCGGACGCGGAGCCGGACCGTCGGCACGACGGGCCGCCGGGGCGGCCGGAGCCGTGGTGTCGGCCGCCGCCGGCGCCTCGAAGGCAGGCGTCGCCGGAGCCGGCGTCTCGGCCTTCGCCGCCGGAGCGGACTCGGCCGGAGCCGGCGCGGACTCCACCGGAGCGGTCTCCTGCCGCGGACCCGGCTTCGGGCCCGGACGCGGACCCGGCTTGGCACCCGGGGCCGGAGCGGACTTGACCGGCGCGGCCTCGGCCGCGGGCGCCTCGACGGCCGGAGCCGCCTCGGTGCGCACCTCAGCGGCCGGCGCGGGGCGCTCGGCCGGAGCCTTCGGGGCCGCCGGCTGTGCCGGGGCAGGCTTGGGCGCCGGCGCGACCGGTGCGGTCGCCTGCGGCGCGGCAGACGTGCTCGCGGCGGCCTTCTTGGCCGCACGCTTCTTCGGCGGGTTCTTCTCGAACTCCTCCGCCAACCGCCGGACGACAGGTGCCTCGATCGTCGAGGATGCCGACCGGACGAACTCGCCCATGTCGTTCAGTCTGGTCAGAACGACCTTGCTGGTAACTCCGAGCTCCTTCGCGAGCTCGTAGACCCGGACCTTTGCCACTACTCTCCCTCTGGTCCGAGCCTGGGCGCGGACCGTTAGTTGACGTACGTGCTCATCGCTTTGCACTCATCGGTAGACACTCATCGAGTGGTCATGAGTCGATGACCCGCCTTCATGTCGGTCACGGACGATCCGGTCGGACCGCCGCGGACGGCCTGCCGGCCGCCGTTTGCACTGCTTCTTGCTTATCACGCTGCGCGACGTACTCCCGCAGCCCGGTCACGTCGAGCGGACCCGGGGCCTTGAAGGCCCGTGGGAACGCCTTGCGCCGGACGGCGAGGTCGAAGCACTCGATCGAGGGGTGCAGGTGCGCCCCACGGCCTGGTGCCCGACGATCGGGATCCGGGAGGACGAGTCCTCCGGAAACCGTCATCCGCAGCAAGTCAGCCGGACTGTTCCGCTTCCGGCACCCGATGCAGGTGCGCTCCGTGGCCTTGCCAGGGCGCGCGTCCGCCGTCACTTTCAGGGTGATCCTCAGGGTGTGGTTGCGACTCAGTCGACCGACCGAGAGATCAGTCTACCTTCTCGTCCTCACGAGTCACATCGGTATCCGGCCGGATGTCGATGCGCCAGCCTGTCAGGCGGGCGGCCAGGCGGGCGTTCTGCCCCTCCTTGCCGATCGCGAGCGACAACTGGTAGTCCGGCACGACGACGCGCGCCGCACGGGCCGCGGCGTCGACCACCTCGACAGACGTAACCTGCGCCGGGGACAGCGCATTCCCGACGAACGTCGCCGGATCGTCGCTGTGGTCGATGATGTCGATCTTCTCGCCGTGCAGCTCGTGCATGATGTTGCGCACCCGCTGGCCCATCGGCCCGATGCAGGCGCCCTTGCCGTTCACCGACGGGTTCAGGGTCCGGACCGCGATCTTGGTCCGGTGACCTGCCTCACGCGCGATCGCGGTGATCTCGACGGTGCCGTCGGCGATCTCCGGGACCTCCAGCGCGAACAGCTTCTTCACCAGGTTCGGGTGGGTGCGGCTGACGGTGATCTGCGGGCCCTTGAAGCCCTTCCGGACGCCGACGACGTACACCCGCAGGCGGGAGCCGTGCTCGTACTTCTCCCCCGGCACCTGCTCGGGCGCCGGCAGTACGGCCTCGATCTTGCCGAGGTCGACCATCACCGAGCGCGGGTCGCGGCCCTGCTGGACGACACCGGAGACGATGTCGCCCTCCTTGCCGGAGAACTCGCCGTACCGCACCTCGTCCTCGGCGTCGCGCAGCCGCTGCAGGATGATCTGCTTGGCCGTGGTGGCCGCGATCCGGCCGAAATCGGCCGGGGTGTCGTCGTACTCGCGGGCCAGCGTGCCGTCCTCGGCGAGCTCGCGCGCGAAGACGGTCACGTGCCCGGTCTTGCGGTCCAGCTCGGCGCGGGCGTGCTGCTGCGCGCCCTCGGTGCGGTGGTACGCGACCAGCAGCGCCTGCTCGATCGCCTCGACGACCACGTCCAAGGAGATGTCCTTCTCCCGTTCCAGCGACCGCAGCACGGCCATGTCGATGTCCATGTCAGTTCTCCTCCACCGTGCCGTCGGCAGGTGTTTCTCCACCAGAAGATGGTTCAGTGTCGTTGCCGGCAGCCCGGTTGAACTCGATCTGGACCTTGGCCTTGGCCACGTCGGCGTACGCGACGCTCTGCCGCTTGCCGTCGACGTCCAGTTCGGCCGCCTCGTCGGAGACGGACTTGATCCGGCCGGTGACCTTGCCGCCCGCGGTCAGCGTGACCGCGACCAGCCGGCCGGTGTTGCGGCGCCAGTGCCGGGGCAGGGTGAGCGGGCGGTCGACGCCGGGGCTGGAGACCTCGAGCGTGTACGCGCCCTCGCCCATGATGTCGTCGGCGTCGAGCGCCTTGGAGATGGCCCGGGTGACCTCGGCGACGTCGTCGAGACTGATGCCGCCGTCCCGGTCGACCAGGACGCGCAGCAAGCGGCGGCGCCCGGCCGGAGTGATGTCCGCGGCCTCCAGGTCGCAGCCGAACTGCTCGACGATCGGCCGCAGGAAGTTCTCGAGGCTCGTGGTGTCCGTGTGGTCAGTCCGTCGGCTCACAGTTTGACCTGCCTCTCTCCAGTTGTGCACCCGTTCCCACCCCCGGCGGTCGCGCCAAGGGCAGTAGCCCACCTTATCCGGCCCGTCTCCCGATCCCGGTCACCGGCTCGTCCGTGGCCGGTCGTGGGCGCGTCACCGGGTATCGTTCCGCCGTGCCTCAACGCCGCCTGAGCCGACGTACCGTCCTCGTCACCGCTGCCCTCGTACCGGGTGCGGCCGCGCTGGGCGGTTGCAAGGACGACCCTGCCGCCGGGGCCGGCACGCCGGGTGCCGTGAACGGGACACCGTCCACGTCGCGGGGGCCGGCCGAGGAGACACCCACCGTCGATCCCGCGGTCGTCGCGGCACTCAGCGGTGCGGCGACCCTGGTGACTCAATTGTCCCAGCTCTACGCAACCTCGACCCGCAGGTTCCCCGCGCTGCGGGCCCAGCTGGCCGCCGGGGCGAAGTACCACGCGAGCCACCTGGCGAAGCTGAAGGAGACCCAGGGCGTGGCCGCGCAAGCGACGAAGGCCGCGGCGCCGGCGAGTTCCCAGGCCGCGCTGGCCGCGATCGCCAAGCAGGAGAAGGCCGCTGCCGTCGCCCACGCGGCAGCCGCGGCCAAGCTGTCCGGCGCACCGGCCCGCCTGCTCGCCGAGATCGCCGCGGCCGAGACCCAGCTGGGTATGGCCCTCGCCCCGGCCAGGAAGAAGGACAACGCGTGAACCAGGTCGAAGCCCTCCAGGCGGCCCTCGCGGGTGAGCACGCGGCGCTGTACGGCGTCGGTGTGGCCGGGGGCAAGCTCAGCGGGGCCCGGTTCCGGGCGGCGAACGAGACGTTCGAGAGCCACCGCGACAACCGCGACCGGCTGAGCGCGCTGCTGGTCGCCGCCGGCGAGACCCCGGTCGCGGCCGAACCGGCGTACGACCTTCCCCGGGCGGTCGTCAACACCGCCACCGCGAGCGGGCTGATCCTGGTGATCGAGCAGCGGATCGCGGCCGTGTACGGCGACCTCGTCGAGGCCGCCGAGCAGCCGGCGGTCCGGGCGTTCGCGATCGAGAGCCTGCTGGCCGCCGCGAGCAACCAACTCAGCTGGGGCGGCGCCCCCCAGCCCTTCCCCGGCGCAACCCCGTAATCCCCGCCTCCCCAACACGAACGGATATCCGCCCGACTTGGGGGTTCTCCGCTGGCATACCGACGAAGAACCCCCAACAAGCGGGGATAACCAGTCAGCGGCGGCGGCGCCAGGGGCCGGTGATCGCGTAGGTGATCCCCGGGTTGTAGACGTTGAAGAACATCGTCCGGCCGTCGGCGGAGAAGCCGACGCCGGACAGCTCGCCGTACTCGGGCTCCTCGGGGGTGCCGAGGTTGACGCGGTTCCGGGCGAACTTGAAGACCTCGCCGTCCTCGGTGGTGCCGAGGATGTGCTGCTCGCCGAGGCCGTCCTCGCACATCATCAGCCCGCCGTACGGCGACATCGTGATGTTGTCGGGGGCATCGAACTCGGGGTCGTCGGAGCCCGGCTTCGGCCGGGTGAAGATCACCTCGAGGCGGAGCGTCCGCTTCCGCGGGTCCAGCTTCCAGACCTGGCCGTCGTGGTCGACCTTCGGGCCGAGCTCGGTCCGGGCGAACGACGAGACGAAGTACACACAGCGGTCCAGGTCGCCCCACCAGCAGCCCTCGAGCTTGTACCCGCCGGTGATCGGCTTGGCGTAGTCCTGCGCACGGACCGACTCGGTCTTGGCCAGCGGATCCGGCACCGTCACCCACTGCACGTCGTGGAACTCGGCGCCAGCCTCCTGGACCACGGACAGGTCCGGCAGGCCCGGGATGTGCATCGCCTGCAGCTCGCCGCCCGCGCGCAGCGAACCCCAGCCGCCGCGCGGCCGGTCGGGCAGGAACCGGTAGAAGCCGCCGAGCGGGGCGACGAACGCGTCCTCGGTCTCGTAGACGATGCCGGTCCGCGGGTCGATGGCGACGGCCTCGTGCTGGAAGCGGCCCATCGCGGTCAGCGCGAACGGGCTGACGTTGCGGCGGTCGTCGTACGGGTCGACCTCGAAGATGAAGCCGTGGTCCTTCGTGTAGCCGCTCTGACCGGCCTTGAGCTCGGTCTCCTCGCAGGTCAGCCAGGTCCGCCAGGGCGTGTGGCCGCCGGAGCAGTTGATCGCCGTACCGCCGAGGCTGACGAACTCCTTGGTAGCGGCGTTGCGCCGGTCGACCGCCAGCGTGCTGGTGCCGCCGGCCGCGGCCGGGTCGTACGTCCGCTCGGCCGGCGCGACGACCTTGATCTTGGATGTCGGGCTGCACTCGTGGTTGCGGACCAGCCGGGAGCCGCCGTCGCGATCGGGGAACACGCCCATCCCGTCGAACCGGCTCGGAATCGCCAGCCCGTCCGGCCGGACCGTGCCCTCGCGGGACAGGATCTTGTAGCTGAACCCGCGCGGCAGGTCGAGCATGCCGTCCGGGTCCTCGATCAGCGGTCCGTAGCCGACCTTCGGGCCGGACGTACCGAGCGCCGGCTGCGCCGTGTACAGCGCGTCGACCGAACCGGCCACACTGACCGCGACACCTGCCGCGGCCGCGCGACCGACGAACTGACGCCTGGACAAGGAGTTGGACATGGGCGGGCCTCCTGGCTCGACACGAACAGTCGTAGCCAGTGAACGTACGGTAAACAACAACCGAACGGCAAGAGAAGGAGTGTCACTCACTCACAGCGAGTGGACCCAGTTCTCCAGCAGGGTCGCGCCGGCGTCACCGGACTTCTCGGGGTGGAACTGGGTGGCTGACAGCGGGCCGTTCTCGACCGCGGCGACGAACCTGTCCCCGCCGTACGTCGTCCAGGTGACGCGCGGCGTGACGGACTCGCGGGTGTCGGTCAGCTCCCAGCTGCGCACGCCGTACGAGTGCACGAAGTAGAACCGCTCCTTCTCCAGGCCGTCGAACAGCGTCGTGCCGGACGGCACGTCGACCGTGTTCCAGCCCATGTGCGGCACCGGCTCCCCATCCACCGGCTGGAGCCGCTCGACGGTGCCGGGCCACTGCTCGCAGCCCTCGGTCTCGACGCCGTGCTCGATGCCGCGGGTGAACAGGATCTGCATGCCGACGCAGATCCCCAGCACCGGACGGCCGCCGGTCAGCCGCCGGTCGACCGCGACGTCACCGCGGACCGCCTTCAGCCCGGTCATACACGCCTCGAACGCACCCACGCCGGGCACCAGCAGCCCGTCGGCGTTGCACGCGGCGTCGAAGTCCGCGGTCACCGTGACGTCCGCGCCGACCCGTCGCAGGGCGCGCTCCCCCGACCGGATGTTGCCCGAGCCGTAGTCCAGGAGGACGACCTTCTTGCTCACAGAGCACCCTTGGTCGACGGGATCCCGGGCTGCCGCGGGTCCAGCTCGGCAGCGGCCCGCAGCGCGCGGGCGAAGGCCTTGAACTGCGCCTCGACGATGTGGTGCGGGTCGCGGCCGGACAGCACCCGGATGTGCACGCAGATCGCGGCGTTGAAGGCGAGCGTCTCGAACACGTGCTGGGTCAGCGAACCCGCGTAGTCGCCGCCGATGATCGCGTACACCTGGCCGTCCGGCTCGCCGGTGTGCACGCAGTACGGCCGGCCGGACAGGTCGACCGTGCAGTGCACGAGCGCCTCGTCCAGCGGCACGGTCGCGTCGCCGAAGCGGCGGATCCCGCGCTTGTCGCCGAGCGCTTCCTTCAGCGCCTGGCCGATGCCGATCGCGGTGTCCTCGACCGTGTGGTGGGCGTCGATCTCCAGGTCGCCGACCGTGTTCACGTGCAGGTCGAGCAGCGCGTGCTTGGCGAGCGCGTTGAGCATGTGGTCGTAGAACCCGACGCCCGTGGAGATGTCCGCCCGGCCCTCGCCGTCGAGGTTCAGCTCGACCAGGACCTTGGACTCGCTCGTCTCGCGATCGATCCGCGCCGTACGCCCGCTCATGTCAGCCTTCCCGTGTCAGTCTTCAGAATGCGCTCCAGCGAAGCGCGGAACGCGGCCATCTCCTCGCCGGTCCCGATCGAGACCCGCAGCCAGCCGTCCGGCCCGGTCTCCCGGATCAGCACCCCGTCGTCGAGCAGCGCCTGCCAGACCGCGTGCCGGTCCGCGAACGTGCCGAACAGGACGAAGTTCGCGTCCGAGTCGACCGCGCGCAGCCCGAGGGACCGCAGCCAGTCGACGGTCTCGTCGCGCTCGACGCGCAACTGCTCGACCCGGCCGAGCAGCTCGTCGGAGTGCCGCAGGGCGGCCCGCGCGACCGCCTGGGTCACGGCGGACAGGTGGTACGGCAGCCGGACGATCCGCAGCGCGTCCACGAACTGCTTGCCGGCGGCAAGGTACCCGACCCGGCCGCCGGCCATCGCGAACGCCTTCGACATCGTCCGCGCGACGGCGAGATTCGGGTACGCCGGCAGCAGGCTGACCGCACTCGGCGTCCCGGTCCGGCGGAACTCGGCATACGCCTCGTCGACCACCACGACGGCGCCGAGCGCGGCGGCGTGCGCGACGATCGCCTCGGTCACGTCGATCGGCAGCGCCGTCCCGGTCGGGTTGTTCGGCGAGGCCAGCAGCACGACCGACGGGCGGTGCCGGGAGATCGCGGCGATCGCCTTGCTCCGGTCCAGCGTGAAGTCCTCGGCCCGGCGGCCGGTGACCCACGCCGTGTTCGTGTCCCGCGCGTACTCCGGGTACATCGAGTAGGTCGGCGCGAACGACAACGCCGTCCGGCCCGGGCCGCCGAAGGCCTGCAGGACGTGCAGCATCACCTCGTTGGACCCGTTCGCCGCCCAGAGCTGCTCGGGCTCCAGGTGCGCGCCGGACTCGCGGGCCAGGTACGCCGCGAGGTCCGCGCGCAGGCCGAGGAACTCGCGGTCCGGGTACCGGTTCATGCCGCGGGCGGCCTCGGTCACCGCGGCGGCGATGTCGGCGACGGTCGCCTCGCTCGCCGGATACGGGTTCTCGTTGACGTTCAGCAGCACCGGGACGTCGAGCTGCGGGGCGCCGTACGGCTCGAAGCTCTTGAGCTCCTCGCGGATCGGCAGCCCGTCGAAGCGGCCCATCACTGCTCCTCGGGGAATCGGACGGAGACCGCGGCGCCGTGGCCCGGCAGGTCCTCGGCGTCGGCGAGCGTGACCACGTGGCCGGCGACCTCGCGGAGCGCGTCCCGCGAGTAGTTGATGACGTGCACCGCCTTGAGGAAGCTGCGCACCGACAGGCCGGACGAGTGGCACGCACAGCCGGCCGTCGGGAGCACGTGGTTCGACCCGGCGCAGTAGTCGCCGAGCGAGACCGGCGACCAGCCGCCGACGAAGATCGCGCCGGCGTTGGTGATCAGGCCGGCCCGCTCCTCGGCGTCCGCGGTCTGGATCTCCAGGTGCTCGGCGGCATACGCGTCGACGACCGCGGTGCCCTGCTCGAGGTCGTCGACGAGCACGACGGCGGACTGCTGACCGGACAGCGCCTCGGTGACGCGGTCGCGGTGCTTGGTCCGCGCGACCTGCGGCGGCAGCTCGGCCTCGACCGCCTCGGCCAGCGACTCGCTCGGCGTGACCAGCACACTGGCCGCCATCGGGTCGTGCTCGGCCTGGCTGATCAGGTCTGCGGCGACGTGCTTGGGGTCCGCGGTCGCGTCCGCGAGGATCGCGATCTCGGTCGGCCCGGCCTCGGAGTCGATGCCGACCTCACCGAGCAGGTTGCGCTTGGCGGCGACCACGTAGATGTTGCCCGGCCCCGTGATCAGGTTGACCTTCTTGCAGCCCTCGAAGCCGTACGCGAACCCGGCGATCGCCTGCGCGCCGCCCATCGCATACACCTCGTCGATCCCGAGCAGCGCGCACACCGCGAGCACCGTCGGGTGCGGCAGCCCGCCGAACGCTGATTGAAGACCTTCCCCGCCCCACCGCCCCGGTCGCTGGGGCGGCGAGGCGACGGCCAGCGACGGCACGCCGGCGACCTGGGCCGGCACGACGTTCATCACGACGCTCGACGCCAGCGGCGCGCGGCCGCCGGGCACGTAGAGACCCACGCGCTGGACCGGGACGAACCGCTGCGTCACCCGCCCGCCCGGCGCGGGCTCGGAGGCGACATCGGCGGTGAGCTCGTCCTGGCTGACCTCGCGGACGCGGCGGATCGACTCCTCGAAGGCGCTGCGCACCTGCGGGTCGAGCTCCTCCAGCGCGGTCTTCAGCGCCTCGGCCGGGACCCGGATGTCCTCGACCCGCACATGGTCGAACCTCTCGCCGTACTCCCGGATGGCCTCGAGGCCGCGATGGCGGACGTCCAGGCAGATGGGTCGGACGACGTCGAGAGCCTTCTCGACGTCGAACACGGCTCGGGGAACGAGGGCATTCACTTCGGCTTGGAGGTCGGAGACCTCTCCGGCCGCCACTCGGCCCCGCAGGTCGACGCGGCGAATCATGGCCTCAGTCTAGTGGTCACGCCCCGCGCCCCTGACGCCATATCCACAGGCTGGCCGGTCACCACACGTGATCGGGGGCGGCCTGCACTACGCTCGTCGGCATGGACTCCCGCCTGCCCCTGCTCACTGTCGACACGGTGATCTTCCCCGGGCTGGTGGTCGCGATTCCGGTGACCGACGTCCAGGGCCGCGCGGTCGTCCGCGACCTGGTCGAGAACGGCGGCGAACTGGTCTGCGGCGCCCTCGCCGTCCGGGACGGGTACGAGCTGGGTGAGCGGGTCTTCCGGTCGCTGTACGGGACCGGTTGCGCGGCGACGATCTCCGAGATCGCGGTGGACGCCGACGACGAGGGTCCGATCGAGGTGACCCTGACCGGGAACCGGCGGTTCAAGGTGACCGAGCTGGACGGCACCGGCGACTACCTGGTCGCGGACGTCGAGTGGCTGCCCGACGACCTCGGCGACGACCCGTTGGGGACGGCGACGGTCGCGCTCGAGCGGTTCCGGAAGTACGCCGAGGCGGTCAGCGAGATCAGCCGCCCCGGCCTGCACCTCGGCGACCTCCCGGACGACCCGGGCACGCTGTCCTACCTGATGTCGGCCGCGATGAAGCTGATGACACCGGACCGCCAGAAACTCCTCGAGGCCGAGGACGTCACCACCCGCCTCGCCCACCTCGTCGGCCTCATCGACACCGAACTCTCCGCCATCAGCGCCCTCCCGTCCCTCCCCGCGACGGACCTGATCAACTGGTCCGCCCTCTCCCCCAACTGACGCCCTACCGTATTGAATCCCACGGCGGTATGGTTGTGGTATGAGCAAGCAGATCACCGTGCGGTTGCCGGACGAGCTGGTCGACTTCATGGACGAGCTGGTCGCGACCGACAAGGCGACCAGCCGGGCGTCCGTGGTCGCCCGGGCGATGGAGCGTGAGCGCCGGCGGGAGCTGGCTGCCCGCGACCTCGCGATCCTGAACGAGCACGGCGGGTACGCCGACCTCGAGGGACTCGCACCGGCGGCGGCCGGGACCGTGCTCAGCGACCTCGACTGATGCGGCCGATCCACATCGCGCGGCTGGACAAGCCGCGCCCGGTGGTCGTGCTGACCCGCGAACTGATCCGCCCCCGCCTCACCAACGTGACGGTCGCCCCGATCACCAGCACGATCCGCGGCCTGTCCACCGAGGTCCTGGTCGGCCCCGACAACGGCCTGGACCACGCCAGCGCAATCTCCTGCGACAACATCCAAACCATCCCGAAAGCCCAACTGGGCCGCCTCATAGGCCACCTCCACCCCGACCAGGAACCCTCCCTGGCCGAGGCGATCAACCTGGCCTTCGACCTGGAGCTCTAGCCGAGCTTGCTGATGTCGCGGACGGCGCCCTTGTCGGCGCTGGTGGCCATGGCGGCGTAGGCGCGGAGGGCCGTGGTGACCTTGCGGTCGCGGGACTTGGGGGCGTAGACGCCGTTCAGGGCCGCGTTCCGCGTGGCCAGTTCGTCGTCGTTGACCAGTAGTTCGATCGTGCGGTTCGGGATGTCGATCCGGATCCGGTCGCCGTCCTGGACCAGGGCGATCGTCCCGCCGGAGGCAGCCTCGGGCGAGACGTGCCCGATCGAGAGTCCCGACGTACCGCCGGAGAAGCGGCCGTCGGTGATCAGCGCGCAGACCTTGCCGAGGCCGCGGCCCTTCAGGTACGAGGTCGGGTACAGCATCTCCTGCATCCCCGGGCCGCCCTTCGGGCCCTCGTAGCGGATCACCACGACGTCGCCGGGCTGGATCTGCTTGGTCAGGATCTTCTCGACGGCCTGCTCCTGCGACTCGCACACCACCGCGGGGCCCTCGAACGTCCAGATCGACTCGTCCACGCCGGCCGTCTTCACGACACAGCCGTCGACGGCCAGGTTGCCCTTCAGTACGGCGAGACCGCCGTCCTTGGAGTACGCGTGCTCGCGGTCGCGGATGCAGCCGTTCGCCGCGTCGGTGTCCAGCGTCTCCCAGCGCTCCGACTGCGAGAACGCCTGCGCCGACCGCTTGCAGCCCGGCGCCGCGTGCCACAGCTCGACGGCCTCCGGCGACGGCGACCCGCCGCGCAGGTCCCAGGTCTTCAGCCACTCGTCGATCGAGTCGCTGTGCACGGTGTGGACGTTCTGGTTCAGCAGGCCGGCGCGGTGCAGCTCGCCGAGGATGGCGGGGATACCGCCGGCGCGGTGCACGTCCTCCATGTAGTACGTGCCCTGCGGCGCGACGTTCGGCGCGACCTTCGCCAGGCACGGGACCCGGCGCGACACCGCGTTGATGTCGTCGAGATCGAAGCCGACCTCGGCCTCCTGCGCGGCCGCCAGCAGGTGCAGGATCGTGTTCGTCGAGCCGCCCATCGCGATGTCCAGCGCCATCGCGTTGCCGAACGCCTCCTTCGAGGCGATCGACCGCGGCAGCACGGTCGCGTCGTCGTTGTCGTAGTACCGGTGGGCGAGCCGGACGACGGTCTCGCCGGCCCTCTCGTACAGCGCGCGGCGGGCGGTGTGGGTGGCCAGCACCGACCCGTTGCCGGGCAGCGAGAGGCCGATCGCCTCGGTCAGGCAGTTCATCGAGTTCGCGGTGAACATGCCGGAACACGAGCCGCAGGTCGGGCAGGCGTTCTCCTCGATCCGCAGGATGTCGGCGTCGGAGACGTTCTCGTTGACGGCCTCGGACATCGCGTCGATCAGGTCGAGCTTGCGGACCGTGCCGTCGACCAGCGTCGCCCGGCCGGCCTCCATCGGGCCGCCGGAGACGAACACGGTCGGGATGTTCAGCCGGAGCGCCGCGTTCAGCATGCCCGGGGTGATCTTGTCGCAGTTCGAGATGCAGACCAGCGCGTCCGCGCAGTGCGCCTCGACCATGTACTCGACCGAGTCGGCGATCAGGTCCCGCGACGGCAGGCTGTAGAGCATGCCGCCGTGGCCCATCGCGATCCCGTCGTCGACGGCGATGGTGTTGAACTCCCGCGCGATCCCGCCGGCCGCGTGGATCGCCTCGGACACGATCCGGCCGACCGGGGCCAGGTGGGTGTGGCCGGGCACGAACTCGGTGAAGCTGTTCGCCACCGCGATGATCGGCTTCCCGAAGTCCTCCCGGGCTACCCCGGAGGCCTGCATGAGCGCGCGGGCGCCCGCCATGTTGCGGCCGTGGGTGACAGTGCGGGACCTCAGAGCAGGCACGACGACATCTCCTCGCAGCTAGTACGTACTCATCGATACTGCCACGCCCGTCCGGATGCCGGTACGCCGGTCCCGGATCCTGGAGCCCGGATTCTGTCCGTGGACACCTCTAGCCTGGTCCCATGGCCGGGATCGAGCACCACACGCGGTCGCTCCACCCTGCCCTGCGGCCGTATGCCGGCGACGTCATCGGGTATGCGTACGAGGCCGATCCCCCGGACCTGCACCGTGGGCTGCCCTCGCGCTACCTGACCGTCATCGTCACGCTCGACGAGCCGCTGGGCGTCGCGCGGCCGGGCGGTCCGGTGGCGAAGTACGACGCCCTCGTCGGCGGGCTGCACTCGACCGCCGTGCATGTCGGCCAGACGCCGAGCCGCGCCGGCGTGCAGCTCAACCTCACTCCGTCGGCCGCGCGTGTGCTGCTCGGCCTCCCGCCGGGCGAGCTCGCCTCCGGGGTGCTCGGGCTCGACGAGGTGCTCGGGCGCCGCGCTCGCGAGCTGACCGGGCAGTTGCGGGATGCGGCGACCTGGTCCGCGCGCTTCGGCCTCGTCGAGTCGTGGCTGCTCCGGCAGCTCGGCGAGCGCCGGGCCGGCGCGGTCCGTCCCGAGCTCGGGTGGGCCTGGCGACGGCTGTGCGAGTCCAGCGGCGGTCTCGGCGTCCAGGAGCTGGCGTCCGAGGTCGGGTGGAGCCGGCGGCACCTCACCGAGCGGTTCCGGTCCGAGTTCGGGCTGCCACCGAAGGTCGCGTCCCGGGTGCTGCGCTTCGAGCTCGTCACGGCCACACTGCGCCGGCGGCCGCACACCCGGCTGGCCGAGCTGTCGGCCACCGCCGGGTACGCCGACCAGGCCCACCTGACCCGCGAGTTCCGGGCGATCGCGGGCTGCTCGCCCCGCCAGTGGATGACCGAGGAGCTCCCCGCCCTACCGACGGATTTCGACCGTAATCCACAGGGTCCGGCGATCGTGCCAGCATCGTCGGCGCGATCTCACTAGACTCGCCGGGGTGAGTGAGACGACCGAGCTGCCCGATTCCGAAGCCCTTCAGGTCCTCCGGCGGGTGTTCGGCTACGACGCCTTCCGCGGTGAGCAGGCCGACATCATCGACACGGTCGTCGCGGGCGGCGACGCGCTGGTGCTGATGCCGACCGGCGGCGGCAAGTCCTTGTGCTACCAGATCCCCTCGCTGGTGCGGTCCGGTGTCGGGGTGGTGATCTCGCCGCTGATCGCGTTGATGCAGGACCAGGTGGACGCGCTCACCGCGCTCGGTGTCCGGGCCGGATTCCTCAACTCCACACAGGACTTCGAGCAGCGGCGTGAGGTCGAGCAGGCGTTCCTGTCCGGCGAGCTCGACCTGCTGTACCTGGCGCCCGAGCGGCTGCGGGTGGACGCGACCGTGCGCCTGCTCGACCAGGGCAAGATCGCGCTGTTCGCGATCGACGAGGCGCACTGTGTGTCGCAGTGGGGCCACGACTTCCGGCCCGACTACCTGATGCTGTCGGAGCTGCACGAGCGCTGGCCGGACGTGCCGCGGATCGCGCTCACCGCGACGGCGACCGAGGCGACCCATCAGGAGATCGCGACCCGGCTGAAGCTCGGCGACGCCAAGCACTTCGTCGCGAGCTTCGACCGGCCCAACATCCAGTACCGGATCGTCGCGAAGGACAACCCGCAACGGCAGCTGCTCGACCTGTTGCGCACCGAGCACGCCGGCGACGCGGGCATCGTCTACTGCCTGTCCCGCAACAGCGTCGAGAAGACCGCGGCCTTCCTCACCCAGAACGGGATCGAGGCCCTGCCGTACCACGCCGGCCTGGACAGCCGGACCCGCGCCGCGAACCAGGCCCGGTTCCTGCGCGAGGACGGACTGGTCGTCGTGGCGACGATCGCGTTCGGCATGGGGATCGACAAGCCGGACGTCCGGTTCGTCGCGCACCTCGACCTGCCGAAGTCCGTCGAGGGGTATTACCAGGAGACCGGTCGCGCGGGGCGGGACGGGCTGCCGTCCACCGCCTGGCTGGCGTACGGGCTGCAGGACGTCGTGCAGCAGCGGAAGATGATCGACACGTCCGAGGGCGACCTCGCGCACCGGCGGCGGCTGGGCTCGCATCTCGACGCGATGCTCGCGTTGTGCGAGACCGTCCAGTGCCGGCGCTCGCAACTCCTGGCGTACTTCGGTCAGCGGGGCGAGGCGTGCGGGAACTGCGACACCTGCCTGACGCCGCCCGAGTCGTGGGACGGGACCATCGCGGCGCAGAAGCTGCTCTCGACCGTCTACCGGCTGCTGCACGAGCGCGGGCAGAAGTTCGGCGCCGGGCAGCTGATCGACATCCTGCTCGGCAAGGAGACCGACAAGGTCAAGCAGTTCCGGCACGACCAGCTGACCGTGTTCGGGATCGGGACCGATCTCAAGGACACCGAGTGGCGCGGCGTGATCCGGCAGCTGCTCGCGTTGCGGCTGCTCGCGGTCGAGGGCGACTACGGCACGCTCGTGCTGACCGAGGAGAGCGGCGAGGTGCTCGGCAAGCGGCGTGAGGTGATGATGCGCCGCGAGCCCGAGCGTTCGCGGTCCCGGAGCAGGTCCTCCGGCGGCAAGAAGGCCGCGGCCGCCGATCTCGCGCCCGAGGCGGCGCCGGTGTTCGAGCGGTTGCGCGCCTGGCGGGCGGCGGTGGCCAAGGAGCAGGGCGTCCCGGCGTACGTCATCTTCCACGACGCGACGCTGCGGCAGATCGCCACCGACCGGCCGTCCTCGCTGGCCGAGCTCGGCACCATCAGCGGGATCGGCGAGAACAAGCTGACCAAGTACGGCGACGGCGTTCTGGAGACCCTGAGCGCGGAGTAAGGCCTCCTGCGGGTGTCGAATTCCGGGCAGCGTCTTCGACGCGAAGGCAAGCGCGCGGACCGGCCGCGCCACCCGAGAGAGGGAGAACGCTATGTCTTCATCCGTGCTGTTGATGTCGATGTCGGCCGACGGCTACATCGCCGGCCCCGACGACCACCCCGGCAACCCCGGCGGCGACGACTTCATGCGGCTGCACGAGTGGTACCTGGACGCCGAGGGCGAGGTGGGCCGCCCGGACGGCGAAGCCGGCGAGATCTGGGACGAGCTGAACGCCACCGGCGCGGTCCTGGTCGGCCGGCGGACGGCGGAGCAGGTCGACTACTACGGCGGGCACCACCACGGCGTACCGATCTTCGTCCTCAGCCACGACCCGACACCGGTGGACTACGAGAACGTCCATGTCGTCGGCGACATCGAGAGCGCGATGGCGCAGGCGAAGGCGGCGGCCGGTGACAAGGACGTGCTGGTGCACGGCGCGGTCACCGCGCAGCAGGCGCTCGCGGCGGGCCTCCTCGACGAACTGCAGCTCAGCCAGGTGCCGGTCCTGTTCGGCAGCGGTCTGCGGCTGTTCGACGTCCTCCCGCACCGCGTCGAGCTCGAGATCGTCCGCGTGATCGACACTCCCCGCGCGACCCACATCCGCTACCGGGTCGTCAACTGAGCAACGGCTGCAGCGCCTCGGTCAGGTCGCCCACCAGCCGGCCGGCGTTGCGGCCGCCGTCGGCCAGGATCACGGCGATCGAAACCTTCTTCTCGGGGATCACGACCAGCAGGCTGCTGTGGTCGGGCATGTCGCCGCCGTGGCCGTAGGCGTCCGCGATGCCGAACTGGCGCGTGAACCGCATGGTGCCGAGACCGTACTCGCCGTCGCCCGCGACCAGCTCGCCGACCAGGTCGGCCGGCAGGACGCGGCCGCCGTACAACTGATAGCCCCAGCGGGCGATCGTCGGTGCGTCCGAAGCCAGCCCGCCATAGGCGGCGGCCGAACTGGCGAACGCGCGGCAGGGGACGTAGCCGTCGGGTTCGCCGCAGGAGGCGTTGTCGTCGGTGACGACCGGCGGCTGCGGCTTCTCTCCGTCCTGGAACGCCGCATGCCGCAGCCCGGCCGGGCCGGCGAGATCGCGGCGGAGCACGGTGGCGAGCGGCTGCCCGGTGATCTTCTCGATCATCAGGCCGAGCAGGGCGTAGCTCGGATTGCTGTAGCCGAACGTGCCCGGCGCGGTGACCTTCGAGGAGTAGTAGTCCAGCGACTGCCCGACCGTCCAGTGCCGTTCCGGTGCCGCGGCGACCGCCGCGTCCATTCGGCCGAAGTCGCCCGGCTGGAAGTCCGGGACCCCTGCCGTCATCGACAGGTGCTGGCGGACGGTCGCGTTGTTGGCCGTCAGCCGGTGCTGCACGTAGCGCGAGATCGGCAGGTCGAGGTTGAGCTTCCCGGCCTTCGCCAGCAGCATCACCTCCGCCGCGACGAACGTCTTCGTGATGCTCGCCACCGCCATCCCGGTGTCCGGGCGCAACGGCGTACCGCTGACGTCCGTTCCCGCCGCGCCCGACCAGGTCCACCGATCGGTGACCACCGCGGCCGTGGCGCCGCGGGATCCGGACGGGCTGTCCGGGTACTTGATGAATGTCGTCAGGAGCTCCTGCAGGGCCGCGGCCCGGGCCGGATCGAGCGCTTGTTTCCCCGGATCCGGGAAGCTCGTCCGCGCAGGGGTGTGCGGCGAAGGTCCCGGTACCTCTCCCCCACCGGAGCATCCCACCACCAACGCAATCACCAGGAGGGCGCTTGCGCTCCACCGCATCTTCCGATCATGACACCGGCGCGGCCAACGGGTAACCGATCGGGCAGACTTACGCGGTCCAGCCGACCGCGGCGGCCAGGCCGGCGAAGTCCTGCAGGAGGCGGGAGCGGCGGGTCGCGATCCAGGCCAGGGCGACGCTGTTCGGCGCGAGGTTGTCGACGGGGACCGTGACGACGTCGGGGCGCTGGTAGAAGGTCGCGACCGACAGCGGGACGATCGAGACGCCGTGGCCGGCGGCGACGTGTTCGAGCTTCTCCTCGACGCTGTGCAGCACCGGGACCGGTCTCGCCGTCCGGGTCCGGAGCTCGACGGCGATGTCGCGCCACTCGGGTACGGCGTCCGGGTCCTGCAGCAGGTGCTCGTCGGCGAGGTCGGTGATGTCGATGACGGGCTTGCCGGCCAGGCGGTGGCCGGCCGGCAGCCTCGCGACCCGGGGCTCCTCGAACAACGGGCGGACCGTGAGGCCGGCCTGGTCGATCGGCAGCCGGACGATGCTCACGTCCACCCGGCCGTCGTGCAGTACGTCGACCTGATCGTCCCAGGTGGTGCGGATCAGCTCGAGCTCCAGCTCGGGATGGAGAGCGCCGAACGCGCGGACCGCCTCTGTCACGGTCAGGCCGGGCATGAATCCGATCGTGAAGGTCTTCGAACCCCGCGCAGCCAGAGCCACCCGGCGCCGGGTCGCGTCCGCGGAGGCGAGCAGCGGGCGCGCGTCGTCGAGCAACTGGCGTCCGGCCGCGGTCAGCTCAGTCGCGCGCTTGGTCCGGACGAACAGCTGTGCGCGCAGCTCGTCCTCGAGGGCGCGGATCTGCCGGGACAGCACGGGCTGCGCGATGTGCAGCCGCTCCGCCGCGCGACCGAAGTGCAGCTCCTCGGCGACCGCGACGAAGTACCGCAGCTTGCGGAGATCGAGATCCATAATACCTTCAGGGTATTACAGGCGCCGGAACAGGTCTTGGACGGCGGTGTCCTGGCGGCCGCAGGGTGGAAGCGTTGATCCCACCACGAAAGGCAGTTCCGTGACTCTGCAGAACCATCGCGTCGTCCTTCTCGGCGGTACGTCGGGGATCGGCCTCGCCACCGCGCAGCTGGCCGCCGCCCAGGGCGCCACCGTGATCGTTGCCTCGAGCAACCCGACATCCGTGAAGGCTGCGCTCGCGACGCTCCCCGCGTCGGCCGAAGGCGAAGCGGTCGACCTCACCGACACCACCGCCGTCCGCGCGTTCTTCGACGGGATCGATCCGTTCGACCACCTCGTCTACACCGCCGGCGAGGCGCTGACCTTCCTCGAGATCGGCTCGATGGACCTGGGGCAGGCGCACCAGGCCTTCGAGCTGCGGTACTTCGGTGCGCTCGGCGCCGTCAGCGCCGCCGTACCGAAGCTCCGCCCCGGCGGCTCGATCATCCTCACCACCGGCGCGGCCGGGGACCGGCCCGGCCCCGGCTGGTCGGTCGCTGCGAGCATCTGTGGCGCGATGGACTCCCTGGTCCGCGCCCTCGCCGTCGAACTGGCGCCGCTCCGGGTCAACTCGGTGAAGCCCGGTGTCGTCCGTACGCCGCTGTGGCGCGGCGCCATCGACTACGACGAGACCGCGCAGCACCTCCCGGTCGGCCGCGTCGGTGAACCGGAGGACATCGCCGCGGCCTACGTGTACCTGATGAACCAGCCGTACGCGACCGGCTCCATCGTGAGCGTCGACGGCGGCCACGTCCTGGTGTGAGACTCCTGTGGTGACACGCATCCTGATCACAGGTTCGGCCGACGGACTCGGGCAAATGGTCGCGGGCGAGCTCGTCGCACAAGGCCACGAGGTCGTACTGCACGCGCGCAACAAACACCGTGCCGACGACGCGCGCCGAGCGATCCCTGAAGCGGCGGGGGTCCTCGTCGGCGATCTCGCAAGTACCGACGAGACGCGGGACCTGGCGGCACAGGCCAATGCGTCCGGGCGGTTCGACGTCGTCGTCCACAACGCGGCCGTCGGGTACCAGGAGCGGCGGATCGACACGGTCGACGGGCTCGAGCACGTCTTCGCGATCAACACGCTGGCGCCGTACCTGCTGACCGCCCTGATCGAGCGGCCGCAGCGCCTGATCTACCTCAGCTCGGGCATGCACGAGGGCGGCGATGTCGTCCTCGACGACCTGCAGTGGGTACGGCGGCGGTGGCGCGGGGCGCAGGCGTACTCGGACTCCAAGCTGCACGACGTCCTGCTGACCTTCGCCGTCGCCCGCCTCTGGCCCGACGTGCTGTCGAACGCGGTGGACCCCGGCTGGGTGCCGACGAAGATGGGCGGCCGCGGCGCGCCCGGCGATCTCAACCAGGCACATCTGACACAGGTCTGGCTGGCCACCGCGCCGGACACCGGGAGCGGCGGGTACTACTACCACCGGCGACCACACCGGACCCACCCCGCCACCTCGGACGGCGAGACGCAGGACGCCTTCCTGGCCGCCTGCGCCTCGCTCACCGGGGTTCAGATCTCCGAGATGTAGAGCCGGTTCCCGTCCGGGTCGCGGAGGCTGAACATCGGCGGTACGCCGGGCCACTCGAGCAGCTCGTCGGTGTCGACGCCGGTGTCGAGGAAATGCTGATGGGCTGCCTTCGCGTCCGGGCTGCCCATCCGGATCCCGGTGTCGATGCCGGCCGGGTTGTCCGCACCCGCCGGAACCAGCGCGATACTCCCGAACGACCCCGACGACCCGGCCGGCGCGACCACGATCCACCGCCCACCGAACTGCGGCAGCGGCGCATCCATCAGCAACTCGAACCCGAGCGTCTCGGTGTAGAAGGCCACGGCGCGGTCCTGGTCGGTGACCGGTACGCCGACGGTACGGATCTCGCTGATGTGGTTCATGGTGCTTCTCCTTCGTGAAGAGGTGCTTTCACCGAGAAGGTAGAAGCCGGTCCGCGGTTTTCGACATCTCCCGGCAGAGAAAGTTGTGTCGTTGACAAAGCCGACGAGCTGACGGGACTCTTGCCGTGAAGTAGATCGGGAACGGGGGAACCGATGACTTTCGTCGAGCTGCAGGTCGGAGTCCAGCAATTCCTGGCCGTACAGCGCACCTACCTGCGGCGGCTCGCGGTGTGCCCGCCGGTGCTGCCGCCCGTCGCGGGTGTCCAGATAGTTGTGGACCGCATCGATATCGGGGCGAGCAGCCTCCGCCACGACGAGGACGCGGACTTCGACATGTTCTGGATCGACGGCGGCGAGGTGGTTGGGTACAAGAACGGCAAGGCCGAGGGCAAGAAGACCAAGCTGGCGCAGCAACTCACCCTGCAACTGACCACCGACACGGAGATCAGGAACCACCCGAACGCCGATCCGCCGCTCGTGCCGTGGCAGGTGACGGTCGTCTACGAGCTCAGCGCGGACGCGCTGGGCACGGACTGCTGGCTGCGCGCGCACCCCGACGCGGTCGAGTTCGCTCCTCCCCCGGCGTTGCCGGTCCCGCTGCCGCCGGGGGTGGTCGCGCTGCTCGAGGACTTCGTGACCCAGCAGTTCCGGACGTTCGCGCCCAGCGGCGCGGTGCCGATGGGGCTGGACGCGCTGAAGCTGCCGGTCCCGTTCGTGAACGCCGGGCTCTCGGTCGACGACGCCGGTCAGTGCTTCGCGATCCGGGTGCAGCTCGGCGGCTCCGGCGAGCCGCGCGTCACGGCCTGGACGAACTTCTTCGGCGGCTACTTCGTCGACCGGCGCGAGGGCCGCGACTGGGCGCTGTACGTCCCCGCCGACTACATCACCGGTTCGATCACCTCCCAGCTGTGGCAGAACCTGCCGAAGATGGAAGACCTCGAGACCTACCCGGGTACGACGTACACCGTCGACGGGACGAAGGCGTTGCTCGACGTCGACATCCTGCTGATCTACCACCTGCTGGAGAACGACTACCTCGACCTGGACGTCACCGTCGAGGCCGATCCGCACGTCGCGCTCCGGCTGTGGGTCGAGCAGACCAACGTGCTGAGCGCGGAGATCGACTTCTCCGGGCTGGTGAACCCGGTCGGCCTGCTGAGCACCGTCGCGGTCGCGATCATCGACATCTTCGGGATCCCGGCCCGGCGGATCCTCGACAAACTGGTGGGATCCGCGGCTGTCGAGGCGCTGTCGTCCGCGCCGGTGGACTCGGTCACCCAGCCCTCCCCGACAACGATCAGGATCGAGAAGAACCTCACGCTGCCGTCGGTGCCGGGCGTGGCCAAGGTCGCGCTGACCGCGCTGCTGCCCCAGCCCGACGGCATCGCACTCGCGGGCTCCTTCACCGTCAACGAGCCGACGAATGCGGTGATCTCGGTCACCGAGCTCGAACAGTTCCGCAAGCAGGTGCCCAAGATCTCCTGCGGCCCCGCGTCGATGGCGCTCGTCGCGCTCTTCAGCACCGACCCCGCGATCTTCGCACTGCTGCACGCGAGTGCGACCATCGACAACCTCGGCACGGCGCCGCTCCGGCTCTGCAGGCCGCCCGCGCCGCAGCGCCCGGACTCGCCGTTGCTGGCCCGGAACATTCACATCGACCAGCAGTCGACGATCGTGCTGACGTTCGACATCGGGCTACCGAGCGCCGGCTACCTCGCCGCGCCGTTCCCGATCGACGTACTCGTCGTCACCAACGGCGGTACCCGGCTGATCCGCCTCGATCCACCGCCCATGGTCACCGAGCAGGACCTCAAGCGACTCGAAGCCGAGCTCCTCGTTGCCATCGGCAATTGTCAGCAGCTGGTGGATCCGTGGTTCAAGGGCCACACCGGATACAACCCGAAGTGGTCGCCGCGGCCACCGGGCGACCAGCTGGTCGAGCACCTGTGGCAGGTCAACGTCTCCGGGCTGCCCGAAGGTGAGGCCGTCGAACTGCACAGCGTCGAACGCGATCAGGAGGTGCTGGTCCGCGCGGTCAGCCGAGGCGCCGACGCACCGGTCAGAGTGGCGACGCTGCTGGTAGCCAGTGGGAGAAGCCGCGAGGTCAGCATCGTCCGGGTGGGCCCCGACACCGACGCCGAGGCCGTGGAAGGCCGTGGCTTGGAGGTGCGTCAGACCAACTTCGTGGTCGACGGCGAGATTCCGCTCGACCAGGCGTGCCATCGCCTCGGCGTCTCGGCCCTCGCGGACGGGCCGGTGATGATCGCTCTCCTCGAGGATCGAGCGGTCGCCTTCGACGTACTGTCGGCCGCTCCGGCGGCGCCGCTGGCGTCCTGGGACGGCAGGTTCACGGGTGTACTGCGGCTCTCGCGGACCACCTTGCTGTACGGGCCCGGCGGGGCGGCCGCCGTTGATCCACTCGGCCGGATCACCGCGACCGAGATCCGCGAACCGGTCGTCGACGCCGTACGCCGTTCCAGCGGAGTCGTCCTGCGTACGCGCGACCGGGTGCTCGAGCTGTCGTCCGAGCTGCACCAGGTCGCCGAATACGCCGAGTACACAGGGGTGCGGGAGAGCTTGGCGGCGGACCGGCGTACGGCGGCACCCGCGCTCGACCTCACGCCGTACGAGATCGGTGCCGGGCTGGCCGGAGCGGTCCGCATCGGCGACCGGATCCTCCGCGTCGCCGAGGACGGGAACCGGATCCGGCTGCTCCGCAAAGGCAGCAGCGCCAAACTGTGAAGAAGCCCCGGACAGGTAGTCCGGGGCTCCCTCTCACAACGTGCTGACTACTTCGCGACGACCCGCAGGGTGACCTCTGCCTCGCCGTCGCCGGTGGAGCGGGTGACGACGCCGGCCGAGCGGAGCGCAGCCAGGTTCTTGTCGTCGGCGAACCGGTCGCTGACCGAGCCGGCCGCCTCGAAGTCGACGTACCCGATCATCACCGCGCCCTTGGTGTCGGGCAGCGCCTGCTTGAAGTTCTCGGTCTGGCCGAGGGTGCCGTCCTTCAGCACCTGCTCGGCGTAGTCCTTGCTGGTCGAGACGACGAGCGTGTCGCCGTCCTTCGCGCTCTCGATCGGGATGTTCGCCGACGACCGCTCACGGAGCAGCGTGGTCAGCTTCTGCACGACCGGCTCGGCCTTGGCCGGGTCGGTCTCCATCCGGGCCGCGATCTTCGGGCCGTCGGCGGTGTCCTTGTCGATCGAGACCGACAGGTTCTTACCGGCCAGGCTCTTCAGGTCGTCCGGCAGCTTCAGCCCGGTCTCCTCGGCGATCTCGTCGATCATCGGCTGGAGGTTCTCGCCGCCCGCCTTCTGCACCTGCGCCCAGGCGGTGTCGATCAGGGTCTCGCCGCCGGAGATCGCGATCGCGCCGGCCGTCGTCTCCGGCAGCTTGGTGACCAGGTCGGCGGCGTCGGCGGAGCTCACCTTGACGCTCTTGTCGCCGTGCGCGATGCCCTTCAGCTCGACGTACGACGCGTCGAAGCGCAGCGCCACCGCGGCGGTCGCGTCGCCGAGGCCGGCGATCTGGCTGGACTCGACCTTGCCGCTGATCGAGGCCAGGCCCTTGGCGTCCGCCCAGCCCGAGATGAAGCCCTGCTCGCCGAGCTTGTCCATGTCCGCGCTGAACTTGGCGTTCTTGCTCAGCGGGTTGTCCTTCGCGGTGGCGACGGCCGCGTCGACGGTCGCCTGGTCGTCACCGAGGATCATGTAGCCGTCGCTGAACGCGCGTCCGGGCTTGTCGTCCTCGTTCGCGAGCAGCTTGTCCATGCCCTTGTTGGCGGCGTCCTCGTCCTTGATCTGGACCGCGACGACCGGGACCGGCTCGTCCTTGCCCTCGGCCGGCGGGAGCGCGGCGAACCCGGCGCGGTCGCCCAGCCAGGGCTTGATGTCCTTGTCGAAGTCGACGTCGGCGAGGTCGTCGCCGGCGGACTTCTTGATCTGCTCGAACAGCTTCTGCCGCAGGTCGTCCTGCTCACCGGTGAGGCCGAGGTTGTCCTTGACCGACGGGAACTTCATCAGGAACCGGACCGCCGCGACCTTCTGGCCGGCCGACGGGTTCAGGTCCACGCGGGCGTAACCGACCGCGGTGCCGGGCAGCACGTCGGCCGGCTGCTTACCGCCGCCGCCGAGCTTGCCGTAGGCAAAGATTCCGCCGCCGGCGACCACCAGCACCATCGCCACCGCGGCGATGATCGGGATCAGCTTGCCGCGCTTCTTCTTCGGCTCCGGCTGCCACTGCTGCGGTCCGCCGTACCCGGGGCCCTGCGGCGGCTGGCCGCCGACGTGCATCTGCTCGTACGACGCCTGGCCCGGCTGACCCTGCTGCGGAGCGTACTGCTGCCCGCCCTGGCCGTAGTACGAAGCGCCACCCTGCGGGGGCTGCGGCGCACCAGGGCCCTGGGGACCGCCGTACTGCGGGCCGCCCTGCTGGGGACCACCGTGCTGGGGACCACCCTGCTGCAGGCCGCCGTACTGCTGGCCCTGCTGCGGGTGTTGCTGTGGGTAACCGTGCTGGCCGGGCTGCGGGCCCTGCGGCCCACCCGGCTGCTGACCCTGCTGGGGCCAGAGGTTCTGCCCCTGCGGCGGGCCGTACTGCGGCTGCTGACCGCCGGTACCCGGGTACCTCGGCGGCTGGTTCTGGTCGGACATATGCTCCCTCGCTGGCTCCGGTGGCCTCACCACCGGATCTGCAAAAGGCTAGTGGACCGGCGGTGCAGGATCCGACGCAGCAGGTTGCGAAGTGGTTGCAACCGGCTCGGCGCGCCAGGTCGCGGCGGCGATGATCGCGCAGACCAGTGCGGCGCCGATCAGCCAGGAGACCGCCGGCGTCCAGGTGTGCAGCTCCAGCGGGGCGGCGACCAGATCACCGGGGTGAGCGGCCCGCAACCGCGGCTCGAGCGGGTCGTGCCCGAGCAGCATGCCGACGCCCCAGGACACTCCGGAGCCGAGGCAGGCACCGAGCGTGACGATCGCGACCGACCACGGACCGTAGTTGCGCAGCCACCAGAACAATGCCCCGCCGAGCACCACCGCGGCCACGAAGCCGATCGCGGTGAACGTCCCGTCCGGCCCGAAGATCCGGGTCATCTGCTCCTCGCCGAGCGCGCCGCCCTGCTCGTCCACGGTGTACTTGGCCAGCGGCGAGAACTGCTGCCAGCCCCAGCCGGTCACCACCCCCGCGACCAGGAACACCACCACCGTCACCAGGATCGCCTTGGCCCACGGCATCCGCGGCTCCTCGACGGCGGGCCTCCCGAACGGGTTCATCGACGGCGGTGCCAGGTACGGCGACTGGGAGGACTCCGGTTGACTCACGACGCCAGTGTGACGCATGGGTTCCACTGCCGGTCAGCTGGCCAGGCAGGAGGGACCGAGGAGTGCTTTCAGGTCGGCCATCAGCGACGAGGTCGGGGTCACCCGGAAGCGGTCGCCGATGCGCATGACGGTGGTCTTCTGGCGTGCCTGCAGGCGCAGGTGAACCTCTGTCATGCCCGGGTGCGAGGTCAGGATGTCCCGCAGTTGATCGACGACCGGCGGGGTGCAGCGGTTGACCGGCATCGTCAGGACGACCGGGCCGCTCGGGCCTTCGGTCAGATCCGGTACGACGACCTCGTCGCCGCTCAGCTCGAGCCGGTCCTCGCGGCGGCGCACCCGGCCCTTCATCAAGATGATCGCGTCGTTGGTGAGCAGGTGCGCGTGCAACTGGTACGCCGAGGAGAACATCATCACCTCGATCGAACCTTCGAGGTCCTCGATGGTGACGATCGCGTAGATGTCGCCGCGCTTGTTCACCTTGCGCTGGACCGCGGTGACCAGGCCGCCGATCGTCACCCGGCTGCCGTCCGGCCGGTCCTCGTCGGCGAGCAACTGCCCGATCGTGCAGTCGCTGCCGTTGGTGAGCACGTGCTCGACGCCGAACAGCGGGTGGTCCGACACGTACAGCCCGAGCATGTCGCGCTCGTGCGCCAGCTTGGTCGCCTTGTCCCACTCCTCGATCTCGGGGACCGTGACGGTCAGGCGGCTGTTGCCCTCGCCCTCGTCGGTGTCGTCGTCGCCCATCGAGAACAGGTCGAACTGGCCGTGCGCCTCGTTCCGCTTGAGGTCGATGGCCTCGTCGACGGCCTGCTCGTGCACCGCGACCACCGCACGCCGGGCGTGGCTCATCGAGTCGAACGAGCCCGCCTTGGCCAGCGACTCGATCACGCGCTTGTTGCAGACCGGCAGCGACACCTTGTCGATGAAGTCCACGAAGTCGGTGAACCGGCCCTTGTCCTCGCGGGCCGCGACGATCTCGGCGACCACGTTGACGCCGACGTTGCGGATCGCGGACAGGCCGAACCGGATGTCGGTGCCGACCGGGGTGAAGTTCGAGTCCGACTCGTTGACGTCCGGCGGCAGCACCTTGATGCCCATCCGGCGGCACTCGTTCAGGTAGATGGCCATCTTGTCCTTGTCGTCCTTCACCGACGTCAGGACCGCGGCCATGTACTCCGCCGGGTAGTTCGCCTTCAGGTACGCCGTCCAGTACGAGACCAGACCGTACGCCGCCGAGTGGGCCTTGTTGAACGCGTAGTCCGAGAACGGGACCAGGACGTCCCACAGCGCCTTGATCGACTGGTCCGAGAAGCCGTTCGCCTTCATGCCCTCGGAGAAGCCGACGTACTCGGCGTCGAGCACCTCGCGCTTCTTCTTGCCCATCGCCCGGCGGAGCAGGTCCGCCTTGCCGAGCGTGTAGCCCGCGAGCTGCTGGGCGATCGCCATCACCTGCTCCTGGTAGACGATCAGACCGTAGGTCGTCCCCAGGATCGGTTCCAGCGCGACCGCGAGCTCGTCGTGCGGATAGCTGATCTCCTGCTGCTTGTTCTTCCGCAGGGCGTAGTTGGTGTGGCTGTTCGCGCCCATCGGGCCGGGGCGGTAGAGCGCGCCGACCGCCGAGATGTCCTCGAAGTTGTCCGGCCGCATCAGCCGCAGCAGCGCCCGCATCGGGCCGCCGTCGAACTGGAACACGCCGAGCGTGTCACCGCGGGCGAGCAGGTCGTAGGTCGGCTTGTCGTCGAGGCTCTTGGCCAGCTCGTCGAGGTCGAGCGTGATGCCGCGGCTGGCCTCGACGTTCTTGACCGCGTCGTCCATGATCGTCAGGTTCCGCAGGCCCAGGAAGTCCATCTTGACCAGGCCGAGCGTCTCGCAGCTCGGGTAGTCGAACTGGGTGATGACCTGGCCGTCCTGCTCGCGGCGCATGATCGGGATCAGCTCGATCAGCGGCTCGCTGGACATGATCACGCCGGCCGCGTGCACACCCCACTGGCGCTTCAGGTTCTCCAGGCCGCGGGCGGTGTCGACGATCTTGCGGACGTCCTGGTCGGACTCGTACAGCGAGCGGAACTCGGTGGCCTCGGAGTACCGCTTGTGGGTCGAGTCGAAGATGCCCGACAGCGGGATGTCCTTGCCCATCACCGACGGCGGCATCGCCTTGGTGATCCGGTCGCCCATCGCGAACGGGTAGTCCAGCACCCGGCCGGCGTCCTTGATCGCCTGCTTGGCCTTGATCGTGCCGTAGGTGACGATCATCGCGACCCGGTCGTCGCCGTACTTCTCGGTGACGTAGCGGATCACCTCGGGGCGGCGGCGGTCGTCGAAGTCGATGTCGAAGTCCGGCATCGACATCCGCTCCGGGTTCAGGAAGCGCTCGAAGATCAGGCCGTGCTGGAGCGGGTCCAGGTCGGTGATCTTCATCGCGTACGCGCACATCGAGCCGGCGCCGGAACCACGGCCCGGGCCGACCCGGATACCGTGCTCCTTGGCCCAGTTGATGAAGTCGGCGACGACGAGGAAGTAGCCGGCGTACCCCTTCGAGGTGATGACCTCGATCTCGTACTCGGCCTGCTTGCGGACCTGGTCGGGGATGCCGGCCGGATACCGCTTGTGCAGACCGGTCTCGACCTCGGCGACGAACCAGGACTCCTCGTTGTGGCCCTCGGGGCAGGGGAAGCGCGGCATGAACCGGCCCTCGCCCTCGGTGAAGCTGACGTCGCACTGCTCGGCGATCAGCAGCGTGTTGTCACACGCCTCCGGCAGCTCCTTCCACACCTCGCGCATCTCGGCCGCGGTCTTGACGTAGAACTCGTTCGCGTCGAACTTGAACCGGTTCGGGTCGGACAGCGTCGAGCCGGACTGGACGCACAGCAGCGCGGCGTGCGCCTGGGAGTCCTCGGGCTTGGTGTAGTGCAGGTCGTTGGTCGCGACCAGCGGCAGGTCGAGCTCGCGGGCCAGCTTGAGCAGGTCCTTCTGGATGTCCCGCTCGATGCCGAGGCCGTGGTCCATCAGCTCGCAGTAGTAGTTCTCCCTGCCGAAGATGTCGCGGAACTCCGCGGCGGCCTCGACCGCCTCCTTGTACTGCCCCAGGCGCAGGCGGGTCTGCACCTCGCCGGACGGGCACCCGGTGGTGGCGATCAGGCCCTGGCCGTAGGTGTTCAGCAGCTCGCGGTCCATCCGGGGCTTGAAGTAGTAGCCCTCGAGGCTGGCCAGCGAACTCATCTTGAACAGGTTGTGCATGCCGGACGTGTTCTTCGCCAGCAGCGTCATGTGGGTGTAGGCACCCGAGCCGGAGACGTCGTCGCGGCCGGAGTTCGCGTCGCCCCACTTGACCCGCTTGCGCTCGGAGCGGTGGGTGTGCGGCGTCAGGTACGCCTCGACGCCGATGATCGGCTTGACGTCGTACTTCTTCGCGGTCCGCCAGAACTCGTAGGCGCCGAACACGTACCCGTGGTCGGTGGTCGCGATCGCCGGCATGCCCATCTCCTGGGCGGTCTTGAACAACTCGTCGATCCGCGCGGCGCCGTCCAGCATCGAGTACTCCGTGTGCACGTGGAGATGCACAAAACTGTCGCTGGACGCCATATCGACGCAGACCTCCCAGGGCGCGATTCAGGTGGACCGGTACAGCCTATGCGGGCCCGTGGACAGTTCTGAATCGGCGCACCGGCGTGCTCCCGCCGCGCCCGCTATCCGGTCGTGGATCAGACCACGAGCACACCAGTTCGGCGCGAAAAAACGGCGGGCCTGGCACCGCCCGGGGTCTCGGGGCGCCAGGTCCACCTGCGGCCGGCTGGGTGGAGGGATCCAGGCGGCCTGCCGCGGGGAGGGGTCCCGCGGCCACGTTGTGGCACACAACGCTACGTCCAGTGTCGCGCGACCGGGGGACGCCGCGCATCGGGACGGCTACGGATGTGACTACGTACGTGGGTGGTCGGCGACCCAGTGCGCGATCTGGCTGCGGGAGGTGAAGCCGAGCTTGCCGAGGATGTGTTCGACATGGGTCTCGGCGGTCCGCCGGGAGACGGTCAGCCGGGCGGCGATCTCGCGGTTGCTCAGCCCTTCGCCGATCAGGACGGCGACTTCGTGCTCACGCCGCGTGAGCCGGCGGCCGCTGCGCGGCGCTGCGCGCCGGTCCGTCCCGTCGTCCTCGCCGAGCGCGAGCGCGACGGTCTCGTCGAAGGTGTACGCCGCTCCGCGCGCGAAGGCGGCGCCGAACGCGGGCGCACCGATCGCCGCCCGGATCCGCTCCGCGGTCACGTCGTCGAGCCGGCTGTACGGCGTCGTCTCCCGGACCACGACCCCGCTGCGCCAGACCGCGCGCGCGGCACCCATCAGCCGCGCGGCCCGCTCGTCCGGCGACGCGGCCCCGGCGCTCCAGGACAGCGCCTGGACACAGAACCCGATCCCGGTCCGGTCGTTCAGCGGCCGCAGCGACCTGATCGCCTCGCGGAACCGCCCGGTCGCCGACTCGTACTGGTCGTGGTCGCGCGCCTGCGCGACGCCGAGCACCCACAGTGCGTACGCCCTCGATTGGACGGCGCCCCGCGAGTCGGCGAGCTCGTACGCCCGGCGGCTGAACTCCTCGGCCCGGGGGTCGTCCAGGAAGAAAGTTGCCAGCGACAACAGGTAGAGACAGTTGAACTCACCGTGCCGGTCCCCGGCCGCGCGGAAGCCGGCGAGCGCCCGCTCCAGCTCGCCGACGGCGGCGTCGGGCCGGCCCTCGTAGATCATCGCGTGCGCCGACACCTCGGCGACACCGGCGCGCAGCCGGTCGTCGTCGTACTGCTCGGCGAGTTCCACGCACTCGGCGAGCCAGCGCGCGAACACCTCCGCCTCGCCGAGGAACATCGCGAGCTGGCAACCGGCCAGCAGGCCGAACGCGCGGCTCGGCGTCGGCACCGGCGCGGCGTCGAGCGCCCGGGTGAGGTAGCGCAGGCCTTCGCGCAGCAGACCCGCGAACCAGAAGGTCCAGATCGGCGCCGCGAGCTCGAGCGCGACCGGCTCCTCCCCCGGCTCGGCCAGGCAGAAGTCGATGGCCGTCCGGAGGTTGTGGTGCTCACGTCGCGTCCGCAGGAACAGGTCGGCCTGCCGCGGCCCGAACGAGTCGGTCGCCCACCGGGCGGTCAGCGCCCGGTAGTAGTCGCGGTGCCGGAACTGGTACGCCCGGGTCCGGTCACCCAGCCGGGTCGCGCCGAACTGGGAGATGGTGACGAGCATGTCGTAGCCGGCGACCACCGGCGAGGCCGCCGCCGTCCGGGTGATGATCGACTTGTTCACCAGGCCCGCGACCAGCCCGAGCACCTCGTCACGTTCGATGCCGTCGCCCGAGCACACCTCCTCCGCGCCGGTCAGGTCGAACCCGCCGGAGAAGACCGAGAGCCGCTCCCACAGCAGCCGCTCGGCAGGAGAACACAGGTCGTAGCTCCAGCCGATCGCCGCCTCCAGTGCCTGCGGCTGCGACGGATCCGTGGGCCGGCCGCCGAGCAGGAGCCGGATCCGGTCCGCCAGTCGCTCGAGGATCTGCGGCAACGTCAGCGTGCGCATCCAGACCGCGGCCAGCTCGAGCGCGAGCGGTACGCCGTCCAGTTGCCGGCAGACCTCGATCACCTGGCCCCGGTTCGACTCGTCGACGACGAACTCGGGCATCATCGCCCGGACCCGGTCGGTGAACAGCACCAGTGCCTCGTACTGATCGGCGTCCGCGGAATCGACGGGCGGCGTCGGCAGCGGCGCCACGGTCAGGATCTGCTCGCCCTCGGCCCCGAGGACGTGCCGGCTGGTCGCCAGGACCCGGAGCCGGGGTGCTGTCGCCAGCAACTTGCTCACCAGGACGGAACACGCCTCCGCCACGTGCTCACAGTTGTCGAGCACCAGCAGCAGGTGCTTGTCCTCGAGGAACTCCGCGACGTCCGCCTCGGGACTGGCCGACACCTGGATCAGGTCGAAGGCCTCGGCCAGCGTGTGGCCGAGCAGGGCCGGGTCCCGCAGCGCGCCCAGCTCGACGAACCAGACCCCGTCGGCGAAGGTACGCCGCACCTCGGCGGCCATCCGCACCGCCAGGCGGGTCTTGCCGACGCCCGCGACCCCGGTCAGTGTCACCAGCCGGCTGCTCGCCAGCAGCCGCCTGGTACCGGCGAGCTCACGCCGCCTTCCGACGAAGCTCGTCACCTCAGCCGGCAGCCGCCCACGTCCCACCGCGGCAGGCCGAGATTCAGCCATACCTCAGCGTAGGCCCGAACCTCAGTCGACCAGGAGATCCAGGGCCCGGTCGAGATCGTCCGGATACTCCGAGGTGAACTCGACGTACTCGCCGGTGCCCGGGTGGGTGAAACCCAGGCGCATGGCGTGCAGCCACTGGCGGGTGAGGCCGAGGCGTTCGGCGAGGACGGGGTCGGCGCCGTACGTCAGGTCGCCGCAGCACGGGTGGCCGATCGCGGACATGTGCACGCGGATCTGGTGCGTGCGGCCGGTCTCGAGGGTGATCTCCAGCAGCGTCGCGTACCGGAACGCCTCGAGGGTCTCGTAGTGCGTCACGCTCGGTTTGCCGCCGGCCACCACGCCGAACTTGTAGTCGTGGTGCGGGTGCCGGTCGATCGGCGCGTCGACCGTCCCGGTGAACGGGTCGGGATGACCCTGCACGAGCGCGTGGTAGATCTTCTTGACCGTGCGCTCCTTGAAGGCGCGCTTGAGGACGGTGTACGCGTACTCCGTCTTCGCGACCACCATCAGACCGGACGTCCCGACGTCGAGGCGGTGCACGATGCCCTTGCGCTCGGCCGCGCCGCTGGTCGAGATGCTGAACCCGGCGCCGGCCAGGTGCCCGATCACGGTCGGGCCGGTCCAGCCGGGCGACGGGTGCGCGGCGACCCCGACCGGCTTGTCCACCACGACGATCTCGTCGTCGTCGTACACGATCCGCAGGTTGTCCACGGTCTCCGGGACGACGGTCACCTCCGACGGCGGCGGTGGCAGCTCGACGTCGAGCAGTACGCCGGCCGCGACCCGGGACGACTTCGGCGCCGGGGCGCCGTCGACCTGGACCAGGCCGGACTCGATCAGCTCGGCCGCCTTCGTCCGGGACACGCCGAACAGGCGGGACAGGGCCGCGTCCAGCCGCTCCCCCGCGAGGCCGTCCGGCACCATGACGGTCCGGGAGTTCACTTCCGCTGCTCCCGGGTCCCGTCGAGCCTGATCCCGCGCAGCGTCTGGATCACCAGCAGGACGGCGGCCGAGGTGACCGCCATGTCCGCGACGTTGAAGATCGCCCAGTGCGGGGTCTGCAGGAAGTCGACCACGTGCCCGTGGAACGGTGACGGCTCGCGGAAGATCCGGTCCAGGATGTTCCCGACCGCGCCGCCGAACAGCAGCCCGAACGCCACCGCCCAGCCCGCGGAACCGAGCCGGCGGGACAGGTAGACGACGCCGAGTGCGACGGTGATCTGGATGACGCTGATGTACGGCGTGTAGCCGGAACCGAGGCTGAACGCGGCGCCCGAGTTCCGGATCAGGTTGAACTTGAGCAGGCTGCCGACCACATTCACCGGCTCACCCGGCGTCAGGTGCGCCAGCGCCAGGGCCTTGGTCAGCTGATCCAGGAACAGGATCAACAGCCCGACCCCGGCAAACACCACAGTCCACTTCCACGACCGCTTGTGCACGGCCTCGCCGCCGTCGGACATCGGTGGCGGGGTGGCAGCGTCGTCGTTCTCGGACGTGGGAGAACCGGCCGACTGTTCGTCGGCCGGTTCCGGGGTGTCTGCGTCCCCCACCTGGTGGGACGAGGCGGGGTCGTTCAGCGGCGTTCCTGGCGTTCTTTGCATGAGACGCACAGTGTCGCACGCGGGAACGCCTGCAGCCGACCCTTGCCGATCGGATTGCCGCAGCTCTCGCAGACGCCGTACGTGCCGTCGTCGATCCGGGTCAGCGCGAACTCGATCTGGTTGAGCATGTCCCGGGCGTTGTTGGCCAGGGTCAGCTCGTGGTACCGCTCGAGAGTCGTGGAGCCGACGTCCGCCTGGTCGTTGCCGGCGCCGTCGCTGCCGTCGCGGAACAGGCCCGCGATCTCCTGCTCGGCGTCCCGGATCTCCTGCTTGAGGTGCTCGACCTCACCCTCCAGCTCCGTCCGCAGCTCGGCCAACTCGGCAGCGGTCCACGGGTCCTCACCCGGCTTCACCTTGAAGGTCTCGGCCGTGTGGGCTGCGGACTTCCCCGGCGCCGTCGCCGGTGTCCTGTTCTCGTTCGTCTTCATGGCCACCCTCTTCGTTGTCGCTTTCCTGGCAGGGGTCTTCTTGGCCGGAGCCTTCTTGGCCGCGGAGCCGGCGGACGTCGCCGCCTGCTTCGCGGAAGTCTTCGTGGCCGGCGAGGTCTTCGCCGGTGCCTTGCGGGCCGTCTTCTTCTTCGGCTCGCCGGAGGCCGGGGCGCTCTTCTTGGCCGCGGCCGAACGTTGGGGGGCGGACTTCCGTGCCGAAGTAGCCATATCGACTACCCCCTGCCTTAGTCGGAGACTGAAGCGGACTGGTCGCAAGACAGTAGGCCACGCTTACATCACGTGCCAGTCCGACGCGCAGACCGTGGACATACGGTAGTCGGTTCTTCAAGTCCGCTCGATGTTCCGCGCGTCACAACCGCATTGCGGACATCACTGTCCGTAACATTTCCAGGTCGGCCGGGCCCTCGCCCGGGCCGTGCCCGGATGCCGTTCGCCTCCCCCTCGAATTCTCGTCCCCGGAACCGTCGCGGCACCACTGATTAACGATTCGTAGTCACCGCGTACGACGCCGTACACTGACTACCGCGAACCGCAAGGCAGTGATGAGGCCATCACCTCGGAGCCGCCGGAAGAACAGTCCGTTAGGGACCTATTAGAACCGGCAGCGTGTCGTTAAGGAAGTGGGCAACCCGCACCAGGTTGCCAAGGAGGGTGGTACCGCGCGGTAGCCGGCTCGGTCCGGGTGCTTCGTCCCTCGTCCAGCACAGCAGGACGCGACGAAGGACGCAGAAGATGGCGGCAGCGCACACCCCCGGCACACCCTGGCGGCAGGTTCCCGCCCAGGTCGACTTCCCCGCGCTCGAGCGCGAGGTGCTCACGCTCTGGGAGGAGCAGGACACCTTCGCCAAGACCCTCGAGCAGTCCGCCGGCGGCACGCCGTGGACGTTCTACGAGGGTCCGCCGACCGCGAACGGCATGCCCGGCACCCACCACATCGAGGCCCGCGTCTTCAAGGACGTGTTCCCGCGCTACCGGACCATGAAGGGCTTCTGGGTCGAGCGCAAGGCGGGCTGGGACTGCCACGGCCTCCCGGTCGAGGTCGCGGTCGAGAAGGAGCTCGGCTTCAACGGCAAGCCGGACATCGAGGCGTACGGCATCGCCGAGTTCAACGCCAAGTGCCGCGAGTCCGTGCTGCGGCACGTAGACGCGTTCAACGAGCTCACCGTCCGGATGGGCTACTGGGTCGACCTCGAGCACCCGTACAAGACGATGGACCCGGAGTACGTCCAGTCGGTCTGGTGGTCGCTGAAGCAGGTCCACGACAAGGGCCTGCTGGTCGAGGACTACCGGATCACGCCGTACTGCCCGCGCTGCGGCACCGGCCTGTCCGACCACGAGCTCGCGCAGGGGTACGAGACCGTCGTCGACCCGTCGGTGTACGTCCGGTTCCCGCTCACGTCGGGTCCGCTGGCCGGCCAGGCGTCGCTGCTGGTCTGGACGACCACGCCCTGGACGCTGGTGTCGAACACCGCGGTCGCCGTGCACCCGGACGTCGAGTACGTCGTCGCCACCGACGGCACCGAGTCGCTGGTCGTCGCCAAGCCGCTGCTGGACCGGCTCGGGGATGGCTGGACGGTGACCGGCGAGTACGCCGGCCGCGACATGGAGCGCTGGACCTACCAGCGGCCTTTCGAGCTGGTGCCGTTCGAGGAGGAGGCGCACTACGTCGTCCTCGCGGAGTACGTGACCACCGAGGACGGCACGGGTCTGGTGCACCAGTCCCCCGCGTTCGGTGCGGACGACCTGCTGGTGTCCCGCGCGTACAACCTGCCGGTGGTGAAGCCGGTGGACACCACCGGTCACTTCGACGCCGACGTGCCGCTGGTCGGCGGACAGTTCTTCAAGAAGGCCGACAAGGACCTGGTGAAGGACCTCAAGGACCGCGGCCTGCTGTTCAAGCACGTGCCGTACGAGCACCCGTACCCGCACTGCTGGCGCTGCCACACGCCGGTCATGTACTACGCGCTCCCGTCCTGGTACATCCGCACCACGCAGGTGAAGGACGCGCTGCTCCGCGAGAACGAGAAGACCAACTGGTTCCCGGACTCGGTGAAGTGGGGCCGGTACGGCGACTGGCTGCGCAACAACATCGACTGGGCCGTCTCCCGCTCCCGCTACTGGGGTACGCCGCTGCCGATCTGGCGCTGCGGCGAGGACCACCAGGTGTGCGTGGGGTCGCTGGCCGAGCTCGGCGAACTGGCAGGCCGCGACCTGAGCGCGACCGACCCGCACCGGCCGTACGTCGACGACATCACGTTCGACTGCCCGACCTGCGGCGCCGAGTCGCGGCGCGTGCCCGAGGTCATCGACGCCTGGTACGACTCGGGCTCGATGCCGTTCGCCCAGTGGGGCTACCCCTGGGTCGAGGGCTCGAAGGAGAAGTTCGCGGAGACCTACCCGGCGGACTTCATCTCCGAGGCGATCGACCAGACCCGCGGCTGGTTCTACACGCTGATGGCGATCGGCACGCTGGTCTTCGACGAGTCGTCGTACCGCAACGTCGTCTGCCTCGGGCACATCCTCGCCGAGGACGGCCGGAAGATGTCCAAGCACCTGGGCAACATCCTCGAGCCGATCCCGCTGATGGACGACCACAGCGCGGACGCGGTGCGCTGGTTCATGGCCGCCTCCGGGTCGCCGTGGAAGGCGCGCGGCATCGGGCCGAACGTGCTGAACGAGATCGTCCGGAAGGTGCTGCTCACCTACTGGAACACGGTCGCGTTCCACGCGCTCTACGCCCGGCTCGCGGACTGGTCGCCGGCCGACGCACCGGCCGTCGCCGATCGCTCGGTGCTGGACCGCTGGCTGGTCAGCGAGACGCACCGGCTGGTCCGCGACACCGACGAGGCGTACGCCGCGTTCGACACGCAGCGGCTCGGCCTGCTGGTCAACTCGTTCGTCGACGTGCTCTCGAACTGGTACGTCCGCCGTTCGCGCCGCCGGTTCTGGTCCGGTGACGCGGGCGCGCTGGCCACCCTGCACGAGACGCTCGACGTCCTCACCCGGGTGATGGCGCCGCTGACGCCGTTCGTCACCGAGCGGGTCTGGCAGGACGTGCTCCGCCCGGTCACGCCCGGCCTGCCGGAATCGGTGCACCTGGCGAGCTTCCCGGCGTACGACGAGTCGCTGATCGACGACGTCCTGGGCCGGCACGTGTCGATGGCCCGGCGGGTCGTCGAGCTCGGCCGGTCGGCCCGTGCCGAGGCGAAGGTGAAGACGCGACAGCCGCTGGCCCGGGCCCTGGTCGGGTCGGCCGCGATCGCGGACCTGTCGCCGGAGTTGCTGCAGGAGATCGCCGACGAGCTCAACGTGGGCACGGTCGCGCCGCTGTCCTCGGCGGGTGCGGATCTGGTCGAGTTCTCCGCCAAGGGCAACTTCCGCGAGCTCGGCAAGCGGTTCGCCAAGCAGACCCCGGTGGTGGCCGCCGCGATCGCCGCGGCCGACGCCGGCGCGCTGGCCGCCGCCCTGAAGGAGTCCGGGACGGCGACGGTCGTGGTCGACGGCGAGGAGGTCCAGGTCGGCGCGGCCGAGGTGCTGGTCTCCGAGCGGCCGAAGGAAGGCTGGTCGGTGGTCAACGAGCAGGGTGAGACCGTCGCCCTCGACCTCGAGGTGACGCCGGAGCTCAGGCAGGCCGGTCTCGCCCGCGAGGTGGTCCGCACGCTGCAGGAGGCCAGGAAGAATGCCGGCCTCGAGGTGTCGGACCGGATCAGGGTCTGGGTCACCTCGACCGACACCGAGCTGAGCGACGCGCTCGGCAAGCACGCCGACGAGATCGCCCGCGAGGTCCTGGCCGTCGAGCTCAGCCAGTCGTCCCCGTCCGAGTCCACAGACGTTGCCACTGGCACCGAAGAGGACCTGCAGCTGACCTACTGGCTGACCAAGGCCTGACACAGAGGCCGGATGGCGCGGGCCCGGATCGCCGGGCTCGCGCCAGGCTGCTGATCGTCACCGGCGCGGACCGCGCGGCGGGGTGGGTCGCGGACACCGCGACCCGGCAACGAGTGTGGGAGCTGTACCGGGACGCTCGCCCACCACTCGGCTCTGACTTCTCGAGCGTGTTCCCCGATGGTCCCTCCGGGGAATCACCCTCACTCCTACGGCTGGATGCCGTACCGGCGTGCTGCTGTCTGGCCCTGACTCCCTGTCACTACCGGGAGACCCTCAGTCAAAGGTGTCCAGACATGGCGAAGAGGCGGTGCCGCCGGAAAGCACCGCCTCTTCGACGAGGTTCTTAAACGCCGTGACCGTGCGCCTGCGCACGCGCCTCCGGCCGGAAGCCGTTGCGCGGGCTGAGCGTGTCGTCGCCGTTGCCGAGCGCCTTCAGCTGCTCGGTGAAGTAGGTCTTCAGGCGGCTGCGGTACTCCCGCTCGTAGGCGTGCAGGTCGTCGATCGTGCGCTCGAGCTGACCCTTCTGCTTCTCCAGGGTGCCGAGCATCTGCGCGCGGCGCTCGGCGATCTCGCCGTCGAGCTTCTCGGCGCGGGCGCGGGCCTCACCGGTCATCCGGTCGGCCTTGCCGCGAGCCTCGTTCTCCAGGCGCTCCGCCTTGGCGCGGGCCTCGCCGATGATCTTGTCGGCGGTGTCCTTCGCCTCCTGGACCAGGTCGTCGGAGTGCTTGGTGGCCATCTCCAGCAGCCGCACCGCGGAGCTGGACGCGTCACCGACCGTGCCGGCCGCCGCGGCCGCACCCGGCACCGCCACCGGCGGCTTGGGCTCCTCGGGCTTCTCGACCACGACCGGGGGCTTCGGCTGCTGCACGACCGGCGGCAGCGCGGCGGTCTGGTCGACCGGTCGCTGCTGGTCGGCGCCAGCACGCTGGGCCGCCGCGAGCTTGGCCCGCAGCTCCTCGTTCTCGGCGAGAAGGCGCTCGAGCTCGGCCTCCACCTCGTCGAGGAAGGAGTCGACCTCTGTGACGTCGTAGCCCTCCCGTAGTCGGACGGGCGTGAATTGCTTCGAGCGGACGTCATCCGGCGTCAGCGGCATCTTTCACCTCGTTTGTCTGTGTCTTGGCGGAGTCCCCGTGGCCCTCGCCTTGGCGACTCAGTAGATCACGTTATCGCTTCGTTGTCTTATGACGGAATCCGGGCTCTACCTACCCGGTCTTCGCGGTCCTCACCCTCACAACGATCGAAGGGCCGTCGAGTTGATCGCCATCGCCACCGACACCATGACGAACAGCATCAGCATCGACAGGTCGATCCGGATGCCGCCGGCCCCGATCGGGGGCAGGATCCGCCGCAGCGGCTTCAGGAACGGATCGGTGATCGAGTAGATCAGCTCGAAGAACAGCAGCAGCGGACCCTTGGGGTGCCACTGCGGAGCGAACATGACGATCAGGCTGAGTACGAACCGCGCCACCAGCACCAGGAAGAAGGCGAGCAGAACCCAGTAGAGAACGATGAGGACGAGCGCTAGAGCATCCATGTCGACAACGAGTGTAGAAGACGGCGGAAGCGCCGGCCTCAGCTCTGGTTGTAGAACCCGTCCGCAGCGATCTTTTCCTTCTCCTCGGCCGCCACCGTCACGTTCGGCGGGCAGACCAGGAACACCTTGGTGGTGATCCGCTCGATCGAGCCCCGGCAGCAGAAGATCAGGCCGGCCGCGAAGTCCACCAGCCGCTTGGCGTCGGCGTGGTCCATCTCGGTCAGGTTCATGATGACGGGCGTCCCGTCGCGGAAGTGCTCACCGATGACGCGCGCCTCGTTGTAGCTGCGCGGGTGCACGGTGGTGATGCGGGCCAACTCGGTTACCTCCGGGGACGGCGCGACCCCGCGCCGGTCTGGGAACTTGCTGACCGTGGCGCCGCCGAGATCCGCACGGTCCGTGCGATCCGGACGCTCCTCGCGATGGTCGCGAGGCTCGCGGCTCTCCCGGCCGGCGGGCACCGGCTCGGTCTCGTGGGAGTCCCCGTCGACGGCTTCGTCGTACTCGTCGTCGTACTCGTCGTCGTACGTGTCGTCGTAGCGGGCGTTGTAGCGCTCCCCGTCTTCGACCAAGCCGAGGTACACACCCATCTTGCGCAGCGCGCCGCTCATGGCCCTTCAGCACCTCGATCCGGTTCTACGGCTACTCGACGACAACAGTGAGCAGGAAGCAAAACCCGCTCGATGTCGACACTAACCCAGCGGAGTGCGCGTACCGAGTAATGCGCGCCCGAGCCGGACGTGTGTCGCACCGTGCTTGATCGCGGCCTCCAGATCGCCGGTCATCCCGGCCGAGATCCAGTCCGCCCCGGGGTGTTCGGAGCGTAGTCGCGACGCTACGTCGCGCAGTCCGGCGAAGGCCTCTTCCGGGTCCGATCCGAGCGGCGCGACCGCCATCACGCCGCCGAGCTCGAGGCCGTCCGCGGCCGCGATCCGCGCGGCCAGTCCGGGGACCTCGGACGGCTCGACGCCGCCACGGCTCGCGCCGGTCGCGGCGTCCGTCGATCCGTACGCCGCGAGGCTCACCTGGATCAGGCAACGCACCGTCTTCTGCTCGGCGACGGCCGCCTTCGACAGCGCCTCGACGAGCGAGTCCCGGTCGACCGAGTGCACGACCGACGCGTACCGCACGATCGACCGCGACTTCTTGGACTGCAGCTGGCCGACGAAGTGCCAGCCGAGGTCCGGGCAGTCCGGCGCCTTGGCTTTCAGCTCCTGCTCACGGTTCTCCCCGACGTCGGTCACCCCGAGGGCCGCGAGCGCCCGCACGTCGCTGATGGGGAAGGTTTTGGTGATCGCCACGAGGGTGACCTCGTCCCGGGCCCTCCCGGCCGCCTGACAGGCCTTCTCGATCCGCTCCCGCACCTGCTCCAGATTCGCCCGGAGTTCGTCGGCGCGAGTGCTCACGACGTGACCAGCTTCCGGATCAGTCCCGCCATCCGCCCGCTCTCGGGACCCTCGCGGCGGTACGAGTACAGGTTCGGGGACTCGATCGTGCACGCGGTCGCGTCGATCACGTCGACGTCGAGGTCGGCGAGCTGCGCCCGCACCCCGGCGGCCACGTCGATCGCGGGCGTCCCCCAGCTCGTCTCGGAGTACGACGCCGGCACCCGCTCCGCGACCTCGGCCCGCATCTGTTCGGGGACCTCGTAGCAGCGGCCGCACGCGTAGGGCCCGAGGACGGCGGTGATCCGGGTCGCACCGAGGTCCCGCATCGTGTCGACGGTCGCCGGCACGATGCCGACGTACATGCCCTTGCGGCCGGAATGTGCGGCGCCGATCACACCGCCGCCGGACAGCAGCACCGGGAGGCAGTCGGCGGCGCGGACCGCGAGGACGACGTCCGACCGGGTGGTGACGAGTCCGTCGGCCCTCGGCATCGGCTGGGTCGGTAACTCGTCGTCCGGCCCGACGACGTGGACGTCGCGGCCGTGCACCTGGCTGACCCGCACGACGTTCTCCGCCGGCACGCCGAACTCGGCCGCCAACAGCCCGAAGTTGGCGATGACGCCCTCGACGTCCGGACCCGAGGCGCTGCCCAGGTTCAGTTCGCCGTACGGCGGTTGGCTGGCGCCACCGAAGCGATCGGTGAAGGCGACCCGGGCGGCGGAGAGTTCCTCGTCGTAGCCGAACACGACTGAAGATTACCCAGCGGCGACCGCCGGACTCAGCACCGTCCGCGCCTCGTCGGTCACACTGCTGCGCCCGGTGTCCTCCGGCAGGCCGAGCACGTGCTCGGCCGCCCGCCGGTAAGCCTCGGTCAGGGCCTGGTCCGCGGGCACGTCGAGGTCGGGCGCGACGCCGGTGCCTTCCCAGTTGGTCCCGGAGACCGAGTTCACCGAGCGCGCCACCGGGACGGTCGCCTCGAGCTGCTCGTGCAGCTTGAACCCGCGGCGTGGGTGGGCGCCGCCGGCGGTCCGCTCGCCGACCACGACGCCGCGCCCGAACTGCTGCAGGTTGTACGCCAGCTCCTCGCCGCCGGAGAACGTCGCCGAACTCGTCAGCACCCAGATCGGCTTGCCGCGGTCGAACCGCGGCCCCGGGACGTACGGCGCGGTCCAGAACTGCCGGACGGTCCCGTCGGCCGGAGTGATCAGATCCTGCAGGTGGACCGGCTCGTCGGAGGCGAGGAAATAGCTGCAGACGAACGCGACCTGGTCGGGCGACCCGCCGACGCAGCGGCGCAGATCGATCACCAGCGCGTCGGTCGACGCCAGCAGCGTCATCGCCGCCGCGAACACCGGCGCGGCGTACTCGGGCGGATACAGCAACGGCCGGATCTCCAGCAGCCCGATGTTGCCGTCCAGCCGTTCGATCCGGGCCATGCCGCCGGCGTCGAGCGCTGCCCGGCGCCGCCAGTACTCCTCCTCCGCCGCCGGATCCGTCTCGTCCGGCGGCCCGTCGCGGTGGAACTTGAGCCGCAGGTGCTTGTCGCGGTTGCCGGCCTGCAGGTCGGTCGTGACGCGGTCCGCGAGCTCCTCCGGGTCATGGATCGGGTCGTACCGCCCTGCGGCGACCGCCGCGGCGAGCCGGTCCGCGACCTCGCGCCCGGTCTCGGGGAAAACGTAATGCTCGGCCACCAGGGCGCCCAGCCGGGCCAGCACGGCCCGGATCTCGTCGGTCTGCATGGGCAGGAGTGAAGCACGCCGTTTGACAAAGCGTCAAGAAAATTCGACGCTTTAGTCATGAGCGAGATCTCCGACCACCTGGAGGTGTCGACGGCCGCGCAGTTCAAGGCCCTCGGGCACCCGTTGCGGCACCGGCTGCTGTTCGCCCTCGGGCAGGAGCCGGCCACGATCAGCCAGCTGGCCGTGGCGCTCGGCACGGCGAAAGGCAATGTCGCCCATCACCTCGGCGTCCTGCGTGACGCCGGGATGGTGCACGTCGCCGAGACGCGCAAGGTGCGCGGCGGGACCGAGCTGTACTACCGGCGGTCGGTCCGGCGGTTCGGCTTCAGCGGCGAAGGTGCCCGGGCGAACAACACTGTCGCCCTGCAGGCGGTCGCGGCCGACCTGGAGACCGCCGAACCCGACCCGACGTTCACGGTGCGGAACCTGCGGCTGTCCGCCGGCCAGGCCGCGGAGCTCGCCGCGACCCTCGAGCGGATGGTCGACGAACTCGACGACGCCGGTCCCGGTGAGTCGCGGTACGGCGTCGTCGTGTCGGTGTACCGCCCACGGCAGCCGGAGCCGGCCGGACCGTGAGCGGGCGTGCTACTTGAGGAAGTCCGGGATGTCGAGGTCTTCCTCGGGCTCCGGCTTCTTCGGCTTGGGTGTCTGGCTGGTGTTGCCTGCCGTCGAGTTGCTCGGGCCGTTCGTCGGCCAGGAGTGCTGGGTCGACGGGGAGGCCGGGGTGTGCGGGGCCGGCTGGGCCGACTGCTGACCGGACTGCACGGTGCGGACGCTCTCGCCTGCCGGCGGGCGGGCCGAGTTCGTGGTTCCCACCCGTGGCTCGGTCGGGGCCGGCACCGGGACGGTGTCGTCGGTCGGTGTGGGCGAAGGTGCCGACTGCGCCGAACCCTGCTGCTGGCCAGGGGCTGAGCTGGGGGCAGGGTTGGCCTGTGCAGGCTGCGCGCCGGCCTGACCGTTGCCCTGACCCGGCTGGCCGGTGCCCGCGCCGGCCTGGCCGCTCCCGGCGCCCGGCTGGCCGGTGCCTGCGGGCGTGTAGCCGGTGCCCGGCTGCCCGCTACCCGTGTTGGGCTGGGCACCTGGCTGGGCGTTGCCCGTGGGCGCGTAGCCGGAGGCCGGCTGGCCGGTCCCGGTCGGAGGCGCCGTGGGCTGGCCGGCCTGCTGTGGCGTGCTGCCGCCGGACATCGGCGCGGAGTACGCCGAGGGGCGGGACGACTGGGGCCTGGCCTGGTTCATCGCCTGCTCGCGGCGTTTCGGCATGCCGCCGTCGAAGCCGGCCGCGATCACCGTGACCCGCACCTCGTCGCCGAGGGCGTCGTCGATGACCGCGCCGAAGATGATGTTCGCGTCCGAGTGCGCGGACTCCGACACCAGTTGCGCCGCCTCGTTGATCTCGAACAGGCCCAGATCGGACCCGCCGGCGATCGACAGCAGGACGCCGTGCGCGCCCTCGATACTTGCCTCCAGCAACGGTGACGAGATGGCCGCCTCGGCGGCCGCGACCGCGCGGTCCTCGCCGCGGGACGAGCCGATGCCCATCAGCGCCGAGCCGGCGTTCGACATCACCGCCTTGACGTCGGCGAAGTCCACGTTGATCAGACCGGGCGTGGTGATCAGGTCGGTGATGCCGGAAACACCCTGCAGCAGCACCTGGTCGGCCTGCTTGAACGCGTCCAGCACGGACACGGCCCGGTCGGAGATGGTCAGCAGCCGGTCGTTCGGGATGACGATCAGCGTGTCCACCTCCTCGCGGAGGGTGCTGATGCCGTCCTCGGCCTGGGTGGCGCGGCGCTTGCCCTCGAACGAGAACGGCCGGGTCACCACACCGATGGTCAGCGCGCCGAGCGACCGGGCGATCCGCGCCACCACGGGCGCGCCGCCGGTGCCGGTGCCGCCGCCCTCGCCGGCGGTGACGAAGACCATGTCGGCGCCCTTCAGCGCCTCCTCGATCTCCTCCGCGTGGTCCTCCGCGGCCTTCTGCCCGATCGCCGGGTTCGCACCGGCGCCCAGGCCGCGGGTCTCCTCGCGGCCGATGTCGAGCTTGACGTCCGCGTCGCTCATCAACAACGCCTGTGCGTCGGTGTTGATGGCGATGAACTCAACGCCCTTCAGACCGTGCTCGATCATCCGGTTGACGGCGTTCACGCCGCCTCCGCCGATGCCGACGACCTTGATGAGTGCCAGGTAGTTCTGCGGTGCCGCCACGTCCGCGCCTCTCGCCTCGTTGCTTTCCCGTTGTCCAGCGAAAAGACTGAACCTCAAGTGGATGCTTAGACTTATGTCAACTTTAGATTACGCCGCACGATACGGGACGCTTCGCGCCAAAATCCACGCGCCTCGCCGCACGGTGCAGATGTGACCCGTCACCGCTTTTCGCCTTTGGTGACAGGGAGATCGGGCGCCGAGACGTCGTACACCTTCGCCTCGCGCTTCATCAGCACGCTCAGTACCCCGGCCTTGCGCTCGCTGTCATCGGAACTACCCCAAACGACCTTCACACCGGAGCTGAGGTTCAGGGTGATCGAGTCCGGCGACGCTGCCGAGATCGACTTCACCTGCGTCCGCAGCGTGTCCGGCAGGGCCGCCGAGACCGTCACCACCGAGTGCACCGTGACATCGCGCCGGACGCCGGTCACCTTCGCCTCCGGCAGTCCGGCCGGCCGGTCCGGCACAGTGCGGTACGACGTCCCCGTGGCGTCCACCAGCTCGTAGCGCGAGCCGTCGGTGACCACCACGACCGGGACCCGTTCGGTGACCACGATCACGATCTTGCGCGGCCACGCCCGGGTCACCTGCGCGTCCGCGACGGCCGGGATCGTCCGCACCCGCTCGGCGATCGACCGCAGGTCGACCTTCGCCAGCGGGGTGCCCGTCGGCGCGGCCGCGACCTGCTCGATCGTTGCCACCGGCACCGTGTCGGCGCCGCTGATCCGGACCCCGGAGACCGCGAACGCGGTGGAGAAGTAGAACAGCCAGACGACCAGACCGGCCAGCACGACCAGTCCGCCGCCGACGGCCCACGGCAGCCAGCTACGCCACCGCACCAGCCGTTGCCGGCGCGCGAACCGCTGCTGTGCCCGAGCCAGATCGACGCTCTGGCTCATTCGACGAACCCCACGGTTTTACTTCACCACAGCGTCGGCGGTCTCCGGTGCAGACTCGCGGGCCGCTGCTCGTTCGGCCAGCAATCCAACGACTTCCGGCCCGATCAGCGTGACGTCGCCCGCGCCCAGCGTGACGACCAGGTCGCCCTGCTCGGCGAGACCCGCGACCAGCTGCGGTACGGCGGACCAGGACGGCTCGAACCGCACCTGCTCCGGCTTCAGCGGCACATGGTTGGCGATCAGGGCGCCGGTGACGCCGGGCTCCGGGTCCTCGCGGGCCGCGAACACGTCCATCACCACGACCTCGTCGGCCAGGGCCAGCGCGTCGGAGAACTGGGTCGCGAAGATCCGGGTCCGGCTGAACAGGTGCGGCTGGAAGCACGCGATCACGCGGCCCTCCCCCGCCACCTGGCGCGCCGCGGTCAGGTCGACGGCAAGCTCGGTCGGGTGGTGCGCGTAGGAGTCGAACACCCGGACGCCGTCCTCGAGCCCCTTGAACTCGAACCGTCGCCCGGTGCCGGTGAACGACGCCAGCCCCTCGGCCAGGTCGGCCGCGGAGAAGCCCAGCCCGAGCCCCACGGTCAGCGCCGCCGACGCGTTGAGCGCGTTGTGCTTGCCCGCCTGCTGCAGCCGCACGACCGGCAGCTTGCGGCCGCGGTACACCGGCACGAACGACTGCGTCGCCCCGGTCGCGGTGATCTCGGTGACGTGCAGGTCCGCGTCCTCGGCCTCGCCGTACGTCCGGACGTCGATCCCGCGGTCGCGCGCGTACGACGCCAGGTGCCGGGCGCCCGCGTCGTCCTGGCAGATCACCATGAAGCCGCCGGGCAGCACCCGGCCGCAGAAGTCCTCGAAGGCCTGCCGGTAGCTGGCCTCGTCGCCGTAGTTGTCCAGGTGGTCCGGCTCGACCGACGTGACGATCGACACCTCGGGCGAGTAGGTCAGGAACGACTTGTCCGACTCGTCGGCCTCGGCGACGAACAGGTCGCCGGTGCCGTCGTGGGCGTTCGATCCGGACTCGTTCAGGTTGCCGCCGATCGCGTACGACGGGTCGGCGGCGCAGTGCTGCAGCGCGACCGTCAGCATCGACGTGGTGGTGGTCTTGCCGTGCGTGCCGGCCACCGCCAGCGTCCGGCGGCCGACCATCACCGACGCCAGCGCGGCGGCCCGGGGCAGGATCGGGATCCCGGCCGCGCGGGCCGCGACCACCTCGGGGTTGGTCTCGCGGATCGCGGTCGACACCACCACGGTGTCGGCGTCCTTCACGTGCTCGGCGGCATGGCCGACCCAGCAGGTCGCGCCGAGCGCCCGGAGCGCGGCGAGCACCTTGCCGTCCTTGGCGTCCGACCCGGACACCTCGATGCCGCGGGACGCCATGATCCGGGCGATCCCGGACATGCCGGCGCCGCCGATACCGACGAAGTGCACCCTGCCCAGCTTCTCGGCCGGTAACAGCGTGTCAGGAGCGGTGACGATCACGAAGCAGACCTCACCACATCGAGGATGATCCGCGCCAATCGGTCGTCGGCGTCGGTCCGGATGACACCGGTCGCAGCTGTGGACATGGCTGTCAGACGCTCGCGGTCGAGCAGAAGTTGCGGCACGTTCGCGCGCACCCAGTCCGCGGTCAGCTCGGCGTTGTCGATCAGCACACCACCCCCTACGTCCACGACCGGCTTCGCGTTCAGTCGCTGCTCGCCGTTACCGATCGGCAGCGGAACGTAGATCGCGGGCAGGCCGACACCGGACACCTCGGTGACAGTGTTCGCGCCCGAGCGGCACACGACCAGATCCGCGGCGGCGTAGGCGAGATCCATCCGGTCGACGTAGTTCAGCACGACGTACGGGTACCCACCGGTCCGCGGCACCTCGAGGGTGTTCTTCGGGCCGATCGCGTGCAGCACCTGGATCCCGGCCGCGGCCAGGTCGGCGGCCGCGCCGGAGACGGCCTCGTTGATCCGCTGCGCGCCCTGTGAGCCGCCGGTCACGAACAGCGTCGGGGCGTCCGGGTCGAGGCCGAAGAACCGCCGGGCCTCGGCGCGCAGCGCGGCCCGGTCGAGCGTCGAGATCGCCCGCCGGATCGGCAGGCCGACGTACTCGGCGTGCGGCAGGTCGCTGCCCGGGAACGACGTCTTCACGTGCTCGGTGCAGTACCGGGCGGCGAACTTGTTCGCGATCCCCGGGACCGCGTTGCCCTCGTGCACGACGATCGGGGTCTTGCGCCGCCAGGCGGCGACGTACGCCGGGGTGGACACGTAGCCGCCGAAGCCGACCAGGACGTCCGCCTTCGCCTCGTCCAGGACACGGCGGGCCGCGCTCACCGAGGACAGCATCTTCCCGGGAACGGCGAACAGCGCCGGCGTGGGCTTGCGCGGCAGCGGCACGGGCGGGATCAGCTCCAGCCGGTACCCGGCCTCGGGGACCACGCGGGTCTCGAGGCCGCGCTCGGTCCCGAGGGCGAGGATCTCGACCGTCGGGTCGATCCGGCGCAGGGCGTCTGCGGTGGCGATCAGGGGTGAGGTGTGGCCGGCGCTACCGCCGCCGGCCAGAACGATGCTGGGCACAGCTTTCAACGCTCCCGCGGGTTCACTGGTACGACGTACGTCGCGAAGGCAACCAGCCGAAACGAGGCCGCCGGGTCTCTTTCAGGGCGGCCTGCGCGCCGGGCTCGGCCTTCGCGAAGGACAGCAGCATGCCGATCGCGATCAGCGTCGGCAGCAGTGCGGAACCACCGTACGACAAAAGCGGGAGCGGGATACCCACGATGGGTAGCAGTCCGATCACGGCGCCGAGGTTGACCAGCGTCTGCGCCATGATCCAGATGGTGATCCCGGCCGCCGCGTAGCGGACGAACGGCTCGGTGTTCCGGGTCGCGATCCGCACCCCGGCGTAGGCCAGGGTGAGGAACAGGGCGAGCACGGTGAGCGACCCGACCAGGCCGAGTTCCTCACCGATCACCGAGAAGATGAAGTCGGTGTGCGCCTCCGGCAGGTTGCCCCACTTCTGCCGGCTGTTGCCGATCCCGACGCCCCACCAGCCGCCGGTCGAGAGTGCGTAGAACGAGTGGTACGCCTGCCAGCCGATCCCGGAGGCGTCGCCGAACGGGTTCATGAACGACGTGACCCGGTCGAGCCGGTGCTGCGCCGTCATCACGAAGTACGTCGCGATGGTGCCGACGACCGCGATCGTCGCGACGAACAGGCGGGTCGGCGCGCCGACCACCCAGATCAGCCCGATCATGATCGCCATCAGCACCAGCGCCGTGCCGAGGTCGTGCTGCCCGACGACCAGCGCGATCACCAGACCGCAGACCGGCACCATCGGGACCAGCAGATGCTTCCACTGGGTGAGCAGCTTCTCCTTGCGGGCATAGAGGTCCGCGCACCACATCACCATCGCGAGCTTGGCGAACTCACTCGGCTGGATCTGCAACGGGCCGCCGAGGTTCAGCCAGTTGGTGTTGCCGTTCACGCCGACGCCGAGACCCGGGATGTAGGTGAGCACCAGCAGGAACACGGAGCCGAGCAGCGCGACGTAGGCGAGCATCCGGAAGTGCCGGGGCGTCATCCGCGAGGCGACGTACGCCATCGGGAGGCCGACGCCGACCCAGATCAGCTGCCGGACGAAGATCGTGTAGCTGTTCCCGTTCGCGCGCAGCGACAGCACGCTGGACGCCGACAGCACCATCATCAGGCCGAGCACCAGCAACAGGCCGGTCGCCCCGAGCACGATGTGGTACGACGTCAGCGGGCGGTCGAGGATCTCCTTGATCGCCGCGATCCACGGGCGCTCACTGGTCTGCTTCTTCTGGTCCGGCTGATCTGCGATCGACGTCACGCGATCACCTCCGGATCAGCCGGCCAGCGAGCGAACGGCTTCGGCGAAAGCGTCCCCACGGGCTCCGTAGTTGGCGAACATGTCCCAGGAGGCGCAGCCGGGCGCGAGCAGCACGGTGTCACCCACCTGTGCGAGCTTCGCCGCCTCCCCCACCACGATCTCCATGGCACCAGTGTCGGTTGACTCGACGACGATCCTCGGGACATCCGGAGCGTGTCGCTCGAGAGCTTCGGCGATCACGTCCTTGTCCTGCCCGAGCAGCACGACCGCCCGCAAACGCTTGCGGGCCGCGATCACCAGCTCGTCGAACGTCGCGCCCTTGGCCTGGCCGCCGGCGATCCACACCACGTGCTCGTAGGCCAGCAGCGAGGCCTGCGCGGCGTGCGGGTTGGTGGCCTTCGAGTCGTCCACATAGTTGACCCCGGCAACGTCCGCGACGTGCGCGATCCGGTGCTTGTCGGGCCGGAACCCGCGCAGCCCGTCACGGACCGCGGTCGCCGGTACGCCGAAGGCGCGGGCCAGCGCGGCGGCCGCCAGCGCGTTCGCGACGTTGTGCGGCGCGGCCGGCGTGACGTCGTCGAGCGACGCCAACTCCAGCGCCGAGGTCTGGCGCTGCTCGACGAACGCACGGTCGACGAGCAGGTCGTCGACCAGCCCGAGCATCGACAGTCCCGGCGTACCGAGGGTGAACCCGATCGCGCGGCAGCCCTCGATCACGTCGGCTTCCTCGACGAGGTGCTCGGTGGCCGGGTCCGCGACGTTGTACACGCACGCGACCTGGCAGTTCTCGTAGATCCGGCCCTTGTCCTGCGCGTACGCCTCGAGCGACCCGTGCCAGTCGACATGGTCCGGCGCGATGTTCAGGACGGCGGCGGCGTGCGCCGACATCGAGTGCGTGTAGTGCAGCTGGTACGACGAGAGCTCGACCGCGATCACGTCGTACGGCTCGGGGTCCATCACCGCCTCGAGCAACGGCAGGCCCACGTTGCCCGCGGCAACGGCCCGGTGCCCGGCCGCCTGCAGGATCGCGGTCAGCATCTGCACGGTCGTGGTCTTGCCGTTGGTGCCGGTGATGCACAGCCACGGCGCCGCGTGCTCCGGGTCGCGCAGCCGCCAGGCCAGCTCGATCTCGCTCCAGATCGGCACGTCCCGCTCGGCGGCCTGCGCGAGCAGCGGCGCGTGCGGCGGTACACCGGGAGACGTGACGACGACGTCGACGTCCTTCGGCAGCTCCGCCGTACTGCCCGGGCCGAGCGTGATGGTGGCGCCGAGCGTCTCGAGGATCTGCGCCTTCTCGCGCAGCGCCTCGGTGTCGCGGTCGTCGAGGACGACGAGGTGCTCGGCGCCGGCCTGGATCAGCGAGTCGGCGCAGGCGTAGCCCGCCGTACCGAAGCCGAGCACGACGAACCGGGTGGTCGCCCAGCCGTCGGAGGTACGGGTCTCGAGACTCATCCGGTCACCCATTCCGCGTAGAAGACCCCGAGTCCGATCACGACGCACAGCCCCTGGATGATCCAGAACCGGATCACCACGTTCACCTGTTCCCAGCCGAGCATCTCGAAGTGGTGATGCAGCGGCGCGATCAGGAACAGCCGTTTCCCGACGCCGGTGGCCTGTTTGGTGATCTTGAAGTAGCCGACCTGCAGGATCACCGAGGCGGTGATGACGACGAACAGACCGCCGAGCAGCAGCACCAGCAGCTCGGTCCGGGTCATCACGGCCATCCCGGCCAGCGCGCCGCCGAGGCCCAGCGAGCCGGTGTCGCCCATGAAGATCTTGGCCGGTGACGCGTTCCACCACAGGAACCCGAACAGCGCACCGGTCAGCGAGGCCGCGACGACCGCCAGGTCGTGTGGATCGCGGACCTCGTAACACTTCGCGCCGACGCCCTGCGCGGTCGCGCAGCTCTGGTTGAACTGCCAGATGCAGATCAGCGTGTAGGCGCCGAACACCATCATCGACGCGCCGGTGGCCAGGCCGTCCAGGCCGTCGGCGAGGTTCACCCCGTTCGACATGCCGGCGATCAGCAGCAGGATCCAGATGATCACCAGGATGGCCGGCAGCTCCAGCCAGCCGATGTCGCGGATGAACGAGATGAACGGCGATGCCGGCCGCTGGCCGCGCTCGTCCGGGAACTGCAGCGCGAGCACCGCGAAGATCACCGCGACCAGCGTCTGGCCGGCCAGTTTCGCCTTGCTGCGCAGGCCCAGGCTGCGCTGGCGGAAGATCTTGATGAAGTCGTCCAGGAACCCGACCGCGCCCATCCCGGCGAACAGGAACAGCACCAGGATCGCCGAGGCGCTCGGCGGTGTCATCGTGAACAGCTTCGCCGCGAAGTACCCGACGATGGTCGCGATGATGAACACGAAGCCGCCCATGGTCGGCGTGCCGCGCTTGATCTGGTGGGACTTCACGCCGTCGTCGCGGATCTCCTGGCCGTAGCCTCGCCGGGCCAGCCACTTGATCGCGTAGCGGGTGCCGAGCAGCGTCAGCACCATCGCGACGGCGCCGCCGAACAGGATCGAGATCACTGCTGTTCCTCCAGCAGGGCGTCGGCGAGGCTGCGCAGTTTGGCGGCCTTCGAGGACTTCACCAGGACGACGTCACCCGCGCGGAGCTCCGCACGCAGCAGCTGCAGCGCCTCCGGGATGGTCGCGACGTACGTGGACTCGTTGCCCCACGAGCCTTCCAGCGAGGCGCCGAGGTGGATCGGCTTGGCGCCCTCGCCGACCACGACCAGCCGGTTCACGTCCAGCCGGACGGCCAGCCGGCCGATCGCGTCGTGCTCGTCGGCCGAGGTGTCGCCGAGCTCGAGCATCTCGCCGAGCACCGCCCAGGTCCGCGCACCGCGGGACCGGCCGATCGCGACCAGTGACTTCAGCGCGGCGCGGGTCGAGTCCGGGTTCGCGTTGAAGGCGTCGTTGATGACCGTCACGCCGTCGGCGCGCTCGGTCAGCTCCATCCGCGCCGCGGACACCCGCTGCGCGGCGTTCAGGCCGTCGGCGATCTGCTCCGGCGTCAGCCCGACCGCCAGCGCGACGGCCCCGGCGGCGAGCGCGTTCGAGACGTGGTGCTCGCCGATCAGCTGCAGCTGGACGGCGCCGCTGAAACCGCCGATGTGCAGCGTGAACGCCGGCCGGCCCTCGCCGTCGAGCTTCACGTCCGTCGCCCGGACGTCCGCCTCGGGCGCCTCGCCGAAGGTCAGCACCTTCTCCCCGGTCCGGCTCCGCATCGCGGCCACCCGGTGGTCGTCGGCGTTGAGCACCGCCGTACCGCCCGGTGCGACGGCCTCGATCAGCTCGCCCTTCGCGATCGCGATGTTGTCCTGGGACCCGAACTCGCCGATGTGCGAGGTGCCGACGTTCAGCACCAGGCCGACCGCCGGCGGTGTGATCCCGCTCAGGAACTTGATGTCGCCGGTGTGCCGCGCCCCCATCTCGGCGACCAGGTACTTCGTCGACCGGGTCGCCTGCAACGCGGTCAGCGGGTGCCCGAGCTCGTTGTTGAACGAGCCTTCCGGCGCCACGGTCTCGCCGTACGGGCGGATCACCTGGCCGATCAGGTCCTTCGCGCTGGTCTTCCCGGTCGAGCCGGTGAGGCCGATCACGGTCAGGTCCGGCAGCTTCGCGATCACGTGCCGGGCCAGGTCGGCGAGCGCACGCTGCGCGTCGTCGACGACGAGGCACGGGCTGCCGTCCACCGGCCGGGTGGTGAGCGAGACGGTGACGCCGGCCGCGGTCGCCGTACCGACGAAGTCGTGGCCGTCGACGCGTTCGCCGGGCAGGGCGACGAACAGCCCGCCCGGTCCCGCCGCCCGGGAGTCGATCACCACCGGGCCGTCCACGACAGCCGTGGGCTCGGCGCCCACGAGCTCCCCGCGGACGACGTCGGCGATCTCGCCGCAACTGACAGGGATCACCGGTCTGCCTCCAGCAACTCACGCACGGTTTCGCGGTCGTCGAACGGGTGGATCACGCCGCCGACGTCCTGGCCTGTCTCATGGCCCTTCCCGAGCACGACGACGGTGTCGCCCGGGCCGGCCAGCTCGATCGCGGACGCGATCGCCCGGCGCCGGTCACCGATCTCGTGCAGGTCCACGTCCGGTACGGCGTCCCGCGCGCCGGCCAGCGCGGCGGCACGGATCGCCGCCGGGTCCTCGCTGCGCGGGTTGTCGTCGGTGACGATCACGACGTCCGCCGCCCTCGCCGCCTCGGCGCCCATCGCGGGCCGCTTCCACGGATCCCGGTCGCCGCCGCAACCCACGACCGCGAACAGCCGGCCCTTCGTCGCACCCCGCGCGGCCCGCAGCGCCAGCGCGACCGCGTCCGGCGTGTGCGCGTAGTCCACGATCACCGCCAGGCCGTCCGCACGGGTGAACGTCTCCATCCGCCCCGGCACACTCGCGGTGCGCAGCCCGGCCGCGATCGTCTCCGCGGGGACGTCGACCTGCCGCAGCATCGCGGTCGCGAGCAGCGCGTTGGCCACGTTGAAGTCACCGGGCAGCGCGATCTCGACAGTCAGCGTCTCCCCCGGGCCCTGGACGTCGATCACCGTCGTGCCGTGCTCCGAGCGGTGCAGACCGGCCACCGTCCAGTCGGCGTCGCCCTTGGTCGACACGGTGACCGTCGGTACGACGGTCTGCGCCGCGAGCCGGCGACCGTACTCGTCGTCGATCGTCACCACGGCGACATCGCACCGCTCCGGGGTGAACAGCGAGGCCTTCGCCTGGAAGTAGTCCTCGAACGTCTTGTGGAAGTCCAGGTGGTCCTGCGTGAGGTTCAGGAACCCGGCGACCGCGTAGCGGGCGCCGTCGACGCGGCCCATCGCCAGCGCGTGGCTCGACACCTCCATCGAGCACCACGCCACGGACCGTTCCCGCATCACCGCGAACAGTGCCTGCAGGTCGGTGGCCTCCGGGGTGGTCCGGACGCTCTTCACGACCTCGTCGCCGATGCGCGTCTGGATCGTCCCGATCAGCGCGGTCGGGCCGAGCCCCCGCAGAACCGAGTCCAGCAGGAAACTGGTGGTGGTCTTCCCGTTCGTGCCGGTCACGCCGAGCAGCCGCAGCGCACTGGTCGGCTCGCCGTACACCCGGGACGCGACCGCTCCGAGCACGCTGCGCGGCTTGTCGACGACCAGCACCGGCAGGCCCGTGGCCGCGGCGCGGTCGGCTCCGGCCGGGTCGGTCAGTACGGCGACCGCGCCGGCCTGCTGGGCCCTCGCGACGAACTCCGCACCGTGCGTGACCGCACCGGGCAGAGCGGCGTAGAGGTCGCCGGGAAGGACGGAACGCGAGTCGAGGGATACGCCGGTCACGGTCGCCGGCGACGTTGCCGGCAACTGTGCGTGGGCGACGTTCGCGAGGTCGGCGAGGCTCACCGGCACGACGTGCCGTGGCCTGATCGCTGCGACCGCGCCGCCGGCGGCGGTAGGGGTGGACACGGGCCCTGAGGCTACCGCTCCAGGCCCCGTGACTCCTACCTGACCCTGCGTCACCGGACTGTGCGTCACCAGGCTGGGCGTCACTTCCACGTCAGCGGGATGTTCGGCTGCGCCGCGCCGGTCGGCGGCACGACGTACTTCTGCAGTGCGTAGCTCATCACGTCTCGGAACACCGGTCCTCCTTGGAGACCACCACCCCGGGCACCCTGGGGATCGTGCAGTACGACGTACGTCACGAACCGTGGGTTGTCGGCCGGGGCGAATCCGGCGAAAGAAGTCGCCCAGTTGCCGTACTTGCCGGTCCCCGGAACCACCTGCTGGGCGGTGCCGGTCTTGCCGGCCACCAGGTAGCCGTCGATCGCGGCCTGCGGCGCGGTGCCCTTCTTCGCGGTCACCGCCTCCATCATCGTGGTGACCTCCTCGGCGGCCTTCTCGCTCACCACCCGGCGCGGCGCCGCGGTCTGGTTCGGGATCTGGTTGCCGTTCGCGTCGACGTAGTTGCGGACCACCTTCGGCGGCACGTACACGCCGCCGTTGGCGACCGCGTTCACCGCCGCGGCCTCCTGCACCGCGTTCACCGACAGTCCCTGGCCGAACGCGACGTTCGAGCGGGTGATCTCCGGCCACTCGTCGCCCGGCGCCAGCCGGCCCTTGGTCTCGCCCGGGAAGTTCAGGCCGGTCGGCTCGCCGAACCCGAAGTCGTGCAGGTACTTCACGAACCGCGCGATCGGCATTTTCTGCGCGGCCATGATCGTGCCGACGTTCGACGACTTCGCGATCACGCCGGAGATGGTCAGGTTCATCGTGTCGTGCGACCAGTGGTCCTTGATGGTCCGGCGCTGCACCTCGATGCTGCCGGGGACCTTCAGCTTGGTGTTCAGGTCGATGATCCCGGCGTCGGCCAGGGCGGCCATGGTGACCACCTTCTGCACGCTGCCGGGCTCGTAGCTGCGCTCCAGGGCCGGGTTGTTCAGGTCCTTCGGGGAGTAACCCTTCTTGTTCGGGTCGAACGTCGGGTAGTTCGCCATCGCCATCAGCTCGCCGGACTTCACGTCCATCACGACCACCGTGCCGGAGCTGGCCTGGTAGTCCCGCACCGCCTTCTCGATCCGCTTCTCGGCGAAGTACTGCAGGTCGGTGTCCAGGGTCAGCTGGACGCCGAGACCGGGCTTCGGCTCCTGCACGGTGTGGTTCGCGTTCGGGATCTTGTTGCCCTTGGCATCGACCTCGTACATGGCCTGGCCGTCCTTGCCGGACAGCTTGTCGTTCAGGCTGTACTCGAGGCCGGACTGGCCCTTGCCGTCGGCACCGGTGACACCGACGAGGGTGGCCGCGATGCTGCTGTTCGGGTGGCTGCGGATCGGGTCTTCCTCGGTGTACAGGCCGGCCAGCAGCGGCGCCTGCTGCTCCTTCGGCTTGCCCTTGTTCTGCTCGGCGATGGGCACGTTCGCGGCCTTGATCTCCGCCTGGATCGCACTCCACACGGTCGGGCTGACCTGGTGTGCGAGGAGGGTGTAGCGGCCGGTGCCGGACAGCTCGGTGACGAGCTTCGCGGCCGTCGTCCCGGGGAGCTTCGGCGCCAGGATCGCGGCCAGTTGCTGGGCGACCGGCTTGGTCTGCTGCGGGTCCGCGGTGATCGCCACCGCGTCCTCGGTGACCGCGAGTTCGACGCCGTTGCGGTCCGTGATGGTGCCGCGGTTGGCGTGCAGCGTGTACGAGCGGGCGTTCTCCTTGGTCGCCGCCTGCGCGTAGCTGTCCGGGTCCACCCCCTGGAGCAGCACGAGCCGCCCGGCGAACAGCGACAGCACGAACGCCATCACCCCGAACGTCATCCGCAACCGCAACGCCGGCCGCCCCAGCCGCAACATCCGCGGCGGCTTCTTCACCCGCCGCTTCTTCGGCCGCGGCCGAGGCCGATTCTGCGGCGGCCGCTTGCGCGCGGCCGCGGTCTTCTTCACCGGCCGCTTCGCGGTCTTCTTCGCGACGCCCTTCGTGGACTTCTTCGCCGCGCCCTGTGCGGTGCCCGTTGTGGTCTTCTTCGCGGTGCCCTTTGTGGGAGCCTGCTGACGAGGGCTCGACGTACCGGCCGCAGGTCGCTTCGCCGCGGCCTTCTTCACCGGACGTGGGGCAGCCGCCGCCCGCGCGCGTTCTTGCTCCTCGCGTGCCTTGCGGAGGAGGCGTTCGCGGGTGGATTCGGGGCGACCACTGTCCGTAGTTGACGGACGACGGGGTTGAGCCTTGCGGGGTGGGTTGTCCCTCCCCGATGCGGCACCACGCTTGCGTGGTGGCGGCTCGTTTCCCCGTCGGTCCGTCATCCGATCATCCCCGTGTGGTCGTGGCGGGCTTCTTCGTCGTGGTCGTGGCCGGCGGCTTGGTGGTGCCGGCCGGCGGCTTCGTCGCGGTCGTGGGCGGCTTCGTGGTGCCGGGCTTCGTGGTCCCCGGCTTGGTGGTGCCGGCCGACGGCTTCACCGGCGTCACCGGCTTGACCGGCGTGACCGGCTTCACCGGCGGCTTCGCGGTCACCTGACCGCTCGGCGTCCCCGGCCCGAACATCGCCGTACCGGCGCCGGCCTTGCCCTCGGCCGGTACGCCGAGCACCCGGCCGTCGGACAGCCGCAGGAACACCGGGTTCGGGTTCGGCACCATGCCCATCCGCAGCGCGCGGTCGGACAGGTTCTGCGGCGACTCCAGCGTCCGGACCTGCTTCTCCAGCTGTTCCTGCTGGTCACGGAGCTGGTCGGCCTGCGAGCTCAACTTGGTGATGTTGAACGTCCCACTCTGCAGCTCCGTGTTCAGCAGCAGCAGACCGACCAGTCCGGCGGCCAGCAGCGACACCACGAAGATGACGAACGGCATCCGCGGCGGCCGGAAGGGCGCGCCGTACACCACCCGCAGCCGCGGCTGCGCCTTCTTGGCTGTGCCACCGGCGACCGGAGTCACCCGCGCCTTCTGCGGGCTGAAGACAGTACTCATCAGGCCACCAGTCCCCTCTCCCGGATCCGCTCGGCCGCCCGCACGCGCGCAGAGGCGGCGCGCGGGTTCACCGCGACCTCCTCCTCGGTCGGCCGTTCGGCGCCCCGGGTCAGTAGCTTCAGATACGGTTCGTGCCCCGCCGGGATCACCGGCAGGTCGTCCGGTACGTCGGACTTCGTGCCCGGCGCGAACGCCTGCTTGGTGATCCGGTCCTCCAGCGAGTGGTAGCTCATCACCACGATCCGGCCGTGCAGCGCGAGCGCCCCGAGCGCGGCGGGCAGTGCGCGACGCAGCACCTCGAGCTCCCCGTTCACCTCGATCCGCAACGCCTGGAAGGTCCGCTTCGCCGGGTGACCGCCGGTCCGCCGAGCCGCCTGCGGGATCGCGTTGCGGACCAGCTCGGACAGCCGCGCGCTGTTCGTGAACGGCTCGGTCTCCCGCTCGCGCACGATCCGGTCCGCGATCCGGCGGGCGAACTTCTCCTCGCCGTACTGGAACAGGATCCGGGCCAGGTCGGCCGCGCTGTAGGTGTTGAGGATGTCGGCGGCCGTGGTCGGGCCGGTCGGGTCCATCCGCATGTCCAGCGGCGCGTCCTGCGCGTACGCGAACCCGCGGCCGGCCTCGTCCAGCTGCATCGACGAGACGCCGAGGTCGAACAGGATGCCGTCGATCGCCGGGACGTCGAGCTCGGCCAGCACCCGCGGCAACTCGTCGTACACCGCGTGCACGAGGGTGATCCGCTCCTGGTACGGCGCGAGTCGCTCGCCGGCCAGCCGCAACGCGTTCGGGTCCCGGTCGAGGCCGATCAGCCGGACCTCGGGGAACTGCCGCAGGAACGCCTCGGAATGACCGCCGAGGCCGAGGGTCGCGTCGACGACGACGGCGCCGGGACGCGCGAGCGCCGGCGCCAGCAGCGCGACGACGCGCTCCAGCATCACCGGCACATGCCGCTCCGCAGCGTCCATCTCGACCCTTCCCGTCGCCGCGGGGACGACCCTGCCCCCGCAGGTCATGTGGTGCGTAGACGGGCCGGAGACAGCACCGTCCGGTCAGATCGCGGGTACGCCTTCCGGGGAAGTACCTGCTGGTCTTGGCGCCGGGGAAGTGACGCCAACACTCCAGGTCGGAAGTCGGACCCGTGATCTCACCGGACGGTCGGTGTGTTCCAGTCCTCGCACACTGTTCAGCTTGAAGTTCAGAAGATCCCGGGCAGTACTTCCTCGGACAGGTCGGCGAACGCCTGCTCCTGCTCCGCGGAGTACCGGTTCCAGTTCTCCGTGTTCCAGATCTCCACCCGATTCATCGCCCCGATGACGACGCAGTCGCGATCCAGTGACGCATAGTCGCGCAGCATCGGCGGGAGGGTGACCCGGCCCTGCTTGTCCGGCATCTCGTTGGAGGCGCCGGCGAACAACATCCGGAGGTAGTCCCGCGCACCTTTGTTGGTGATCGGGGCCTGCTTCAACTGCTCGGTCAGCTGGACGAACTCACGCTCCGGCCACACGGACAGCGATCGCTCCTGTCCACGGGTGATCACCAGGCCGTCGGCGAGCTCGTCGCGGAACTTCGCCGGCAGGAACAGCCGTCCCTTGTCGTCGAGCTTGGGGAAGTGAGTTCCGAGGAACACGCTCCACCTCCCCGTTGCGGACTCTCCGACTCAGGCGAGTGATTCCACCACTTCAGTTCCACTGCGCTCCACCTTACTCCACTTTCCACCACCGTCAACCAACTTCCGCCCCGATCCACCCCTGTGCCGCCTGAATTCACGCTCAGCGCCCGCGTGTCGCTGCCGCCTCAACCGTTGCCGCGACCCGCCTGTTCGAGGCGCTTTCAAGCGGCTGTGGAGCGAAGTGGAGGACGGTGTGGAGCGAAGTGGAGGACGCGGTGGAGGAAAGTGGAGGAGCCGCCGGTGAACTCTTCGCGGCCCGGAACCGTGAACCAGGCAGTGGCTGGCAGCGTCGTACGCCCCGCACACTGCTTTCACCGCCCGTACGCTGGGGGGAAGACTTTTCCGACCCCGCCGTGAGGGCGTGCGCCGATGGACACCGAAACGCCAGGTAACGAAACTCCCGCGACTCTAGGCCCGACCCCTGCCGCGGGACAGAATGTGTCGGCAGTCAACGAATGGGGAGGACACAGAGTGAGCAGCACCGCGACCAGCTCGCCGCTGGCAGGAGCCGGGGACTTCGACGAGCTGTCCGAGGTGGCGGGCCGAGTCCGGCGGGCCATGGAACAGGTGATCGAGGGCAAGTCCGACGTCGTCGAGGTCGCCGTCACGGTTCTGCTGGCCGAGGGACATCTGCTGATCGAGGACGTGCCGGGCGTCGGCAAGACGATGCTGGCCAAGGCGCTGGCGAAGTCGATCGACTGCAGCGTGCGACGGATCCAGTTCACGCCGGACCTGCTGCCGTCCGACATCACCGGTGTCTCGGTCTTCAACCAGGAGATCCGCGACTTCGAGTTCAAGCCCGGCGCGGTGTTCGCGAACATCGTCGTCGGCGACGAGATCAACCGCGCCTCGCCGAAGACGCAGGCCGCGTTGCTGGAGTCGATGGAGGAGCGTCAGGTCACCGTCGACACCACGACGTACCAGCTCGAGGCGCCGTTCATGGTGATCGCGACGCAGAACCCGATCGAGATGGAAGGCACGTACCCGCTGCCGGAAGCGCAACGCGACCGGTTCATGGCGCGGGTGTCGATGGGCTACCCGGAGCCGGCCGCCGAGCTGCGGATGTTGGACGGCCACGCGGCCGACGACCCGCTGCAGAGTCTGCAGCCGGTCACCGACGGCCAGCAGATCCTCCGGCTGGTGAAGACGGTGCAGTCGGTGCACGTGTCGGAGTCGGTGAAGGAGTACGCCGTGGCGCTGGTCGGCGCGACCCGCCGCTCGCAGGAGCTCCGGCTCGGCGCGAGCCCGCGGTCGACGCTGCACCTGATCCGTGCGGCGCGTGCCGCGGCCGCACTGGACTCGCGTGAGTTCGTGCTGCCGGACGACATCCAGGAGCTCGCGGTGCCGGTACTCGCGCACCGCGTGCTGCCGGCGGCCGAAGCGCATCTCGGTGGGCGCGGTGCGGCCGACATCATCTCCGGTCTGGTGGCGAGCGTGCCGCTCCCCCGCACCCGCCGGGACTGAGCCATGCGGCAGGCACTGCGCGGACTGACCACCAGGGGGCGGGCGTTCGTCGCGGCCGGTCTGACGGCTTCGCTGTGCGCCCTCCTGCTCGGCCAGAAGGACCTGCTGCGCGTCGGCATCCTGCTGGCCGCGCTGCCGATCGTGGCGGCGCTCGTCGTCGGCCGGACCCGGCTGCGCCTCCAGGTGCGGCGCAGCCTCGCGCCGGACCAGGTCCCGGTCGGGACGCAGGCGACCGTCGAGCTGGCGCTGAGCAACCAGGGCCGGATGCCCGCAGGGCTGCTGCTGCTCGAGGACCGTATTCCTTATGTACTGGGCCACCGCCCGCGGTTCGTGGTCGACCGGGTCAGCCCGAACTGGCGCCGGACCGTCACCTACCCGGTCAAGTCCGACGTGCGCGGACTGTTCCAGGTCGGCCCGTTGATGCTGACCGTGGCCGACCCGTTCGGGCTGGTGGAGACCAGCCGCACGTTCACCCGCAGCCAGCACCTGCTGGTCACGCCGCGGGTCTACAAGCTGCCGGAGATCCGGCTCGGCGCGGACCGCGCCGGTTCGGGTGAGAACCGGCCGCGGGCGATCGCGGCCGCCGGCGAGGAGGACGCGACCGTTCGCGAGTACCGCGACGGCGACGACCTGCGCCGGGTGCACTGGCGGTCGACCGCGCGCCGCGGCGAGCTGATGGTCCGCCGCGAGGAGCAGCCCTGGCAGAGCCGGTGCGCGTTGTTCCTGGACGCGCGGACGATCTCGCACCACGGGCACGGACCGTCGTCCAGCCTGGAGTGGGCGGTCAGCGCGGCCGCGTCGATCGGCATCGACCGGATGCGGCGCGGCTACGTCACCACCATGCTCGGCGGGCCGACCACGCTGTCGGCGATCACGCACCGGACGTCCGCGGCGGTGCACCAGCCGCTCACGCAGCAGCAGCTGCTGACCGAGTGCGCGACCGTCGAGGAGCACAAGTACGCCGAGCTCGCTCCGTTGCTGACGGTCGACCGGCACGCACAGGATCCGAGCCTCGTGATCGCGATCGTCGGTGCCTGCGGCAGCGAGGACGTCACCGCCCTGAACCGGTGGCGGACCAGCCAGGCGACCGGTGTCGCACTGGTGCTGGACGCCGCGAGCTGGGCGGTCGGCGCCGAGGCGACCGAGAAGGCGGCCCGCCTGACCGCCGCCACGGACGCCACCGAGAACGAGCTGCGCCGCAACGGCTGGCGGGTCGCCAGGGTCCGCCGCGGCGACCATCTCCCGACCGTGTGGTCCGGACTGGGACTACGGAGCGGACGAATCGCATGACCGGACACGCCAGGATCTCGCTTGCCGCTTGGGGCGCGACCGTGCTGGGGGCGATGGTCCTCACGCCGGTGTTCTCGGGGCCGTTCCTGTTCATCAGCGCGTTCCTGTGCGCGCTGATGACGGGTGTCGGCGTCCTCCTGCAGAACCTGCGCGCCCCGCGGATCGTCGTACCGATCGTCCAGCTGGTGGTGCTGATCGAGCTGCTGTCGCTGTTCTTCCTGCACGACACGATGAAGTTCGGGCTGCTGCCGCTGAAGGCGACCGCGCTCGAGTTCAACGCGCAGCTGGTCGACGCGATGGACTCGATCAACCGGTTCAGCGCACCCCTGCCGCAGGACTCGCATCTGACGCTGTTCGCGGTGTCGGTGATCTCGGCGGCCGGCTTCCTGATCCACGTCATCGCCGTGCAACTGCGGCAGGCCGCGTGGTCCGGGTTGCTGCTGCTGATCATGTACACGGTGCCGGCCGCGACCGTGCACGGCGGACTGCCGTGGCTGCTGTTCATCCCGCCCGCGATCGGGTACATCCTGCTGCTGTCCGCCGAGGGTCGCAGCCGCCTCAGCCGCTGGGGCCGCCGAATCTCGGGTGTCTCGCACCTCGACGCGGCCGAGCCCGTCGAGGCGTCGGCGCTCGGGCAGGCCGGCCGGCGGATCGGGCTGACCGTCGTCGCGATCGCCGCGCTGCTGCCCGCGTTGCTGCCGACGTTGCCGGAAGGTGTCATCGGCAACGGCCTGGCCGGCGGCGGCACCGGCAGCGGGATCGGGGCGAGCATCTCGTCGACCGACCCGATGCTCGACATGGGCAAGAACCTCAAGCGCGGCGACAACGTCGTGGCGCTCACGTACAAGGGCGGCCCGGCCGGCGGCACGTACCTGCGGCTGACCGCGCTCGACCTGTTCGACGGCAACACCTGGCGGATCGCGCCGCGGTCCCCCGGACAGAAGCTGAACGGCGGTGACCTGTCCGCGCCGCCCGGCTATTCCGGCGACCTGTCGAAGGTGCAGCAGACCTCGATGGAGATCGACGTCACCCGCACGTTCCGCTCCCAGTTCGCCCCGGTCCCGTACCCGCTGCGCTCGATCTCGCTGAAGCGCGACTGGCGCTACGACGCCGGCTCGCTGGACGTGGTCTCGTCGAACGGGTCGATCGTCGGCGGCAAGAAGTACAAGCTGACGTCGTACGACGTGCAGCCGAGCCCGGAGCAGCTGCACGACGCGATCACCGCCAGCGCACCCGACCAGTACACGTCGGTCGTGCCGCAGCGGACGCCGAACGACATCAAGCAGAAGACGTACGAGATCACCGCCACGGCCAAGGACAACAAGTTCGAGGCGGCCGTGCTGATCCAGAACTGGTTCCGCAGCGGCGGCGGCTTCACCTACAGCACGCAGAACGCCAAGGGCAGCGGGATGGCGGCCCTCGAGGACTTCCTGCTGACGAACAAGGAAGGGTACTGCGAGCAGTTCGCCACCGGGATGGCCCTGATGGCCCGGATCATCGGGATCCCGTCGCGGGTCGGCATCGGCTTCCTGCCCGGGTCGTCCGGCAAGGACGGCGAGTACACGGTCAGGATGCACGACATGCACGCGTGGCCGGAGCTGTACTTCCAGGGCATCGGCTGGGTCCGGTTCGAGCCGACGCCGTCCGCCCGGGTCGCGGCCACGCCGGGCTGGACGATCGCCGCGAACGCGAACCCGACCAACCCGACGACCGCGCCGACCAACGTGCCGACCACGCCGGGCGACCGGGAGACCCCCGGGGCCACCCGGCCGCGCAACGACCCGAACCTGCCGAACGACAGCGGCACCGTGATCGTTGACTCCGGCAACTGGTTCACCAACGGCGGCGGCAAGGCGATCGCCGGCGGCCTGGGCGCCGTCCTGCTGCTCTGCGTCCCCTGGCTGATCCGGACGCTGACCCGGCGCCGGCGCTTCCTGCGGCCACCGGGACGCGCCGCGGCCGAAGGGCTGTGGGCCGAGATCCGGGACACGTCACGTGACCTGGGCCTGGACTGGTCCGACATCGCGACGCCGCGGCAGGCCGGTCAGTGGCTGGTGTCCAAGCTTCCCGGCGACACCCACGACGCCGCGCGCCGGCTGGCCCGCGGGATCGAGGCGCTGCGGTACGCCGGGGACGCGCATCGCGAGCTGGACCTGCGCGACGACGCGGCCGCCGTACGCAAGGCGCTCTGGTCCCAGGCCCGGCTCCGCCGGCGTTGGCGGGCGCGGTTGCTGCCGCCTTCGTGGCGCTGGTACCTGAGCCGGGGTACGACCGAGGCGTCCGACCTGCTCGACGAGTTCGACCTGCTCCTGGCCCGGCTGCGGTCGCTGATCCTCCCGAAGCGACCGCGCACGAACTGACGACCCGCCCTACAGCGAGATCTGATAGAGGATGAAGCCCCGGTTCTCGGCCACCTGGTCGTAGAGCCGGCGGGCGGTCGCGTTCGACTCGTGCGTGGACCAGTACACGCGTCCGCACGCACGTTCGCGGGCCCAGTCGGTGACGGCGTCGATGAGGGCCCGCGCCACGCCCCGGCCGCGGGCCTCCGGCGCCGTGAACAGGTCTTGCAGGTAGCAGGAGTCAGGCGCCGTCGTACTCGCGTGCGTCAGGAAGTGCACGATGCCGGCCAGTTGCCCGTCCAGGCGGGCGCCGAGCGCGTGGATCTCCTCGTCGTGCCGGAACCTGGTCCACGCCTGCTCGAAGAACTCGTCCGGCATCGTGCGGCCGTAGAACTCGTTGTAGCCGGCGAACAGGGTCTGCCAAACGGCACGGTCAGTGTCTTCCAGGCGTCCGATGGTGAGCATGGACGAACGGTGTCACGCCAGAGGGCCTAGAAAGGGCCGCACCCGTCCCACCAGGGCACGGGTGCGGCCGAAAAGTCTCGAGAACGTCGAGATGCGCTCGGAGCGGTCAGAGATCCTCGTCGCGGCGGCGCCGCCAGCGGTCTTCCATGCGCTCCATGAAGCTGCCGGACGAGTCGTGCTTGGTCCGGTGCCGCTTCGTCGGCGGCGGCGGCGGGATGTCGTCGGACTCCCCCGCGTTGCTGATCCGCTTCATACTCAGCGCCGCGATGTACAGGCAAGCCACCATCATCACGAAGCCGATCACTCCGATGATGGTGTTGGGAATGATCGCACCGGTCATCAGCACCGCGATGCCCAGCACGAATCCAACGCCGGCAAGCACTGCCCGGCGCTTGTAGTACAAGCGCACATTGGTCCCACGCATGGCGGAAACGAACTTCGGGTCTTCCGCAGCAAGGGCACGTTCGAGCTGCTCGAACTGGCGCTGCTCTTCTTCCGAGAGGGGCACCGTCGATCCCTCCATGATGAGCGCGATCTCGATAGGCCGCCTCCAGTCTAGGCCGCGCCCGCGTCACACGAAACCCTGACCGGCTGTCCAGCGCGTCACGGTCCCGCAACTGCCCCGGCCAGGAGGGTCCCAAACCCGTGTCCTTCGGCGTGTCGCTCACAGCCGGTTCACAGCAAGCGTCCGCCCAGGCGTGCCGGAGGTAGCGCTCTGGTCACCCTCCGTCGCAGGGATCAGCGGGTGGCGAGGATGTGCAGCTGCGTCGCCAGCGCGCGGAACGCCGGGTGCCGGCTGGCCGCGCGCTCCAGCTCGGCCAGCGAATCGGCCGCGCCCGGCTCGGAGTCGACGAACGCGGACGGCACCAGGTCGGCGAAGGTCCGGACGCCGTGCACCGTGTGGACCAGGAAGCCGGCGTCCGCCAGCTGCCCGGTGATCCCGGCCTCGTCGAACCGCCGCGGCATCGGGTCGGTCGCGCCCCAGCGGCCGTCCGGGTCCTGCAGCGCGATCCGCGCCTCGGCCAGATGACCGGCCAGCGCCCGCGCCAGCACGACGGCGTTGCGCTGGGCAACCAGCAGGCTCAGTACGCCGCCCTCGCGCAGCACCGAGGCCATCGCCTGCAACGCCTGGACCGGGTCGTCGACGACCTCGAGCACCCCGTGGCACAGGACGGCGTCGGCGCTCGACTCCCCCGCCAGCCCGGGCAGCTCCGCCGCGTCGCCCTGGACGCCGCGGACGAGCTCGCTCACGCCTTCGTCCCGGGCGCGGCGCTCGAGTGAGGCCAGCGCGTCCGGGCTCGGGTCGACCACCGTCACCCGGTGTCCCTCGACCGCCAGCGGAACCGCGAAGCCGCCGGTGCCGCCGCCGAGGTCGACGATGTCCAGGCCGGCGCCGGGATCGGTCCGCTCACGTCCCGCCAACGCAACGCGCAGCGCCTCGCCCACCAACGCCGTCCGTACGCCGCGCCGCCGCCGATCCACCATCAACCCTCCAGCCGGTCCCCCATCGCCACCCCACCGCGCCACACCCTACTTCCACCGGACACGCGGTCCGGCCCCCGCCCGGCGTAAGCGTTCGATAAGTCCTGGCATCTGTCGCCGCGGCGGCGATCGGCGCACTCTCGTGACAAGGGGAGATGCGATCACCAGGGAGGGATCATGGCCATCTTCAGCAAGTCCTTCGACGAGCCCGACGAGCGACGTACACCGGACAAGACGAGCGTCGACGTCGTGAATCTGCCCGGCGCCAGCGTCGCCCGGATCACCATCCAGCCGGGCTGGCGCTGGTCCGACTGCATCCGTCCGGTCACCGGCGGCGACTCGTGCCAGGTCCGCCACGTCGGCACCCTGCTCTCCGGCGAGGTGGAGATCGTCCACGACGACGGGAGCAAGGCGCGGTTGGCGCCGGGCAGCGCCTACGTCATCGAGCCGGGGCACGACGCCTGGGTGGTCGGCGACGAGCCGGCGGTCGGCCTGGAGTTCGAGTCGCTGGCCGCGGAGACGTACGCCAAGGCCTGAACCGGCGGCCGGTCCGGCTGAGGCAGCACCGGAGGGGTTGCGGCCTCACCGGGACCCGGCACTGCACTGCGAGGGCGTCGGCGCTCTACTGCGAGGGCGCCCGGCCGATGACGTACAGACGCCGGGTGGTTTCGGCGCGCCCTGTCAGGGGGCCGCGCAGGTACCACTCGGTGTCGGTGAGGCCTGCGGCTTCGACCGCGCCGACGACGTACGCCGGGTCGTGGAGGACGTAGTCGAGGCTGACCTCGTGCCCGAGCAGCTCGTCGACGTGCCGGACCTCCTCACCGGCGTGCAGCGCGAGAACCAGCCAGCCGCCGGGGTCGAGCGGACGGGTCAGGGCGGCGATCGCGCCGGGCAGCTCCGACGCGGCCAGGTGGATGAGCGAGTACCAGCCGAGGACCGCGGCCCAGCCGGAGCTCGCCGGCGGACGGCCGAGCCGGCGCAGGTCGCCGACCTCGAACGTCAGGTGCGGGAACCGGCGGCGGGCCTCGGCGATCATCTCGGGCGCGAGGTCGATGCCGGTGGCCTCCGCGCCCCGGTCGGCCAGGTACGCCGTGACGTGGCCCGGACCGGTGCCGACCTCCACCACCGGGCGACCGTTGGCGTGGGCAACCACCCGGTCGAGCAGCCACCGCTCGAACGGCAACGCGTCCAGCTCGTCGAGCAACTCGTCGGCGTACGTCGCCGCGACGGCGTCATAGGCCGACCGCACCCGGGCGTCACGCTCGTCGGCTCCTTCGGCGATCACCGTGTCACGGTCGACGCTCTCGACGGCGACGGTTGCCTCCGCCTCGGGCACCGGGCCGAGCAGGTGGATCCAGCGGCGGTCGTGCTGCCCGACGCGCCGCTCCAGCTCCCGGACCAGCGGGTCGGGCCGCGCCGCCATCCGTTGCAGGCAGGCCTCGACGTCGCCGCGGTCCCCGAACGCGTGCAGCCGCTCGGTCCGCGTCCGCAACTCGCCCGGCGCTTGTGCCCCGCGGAGCAGCAGCACGGTGATGAGCGCCCGCTCGTCCTCAGCGAGCTCGAGCTTCTCGTCGAGGATCTGGTGGTACTTCAGCGTCCGCCGCCCGACATCCGCCCAGACGATCCGCAGCAGCTCCCGGTCCCGCAGGGCCCGCGCGGTTCGCTCCACCGTGCCCTGGTCGTAGTCGACGACCGGATCCCGGTTGCTGGTCTGGTTGCACGCCGTGCGCAGGGCGTTCGCGGTCAACGGGTACGACGCCGGCACCGTGACCTGCTTCTCCAGCAGGCTCCCGAGAACCCGCTGCTCCTCGACATCCAACACCGGAAGTCCACTCACCCCGCCGACCCTAAACGCTTCCCGGCCGACCGATGAACACCTTTCGGTCGGCTCAGCCGGGTTGGTAGGTGTCGGGCAGGGTCAGCGGCTCGAAGGCGGTGCCGTTGCACGCCGGGCAGAGGATGTCGGTCTGGAGGCCGGAGCCGGCGCACTGGGTGCACAGGCCGTCGTGCCAGGAGTCGCCGGACAGCGCCTGGTGCGGACGTGGGTAGTGGGTGTCCGGCAGGTAGCACTCGACGCCGGTGAGGGCGTGAACACGCCCGCACAGGTCCTTGCCGAGTCCTCTGGAGGGTTCGGTCACGGTCGGGATCTCCTCAACGCTGGGCGGATGCGCGCCTCAGCTGGCTCGCATCCAGGACTGGGTCAGGACGGACTGCGGGTCGGTGGTCGCGGTGAGCACCGGGGTGGTGGACAGCCGCAGGCTGGCTTCCACCTGGGTGTAGAAGGTCTCGACGGCGCGGATCAGGTCGTCCGCCTCGCGAGTGGTGACGGCGCGCTCCAGCCCGGCCTCGGCGGCGGCGCGCTGGGCGGCGCCGGCGGCGAAGAACGTGGCCCACTCGCCGAACTCGGGCGCGACCTCGGCGAGCAGCACCCAGGCGTTGCGCTGGACCCGCCGGCGGCTGCCCGAGCGGACCGGGCGGGCGCGGACGGCGAGCACCGCGGCCGCGACCCGGAGCGCCGCGACGTGGGCGCTCGAGTAGCGGATCAGGTGGTCGTTGGTCTCGGTCGCCTCGGCCAGGGCGGCGCGGGCACGGGACAGCTCTCGGCCGGCCGCGCCGGCCGCGGCCGGCGACACCGGTGAAACAGTCATCGGTCGGTCACCCTTTCCAATTGCCAACGGCCCGAGTGCGGGTCGTGGGCGAGGTCGAACATCTCCTGCCGGCCGGACCGCCCGCAGCCGGCTTCCACCCGGAAGACCGAGCGCTCCGGTCCCCAGTCCGCATCCAGCACCCCGACGGCCGCCGGGGTGGCGGCGGACAGCGTGCCCGACAGAGCGCCCGGCAGAGGGCCGGACGGGGAGCCGGACAGCGGGGTGGAGAGCGCGGGGGCGGGAAGCGTGGCAGCGGGGCGCGAGCGGGGGTTGGCCGCCGCTGCCACGCCGGCTGTGTGCGTCCGGGCCGGACGCGACGCGGCGCGCGCCGCCGAGCAAGCCTCGGCGACGGTCGCCGCGTCGATCCGCGCCAACGAATCAGCCCCCGCGCCCCGCCGGTCGCCCCGGCGGTCGGTGTGCGAGTCGGTCCGGTCGAAGGTGCGGTCGGCGCGGGCGTCGTAGGCGTAGGTCGTGCCGGTGGGGTCGGTGCGGGTGGCCAGTGGGTCGTGGGTGTCGCCGGTGCCGATGACGCCTCGCTCCCACCAGGCGGCGGTCTCGGTCCACTGGGACCTGACCGCGCGGACCCGCCACAGCCGGCCGCGCCAGAGGAACTGGTCGGGGACCTGCACACCGTCCACCGCGACCGAGTGCACCTCGACGGCGTCGTCGAACTCCCACATGTCCCATCGCCTCCTGATCACCGCCGGCCCCGAGTCGGCGGCCCGGCGGGTGGGCACGGGGTGGGGGTCGAGGACCACCCCGGTGCCCGGCCCGCCGGGACCACCGGATTCCGATGCGGCCGCAACTCCGCACCGGAGCCGTCCAGCTGTCCGGTCCACCCCGGTCCGGCCTCCCGACGAAACCGGGCCCGAGGTAATCGAACATCTGTTCGAACAAGGGAAGAGTATCGCCGCCCGCCGACAGTCGTCAACGTTCCGTAAGCCCGGCGCGCCGTTCGCGGCGGCTTCCGGGCGCCAGACTGGGAGTTCCGGAACGAAGGGACGGACGATGCGGAAACGGACAGCCGGAACCGCCGCGGCGGCGGTCGCCGTCGTGGTGGCAGCGGTCGCGCTGCCGCTCTTCCAGCCGTGGCGGCTCGTCACCGACAAGGTCGTCGACGAGGCGGTGCCCGGCGCTGTTCCGATCTCCACGACCTCATCGTCGACGACGCCACCGACAATTTCCGCCACACCTGAACGGCAGCCGGAACGGCAGGCGTCACGGCCGGCGTCACAGTCGGCACCGAGCACGTCACCACCGGCAAGGGTTCTCCTGACCGGGAAGCTGATCTCGCACGAACACGGCACCTCCGGCACGGTCTCCGTGCTCGCCCTCCCCGACGGCAGCCGGTTCCTCCGGATCGAGAACCTGGACACCTCCGACGGCCCCGACCTCAAGGTCTGGCTCAGCGACGCCGAGGTGATCTCCGGCAAGGCCGGCTGGCACGTCTTCGACGACGGCCGGTACCGGTCCCTGGGCGACCTGAAAGGCAACCACGGCAACCAGAACTACCCGATCCCCGGCGCCGTCCGGCTCGAGGACTTCCGCAGTGCCGTCATCTGGTGCGACCGGTTCAATGTTTCGTTCGGCGCCGCCGCACTCGCCTAAGCTCTCGGCGTGAGCAGTCATCCCAATGTGCAGAAAGTGGCCGACGCGCTGGCGGCGGCCGGTGCGACCGGCGAGATCGTGATCCTCGACGAGGCGGTGCCGACGGCGGCGGCCGCCGCGGCCGAGCTCGGCTGCGAGGTCGGCGCGATCGCGAACAGCCTGATCTTCGCCGGCGACGGCGCCCCGGTGCTGATCCTCACCTCGGGCGCGCACCGGGTGGACACCGCCAAGGTCGCCGCCGAGCTCGGGATCGGGAAGCTGAAGCGGGCCACGCCGGAGTTCGTCAAGGAGCACACCGGCCAGTCGATCGGCGGCGTCGCCCCGGTCGGGCACCCGGGCCGCGTCCCGACGTTCGTCGACACCGCCCTGGAGCAGTATCCGGTGATCTGGGCCGCCGCGGGCATCCCGCACTCGGTGTTCCCGACGACGTACGGCGAGCTGCTGAAGCTCACCGACGGCACGCCGATCACCGTGAACTGAGCGCCTACCGACCCAGGACGGCGGGAATCGCGGTCCGCACGAAGCGCCGGGTCAGCCCGGCGCGGGTGTGCCGCCGCCAGGGACCGGTGCGGAACTCCGGCCCGTAGCGGCGGCGCCAGATGTCCTCGACGACGTCCGCGGGAGCTCCGAGACGGGGCAGGACGTCGAACGCGGCGCGCTTGGTGATCAGGTCGCCGGTGGCCAGCGTCACGTGGGCGCGCGCGATCGTGAGCAGGCTGAGGTCGACCCAGATGTCGGCGTACCAGTTCGACCGCTTCCGGGTGGCCGGCAGCCAGAACTTCCGCAGGTCGCCGCGGATGAACGCGAACAGCTCGTCGTCGGTCGTCGGCGGCAGCAGCTCGGCGGGAGCCGGGCCGAAGAGCGTTCGGTTGCCGATGGCAAGCTCCCGGCGGGTCACCGGCGTCACTGGACGGTCGAAGTACCGGCCCTGGGCGAACGTCGGGTGCCGGACGGACGGATCGGCCAGCTGCGACGACAGCAGGTAGGAGCAGTGCAGCTTGGCTGCCAGCGGGTCCGAGCGCATCAACTGCTGGTGCAGCTCCGCCACGGCCGGGGCCGGCGGTGAGGAGACGACGGCGACCACGTCCAGGTCGCTACGCCCCACCTGGTAGTCCCCGAGCGCCAGCGAGCCGTGCAGCCAGATCGCTTCCACAGCGGCGACTTCGCGCACAGACGCAACGAAGCCGTCCAGCAGAGGCTGGACGGCTTCGTCGAACACGACAGCCAGATTAGACGGCCGGCCGGACGTCTACGTCGGCAGCCCGGACGTAGGCCATCCGGTGGCCGAACCAGATCTGGTAGTACTTGTCCTTCCCGAGCACCTGGACGTGGTCCGCCGGCGGCTCTCCGGCGAACGTCACGGCCCGGTAGTAGTCGGTCTCGATGCTCAGGTCACCGACCGGGTAGGCCTGCCCGGCGCCGATCGAGTACTGCAGCGGCGTCACGGTCTGGTACGGGATGCCGGCCGGGTACGCCGACTGCTCCGGGTACGCGCGCCCGTACACCGGCACCGACGCCTTGCCCGCCTTCGGCTTCACGACCAGCCCCGGCTTGGCGAACGCGTCAGGCGCGGACGCCGGGCTCTTGAACCAGCCCTTGGCACCCAAGTACCAGACCGCGACCCAGTCACCCTGACGCTCGGCCACGACGTACTCCGAACCCGCCGCGACGCGGGAGCCCATGTCCGAGACCTCGATGGTGCCGTTGGACCCGTCCGGGTGCAGACCGAGGTCCTTGACCAGCGGAGCGTTGTCGTCCGGCGCCTGGCGCAGGTAGACGAAGTTGGTGCCCTGCGGCGTGCACGGCGTGCCGGGCGTGGTGCAGCTGTTGATGACCTGGACGTTGCCTTCGAAGCCCGGCTTGATCGTGACGATCGAGCCCGCCTTCACCGGGAACACGGACTTGCCCCAGATCGGCGCGCCGACCAGGTCCATGTAGTGCTCCCAGTCCCAGTACGGTCCCGGGTCCCAGTGCATGCCACGGACCGTCGACGGGACGGTGCCCGGCACCTGGTCGTGGCCGATGATGTGCGCGCGGTCGAGCGGGATGTCGTTCTTGACCGCCAGGTACCGCACGAGCTTGGCCGAGTTGCGGTAGAGCGCCTCGGTGTACCAGGTCGCGCCCTGGGCCGCGAAGCCCTCGTGCTCGATCCCGATGCTGTGCATGTTCACGTACCAGTTGCCGGCGTGCCAAGCGACGTCGTTGGCCTTCACGTGCTGCCAGATGTGGCCGTCCGACGAGCGCATCGTGTACTGCCAGCTCACGTACGTCGGGTCCTGGACCAGGTTCAGTACGCCCTGCCAGCCGCCCTCGGTGTCATGGATGACGATGTAGTCGATCTTGCCGGTCTTCGGCCGGTTCGCGAGGTCGTGGTTGCCGTAGTCGCCGTCACCGAACTCCGAGTACGGTGCCGGCAGCCACTCGCAGCCGAGCGACGCCGGGCACTCCACGTCCGAGGTGGTCGGCTGCACACCGGCCGGCAGCGACAGCTTGCCGAGCTGCGACTTGTCCGGCGTCACCGCGACGGCCGGCATGGCGATCTGCTGGCCGGTGTTGGTGGTCCGGGCCGCGCCCTTGGCCATGATCGAGTAGACGTCGTCGGCGAACCCTGCGGCGCCGGCCTTGTCCCCCGCCTCGGCGTACGACGCGACCGCGCCGTACCAGGCCGCCGGTGAGGTGTCCGCGCCGACCGGCAGGCCGAGCGACTTCTGGTACGACGCCAGCACCGCAGCGCCGCCGTTGATGTTGGCGGTCACGTCGGTGCGCAGCGCGCCCTGGTCGAGGCCGGTCAGCTCCGACGCTTTCTTCAGCGTCTCCAGCGAGTCGGCGGTCGCGACCTTCTGCTTCCCGGACAGGTCCGCCACCTCGGACGCACCGAGTGCGGTGAGGTGCATGGGGCCGTAGCCGCCGGACGTGCTCGGCGCGCCGGCGTGGTCGTCCCAGCGGGACTCCGCGTACGAGACGGCCAGCAGGACCGACTCCGGTACGCCGTACTTCGCGGCGGCCGCGCTGTAGGCCGACGCGGCGACTGTTGACGACGTGGACGGCTCACCCTGTTGTGACGCCTCGGCGGGTGGACCTCCCAACGACACGCCGGTCAGGGCGACCGGCAGCGCTACCGCAGCGAGTGCGGCAAGAATCTTCGGACGACGCAGCATGATGTTCTCCTGAACCCGTGGGCGGGTGCCGGTCACACAGACTGGCAGCCTAGTCACTGTGGGTCGAGGCGACGCGGATGTCAACGGTTAACCAAAACTCACGTCGTCGGGTTCGATACTGACGAAGAGGGATTACGGAGTACGACGATGGAAGCGCTGCCGCTGGCGGTGACGACCGGCTGGGCCAGTGGGGTGAACGCCTACGCCTGCGTGCTGATCCTAGGCCTGCTGGGCCGGTTCGCGGGCGCCGGCGACGTGCCGCACGCGCTGACCACCACGCCGGTGCTGATCGCGGCGGGTGCGCTGTTCGCGTTCGAGTTCGTCGCTGACAAGATCCCCTACATCGACTCCGCCTGGGACGCGATCTCGACCGTCATCCGGCCGACGATCGGTGCGATCCTGGCGGCGCTGCTGGCCGGCGAGGCGGGCACGCTGCAGCAGGCGCTGATCGCGACGACCGGCGGCGTGGTGGCGCTGCTCTCGCACGCGGTGAAGTCGAGTCTGCGTCTCGCGATCAACACCTCCCCCGAGCCGGTCACGAACATCGCCGCGTCGTCCGGCGAGGACGTCGCGGTCGCGGGCGTGGTGTCGCTGGCCGCGTTCCATCCGGAGATCGCGCTCGTCATCGCGGGCGTCCTGCTGGTCCTCGGTCTGATCGCGGTGTACTTCGCGTTCCGGTTCATCCGGCGCGGCTATGCCAGGTTCAAGGCCTGGCGCGACAAACGTAGTCCTGTGACGGGGAGCAGTGCTGTCTGATGGCCGATGTGATTGTCGTCGGGGCCGGCCTGGCCGGTCTCGCGAGTGCTGTGCGGCTGGCCAAGCTCGGCCACCAGGTGACCGTCTGCGAACGCGACGAGCACCTCGGTGGTGCCCTGGGCCGAGTCGAGGCCGACGGGTTCACCTGGGACGCGGGAGCGGCCAGTACGACGCTGCCGGCCGCGCTGCGTGACCTGTTCCGCAAGAGCGGCCGCCCGATCGAGAGTCTGGTGCAGCTGGACCCGGTGTCCGAGCCGCGTCGACACATGTTCACCGACGGCTCCGTCCTCGACCTGCCGGTCAGCGACCGCGGTGCGCAGGAAGAAGCGTGGACAGATCTGGCTGGTGCCCCCGTGGCCGCGCAGTGGACCGCTCTGGTCGACGCGTACGGCGACACGTGGCAGATCCTCCGGAAGACCTCGCTGGAGCCGCCGCTGGAGCACAAGCTGCCGATCAAGACGATCCGCGCCCTCAAGCCCTGGCAGTCGCTCGACAAGGTCGCCCGGCGCGAGCTGACCGACGAGCGCGCCCGTGCGGTCCTGCGGCACTTCGCAGCTCAAGGTGGATCCGACGCCGGCCTCACACCGGGGTACGTCGGTGTCTGGTCGTATCTGGAGCGCACCTTCGGCCGCTGGACGATCCCCGGCGGTTTCGGCGCCCTGGCCGACGCTCTCGTACAGCGGGCCGGCGAGCGGAGGATCACGGTGCGCACCAGCGCCGAGGTGGTCGCCGTCAACACGTCCGGCGGCGCGGTGACCGGCGTACGGCTCGCTGACGGTGAAGAGCTGCGCGCGGACATCGTCGTGAGCGACATAGACCCCCGCGTCCTCTACGAGTCCTTCGTCGACGACCCGGCGGCCAAGAAGGTCCGCAAACGGATTCTGTCCACACACCAGGCCCAGGCGGCGTACGTCGTCCATCTCGGGCTGAAGGACCCGGTGCCGCAACTGCCGTTCGAGACCGTGCTGCACGGGAGTCCGACCGTCGTCGTCCGCACCGGCGGCAGCGCGCCGGCCGGGCACCAGGCGTGGTCCGTGCTGGTCCACGGCTACCCCACCGACGACGTCCTGGACCTCCTGGTGGCGCGTGGCCTGCACGTCCGGGACAACGTCGTGTCGCGGCAGACGTCGCCGTCCTGGTGGGCCGGAGTGGCCTGGGAGGGCTACCGGACCGCCCGCCGCCGGGCGGCCAACGTGTCGCCGGTGAAGGGGCTGTACTGCGTCGGCGCGGGCGCGCACCCGGGCTCCGGTGTGCCCGCCACCACCCTGGGTGCCGCGATCGTGGCGGACGCCATCGGGAAGGCCTGAGACCCCTGTGGGGTTGGACAGGGAAGCCAACTAAGATTGGCTGTTCCTGTGTTCTGAGTCGGGGCGGGTCCCGGCCGTAGAGAGGACCTCGGTGGATCAAACCCCCACATCGGCCGATCACGACCACCACGAGACCGTGGAGCGGGCTGAGCTGGCGGCGGAGCAAGAACATGTCGACCGGGTGTACGGCCGGGTCGAGGAGGCCGCGCGGTCGGCGTCCCGGATCGCGGTCGAGGGCCACCAGCGCGGCCAGGCGCAGAATGTCGGCCGGGTCCGCGAGGAGGAGCAGACCGGTCTGTACGAGCGGGACGTGCTGGTGTTCGCCGCCGCCCGCCGGATCGCCGAGCTGGACGCCGAGCACGAGGGCCTGGTGTTCGGCCGGCTCGACTCCGACCGCGGCGACGACGAGCCGGCCGCCGCGGCCGCGGCCGACCTCGAGAAGCTGTACGTCGGGCGCATCGGGGTCCGCGACGCGGAGTACGAACCGCTGGTGATCGACTGGCGCGCCCCCGCGGCCGAGCCGTTCTACCGCGCCACGGCGACGGACCGGCAGAAGGTCGTCCGGCGCCGCGTGCTGCGGAACAAGGGGTCCCGGATCGTCGGTCTCGAGGACGACCTGCTGGCACCGGAGCGCGCGCCGCAGGACCTGCCGGTGATGGGCGAGGGCGCGCTGATGGCGTCGCTGTCACGGGCCCGTGGGCACACGATGCGCGACATCGTGGCCACCATCCAGGCCGAGCAGGACGAGGCGATCCGGGCACCAGCCCGTGGCGTCACGGTCATCGGCGGCGGACCGGGCACCGGCAAGACCGTGGTCGCCCTGCACCGGGCGGCCTACCTGCTGTACAGCGACCGCCGGCGCTTCGAGCGTGGCGGCGTCCTGGTTGTCGGGCCGTCCGCCGCGTTCATGGCCTACATCGAGCGGGTGCTGCCGAGCCTCGGTGAGAACACGGTCTCGTTGCGGGCCGTCGGTGAGCTGGTTGACGGCGTGAAGGCGACCGCGGTCGACGATGCGGCTGCTGCTGCCATCAAGGGCTCGCTGCGGATGCGCGGCGTGCTGTCGCGCGCCGCGCGTGACCGGGTGCCGAACGCGCCGACAACGCTCCGCGTGTTCCTCGGCGGTGCCACGGTCGAGCTCGACGCGAACCAGCTCGACAACGTCCGCCGCAACGCCCTTCGCCGTACGGCGCGCAACCGGGCGGCCACCGAGGCACGCAAGGGCCTGATCGCCGCGCTGTGGCAGCGGTTCCCGGAAGACCTGCGCACCGGGCCTCTCGGCGACCGTGAGGCCTTCGGCGACCGCGTTGCCGACACCCCGGCGTTCCGCACGTTCTTCAGCCAGTGGTGGCCGGTGCTGACGCCGGAGGCGGTCCTGCGTTGGCTCGGTGACGCACGCCGCCTCCAGCGCTGGGCCCGCAACGAGCTGACGCCCGCAGAGGTCGACACGCTCGCCACGGCGATCCGGACGACGGCAGAGTTCACCATCGCCGACGTCGCGCTGCTGGACGAGCTGAGCACCTTCCTGGGACGCCCCCCGATCGTCGAGAACAAGGACGAGGAGTTCGACTGGCTCGAAGGCCTGTCGGACGGCGTCAACGAAGTGCTGACCAGCTCGGAGCGTCGCGCCCGGGCCGCGGCCGCCCGTGAGGCGGAGGAGCCGGACGAGTACGCGCACGTCCTGGTGGACGAGGCGCAGGACCTCTCCCCCATGCAGTGGCGGATGGTCACCCGGCGCGGACCGCAGGCCAGCTGGACGATCGTCGGCGACCCGGCCCAGAGCTCGTGGCCGGACCCGGACGAGGCCCGGGCGGCGATGGACTCGATGCTGTCGCACCTGCAGCGGCACGCGTTCCGGCTGTCCACCAACTACCGGAACTCGGCCGAGATCTACTCGTTCGCCGGTGAGGTGATCCGGCAGTCGATCCCGGACGCGGACCTGCCGAACGCGGTCCGCAGTACCGGGGTGGAGCCGGAGCACCGGGTCTTCGACGCCGGCAAGGTCTCCGAGGCGACCGGCGACGCGGCCGTCGAGCTGCTGCAGCTCGTCGAGGGCACCGTCGGCGTCATCGTGCCGCCGGCGCTGCGCCCGGTCGTCGACCCGGTCCTGGCCGAGCTGAACGACCCCCGCGTCGTCGCCGTCAGCCCACTCGACTCCAAGGGCCTCGAGTACGACGCGGTCGTCGTCGTCGAACCGGATCGGATCGTCAGCGACACCCTGGGCGGCGTCCGGGCGCTCTACGTCGTGCTGACCCGGGCGACCCAGCGTTTGATCACCGTCAACAGCAGCACCCGCTGGTTGCCGGACAGGGCCTAGGCGCGCGGTACGACGAACGACACCAGGTCGGCGTCGTTGGCGGACAGGTCGGTCCAGTGGCAGGTGAGATGCAGGATCGCCAGGCCGGTGGTCGGGTACTTCTGGGTGAGCTCGACGCGCTCGGGGCTGGTGCCGTCCAGCGCGAGCTCGTCGGCGAGCCACGGGATGCCCGGCGCGTGGCCGACGACGACCACCGTGCGGGCCTCGGCCGGGGCTTCGTGGACGACGTCCAGCAGGCCCTCGCTGTCGGCGTTGTAGACGCGCTTGTCGTACCAGACGTCCTTGGCGACGACGCCGGCCTCGGCGACGTACTTCCAGGTCTCGCGGGTGCGCTTCGACGGCGAGCACAGCACCAGGTCCGGTTCGATGCCCTGGGCAACCAGATGCCGCCCGGCCGCGCCCGCGTCGGCGCGGCCCCGGTCCGCGAGCGGACGGTCCAGATCAGGCAGGTCCGGCCTCGTCTCGGCGGGCACCGCCTTGGCGTGCCGGAGCAGGACGAGCGTGCGGTCGATCAACAGGTCCGACGGGTCAGCCATTGCGTCAGGATACGACGGACGCCTTGAGGTTGAGGAAGACCTGCCGCGTCGCGGTGGATCTGTTCAGGGTGATGAAGTGGATCCCGGGTGCGCCGCCGGCGAGCAAACGTTCGCACAACTCGGTCGCGATCTCGATGCCGGCCGCGCGGACGGCGGCCGGGTCGTCCTCGACCGCGAGCAGCCGGTCGGTGACCGCGGCCGGCAGCGCCATGCCGGTGAGGTCGGCCATCCGCTGGATCTGCTTGATGTTCGTGACCGGCATGATGCCGGGCAGCACCGGGATGTCGCAGCCGAGGGCGGCCGCCCGGTCGACGAGCCGGAAGTAGTCGTCGGCGCCGAAGAACATCTGCGTGATGGCGTAGTCGGCGCCGGCCCGCGCCTTGGCGGCGAGCACCTGCGCGTCGGCCTCGAGCGAGGCCGCCTCCGGGTGCTTGTCGGGGAAGGCGGCGACGCCGACGCAGAAGTCGCCCAGCGCACGGATCAGCTCGACCAGTTCGATCGCATGATTCAGGCCCTCGGGGTGCGCCACCCACGGCTGGTTCGGGCCGCCCCGCGGGTCGCCGCGGAGCGCGAGCATGTTCCGGACGCCCGATCCGGCGTACGCGCCGATCACCGAGCGGAGCTCGTCGCGGGAGTGCGCGACGCAGGTCAGGTGGCCGAGCGGGGTGAGCGAGGTGTCCTGCGCGACCCGCTCGGTGACCCGGATGGTGCCGTCCCGCGTGGTCCCGCCGGCGCCGTACGTGATCGACACGAAGGTCGGGCGCAGCTGCTCGATCTCGCGGATCGACCGCCACAGCACCTCCTCCGCCTCGGGCGTCTTCGGCGGGAAGAACTCGAACGAGAACGACCGGTCCCCGGACGCGAGCAGCTCACGGATGGTCGGCGCACCGCCGGGAAGCGTCGAGGGAAGTCCGTTCGCCATGGCGTTCAGGTTACCCGCGGTGAGCGCCGCCGTCTGCCCACCGACTACGCTCCGAGACGTGGATGGCGATGTGGATGTCCCGGCCGGGATCCAGCAGGTGCTGAGCCGGTTCCTGGACCGGCAGGAGGAGCGGCTGACCGCGATCGGGCCGGAGCTGGCCGAGCAGGTGCAGGCCGCGCGGGACGCGACCAGCGGCGGCAAGCGGCTGCGGCCGTCCTTCTGCTACTGGGGTTTCCGGGCCGCGGGCGGTGACCCGGCGCAGCCGATCCTGGCCGCGGCGGCGAGCCTGGAGATGCTGCACGTGAGCGCGCTGGTGCACGACGACGTGATGGACTCCTCCGACGTACGCCGGGGCGCGCCGGCCGCGCATCGCCGGTTCGAGGCGCTGCAGCGGGAGCGCGCCGCGCAGTCCGGGCACGGCGCGGATCCGGTCGGCTTCGGCGTCGGCGCCGCGATCCTGCTCGGCGACCTGTGCCTGATCTGGGCCGACGAGCTGCTGCACACGTCCGGCTTCGACGCGGCCGCGCTGGCCCGGGCCGAGCGGTACTTCGACGCCGTCCGGGTCGAGGTGACGGCCGGCCAGTACCTCGACCTGCTCGCGCAGGCCAGTGGCGAGTCGGACATGGATCTGGCGTTGCGGGTCCTGCGGTACAAGTCCGCGACGTACACGATCGAGCGGCCGCTGCACATCGGCGCCGCACTGGGCGGCGCCGACGAGCGGCTGATCGCGTCCCTGTCCGGGTACGGGCTGCCGCTGGGCGAGGCGTTCCAGCTGCGGGACGACCTGCTCGGTGTGTTCGGCGATCCGGCGGTCACCGGCAAGCCGGCCGGGGACGACCTGCGCGAGGGCAAGCGGACGGTCCTGATCGCGTACGCCGTCGACCACGCCTCCGAGACCCAGCTGAACGAGTTCGACCGGCTGTTCGGCCGTCCGGACCTGGACGACGACGAGATCCAGCTGCTGCGCGAGATCCTCCAGGACTCCCGCGCCGTGCAGGCCTGCGAGGACCTGATCACCGACCGCACCGAGGACGCCCTCTACGCGCTCGACCAGGCGTCCCTGGCCGACGACGTCGCCCGCAAGGCACTCACCGACCTGGCCGTCGCGGCCACCTCGCGCGTCGTGTAGCTACTGGTCGGCCAGCAGGTTGATCAGCCGCAGGAGGTCGGCCGTGGCGGGGAGGCTGCCGAGGACGATGACCTTCAGGACGGCCCGGTCCTCGTCGTAGATCGTCTCGGCCTTGAGGTGCACGGCTTCGGGCTGGTTGAGCGCGCCGTGGATGTGGGTGCTGAGGCGGTCGGCGGTGGCGCGGTCGACGGCGTCGATGTGGACGATGCTCGACGCCTCGACATGCCGGGCGGAGCGGTCCACCTCGACGGCCGCGGCCGTCGTCCCAGTGAACTTCTCGAGTTCCTCGCGGGTGATCCGGTACTGCTTCCCGATCCGCACCGCCTTCAGCCGCCCGTCACGGACGTAGTTGCGGATCGTGCGGACGTGCAGGCCCAGGCGGTTCGCGACCTGCTCCACCGAGTACAGCTCCTGGGCCATCTCCTCAGCGTAAGGCACGTTCCTTAGAATTCCCTATAAATGGTCAGATTCAGGCACTTAGGGTATTTTCGGGAACATGCCACGGGTACATGTCAGTGAGACGGCGCTCGGTGACGAGCAGGACGTCGTCCAGCTCATCGTCGACGCGCACTACGCGCACGAGGCCGAGTGGATCGCGTTCACACCGGAGCAGGTCGGCGACGACTTCTTCGAGCTGCGGACCGGGCGGGCCGGCGCGATCACCCAGAAGTTCGTCATGTACCAGATGGGGCTGGCCGTCGTCGGCGACATCTCGGAGCGGGTGGCGGCGAGCAAGCCACTCGCGGACTGGGTGCGGGAGAGCAACCGCGGCCGCAACCTGCTGTTCGCCGCGGACCTGGACGAGCTGGCCGAGCAGTTACAGGACCGGTAGTGAGCCGAGCAGGTCGTTGGTGTCGGACTCGGCGATGAGGACCCGGAGCTGGCCGGAGTTCGTGGTGTCCTCGGCGAAGATCTGCAGCGCGACGTCGACGGTGTCGTGGTCGTGCTCCAGCAGGTGGCCCAGGCCGGTCCAGAGCACGACCTCGGGTGCGCCGGTCGAGCGGTCGCTGAGTGAGTCGGCCAGCGCGTCCCAGTTCCGGCCGAACCAGCGCGGCAGGTCGAACGCGGTCGCGCACAGGTCGAGGAAGCCGGCCTTGTCGTGGATCTCGCCGGTGTCGAGCAGCACGAACCCGAACCCTTCGGCCAGGGCGTCGCGGCGCACGTCGTCGGCATCGGGAGCCGTCGGCCACCGGTAGACCCCGGGCCGCAACCCGTTCTCCAGCAACGCACGCAGCTCACTCATGAAGTTCCCCCGTCTTCCGCGATCCGGCGGAAGGACTTGTAGTGGTCGTCCGTGTAGTAACGCTCACCGGCGTTCCCGGTCACGATCCGGCGGGCACCACGGTCCTTCTCGCCCGGTGTTTTCACGGTGTACTCGTGGTAGTAGCCGCGGTCGTGCTTCGGCAGGATCTTCTCCAGGTTGCCGAACACCACACCGTCGCGGCTGTACGGGTACGGCCCACCCCGGTCGATCAGCTGCAGCGTGTCCTGCGCCTCCTTCGGCAGGTCCGCCGTGCCGACGATCCGCAGGCCGCTCTCCGCGTCGACACCGGTCTTCTCGTCGGCCCTACCGGCCGCACACCCGAACAGCGACGCCGCCAGGGTGATCACCAGCATCGCGATCACCACGACCGCGACGATCCGTGCGGCCTTCGGGTTGTTGATCACCCAGCCACCCTCAGTCTCCGGCTGAACTCGGCGGCCGCCTCCTCCGGGTCGTCGGCCTCGGTGATCGCCCGGACGACGACCACCCGCGTGGCCCCGGCGTCGATGACCTGGTCGAGCCGCTGCAGGTCGATGCCGCCGATCGCGAACCACGGCTTCGTCTGCCGGCGACCGGCGGCGTACGCCACCAGGTCCAGACCGGCGGCCTGGCGCCCGGGCTTGGTCGGCGTCTCCCAGGTCGGCCCGACACAGAAGTAGTCCGACCCCACCTCGTCGACCGCGGCGTTCACCTGGCTGAACGTGTGCGTCGAACGCCCGATGATCGGCCCGGGGCCGGTGATCGCGCGCGCGGCGTGCACCGGCAGGTCCCGCTGCCCCAGATGCAGGACGTCGGCGCCGGCGGCGAACGCGATGTCAGCGCGATCGTTGACGGCCAGCAGCTTGCCGTGCCGCTTGCACGCGTCCGCGAACACCTCCAGCGCGGCCAGCTCGTCCGCGGCCTCCATGTCCTTCTGCCGGAGCTGCACGATGTCCACGCCGCCGGCCAGCGCGGCGTCCAGGAACTGTACGAGGTCACCCTGTTTCTCCCGGGCGTCCGTGCACAGGTAGAGCCGGGCATCCGCGAGACGGTCGGTGTGGTCAGTCACACCCCAAAGCCTGCCATGTCCGCCCGGACGTAGGGTTGAGGGCATGCCTGATGTGGTTGTTATCGGTGGCGGACTGATCGGGCTGGCGACAGCGTGGCGGCTGGCCGTGGACGGGGTTCGCGTGACGATCTGCGATCCAACGCCGGGTGCGCAGACCTCGAACGTCGCCGCCGGCATGCTGGCTCCGGTCACCGAGGTCGAGTTCGGCGAGGACGACCTGCTGGCGCTCAATCTCGCCTCCGTCGACGCCTGGCCCGGCTTCGCGGCGGAGCTGGAGGAACTGACCGGGCAACCCGCCGGGCTGCACCGGACCGGCACGCTGTCGGTCGCCTACGACGTCGACGACATGGCCATGCTCCGCCGGGTCGCCGACTACCAGCGCAGGCTCGGGCTGGAAGTGGAGGAGCTGTCAGCTCGTGACGCTCGCCGCCGCGAGCCCATGCTCGCCACAGGTGTGTCCGGTGGCGTCTGGGTCCCGGGTGACCACTCCGTCGACAACCGGCAGGCCGTGGCCACACTGCTGCGCGCAGTGGAGCTGTCCGGCGTCGAGCTGATCCGGCAACGCGTCACGCGCGTCATCACCTCCGGTACGACGGCAACCGGCGTACAGCTCGACAACGGCGACACGGTGCATGCGGGGCAGATCATCGCGGCAGCAGGGCCGTGGTCGTCGCAGCTGGGCGGCGTACCTGAAGAGCTCCGTCCGCCGGTGCGCCCGGTGAAGGGCGAGGTACTGCGGCTGCGGGTACCGGAGGCGTACCGGCCGGCGCTGCACCACACCGTGCGCGCAACAGCTCGCGGCTTCTCCGTCTATCTGGTCCCCCGGCCCGGCGGCGAACTGGTCGTCGGCGCGACGAGCACCGAGCTCGGCTACGACACCCGCGTCCTGGCGGGTGGCGTGTTCGCACTGCTCCGCGATGCGCGGACCGTGCTGCCGGTCACCGACGAGCTCGAGCTCGTGGAGGCGATCGCCGGGCTGCGGCCGGCGACGCCGGACAACGCACCGGTGCTCGGACCGTCCGGCCTGGATCGGTTGCTCTGGGCAACCGGGCACTACCGCAACGGGGTACTGCTGACGCCGGTCACCGCGCAGGTGCTGGCCGAGACCGTCCGCACCGGAACGCTGCCGGATCTCGGGAAACCCTTCCTCGCCGACCGCTTCCGGCACTGACTCACGGTTGCCCGCAGCAACCGGAAAGATTGTGAACGACAACAATGTAGTTCAGCCTTGAATTGTAACCTTTGCGTTACAGGCGTAACACCAACCCCATTCGCCCCTGTTGTCACATCCGTACCAGCACATACGGTCAAGTGACGTTCACACGGGGAGTTGGTTGCGATGCGCAACGTCGTACGGATTCTGAGCGGACTGGCCGTACCGGTGCTGACCGCGGCGGTGATCACGGCGGGCTCGCCGGGCTGGGGTGCCTACAAGGTCAAGCAGGGCGACACCTTGAGCCACATCGCCGGGCGCTACGGCACGACGGTCTCGACACTGGTCGCGCTGAACCACCTGCCCGGCAACGGCAACGCCATCTACGCGGGCGAGGTCCTCAAGGTTCCCGCCAAGGGCTCGAGGCAGGGCTCGTCGAAGAGCACCGCGAAGACGCCCGCGAAACGCTCCCAGCTCGGCCGGGTGACGTACGTCGTGAAGCCCGGCGACACCGTGTCCGGGATCGCGAAGCGCTTCAAGTGCTCACAGGCGAACCTGCTCGCCGCGAACGGGCTGAAGTCCGGCGCCCGCATCTACGCGGGCAAGCCGTTGCAGGTCCCGGTGAAGATCCGCCCGAAGGCCCGGACCGACAACACCTTCGCCGGCCGGACGTACGCCGACCACATCGTCGCGCAGGCCAACCGCAACCGGGCCGTCCTGAAGCAGCGCAAGCTGCCGACCCGCGCCCAGATGCGGTCACTGATCGTGAGCACCTCGAAGCGGTACGGCGTCGACCCGGAGCTCGCCCTGGCGGTCAGCTGGCAGGAGTCCGGCTGGAAGCAGCGCGTGGTCTCCCCCGCGAACGCGATCGGCGCGATGCAGGTGATCCCGTCGACCGGCCGGTTCGCGTCCCGGCTGGTCGGCCGCGAGCTGGACCTGCTGAAGCCCCGTGACAACGTGACCGCGGGCGTCGTCCTGCTGAGCCGCCTGACCGGCGCCGCCCGGCTCGACATCGCGGTGGCCGGCTACTACCAGGGCCTCGGCGGCGTGAAGAAGAACGGCATGTACCCCGACACGAAGCTCTACGTGAAGAACGTCCTGCGCATCAAGGCCCAGCTCGAACGCGGGTGGGACCCCCTGCGGTGAGCCTGAGCCAGTGACGCTGAGCTGTTATCTACACTCTCTGCAGAACGATTTGGGGAGAGGCGGCTCACGGCAGGTGACGGACGACGTGGACACGCAGGTCAGCGACCGCCTCGTCGGGCGAGTGCTCGACGGCCGGTACCGCGTGGGCGCGCGTGTCGCGAAGGGTGGCATGGCCACCGTGTACCAGGCGCTCGACATGCGCCTGGACCGGACCGTCGCGCTCAAGGTGATGCACGACGGGCTCGGTGACGACGCCCAGTTCACCCGCCGGTTCGTGGCCGAGGCCCGCGCCGCGGCCCGCCTGTCGAACCCGAACGTGGTGGCCGTCTTCGACCAGGGCGACGACAACGGCACCCTGTTCCTGGCGATGGAGTATGTGCGCGGCCGCACACTCCGCGACGTCATCCGCGACGAGGCGCCGCTGTCCCCCGCCCGCGCGCTCGATCTGCTCACCCCGGTCCTGTCCGCACTGTCGGCAGCGCACGACGCCGGCATCGTGCACCGTGACATCAAGCCCGAGAACGTGCTGATCTCCGACAAGGGCGTAGTGAAGGTCGCCGACTTCGGTCTGGCCCGGGCGGTCAGTGCCAGCGGCAACACCGCCACCCAGGGCCTCCTGATGGGCACGGTGTCGTACCTGGCACCGGAGCTGGTCACCGACGGCAGCGCCGACGCCCGCTCGGACGTGTACTCGGCGGGCATCCTGCTGTACGAGATGCTCACCGGCAACAAGCCGCACTCCGGCGACACCCCGATCCAGGTCGCGTACGCCCACGTGCACGCCGACGTACCCCCTCCGTCGCTCGAGCAGCCGAGTATCCCGCCGTACGTCGACGCGCTGGTGCAGCGCGCGACCGCCCGGGACCGGGACCTGCGGCCGACCGACGCGCGGGTGTTCAGCCGGCAGGTGCACCGGGTGCGCAGCGCGCTCGACGAAGGGCTGCCGGACGACCCGGAGCTGACCGGCGACCTGACCGTGCCGATCCAGCAGATCCGGCAGGACAGCGGGTACGACGACGGCTACACGCGGGGAGAGCCGTCAGGTGAGATCCGCCACGACACCATCGTCGTACCGGTGCAGCACGGACGGCCGACCGGTGCGCCGGCCAAGACGCCACCTCCGGTCAAGGCGCCACCACCGCGCAAGGCGCGCGGCCCGATCGCACTGATCGCGATCATCGCCGCCGCGATCGCGATCGGCACCGGAGCCTGGTACTACGGCATTCAGCGCTACACCACCGCGCCCGACCTCGTGAACCTGGAGCCCGCCGCCGCGACGGCGAAGGCGGAGGAGTCCGGCCTGCGCACGGTCCTGGACAACCAGGACTACTCGGAGGACGTGAAGGCAGGTCACGTCCTGAGCACCGACCCGAAGGCGGGCGACCGGATCCGGAAGAACGGTGAGATCGGTCTCACCGTCTCCAAGGGACCGGAGCGGTACCAGGTGCCGCAGCTCGTCGGCCTGCAGCTCGACGCCGCCCAGCAGGCACTGTCGCCGATCAAGCTGATCACCGGGCAGATCAACGAGCAGTACAGCGAGACCGTGCCGCAGGGCCGGGTGATCGCGATCAGCCCGAGGTTCAACACGGTCGTGAAGCCGGGCACCGCGGTGAACTTCGCGGTCAGCAAGGGGAAGCGGCCGATCACCGTGCCGGACCTGACCGGCAAGTCGTACAAGGAGGCGAACAAGACGCTGCGCAAGCTCGGGTTCGTCGTCGGGCGCAGCACGCAGTACGACGAGAAGGTCGCCGAGGGCAACGTGATCAGCCAGAGCCCGAACAGCGGCACGCTGTTCGCCAAGGACAAGGTCTCGCTGGTCGTCTCGCTCGGCCCGCCGCTGCGCGAGGTGCCGGACGTGAAGCGGAAGACCACCGCCGAGGCGCAGAAGATCCTCGGCGACGCCGGCTTCGTCGTCCGGGTCGAGAAGGCCCCGTTCAACCTGGGGCTCAACATCGTCGCCGCGCAGAGCCCGGGCGCGGGCAAGAAGGTCAAACCCGGCAGCACGATCGTGATCACCGTGCTCTGAGCTGTTTTGCCTTGCAGGGAACGCGTCTGATCTGATGTCCGGCGTGAACCACCCCCGCCTTGCCGTGCTCGCCCTGCTGTCGGTCGCGGCGGCCTGGGGATCGACGTTCTTCCTGACCAAGGACCTGCTCACCAGGATGGACGTCGCCGACTACCTGGCGTTGCGGTTCCTGATCGCGTCGGTCGCGCTGGTGCTCGTCCACCCGCCCGCGATCGCCCGGCTGAGCCGTCTGGACCGCGGCCGCGCGGTCGCCCTCGGCATCACCTACGGCATCGCGCAGCTGCTGCAGACCGAGGGGCTGCGGCACACCTCGGCGAGCGTCTCCGGTTTCGTCACCGGCATGTACGTCGTGTTCACGCCGCTGCTCGGCGCGGTGATCCTGCGGCACAAGATCGGCCGGTGGGCGTGGTTCGCCGTGATCCTCGCCACGGCCGGCCTCGGCGTCCTGTCGCTGCGCGGCCTCAGCCTCGGCACCGGGGAGCTGCTGACGCTCGCGTCCGCCGGGCTCTACGCGCTGCACATCATCGGCCTCGGCGCCTGGTCGACGTCGCGGAACGCGTTCGGGCTGTCGTCGCTGCAGATGATCGTGATCACCTGCGTGTGCGCGGTCGGCGCGATCCCGGGCGGGTTCTCGGTGCCGTCCACCGGCGGCGACTGGATCAGCGTCGTCTACATGGCGCTCGTCGCCGGGGCCCTGGCGCTGATCGTCCAGACCTGGGCGCAGGCGCACCTGACGCCGACCCGGGCCGCGATCGCGATGACAATGGAGCCGGTGTTCGCCTCGGGGTTCGCGGTGCTGTTCGGCTCGGACGACCTGACGTGGCGGATGCTGGTCGGCGGCGCACTGGTCGTGTCGGCCATGTACCTGGTCGAGCTGGCGCCGCGGCGTAAGTTCGAGGCGGAAGTGCAGCATCTGGCCCAGTAGTTTCATTCCGGTGAGGGGGATCATGCGAGAGAACCGGCGACGGGACGCGTGGTTCCCGTATGTCGTGATCGCTGTCCTGCTCGCCACCCTGGCTGCCGGGACGATCAGCAACCTGGTCCGCAACCCGCAGCCGCGGCTGGTCGCCGACGGACTCCCCGGCCGGCCGCACGCCCAGTCCTCGCTGGAACACAACGATCTGGTCCGCCACGCGCTGGCCGATCTCGACGGGCTCACGCTGTCCAACGGCGCGACCCTGGCCGGCTGGAACGGCCCCTGGCGGTACGTGTGGCCGCGCGACGCCTCGTTCGTCGCCGTCGCCCGGTGTGCGGTCGGCCAACACGACAAGGCCCTCGACGTACTGTCGTTCCTGGACCGGGTCCGGCCGTCGACGGGACGCTGGCAAGCGCGGTACACCGAGACGGGCGGCCGGGTCGACGACGGGCGCGAGCCGCAGCTGGACGCGTCCGGCTGGGTCCTCTGGGCGACCTGGTTCTGCCGCTCCGGCGACCGGTACTGGGACCTCGTCGAGGAGTCCGCTGACCAGATCGTCCGCGAGCTCGGTCCGGACGGGCTGCCCGCGCCTTCACCTGACTACTGGGAACGGTCCGAGAAGCAGCTCACGATCGGAACGGTCGCACCGCTGGTGACCGGGCTGCGATCCGCCGTCCGGATGGCCACCGAACACAACCGCCCGGAGGCTGCGACGCGGTGGCAGGCGGCGCTCGACAAGTTGTCCGCAGCAACCGATCGGGTCTTCGGGCCGGACTACCCGCGGACCCCGGCGCGCGCCACGAGCTTCGTCGAGCCCGGTGTCGCACCGGTCAGTCTTGGCGGTGGAGCGGACGCCTTCGTGGCCGTGCTGGGGCCGCCGTTCGCTCCGGCGCGGGACGTCGTGTCGACGGCGATCGACCGGGCGCACGGCGTACTCACGCAGCCCAACGGTGGTGTGACGCCTGGCGAGTCATGGCGCGCGGACGGCGTGTCCTGGACACCGCAGACCGCGCTGTTCGCGTTGAGTGCCGCCGCGCGCGGGGACCGTACCGGCGCCGAGGCGCTGATCACCTGGCTGGACCAGCACCGGACCAGCACCGGCGCGCTCCCCGAGAAGGTCAACCGGGACCTGGAGCCGGCCGGTGAGGCCCCACTCGCGTGGACCGCCGCACTGGTCGTCCTCACCGACACAGCTCTCCAGAACCCGCTACCGATCCCGTAGCTAGCAGATCTCCATCACGTCATGCGTCGGCGCGTCCGGGCGCGCGGTGCTCGTCTTGCCCGAGTAGAAGAACGCTGTCGACGAGATGTCGTCCTGGAGCGGCAGGTAGCGTCCGCCGGAGCGCCAACCGAGCGCCTGGACGTCGACGCGCAGCCGCTCCTTGAAGCGGATCGGGTCCGGCAGGTGGAAGCGGTACATCCCGAAGCGCTGCTGGCTCTGGTACTGCCCGTCCGGGCGGATCACCTGCGGCATCCCGAGGTACGGCGTACTGAACTCGGTGTAGCCGCCCAGATGGGGTACGTCGAAGTTCCACGCGCCGCCGAAGTAGTCCTCGGTCCCGGTGCCGCAGATGGTCGGGAACTCGTCGTCACCGTCCAGGTAGAACTTGACCTCCCCCTCACCCCACCAGCCGGTGCTGTTGACGCCCCAGGCCAAGTAGGTGCCGACGTAGTGGCCCGGTCCTTCAACGCCGTCCAGCAGCGTGTGCACTGTCTTGGAGGGCAGGGGGTTGCTGCGACGCCACTGTGCATGCAGGTACGCCGACTTGTCCGGTACTGCGCCCAGCCAGTAGTCCACCTGGAAGTACACGACCACGGGCTCGTCGTGGGTGTTCTCCAGGGTCAGCTGCGCCTGCGACTGGAACGGCATCTCCCAGTAGCAGTTGAACCCGCCGTTCGGGTTCACCGCGACCGGCAGCGAGTTCACCTGCGCGAACTTGCCCCAGCCGGAGCAGAAGAAGTCACCGACCGGCGTCTCGATCGCCGGCGCCTGGTCGCCGTCCCAGTGGGCGCGCAGCACCAGACGGCGCCAGTGGTCGACGTGGGTGGTCAGCCAGATGTGCGTGATGCAGCCGGAGCCGGTGATGTCCGCCAGCGTCACGGTCTCCCCCGCCGCGATCTCGATCGACGGCGAAACCTTCCACCCCTGGCCGAGGTCGCGGGCCGCGCGTGCACCGGTCCCCTCGGTCCGCCGCCCACCCTGACCGGGCTCGCCGGTGGGGTTCTCCGCACTGATGGAGCGCGTCTCGACGTCGGCGAGCGCGCTGATGCCGGTGAGGTTCCCAAGAGTCATACCCGCGACCTTAGGCCCGCCCAGGTCCGGTAAGAAATCGATTGCCCATCAAATGGACCCCATCCCACGACCTCGCCATCTGAGGGGTCAACCCCTCGGCTGGAGGGTTGCCCGCTCAGAATCCGAGGGGGCAAGCCACCATCTGAGGGGTCAACCCCTCGGCGATCAGCAGGGGCGGACCTCGGCGTCGAGGCCGTGGACGAAGGTGAGGCAGGCCCAGGGGCGGCCCTGGTCGCGGTGGGCTCGGACGATCAGCGGGTACGCGTCCGCGCCGCGCACCTGCGGCGCCTTCTCGGTCGGGAACGAGCCGACCGCTCCCCCGCGCGCCTCGGCCGCGGCCTTCACATCCGCGACCGTCACCGCGCTCCCTCCGTTCTTCTGCGCCGCGCCCTTCGCATCAGTCGCGACCTGCAGCGCGAAGTCGATCTCCGGCGGCTTCGACCAGATCGTCTGCGTCACCGGGATGACCAGCCCGAACATCACCAGCCCGACCCCCGTGACGATCTGCCGAAGCCGCCGGGACTGGTCGGTCAGCAGCAGGGCAGCGCAGCAGACCGCGAGCACGAGCGTGACCGCCCGCAGGATCCAATGCCGATCCAGCCGCACGTCAACCGCCAACCCGGCCCCGACAGCGACCACCAGACAGAGCCCAGCCGCACCCAACGCCTGAACCCGTGGAGACAGAGATTGCATGCCGCAGACGATAGACGCCCGCCGATGCTCGCCGACCACATGGCCTGACGCGCACACCTGGCCGTTCGTCGCACGAGAGTGGCCGTTGGGCGCGGGGCGCGCCGGTCAGGATCGTGTGTGGCGGACGGTGCTGGCAGATTCTTAAGGGTCCCACCGCCCCCTAGGGATTGGACCCGATGACGTGACCGAGAACCCTGGTTCCTGGAGCATCTCGCGGCGGCGCGCGCTGCAACTCGGCGGCGGTGTCGCGTCCGTCGGCGCCGTACAGCTTCCCGTCCTGCCGTCCGAGGCCGGCACCGACACCGCCGGCGGCAGTCAGGCCGTGCTGCGGGAGGGCACGAACCTGATGGTGTCTGTGTCGCCGGACGGGAAGTGGCTGGCGTTCGACCTGGCGACGGCGATCTGGGTGACGCCGGCCGCGGGCGGTACGTCGCGCCGCCTCACCGACGACCTGCAGGACGCGACCCGCCCGCGCTGGTCTCCGGACGGCCGGTCGATCGTGTTCCAGTCGTACCGCGACGGCAACTTCCACCTGTGGTCGATCCGCCCCGACGGCAGCGGTCTCCGGCAGCTGACCAGCGGACGGTACGACCACCGCGAGCCGCACGTCACCCCCGACGGCCGCTCGATCGTCTTCTCGTCCGACCGCGGTGACCTGCACGGTCCCGGCGGCGTCGCGGGCAGCTACGGCATCCACCGCCTCGATCTCGCGACCGGCGCGATCGTTGCGCTCACCGACGACGCCGGCGAGGAGGCCGAGCCGACCGTCTCGCCCGATGGCCGGAAGATCGCGTTCACCGTCGACACCAGCTCGATCGTCGAGCTCGACCTCACGTCGAAGGTCCGCACGACGATTGTCGACAATCAACCAGGCATCAGCCTCTTCGGGCCGTCGTACGCCCCGACCGGCACGCTCGCGTACGTCCGCCTGACCGGACCGACCTGCGATCTGATTGTCGACAGTCAACAAGTGACCAATGGACAGGACGTCTTCGCGGTCCCACCGTCCTGGGCCGGGGCCGACCTGTTCTACACGGCCGACGGAACCGTCCGCCGGTATCGCGCCGGCGGCGAGCACACCGTCGTACCGTTCGCCGCCGCTGTCCCCATCACGTCGCGACGGCCGCGGCCGAAGGCGCCCGACCTGGAGTCGACGAGCCGGCGGACGGTGCGTGGGATCGCGAGTCCGACGGTCTCGCAGGACGGGAAGTGGCTCGCGTTCCGCGCACTCAACGCGCTCTGGCTGGCGTCGACCGACGGCAAGGCCGAGCCCCGCAAGGTGGTTGCCGACGGCTACTTCAACTCGGACCCGGACTTCTCGCCGGACGGCCGGAAGTTGCTCTATGCAAGCGATCGCAACGGCACGGCGGACCTGTGGCTGCACGACCTGGCGACCGGTACGGACACCAAGCTGTCAGGTCTCCCCGGCGCACAGACCGCGCCGCGCTTCGCACCCGACGGGCAGCGGATCGCGTACCAGGACCAGGACGGGATCGCCTGGCTTCTCGATGTCGCGTCGGGCGAGGTCCGCCAGGTCACGCCGACGCTGTTCCAGCCCGGCCGGGTCAGCTGGTCGCGCGACGGCAAGACGCTCGTCCTGGCCGCGGTGAAGCCGTTCTCGAAGCGGTTCCGCGAGGGCACGAGCCAACTGCTGTACGTCGACGTCGCCACCGCCGCGCTCGAGTACGTCCAGCCGATGCCGTTCCGCTCGCTCGCGACCCGCGGCGACGACGGCCCGGTGTTCTCGCCCGACGGTGCACACCTGGCCTTCGTCGTGGAGAGCCTGCTGTACGTCGTACCGGTCGACGCCCGAGGCCGCTTCACCGCCGAGCCGCGCGCGGTCACCGACGAAGTGACGGACTCCCCCGTCTGGCAGGACAACGACACGTTGCTGTACCTGCACAACGGAACGTTGCGCCGGACAACCGGTGGCCGGCCCGAGACGGTCAAGCTCGACCTGCGGTACCGCCGCGCGACCGTCAACCAGCACGTGACGATCCACGCCGGTGCGTTGTGGGACGGACGCGCGACCACGCTGCGCCGGGACGTCGACGTGGTGATCGACGGCGCGCGCATCGCCGCCGTACGCCCGCACACCGGCCGTGCCGACATCGACGCGTCCACGCTGACCGTGATGCCAGGGTTGATCGATGCGCACAACCACTGGCATCTGCGCGGGCGGGCGTGGGGTGCGCGGCAGGGGAACCTCTGGCTCGCGTACGGCATCACGTCGACCCGCTCGCCGGGTGATCCGGTGTACCAGATGCAGGAGACGCGGGAGGCGCTCGTCAGCGGGGCGCTGCGCGGACCGCGGTACTTCGCGACCGGCGAGGCGATCGACGGGTCGCGCGTGTACTACAACTTCATGCGGCCGACGCTGTCGCTGCGGCAGCTCGGGCTGGAGATCGATCGGGTGGAAGGGCTCGCGTACGACCTGGTGAAGACGTACGTGCGCCTGCCCATCGAGTACCAGCGCCGGGCGATCGCGCTCGTCCACCAGCTCGGGCTGCAACTGTCGTCGCATTACCTGTATCCCGCGGAGCATCTCGGGATGGACGGAATGGAACACACCGGCGCGACGAACCGGCTCGGGTACTCACACACGGTCAGCCGACTCGGACGCGCGTACGCCGACGTGGTGACGCTGTTCACGCGGGCCGGGCTGTCGGTGACGCCGACGCTGTTCAACTCGACGATGGCGCACGTCGACGATCCGTCGCTGCTGACCGACCGCCGGACGACGACGCTCTACCCGTCCTGGGAGTACAACGCCCTGATCACCGAGGTGAACACCGCGCGCGGCCCGGCCGGCGTCACCACCCGCGAACTGCTCCGCGGCAACGTCGACATGGTGCTCCGGATCCACCGCGGCGGCGGCCTGGTCATCTCCGGCACCGACACCCCGCTCGACAACATGGCCGTGTCACTGCACGCGAACCTCCGCTCGATGGTCGCGGGCGGCTTCACGCCGTACGAGGCGCTCACCACGGCGACGCACAATCCGGCGAAGTGGCTCAACCTCGAGGACAAGCTCGGCGTCGTGCACCCGGGAGCCCAGGCCGACCTGTCCTTCGTCACCGGCGACCCGCTGGCCGACATCCGCGCGGCCGCCGCCGTCGAACAGGTCATGATCGCCGGCCACCTCCACACGATCGACGACCTGCTGGCACCGTACGCATCCGGCGCCCGCACCCAACCCGCCGTCCACACCCCGAACGCCCCACAACCCCTGACCCGCGCCCAGGCCCACGCTGACAACCTCGACTACTGGTGGCACGAGCCGGAGTGGCTCCACCGAGCCTGCTGCGAGGGCTGACGTGACGATCAAGCAGTACAGCTAGAACGTCGTCGTCAGGTCCTGGGTCTGGCCGGTCGCGGATGCGCGGTAGGCGGATTCGATGATGTCGATGACGTGGCGCGCGTGCTCGGCGGTGACGATCGAGGGCTTGCCGTCGCGGACCCAGTCGACGAGTTGCATGACGTCTTCGTAGACGTGTTGCTCTTCGATCTCCCGGTGGACGCCGGTGACATGCGGAAGCAGCGCCTGGTTGCCCGGTCCGCGCGGTGAGAGCTCCGCCGGGTTGCGGCCGGGGAAGTCGAACGGTTCGTCGTTGAGCAGCAGTCCGTCGATCGTTCCCGCCGTACCGTAGTAGGCGCCGCCGAAGCCACCGCGCATGCCGCCCGCGGCGGTACCGGTCGCGACACAGAACAGGTTGTCGCCGAAATCGATCAGGATCACGGTGTTGTCGTCGGCCTCGGTCTGTACGTCGCCCCGCACCGGGATGCGTACGCCGGACATCGCGGTGACACGTCGCGCCGGCCCGAGGATGCCGGTCACCGAATGCAGCGCGTACACCGTCATGTCGTACAGCGGCCCGCCGCCGGGTTTGCGGAAGTACCACGACGGATCGATGTTGCTCAGTACGTCGTTGCCGCCGCGGACGGACTCGTCCTCGTGGTAGGTGCCGAACGCGGCGCCGCAGCTCACCCACGACAGCGTCCCGATCGCGCCGTCGCGGATCAACTCCCGCGTGCGGACATGATGCGGCCGCAGCATCTCGCCCGGCGACGCGACGATCCGCAGGTCGTTCGCCGCCGCGAGCTCGATCAGCTCGGTGGCTTCCGCGACGGTCACCGTCATCGTCTTGTTGAAGTGCACGTGCTTCCCGGCCCGCAACGCGAGCTTCCCCTGCTCGTAGTGCAGGCCGATCGGCGACGCGATCGTCACCGCGTCGACGTCGCCGTGCGCCAGCAGGTCCTCGTACGCCGTGAACGCCTGGCCGACGCCGAACTTGTCCGCCGCCGCGTCCGCCCGGCCCGGCACCGGATCACACACCGCCCCGAGCACCACCCGATCGGCCAGATCGGGCTGCGACAGATGCGGCAGCAGCCCCCGCACCGAAATACTCCCCGCCCCGACAACACCCATCCGCACGGTATCGGCCATGCCCACAATTCTATTGGCGTACGTCGTCCCCTGCCGGGCCTGCGCGTCTCTTGGCGTGCGTCGTCCCACGCGGGCCCTGCGCGCGGCTGGTGCGCTGCCGTACGGATCGACTAGTCGTTGCGGCGGGCGATGACCCGGGTGAAGCCGAGGGCGCGGCCGGCGTCGGTGCGGAGCATCTCTGCTTCGACTCCCGGCGTACCGCTGTCCTGGTCGCAGGCTTCGTTCCACTGCAGCCAGTCGCGCCATCCGTCAGGCAGCCGGTCGGCGACACCCACACCCCAGGTCGAGCACCCGCATACCCGGCTCGAGCCGCATGCCACCACTCAACGCCTCGGCCTGCCACACCGGGTTGGGCCCCATCGCCCCGTCGATCATCCACCGGGCCGAGTACCCGGCCGACCGCGGATACCGCTCGTTCCTCAGCAGTGCCGGCACATTACGGCCAGGACCATATTGTGAGTCGCCATACGCAGACACTAGCAAGATGCTTGCTCTAAGTTGGACTGCGTGCCGATGATCGAGGTCTCTGGTCTGATCAAGGAGTTCAGCAAACCGCAACCGACGGCCGGCCGGCTCGCCGGTCTCAGGCAACTGTGGGCCCCCAGACGCGTCGTACGTGCGGTCGACCAGGTCAGTTTCGCCGTCGACCGGGGCGAGATGGTCGGCTACCTCGGCGCCAACGGTGCCGGCAAGTCCACCACCATCAAGATGCTCACCGGGATCGTGGTACCCACTTCGGGCACGGTGCGGGTCGACGGTCTGGTGCCATGGGCGGATCGCCGCAAACATGCGCACAACATCGGCGTCGTCTTCGGGCAGAAGACCCAGCTCTGGTTCGACCTGCCGCTGCGCGTCTCACTGGAGACCATTCGTGACCTCTACAGGGTCAGCCCGGCCGAGTACGCCGCACGGATCGACGAGTTCGACGAGGTCCTTCAGATCAAGGACTTCCTGGACACGCCGATCCGGTCCCTGTCGCTGGGACAACGGATGCGGGGCGACCTGGCCGGAGCCATGCTGCATCGCCCGCGGGTGCTGTACCTGGACGAACCCACCGTGGGCCTGGACGTGGTCGCGAAACAAGCTCTGCGTGACTTCATCGCCGAGCAGAACCGGGTTCACGCCACCACGGTGATGATCACCACGCACGACATGGACGACATCGAGCAACTCTGCCGACGCATCGTGATGATCGACGACGGGCGGGTGGTCTACGACGGCGACCTCGAGACCTTGAAGCGCCGGTACCTGCCGTTCCGCGAGGTGGTGATCACTCCGGCAGAGGGTGCGGACGCGACGTCCATCCGAGCCGAGCACGTCGATCGGCTGGAGAACTCCGACGGCACGATCTCACTTCGTTTCGATCCCGAACGGACCAGCGCCGCCGCCGTGATCGCCCAGGCCACCTTGGCCGCGGAGATCGCCGACCTGCACGTCAAGGAGCCCAAGCTGGAGGACGTCGTTCGGCTGATCTACGCCGAGGCAGAGCGGTGAGCGGGGCGTCCCGGGTCGCGCGCTCCGAACGCCCTGCTTGGGTCACGCCGTGGTCGATGGTTCGGCTCGGTTCCAGGAACGCGTTGTTCTTCCGGGCGAACGTCGCGCTGTCGATGGTCTCGGTCGCCTTGCAGACGATCCTGCTCGTGACGGTCTGGCGTGCCGTCTACACCGACCGCACCGCGGTCGCAGGTATCAGCGAGTCCGACGCGGTCAGCTACGCGGTGATCGCGATGCTGCTGTGGCATGTCGCGCTGCCGTGGCAGCTGTCGTCGATCCCCGAACGGGTGCGCGAAGGAACGATCGCGACAGACCTCATCCGTCCCATCGGGGTGGTGGGTCAGAGCCTCCTGCAGTCCGTCGGAGGAATCGTCGGCGCGATCCCGGGAGTCGTGGTAGGCATCGCGATCGCCCTTGCGGTGGGAGGCCTGACGCCGCCGGCGACAACGAGTGCACTCCTCGGCTTCCTCCTCACTGCCGTGCTCGGCTGGTTGCTCGCCACGCTGCTGAATCTCGCCGTCTCGATGGTGACGTTCTGGACCACCGATACGCGCGGACCGTTCTACGTCTACCGAGCCATCGCCAGTTTCGCCTCCGGCGCTCTCGTCCCGCTGTGGTTCGTCCCTGCTTCGCTGCGCCCGATTCTCGATGCGCTGCCGTTCGGGTTACAGGTCTTCGCACCGCTGCAACTCTGGCAGGGACAGGAGCCGCTCGGCGGGCTCGGCGGTGTCCTCGCGCTCCAGGCCGGTTGGCTCGTGGCGGTCGCGGCCATCGTTGCCCTCGTCACGTGGCGTGCCTTGCGAAAGGTCGTGATCAACGGTGGCTGAACTGATCCGGGACTTCCGCATCCTGCTGCGCGTGGCGTGGCTGACCGAGCTCGAGCACAAGGCCAATCTCTTCATCTCCGTCCTCGGCGCGCTGGCCTTCAACGCCGGACAGCTTCTCTTCATCGGCGTGCTGCTGCACGCCTTCGGATCGATCGGCGGCTGGACCCAGGCCGAGGTGATGGTGCTGTTCGGCATCCGGATGGCGAGTCACAGCACGTACGCCTTCTTCTTCCGCAGGACGGTCGATGTCGACCTCATCGTGCACACGGGCGAGTTCGATCGCTACCTGTTGCGTCCGGCGAATCCGTTCCTGCAACTACTGACGCGCCGCTTCAACCTGCAGCAGATCGGCGACGTGATCATCGCCGGTGCGATCCTGGCGCTGGCCCTGCCCCAAGCCTCGATCACCTGGCATCCGCTCCTCGTGCTGTGGCTGATCATCGCGATCGCCGCCGGCGGCATGCTCGAGGGCGGGCTCCAGCTGGCACGCGGCGCCCTGGCGTTCCGCTTGCGGAACACCCAGTCGCTGACCGGTCTGATCGACGCCGTCTTCGGAACCTACGGCAACTTCCCGCTGCAGATCTTCGGCCCGGTCGGATCCGTCCTGTTCACCATCCCCCTGCCGTTGGCTTTCGTCGCCTGGATCCCAGCCGCCATGGTTACCGGGCGGGAGGACTCGCTGTGGTTCCCGGCGTGGCTGGGTTGGCTGAGCCCAGCGGTAGGAGTCGCTTGCATGGCAGCGAGCATCGCCTTCTTCACCCACCAGTCCCGCCACTACTCCAGCCCCGGCTCCTGAATCATCAGAACGCGAGTTTGGCTGGGGTTGGGCGTTGGCGGGGGGACGGTGTCGGTGCTGATGACTTCGATGACGGAGGGGTGGTGGCGATGTGCAGACCGGTGTACATGCTGCTCAACCGCTCCAGGGCAGTTGGTGCTTGAGCTCCTCGTGCGTCGGCGTCATTCCCCGGGCCGCCATGACGCGGACCTGCTTCAGGTTCGGAAGGGACAGCAGCGGACGGTAGTCCAGGTCGTCGACGATCAAGGTATGGAGCAGGAGGTGCTCGAGTTGGGGCATCCGGGCGAGGAAGGCGATCGACGTGAGGCGTACGTTGCGCGGAGTCATCCAGTTGCCGCCGAGCTCCAGATCTCTGACGGCCCGCATCTCCCCGACCGGACTCGCGTCGACGAGCCCCCGCAGGCCTTCGACCTGAAGTGCTTCGACGTGCTGGAGGGTTGTGAGAGGAGCTAAGTCCCGCACCTTGGATGCCCCTCTGAGGAGCAACGTTCGCAAGCCGGACATGCCGCTCAGCACGGAAAGGTCCTCGTAGTCGCCCCACTTCACGTCGAGCGAGGTCAACTGGCTCTGCGCGCCCAACGCATCGAAGAGCCGCTTGGGCGTCCTGGTCGTGAAACACAGCGAACGGATCGGACTCGGCCCCGCGGCCAGGAACTCGACCCACTCGTCCACAACCTGCCGCTTACGCCGCTCCGAGTAGGCCGTGCCGAGCTGAGTCGCGGCAATCACCACGGAAGACTCGCCCGAGTACTCCCCCACCTCAACAAGCTTTCGCACACCAGCCCCGTCACGTGCCACACCAACATTCTTGCACCGGGCAATTGATCAGCGGGCGCGTTGTGTCGGGCGCCCAGGCTGTCGTGCTGGCATCCATGTCAGGGGGTCCGGACAGGCACAATGTCAGCCATGTCGCTGCCTTTCGCTCGGCGACGGCGTGAACGTCTCGCCGTCGAAGCCGTGACCGTCCTCTGCTACGAAGCATTCTTGGCCATCCGGGGCAGCGCCTACACGGGGCAGGTGCGGTCAGCATCCGATGTGGGCCCCGTGGACGTAGATGTCATGGAATGGATGCGATCGGTGGCGGACGCCTGTCACAACCTGCCGCCGTCCTTACGGCCGTCCGTGGCGGGAGGGCGGAAACAACGGGCAACTGACGCCGTGCAGTACCTCCTCGCCACAGCAAGCCCGTTGCAACGACGGTGGATTCTCGCCACGCTCGCAGGCAACGGCATCGAGGTCGGGCAACTGACCGGCTAGCCCCGGCGAGCCCGACGGCACGGTTCGCGTCGTCGCGGCCACCTGAGCCGGCGGTCACCACGGGCGCCAGCCCGCAGCTGGCCGGCGCAAGCCGGAACCCCCGGCGCAAGCCGGAACCCCCGGCGCAAGCCGGAACCCCCGGCGCAAGCCGGAACCCCCGGCGCAAGCCGGAACCCCCGGCGCAAGCCGGAACTCCCGGCGGTAGCCGGAAGCTGATGCTCCGGCGCTGAGCCGGGGGTGGGTGGGAGCGCGCGTAGCGGTCGCGGGAGGAGCGGAGCGACGGAGCGGCCGCGTAGCACGCGTGGGTCAGACCACCCCACCAGTCGCCACAACTCCCCAGCTCTACAAGTCCCCGAGTACTGGTACTAGAACGGGAGTTTGGGTTGGGGTGGGGCGTGGGTGGGGTCTACGCCGTCGAAGAGGCTGCTGACGGATTCGCCGTCGTGGATTCGGGTGATGGCTTCGGCGAAGAGGCCTGCTACCGAGGTGATCTGGAGTTCGGGGAAACCGTCGGGGCGGGGGACGGTGTCGGTGCTGATGACTTCGGTGATGGAGGGGTGGTTGCGGAGGCGCTCGACGGCGGCGCCCGCGAACAGGCCGTGGGTGCAGGCGACGGCGGCGGCGGTGCAGCCGCGGTCCTTCAGGCGGTCGAGGAGTTCGATGATGGAGCCACCGGTGGCGATCTCGTCGTCGAGGATGATGGCCCGTTTGCCGGCCACGTCGCCGACGATGGCGTCGATGACGACGCGGTCGTCGGCCAGGCGTTGCTTGCTGCCCGCGGCGACGGGTACGCCGAGCAGCCGGGCGAACTGGGTCGCGGTCTTCGCGTTGCCGAGGTCGGGGCTGACGACGACGGTGTCGGACAGGTCGCGGCCGCGGAAGTGGTCGGCGAGGACGCCGATCGCGGTCAGGTGGTCGACCGGGACCGAGAAGAAGCCGTGGACCTGCGGCGCGTGCAGGGCCATCGTCAGCACCCGGTGGGCGCCGGCGGTGGTCAGCATGTCGGCGACGAGCCGGCCGCCGATCGAGATCCGGGACGCGTCCTTCTTGTCGGACCGCGCGTACGCGTAGTGCGGGATGACCGCGGTGATCTGCTGCGCCGACGCGCCGCGTGCGGCGTCGATCATCAGCAGCAGCTCCATCAGGTGCTCCTGCGTCGGCGGCACCAGCGGCTGCACGATGTACACGTCGCGTTGCCGGCAGTTCGTCTGCAGTTGGACCTGCAGGCAGTCGTTGCTGAAACGATGGATCTCGACCGGAGAAAGCGGTACGCCGAGATCCTTGCAGATCTGCTCCGCCAACTCGATGTGGGCACTTCCGCTGAACACGACGATCTCTCGCACGGCTCTCCCCGAACGCTGCGACCCCGACAGCAGAACCCTAACCGATCAGTCCCGCCAGGGTTTCCGCGGCCGTCCGGCAGTCGGCCGCCGACGCGTCGAGGTGCGTCACGATCCGCAGTTGCGTCGCCCCGACCCCGCCGACGAGTACGCCGGCCTCGCGCGCGCCGGCCACCACCTCGGGCACGGTGTGGCCGGTGCCGGCGAGGTCGACCACGACGATGTTGGTCTCGACCTGGTCGGGCTTCACCGAGCCGGGCGCGGCGTCCGCGATCAGGGCGGCGATCGCGCGGGCGTTCGCGTGGTCCTCTGCGAGGCGCTCGACGTTGTGCTCGACGGCGTACAGCCCGGCCGCGGCCAGTACGCCGGCCTGCCGCCAGCCCGCGCCGAGACGCTTCCGCCAGATCCGCGCCTCGTGGATCAGCTCGGTCGACCCGACCAGCACGGAGCCGACCGGCGCGCCCAGGCCCTTCGACAGGCAGACGCTCGCGGCGGCGGCCCGGGAGGCGAAGGACGCGACGGTACGCCCGGTGGCGACCGCGGCGTTCCACAGCCGGGCGCCGTCGAGGTGCAGCGGCAGCCCGGCGGCGTCCAGCTCGTCGGCGAGGGCGTCGTACCCGTGCTGGATCGCGCCGCCGCCGAAGTTGTGCGTGTTCTCGACCGAGACCGCCGACGTGACGACGAAGTACGGGCCGAGGTCGGGCGCGATCAACGCCCGGATCTGCTCCAGGTCGATCTGCCCGGACGGAGCGCTCCAGGTCCGCGTGGTGACTCCGGCGGACACGGCGTGCGACCCGAGCTCGGCGCGGACGATGTGCGCACTGGCCTCGCACAGCACCTCGCCGCCGCGCGGGACCAGCGCCCGGACGCCGAGCATGTTCGCCAGCGAGCCCGTGACGGTGAACAGCCCGGCCTCGTGCCCGAGCAGCCCGGCGACCCGCTCCTCCAGCGCGTTGACGGTCGGGTCCTCGCCGTACACGTCGTCGCCGACCGGGGCCGACGTCATCGCGGCCAGCATCTCCGCCGACGGACGTGTGACGGTGTCCGACCGCAGATCGATGGTCATGCCTGCGCGCCCCGCAACCGCTCCGCGACCAGGAACGCGAGCTCGAGCGACTGGTGCCGGTTCAGGCGCGGGTCGCAGGCGGTCTCGTACCGGTTGACGAGGTCCTCCGCGACCAGTTCCTCGCCGCCGCCGAGACATTCGGTGACGTCGTCGCCGGTCAGCTCCATGTGGACGCCGCCCGGCCAGGTCCCGACCTGCTCGTGCGCGTCGAAGAAGCCCTGCACCTCGTCCATCACGTCGTCGAAGTTGCGGGTCTTGTACCCGTTCGGGGTCTCGAAGGTGTTGCCGTGCATCGGGTCGCACACCCACGCGATCGGCGAGCCGTGGTCGCGGACGGCCTCCAGCAGCGGCGGCAGCGCCGACCGGATCTTGCCTGCGCCCATCCGGGTGATGAAGGTGAGCCGGCCCTCGACGCCCTTCGGGTTCAGCTTGTCGATCAGGGCCCGGATGTACTCCGGGGTGGTGGTCGGGCCGATCTTCACGCCGAGCGGGTTCGACAGCGAGGCGAGGAACTCGACGTGCGCGCCGTCCAGCTGCCGGGTCCGCTCCCCCACCCAGAGCAGGTGGCCGGACACGTCGTACGGCTGCTCGGTGCGCGAGTCGATCCGGGTCAGGGCGTGCTCGTACTCGAGGATCAGCGCCTCGTGCGACGCGTAGAAGTCGACGGTCTTGAACTCGTCGGACGTCGCGCCGCAGGCCCGCATGAAGGCGAGCGCGCGCTCGATCTCGGACGCCAGCTGCTCGTAGCGCACACCGACCGGCGACGACTTCACGAAGTCGGTGTTCCAGGCGTGCACCTGGTGCAGGTCGGCGTACCCGCCGGTGGTGAACGCGCGGGTCAGGTTCAGCGTGGCGGCGGCCGCGTTGTAGACGCCGCGCAGGCGGTTGGGGTCCGGGATCCGCGACGCCGGGGTGAAGTCGAAGCCGTTCACGGCGTCACCACGGTACGACGGCAGCGTCACGCCCTCGCGGGTCTCCTCGCCGGACGACCGCGGCTTCGCGTACTGCCCCGCGATCCGGCCGATCTTCACGACCGGGACGCTGGCGGCGTACTGCAGGACGACGGACATCTGCAGCAGCACCCGCAGCTTGGCCCGGATGTTCTCCGCGGTCACGCCCGCGAACGTCTCGGCGCAGTCGCCGCCCTGGAGGATGAACGCCTCACCGCGGGCGACCGCCCCGATCTTCGCGGTCAGGTCGTCGCACTCGCCGGCGAACACCAGCGGCGGCAGCGTCCGGAGCTCGGCGATCACCTGCTCCAGCACCTCTCGATCCGGCCATTCCGGCTGCTGCAGCGGCTTCAGCCCGCGCAGCTCGTCCAGCGTGGGAACCCCGGGAACCTGCCCAGCCGTCAACGTCGCGAATTGCATGGAGCCAACTCTAGGCGAACCGGCCGAACGCAGCGTGAACGTCTCAGGCCAGCGAGCGCGGGTCCGGCGGTACGTCGACCGCGTGCGCGCGCAGCACCGACAGCGGGATCGTCTCCAGCGCCCGCGCATGCGTGGACGCCAGGACGACGGGAGCGGCCGCGCCGTCGTGGTACGCCTGGAGCCAGCGGGCCGCCACGACGCACCAGCGGTCGCCCGGCCGGAGCCCGGTGAAGCTGTACTCCGGGCGGGGTGTGACCAGGTCGTTGCCGACCGACGACTGATGAGTCAGGAACTCCGTGGTCATCACCGCACACACTGTGTGGCTGCCGAGGTCCTCGGGACCGCTCGTGCAGCAGCCGTCGCGGTAGAACCCGGTGACGGGATCGGTCCCACATTCCTCGAGCGGCTCACCGAGCACGTTCAGGTCGCTGTCCATCGGGGCAGGCGCTCAGCTGGCCTTCGTGTCGCCGAGGCGAATGTGCTCGTCGACGGACTCGCCGGCCTTGATCAGCTCCTTGGCCTTGTCGGCGTACATGTCGACGTACTCCTGGCCGGACAGGTCCATCAGCGCGTACATGATCTCGTCGGTCACCGAGCGCAGCACGAAACGGTCCCGCTCCATGCCTTCGTACCGGGAGAAGTCCAGCGGCGTGCCGAACGCCACACCGGGACGCACCAGCCGCGGCAGCAGCCGGCCCTTCTCGCGGTAGAACCAGTTCGGCCAGATCCGGCCCGGCGGCTGCAGCTTCTCGGTGTCGATCATCGCGACCGGGATCACCGGGACGCCGGCCACGATCGCCATCCGGGCGACGCCGGTCTTGCCCTTGTACAGCCGGCCGTCGGGCGAGCGGGTGCCCTCGGGGTAGATCCCGAACAGGCCGCCCTTCTCGAGGATCCCGAGACCGGTGTTCAGCGCCGCCAGCGAGGCGCGGCCGCCGGAGCGGTCGATCGGGATCTGGCCCACGGACCGGAAGAAGGTCGCGACCAGCTTGCCCTTCAGGCCGGGGCCGGTGAAGTACTCCGACTTGGCCGGGAAGACGATCTGCCGCGGCACCGACACCGGCAGGAAGATCGAGTCGCAGAACGCGAGGTGGTTGGAGACCAGGAGCGCCGGACCCTCGGTCGGCACGTGCTCCAGCCCGCTCACTTTGGGACGGAAGAGCAGCTTGACCAGTGGTGCGACTATGAACCGTCTGAGGAACAGGTACAGCATCCGCCTCGACCTCCGTCACTCGCCCGACACACTCACCCGACAGCACTCACGCTGGACCCGCCACGGCCTTTCCAGCCATGGTCGGACCGTACCCACTTCCGGCACCAGTGCACGCCGGTGGCGGTCACGCGACAACTCCGGCGCGCCACCTTCCGGTGCGGACACTACGTTCCAGCTTCCCTCTCAGGCAATGTCACCGCCAGGAATGCGGGTGTTGCTCACCGTGTTGTCACCTGGATGCAGACTGGACGCAGCCCAGATGCGACGATTGTCACGCGCCTTCGGGGCGCGGTTGTGAGGACCGTGAGCGGCGAGGAGTCGAGCGTGCCAGTGCAAGCCCACGCGGAGGAGTTTCGCAGTCCCGGCACCGGGAAGAACGCCGCCGTCGGCGTGCTCCTGAGCCATGGGTTCACCGGCTCGCCGCGGTCCATGCGGCCGTTCGCCGCGCACCTGGCCGCCGAGGGGTACGGCGTCGCGGTTCCGCGGCTGCCCGGTCACGGGACCAGTTGGCAGGAGATGAACAAGACCTCCTGGCCGGACTGGTACGCCGTACTCGACAACGAGTTCGACCGGCTGCGCAAGGAGCACGACCAGGTGTTCCTGGCCGGCCTGTCGATGGGCGGCTGTCTGGTGCTGCGGCTCGCCGAGCAGCGCGGCGCCGACGTTTCCGGTCTGGTCCTGATCAACCCGTCGGTGCGGACCGACGACAAGCGGCTGGCGCTGCTGCCGGTGCTCGCCCGGCTGGTCCCGTCGTTCCCGGGCATCTCGAACGACATCAAGAAGCCCGGCGTCGAGGAGGGCGCCTACGACCGGATGCCGCTCCGGGCGCTGCACTCACTGTCACAGCTGTGGACGGTCACCCGGAATGATCTGGCGAAGATCACGCAGCCGGTCCTGCTGTTCCGCAGTACTGTCGATCATGTGGTGGAGCCGAGCTCGGGGCGGACCGTGTTGTCCTCGATCTCGTCCCGCGACGTGACCGAGACCCTGCTCGAGGACAGCTATCACGTGGCAACCCTGGACAACGACGCACCGCGGATCTTCGCGGACTCGACCGCCTTCATCAGCCGGCTGAGCGTGAGCAGCGATGCGTGACAACGGACTGACCGCAACGTCGTACACGTCACTCGGGGGCATCGACCCACTGGTCGCCGAGCCGGTCCTGGACGCGCTCGCGGCGGCCGGCATCGCGGCGTACTGCGAGAACCAGAGCGAGGCCCGGACGCCGGAGGAGGCCGACGAGGCACCGGCCCGGATCCCGGTCGGGTACGACGAGATCTTCGTCGACGCCGAGGCGGTGGACCGGGCCCGCCCGGTGATCGACCGGAGCACCGAGGACGCCGAGTGGCAGTCGCTGGTGGAGCAGTTCAGCAAGCCGTCCGCGCCCGGGCACGACGGCGGCGAGGACCCGGTGCCGCGCTGGCCGGTCAGTGAGGACGTCGACGACAAGTACGAGCCGCTGATCGACGTACCGGCCGCTCTCCCGATCGAGGAGAAGGCCGAGGACGAGGACGAGGAGGAGCCGCCGGCGAAGAAGGCCGACGACCCGCACGACCATTACGTCCCGCCGGAGCCGCCGCGCGGCCCGCGGCTGGACTGGATCAGCCGGCTGGCCTGGCTGGGGCTGCTCGGCGGGCCGCTGCTGCTGATCGCGGCCGCGCTGCTCGACTTCGGCACCGGCCGGATCACCACGCTCGCGGTGGCCGGGTTCATCGGCGGCTTCCTGACGCTGGTGTTCCGGATGAAGGACCGGCTCCCGCCCGGGGACGGTGGCGACGACGGGGCGGTCGTCTGAGCTAGAGTGCGGATCGTCGGACAATCCGACACATCCGATTCGAATTGGGGAGGGCGCCCCGTGCAGGTCACCGAGACCGTCGAGATCACCGGCCACCTGATGGACTCCGGGCTGCTGTCCCGGGTCCTCGACGACATCCGCGGGTACGGCGGTGAGTACACGCTGGACAAGTTCCACCTCGGCTACGACAAGGACGACCCGTCGACGGTCCGGATGACGGTCGGCGCCGAGGACGAGGAGTCGCTGCAGCGGCTGCTGATGCGGATCCAGACCAAGGGCGCGAACCTGGTCGACCCCGGCACGCCGGAGATCACCGAGGTGACCCAGGACGGCGTGTTCCCGGACGGGTTCTACTCGACCACGAACCTGCCGACCAACGTCCGGCTGGGCGGGCATTGGGTGGAGGTCCGCAACCCCGAGATGGACTGCGGGCTGCTGGTGGAGGGCGACACGGTGCGCACCATCCCGATGTCGGACGTCCGCGCCGGGATGAAGATCATCACCAGCGCGCAGGGTGTCCGGGTGGTGCCCCCGATCGTCGTGAACACCGACGAGGGATTCGGCTTCATGGAGTCGGACGTGTCGTCGGAGAAGCCGCAGCGGGTGCTGGTGAAGCAGGTCGCGGACGGCATGCGCGAGGCGAAGGCGAACGGGCAGAAGGTGCTCTGGGTCGGCGGCCCGGGCATCGTGCACACCGGCGCGGCGCCGGCGATGGTCGCGATCGTCGAGGCCGGGTACGTCGACGTACTGTTCGCCGGCAACGCGCTCGCGACCCACGACATCGAGTCGTCGCTGTACGGGACGTCGCTCGGGGTGGACCTGGCCCGCGGGCGGGGCGTCGAGCACGGGCACGAGCACCACATCCGCGCGATCAACACGATCCGCAAGGCCGGGTCGATCGCGGCGGCCGTCGAGCAGGGGGTGCTCACGTCGGGTGTCATGCACGCGCTGGTCCGCGCCGGGAAGACGTTCGTCCTGGTCGGGTCGGTGCGCGACGACGGGCCGCTGCCGGACGTCTACACCGACGTCCTCGAGGGCCAGCGGGCGATGCGCGCCGAACTGACGGACGTCGGCTACTGCCTGATGGCCGCGACCATGCTGCACTCGGTCGCTACCGGCAACATTCTGCCGGCGGCGATCCCGCTGACCTGCGTGGACATCAACCCTGCGACGGTGACGAAGCTGGCCGACCGCGGTTCGTCGCAGGCCCGCGGCATCGTCACCGACGTCGGCCTGTTCATCGAGCACCTGGCCCGCGAGCTGTCCGAGTCGTACGCGGCGGGCAAGTGACCCTGCCGCGGTAGAGGCTTGGTGTCATGAACCAGGACTTCGAATCGTTCCTGCGACGCTTCGAGGAGGCCAACACCGCGTTCGTCAACGGCGATCCGTCGTTGTGGCTGCCGCTGGTGTCGCGCAGCGAGCAGAGCTCGATCTTCGGCGGGTTCGGCGGCCAGGAGGTCGGCTGGTCCGAGATCGGCCCGCGCTACGAATGGGCCTCCTCACAGTTCCGCGACACCGGCGGCACGGTCGACTTCGAGTACCTCGACAAACACGTCGGCCCGGACACGGCGTACACCGTCGCGATCGAACGCTGCACCGTCCACCACATCACCCAGCCCACCCCCGTCCCGCACGAACTCCGCGCCACGATGATCTTCCGCCTCGAACACAACGAGTGGAAAATCACCCACCGCCACGCCGACCCCCTCAGCCCCAGGTCCTCCCCCTCGGGGCCGTAAGGTCCTCAATCCGTCAGGGGATGCCCGTTCAGGGTGTAGTCGTACGAGCGAGCGACCAGGTCCGTGGCTTCCGGGCACCAGTCGAACATCCGGAAGATGCCGCTGCCCGGAACCAGCTCGCCCGCGGCAGTGAATTCGATGTCGGACAGGACGCCCAGCACACACTTCCCGGGGTGAGTGCGGGCGTGCTCGACTTCGCCCGGGGTGACGATGACTGCTCGTCCGACGGTCTCCGTGCCCTTGGCCTCCAGATACCTGACCTCCGCGCCCCTGACCGCGATGGCGTCGTACGGATTGCCGTGACGGGTGTCCTGAACCTGCCAGCCGAGGTCACGGTAGTGCCGCATGAGCCGGTCCTGAGCGGCATCTTCGACCTGCTTCCGTCGTACCGGGTCGAGCTGCCAGGCCTGTCGGGGCGCGGTACGTCGTGAGACCGGTCGGCCGAGGTGACCCGCCCAGATCTGTTCGAGCCGGCGCCGGACCTCCTGGCGAATCGAGGTCCCGCTCGCCTGCGGCTCCCAATGCTGCTCCGAGAGCTCGGCCTTCAGTCGCTCGATCGGAAGAACATCCTCCGGATCGACCAGTGTGTCCCAGTCGATCAGCGCATAGTTGGCGTCGTTCGACCTGGTCTCGTCCCAGTGAGCGTCCTGGAAGACCCGGCTGGTGAACGTCCCGCTGGCGATGATCCCGCGCCGATCCCTGCCCTGGCGGAGCATGAAGACGCGATCACCAGGCTCGATTCCACCCGTTCTCGGACCGACGGACCACTGGCCACGCACGAACCCGCCGTCTGCGGTGGTGCGGACGTCCTCGTCGTACTCATCGTCGTTCAACGCCCACAAGCCCGGATTGTTCGTCACGAGGAAGGCGTGATCGCCGCGCTCCGGCCAGGTTCGCGCCCTCTCGGCGGCACTGATGCTGTCGACGTCGGAGGTGTCGATGTAGCTCACAGGGTTGCGTTGCCGGCCGACCAAACGGCCGACCAGGGCGTCTCTGACGGGATCACCGGGGGCGAGTACCCGGCCCAGCAGAGCCTTCTTCAGACCGGGTTTCGGATCCGCCAGCATGGACTCGTAGCCCTCCAGCTCAGCGACGATCTGGACGACCCCGCGATAGGAGATCGTCGCGAACCGCTCCCGCAGCAGCGCTCGCTCGTCAAGCCTCCAACGGCCGCGATTGACGGCCCAGAGGGCCTCGTCGCTCTCGGATCGATCCCAGCCGACCCACGTGCGTCCCATCGGGTCTTGACCAGCGTCGACGAAGTAGGCGTCCGCCAGCGCCAAGTTCACAGCCATGCCGCACCGTCCCCTAGTCCCCAGCCATATGGTCGAGCAGCCCCACTATCGGCCGCGACCAGTGCTCCGTTACAGCTCGCCTGCTCCATAGGCTTAGATGTGGGAATGACCGAACTCGTGCACCTGGACGTCTCTGGTGGTGTGGCGGCGATCACGTTGGATTCGCCGCACAACAAGAACGCGCTGTCGCAGCAGTTGACCGGTGAGTTGCTGGAGCGGTTGGAGGTGGCGGGGGCGGACGACGGCGTGCGGGTGATCGTGGTGCGGTCGGCGCTGGAGGTGTTCTGCTCGGGTGCGGATCTGTCCGAGGCTACGACGGTCGGGATGGGCGTCGGGGCGCAGCGGATGGTCGATGTGCAGCGGGCGATCGTCGCCAACCCGAAGCCGGTCGTCGCGCGGGTGGCCGGGCCGGTGCGGGCCGGGGGGATCGGGATCGTGGCGGCCGCGGACATCAGCGTGGCCGGGGAGAGCGCGACGTTCGCGCTGACCGAAGTACGGCTGGGGCTCGCGGCGGCGACGATCTCGCTGACCGTCCTCCCCCGGCTCACGGACCGCGCCGCGGCGTACACGTTCCTCACCGGCAACGGCTTCGACGCGCTCGAGGCCGCGCGGCTCGGGCTGCTCACGCTGACCGTGCCGGACGCCGACCTGGACAGCGCCGTCGACACCGTGCTCACGTCGCTGCTGAAGGGCGTCCCGCAGGGCCTGCGCGAGACCAAGAAGCTCATCAACCGCGAACTGCTCGCCGACATCGATGCCCGCGGCAAAGACCTCGCCGAACTGTCCGCCTCCCTGTTCGGCTCCCCCGCGGCCCAGGAAGCGATGCTCGCCTTCCTGAACCGCAAGAAGGGCTAGCCCAACTCGGCGCAGATGTCGTGCGCGACGGTGCCGCTGCTGGAGTAGACGGTGTTCTGCGGGGTGAAGACCCAGCGACCCGCCGTCACCACCAGGAACGTGCTCCCGGCGTTGTTGCTCGCCGGCTGCCCGACCAGCGCGTTGCCGGTCAGAGTCAGTCGCCCGGTCGCGGCGTCGACGAACGTCGGTCCGGAGATGTTGTAGCTGCGCGACGCATGGGTCTCCAGGTTCGTCACCGTCAGAGCAACAGGGCCGGTCGCGATCAGATCGCCTCCCGGAGACGCCGGCCGCACGAGCGCAGCGTTCTTGCCGGCACCAGCCAGCGCGAAGTCGCAGAACTCCCCCGCCGGCGCCGAGAATTCAAACGGCTGACCTCCCGGTACGGCAGGCACAGCCTGCGCTCCGGTCGCACCGACACAGCTCAGCGCCACCCCCGCTGAGCCGACTGCCATCCACCGCCTGAAGCCGTTCATGATGTCCCCCTCCCCCGGCGCCTGGCACGCCAGGACCTCTCCCAACGTGCACACGCCGGCGAACGACCGTCAAGGCCTCTCGCGGGAGCTGAGTTCGAGCAGCATCGGGAGGTGGTCGGAGGCTGCGGCTAGGTCCTCTGGTGTGGCGGGGGTTGGGAGGGTGCGGCCCTGGAGGGTTGGTGACAGGTGGGCGCCGTCGATGCGTTTGTGGGGGTTGGTGGAGCTGAAGGTGGGGCCGGCGTCGGCGCCGAGGTCGGTGAGGCCCTCTTCGGCGAGGCGTTTCCAGACCGGGCCGTCAGGCTCTTCGTTGAGGTCGCCGGCCAGCAGGTACGGCGTGCCGAAGGTCCGGCAGCGGCGCAGGATCTGCTCGAGTTCGCGGCCGCGGCCAAGGATGTGCAGGCCGAGGTGGCAGCAGACCAGAGCGACCCGCGTGGTGCCGACGAGAACGTAACCGCCGGCGGCTCCGCCGGGGAGCTGCGTGGCGATGAAGTTCAGCCGGCGGCGGACGAACGGCCGCCAGATCCGCCAGTGCAGCGGCTCGGCGAACTCGATGCCGTCAGCAATCAGGATCGCGTTCCGGGCCGAGGCCGCGACGTACCGCATGCCGAACGTCGCGGCCATCGCCCGCCGTTTGCGCCGCGTCCCGAACCAGGTCGGCGCCTCCTGGACCAGCATCACGTCCGGGGCGCACGCCCGCACGACCCGGGCCAGCGCCGTACGGTCGTCACCCCAGCGGTGCACGTTGTACGACAGCACCCGGAGGGAGCCGTCGGTCATGCGTCAGGGTCGGCGTGGTGGAGGTCGTGGTCGGAGGCGGCGGCGCGCATCCCGGTACGGCGTCCCGCTGACTTGCGGGCCGCCCGCTCCAGGCGCGTCGAGCGTCCACGCGCCGCGGCCGTCTTGGCGGTGACGGCCGTGGTCTTCACCCGGACGCGGCGCAACCAGGTGGCCTCTTCACGCGCCAGGTCGGCCGCACCGACGAGACCCGCTTCCGGACCGAGCACTGCGCGCACGATCCGCGCCTCCGGGCGGAACCCGCGACCGGTCAGCGTCCGCTTGAACGCCTCCCGCGCCGGCGCCAGCAGCAGCTCGCCCGCGTCGGACACACCGCCGCCGATGACGAACGTGCCCGGGTCGAGCGCGGCGGCCAGGTTCGCGAGACCGACACCGAGCCAGCGGCCGACCTCCTCAAGCAGCTCGACCGCGACCGGGTCGCCGTCCTTGGCCAGCTCGGTCACCATCGGGCCGTTGATCTTGAGCGGGTCGCCGCCGGCCGCCCGCAGCAGGTTGTGCGCCACCGGCGAGCCGGACACCGCCAGCTCACGGGCCTCCCGGGTGAGCGCGTTGCCGGACGCGTACTGCTCCCAGCAGCCGCGGTTCCCGCACTCGCAGCGGTGGCCGCCCGGCACGACCTGCATGTGCCCGAACTCGCCCGCGATCCCGAACTTCCCGCGCTGCAGGGCGCCGTCGTTCAGGATCGCGCCGCCGATACCGGTGCCGAGCGTGACGCACACCAGGTGGCTCTCGCCCTGGCCGCCGCCGAACCGCCACTCCGACCAGGCGGCCGCGTTGGCGTCGTTCTCGACCACGACCGGCAGGCCGAGCCGGCGCTCGACCGCGTCCCGCAGCGGCTCGTGCCGCCAGGCGAGGTGCGGCGCGAACAGCACCGACGACCGGGTGCCGTCGACGAACCCGGCGGCGCCGATGCCGACCGCGATCACGTCGTGCCGCGACTCCAGGTCGTGGACGATCTCGGCGATCGCGTCCTCGGTCTCCTTGGGGTCCTTGGTCGGCGTGTCGCGGCGCAACCGGTCCAGGATGTTGCCCTCGGGGTCGACCACGCCGGCAGCCACTTTCGTCCCGCCGATGTCGATCCCGATCGTCAAAGCCTGTGTCAGAGCCAAGGTTCGACCTTCCTCGCGACCCCCGCCGGGCCTGGGTGTGCCTTGGCTCCAGTATCCCAGGTCAGGACAATCATCGGGACGCCGACGGCACCGCGGCGGGCTGCCGGGCCAGGTCGGCGGCGCCGATCAGGCCGGCGTCGTTGCCCAGCTCGGCGAGCGTGAACGGCGCGTGCGGGCGGTTGGCCTTGGCGGGCAGCACCTTCTCGAACGCCTGCACCGCGGACTTCATGATCAGGTCCTTCGCCGCGCTCACCCCGCCGCCGACCACGACCAGCGTCGGGTCGAAGATCGTCGCCAGGCTCGCGACGCCCTCGCCGAGCCAGCGGCCCAGGTCGTCGAGCAGCTCGACCGCGCACGGGTCGCCCTGCACCGCCGCGTCGGTGATCATCGGGCCGGTCAGCTCGGCCGGGTCGGTGATCCCGCAGACGCTCAGCATCTGTACCGCCGCCAGCGAGCCCGACTCGGCCTGCGCCCTGCCCTCGCGCACCAGCGCCTTGCCGGAGGCGTACTGCTCCAGGCAGCCGCGGGAACCGCAGCCGCACCGGTGCCCGCCCGGTACGACGCGCATGTGGCCGAGCTCGGCCGCGACGCCGTGGGCGCCGCGCAGCAGCTCCCCGTCGATCACCACACCGCCGCCGATACCGGTGCCGACCGTGATGCACACCATGTGCTCGACGTCCCGGGCGGCGCCGAACGCGAACTCGCCCCAGGCCGCCGCGTTCGCGTCGTTCTCGACCACGACCGGGACCCTCAGCTGGTCCGCGACCCGGGCACCGAGCGGCTCGTCGCGCCAGGCCAGGTTCGGCGCGAACAGCACCGTCGACCGGTCCGACGAGACGAACCCGGCCGCGCCGATCCCGACGGCTGCCACGTCGTTCGCCGCGATCAGCTCGGCGGCCGCGTCACAGATCGCCGCCGCGGTCGCGTCGGTCGAGTCGGCGGGGGTGTCGCGTTGCGTCCGCGCGATGATGGCGCCGGTCTCGTCGACCACGCCGGCGGCGATCTTCGTGCCGCCGACATCGATGCCGATCGTCAGTCCCATGGTTCGGGGTCCTCACTCACGTCGATCCGGTCCACCCGGGACCGGGTCGCTTCTTGGGCCGGTTCCTCCTCCGGTGGGGTGGACCGCGACGCTGCGTCCTCCCGCGCCTGCCGGGCCGCGTCCGAGGCGGCCTCCAGCAGAGATCTCAACGAGCCCAGCACGTGCGCGGCGGCCGTCGACAGCTGCTCGATCGTCTCCGGGCTGGTGTTCCGCACCCGGTGGATCAGCTGACAGACCGGGCACCACACGCAGTCCGGCCCCAGCTTGTGCTCGTGCTCGGCCGCGCTCTCCTCAGCAGGCGGCGCGTCCTTGGCGGCGTTCTGCAGTACGGCGAACAGCTTCGCCGCCTCCTCCGCGACGGAGCCGACGGGTTCTTTGCTCACCGCGCGGCCTCGTGCCGGCTCAGCTGCTCGTGGTACTCGGCGGTCAGCCCCTGGGCCAGCTCCTGCGCCGACTCCAGCGGCCCGGATCCGCTTGGCACCTCGGGCGAAGCAACAACCGGCCGCGCGGTCTCCCGCGGCGAGAACCGCACCTGCAGCCGGCCCTCGTCCAGGCGCGCGCCCGCGACCACGCCGCGCGCCAGGGCGGCCGGCAGCGGCAGCACCCGCCGGTACGACCCGACGGTGATGATCAGCTCGTCGCCGTGCCTGGCCAGCTCCAGCTCGTCGGCGGATGCCAACGGCAACGGCATGGTCAGCGTGTACGTCCGGCCGTCGGTGTCGATGTGCCGGTCCACCCACAGCGACGTGTCGTCGGTGGCCCGCGCGAACGGGTCGTCCCCGCCGTACATCTCGACGGCGAACGCGGCCAGCTCCTCGACACCGACCGGCTCACAGACCCGGTACGGCGACTCCCAGATCGGCAACGGCCGGAACGAGTCCGCGACCTCCTCCAGGATGCCCCGCTGTGCGGCGACCCACTGCCGGCGCCACGTGTCGGCACCGGCCGCCGGGAACACCCGGTTGGCGACGACGCCGTCCACGCGGTACCCGTACAGCGACAGGCGGGTCAGCGAGCGCCGGGCCTCGGCGACCACGACCGCCTCCGGCGTCAGCACCAGCCGCACCGAGGCGTCCGGGCCGGCCAGCAGCGTGCGGATGTCCGACAGGTCGGCCTGCAGCCGGCGCAGCGCGTCGAAGACGGTGTCGTCCGGCATCGGGATGCTCGAGCCGCGGTTCAGGAACGGGCGGAAGGTGCGCATCATCTTGCGCTCGGCGTTGAAGATCCGTTCGAGGTACCAGTTCAGGGCCTCCGGCAGCGCCAGCAACCGCAGCGTCTCGGCGGTCGGCGCGCAGTCGACGACGATCACGTCCCAGCGGCCGGACCGGACGTGGTCGCGCACCTCGAGCAGCGCGAGCACCTCCGCGGCGCCCGGCAGCACGGTCAGTTCCTCGGCCTCGATCGGATCCATCCCGACCGTGTGCAGCACCGACCGCAGGTAACGCTGGATGTCGCCCCAGGACTGCTCGAACTTGCGCTGCGCGTCGATCTGCTGGACGAACAGCAGGTCGTCGATCTCGGTCGGCTCCTGACCGACCTCGCTGTCGAACGCGTCCGACAGCGAGTGCGCGGCGTCCGTCGACAGCACCAGCGTGCGCAGCCCGCGCAGCGCCGCGAGCGTGGCTGTGCCCGCGGCGGACGTGGTCTTGCCTACGCCGCCCTTACCCGTATACAGCAGAACCCGAGTCACTGGCTTACGACTCGACGCGCTTCTTCAAGCCCTTCAGGGCCGTGTCGATGATGACCTTCTCGGCCTTGCGCTTGAGCATCCCGATCATCGGGATCGCCACGTCGACAGCCAGCCGGTACGTCACCTCGGTCCCCTCCGCGCCCAGGTCCTTCAGGACATAGGCGCCGTCCATACCCTTCACCATCTTGGCCTCGACCAGCGTCCAGGTCACCTCGTTGCGGGACCAGACGTAGGCCAGCGTGTACTCGTCGGAGATCGCGCCGGCGTCGACCTTGAACCGCACCTTGTTCGGCCGGCCGGCCTCGTCGGTGGACAGCACCTCGGTCTCCCGCATCGAGTCGGCCCACTCCGGGTACGCCGCGAAGTCCGCGATCACCGCCATGATCTCTTTGGGGGTCGCGTTCACCTGGATGGTCGAGGTGGTCTGTTCCGCCATCGATTCACCTCTTCGCCGGTCGGGTCTGGTGCGGGGGGCCGCCGGGCCGGGTGGTGCCGGCGCCGATGTCCTGACCGGAGACTATCGCGGGATCGGCCCCGGGACGGCGTTCGCCCGCCGCGCGGCCCGCTTCGGCTTCGTCCTTGAACGCCCACAGCCGCTGCCGGTACGCCGCGACGTACCGCTCCTTCAAGCGTTCGGCCGCGCGGCCGCGGACCGGTTTCGCGGGGTCGACCCGCAGGTACCAGTGCACGACGACGCCGTCGCGGACCGCCTCGAGCCACCACTCCGCCGTACCGGTCGCGGCGCCGGTGACGGCCCACCGGACGCCTTCCGGGCCGCGCCGCTCGGACGGCGTCAGGGTGAGGTCCGGCCACCACTCGCGCCAGAGGGTGTCCGAACCGAGCCGCTCGGCGACGTAGGCTGGATCAGCAACGACCAGGTCGTCGCAACTGATGTCGAGCTGTGGCATGGCTAGAACCTAGTTCCGTGGGTCACATAAAGGTGGCTACTTGTGGGTAGGTGACTGTAGCGTGCGCCGGAAGTCGACAATTCGTGACCGACTGAGGAGACGCGGATGCGTGAGTACACCGTTCCTGCTGTGACAGAGCCGCCCACCGGGAGCCTGAGCGACCCGGTGTGGGCGAACGCGTCCTCCCATCCTGACACCGCCGTGTTCAGTCGCCGCACCGGCGCGACCTGGACCGACGTCACCGCCGCCGAGTTCGCGCGGCAGGTGGCGAGTGTCGCGAAGGGCCTGATCGCGGCCGGCGTGAAGCACGGCGAGCGGGTCGCCCTGCTCAGCCCGACGCGGTACGAGTGGACCCTGGTCGACTACGCGATCTGGAGCATCGGCGCGGTCACGGTGCCGATCTACGAAACCTCGTCGACGTCGCAGATCCAGTGGATCCTGACCGACTCCGAGGCGGTCGTCGCCGTCGTCGAGAACGCGACCCACGGCGCGGTGGTCGAGTCCGCCCGGGCCGAGGCGCCGGCGCTGCAAGAGGTCTGGCAGATCGAGGCCGGCGCCGTCGACCAGCTGACCGCGCTCGGCCAGGACGTCAGCGACGCCGAGTTCGACAAGCGCCGCTCCGCGGTCACGCCCGACGATCTCGCCACACTGATCTACACGTCCGGGACGACGGGCCGCCCCAAGGGCTGCAAGATCAGCCACGCGAACTTCCTGGACGAGCTCAACCCCGCGGTGAAGATCCTCGACAACCTGTTCGACACCTCCGGCGCGAGCACGCTGCTGTTCCTGCCGCTGGCGCACGTGTTCGCCCGCATCATCCAGGTCGGCTGCGTGATGAAGCGGGTCAAGGTCGGGCACAGCGCCGACGTGAAGAACCTGGTCGACGACCTGGGCGCGTTCCGGCCGACGTTCATCCTGAGCGTGCCGCGGGTGTTCGAGAAGGTGTTCAACTCGGCCAGCCAGAAGGCGCACGCCGACGGCAAGGGGAAGATCTTCGACGCCGCCGCGGAGACCGCGATCGCGTACTCGCAGGCCCAGGACAAGGGCGGCGCGTCGTTCGGCCTGAAGGCCAAGCACCTGCTGTTCGACCGGCTCGTCTTCGGCAAGCTGCGGGCGGTGCTCGGCGGCCAGGTGCAGTACGCCGTGTCCGGCGGCGCCCCGCTCGGCGACCGGCTCGGCCACTTCTTCCGCGGCATCGGCGTACCGGTCCTGGAGGGCTACGGCCTGACCGAGACCACCGCCGCGGTATCGGTGAACCTGCCCGACGACATCCGGATCGGCACCGTGGGCCGGCCGCTGCCCGGCGTGACCGTCGCCGTCGCGGACGACGGCGAGCTGCTGTTCAAGGGCGGCCAGGTGATGCAGGGCTACTGGAAGAACGACGAGGCGACCGCGGCCGCGATCGACGCCGACGGCTGGTTCCACACCGGTGACCTGGGTGAGTTCGACGTCGACGGGTTCATCAGGATCACCGGCCGGAAGAAGGAGATCCTGGTGACGGCCGGCGGCAAGAACGTCGCCCCGACGCTGCTCGAGGACCAGATCCGGCTGCACCCGCTGGTCAGCCAGTGCATGGTCGTCGGTGACGGCAAGCCGTTCATCGCGGCGCTGATCACGATCGACCCGGAGACCATCGTGCCGTGGGCGACCGAGCGCGGGAAGCCGACCGACCCGGCCGAGCTGACCCAGGACGCGGACCTGATCGCCGAGCTGCAGAAGGCGGTCGACGAGGCCAACGGCTCGGTGTCGCACGCCGAGGCGATCAAGAAGTTCTCGATCCTGCCGATCGACTGGACCCAGGAGTCCGGCGAGCTCTCACTGAAGCTGTCGCTGCGCCGCCACATCGTGATGGAGAAGTACGGCACAGACGTCGAGGCCCTCTACGCGAAGTAGGTAAGAGCTCTTCGGGGAAGAGCTTGAAGGAAAGATCAAAGAAGCAAAGGATTTGGAGTGGTGGCTGGCTTCAGTGGTCAGCCGCAAGTTCGACTGTGCTGCCTGGCGTGTTCCGGGTCCCCGGAGACCGAGGGAGAGCGTCTGGCCGTCCGCCGACGCGGCCGGCTTCGCCGATCGGCCATAGGTTTGTCTGACTGTCACCGGCTTGATCGGCAGGTGTCTCAGGTTCTCGTCGACCGGCCGCGGGTCTCTGGGCACCCGCCGCCGCGGGTTGCACCTGCAGGTCGCTGACGCCGACATACCTGCGGCAGACCGTCAGCCGGCCGTATTCCGGGACATGTAGCGCATCAGTCGGCACCGACGTCCACGAGCCGGACCGAGCAACTCGAGGGCTGGGTCGAGCGACGCTGTCCGCACTTGCCGCGGCAGGCCGTTTACGGCCACCACGAGCGGCAGCAGACAGACGCCGCCCACGAACTCGCCGGTGTGCCGATGGCCTACAAGAAACAACATGCGAGGTGGATCCGTCCGCCAGCGGGCGGTTGTCTCGCCCGTTGGTCCTGCCGACAGAACGAACCACGCTGCAGGCGGCCAGTGAAGGATCCCGCCCTCCCTGATGCGGACAGCAACCGCTGGGTGTACGAGCGCAGCCTGTACGAGTGCTGCGCGTACCCGCCTGCGCCGCGGTCGTCGGCCGGTGCCAGGTGTACTTGCCTGCGCCGCGGTCGTCGGCCGGTGCCAGGTGTACTTGCCTGCGCCGCGGTCGTCGGCCGGTGCCAGGTGTACTTGCCTGCGCCGCGGTCGTCGG